>NZ_PPHG01000015.1 GCF_002904295.1 Amycolatopsis sp. CA-128772
GAACGCGACTCCGGCACCCGCGGCACGCGCAAGCCGCCGCCGGCCACCCGGCGCACGCCCCGCCCGGACGAAGGCGACCCGCGCCGGCGCGAACCGCGCGGCGACGCTCCGCGGCGGCGTCCGCGCCCTCCCGCCGAGGACGGCCGGGACACCCCGCCGCCTCGCCGCCCGTCCGGGGGGCGGAGTACCCCGCCACGGCGGAACCGTCCCTGGGACGAAGAAGAACGCTGAGGAAAAACGGCGGTCACCTCCGAAGAGGTGACCGCCGTTTTCGTGCTCCAGCGGGCATCACGCGTGATCGGCGGGGCATCACGCGTGATCAGGCGGGTATCAGACCTTCCGCAGTTCCTTGGGCGGGGCGAAGGAGATCTTCTCGTTGGCCGTCGTGACCTCGTCGACATCGCCGTAGCCGCGCTCGGCGAGCCAGGTCAGCAGCTCCATGACCAGGACGTCCGGCACCGAGGCGCCCGACGTGACCCCGACCGTCGTCACGCCGGAGAGCCATGCTTCGTCGACCTCGTGCGCGAAGTCGACCAGGTACGACGCCCGCGCGCCGGCCTTCAGGGCCACCTCGACCAGGCGCTTCGAGTTGGACGAGTTCGTCGACCCGACCACCAGCACCAGGTCGCACTCGGCGGCCATCGCCTTGACCGCGACCTGGCGGTTCGTCGTCGCGTAGCAGATGTCGTCGCTCGGCGGGTCCAGCAGGTTCGGGAAGCGCTCGCGCAGCTGGTCGACGCGCTCCATCGTCTCGTCGACCGACAGCGTCGTCTGGGACAGCCAGATCACCTTCGACGGGTCGCGCACCTCGACCTTGCCGACGTCCTCGGCCTTGTCGACCAGCTGGACCTTGTCCGGCGCCTCGCCGGCGGTGCCCTCGACCTCTTCGTGGCCTTCGTGGCCGATCAGCAGGATGTCGTAGTCGTCCTTCGCGAACCGGTTGACCTCCTTGTGCACCTTCGTCACCAGGGGGCAGGTCGCGTCGATCGTGCGCAGGTTCCGGTCGGCCGCCTCCTGGTGCACCATCGGCGAGACGCCGTGGGCGGAGAACACCACCAGCGCGCCCTCGGGCACCTCGGACGTCTCCTCGACGAAGATCGCGCCGCGCTCACGCAGCGTCTCGACGACGTGCTTGTTGTGCACGATCTCCTTGCGGACGTACACCGGGGCGCCGTAGACCTCGAGGGCCTTCTCGACGGCGATCACCGCGCGGTCGACGCCGGCGCAGTAACCACGGGGTTTGGCGAGCAGCACCCGCTTGCCGGAAGCGGTTCCGGTGATCGTGGGGGTACCCGCGGGTTCGATTCCGGGACTCGCTGCACTCATGCCACCCAGGGTACGGGCAGCCCCGAGACGAACTCGAAGTCCCTTTCGGGTGAGCTTCGTCCCCCTACCGAGGTGTGCCGCCCGTCACGCGCTGCGCCCATTCGGTTGGGCAGGAGCGGCAGTCATGCGGCAGGCTGGACCCATGAAGCCATTCCCGCTCCCCCTCCGGGTCGCCGCGGGCCTCGCCGTCTCCACCGCCGAGCGGGTTCGCGAACTTCCCCGGCAGCTGGCCGGCCTTCCGGTGACCGTGGTCAGCCAGGTGCTCCAGGCCTCCATGCGCGTGCAGCAGCACGTCACCGAGCTGGCGATCAAGGGCGACAGCGCCCTGTCGAGCCTGCGCCCGGTGGAAGACACGCCGAGCTGGGCGACGTTCGACGAGGACGCCGCGCCCGACGTCCCGCCCGCACGGCCGAACCTCGCCCCGGTCGCCGACGTGCCCGAACCGCGTTCGGAGATCAACGGCCGCGTCCCGTCGGCCGCCGAGCTCGAAGCCGAGCTCGGCGATCCCTGGGCCGACGAGGAACGCGCGCTCGCCGAGGACCACGCCGACGGCGAGCACGACAGCGAGCCCGAAGCCCGGGCCGAGCCCGAGCCGCCGAAGAAGCCGAAGCCCGGCACGCCCAAGGTCGACAAGAAGACCAAGAGCGAGACGCCGCGGACCAGCGCCGCGGGGTACGAGGGTCCGGCCGGGCTGACCGGCTACGACCAGCTCACCCTCCCGCAGCTGCGGGCCCGGCTGCGCCAGCTCTCGATCGACCAGCTCGAGACCATCCTCGAGTACGAACGCGCGCACGCCGACCGCTCGTCGTTCACCGGCATGCTGTCCCGCCGGATCGCCAACGCCCGCAAGGCGGAGCCGAACAAGGAAGACGGCGCGGAAGACCGGTGAGCACCGAGTCCGCACCGGCTCCCGCGAGCACCGCGGAAGCGCCGTGGCCGGTCCGGACCGTCGCCCGGAAGATCGGCGACTGGATCCACCGGCTCGGCGCGGTCTGGGTCGAGGGTCAGGTCACGCAGGTCAGCTCGCGCCCGAACACGCAGACGGCGTTCCTGACCCTGCGCGACCCCTCGGCCGACGTCTCGATGTCGGTCACCTGCCCGAACTGGCTGATCCGCGAGATGGAGCCGCCGCTTCGCGAGGGCGCGAGCGTGGTGGTGCACGCGAAGCCGTCGTACTTCTTCGGCCGCGGCACGATCAGCCTGCGTGCCGACCAGATCCGCGCGGTCGGCATAGGTGAGCTGCTGGCCCGGATCGAACGGTTGCGGAAGCTGCTGGCCGCCGAGGGCCTGTTCTCGCCGCAGCGCAAGCGGCCGATCCCGTTCCTGCCGAAGGGCGTCGGGCTGATCACCGGCCGCGCGTCGGCGGCCGAGCGGGACGTCCTGGCCAACGCCCAGCGCCGGTGGCCGCACGTGCGGATCAAGGTGCTCAACACGGCCGTCCAGGGCTCGCAGGCCGTCCCGCAGGTGATGCGGGCGCTGCGGATCCTGGACGCCGACCCCGAGATCGACGTCATCGTCATCGCCCGCGGCGGCGGCAGCGTCGAGGACCTGCTGCCGTTCTCCGACGAGGCGCTCTGCCGGGCGGTGTCGGCCGCGGGCACGCCGGTCGTCAGCGCGATCGGGCACGAACCGGACACCCCGCTGCTCGACCACGTCGCCGACCTGCGCTGCTCGACGCCGACCGACGCCGGCAAGCGGATCGTCCCGGACGTGCGCGAGGAGACCGAGCGGGTCCGGCAGATGCGCGACCGCGGGCGCCGCGCCCTGCACGGCTGGGTCGACACGCAGGCGCGGCTGCTCAACCAGATCCGCAGCCGGCCGTCGCTGGCCGACCCGCTGGGCCCGGTCCAGCGGCGGCAGGACGACGTCGAGGTCCACCGCGAACGCGCCCGCCGCGCCATGCTGACGCTGCTCGCCAAGGACCAGGCCGAGGTCGCGAACGCGCGGGCCCGGCTCACCGCGCTCGGGCCGGCCGCGACGCTGGCCCGCGGGTACGCGGTCGTGCAGTTCGTCGACGCCGAAGGCAACCTCCAGGTACTCCGCTCCGTCTCCGAAGTCGAGGCCGGTGCCCAGCTGCGCGTGCGCGTGGGTGACGGCGCGATCGGCGCGGTGGCGGAAGGGGTACAGGATTGAGGGCGACGTTCCTCCCGCTCACCATGGACGCGGCCCGGCGGCTCGGCGCGCGCCCGCTGCTGGACCAGGCGGTGCGCACGGATCGGGCGGCCGCGGAGTGCTGGACGGCCCTGCTGGCCGGCTGCGGCACGGCGGCCCGCCGCGACCTGGGGCCGCAGCTGCGGCGGCTGTCCGAAGCGACGTCGATGCAGGTCGGCTCGCGCTGGTGGTTCGCCGAGGGCGCCGGGCACCGCAAGCGGGTGGCCGGCGCGCAGGAGAACCTCGAAGAGGCGATCGCGGACGGTGACGGGCAGGAGTTCGCGCTGGCGTTCGTCGGGTACGACCACGCCATGGCCAGCGCGGTAGTGTGCGCGAACAGCGTGCAAGCCCGGAAGGTCGGAGAACACCGAGCGTGAGTGAAACAACCGGCGGGGAACTCGGCTACGAGCAGGCCCGCGACCGGCTCGTCGAGGTCGTCCGCGAGCTCGAGGCGGGCGGGCTTTCGCTCGAACAGTCGCTCGCGTTGTGGGAGAAGGGCGAGAAGCTCGCGAAGGTCTGTGAGCGCCATCTCGAAGGCGCGCGCGAGCGGATCGAGGCCGCTCTCGCGTCCGTGGAGGACGACTCCGAGCAGTGAGGTAGGCCATGCCGACGGTATCTGGAAACACGGCCGGTATCTGACAGACTGGCTACCCGCCAGTTCCAGCATCCGGGAGGCAATGATGTCCGCCGCAGAGAGTCGTCGTGAAGCGCCCGACCGCAACCTCGCGATGGAGCTGGTCCGGGTCACCGAAGCCGCCGCCATGGCCGCCGGCCGCTGGGTCGGCCGCGGCGACAAGATCGGCGGGGACGGCGCGGCCGTCGACGCGATGCGCCAGCTCGTCTCGACGGTGTCGATGCGCGGGGTCGTGGTGATCGGCGAAGGCGAAAAGGACGAAGCGCCCATGCTGTTCAACGGCGAAGAGGTCGGCAACGGCGACGGGCCGGACTGCGACGTCGCGGTCGACCCGGTCGACGGCACCACGCTGATGGCCAAGGGCATGCCGAACGCCCTCGCGGTGCTCGCGGTGGCTGAGCGCGGCGCGATGTTCGACCCGTCCGCGGTGTTCTACATGGAAAAGCTGGCCGTCGGGCCCGAAGCCGCGGGCAAGGTGGAGCTCGGGGCGCCGGTCGCGGAGAACATCCGCCGGGTCGCCAAGGCGAAGAACAGCAGCGTCGGCGACGTCACCGTGTGCATCCTCGACCGCCCGCGCCACGAGCAGATCATCAAGGAGGTCCGCGAGGCCGGCGCGCGGATCCGGTTCATCTCCGACGGCGACGTCGCGGGCGCGATCGCCGCGGCCCGCCCGACCACCGGCGTCGACATGCTGCTCGGCATCGGCGGCACTCCCGAGGGCATCATCGCGGCCTGCGCGATGAAGTGCCTCGGCGGCGAGCTGCAGGGCCGGCTGTGGCCGAAGGACGACGCCGAGCGCGAGAAGGCCCTCGCCGCCGGGCACGACCTCGACCGGATCCTGCTGAACGACGACCTCGTGCGCGGCGACAACGTCTTCTTCTGCGCCACCGGCGTCACCGACGGCGACCTGCTGCGCGGCGTCCACTACCGCGAGGGCGGCGCGACGACGCAGTCCATCGTGATGCGGTCCAAGTCCGGGACCGTCAGAATGATCGACGGCTACCACCGGCTGAACAAGCTGCGGGCGTACTCCTCGGTCAACTTCGACGGCCACCTGGACGCGCCCGACGACGACGTGGTGCCCCCGCTGCCGTGAGGAGTTCCGTGACCAGGCGACTGCCGGCCCTGCTGGCCCTGATCCTCGCCGTCGTGGTCCCGGGCTCCGCCGCGGCCGCCCCCGCCATCGTCGGGGGCGTCGCCGCGGACCAGCCGTACCCGTTCACCGTCTCGCTGCACACCCCGGCGGGCAAGCTGTTCTGCGCCGGCGCGCTGATCGCGCCCACCTGGGTGGTCACGGCCGCGCACTGCGCGTTCGGCAAGACCCCGTCCGCCATCTCGCTGCGGCTCGGGACGAACGACTCCGGCCAGGGCGGCGAGGTCGCCCAGGTCGCCGGGATCGTCGTGAACCCGGCGTTCAACACCCAGAGCCCGGCTGGTGACATCGCGCTGCTGCGGCTGACGGCGCCGGTCACGACCACCCCGATCGGGCTGGGGGCGGCCGCGTCGCCGGGCACCGCGACCCGGATCGTCGGCTGGGGCCAGACTTGCCCGAAGCTGAACTGTGGCGGGCTCCCGACGGCGTTGCAGCAGCTCGACACCCACATCGTCGAGGGCTCGAAGTGCACGTCCGGGTTCGACGGCACGGCCGAGCTGTGCACCGATAACCCCGGCGGCAAGGCGGGAGCGTGCTTCGGCGACTCCGGCGGCCCGGAGATCGTACGCAGCGGCGACACCTGGCAGATCGTCGGCGTCACCAGCCGGCCGGGCAACAACGACCCGGAATGCGCGACGGCGCCGTCGATCTACACCTCCGTCGTCGCCTACGCGCCGTGGATCGCGGAGAAAACCAAGGCCTGACCTACTCGGCGTTGCTCGAGTGGCCCGGGAACAGGTGGGCCTCCGGGTCGAGCGCCACGGCGATGTTGTTGACGGCCGTCGCGGCCTCGCCGAAGCCGGTCGCGATCAGCTTCACCTTGCCCGGGTACGCGGCGACGTCGCCGGCGGCGTAGACGCGTTCACGCGCGGTCGCCATCGTCGAGTCGACGGAGATGGCGCGATGGGAGATTTCCAGGCCCCAGCTTTCGATCGGGCCCAGGTCGGCGGTGAACCCGAGCGCCGCGACTACAGCGTTGGCGGGAAGCCGTTCCTCACCCGCGCCCTTGATCGAAACGTCGACGGCTTCGAGCGTGCCGTCGGCCGCTTCGACGAACCGCGTCACCTCGGCGTCGGTGATGATCCGGGTGCCGAGCTCGCGCGCTTGCCGGACGATCGATTCGGCGGCGCGGAACTTCGCGCGCCGGTGCACCAGCGTCACGCTCGCCGCGACCGGGTGCAGCGCGAGGATCCAGTCGAACGCCGAGTCGCCGCCGCCGACGACCACGACGTGCTGTCCCGCGTGCGCTTGCAGCGAGGGCACGAAGTGGACCATGCCGCGGCCGAGCCAGCCGTCGCCGGCGGGCAGCGGGCGCGGGGTGAACTCGCCGATGCCCGCGGTGATCAGCACCGCGCGGGCCTGCAGCGTCTCGCCGCCGTCGAGGGTCAGCTCGACGCCGTCGCCGGCCGGCGCCAGCTTCTCGGCCTTGCGCCCCAGCAGGTACCTCGGCTTGAACGGCGCGGCCTGCTGCACCAGGCCGTCGACCAGGTCGCGGCCGCGGACCTCGGCGAACCCGCCGACGTCGTAGATCATCTTCTCCGGGTACATCGCGGTGACCTGCCCGCCGGGCTCGGGCAGCGAGTCGACCACCGCCATCGAAAGGCCGCGGAACCCGGCGTAGTAGGCGGCGAACAGGCCCGTCGGGCCCGCGCCGATGATGACGAGGTCGTAGGGATCCCCAGCAACGTCAGTCATGCTCGCTCCAGCCAGTGGTGGATGGCGGTGATCGAGAACACAGCCGATCCTAGCCGGATTGTGCGGCAATGTTCCGGTGTCCGTACAGCCCCAGCAGCCAGGTGTGCCGGATGGCTTCGCGGGCGCGGTCGTAGGCGTCGCCGGTGGCGAGCCAGATGGCCTGGGTGAGCAGCTCGATCGTCGCGGCGACCACGGTGCGGGCGGTGAACGGCGGCGGGAGGGCCAGCTCCGGCTCGGTCGTGCGCAGCCACACCGCCGTCCGGTCGAACACCGCTTCGCTCGCGCGCAGCATCTCTTCGCGCGCTTCGAGGCCCGCGTCGCCGAGGGCGTGGATCTCCAGCAGGACAGCGCGGGCCACCACGGGACGGCGGCGCACGTAGCCGACGACGAAGTCACCGCACGCGGTGACGGCGTCGAGCGGGCCCGGCGCCTCGGCCGCGACCGCGACGCCCTGGTCGAGGAACCCCCCGGTCACCGCCCGGTAGGCGGCCAGGAACGCGGCCTGCTTGCCGGTGAACTGCTCGTAGAACGACGTGCGGGAGACACCCGCGGACGCCGTGATGTGGCGCCGCGTAGCCGCGCTCGCCGACGTTGGCCAGCACCGCTTCGACCAGCCGGGCGCGCTGGACCCGCGCCACCTCCTCCCGGCTGAGGCTGTGCGGCCCTTTGGGGAGACGGGTCTGCATCGCGGCACCGTACCCGGCGGGCCGCCCCGCCGGGTACGGCCGCGGTCAGGCCGGCTGCTCCGGGTCCAGCGAGTTGCCCGCCGGGATGTGCCCGCAGCTCGACGGCGCCGCCTTGCCGGCGAACCGGTCGGCCAGCCAGCCGATCGCCGCGGGCGCCCACGCCGCCACGCCGCCGACGTGGCTGAGCGCGTCGTACTGCGTGTACTTGATCGAGCCGTTGCCGGTGGCGCAGTACTGCCGGGCGAGCGCCCGGACGTCGCCGGCCACCATCACGCCGTCGCCGGTGCCGATGCCCGGCAGGTTGCCCGTGGTCCCTTCGAGGAACCCGGCGTTGCCCTGGGCGATGAAGCCGGGGACCGACGGCGTCGGCGCGGACCCGATGTTGACCTGGTTCACCGCGGCGACGAAAGGCGGCACCGAGTTCGGGTTCGCGTATTCGGGTTTCGCGATCTTCTGCCACGTCAGCCCCGGGTAGCGGCCGAGCGCGGTGATGATCGACGCGTGCTCCAGCTCGTCGAGCACCTTGAGCCCGTACTCGCTCGCGTACGGCCGCAGGTCGATGCCGTAGCCGCGCGCGACGCCGATCAGCGCCATCGGGATGACGCCGGACCAGACCGGGCTGCCGCTGACGTACCGCAGGTTGTGCGCGGGGTCGACGAGCACGCCGCCTTCGGTGAAGCCGACGAGGTTTCCGTTGACGTCGGGGGCGTAACTCGGCGCCAGCGCGGCCGCCCAGCCGGTCGCGATCGCGCCGCCGGAGTAGCCGAGGAGGCCGAACTTCGTGCTCTTGGTCATCCCGGTCGCCGCCGAGCTCGTCACGGCGCGGATCGAGTCGAGGGTGTTCGTGCCGTACTCCGGCCCGGCGGCGAAGTCCGCGGTCTGGCCTTCGGTGTCGGGCACGACCACGTTGTAGCCCAGCAGGAGCGACGGCAGGAGCAGCAGCGACTCGGCGTTGGGCAGGAGCCCGCCGAGGGTGACGTCCCCGGCGATGGCCCGCGACGGCGCATCGGCGGGGTCGAGCGAGTCGTAGGCCGACTGGTACGACACGGCTTTTGTGGTGTCGCCGGTGATGCTGCGGACGACCGAGGTGACGTTCGCGGCCGGACGGCCCTGCGCGTCGGTGGTCCGGTAGAGCAGCTGGACGGCCTGCACCGGCGTCGCGAGCCCGACGACGTGGTAGGCCAGGGTCCGGGTCTTGAGAACGGTCCCGGGTGCGTAGGACGACAACGGCGTGCTGCCGTCGTATACGTAGAAGGAACCGGCCGAAGCGGCGGCCGGAGTGGCCGGAGCGGCGGCGACGGCCAGCGCGAGCGCGGCGGCGGACGCGGCGGTGCGAACGGTCATGACTCCCCTTTGAATCATGAAGCTGATCACGCGGATCGCCGTAACCTACCGCGGAGTAGGTGTGCTGTACAGGTGCGTACACCATCCGGCGGGCGGGGTGCGCAACGCCACCACGCGGGGCGGCCGGAACAGGTCCAGAATCGGTGTCATGGCTGATCAGGAATACCGGATCGAACACGACACGATGGGCGAGGTCCGCGTGCCCGCCGACGCGCTCTACCGCGCGCAGACGCAGCGGGCCGTCGAGAACTTCCCCATCTCGGGCCGGGGCCTGGAACGGGCCCAGATCCGCGCGCTCGGCCTGCTCAAAGCCGCCGCGGCGCGGGTGAACCAGAAACTGGGCGTGCTGGACGCCGACGTCGCGGACGCCATCGCGGCCGCCGCCGGCGAGGTCGCCGACGGGGCCCACGACGCGCACTTCCCGATCGACGTCTTCCAGACCGGCTCGGGGACGTCGTCGAACATGAACGCCAACGAGGTCATCGCGACGCTGGCTTCGCGCGCGCTCGGCCGGGACGTGCACCCGAACGACCACGTCAACGCGTCGCAGTCGTCGAACGACACCTTCCCGACGACGATCCACGTCGCCGCGACCGAAGCCGTGACCAAGGACGTCATCCCGGCGCTCGAATACCTCGCCGGCGCCATCGAGGTGCGCGCCGCGGAATGGGCGGACGTCGTGAAGTCCGGCCGTACGCACCTGATGGACGCCGTGCCGATCACGCTCGGCCAGGAGGCCGGCGCGTGGGCGTCGCAGATCCGCTACGGCGTCGAGCGGCTCAAGTCGGGCCTGCCGCGGCTGGGCGAGCTGCCGATCGGCGGCACGGCCGTCGGGTCGGGGCTCAACGCGCCGGACGGCTTCGGCTCGTCGGTCGCCGCCGAGCTCGCCACGGTGACCGGGCTGCCGCTGACCGAGGCCCGCGACCACTTCGAGGCGCAGGCGACGCAGGACAGCGTCGTCGAGACCTCCGGGCACCTGCGCACGATCGCCGTGTCGCTCAACAAGATCGCCAACGACCTGCGGTGGCTGGGCTCCGGGCCGCGCACCGGCCTGGCCGAGCTGGCGCTGCCGGACCTGCAGCCGGGTTCGTCGATCATGCCGGGCAAGGTGAACCCGGTGCTCCCGGAGGCGACGCTGCAGGTGGTCGCGCAGGTGATCGGCAACGACGCGGCCGTCGCGTTCGCCGGGGCCGCGGGCAACTTCCAGCTCAACGTCAACCTGCCGGTGATCGCCCGCAACGTGCTCGAATCGGCGCGGCTGCTCGCGGCCGTTTCGCGGCTGCTGGCGGACAAGGTGTTCGCGGGCATCACGGTGAACACAGACCGCACGCGGACCTACGCCGAGGGCTCGCCGTCCATCGTGACGCCGTTGAACAAATACATCGGTTACGAGGCCGCGGCCGCGGTCGCGAAGCAGGCGCTGAAGGAACTGAAGACGATCCGGGAAGTCGTCATCGAACGCGGGTACGTGCAGGAGGGGAAGCTCACCGAGGCGCAGCTGGACGAGGCGCTCGACGTGCTGCGCATGGCCCGCGGCGGGAAGTGATGAGCGAGCTGGGCGCCTTCCTGAAGGCGCGCCGCGCCGCCCTCGACCCCGCCGGCCTCGGCCTGCCGCGCGGGGTCACCCAGCGGCGGGTCAAGGGCCTGCGGCGCGAGGAGCTGGCGCAGCTGGCCGGGATCAGCGTCGACTACTACACGCGGCTGGAGCAGGGCCGCGCGAAGAACGTTTCCGACGCCGTCCTCGGCTCGCTGGCCCGTGCGCTGCGCCTCGACGCCGGCGAGGAGTCCTACCTGCACAACCTCGCCGCGCCGCAGCGCCGGGAGCCGGGCCCGGCGCCGCGGATCCGGCCCGAGCTGCAGCACCTGCTGGACGCCATCCAGGCGCCCGCGTTCGTCTTCGGCCGGTACCTGGAGGTGCTGGCCTGGAACCCGCTCGGCGGCGCGGTCTCGTTCGACTTCGGCCGGCTCGGAGAGCGCAGCATGCCCAAGCTCGTCTTCACCGACGAACGCGCGAAGCAGCTGCACCCGGAGTGGGACGCGGTGTGCCGCGAGCTCGTCGCCAACCTTCGCGCGGAGAGCGGGCGGCACCCCGGCGACCCGCAGCTCACCCGGTTGGTGGACGAGCTTTCCTCGGCCAGCGCGGAGTTCCGCGCGCTGTGGGCCGAGCACGCGGTGCAGGAGAAGGCGCAGGGGTGGAAGCTGATCGTGAACCCCGTGGTCGGCGAGCTGCGGCTGCGCTACCAGACGCTGCGCCTGCCCGACGACCCCGACCAGGGCCTGGTGGTCTACCACGCCGAACCGGGGTCGGCGAGCGAGCGCGCGCTCGGGCTGCTGGCCAGCTGGATCGCCGACGCACCCGCCGGGCAGCGGCGGGTGACCACTCCGGGGATCTCCTGACGTGCCCCTCCACCAGGGCGGACCGCCCACCGCCGTGAAATTGTCGGTGGTCCGGGTCATGATGTCCGGGTGCTGCTGAACGAGTTGGTCCGCGCGTCCGCCGAGCTGGCGGCGACCAGGTCCAGGAAGGCGAAGATCGCCGTCCTGGCCGCGGTGCTGCGCGCCGCCGAAGTCGCCGAGCTGCCCGCGGTGGTCGCCTACCTCACGGGGCAGACCGCGCAGGACAGGCTGGGGGCGGGCTGGCGCACCCTGGCCGCACTGGGCGCCTCGCCGTGCGAAGCGTCCGTGGCCACGGTCACCGAGGTGGACGCGGCCCTGACCGCGGCCGCGGGCGTCGCGGCGGGCACGGGGTCCAACGCGCGGCGGCAGGACGTGCTGCGCGCGCTGTTCGTCCGGCTGACGGCGGACGAACAGCAGTTCCTGTTCCGGCTGGTCACCGGCGAGCTGCGGCAGGGCGCGCTGGAAGGCGTGATGGTCGACGCCGTCGCGGCGGCGGCCGAGGTGCCGGCCGCGGACGTGCGGCGGGCCTTCATGCTGTCCGGGAAGCTCGGTGTCACCGCGGTCGCGGCGCTGACCGGCGGGCAGGCGGCGCTGGCGGAGTTCCGGCTCACCCTGGGCACGCCGGTCAAGCCGATGCTGGCGTCGCCGGCGGAGTCGCTCGACGAGGCCGTCGCCGAGCACGCGGAGGCGATCGTCGAGTACAAAATGGACGGTGCGCGGATCCAGGTGCACCGCCAGGGCGGCGAAGTGCACATCTGGACGCGGACGCTGCGCGAGATCACCGGCAGCGTCCAGGAGCTGGTCGAGCTGGTGCGGGCGCTGCCGTGCGAATCGGTGGTGCTCGACGGCGAAACCCTCGCGCTGACCGACGCCGGGCGGCCACGGCCGTTCCAGGACACGCAGAGCCGGTTCGGCAGCACCCGCGAGGAGCAGGTCAAGGCGCTGCTGCTGCGGCCGTACTTCTTCGACTGCCTGCACCTCGACGGCGTCGACCTGCTGGACGCGCCGCTGTCGGAGCGCAACGCGGCGCTGCGCAAGGTCGCCGGGGCACACGTGATCCCGGGCGAGGTGGGCACGGCCCGCGCGGACGCGGTGCTGGAGGCGGCGATGGAAGCGGGCCACGAAGGGGTGATGGTCAAGGACCTCGCGTCGCCGTACGCGGCCGGGCGGCGCGGGCGGGCGTGGCTGAAGGTCAAGCCGGTGCACACGATCGACCTCGTCGTGCTCGGCGCGGAGTGGGGGCACGGCCGGCGCACCGGCACGCTGTCGAACCTGCACCTGGGCGCCCGCGACCCGGACGGCGGCCCGCCGATCATGGTGGGCAAGACGTTCAAGGGGATGACCGACGAGCTGCTGGCGTGGCAGACGAGGACGTTCCAGGAGATCGAGACCCACCGCGACGACTGGACGGTGTACGTGCGGCCGGAGATCGTGGTGGAGATCGAGCTGGACAGCGCCCAGCTGAGCACCCGCTACCCCGGCGGCCTGGCGCTGCGGTTCGCGCGGGTGGTCCGCTACCGCCCGGACAAGGACCCGGCCGACGCCGACACGATCGACACGGTCCGCGGCCTGCTGCACGGCGACCGGCCGGACGGGAGCTGACGAACGGACCGACCGAAGTCGCTGGTGCGCGCGTCCCGCCGTGGTGACGAGAATTTTCCCGACACAGCCGGCGCCGAAGATCCCTAAAGTGCGCTCCTTCACAGGGATTCCGCTCACTTCCCCGAGCGGTCACGGAGGAGCCGGCAGTGGTCAGCAAGGAACAGATGAAGGCGGCCATCCACGCCGCCTTCGACGGCGCGGTCGCCGGCGGAGCGAGCTACACCAAGGTGTACGCCGCGGAAATCAGGCAGAAGAACTACCTGGTCTTCCGCACCACCAGCGTCGCCAACTTCGCGCTGGGCTTCAAGCCCGGGCAGACCGATCTCGTCCTCGTCCCGCTCGAGGAGAAGAACGGCACCGTCACGGCGGGCACGCCGCTGACGATCACCGACGCCAACCGCGCGTCGGTGAAGAAGCGTGACCTGCAGGGCCGGTTCGTCATCAAGACGACCGACGGCCGGACGTTCCGGCTCAGCATCATCCCGTCGGTGACGAAGCTCCTGGCCGCCGCCTACCAGCTGCCGGTCGAGCAGAAGGCGGAGTACGAGGCGTTCACCGCCCTGCGGGACACGCTCCTCGCCGCGTGACGACCGAGCGCCCCGGTGCCGGTGTTCACCGGGGCGCACCCGGCAGCGGTCGGTCCACAGTGGAGTTAAGCTCCGCGGATGCGCAGCGAAACGCTCACCCGCGCCTGGTTCGCGGTCACCGCGGTGGTCGCCCTGACCGGCCTCGTCACCCAGGTCGTCGCCACCGCGGGTGCCCCGGACGGGCGGGTGGCGAACCTGCTCTGCTTCTTCACGATCGATTCGAACCTGCTGGTCACGCTCACCTCGGCGCTGGTCGCGCTGGGCCTGGCCCGCGGCCGGCTGTTCACCGTCCTCTGGCTCGACGCGCTGGTGGGCATCATCGTGACCGGCATCGTCTACCAGGTCGCCCTGGCCGGCCTCTACGAACTGCACGGCCTCCCGCTGTTCGCGGACACGATGCTGCACAAGGTGACGCCGATCCTGTTCGTGCTCGGCTGGCTGCTCGCCGCCCCACGCGGCGTGCTGAACGGGCGCACGGTCTGGTGGTCGCTGCTGTACCCGCTGGCCTGGCTGGCCTTCACGCTCCCCCGCGGCGCGATCACCGGCTTCTACCCGTACCCGTTCGTCGACGCGGGCGCCCTCGGCTACGGCCAGGTGACGCTGAACTGCGTCTTCATCGGCCTGTTCTTCACGGCCCTGGCCACCGGCGCCTTCCTGTACGACCGCCGGCTCGCGCCTGCCTAGCCGCGGACGCGGCGGAACGCGTTGAGCCCGTCGGTCAGCCCGGCCTGCAGCAGCGTCGGGAGCGCGCCGCGGCGGTCGGCCGGTTTGCCGGCGGCGATGCGGTGCATCTGGCGGGTGTGCCACTGGATCTCCAGGAGGCTGTCGGCCAGCCGGACGCCGGTTTTCGGGCAGAGGCGCTCCGCGCGGACGTCTTCGCCGTCGAGCAGGCGCGCCGGCAACGCCGGGTCCACGACCAGTGGCCGGCCGAGGCCGATCACGTCCAATGCGCCCGAGCGCAGCGCGTCCTCCATGCCGCCCCGAGTCGCGAAACCGCCCGTGACCATCAGAGCGACGTCGGACACTTCGCGCGCTTTCGCCGCGTAGTCCAGGAAGTACGCTTCGCGCGCCTGGGTGCTCGCGCGTCCGGAGCCCATCATCGCGGCCTTCTCGTACGTGCCGCCGGAGACTTCGAGCAGGTCCAGTCCGGCCTCGCCGAGCTCGCGGACGACCTCCAGCGACTCCTCCTCGGTGAAGCCGCCGCGCTGGAAGTCCGCGCTGTTGAGCTTCACCGCCACCGGCACGTCGTCGCCGACGGCCGCGCGGACCCGGCGGACGACTTCCAGGAGGAACCGGCGGCGGCGCACCGCGTCGCCGCCCCACGCGTCCGTGCGCCGGTTCGTCAGCGGGGAAAGGAACTGGGACACGAGGTAGCCGTGGGCGCCGTGGATCTGGACGCCGTGGAAGCCGGCGTCGGCGAACGTCCGCGCCGCCACCGCGAACCGGTCGATGATCGCTTCGATCTCTTCGCCGGTCAGGGCACGCGGCGGCGCGAAGGCCGTGCGGATGCCGCGGTTGCCGAACGACACGGCGGACGGCGCCACCGGCTCGCGCGAGAGGTACCGCGGGCTCTGCCGCCCCGGGTGGTTCAACTGGACCCACAGGCGGGTGTCCGTACCCTCGACCGCCCGCGCCCAGGCCCGGAAGCCGGCCGGGTCCGCGGCCGCCGCCACGTTGCGCGGCTCGCCGAGCGCGGCCGGGTCGACCATGACGTTGCCGGTGACCAGGACGCCCGCGCCGCCGCGGGCCCACGTCCGGTACAGCTCGAAGAGCTCGCGCGTGGGGGCGTTCCGGCGGTCGCCGAGCTGCTCGCTCAGCGCCGACTTGGCCAGGCGGTTCGGCAGCACCGCACCGCACCGCAGCTTCAGCGGCTCCGCCAGCAGCGTCATCGCGTCACCCTTCGAACTTACTCACGGTAAGATGACTGGACGGTAGCATACCGTCGGTATGTCATCTACCCGTCGAATGACCACTAGGGTCGGGCGCATGACGGCGATCGTGCAGAACCTGGTGACCTCCGGCGTCTTCCGGCTCGACGGAGGCAGCTGGGACGTCGACAACAACGTGTGGCTCGTGGGCGACGACACGGAGGTGATCGTCATCGACGCGGCACACGACGCGAAGGCGATCGAAAACGTCGTGGGCGAACGGAAACTGGCCGCGATCGTCTGCACCCACGCGCACAACGACCACGTCAACGCCGCCCCCGAGCTCGCCGCCGCGACCGGCGCGCCGATCCTGCTGCACCCGGACGACCACGTCCTCTGGGACCAGACCCACCCGGACCGCCCGGCGGACGGCGAACTGGCCGACGGCCAGGTGCTCACCATCGCGGGCACCGGGCTCCGCGTCATCCACACACCGGGACACGCCCCGGGCGCGGTCTGCCTGTACGCGGCCGGGCTGGGAGTCTTGTTCACCGGCGACACCCTGTTCCACGGCGGCCCGGGCGCCACCGGTCGGTCCTATTCGGACTACCCGACGATCGTGCACTCCATCCGCGAGAAGCTGTTCTCGCTCCCGGAGTCGACAAAGGTCCACACGGGACACGGCGAAGGCACCACGATCGGCGCCGAGAAGGCAGCTTCGGAGGGTTGGGACCAGCCTTAGGACGTGTGCTTCCGGGCGATGAGGGCGAACTCCTCGATCGCCCGGTCCACCGCTCCGGCCGCCTTCCGCACCACGGGCGGCAGGTTCATCCGGTCGAAGGCGCCGTCCTCGACCTCGAGCCGCACCACGTGCAGGTCCAGGTCCCGCTGCCGGACCGTGCGGGCCTGTTCGACCAGTTCGTCGGGGCCGCTCATCACGAGCAGGCCGAAGAACGACCGCATCTGCGCGCGAGCGACGTAGTAGGAATCCTCGTACCCGGCGGTGCGCTCGTCGTCCGCTTCGGGGAGTTCCTTGTACACGCGACGGCGGTGGATGACGTTGAGGTCGATGTTGTGCTGCCGGGCCCGGACGGCGGCCTCGATGAACCCGGCGCAGCGGTCGGCCCGGTCCTGCCGCAGCTTCGCTCGCCGGGCCGCGTTGAGCTTCAGCGGCTCGACCAGCGCCCCCAGCGTCACCCCGGCCAGCGAGGCGACGGCCGCGATGACGGCGACCCCGACGGTCGTCAGCACGTCAGCCGCGGCACGGTCGGTGATGCCCGTACCCGCTCCTTCGCCTCCTCCGCCAGCGCGAGCGCCCACTCCTGCAGGCCGCCGACGTCGACGCCGTGCGGTGGCTCGCCACGGAACGGCTCGATGTTCGCCGCTCCGCGTTCCAGCAGGGATACCGCGCCCACGTTGTTGCCCCGGGCCGCGTGCGTCAGGCCGACCGCCAGCTGGGCCAGGCCGCGCCAGAGTTCGCGGTCCGGGCCGTCGGTTGTCTTCCACGCGTCTTCGAAGACCTCGTGCGCGTGGAACGGCTTGCCGTCGTCGAGGAGGCGCTGCGCTTCGGCAAGCGTTTGCGCCGGGGTGCGCGCGATGCCTTCCGGCTGGCGCTCGACGCCGTCCGCGCCGTACGGCAGCGGGCGGCCGAGGCCGTCGCGCGGCCGTGCGTTGCGTGCCCGTCCTTCGGCGTCCCGGTCGCGGCGGCTCATACCCTCAGATCCTGCCACGGGCCCGGCAGGTAGTCTGGTGACTCGTGCGTTTCCTCGACGGCCACCGGCCCGCCCACGACCTGACCTACGACGACGTGTTCCTGCTGCCGAACCGTTCGGACGTGGAGTCCCGCTTCGACGTCGACCTCGCCACCGCGGACGGCACCGGCGCGACCATCCCGATCGTGGTCGCGAACATGACCGCGGTCGCCGGCCGCCGGATGGCCGAGACCGTCGCCCGCCGCGGTGGGCTGGTCGTGCTGCCCCAGGACGTCGACACCGACGCCGTCACCGAAATCGTCGGCTGGGTGAAGAGCCGGCACGCGGTGTGGGACACGCCGCTGGTGCTCACCGGCGGCGACGCGGTCGCCGACGCCCTCAACCTGGTCCACAAGCGCGCCCACGGCGCAGTCGTGGTCGTGGACGGCGAAGGCCGCCCGGTCGGCATCGTCGACGAAGCGGCCTGCGCGGGCGTCGACCGCTTCGCGCGGCTCGCCGACGTCGCCCAGCCCGCGACCGTCGCGGTGCCGCTGGACACGCCGGCGCGCGAGGTCTTCGAGCTGCTCCACAGCCACGGCGCCACCCTGGCGCTGGGCCTGGACGCCGACGGCCGCCTGGCGGGCGTCCTGACCGGCGTCGGCGCGCTGCGCGCGGACATCTACACCCCGGCCCTCGACGGCGACGGCAAGCTGCGCGTCGCGGCCGCGGTCGGCGTCAACGGCGATGTTGCCGCAAAGGCCGAAGCGGTCCTGAAGGCGGGCGTCGACGTGCTGGTCGTCGACACCGCGCACGGGCACCAGGAGAAGATGCTCACCGCGCTGCGGGCCGTCCGGTCGGTGTCGCCGCAGGTCCCGGTGGTCGCCGGGAACGTGGTCACGGCCGAGGGCACCCGCGACCTGATCGAGGCCGGCGCCGACGTCGTCAAGGTCGGCGTCGGGCCGGGCGCGATGTGCACCACCCGGATGATGACCGGTGTGGGCCGCCCGCAGTTCTCCGCGGTCGCCGACTGCGCGGCCGCCGCGCGCGAGCTGGGCAAGCACGTCTGGGCCGACGGCGGGGTCCGCCACCCGCGTGACGTTGCCCTGGCGCTGGCCGCGGGCGCGTCCGCGGCGATGGTCGGCTCGTGGTTCGCCGGCACCTACGAATCCCCCGGTGACCTGCGGTTCGACGAGCAGGGCCGGCCGTACAAGGAGTCGTTCGGCATGGCCTCGAAGCGCGCTGTGGGTGCCCGGACGCGCACGGACAACGTCTTCGACCGCGCCCGGAAGGCGCTGTTCGAGGAGGGCATCTCGTCGTCGCGGATGTCCCTGGACCCGCAGCGCCCGGGCGTCGAGGACCTGCTGGACTCGATCGGCTCCGGCGTCCGCTCGTCCTGCACCTACGCGGGCGCGCGCACCCTCGAGGAGTTCCACGAGCGCGCGCTGCTGGGCGTCCAGTCGGCGGCCGGGTTCGCCGAGGGCCGCCCCCTCCCCGCCGGCTGGTAGCGGCTCAGCCCGCACAGCACACGTGTTCCGACCACTCCGGGACGTGCCACCAGTGCTGCTTCTCCGCTGACCGGGCCGCGGGCGCCACCTCGGTGGCCGCCCGTGCGCCCGGCCGGTTCCGGTAGGGCGCCAGCAGCTCGCCGACCGTGTGCAGCACCCCGCCGACCAGCACGCTGCGGACGTTCGCGGCCGCCTTGACGTCCTGCAGCGGGTTGCCGCTGACGAGCGAAAGATCGGCGTACGCACCCCGCTTGAGCACCCCGATCCGGTCCTGGAGGCCCAGCCACCGCGCCGGGTTGCGGGTGGCGGTGGTGAGCGCCTCGTACGGCGTGAACCCGAACGCGACCATGGCCCGCAGGTTCTGGTGGGTGGACACGGCCACGTTGTCCAGCGGGGAGTCCGTGCCGGTGACCACGAACCCGCCCGCCCGGTGGATCCGCAGCACCATGTCGACGTTCCCGGCGAGGACCTGGCGCAGGTAGGCGTTCTCCGGGTTGCCCGCGGTGTCCGCCGTGGCCTTGAGCAGCGCGTACTCCCACGGCGGGAAGAGGACCTCGGTGCGCTCGTCGGTCACGAGCGACTTGTCTTCGGCGTACAACGCCCGGGAGGTGAACAACGTCGGCGTGATCGACATCCCCGAGCGGAGGAACAGCGTGACGGCGTCCTGGTAGGACCGGCCGATCCGGCTGACCGTGTGCGAGTACCCGAGCCGGTTGGTGGCCCCGGTGTGCTCCATCGCGTCCATGCCGATGTTCGCCGCCGGGTACAGGTAGTGCGACGAGAGCGGGATGCCCGCCCGGTGCGCGGCCCGGACCACCGCCTGTTGGTACGCCACGGGCAGCCGGACGTACGTCTTGATCATGTCGTACTCGAGCTCGACCGCCCGGGACAGCTCCAGGTCCAGCTGCCCGGGCGAGAGCGTCGGCCGCATGAAGTTGTAGTAGATCCGGGAGCCGTCGATGGCTTCCCCGGTGCCGAAGTACCGCGGCCCGACCCGGTTCCCGGATTCCAGCGCCTCGCGCGTCTCCAGCATCTGGTACACCGGGTCGCCGGGCGAGCGGGTCGT
Source organism: Amycolatopsis sp. CA-128772 (assembly GCF_002904295.1). GTDB lineage: Bacteria > Actinomycetota > Actinomycetes > Mycobacteriales > Pseudonocardiaceae > Amycolatopsis. Next base: position 19,706 of record NZ_PPHG01000015.1, read on the forward strand.
GGTGATGCCGTAGGACAGCCACAGCCGGCCCTGCCGGTCACCCCACTGCCGGCCACGCAGGTGCCAGTGGTTGTGCAGGTCGACGAGCCCGGGCATGGCGGTCAGGTCGTGCGCGTCGACCGTCCCCGGCGCGTCCCGGTGCGGCCGGACGTCGGCGATCCGGCCGCCGTCGACGACGATGTCGACGTCCCGCCGCAGCGTTTCGGCGACGCCGTCCCACGCCGCGCCGACGTGGATGACGGTCCGGCGCGGTGGGCGCGGCCGGGCCCACGTGAACTCGAGCCGGATCGTGCGCGGCTCGCCGCCGGCGATCCGCTGGGCCTTGAGCTGCCCCTTCGACAGGTACACGAGCGTGTCGTTCCCTTGCCAGGCCAGGGAATCGGTGACGTCGTGGGTGACCTGCCGCGGCGCGCCGATCAGCCGTCCGGCGCCGTCCACCGGCGCGATCCAGGCGACGCTTTCGACGGTGAAGGCGAGGTACCGGCCGTCGGGTGACCACAGTGGACCGTCGTCGCCGCGGGTGGCGAGCGACCGGAACGGCATCGGCTCGGCGTAGCGGAGTTCCTGGGTCTTCAGGTCGACCGTGAGGATCTGGCTGGTGCCTTCGCGGTAGCGCCGCGAGTACGGCTTCACCGCGGCCAGCGCGAGGACCGACCCGTCGGGCGACCAGGTGGGCCGGCCCGGCATGAACAGCGGCGGCGTCACCTGCTGGGCTTGGTTCGCGGCCACGTCGTGGACCCACGTGGCGCCGTCCTGGTCGGCGTAGGCCACCCGGCCGCCGTCGGGCGACCACCGCGGCGCGACCTGCGCGCCCGCCAGCTCGGTGAGGACGGTGTCCTGGCCGGTGCCGAAGTCGTGCAGCCACACGTCGGCGGTGCCGAGCCGGTCGCTCGTGTAGAGCAGCTTCGTCCCGTCGGGGTGGAAGTCGGGGTCGGAGTTGAAGTAGCCGTCGCCGATCAGCCGCTGCGGCCGGCCCCCGCCCGCCGCGACGACGTAGATCGCGTTGAGGGCCCGGAACGCGATCCGCTTGCCGTCTCGGGACACGACCGGACCGGCGATGCCCCGGACGGGCTTCGGTGCCGCCGAGTCCAGGTCCCGGACCCGCCGGCGGTAGTCGCGAGCGGCCGTGGACACGCGCGCTTCGAACGGGACGTCCGTGACGGCGCCGGACTCCTCGCGCCGCCGGATGTGCCCGTCGGCGGTGTAGAGCACGGCGGACCCGGACCAGTTCGCGGCGAAGCCGAAGACGTCCTCCCCCCGGGTCAGCTGCTGCTCACCGAGCATGAGGTCCGCTTCGGCGCCGCGCAGCCGCAGGTAGCTGGGCTGCCCGCCGGGGCCGAACGCGGGGGCGTAGACCTTGTCGGTGCCGGTTGCGGTGACCAGGCGCGTGCGGGCGCCGGTGGCCGGAGTGACGACGTCGACGGCGGTGTCGTTCACGGTGAAGACGAGCTTCGTGCCGTCGGGCGACCACCGCGGCGACGCTTCTTCGTCGGCGGTGGACACCACCGTGCCGATCGTCCCGGAAGCGACGTCCAGCAGGTAGATGCCGTAGCTGCCGTCCCGGTCGCTGCTGAAGGCGATCTTGGTGCCGTCCGGCGAGAACACGGGCTCGCGGTGGTCGAACCGGCCGCGGGTGAGCTTGCGGGGCGGGCCGCCGGCGACATCGATGACGTACAGGTGGAAGTTGCCGTCGCGGTAGGACTGGAACACGAGCCGGCGGCCGTCCGGCGACCAGGTGGGGAGCGTCGCGTCCTGCAGGTCGTCGGTGAGCCGCCGGGCGCGGCCGCCGGCGGCGGGCAGCACCCAGATCCCGGTGACCAGGTCGACCGCGAGCCACCGGCCGTCCGGCGACAGCGCGGCGGACATGTTCGTGCCCTCCCGCAGCACCACGCCGTCCGCGTCGGCCTCCGGCTCGGCCTGGGCCACCCCCGCCCCGGCCACGGTCAGCGCGGCGGCTGCGGCGCCACTTCGGACGAGAAGCTCACGACGAGAAAGGTTTTCCGGCCCCATCCAGCCAACTATGCCCAGCCCGGGATCGGCCGGATAGCGCCGAGCGGGTTTTTCACCGGATGTCCGGTCATGACGGGAACGGTTGCCGGGGGCGGCGCGAACGCCGCCCCCGGGGTACGTCAGCCGTGGTCCTCCAGCATCTCGGTGACCAGGGCGGCGATCGGCGAGCGCTCCGAGCGCGTCAGCGTGACGTGCGCGAACAGCGGGTGGCCCTTCAGCTTCTCGATCACCGCCGAGACGCCGTCGTGCCGGCCGACGCGCAGGTTGTCACGCTGGGCGACGTCGTGCGTGAGCACCACGCGGGACGCCGTGCCGAGCCGCGAGAGCACCGTGAGCAGGACGTTCCGCTCCAGCGACTGCGCCTCGTCGACGATCACGAACGTGTCGTGCAGCGAGCGGCCGCGGATGTGGGTCAGCGGCAGCACCTCGAGCATGCCGCGGTCGAAGACCTCGTCGAGGACCTCTTGGCTGACCAGCGCGCCGAGGGTGTCGAACACCGCCTGCGCCCACGGCTGCATCTTCTCGCTCTCGGACCCGGGCAGGTAGCCGAGGTCCTGGCCGCCGACCGCGTAGACCGGCCGGAACACCACGACCTTGCGGTGCTGGCGGCGTTCCATCACCGCCTCGAGGCCGGCGCACAGCGCGAGCGCCGACTTACCGGTGCCGGCGCGCCCGCCCAGCGAGACGATGCCGACGTCGGAGTCGAGCAGCAGGTCGAGCGCGACCCGCTGCTCGGCGCTGCGGCCGTGCAGGCCGAACGCCTCGCGGTCGCCCCGGACCAGCCGGATGCGCTTGTCCGCCGTGATCCGCCCGAGCGCGCTGGAGCTGCCCGCGAGCAGCCGCAGCCCGGTGTGGCAGGGCAGCTCGGCGAGCTCGTCCATGCCGTATTCGACCGGGTCGACGGTGCTGCCGCCGAACAGCGTGTCAAGCACGTCCTGCTCGACGTCGACATCCGCCATGCCGGTCCAGCCGGACGGCGTCACTTCCTGCGCGCGGTACTCGTCCGCCTCGAGACCGACGGCCCCGGCCTTCACCCGCAGCGGGATGTCCTTCGTCACCAGCGTGACCGCCGCGTTCTCCGCCGCCAGGTTCAGCGCGCAGGCGAGGATGCGGTGGTCGTTGGAGTCGGTGCGGAACCCGACCGGGAGCACGGTCTGGTCCGAGTGGTTCAGCTCCACCTGCAACGTGCCGCCGTGGTCCCCGATGGGGAGCGGCGCGTCGAGCCTGCCGTGCTGCCGGCGCAGGTCGTCGAGCATGCGCAGGGATTCCCGGGCGAACCAGCCCAGCTCCGGGTGGTGGCGCTTCGCCTCCAGTTCACTGATGACGACCAGCGGAAGCACGACAGCGTGCTCGGCGAACCGAGTGACCGCCCACGGGTCCGACAGGAGGACCGACGTGTCGAGCACGTACATGTGCTGCTGGGGTACGGGCGCTTTCTCCGGGCCGGAAACGGCACCGGTCGAAGAGTGGCCAGAGGCCTTGCGGGGCAAACGCTGCGCAGTCACGACGGCATCTCCCTCGAGGGCGTGTGCACCTCACGCCCGCACTCGCTGGGCCGGGCACCTCCCTGGCTGGACCACTCCTCCTGACCGGCAGGTCAGGTGGCGCGGCCACGAGGGCCGGGTGCCGGCCCCCTCGAGCGTCTCGTGGGCGGCTGAGCCGCCCCCTCGATCACCGCCACGACCAGGGCCTCCCGCGAGGGCCCGCACGGAACGCGTGCCCTCACCTCGGAAGGTACCCACGAATCCGGCGTCGCGCAGGGAGCCAACACGGTGATTCGCCAGATCGTCATCTGACCGTCGGTCGTCCGAAATCAACTCTGAGTGCGGTTCGATGCCCGTGACCAGCGGGTTTTCCGGCGCCTTACGAACCGAACCGGCGGTGCCGCCAGGCGTAGTCGCGGATCGCACGCAGGAAGTCGACCCGCCGGAACGCGGGCCAGTACGCCTCGGTGAACCAGAACTCCGAGTGCGCGGACTGCCACAGCAGGAAGCCGGAAAGCCGCTGCTCGCCGGACGTGCGGATGATGAGGTCCGGGTCCGGCTGGCCCGAGGTGTAGAGGTGTTCGGAGATGTGGTCGACGTCGAGGATCTTCGCCAGCTCCTGAATGGACGTCCCCTCGTCGGCGTGCTGGCGCAGCAGCTTCCGCACGGCGTCCGCGATTTCCTGGCGCCCGCCGTACCCGACGGCGATGTTGACCTCCATCCCGGTCCGGCCTTCGGTCCGGGCGGCGGCCTCGCTGAGCCGCTTCGCGACTTCGGCGGGCAGCAGGTCGAGCGCGCCGACGATCCGCAGCTGCCACGGTGTCCCGGGCGCGGCGAGCTCGTCGGTGACGTCGGTGATGATCTTGAGCAGCGGGGTGAGCTCGTCCGGGTCGCGGTTGAGGTTGTCGGTCGACAGCAGCCACATGGTGACGACCTCGACGTCGGCTTCCCGGCACCAGCTCAGGAAGTCCGCGATCTTCTTCGCGCCGGCCCGGTGACCGTCCGAAACGTCCGTGAAGCCCGCTTCACGGGCCCAGCGGCGGTTGCCGTCGAGCATGATGGCGATGTGCCGCGGATGCCGGCCGGCGGCCTGCTGGATGAGGCGCCTGCCGTAGGCGCTGTACACGATGTCGGACAAGAAGGAGCGAACACTCACGTCGAGCCAGCGTACGCACCCGGTGTGAGGCGTGTGACTTGAGCACTGCCGGAGAACCTACGCCGTCGTAACCTGGATAGGTGAGCCTGACGACGGAACCCGAGCCGGTGGTGGACCTCCGCCCGCGGCTGCGCGGGCACATCCACTTCTGGACGTTCTTCGGCGCGGTGGCCGCGGCTGCCGTCCTGATCAGCTTGGCGGCGTCCACTGTGTCGCCTGTCGCTACGCTCGCGACGTCGGTGTACGGGCTGACTGTGCTGGGTCTGTTCGGGGTCAGCGCGTTGTACCACCGGCGGTTCTGGAGCCCCCGGGCGTACAAGTGGATGAAGCGCGCCGATCACTCGATGATCTTCTTGTTCATCGCGGGGACGTACACGCCGTTCACGTTGCTGGCCATGTCGAAGCCGACCGGGTATGTGGTTCTTTCGATCGTCTGGGGCGGGGCGGTTGCCGGCGTTGCGTTGAAGATGTTGTGGCCGAATGCTCCGCGGTGGGTGGGGGTGCCGATCTACATCGCGTTGGGCTGGGTCGCCGTCTTCGTCTTCCCTGAGCTGGCTTCGCATGCCGGGATTGCCGCTCTGGTTCTGCTTTGCGTGGGCGGGTTGTTCTATACGCTGGGTGCGGTTTTCTATGCGGTCAAGTGGCCCAATCACTGGCCGGACACCTTCGGGTACCACGAGTTCTTTCACGCTTGCACGGTTTTGGCCGCGGTTTCGCATTACATCGCCATTTGGCTGGCCATGTACGCGTAGGTTTCTACGACCCCTGCATCCCGAGGCCGGAACACGGCTTCGGGATGCAGGGTGGGGTGTGGCTGTCGTGCCGGTCTGCGGCCCTCAGCCGAACATCCCGGGCTGGTACTCGCCCGCCGGGTTCTGGACGATCACGTTGAGGCGGTTCCAGGCGTTGATCGCCGCCACCAGGGCGATGAGCGCGCCGATCTGCTCGTCGTCGTAGTGCTTGCGGACCTCCGCCCAGGTCTCGTCGCTCACTCCCCGGTGCGTGTCCGCCAGGCGGGTGCCCTCCTCCGCCAGCGCCAGGGCCGCACGCTCCGGCTCGGTGAACACCACCGCTTCGCGCCACGCCGCCACCATCGCCAGGCGGACCGCCGTCTCGCCGGCCGCCGCCGCGTCCTTCGTGTGCATGTCCAGGCACATGCCGCAGCCGTTGATCTGGCTCGCGCGGATCTTCACCAGCTCCTGGGTCGCGTGCGGCAGCGACGACTCCTCGACCGGGCGGGACGCCGCGATCAGGCGCTTGACGAACTTGCCCACGACCTCGTTCTCGAACATGTTGAGCCGCGCTTCCATGGCCGTTCCCCTTTCCTCGTCTGCTTCACCCCCTTGACGAGGTGCGCGACGACGTCGTGACAGCCGCGGGGGTGACGCCGGTCACGCCGGATGCAGGTCCACACCTTTGCGCCCCCGCCACCGCGGCCGGTCACGCCGGTGGCACGGCCCTCCACCAGGGGCCCGAGCAGGGCATGGCCAGCGCGGACGGCTTCAAACGAGCACGTTCGGGGGTCACCCACGGGAACACCACGACGGTTGCCGCGTGCACCGGGGCGGCCGACCGTGGGCTGACCAGCAACCGACTGTGGAAGGAGCACGACCGCGATGGCCAGCACCATGCAGCCGCAGGAACTCATCGACAGCGCCGTGGTCGATCCCGAAGGCAACAAGCTCGGGAAGGTCGGCAACGTCTACCTTGCCGACGCGACGCACCAGCCGGAGTGGATCACCGTCAAGACCGGGCTGTTCGGCACCAAGGAAAGCTTCGTGCCCCTCTCCGGCGCGCACACCGACCGGGACGGCATCCACGTCCAGGTCGGCAAGGAGAGCGTCTCCGACGCGCCGCGCATCGACGCCGACGGCCACCTCTCGCCCGAGGAGAGCACCGAGCTCTACCGCCACTACGGCCTGCCGGTGCCGCGCAACTCGGCGGACGGGCGGACGGACCGCGGCAAGGCCGCGATGGGCAAGCGCGAGCAGCGCGACGACCGCAGTATGACGCGCTCCGAGGAGCGGCTGAACGTCGGGACCGAGCAGGTCGAGACCGGCCACGTGCGGCTGCGCAAGTACGTCGTCACCGAGGAGCAGCAGGTCACCGTGCCGGTGCGGCGCGAGGAGGTGCGGGTCGAACGGGAGCCGATCACCCGCGGGGACGGCCGGGCGGCGGAGATCGGCGAGGCCGAGCAGGACGTCATCCTGCACGCCGAGAAACCCGTGGTGCGCAAGGAAACCGTGCCGGTCGAGCGGGCGCGGCTGCGGACCGAGACGGTCAGCGACGAGCAGACCGTGGCCGGCAAGGTGCGCAAGGAGCAGTTCGAGGTCACCGAAGACGACCGCAAGAACCGGCGGCCGTGACGGCTCCCGGGCGGGTGGCCGGTCCCCGATACCGGCCACCCGCCCGGGTCACCCCGCCTCGGCCTGCAGCCGCGGCAAGCCGGCGACCAGCTGCCGGCCCTTCTTCCGCAGCGACGGCGGGAACGGCGGCATCGACAACGTCATCGCCTGGTTCCAGCCGTGGACGTACAGCTCGAACTTCAGCAGGACACCACCCCGCGGCTCGGTGATCGCCACGTGCGTGCGCGGGAGGCCGAACAGCGCCTTGCCCGGGCCGCCGGTGTACGCGTCGGCCTCGAAGAACAGCAGCTGGCGGTCGGTCAGCAGCAGGTAGAGCTCGCGCTGGGCGGTGATGGAGAACATCGTGCCACCGCTCAGCACCGCGGTCGCGGCGGCGAGCGCGAAGTGCCGGCCCAGCACCTTCCGCAGCGAGCCGACCTTGGCCATGGCGATCACTTCGGGCGTTTCGCCCGGTTGCATCATCGGTGCGGCGGTCTCGAGCAAGCGTCTTTCGCGGCGGGCGCCCATGGGGGTTCCTTCGGGGAGAGCGGGGAGCGGACGCGCAACGCTAAACGACGTGCGCAACCCGCTTTCCCGCGCCCTACCTGGGGAAACGCCCAAAACGACCGATCAGGACACCAGCATCGGCGCGGCCAGGAACTGCTCGGGAATCGCGAACGCGTCCACCAGGGCGCGCGCGTGCGGGCGCAGCTCCGAACACAGCCGGTTGACCGCCGACGTGACGGCCTTCGCGCGCGACGCCGTCAGGCGGCCGTGGCCCAGGAACCACGCCAGGTCCTCTTCGATCGCCGACAGCGCGTACAGGTCGCAGACGCGTTCGAGCAGCGTGCGCGCGTCCGGGTCTTCACAGCGCTCGATGCCCGCCACGAACGCCTCCAGCACCAGGCGTTCGACGTGGACGCGGCCGGCGCGCAGCACGTGGTCCTGCGCCGAGTTGAACACGCCGAACGGGTCCGAGGCCGCCTTGCGCAGGCGCTTCGCCACGCCTTCGACGACGTGCTCCTCGCGGTCCTCGAACAGCCGGAGCTGCCACTCGCGGCGGAAGAAGACGTCCGAGTCGGACCCTTCGGTGAGCGACTCGAGCGCCTTGCGCACCGACGTCCGCTCCAGGAACGCGTTGACCACCTGGTCGGTGAAGAACCGGGCCGTCGCCAGCGGCGAGAGGTCTTCGAAGTCCTGCTTGTAGCTGGTCAGCAGGCCCTTCGCGACCAGCTGCAGCAGCACCGTGTTGTCGCCTTCGAACGTCGTGAAGACGTCGGTGTCGGCCTTCAGGCCCGGCAGGATGTTCTCCGCCAGGTAGCCGGCGCCGCCGCACGCCTCGCGCGCGGCCTGGATCGTCGCCGTCGCGTGCCAGGTGTTGAGGGCCTTCAGGCCGGCCGCGCGCGCCTCCAGCTCGCGCTGCTCCTCCTCCGGCGCCGACGCGTCGATGTCGTTGAGCTTCGAGACCAGCTCTTCCTGCGCGAAGTGCAGCGCGTACGTCTTCGCCAGCGCCGGCAGCAGTTTCCGCTGGTGCCCGAGGTAGTCGAGGATGACGACCTCGTCGCCGTCGGGCGTCATGAACTGGTGCCGCTTCTCGCCGTAGCGGACCGCCAGAGCCAGGGCGCGTTTGGTCGCGCTGCCCGCGCTGCCGCCGACGCTCACCCGGCCGCGGATCAGCGTGCCCAGCATCGTGAAGAACCGGCGGCTGTCGCTTTCGATCGGGCTCGAGTACGTCCCGTCCTCGGCGACGTCACCGAAGCGGTTCAGCAGGGCCTCACGCGGGATGCGGACGTTGTCGAAGCTCAGCCGTCCATTGTCGACACCGTTGAGGCCGGCCTTCGGGCCGCAGTCCTCGATGGACACCCCGGGCATCGGCCGGCCGTCCTCGTCCCGGATCGGCACGAGGAACGCGTGCACGCCCCGCGATTCGCCGCCCGTGACCAGCTGCGCGAAGACCACCGCCAGCCGGCCGTCGCGGGCCGCGTTGCCGATGTACTCCTTCTTCGCCATGGCGTCCGGCGTGTGGACGACGAACCCGCCGTCCGCGAAAGTGGCCGTGGTGCGCAGGTGCTGAACGTCGGACCCGTGGCCGTGTTCGGTCATCGCGAAGCAGCCCAGCGTGTCCAGGTCCATGATCGCGCGCAGGTGCCGTTCGTGGTGGCGCTCGGTACCCAGCAGCTGGACCGCGCCGCCGAACAGGCCCCATTGGACGCCGGCCTTCACCATCAGCGACAGGTCGCCGTAGCCGAGCAGCTCGAACGACGTCACCGAGCCGCCGACGTCGCCACCGCCGCCGTAGGCCGGGTCGAAGCCCAGGCCGGGCCGGTCGGTGGCGGCGAGCGCGCGCAGCTGGTCGAGCACCTGGGCGCGGTGGTCCTCGATGCCGAGGTCCACCGGGTCCCGGAACTCGGTGCCGGCCATCTGCGCGCGCACGGCGCGCCGCAGCTCGGCCCAGCGGCCGTCGAGGACGGCGGTCAGGGCGTCCGGGTCCACCTTCGAGGGCACTTCGGGGACGTCCACGGCTACCTCCGGAAAGGACTTCCTACTCGTTGGTAGTAAGCCTGCCGCAGCGCGCGCGATCCCGCAGGTTCAGATCGGCTTCCCCTTGACCGTCACTTTCGTGAACCGGGCGTTGTCCACGTACTTCAGGGTGTTCGACGTGTCGGCCACGCCCTCAAACGTGGAGTTCGCCACGGCCAGCCCGTGCACGTGGGCGTTCGAGAGGCCGCTGACGTCGAACGTCTTGCCGGCGATCTTCGTGCTCGAACAGTTGCTGATCGTGAACGGCCCGAACGACGGGACGTGGCTGCCGGTCTGACTGTTGTAAGTGGACGTCACGAAGACGAAGTTCTGCGCGAAGGTGCCGGAAACGCTGTCGAGGTTGATGTTCTCGGAGAACCCGCCGCGCAGGGTGTTGGACTTCACGTACAGCGCGAACTTCGTGTCCCCCCGCACGGTGAGCCGGTAGGCGTAGACGTTGCGGATCCCGCCGGTCTGCTCGCTGCCGCAGGTGATCGCGCCCCAGTTGCCGTTCATCACGCAGTTCACCACGACGAGGTTCTGGCACGGGACGTTCACCCGGCGCCCGTCGGCGTCGCGGCCGGACTTGATGGCGATGTTGTCGTCGTGCGCGCCAAGGGTGCAGTTGGCGATCACGACGTGGTCGCACGACTCCGGGTCGCAGCCGTCGGTGTTGCTGTGCGCGGTGCTGGGGTCGGTGCTGACGCCGTCGACCGTGACGTTGCGGCACAGCGTCGGGTGCAGCTGCCAGAACATCGAGTTCTTCAGCGTGACGCCCTGGATCAGCACGTTTTCACAGGCGTACGGCTCGACGAAGGCCGACCGCATGGTGTGCCCGGAGCCCGGCACCACCCGCTGTTCCGGCGGGATTCCCTTGGCCACCAGCGTTTCCAGGTAGGCGCGGTCGCTGCCCTTGTTCCACGACGACGTCGCCGCGGCGTCCAGGGTGCCGCTGCCGGTGAGGCCGATGTTCTTCTCCCCGTGGGCGTAGATCATCGGCGAGCGGTTGACGCACTCGATGCCTTCGTAGCGCGTCAAGACGTTCGGGAACTTCGAGGCGTCACCGCTGAACTCGAGTACCGAGCCGGGTTCGAGGTGGAGGTCGACGTTGCTCTTCAGCCGGATGGCGCCGGTCAGGAAACGGCCGCCGGCCGGCACGATCACGTGCCCGCCGCCGGCCGCGGCGCAGGCGTCGATCGCGGTGGCGATGGCCGCGGTGTTGTCGGTCTTGCCGTCGTTCTTCGCGCCGTGACCGGTGATCGGGAAACTGCGGTCCGGGAACACGGGAACCGTCGTGTTCGCGACGATGTCGTTCGCCGCCGGCCACGGGAGCGGGGGAACGTCGGTGCGGGGCGCCGCCGAGGCCGGTGGAATGGGCCAGGCCGGGAGCAGCGGCACCGCCGCCACCGCGAGCCCGCCCTTGATCAGCTGCCGCCGGGTGAACCTGCCGTCCATGGACACTTCCTTCACGGGAAAGCGTGGTGCGACGGCGGAACCGCGGCACGGACCGCGGGCACGACGAACTCTAGGCGCAGAAGTGGCCGCCGGTCCAGGCTTGCGCGAACGGCGGAAAGGCTGTCGTGATCGCAGCATGTCGATTCGAAAGGGCGTGCGCGCCCTCGCGCGTTGAGCGCCTCGCGGCGGCCGGACCGCCGATCCGCTGACATTTCCGCGTGGCTGAACCACGCCTTCTCCACGGCGGCCGCGGATCGTCCCGCGGCCGAAGACGCCCTCACCCGGCTCTACGCGCTGCTCGGCGAACCACCGCCGGAATTCGTCTGGGTGCCGTCCCCGAATGCCGCCGTACCACCGGTTTCGGCGTCCGCCGAACCGGTGGAAAGCCGGCTGGCGACGCGGGTGGCCGCGTTGCGGAGGCGCTGGGGCGACGTTTCGCCCGAGGCGCGGCAGACCGTCAAGGAATCCGGCGCGGCGCTGATCCGCGCCGCCATTCCGCGTTCGTTCGGCCTGCACTGGTACGGCCAGCAGGACGCGTATTGGGTGCCGCCGGATCCGGATGACCCGGAATTGGCGTTGTGGGCAACGCTCGTGCGCTCGTGCGGCTGGTGGTGGCCGCGCGACGGCGTCTGCGTCGTCGCCGAACGGCCACTGGCGATCCGCACCGACGACGCGCACCGGCTGCACAGCGCGTCGGGGCCGGCGGTGGTCTACCCGGACGGCTGGGGCGTGCACGTCTGGCACGGCACGCGGGTGCCGCCGTGGGTGATCGACGACCCCACCGCGGACCGGATCAACCGCTCGCTGAACGTCGAGGTGCGCCGGTGCGCGATCGAGCACCTGGGCTGGCCGGCCTACATCGACCAGGCCGGGCTGCGGCTCCTGAGCCGGGCGCCCGATCCCGGCAATCCCGGCTGCGAGCTCCGGCTCTACACGCTGCCGTCACCGCTGGGGCACGAGCCTTCGCGGCTGCTCCTGGCGGTGAACGGCTCGGTGGAGCGCGACGGCACCCGCCGTCGCTACGGGCTGCGCGTGCCCGCCGAATTCGACCATCCCCTCGACGCGGCCGGCTGGTCGTACGGGCTCACCGGAGCCCAGTACGCGCGCCTGCAGCGCCGGACTTGAGCCAACAGAGGTGACTACGTGTTTCTTGCGGAACTGCTGGAGCGAACCGGACTCGACGTCCTCGACCACCTGGACCGCCAGGTGACGGTCCCGGTGATCGACGGGTTGCAGGCCCAGGGCGACCTGCTGGTGCTGCCCCTGACGTTGCTGGCCGCACCGGCTTGGCGCGGCGGCTGGTGGGACCTGCCCCCCGAAGGCTGCGAACTGGTCCGCGGCGAGGCGGGCAACAACCCGCACACGCTCGTCGCGGACCGCGGGACGTGCCGCATGACCTGGTGGCCGAACGACCCGGAAAGGCTGGCCATCGCGGCTTTCGACACAACGGCACCGGCCTGGTTGATCCACCCGGAGCACGGAGCGACGGGGGTGGCCCCGGGGGCCTGGTTCGTGCGGCGGCAGCGTGAGCTGCGAACCCGGCTCGTGCAGCGGCGCCAGATGCGGACTGGGGTGCAGGAGACGGTGCTGATCGCGGACTGAGGGCCGGGCGGCGGGTTGTGGGTGCCACCGAGGGGGCGGCACCCACGGCCGGTCGCCGGGGGTGCGGGCCGCGGGGTGCGG
>NZ_PPHG01000016.1 GCF_002904295.1 Amycolatopsis sp. CA-128772
CGGCGGGGTGCGGGTGCGGGCGGCGGGGCGTGTGGCCGGGCCGCGCGGGGTGCGGGGTGCCGCCTTGGCAGCACCCCGCGCCCCGCCCGCTCACCCCAAGTCCGGCCCCTTCGAGCGCAGATCGTCCACCTTGGTCATCGCCTCCCGTAGCTCGGCCAGCCAGCTGTCCGCGTGCTGGCCGACCAGGCGTACCGCCCACGCCAGTGCGTCCGAGCGGGAACGGGCCACGCCCGCATCCACCAGGGTGTCCAGTACCAGGCGCTCCGGCTGGCGCAACCGCGTCATCACCGGGGCCGAGTGCGTGGTGAACAGCGCCGTCGTTCCACCCAGGCGCGCGCCCCAGGCCACCTTGCGCTGGTACCGGTGCTCCGCCTGGCGGGCGATCTCGATGCGCTCGTCGCGCGTCTCCTCGCGGTACCTGCTGATGCGGCCCTCTTCGGCCGCCGCGCGGGCTGCGTCGTCCGGGTACTCCTCCGTCAAAGCCGGGAGCTCGCCCACCACGATGATCTCTTCGCGGTCGACCGTCACCTCCGGTGCGCCCGTGAACCAGCCGTCGGGCAGGCGGCCGCCGAACCAGGCCGCCGCGTCGTCCGCCGGTGGGACCTCGGCCTGCTGCCAGCCGCGGCCTCCTCGCCATCCCCGTCCCATGTCGCACCTCCGCGATTACATGATTACAACGCTACCGAAGTTACGCCGAAACCACGCGCACAGACACCGCGTTCACCCAGGGCGATCAGAGCTGGGCCGTCAGCTCCCCGGCGGACGTGACCGGGCGGTCGCAGACGTACCCCCGGCAGACGTACGCCGCCGGGGCGCCGCCCACCAGCGGGCGGTCGGCCAGCAGCGGGACGCCCGGCGCGTCCGGTTCGCCGGCCAGGACGATGCCGCCGCCGTGCACGCCCCGGGCCGCGGCCAGGCGCAGCGCGGCGTCGTCGCCCACCACCGCGACCTGGACCGGGCCGGCGTGCAGCGCCTCAGCCACCGACAGCCAGTGCCCTGCGAACCGCGGCACCCGCCCGGCCAGTACCCCGGCCCGCCGCAGCGCCTGCTCAGCCGCCTCCCGGTAGCGCGCCGCGCTGTCGTACCCCGCGAGCGCGGACGCCGTCAGCAGCGCCCCGGTCAGTGCGGACGCCCCCGACGGGCTCGCGTTGTCGCCCGGGTCGGCCGGGCGCTGGACCAGCGTTTCGGCGTCGTCGGCCGTGTCGAAGTACGCGCCCGGGACCTCCGGGGACGCGAAGCGCGCCAACGCCAGGTCGAGCAGCCAGGTCGCTTCGGTGAGCCATTTCGCGTCGCCGGTCGCCTGGTGCAGCGCCAGGAAGCCGTCGGCGACGCAGGCGTAGTCCTCCAGCACCCCGGCGGATTCGCCGACGACGCCGTCGCGTGAGCTGCGCCGCAGCCGTCCGTCGACGACGTGCACCCGCAGCAGCAGCTCGGCCGCCTGGCGGGCCCAGTCGATCCACTGTGGACGATCCAGGGCAACACCGGCCTCGGCCAGTGCCGTGATCGCCAGGCCGTTCCAGGACGCGATCACCTTGTCGTCCCGGCCCGGCTGCGGCCGCTTCGCGCGCTCTTCCAACAGCTTGACGCGCAACGGCTCCGGCAGGTCGCCGAACAGGCGCAACGTCGAGGCGCCCTCCTCGAAGGTCCCTTCGGGTGTCACGCCGAAAAGCTCGGCGGCGGAGTCGTCACCGACCACCTCGCGCAGCTGTGACGGCGTCCAGACGTACGTCATGCCTTCGACGCCGTCGGTGTCGGCGTCCAGCGAAGACGCGAACCCGCCCCCGGGAGTCCGCAGGCTGTCGAACAGGAACTGGGCCGTCCCGGTGGCGACGCGCAACGCCGTCGCCGAGCCGGTGCGCCGCCAGAGGTGGGCGTAGAAGCGCAGCAGCAACGCGTTGTCGTACAACATCTTCTCGAAATGCGGCACGATCCACTCCGCGTCGACGGAGTAGCGCGCGAAGCCTCCCGCCAGCTGGTCGTACAAACCGCCGCGAGCCATCGCCTCCGCGGTCGAGTCCACAAGAGACAGTGCGACCGAAGATCCCGTGCGCTCGTGGTGGCGCAGCAGGAACTCCAGGACCATCGACGGCGGGAACTTCGGCGCGCGGCCGAATCCGCCGTTGACGGGGTCCGCCTCCTGCTGGAGCTTCCCGACCGCGCCGGCCAGCACGGCTTCGTCCACAACGGACTCCTGGAGCGGCCCGGTCTGCTCGGCGAGGTGGGCGACGATCTGCTTGGCGCCGTCCAGCAGCTCGGCCGGCCGCTCCTGCCACGCCTCGGCGACGGCGGCCAGCAGCTGCCGGAACGACGGCAGGCCCGGCCGCGGCGACGGCGGGTAGTAGGTGCCGCAGTGGAACGGCTCGCCGTCCGGAGTCAGGAAGCAGGTCATCGGCCAGCCGCCCTGCCCGGTCATCGCCTGGGTGGCGGCCATGTACACCGCGTCGATGTCCGGCCGCTCCTCGCGGTCGACCTTGATGTTGACGAAGTGCCCGTTCATCAGGGCCGCTGTCCCGGCATCCTCGAACGACTCGTGCGCCATGACGTGGCACCAGTGGCAGGCGGCGTAGCCGACCGAAAGCAGGATCGGCACGTTCCGCCGGCGCGCCTCGGCGAGCGCGTCGGGTCCCCACTGCCACCAATCGACCGGGTTGTCGGCGTGCTGGAGCAGGTACGGGCTGGTCGCGCTGGCGAGGCGGTTCATGGATCCAGGGTCGCACCCGGGAAAACCGGGCGCGCGGTCACCGGCCGCTCCGCCACACTGGGCCGGTGTTGCTGACGATCACGACGACCCGGACCCCCGCCACCGACCTGGGGTTCCTCCTGCACAAGCACCCGGAGAAGGCGCAGTCGGTCGCGCTTTCGGCCGGGACCGCGCACGTCTTCTACCCCGAAGCCGGGCCCGGCCGGTGCACCGCGGCGCTGTTCGTCGAGATCGATCCCGTCGAACTCGTCCGCGGGGGCGGGACGTCGCTGACGCAGTACGTCAACGACCGGCCGTACGCCGGGGGCTCGTACCTCGCGGTCGCGCTGCGGGCCGCCTTCACGACGGCGCTCGCGGGCCGGTGCTCGGCGCGGCCGGAGCTGGTCGACGAGCCCTTCGACCTGGAGATCCGGGTGCCGTCGCTGTCCGCTCGCGGTGGGGCCGAGGTCGTGCACAAGCTGTTCGAGCCGCTCGGCTGGCGCGTTTCGGCCACGCCGATCCCGCTCGATCCCGAATTCCCGCAGTGGGGCGACAGCCGCTACGTCGACCTGACGCTCACCGGCACCCAGCGGGTCGCCGACGCGCTGCGCCACCTGTACGTGCTGCTGCCCGCGCTCGACGGCGACAAACACTACTGGGTCGGCCAGGACGAGGCCGACAAGCTGCTGCGCGCCGGCGACGGCTGGCTCGCCGGGCACCCCGAGCGGACGCTCATCACGAACCGCTACCTCGAGCGGCGCCGGCCGGTCGTGGCGTACGCGCTCTCGCGGCTGGCTGAGGCGGACGACGTCCCGGCGGAGGCCGAAGCGCTGGTCACGGACGTGCCGGACAAGCCGGAGAGCCTCGCGTCGCAGCGCCACGGCAGTGTGCTCGCCGCGCTGCGGGCCGCCGGCGCCCAGCGCGTGCTGGACCTCGGCTGCGGCTCCGGCGCGCTGCTGCGCGTCCTCGAGCAGGAGCGGTCGTTCACCGAGATCGTCGGCGTGGACGTGTCGAGCAGCGCGTTGAACATCGCGGAGAAGCGGCTGAAGGACAACTCCCGCGTCACGCTGCGGCAATCTGCGCTGACCTACGCCGACCCGGCGCTGGCCGGGTTCGACGCCGCCGTGCTCATGGAGGTCGTCGAACACGTCGACGAGGAACGGCTCCCGGCGCTGGAGCACGCCGTGTTCGGCGTCGCGGCGCCGCGCACAGTGCTCGTCACGACGCCCAACGCGGAGTACAACCGGCTGTTCGAGTTCCTGCCGATGGGGCATTTCCGGCACGCCGACCACCGGTTCGAATGGACCCGGGCCGAGTTCCGCGCCTGGGCGGACGGCGTCGCGACCCGGCGCGGCTACGACGTCCGGTACCTGCCGATCGGACCGGAGGACCAGGAATCGGGACCGCCGACCCAACTGGCGGTCTTCACGACCCGAGAGGAGGTGGCCGCGTGAAGCTGACCGTCCCCGACATGGCGCTCGTCGTGCTCGTCGGCGCTTCCGGCTCCGGCAAGTCGACGTTCGCGCGCGCCCACTTCGCGCCCACCCAGGTGCTCTCCAGCGACTTCTTCCGCGGGCTCGTCGCCGACGACGAGAACGACCAGTCGGCCAGCGCCGACGCCTTCGACGCGCTGCACTACATCGCGGCGAAGCGGCTCGCCGCCGGGCGGACGACCGTCATCGACGCGACGAACGTCCAACGCGCTTCGCGGGCGAGCCTGGTGAAGCTGGCGAAGGAGCACGACGTGCTGCCGACGGCGATCGTGCTCGACCTGCCGGTCGGCGTCTGCGTCGCCCGCAACGCCGGGCGGCCGGACCGCGACTTCGGCGACCACGTGGTCCGCCGGCAGCGCGGCGAGCTGCAACGGTCGCTGAAGTCGCTGGAGCGCGAGGGTTTCCGGCGCGTGCACGTGCTGCGCTCCGAAGCCGAGGTGGCCGAAGCCGAGATCGTCGTCGAGCCGCTGCGCAACGACAAGCGCGCGCTGACCGGGCCGTTCGACGTGATCGGCGACGTCCACGGCTGCGCGGCCGAGCTCGAGGAGCTGCTGGCCGAGCTGGGGTACGCCGACGGCGTGCACCCGGACGGGCGGACGGCGGTGTTCGTCGGCGACCTCGTCGACCGCGGCCCGGACACCCCGGGCGTGCTGCGGCGCGTGATGGCGATGGCGTCGTCCGGCAACGCGCTGGTCGTCTGCGGGAACCACGAGCAGAAGCTGGTGCGCGCGCTGCACGGCCGGAAGGTCAACGTCGCGCACGGGCTCGCCGAGTCGCTGGAGCAGCTCGCCGCGGAAACCGAAGAGTTCCGGCGGGCGGCGCACGAATTCTGCGACGGGCTGATCGCGCACTACGTCCTCGACGGCGGCAAGCTCGTCGTCGCGCACGCCGGGCTGCCCGAGCGGTACCACGGGCGCGCGTCCGGGCGGGTGCGCAGCATGGCGCTCTACGGCGACACGACCGGCGAGACCGACGAGTACGGCCTGCCGGTGCGGCTGCCGTGGGCCCGCGACTACCGCGGGTCCGCGATGGTCCTCTACGGGCACACGCCGACGCTGGAGCCGGAGTGGGTCAACAACACGATGTGCCTCGACACCGGCGCCGTGTTCGGCGGCAAGCTGACCGCGTTGCGCTACCCCGAGCGCGAAGTCGTCTCGGTGGAGGCGCACCGGGTCTGGTACGAGCCGACGCGTCCGCTCGACGCTGCGCGGCCGCTGGGTGGCCGTGAGCCGGCGGTGCTGGAACTGGCCGACGTCACCGGCAAGCGGATCGTGCAGACCGCGCACCACGGCCGGGTCGGCGTCTCGGCGGAGCAGGCGGCGGCGGCGCTGGAGGTGATGAGCCGGTTCGCGGTCGACCCGCGCTGGCTGGCGTACCTGCCGCCGACGATGGCGCCGTGTTCGACGTCGTCCCGCGCCGACCACCTGGAGCACCCGGAAGAGGCGTTCGCCGAATACCGGGCGGCCGGGGTCGAAGCCGTGCTGTGCGAAGAGAAGCACATGGGCTCGCGGGCCGTCGTGCTGGTCTGCCGCGACGACGAAGTCGCGTACCGGCGCTTCGGCATCCACGGCGGTGGCGCGGTGTACACGCGGACTGGACGCCCGTTCTTCTCGCCGGCGCAGAACGCCGAGCTGCTGGCGGACGTGCGCACGGCGGCGGCCGGGCTGTTCGAGGAGCTGGACTCGGGCTGGTTGCTGCTCGACGCCGAGCTGCTGCCGTGGAGCGCGAAGGCCGGTTCGCTGATCTCGGACCAGTACGCGTCGGTGGGCGCGGCGGCCCAGGCGGTGCTGCCGTCGGCCGTCTCGGCCATGGCGACCGCGGCCGCGCGGGGCATCGACGTCACCGAGCTGCTGGCGCGGACGGCATCCCGATCGTCCACTGTGGACGCATATCGGGCGGCGTACCGGCGCTACTGCTGGCCGACGTCGGGCCTGGACGGGGTGCGGCTGGCGCCGTTCCAGCTGCTGGCGTCCGAAGGGACGGCCTACCACGACCGGCCGCACGCGTGGCACCTGTCTTCGCTGGAGCAGTTGCGCGGACCGCGGTTCCAGCGGACCCGGACGCTGGCGGTCGACCTGACCGACGCCGGGTCCGTGGCCCGGGGCGTCTCGTGGTGGGAGGAGCTGACGGCCGCGGGCGGCGAAGGCATGGTGGTCAAGCCGGCGGGCAACCTGACCCGCGGCCCGCGCGGCCTGGTCCAGCCGGGGGTGAAGGTGCGCGGGCGCGAGTACCTGCGGATCATCTACGGCCCGGACTACACGCTTCCGGCCAACCTGGAGCGGCTGCGCAAGCGCGGGCTCAACCGCAAGCGCACGCTGGCGCTGCGCGAGTACGCGCTGGGGCTGGAGGCCCTGGAGCGCGTCGCGCGGGGCGAGCCGCTGTGGCGGGTGCACGAGTGCGTGTTCGCGGTGCTCGCGCTGGAGTCGGACCCGGTGGACCCGCGGCTGTGAGCGGGTCAGGCCGTCGAGGCGAGGGCACCCTGGTTCTCGGCGGCCCACTCCGCGAGGTGCGCCAAGGGGCCGCCGGCGAAGGACGCCCCCAACGGCGTGAGTTCGTAGACGGCCCCTGCGTGTGGCGTCCGCGCGACCAGGCCGTGGGAGGCCAGGCGCCGGAGTGACTCGGTCAGCACCTTGTCGCTCACCCCGGCGATGCGGTCCAGGAGGGTGCTGCGCCGGGTCGGTCCCATCCGCAGCGCGGAGACGACGACCGGGTCCCACGTGTGCCTGACGAGTTCGACCGCGGCTCGGACGTGGCAGTCCGAAACGAAGGTCTCGCAGCCCTGTTCGTTCACCGGTCCAGCCTGCCACCCGCGCTCCTACCGATTGGTGGGAACCGGTTTCTTAGCGTCGCAGTGAAACCTCACGAGACGAAGGAGACCAAGGTGAAGATCGGACTGCTGGGGACCGGGAACCTCGCGGTGGCGCTGGGGAGCGCGTGGGCGAGCGCCGGGCACTCGATCGCGGTCACCGGCCGCGACCCCGATCGCGCGAAGGCCGCCGCGCAGCGGATCGGGGCCGCCGCGACGCCGGTCGACCCGGGCCGGCTCGCGGGCGAGGCCATCGTGGTGGCGATCGCCTGGGACGGGCTGGCGGAGGCGTTGAGGCTCGTCGGCGCGGCGGCGGGGACGCTGGCGGGCAAGACCGTCGTCGACTGCACCAACGCCGTGGACTACGCGACCGGGCGCCTGCTCCCGGAGACCGGGTCGGCCGCCGAACTGGTCGCCGACATCGCGGCCGGCGCCCACGTGGTCAAGGCCCTGCACTTGTTCGCCGGGGCGTCCTGGCCGTTCACCGGCGAGCGGGAAGCGTCACCG
The DNA here is from genome assembly GCF_002904295.1 of Amycolatopsis sp. CA-128772. Lineage (GTDB taxonomy): Bacteria > Actinomycetota > Actinomycetes > Mycobacteriales > Pseudonocardiaceae > Amycolatopsis. The sequence continues at coordinate 7,487 of NZ_PPHG01000016.1, forward strand.
GTGGTCGCGCTCTGCGGCGACGACACCGGCGCCCTGAACCGGACGGCCGCACTGGTCCGCGACCTCGGCGCGCGGACCGCGGTGGTGGGCGGCCTCGCCGCGGCCCGGCAGGCCGAGGAAGCCGCCGGCTTCGTGATCCGGCTGGTCGCAGCCGGCGCGAACCCGCGCTTCGCGGTCCCGGACGTGGACCCCGGGCTCCTTCGCGCAGGGAGCTCGGGCTAGTCGGCCTTGGTGGCCGAGGAGTCCTTCACGGGCTTCTCGGCCGCCTTGGGCTCCTCGACCTCGGCCTGCTCCGGCGCCTCCGCGGCGGGCGGGTCGTCGAAGCTGGCCGGGACGCGCTTGAGGTGCTTCGTCATCGAGCGGACCAGGAAGGCCACCGCGATGAGGAACAGGATCAGCACCAGGAAGCCGACCGGGGACGACTTGCCGAAGTCCTCCCCCTGCCCGCCGTTGTCGCCGTTGCCCGGCTGCTGCGTCAGGACGAGGACCGACGCGGTCACCGGAAGCGCCACGCCGGCCGGCAGCGTCAGACTCATGTGTTCACCTTCTCCTCAGTGCCCTGCTCCGGGCCCGCGATGCCGGCGAACAGGTCGTCCTCCGGCAACGTGCTGTCGACCAGCGACTTGACCAGCTCGTACTCCTCGGTCGGCCAGGTCTCGCGCTGCATCTCCAGTGGCACGGCGAACCAGCGGCTGGTCGGGTCGATCTGCGTGGCGTGCGCCTTGAGCGCCTCGTCCCGCACCTCGAAGTATTCACCGCACTCGACGCGGGTCGTCACCCGCTCCAGCACATCGGCCTTGTCCGGGTCCCACTTGGCCAGCCACTCGGTGTACGGCGACTCCAGCCCGGCCTCCTTCAGCGCCGAGTCGAAGGCCAGCATCCGGGCGCGCGAGAAGCCGTGCATGTAGTACAGCTTCAGCGGCTGCCACGGCTCGCCGGCGTCGGGGAAGCGTTCCGGGTCCGGCGCCGCGTCCCACGCCGCCATCGACACCTCGTGGGTGCGGATGTGGTCGGGGTGCGGGTAGCCGCCGTTCTCGTCGTAGGTGGTGATCACGTGCGGGCGGAACTCCCGGATCACGCGCACCAGCGCCTCGGTGGACTCCTCCAGCGGGACGACCGCGAACGACCCCTCGGGCACCGGCGGCAGCGGGTCGCCCTCCGGCAGGCCGGAGTCGACGAAGCCCAGCCAGCGCTGGCTCACGCCGAGGATCTTGGCCGCGCGGGCCATCTCCTCACGGCGGATCTCGGTCATGTTCGCCAGCACGTCGGGCCGGTCCATGGCCGGGTTCAGGATGCTGCCGGCCTCGCCCCCGGTGCACGTCACGACGAGCACCTCGTGCCCCTCGGCGGCGTAGCGCGCCATCGTGGCGGCACCCTTGCTCGACTCGTCGTCAGGGTGCGCGTGCACGGCCATCATGCGCAGGCGCGGGTTGGCGGTGTTCCCCATCTCGTCGGCTTCCACCATGCTCCGAACGACTCCCCTTCTGCCCTTATTCCGCGACCCACCTGCGGGCCGCCCACCCAGCGGGCGGATACTCGGGACGTACCCGCGTCACCATTGTCCCCGCGGGTACGACAAGAACGAGCAGGAGGCCCGGGTTGGCAGGCGGACCGGCGGAAACGGCAGCGCCCGCGCTGCTCGCGGACCGGTACGGCACCCAGCGCGCCACACCGTCCCGGCGGTGGCGGCGCTGGCTCTTCCTGGCCATCGCCCTGCTGGTCAGCGGCCTGATCGCGTGGGTCGCCTACGTCAACCTCGGGTCGGCGCCGATCGACGCCGAGCGCATCGCGTTCAGCGCGAAACCGGGCAACGCGATGGAAATCACCCTGAACGTCACCCGAGACGACGACAGCAGGCCGGGCGTGTGCGTCGTCCGCGTCCGCGACAGGACCGGCGCCGAGAGCGGCCGCAAAGAGCTCCTGATCCCCGTCGGCGGCAAGTACAACCGGATCAGCACGACGATCAAGAGCATCGGCGAACCGGTTACTGCAGACGTATTCGGCTGCTCGTACGACATACCACGCTATCTGTCAACCCCATAGCGGCCAACGGGGTGAACCGCGCGCTCAACGCCCAGGGTGCGGGGAAATAACGGGCGTCGACCTCTCGCGCCGTGATACTCTGACCCCTCAGCACGGTCCGCGACGGGCCGTGTTTTTCCTTTATCTCAGCCACGCGGGCACCTAGGCCCGCGTGGGCCGGCTTGAACACGCAAGCCTGGCAGGCCCGACGAGGAGATGGTGACCGTGAGCGACACCAAGGTGACCTGGCTCACCCAGGATGCCTACGACCGGCTCAAGCACGAGCTCGACGAAATGATCGAGAATCGGCCGGTCATCGCCGCGCGCATCAACGACAGCCGCGAAGAAGGTGACCTCAAGGAAAACGGGGGTTACCACGCGGCTCGCGAGGAGCAGGGCCAGGCCGAAGCGCGCATCCGGCACCTGCAGGAGCTGCTGCGCTCGGCCAAGGTCGGCGAAGCGCCCGCGAACGACGGCACCGCCGGCCCCGGCAAGGTGCTCACCGTCCGCTACGAAGGTGACGACGAGGACGAGAAGTTCCTGCTCGCCACCCGCGAAGAGGGCGCCGAGGGCGAGCTCGACGTGTACTCCCCCGAGTCACCGCTGGGCAAGGCCCTGCTCGGTGCCAAGGAGGGCGAGGCCCGCGAGTACGAGCTGCCCAACGGCAAGGTTCAGAAGGTGACGCTCGTCAAGGCGGTTCCGTACACCGACGCCTGACGTCCGCGGCTAGCGTGTCCTCCCAGGATCCTCATTCTGGGAGGACACAGCTGTGAGCACGGAACCGATGTGCCTGGCCTGCGGCATGCAGTACGCCGAGGCCCGCGAGAACTGCCCGATCTGCGAGGACGAACGCCAGTACGTCCCGCAGTCCGGGCAGCAGTGGACGAACCTGGCCACGCTCCGTGAAAGCGGCACCTACACCCCGCGGATCGAGGAGCAGGGCCCCGGCATCACCGGCGTCGGCTCGAACCCGGGGTTCGCGATCGGCCAGCGCGCGCTGCTGGTGCGGGCCCGGTCCGGGAACTTCCTCTGGGACTGCGCGGCGTACCTCGACGACGCGCTGGTGGCGCAGGTCCGCGACCTGGGCGGGATCACCGGTATCGCGATCAGCCACCCGCACTACTACACGACGATGGTCGAGTGGGCCCGCGCGTTCGACGTGCCGGTCTACCTGCACGAAGCCGACCAGCAGTGGATCGGCCGGCCCGGCCCCGCGGTGAAGCTGTGGTCCGGCACCACCCTCGACGTCGCCGACGACCTGCGGCTGATCAACCTCGGCGTGCACTTCGACGGCGGCACGGTCCTGCACTGGCCGGACGGCGAAAACGGCCAGGGCGCGCTGCTGTCCGGTGACATCGTGCAGGTGATCCCGGACCGCACGCACGTCGGCTTCATGTACAGCTACCCGAACCTGGTCCCGGAGCGCCCGAGCGTGGTCCGCCGCGCGGCGGAACTGCTGGCCGGCTACCGCTTCGAGGCGATCTACGGCGCCTGGTGGGACGCGATCGTGCGCACCGACGGCTTCGAGGTCGTCCAGCGCTCGGCCGAGCGCTACCTGGCCCACGTCACCGACGAAGCCTGAGAGCGGCACTTCACGCGAAAGTGCCGCCCCCAAGTGGTCACTTTCACGTGAAAGTGCCGCTTGGGTCAGCTCCGCGCGGTGCGTTCGAGCAGGGGGCGGACCCGCGGCGGCACCGGCGTCGACAACGCGATCGACGTCGACGTCCGCAGCACGTCCGCCACCCCGACGACCTTGTCGATCACCCGCTGCAGGTCGTCGTTGCCGCGCGCGACCATGCGGACGAACAGGTCCCCCTGGCCGGTCGTCGCGTGGACCTCGCAGACCTCGTCGATCGCCGCCAACGCCTCCGTCACCTCCGTGCGACGCCCTTGGGCGATCTCCAGCCACGCGAACGCCGTCAGGCCGTAGCCCATCGCCGCCAGGTCCAGCTCCGGCGGGAAGCCGCCGAGGATGCCGCGCTCGGTGAGGCGGTCCAAGCGCGCTTGGACCGTGCCGCGGGCGACACCCAGCCGGCGCGCGCACTCCAGGACCCCCAAGCGCGGGGAGTCCGTGAGCAGCAACAGCAGTCGCGCATCCAGCGCATCGAGGTTCTCGGACATGCACAGATTGTCCACGATGACCGCCGCTACCGGGCAGACACCGGTCAACTTGTCCAGCAAAATCAGAGACCATTGCGCATCTTGCCTCGAAGGGATGATCCTTCGGGTATGACCCAGACTGCCGAACCCCAGGGTGCACTCGACGACGTCAGCTACGACCAGCTGCGTCAGCTCGTCGGGCTCGTGGACCACGACGCCTCGACCGACCCGTTCCCGGTCAAGGCCATGGACGCGGTGGTGTTCATCGCCGGCAACGCCACCCAGACCGCCTGGTACTACCAGATCGCGTTCGGGATGCAGCTCGTCGCGTACTCGGGACCCGAGACCGGCGTCTTCGAGCGCAAGTCCTACGTGCTGAAGTCCGGCTCGGCCCGGTTCGTCATCACCGGCGGTGTGAAGCCGGACTCGCCGCTGCTGGACCACCACCGCAAGCACGGCGACGGCGTCATCGACCTGGCGCTGGAGACCACCGACGTCGACAAGTGCGTCGAGCACGCCCGCGCGCAGGGCGCGACCATCCTCGAGGAGCCGCACGACGTCTCCGACGAGCACGGCACCGTGCGCGTCGCCGCGATCGCGACCTACGGCGAAACCCGCCACTCGCTGGTCGACCGGTCGCGCTACAACGGCGTCTACCTGCCCGGCTACGAGCCGCGCGAGAGCACGGTCAAGCGGCCCGAGGGCGCGCCGAAGCGGCTGTTCCAGGCGGTCGACCACTGCGTCGGCAACGTCGAGCTCGGCAAGATGGACTACTGGGTCGACTGGTACCACCGCGTCATGGGCTTCGTGAACATGGCGGAGTTCGTCGGCGACGACATCGCGACCGAGTACTCGGCGCTGATGAGCAAGGTCGTCTCGAACGGCAACCACCGGGTGAAGTTCCCGCTGAACGAGCCGGCCGTGGCGAAGAAGAAGTCGCAAATCGACGAGTACCTCGAGTTCTACGACGGTGCCGGCTGCCAGCACATCGCGCTGGCCACCAACGACATCATCGCCACCGTGACGGCGATGCGCGCCGCCGGCGTCGAGTTCCTCGACACCCCGGACTCCTACTACGACGACCCCGAGCTGCGCGCCCGGATCGGCAACGTCCGCGTGCCGATCGAGACGCTCAAGGAGCACAGCATCCTGGTCGACCGCGACGAGGACGGCTACCTGCTGCAGATCTTCACCAAGCCGATCGGCGACCGCCCGACCGTGTTCTACGAGCTGATCGAGCGGCACGGCTCGCTCGGCTTCGGCAAGGGCAACTTCAAGGCGCTGTTCGAGGCGATCGAGCGTGAGCAGGAGCGCCGCGGCAACCTCTGACACATCTCGGCGAAGGCCACCCTGGCGGACCCGCGGGTCCCCTAGGGTGGCCTTTGACGTTTCGCGGGAACCGTGCGCGGCCCGGAGCCGTCAGTGGTGGGGAAGCAGAGAGAAGGGGCCGTGATGCCGGACAGCATCGACGCCAGCGACGCGATGATCGACAACTGGACCCAGCGGCTCGAGGAGAACGCCGCCCGGTACCAGGCGCTGGCCGATCGCATGCAGGGCCAGACGGTCACCGAGCGGTCGAAGGACGGCACCGTCCAGGTGACGATCGATTCGCGCGGGCTGCTGAAGAACCTGGTCATCGCCGAGACGGCGGCGGGCAAGCGGATGGCCGAGGTGTCGGCGCAGGTGATGCAGCTCGTCCAGCGGGCGCAGGCGCGGATCCCCGAGCTGCTGCAGCAGGCGATGATCGAGACCACGGGCACCGGCGACCAGGCCGCGGCCGAGATCGTCCGCGAGGCGCAGAGCACGTTCCCGGAACCGCCGGCCGAGCCGGCGTTCCCGGAACCCGACCGCGTCCGCCGGTTCCTGCCGGAGGACACCGAGGAGCCGCCGCGCACGCCGCCACCGGCCGCGCCGCCGTCCGCGCCGCAGCCGCCGCGGCGCCGCCGTCCGGTCGACGACGATGACGACGACGACGACTTCGGCGGGCCGATTCTTTCCTGAGGGGGAAACCGATGACGGATGTGGAACTCAGCACCGACCTGACGGCGCACGCCAAGCAGCTCGACGCCATCGGTGACGGGCTGCAGCAGGCCGTCGACGCGGCGAACCAGGTGAGCATGCCGACCGACGCGTACGGCATCCTCTGCCAGCCGTTCCGGATGCTGCTCGACCCGGTGGAGCAGTACGGGATCGACGCGCTCAAGGACGCCGTGCAGGCGATGACGGCCGTCTCCGGCAAGGTGCGGGAGGCCGCGGCGGCCTACCACAAGTACGAAGGCGGCGTCGCCGACGACCTGAACAAGTCCGTGGACGGTGCTTGATGCCCGAAGGCAACCCGCTCGTCGCGGAGGCGAAGAAGGACCCGGACGGGCCGGGCGCGTTCACGGCGGGCAACGGCGACTACGGCTGGGCGGGCGGCATCGGCATCGCCGAGTCGTCGATGGACGCGTTCAACGGCATCAAGGACGGCGACTGGGTTTCCGGCGGCCTCGGCATGCTGTCGCTGGCCGGCGAGATCGCCGGCGCGGCGATCGACCCGTTCGGGTACCTGATGTCGTCGGTGGCGTCGTTCCTGATGGAACACGTGCAGCCGTTGAAGGACATGCTGGATTCGGTGGCGGGCAACCCGCCGGTGATCCAGTCCTATGCGGACACCTGGGGCAACGTCTCGAAGGCGCTGGGCGAGCGCAAGACGGACTTCGACAACGCGGTCAAGAACGGTACGACGGGCTGGACCGGCGCGGGTGCGGACGCTTACCGCGCCTTCGCCGCCGAACATTCGGACGCGCTGTCCGGTGCGGCGACGGTGGCGGGTGCGATCAGCACGGTCACGATGATCATGGGCCAGGTCGTGTCGTTCGTGCGGGAGACCGTGCGGCAGCTGATCGCGGACCTGGTCGGCAAGCTGGTCGCGTGGGTGATGGAGGAGGTCTTCAGCCTCGGCTTCGGCACGCCGGTGGTGGTCGCCCAGGCAACGGCGGCGATCGCCAAGTGGGGCAAGAAGATCGGCGAGCTGCTCAAGAAGCTGACCGACACGATCCGCAAGGTGTCGCCGCTGCTGTCGAAGCTGGTGGACCTGTTCGAGAAGATCGCGAAGGTCTTCGGCAAGGTGCTGGGCAAGGTCAGCGGGCTGGACGGGCTGAAGGTCAAGGAAGGTGGGTTCGTCCGGAAGATCCCGAAGGAGGGCGGCGGGGTCCATGCGCGCGCTCACGGGGAGGGCGGATCGTCCGGAGACCACGCGGACGGGGATTCGCCGGACGCGGCGGACGGTTCGCCTTCGCATCCTGGCGACGGGCTTTCTGAGGACGGCAGTCCTTCGGGGGTTCGCTCAGGTGACAGTTCTTCGGCGGGGCGCGGCGGGGAGAGTACGCCGTCGCATGCTGGCGACAGCGATCCGGCGGCGGCTCGGGGTGGGGACAGCAGCCCTGCGCCCACCCGGGCCGGGGATAACCCGCCGTCGCACGTCGGGGACAGAGGCCCGGCACCCGTCCGGGGCCAGGACAGCAACCCGTCGCACGTCGGCGACAGCAATCCCGCGCCGACCAGGGCCGGGGACAGCTCACCGGCGCATGTAGGCGACAGTGGTCCGGCACCCGTCCGGGGCGGGGACAGCAACCCGTCCCACGTCGGCGACAGTGGCCCGGCACCCGTCCGGGGCGGAGACAGCAACCCGTCCCACGTCGGCGACAGTGGCCCGGCACCCGTCCGGGGTGGGGACAGCAGCGCTGCTCCCGCGCACTCCGGTTCGGGCGCTCCGCCCGCCGCGCGGACTGATGGGCCGGGCGCGCACCCCGGTGCCGATACCCCGAGCAGTGCCGCGCCGCCGCGGGTTGATGGGACCACTTCGGCCAGCGGGAGTGCTCCCGCTGCTCCGCGGACCGGCGCCGAGACCTCCGTGCCGTCGCCGCGCAGCAACGGGGATGGGCTGCCGCCGCAGGGTGGGCAGCCGGCCATGGGTGGAATGCCGCCCGGTGGTGGATCTCCCGGTGGTGGGGCCGGCGGTGGTTCGCCGCGTTCCGGTGGCGGCGGCTGGACCGGAACCCCGGCCACCACGACACCGCGCTTGTCCAGCACCGCCCGGCCCGCGGCCAGCGCCCCGGCCACG
>NZ_PPHG01000017.1 GCF_002904295.1 Amycolatopsis sp. CA-128772
GTGTTCGGGGCGGGCTGTGTCGGTGAGGGACCCTCTGGGGCCTGACCGAGCCGGCGAGCGGCGGTCGGGTGAGGCGGTCCTGATCGGGAGCGAGCTATGCCGATGGGCGGTGCCGGGCCGGTGAGCCGCGGCCCGGCAGGGCGGGCCGAGCCGGTCAGCCGCAGCCCGGGAGCTGGGCCGAACGGCGAGCCGGGCCCGGCAGGCGGGCCGAGCCGCTCCAGCGCCGCTGATCGTCGGCCCCCGAAAAGGTTCCCTCAGCCGAGGCCGAGGCCCGAGGCCGAGGCCGAGGCCCGACAACAAAACCTTCGCCGAGCCCACCAAAGGCAACAAACGACAGAACGGCGGGCCGCGCCGAAGCGCGACCCGCCGTCCTCAAGACCTCAAGACCTCACGCCTGCGCGTCGAAGTCCCGCGCCGCCAATGCGCGCAGAATCCCCGCCCGGCCCTCCGACACCAGCCGGCGCAACGCCTGCGGGTGCTCGCCCGCCAGCCACTCGTCCGAGGCCGTCACCGTCTCCGGGGCCACCGCCCATGACGGGTACAGGCCGATGGCCATCGGCTGGGCGCGCTCGCTCGAGCGTCGCTGCCAGACCTCGTCGATCACCTCGAAGTACCGGGCCACGTACGCGCCCAGCAACGACTTCTGGCCCGGGTGGGAGAAGCCCGAGATGAGCGAGTCGCTCACCGCGTTGGGGAGCTCGTCGTCGTACACCGCGCGCTCCCACGCGTCGGCCTTGGCCTCCGCCGTCGGGCGCAGGGCGCGGGCGCGCTCCGCCTGGCGGCGGCCCGTGGCCGTGTTGTCGCGGGACAGCTCCGCTTCGATCTCCGGTGCCGCCGCCTTGCCGTGCGCCACCAGCGCGTGCAGCAGGCGCCAGCGCAGGTCCGTGTCCACCGTCAGGCCTTCGAGCGGCGCCGATCCGTCCAGCCAGCCGGACAGAACCGACAGAGTGGCGTCGTCCAGCACCGAGCCGGCCAGGGAGTTCACGAACGCCAGCTGGTGGTCCGACCCCGGCTCGGCGTTGCGCACCAGCTCCAGCAGCCGCGCGGTGAACGTCGGCCAGCCGCGCGAGGCCGCCCACTCCTGCTCCGCGTAGGAGTTCAGCGCCGTCTGGGCCTGCAGCAGCAGCCGCTGGACCACACCGACCTCGGTCTCCGTGTGGATGCCGCGCTGGACCAGCGTGACGAAGTCGCGGGCCTTCAGCTCCGCCTCGCGGGTCATCTCCCACGCCGCCGACCAGCACAGGGTGCGCGGGAGCGGCTCGGTGATGTCGGCGATGCGGTCGATCAGCGTGGTCAGCGACGCCGGGTCGAGGCGCATCGTGCAGTACGTCAGGTCGTCGTCGTTGACCAGGACCAGCTTGCCCGCGGGGTGGCCGACCAGGTCCGGCACCTCGGTGCGCTCGCCGTCGACGTCCAGCTCGACGCGCTGGGTCCGGACGATCTTCCCGTTGGCGTCCTCGTCGTAGACGCCGACCGCGACCCGGTGGGTGCGCAGCTCACCGGCGCCCGGCTTGGCGCCGGACTGCACGACGGCGAAGGACGTGAACTTGCCGTCCGCGCCGACCTCGTAGCGCGGGCTCAGCGAGTTCAGCCCGGTGGTCTCCAGCCACTGCGCGCTCCACCACGACAAGTCGCGCCCGGACGCCTCTTCCAGCGCACCCAGCAGGTCGGCCAGGGTCGCGTTGCCCCAGGCGTGCTTGCCGAAGTACACCTTCAGGCCGTCGAGGAAGTGGTCCAGCCCGACGTAGGCGACGAGCTGCTTGAGCACGCTCGCGCCCTTGGCGTAGGTGATGCCGTCGAAGTTGACCTCGACCGCGTGCAGGTCGACGATGTCGGCCGCGATCGGGTGCGTCGAGGGCAGCTGGTCCTGGCGGTACGCCCACGACTTCTCGATGTTCGCGAAGCTGGTCCACGCGTTCTTGTACTCGGTGGCCTCGGCCTGGGCCAGCACGCTGGCGAAGGTCGCGAACGACTCGTTCAGCCACAGGTCGTCCCACCAGCGCATGGTGACCAGGTCGCCGAACCACATGTGCGCCATCTCGTGCAGCAGCGTCTCGGCGCGCCGCTCGTAGGCGTAGCGGGTGACGCGGCTGCGGAAGACGTAGTCCTCCAGGAACGTCACCGCGCCGGCGTTCTCCATCGCGCCCGCGTTGAACTCCGGCACGAACAGCTGGTCGTACTTGGAGAACGGGTAGGGCGTGCCGAACTTCTCGTGGTAGAAGCCGAAGCCCTGCTTGGTCTCGGTGAACAGCCGGTCGGCGTCCATGTGCTCGGCCAGCGACGCGCGGCAGTAGACGCCGAGCGGGATGGTCTTGTGGTCGTCGGTGTACTCGTCACGCCACTCGGCGAACGGGCCGGCGACCAGCGCGACGAGGTAGGTGGAGATCCGCTCGGACTCCTTGAACACCGTGCGGACGGCGCCTTCGGGCGTCTCTTCGGTGGACTCGGCGATGGCGTTGGAGACCACCTTCCAGTCCCTCGGCGCGACGACCGTGAGCCGGTAGACCGACTTCAGGTCGGGCTGGTCGAAGCAGGCGAACATGCGCTTGGCGTCGGCCGTTTCGAACTGCGTGTACAGGTAGACGCCGTCGTCGACCGGGTCGACGAACCGGTGCAGGCCTTCGCCGGTGTTCATATACCGGCAGTCGGCGGTCACCGTGAGCTCGTTCGACTCGGCGAGCCCGGCGAGCGCGATGCCCTTGTCCTCGACGTAGGCGCTGACGTCCACGTCCGCGCCGTTCAAGGTGGCCGAGTGCACGCGGTCGGCGACGATGTCGACCCACGTGTTTTCGCCGGCCCGGGCGCTGGAGAACCGGACGGTCGTCGTCGACGCGAAGGTCTTCTCCCCGGGACCGCCGTGGCCGTCGGTGAGATCGAGCTCGATGTCGTAGCCGGTCACGTCGAGCAGATCCGCGCGCAGCTTGGCTTGGTCACGGGTCAGGTTGGGGGCGGGCACAGGCACCTCTGGTCGTTGGTATCGGTTTTCAACTCCTCGCATCCAATCATGGGGACGGGGTGGCAGGCGATAAGGGAACAAGCCCGCGTTCCGAGGTGTTGGGCCGCTACGTGGGGGTCCGCCCACATCGAGACGTGACTTTGGAGTACCCAGATGACCGCTGCCGAGCAGCCCACCAAGGTCGATTTCTACTTCGACCCGATCTGCCCGTTCGCGTGGATCACCTCCCGCTGGATCCTGGAGGTGGAGAAGCACCGCAACCTGGACCTGCACTTCCGGATCATGAGCCTGTCGGTGCTCAACGAAGGCCGGGACGAGCTGCCCGAGCAGTACAAGGAGCTGCTGGCGAAGGGCTGGGGCCCGGTCCGGGTGGCCGTGGCGCTGTCGCAGCTCAAGGGCGAAGAGGTGCTGCGCGACTACTACACCGAGTTCGGCACCCGGTACCACAACCAGGGCACCAAGGACTACGACGTCGTCATCAAGGAGGCCCTGGCCGCGATCGGCGCGCCGGCCGAGCTGGCCGAGGCCGCGCACTCGACCGAGTACGACGAAGCACTGAAGAAGAGCCACCACGAAGGCATGGACCCGGTCGGCATGGACGTCGGTACGCCGACGATCCACATCGACGGTGTCGCGTTCTTCGGCCCGGTCCTGACCTCGATCCCGCGGGGCGAGGACGCGCTGAAGGTGTTCGACGGCGCGGTCGCGCTGTCGAGCTACCCGGACTTCTTCGAGCTCAAGCGCACCCGGTCGGGTGAGCTCAACTTCGACTAGGGGGTCGCGAGGGCGGCCAGGGTGACGTCGCTGGGGTAGCGCGCCGCCGCCACGGCCGCCACCTCGGTCGTCTCGCCGCGGCCCACGCCGGCCTTGAGCGTGATCAGCTCGTGCAGGCCGTCGCGGTGGTAGCGGACGAACTCCGTGCCGACCGGATCGCCGTGGCCGGGCACGACGACGCGCGGCTCCAGCGCGAGGATCGCGTCGAGCGCGTCCGGCCAGGCGGTCAGGTCGGTCTCGTCGCTGAACGAGAACTCGCTGAACCCGGCTTCGGCGTGCTCGACGACGTCGCCGGCGAAGACCACCGCCGCGTCCGGGACGTGCACCACCACGTCGTGGTCGGTGTGCGCCCGGCCGGGGTGCAGCAGGACCGCCGTGCGGCCGCCCAGGTCGAGCTCCACGCGGTCGGTGAACGTGTGGTCCGGGCCGGTGATGGTCGTGCGGGAAATCGCGTCGGCGATCTCCGGCTTGCCCTCCTTGCGGTAGTGGGCCTCCCAGGTGGCGCGGCGAGCGTCGGGATCCGCGCTCAGCTCGGCGGCGCAGCGCTCGTGCGCCCAGACCTCGCAGGGCAGGAACGCCTCGGTGCCCCAGGCGTGGTCGAAGTGCGCGTGCGTGTAGACGACGGCCCAGGGCAGGGGTGTGATCTCCCGGACGGCGGCGGCCAGCTCGGCGCCCTGTTCGAGGTCGCCGCGGGTGTCGACGACCAGGCACCGCTCGGCGCCCACCGCCAGCCCGACGGTCAGGTCCAGCTCCTCGTAGCGGCGGGCGTGGACGCCGTCGGCGACCTCGATCCAGCGGCCGGTCATGCCAGTACTCCTTCGGTCAGGACGGGAGCGGCGTCGCTCACGTCGATCCGCGCGGCCCATGCGACGTCGCCGCCGTGGCCCGATTCGGCCAGTTCGCGCCCGGACACGCAGTTCACCAGCGCCTCGGCGTCGACGGACCGGGCGGCGAGAGCGGCTTCGGCGGACACCGAAAGACCGTAACCGGCCAGCGCGGCGGCGATCGCCCCGGCGCCCACCTGGTCCTCGACGCACGGCCGCAGCGGGCCGAACGTTTCGCCGTCACCGAAAACGTTCACCCCCCAGCGTTCCCCCGCCGCGATCAACCCGATCGGGCCACCCAGCGACACGGCCTTCGCGGCGACGGCGGAGGCGTTGCGCAGACAGCCCGCGAGCACGTGCGCGCCGGTCGCCGCGGCGGCCTCGCACAGCGTCGCGCCGTTGGGCGAGGGGAGCGCGAGCAAGGTCCCCGGAGGGATGTCCGTCACAGAAGACGGCCGGAGGGTGAATTCGCCCTCGCCCGCGATGACCGCCCCGGCCGCCCGTGCCCGGGCGACCCCGCGTTCGTCGCGCCACCGGACGGGCAGCACGCGCCCGCCGCGGCCGACCACCAGATCCGTGGTGGTACTGAAGGAAAGCACGTCGACGACCACCAGGACCGCGCATTCGCGACCGAGGGCGGCGACGCCTTCGGCGCCCCAGTCGAGCCGCACGTCGCTGCCGGTCTGCTCCCAGATCCCCACCCCCGGAGCATGCCCGATATCGGCCCTGGTGGCAGACTCCTGGCCGTGCGCGTCTACTTGGGATCCGACCACGCCGGTTTCGAGCTGAAGAACCACCTGGTGGCTCACCTGGAGAAGCAGGGCCACGAGGTGACCGACATCGGTCCGCACGTCTACGACGCGGCCGACGACTACCCGGCGTTCTGCGTCGAGACGGCGCTGCGCGTGGTGGCCGACGAGGGCAGCCGCGGCATCGTCGTCGGCGGCTCCGGCAACGGCGAGCAGATCGCCGCCAACAAGGTCCCCGGCGCGCGCGCCGGGCTGGCCTGGAGCGTCGAGACCGCGAAGCTGTGCCGGGAGCACAACCACGCCCAGCTGATCGGCGTCGGCGCGCGGATGCACTCCGCCGAGGAGGCCGTCGAGATCGTCGAGGCGTTCCTGGCGACCGAGGTCTCGCCGGAGGAGCGGCACGCCCGCCGCGTGCAGCAGCTGCTCGACTACGAGCGCACCGGGACCCCGCCGGCGTTGCCGGAGGCCTGATGCCCGAGGGGCACACGCTCCACCGGCTCGCGCGGCTGCACAAGCGCCGGTACGCCGGCGCCCCGGTCGAGGTACGCAGCCCGCAGGGCCGGTTCGCCGCCGAAGCGTCCCGTTTGGACGGTCAGGTGTTCGTCGGGGCCGAGGCGCACGGCAAGCACCTGTTCCACGACTACGGCCCGCACGGCGTCGTGCACATCCACCTGGGCCTCTACGGGACCTTCGGCGAAGCCCCGCTGCCCGCGCCCGAGCCGGTCGGCCAGGTCCGGCTGCGGCTGGCCGGCCGGACACATTGGACTGACCTGCGCGGGCCGACGCGGTGCGAGCTGCTGGCTCCGGAGCAGGCCGACGCGATCAAGGCCCGGCTCGGGCCCGACCCGCTGCGCCGCGACGCGAAACCGGAGCTGGCGTGGGCCCGCATTTCGCGGTCCAGGACGTCGATCGCGGCGTTGCTGATGGATCAGGCCGTCCTGGCCGGCGTGGGCAACGTTTACCGCGCCGAAGTGCTGTTCCGCCACGGCGTCGCGCCGATGACGCCGGGACGGTCACTCGATCGTGCGCTCTGGGACGACATCTGGGCCGACCTGGTGACCCTGATGCGCGACGGCGTCCGCGTCGGCCGCATCGACACCGTCCGCCCGGAGCACCTGCCGGAGGCGATGGGCCGCGCCGCCCGGGTGGATCGCCACGGCGGCGAGGTCTACGTCTACCGGCGGGCCGGCGAGCCGTGCCTGGTGTGCGGGACGCCGGTGGCGCACTCGGAACTGGCCGGGCGCAACCTGTACTGGTGCCCGCGCTGCCAGACGGCTTGATCCCGCACGCCCCAATGTGGCGTCGGGTGCATCGGACGCACCCAATGTGGCGTTCGGTGCGTCCAACGCACCGAACGCCACATTGGGGCGCATGAAGCCAGGCGTCAGAAGTCGAAACCGCCGCCGTCGAAGCCTCCGCCGTCGAACCCGCCGCCGTCGAAGCCGCCGCCGCCCCAGTCACCGCCGCCGTCTCCGCCGAAGTCGCCTCCGCCGTCGCCGCCGGCGTCACCGCCGCCGTCGCCGCCCATGTCGCCGGACTCGAGCGCGTCCTGCTGGCCCGCGTCGTAGCCGGACTCCCAGGCCGAGGCGCTCGCGATGCCGCCCATGCCGGAGAACATCGCGCTGAACAGGAACATCGACCCGAGGCCCCAGGCGCCGGCGACGAGCGCGGGCTTCCACCACGGCTCGCTGTACCAGCCCTGCGGCACCGGACGGCCCGCGACGCGGCCGCCGGGGTAGTAGTACGGCGTGTCCTGGCCGGCGTCGGGAGAGGCGGCGTAGTGCTGGCCCTCGACGTCGACGTCCCGGCGCTCGGTGACCTTGCCGGCGCGCTCGCGCTCGGCCTCTTCCGGCAGCTGCGGACCCGGGTCCATGCCCATCGCGACGCGCGCGGCGCGGACGTAGTAGAGGCCCTCGACGGCGGTGTCCTTCACCAGCCGGGCCTGCTCGATGGTGCGAGCCTGCTCCATCTGCGAACCGGCCGCGTTGTAGCGCTCGGCGGCGTCGGCCATCGCCTGCTGCGACGCGGTGTCCGTGCCGTTGAGGTTGAGCACCTGGCCGCCGAGCCGCTCGACCAGGCGCCGGGCGTCGGCCTTGGCGTCGTCGAGCTCCCGCTGCCGGGCCGCGGCGCGCTGCCGCGAGAAATAGAGGCCGCCACCGACGATCACGACGACGAGCACGATCAGGAAGATCGCGGTGCCCATGGACCACTCCCAGAAGTTCGGGGCTCGGTGACCGGTGGTCACCTTTGAAACGGACAACGCGGACGCTACGCGGTGGGTTCCCGGCGAGTGACCGGGCCCACCGCGGGACCTGGCCGAGCAAACTAGAACACGTTATAGTTCAACGCATGAAGTTCACCCTGTCGATCGCGATGAACCCGCTCGATCAGCTGGGCGAGCTCGCCCGGGCCGCCGAAGAGGCCAGCTTCGCCTCCATTGCCCTGCCCGACTCGCTCTTCTACGCCGAGACGGTGGACACGGACTACCCGTACACCCCCGACGGCAGCCGGTTCTGGACCGGGGAAACGCCCTGGGTGGACCCGCTCGTCGCCACGGCGTCGATGGGCGCGGTGACCAGCCGGATCCGTTTCTACACGTCGGTGCTGAAACTCGGCTCGCGCAACCCGGTGCTGCTGGCCCGCCAGGTCGGTTCGGCGGCGGTGCTCACCGGCGGCCGGTTCGGCCTCGGGCTCGGCGTCGGCTGGCTGCCGCAGGAGTTCGAGTACTGCGGCGTCCCGTTCGAGCGGCGCGGCAAGCGCGTCGACGAGGCCGTCGACGTGCTGCGGCTGCTCCTCGACGGCGGGATGGTCGAGTACCACGGCGAGTTCTACGACTTCGACAAGATCCAGATGAGCCCGGCGCCGCCCTCGCGGGTGCCGTTCTACATCGGCGGCCACACCGAAGTCGCGCTGAAGCGCGCCGCCCGGGTCGCCGACGGCTGGTCGTCGGCGATGATGAAGCTCGAAGAACTGCGCGACACGATCGCGCGGATCAAGGAGCTGCTGGCCGAGCAGGGCCGCGCCGACGTCCCGTTCGAATACCAGGCCGTCTGCATCGACAAGTTCGGTCTCGACGGCTACCGCGAGCAGGCCGAGGTGGGCGTCACCGACGTGATCACCATGCCGTGGGTGTTCGACGGCGTCGGCTTCGACGCGCCCATCGAGCCGAAGCTCGACGCGATCCGCAGGTTCGGGGCCGAGATCATCGCGAAGTTCGAGGAGTGAGTGCCGTGGGCGTGCAGGTCAGCTGGGACACGGCGGCGGAGCAGCCGCCGGCGCGGCGCGCGGCGCTCGCGTCGATGACGGCGGTGACGGCGGGCGACAAGGAGGGCTGGCTCGCGCTGTTCGCCCCGGACGCGGTGGTCGAGGACCCGGTCGGCCCGTCGTTCTTCGACGAGGCGGGCAAGGGCCACCACGGCCGCGAGGGGATCGGCGCGTTCTGGGACAAGACGATCGCGAACGTCGAGCGCTTCGAGTTCACCATCCGCGACTCCCACGCGGGCGGCGACGAGGTGGCCAACGTCGGCACGATCACGACGTTCCTGCCCGGCGGCTACCGGGTGGACACGGACGGGGTGTTCGTCTACCGCGTGGGCGAGGACGGGCTGATCCGGTCGGTGCGGGCGTTCTGGGAGACCGACCGCGCGATGGCGACGGCGCGGCAGGTGGACGGCTAGCCCGGTCGGCTCCGCGGCGGGCGGGTTCGCGGCGGGCCGGGCCGGTTCGGATACCGGCGTGCCCGGCAGGTTCGCGTGGGTGGGGCCGCGCGGCCGGTCGACAGCTGACCCCTCACCCTTCGAAGGCCACCCCGGAAGCCCGGGGTGGCCTTCTTCGTGCCCGTGATCGACACATACCGCAACCCCCTCGTTGCGGAAAGACCGCATTCTGGCGATTGTTTGCTCAGCCGTGCTACTTTTTGCTCATGCAAGCAAAAACGTTCACCGAGAACGCACGGCGGGCGCAGATCGTCCGCGCGGCGATCGAGACCATCGGTGAACTGGGGTATGCGAAGGCTTCGTTCGGGCAGATCGCGAAACGTGCCGGGCTGAGCAGCACCGGCATGATCTCCTACCACTTCGACGGCAAGGCCGACCTGATCGCCGAAGTCGTGCGGGACGTGCTGGCCACGAGCCTCGCCTACATGCGGGAGCGGATCGATGCGGTGGCGGGGCCGGCGGCGGAGCTGCGGGCCTACATCGAGTCGAACCTGGCGTTCGTCGCCGAGCACCCGGTCGAACTCACCGCGCTGCTCGACTGCCTGCGCCACGGTGGTGGCGGTGCCGCCGCCGCGGGCAACGACGACTGGTACCACGGCGCCGTCGACGTCCTGGAATCCTGCCTGCGCGAGGGGCAGCGCACCGGCGACTTCGGCCGGTTCGACCCGCGCGTCATGGCGATCACCGTCCGCCAGGCCATCGACGGCGTCCACACCGAACTGATCCGGCGTCCCGAGACGGACGTCGACGCCTACGCGGCCGAGCTCGTCGCCATCGTCGAACGGGCCACCGCACACGACTGAACTGGGGAACCATGGCCACCTCGACCACGTCCGACCGCGCGCTGCGGCCGGTCATCGCCCTGCTCTACCTGAACCTGCTGGTCAGCGTCGCCTTCGCGGTGCTCACCTTCCTGCACAAGGACGGCATCCTCGACTACCAGGTGCTGCACTGGGAATCGACCGGGCAGGCGAACCCGGCCGACCGGGCCGGGACGCGCGCCTCGCTGGAGAGCGTGCTGTGGATCCGGCCGGTGTCCGTGCTGGTCATCGCGATCATCTACGTCCGGCTGGCGGGCCGGCTCAAGCTCGGCCGCCGCCGCACCTACGTACGGCTGGTGGTGATCACCGTGCTCGGGCTGGCCGGCCTGGTCTACCTCGTCGTCGCCGCCGAATTCCCGGACTGGATGCGGGCCGGTCAGGCCGGGCAGGCGCTGGTGCTGCTCGTGCTGTTCCTGCTGCTGTGCACGAAGCGGGTCCGCGGGTACTTCTCGAAGGAAGGGCGCGTGCCCGCCCGGGTCTGACGCGGAACCGGATTTCGTTCACATTGTGTTTCCCGGAGCTTATTCGGCGACGCCGGAAAAAGTGCGGGTTCCGAAGGGGTAATCGTTACCCGACGGCAAAGTGCCCCTACTTCATTCACTCGAATGCCCGAGTGCGCGAGCAGTGGCTTCGACCGTGAGTGGAGTGCGGGTTCCCGCAGCTTGCGCCCGCTGCCCGGGGGCCGGTGCCCGCCTGAGCGGAACGGGACCAATCGGACATCCTTTCGTCGTGTGTCCCCCCATCGGGGTTCGTTGCGGCACGTAGGGGCAGGTGGTAGCTTCTGATCGTTATCTCCTCGCGGCGAACCGGGCGATCAGGGCAGTAATCGTCCAACCGTGAACCGCGGGGATCTGGGGTCTGGGGAAAGGTTGTCCGATGAACGTTTACCGCGGTCCGTCATAACGGACGCCGAATAACACTTCGACGCCGGCTCGTGCGCGAGTCGTCGGGACTTTGTCATCACCGGGCACTCGTCGGGGAGCGGTCTGCCGGGCTGATCGACCGTGAAGCATTGCTCGCGGCGGCATTTGCCCGCTGCGCGCTGCTGTGCTGGTGATTCACGGGAAAATCCGCGTTGGGCCCGTCTGGGGTGGCCGCAACGCGGGCGTGGATCAGACGAATCCAACACGCAACGAATTTCTGGGGGCAGTTCCCGCCATGCTCATCGAACGTGATTTCGAAACGGCGACACTGAGTCAGATGCTCGCCGACACCCACTCCGGGGCCGGCGGTGTCGGCCTGATCCTCGGCCCGGTCGCCAGCGGCAAGACCGCGCTGCTGGAGGCGTTCGGCCGGCAGGCCGCCGGGACCGGCGCGGTCGTGCTGTCCGCCTCCGGCGCCCGGTCGGAAACCGCCGTCGGCCTCGGCGTCGTTTCGCAGCTGGTCCACACACCGGGTGTCCGGGCGGACATCGCGGAGCAGGTTTCGGCGTACGTGGAGGACGCCGAGGCCGACGCGACGCTGCTGGACAGCCGGTTCCTGCACCGCCTTTCCAGCGCGGTCATCGGCTGGTCGGCCGAGAGCCCGCTGGTGATCTGCGTCGATGACGCCCACCACGCCGATCCCGCGTCGCTGCAGTTCCTGCAGCACATGGCCCGGCGCATCCGGCCCGCCCGGGTGCTCGTGCTGCTGGCCGAGCGGGCGGATCCGGGCGAGCGGCGCCCGGTGCGCCACGTCGACCTGATGCGGCGCCCGCACTGCCGCCAGCTGCGGCTGGCGCCGTTGTCCCGCAACGGTGTCGGCGTCCTGCTGGCCGGCAAGCTCGACGAGGTCAAGGCGCACGCCCTGGCCGCCGAGTGCTTCGCGGTCAGCGGCGGCAACCCGCTGCTGGCCACGGCGCTGGTGCACGACATCCGGGCGGCGGGCACGGGCGAGGTCGTCGCCGGGGCCGCCTACCGGCACGCCGTGCTCAGCTGCCTGCACTCCAGCGAGCCGCGGGCGCTCGAGCTCGCCCGGGCGCTCGCCGTCCTCGGCGACGACGAGCAGTCGCAGATCTCGCTGGCCGGCGGCATGGTCTCCTTCGCGCCGGCCACCACCGAGCCGGTGCGCCGGGCGCTGGAGTCGGCCGGTGTCCTCGCCGGGCACCGGTTCCGGCACGCCGAAGCCCGCATCGCGGTGCTCGAGGAGCTCGATCCCGCCGTCCGGTCCGCGCTGCACGGCCAGGCCGCCCGCCTGCTGTTCGACCAGGGCGCCCGGCCGACCGCCATCGCCGCTCACGTGGTGGCGGGCAACGTCGGCGAACCGTGGACCGAGCACCTGCTGTCCGAGGCGTCGGAGGCGGCGCTGCTCGAGGACGACGTCGAGCTGGCCCGCGCCTGCATCGCGCTGGCCAGCCGCTGCTGCACCGACGACCGCGACCGGGCCATCGCCAAGGCGTCGCTGGCCGACATCGAATGGCGGACCACGCCGGCGAAGGCGATGCGCCGGCTGCCGGAGCTGGTGCACGCCACCCGCGCCGGGCACCTGCCCGGCATCCGGGTCGTCGGCATCTTCGAGTTCCTGCTCTGGTTCGGGCGGGTCGACGAGGCCGTGGAGATCGCCAACGCGTTCGGCGACCTGGTCGACTGCCGGGACCGCCGCACCCGCGGCGAGCTGCTGACGCTGTCGTCGTGGCTGGCCAGCTCGGTGCCGGGGATGCTGCACCTGGTGGAGCCGATGCTCGCTTCGATCACCGACGGCACCGCGGCCCCGCAGCTCGGCCTCGCGGTGAACTCGCAGCTCAAGGCGATCGACGCGCTGACCAGCGCGGTCTGCGAGGGCCCGTCCGAGGCCGCCGTGCTCGACGCCGAGCAGGTGCTGGAAGGCACCCGGATGACCGACATCACCCTGCGGCACCTGGTGTTCGCGGCGACGGTGCTGATCTACGCCGAGCGGCTCGACAAGGCGGCCACCTGGTCGGATCACCTGGTGGCGCAGGCCGCCGGCCGCCCGGCGCCGACCTGGCAGGCGTCGCTGGCCGAGCTGCGCGCGGAGGTCGCCCTCCGGCAGGGCGACCTGCCGCTCGCGGCCCGCAACGCGAAGATCGCGCTGACGAAAATGACCCCGGAGGCGTGGGGTATCGGGGTCGGCGCGCCGCTGGCCACGCTGCTGGCCGCGCTCACCGAGATGGGCCGGTTCGACGAGGCCGCGGAGCTGCTGAACCAGCCGGTGCCCGACGCGCTCGGCGAGACCCGGTTCGGCCTGCACTACCTGCACGCTCGCGGGCACTACTACCTCGCGACGGGCCGGCTGCCGACGGCGCTGAACGACTTCCTCGCCTGCGGGGAGCAGATGGCCCGCTGGGACCTGGACCAGCCGTCGCTGGTGCCGTGGCGCTCCAGCGCCGCGGAGGTCTACCTGAAGCTGGGTGACCGCGAGCAGGCGCGGGCGCTCGCCGAGGAGCAGGCGGCGAAACTCGGCCCGGGCTGCGGCGACCGCACCCGGGGCATCACGCTGCGGACGCTGGCCCTCGTGGCCGACCCGGCGAGGCGGCCGAAGCTGATGCAGGAGGCGGTGGACGTGCTCGAGAAGTCCGGCGCCAAGCTGGAACTGGCGCGGACGCTCGCCGAGCTGAGCCGGGCGGGCGGCGACGCCGCCACGGTCCGCACGGCCGGCCGGGACGCACGGGCGCTGGCCAAGGAATGCGGTGCGGAGCTGCTGCGGAAGACGTTCCTCGACGGCGGCGACGAGGACGTGGTGGTCTCGCTGCGCGGCGCGGTCGCCCCCGCCGACGTCAAGCTGCTGACCGACGCCGAACAGCGCGTCGGCTGGCTCGCCGCGCGCGGGCACACCAACCGCGAGATCGCCAGCCAGCTGTACATCACCGTGAGCACGGTGGAACAGCACCTGACGCGCGTCTACCGCAAGCTGAGCGTCAGCCGGCGGCGCGACCTGGCGTCGGAGCCGCAGCTGCGGGTGCCGGAGCAGCAGGAGCGCCTGCCGGGCGGGCCCCGGCCGCCGGTGGCGGTCAACCACCGCGCACCGGCGCCGCCGGTGCGCCGTCCACTGAGGCCGGTGCCGCCACAGCGCTGACGACGACCGGAAGAGCCGGGACCCCGTGCGGGTCCCGGCTCTTCCGGTTGGGGCCCCTAGGTACCCCCTGGGTTTCGCCGCGGGGCCACTGACTTGGCGCCGGATTCATTGACAAAGAAACGGTGTGACGCGAGCGTGGACGTCGTTGCCGGGCACCGGGTTGCGGCGCCCACAGCGCGATTTTCGCGGCGGCAGGGGTTCACCGAAGCTGCTCGCACGGCGGCCGGACGACGCCACGGCGGGGGCTGTACTCGTTACGTGGCAAGGAAGGCGTCTTCATGGCGAAGCGTGCGTTGATCACCGGCATCACCGGGCAGGACGGGTCGTACCTGGCCGAGCACCTGCTGGCCGAGGGCTACCAGGTGTGGGGCCTGGTCCGCGGCCAGGCGAACCCGCGCAAGTCGCGGATCAGCAGGCTGGTCGCCGACCTCCACTTCGTCGAAGGCGACCTGATGGACCAGGTCAGCCTGGTGTCCGCGGTGGACTTCGTGCAGCCGGACGAGGTGTACAACCTGGCGGCCATCTCGTTCGTGCCGATGTCGTGGCAGCAGCCCGAACTCACCACCGAGGTGAACGGCATGGGCGTGCTGCGGGTGCTCGAAGCGGTCCGGATGGTCTGCGGCCTGGACAAGTCGCGGCCGACCGGCGGCGGAATCCGGTTCTACCAGGCGTCGTCGTCGGAGATGTACGGCAAGGTCGCCGAAACCCCGCAGAACGAGCAGACCATCTTCCACCCGCGCAGCCCCTACGGCGTCGCGAAGACCTACGGGCACTTCATCACCAAGAACTACCGCGAATCCTTCGGCATGTTCGGCGTGTCCGGGATCCTGTTCAACCACGAGTCGCCGCGCCGCGGCGCCGAGTTCGTCACCCGCAAGATCACCATGGCGGTGGCGGAGATCAAGCTCGGCCTGCGCGACAAGCTCTACCTCGGCAACCTCGACGCGGTGCGCGACTGGGGGTTCGCCGGCGACTACGTCCGCGCGATGCACCTGATGCTGCAGCAGGACACGGCGACTGACTACGTAGTCGGCACCGGCCGGATGCACTCGGTCCGCGACGCCGTCCAGATAGCCTTCGACGCGGTGGACCTGAACTGGCGCGACCACGTCGTCGTCGACCCGGCGCTGGTGCGGCCCGCGGAGGTCGAAACCCTCTGCGCCGACCCGGAAAAGGCCCGGGCCGAGCTCGGCTGGAAGCAGTCGGTCGACTTCGAGGAGCTGATGCGCATGATGGTCGAGGCCGACCTGCGGAAGGCGTCGAACGAGCACAAGTACAGCGAGCTGATGCTCGCCGGGAGCTGGTGACGGCCGTGGCGCCCATCCTGTTCGCGTCGATCGCCGACGCCGGCATGATCAACCCGTTGCTCGTCATCGCCGGGGAGCTCGCCCGCCGCGGCGTGCCGGACCTGTACTTCGCGTCCACTGAGGACCGCCGCGCCGACGTCGAGGCGATCTCCGCCGGCAACCCGGTCCGGTTCGTTTCGTTCGGGGAGCGGCTCGAACGCCCGCCGGGCGAGTGGGACCCGGACCTCTACGCCGCGTCGACGCGGCCCGCGAAGCCGGGCAGCCTGACCGCGCGGCCGCAGAACGTCGTCGCCTACCTCGCCGGCGTCACCGACGCGAGCATCATGGTGACGATGTACGAGCGCGCGCTGGCCGTGGTCGACGAGGTGAAGCCGGCGTTGATGGTGATCGATTCGTCCAGTGTGTACCCGACGGACGCGGCGATCGCCCGGGACATCCCGTATGTCTACAGTGTACCGATCTCGGTGAGTGAGATCTTCGCCGAGCGGCTCCCGCTGAGCTACCCGAGCCCGAACACGGGCCTGCCGCGCGAGCTTTCGGGGCGGCAGAAGCTGGCGAACCTCGGGTTCCGGCTGCGGCTGCTGTACGGCATGCTGACGAAGGTGCCGGCGGTGCAGTTCACCAAGGCGCGCAGGGAAGCGGGGATCGTGAACGCCACGGCGGGCCAGTCCGGCTACGCCGACCGCGCCCAGGCGATCCTGGGGTATTCGGTGTTCGGCATGGAGTACCCGTTCGACGCGGCGCCCTCGCACCTGCGCATGGTCGGCCCGGTGGTGCCGCCGCTGCCGGAGGCGGTCGAGCCGGATCCGGCGCTGTCGGCCTGGCTGGACGAGCACGAATCGTTGGTGTACCTGGCGTTCGGCACCCACATGCGGCTTACGGCCCCGCAGGTCGCGGCGATCGCCGAAGCGGCGCGCCGGATCGGGCCGGAACACCACCTGCTGTGGAAGCTGCCGAAGGCCCAGCGCGCGATGCTGCCGGCCGGCCTGCCGCCGAACGTCCGGCTGGAGAACTGGGTCCCGTCCCAGTTCGACGTCCTGGCCCACCCGCACGTGCGCGCCTACTACCACCACGGCGGCGGGAACAGTGCGTACGAGGGGATCTACTTCGGCAAGCCGGGCCTGGTCCAGCCGTTCTGGATGGACTGCCACGACCACGCGGCCCGCGTGCTCGACAGCGGTTGCGGGCTGGTGCTGTCGTACGAGGAGACGATTTCCGCCGGCGCGATCGTGGCGAAGCTGCGTCGCGTGCTGGAGGAGAAGGAGTTCACGGCGCGCGCCGAGGAGTGGGCGGACCGCTTCAAGTCGGCGGGCGGCGCGTCGGCCGCGGCCGACGCCGTCCTGGCCGCTCTCTGAAAGGAATCGGCATGTCCGTCAAGTACCCGGTTTCCCGGCCGTACCTCAACGGCGACGAGCTGGCCAACGTCACCGACGCGGTGACGAGTGGCTGGATCTCTTCGCAGGGGCCGTACGTGGCCCGGTTCGAGGAGGCTTTCGCGGCGTACAACGGAGTCGCGCACGGGGTGGCGTGTTCCTCGGGCACGACGGCGTTGACCCTGGCGCTGCGGGCGCTGGGGATCGGCCCGGGCGACGAGGTGATCGTCCCGGAGTTCACGATGATCGCGTCGGCCTGGGCGGTGACGTACACCGGCGCCACCCCGGTGTTCGTCGACTGCGGCGACGACCTGAACATCGACGTCTCGCTGATCGAAGCGAAGATCACCCCGCGGACCCGGGCGATCATGCCGGTGCACGTCTACGGGCGTCAGTGCGACATGGACGCGATCATGGAGCTGGCGTACGAGTACAACCTGCGGGTGGTGGAGGATTCCGCGGAGGCGCACGGGGTGCGCCCGGTGGGCGACATCGCCTGCTTCTCCCTGTTCGCGAACAAGATCATCGCCTCGGGCGAGGGCGGGATCTGCGTGACGGCGGACCCGCGCCTGGCGGAGCAGATGAAGCACCTGCGGGGGATGGCGTTCAACCGCGACCACACGTTCCTGCACAAGAAGCTCGGCTACAACTTCCGCATGACGAACCTGCAGGCGGCGGTGGCGACCGCCCAGGTGTCGCAGCTGGACGCGATCCTGGCGTTGCGCGCGGAGATCGAGGCCCGGTACGACGCCGGGCTGCGCGACGTCCCCGGGGTGACGCTGATGCCCCGGCGTGACGTGCTGTGGATGTACGACCTGCTCTGCGACCGGCGGGACGAGCTGCGGGCGTACCTGACGGCCGAGGGCATCGAGACCCGGGTGTTCTTCAAGCCGATGAGCCGGCAGCCGATGTACCTCGATCCGGTCTGGGTTTCGTTGCGGGCCAACCGGTTCGCCGAGGAGGGGTTGTACCTGCCCACGTACACGTCGCTGGGCGAGGACGACCAGGAGTACATCGTGTCCCGGGTGCGGAAGTTCTACGGGTAGGTCACTGCCGGACCTTGCTGCTCAGGTACGTCAGCACGGCCAGCACCCGCCGGTTGTCGTCCTCGTGCTGGGCCAGGTCCAGCTTCGTGAAGATGCTGGCCGTGTGCTTGCCCACCGCGGCCTCGCTGATCGTCAGCCGCTGCGCGATCGCCGCGTTGGAGCGGCCCTCCGCCATCAGCTCCAGCACCTGGCGCTCCCGCGGGGTCAACGCGTCCAGCGGGTCCTTGCGCGACCGGCCGGCCAGCAGCTTCGTGATCACCTCGGGGTCCATCGCGGTACCTCCCGCCGCCACCATGCGGAGCGCGTCGACGAACTGGTCCGCGTTGAGCACCCGGTCCTTCAGCAGGTACCCGATCGCGCCGGCCCCGTCCGCCAGCAGCTCGCGCGCGTACGTCTGCTCGACGTGCTGGGACAGCACCAGCACCGGCAACCCCGGCCGGCGGCGGCGGGCCGCCAGGGCGGCCTTGATCCCCTCGTCGCTGAACCCCGGCGGGAGCCGCACGTCCACCACCGCGATGTCCGGTGCCTCGTCGTCGATCGCCTTCAGCAGCTCTGTGGCGTTGCCGACCGCGCTCACCACGGTGAACCCGTGTGCCTCGAGGAGCCTCGTCATGCCGTCTCGAAGCAGGTAGAGATCCTCCGCGAGGACAACGCGCACGA
Source organism: Amycolatopsis sp. CA-128772 (assembly GCF_002904295.1). GTDB lineage: Bacteria > Actinomycetota > Actinomycetes > Mycobacteriales > Pseudonocardiaceae > Amycolatopsis. Next base: position 18,238 of record NZ_PPHG01000017.1, read on the forward strand.
ACCGCTCCTGGGTTTCCGGGCCGGGCGGGGCCGGGGCTGGGGTGGCCCCACCGTACCGCCCGGCCGCGGCGCGTCAGTCCAGGGCGCGCTTCAGGAACCCGGCGATGCCGAACGCGCCGAAGATCGCCGTGGCCGCCACCATCACCAGCAGGGAGATCCACAGCGGGATCGACGGGACCTGGCCCGGCATCACCAGCCGGCGTAGCGCCTCCGACACGTACGTCAGCGGGTTCGCCGCGCAGATCACCTGGAACCATCGCAAACCGGACAGGCTCAGCCAGGGGAACTGACCCGAACCGGTGAAGATGAGGGGGACCAGGAGGATGGTGAACACCAGGTTGATGTGCCGGGGCGGGACGATCGTGCCCAGCACCATGCCCACCGCCGCGCCCGCCAGCGAGCCCAGCGCGACGACACCCGCGACGCCCGGCAGGGCCGCCGGGCTCCAGCGGACGCCGTCCAGGATGAGCAGGCCGATCGGGATCATCACCAGGCCCGCGATGATGCCGCGGATCGCGCCGAACAGCATCTTCTCCACCGCCACCAGGCGGATCGACAGTGGGGCCAGCAGGCGGTCCTCGATCTCCCGCGTCACCGAGAAGTCCAGCACCAGCGGCAGCGCGGTGTTCTGCAGCGCGCCGGTGAACGCGTTCATCGCCACCATGCCGGGCAGCAGGATCTGCGCGTACCCCGCGCCCGCGTAGCCGATCTGGGACAGCACCTTGCCGAAGATGAACAGCAGGAATAGCGGCTGGATCAGCATCTGGGCCAGGAACGGCAGCAGCTCGCGGCCGGTGACGAAGGCGTCGCGGCCGAGCACCGCGAAGAACGCGCGGGCCTGGCCGGGCTGCGGAGCGGCAGTGGCGGCGGTCATCGGAGGTCCCGTCCGGTGATGGAGATGAACACGTCTTCGAGGGTGGGCTTGCCGAACGAGATGCCGGTGACTTCGCACCGCTCGCGGCCCAGCACGGCCAGGACACCCGGCAGCAGCGACGCCGGCTCGGCTTCGGTGTACAGGCGGAACTGGACGGCCTTCTCGTCGGCGGCGGCCCGGCCGGCCGCGGCGAGCCGCTCGACCCGCTCCACCGACGGCACCTGCTCCAGTTCCTTCCCGACGGCTTCGGCGGGCGAATCCGCCAGGCCCACGCCCACGGTGAGGGTGGTGTTGCCGGGCAGGGACCGCGTCAGCGCGTCCGTGGTGTCGAGCGCCAGCAGCTTGCCGTGGTCGACGATGCCGACCCGGTCGCACAGCTTGGCCGCTTCGTCCATGTCGTGCGTGGTGACCACCACCGTGACGCCCTCGGCGGTCAGCTCGGCGACGCGCTCGTGCACGAACAACCGCGACTGCGGGTCCAGCCCGGTCGCCGGCTCGTCGAGGAACATCACCTGCGGCCGGTGCATCAATGCGCGGGCGATCATCACGCGCTGGGCCTGGCCGCCGGACATCTCGTCGACGCGGGCCTTCGCGCGCGGGCCGAGGCCCATCCACTCGATCAGCTCGTCGGCCCGGCGGTGCCGCTGCGCGCGGCCCATGCCGTGGTAGGCGGCGTGGAACAGCAGGTTCTGCCGCACGGTCAATGACTGGTCGAGGTTGTTGCGCTGCGGCACGACGGCCAGCGCCTGCCGGGCCGCCGTCGCGTGCTTGACGACGTCGATGCCGGCCACCTCGGCCCGGCCGGACGTCGGCAGCGCGCGGGTGGTCAGCATGCTGACCGTCGTCGTCTTGCCCGCGCCGTTGGGGCCCAGCAGGCCGAACACCTCGCCGGCGGCGATGGTGAAACCGAGGCCGTCGACCGCAGGCCGTTCTGCTTTCGGGTACCTCTTGACGAGGTCCCTTACCACCACAGCGTCCGGCACGCCGGGCCTCCAGGAGATCAGTATGGACAGGAAGAGGTGAGGAAGGGCCGCGGTGCTGGGGGACAACCTCGGCCCTTCCCCACCGGCGGCTGGTTCTGCCGAACCAGCGGGTCAGGAAGCGTGTTTGAGGTGCCGCTCGAGCTCGTCGGCCGCGCGCGCCGCGCCACCGGCGGCGCGGACCCGCGCGCCCATCGCCGCGACCGCGGCGCGGATCCGCCCGTCGGCGGCCGTCGACCGCACGGCGGTGCGCAGCAGCTCGGGTGTCGGCTCCTGGCCGGCGAGGTTCGTGCCGAGGCCGAGCTCGGCGACCCGGTGGGCGACGGCGGCCTGCTCGACGCTCTGCGGCAGGGTGACCATCGGCGTGTCGAAGTACAGCGCCTCCATCGTCCCGCCCATGCCCGAGTGGGTGAGGAAAGCCGAGGCGTGCTCCAGCACCGTCAGCTGCGGCAGGTGGGCGTGCGCCTCGACGTTCGGCGGCAGCTCACCCAGCGTCGCCGGGTCGAGCGCGCCGATCGAAAGCACGACGTGCCAGTCCTCGCCGGTGAACGCCGTCACGACGGCGCGGAAGAACTCCGGCCGGTCGTTGAACGCCGTGCCGAGCGAGACCAGCAGCACCGGCCGCCCGTCCGACGGCGGTTGCCAGCCGCCCTGGTACGTCCGGTCGCCCAGGCACGGGCCGACGAACGCGAAGTGGTCGTCGAAGGTTTCGCCGTGGTACTGGAATTCCTTGGCCACGAAGGCGACCGCGAACTCTTCGCGGCCGATGGCGAAGTCGGCCGGCGAGATCGCCGGGACGCCGTGGGCCGCGGTCAGTGCGGCGATCTTCTCGCGGAAGGCGACGCGGGCGGGGTGTTCCTCGCTGAAACCGTTTTCCTCGCCGAGGAACTTGGCCAGCGACCAGTGGTCGTTGTAGGCGAAGGAGGGGAACAGCTCCACCGCGGGCACGCCCCACTTCGCGGCGAGCACACGCCCGGTGGCGTAGACCGTGCGGTCGTAGAGGATCAGATCCGGTACGTCGCCGGCGAACGCCGCCTCGAACACCGGGATCGTCGCGGTGCTTTCCATGACCAGCACCAGCGGCAGCCACGCGGCGAAGTCGGCGGGCGGGTCCTCGGTGCGCGGCTTCGGCGTCAACGAAGATTCGTAGCGCAGGACCTGCGCTCCGGTCGCCGCCACGAGGTCCGCGAACTGGTCCGTGGTGGCGAAGGTGACGCGGTGCCCGCGGCGGACCAGCTCGGCGGCGACGTCCAGCGTCGGCATGACGTGGCCGTACGCGGGGATGTTCAGCAGCGCGATGTGTGCCATGGGAAAGCTCCTCGGGGTGCGGTGGTCGGCCGGGGGCCCTCAGGCACGCAGGTCGTGCTTGCGGGTGTAGTAGGCCATGAAGCCGATGAGCCCGCCGAGGACCACGATCCACTGCACGGTCGTCACCAGGTTGATGTCGTCGAGCGGCAGCGTGTAGGCGAGCGCGACGCGGACGACCGCGTCCACGATCATGCCGACGCCGAAGACGACGGTCAGCAGGCGCAGCCCGTGGCGCATCTTCGGTTCGGTGTCCCAGCGGCGCTCCCACACCTCGGCGCCGGCGCCGCCGCGCTTGGTGCGCGCGATGCTGACCCCGGCGTGCAGGAAGAACGGCTTCTCGAAGAACAGCGTGATCAGCATCCAGATGCCGAACATCGCGGTGAGCCAGCCGTCCTTGGCGAAGAAGAACCGCGCGTCGCCCGAAATCAGCGAGACCGCGGTGCCGATGACCATCATCGTCACCATGAAGAGGCCGAGCCCGTCGATCTTGCGGTAGCGGGCGAAGACGTACACGGTCCGGACCACCGGGACGATGCCACCGATGATCGCGGCGGTCAACAGCGGGACACCGTTCTGGCGCAGGATGTAGTAGACGGCGAGCGGGACGATCAGGTCGAAGGCCGCGGAAGCGAACAGCGCCAGCCGCGGGTTGCGCGGTTCTCCGGGGGAGGCGGTGGCCGGGGTGCGTTGAATGCCGGTTTCGTTCATGGCTTGCTCCTGGTGGTTCGCGAGTTCGTTCTCGTGCGGAACGCCATTCGCTTGCGTCGTGGCGCTGCTCCGGTGACAACGGTAGTGTCGCGATACCGGTGGACGTGAGCCTGTTAGGCCGAACATAGGGGTATGGCTTCCTATACCCCTAGGAGTGGGCTGGGCCGATTGTCCGGTCCCCGGGACGCCGCCACACTGGAGTGACCTCGAGTGCGAGCGGGCCGGTCCGGCCCCCTGGAGACGATGGGGGACGCGATGAGCCGACCGGGAACACTCTCCCGCGGAGAGTATGATCTGGCGATGTCGACGATTCCCCGGCGCAGCGTCTCCGCCCTCCGGCGGGGGCTCGCCGGAATGGCGCGGCTGGTCGTTTTCGTGCTCTTCGCGGTGGTGCAAGTCGCCGTTCTCACCGTGCCCGCGCTGATCTGGCTGCCGGAATACGTCGCCGCCGCGGGACTGACCGTACTGGTCGCCATTCCCGCGTGCCGGCTGCTGCCGGCCCTTTCCCGCAAATGCGCGCCCGCGCTGCACGGCCGCCCGATCGAGTCGCCCTATCTCCCGTTGCCGGCGCTGGAACGCACGGAGAACGGCTGGTACTGGAACGGTTACGACTTCCACAAGTTCCGCTGGGTCTCCCTCGCCCAGCGGCGCGGCCGCTGGTTCTTCACCGACCCGGCGACCTGGCGAGACCTGTGCTGGCTGGTGGTCAACCCGCTGTCGGGCGGCCTGCTCGCCGCCGTCCCGGTCGCCCTCGCCGGCTTCGGGGCGTTCCTGCTGGTCGCGCCGCTGACCGCGGCGCACCTCGCGGCCGGGGCGTGGTACTTCCCGCTGCCGGTGGACACCCCGGCCGGGATCGCCGGGACCGTCGTCGCCGGGCTGGCGCTGCTCGTGCTGGGGCTGGTGGCCGCGCCGGGCGCGGTCGGCCTGCACGAGGCCTGGACGCGGTGGCTGCTGGCGCCGGACGAGCGGGCCCTGCTCGCGCGGCGCGTGGAGCGGCTGTTCGCGACCCGGGCCGCGGCGATCGACGCGCAGGCCGCCGAGCTGCGGCGGATCGAGCGTGACCTGCACGACGGCGCCCAGGCGCGGCTGATCGCGATCGGCATCTCGCTCGGCACCGCGGAGATGCTGCTCGACACCGACCCCGACGAGGTCCGGCGGCAGCTGGCCGGCGCGCGGGAGCTGTCCGCCGCCGCGCTGCGGGAACTGCGCGGGCTGGTGCACGGCATCCAGCCCCCGATGCTCGCCGACCGCGGCCTCGGCGCCGCGCTCGAGGACCTCGCGATGGACGCGCCGGTGCCCACCGACGTCGAGGTCGGGCTGATCGGCCGGCCCGACGCGGCCCTGGAGTCGGCCGTCTACTTTTCCGTGGCCGAACTGCTGGCCAACGCGGCCAAGCACGCGGCCGCCAAGCGCGTCCGGGTGCGCGTCACGCACCGGGCGGGCGCGTTGCAGGTCGTCGTCGCCGACGACGGCAAGGGCGGGGCCGACTTCGGCCGCGGGACCGGGCTCGCCGGCGTCCAGCGGCGGGTCGCGGCGTTCGACGGGATCGTGGAGTGCGTCAGCCCGCCGGGCGGGCCGACCGAAATCACCATCGTCATTCCGTATGCCGAATAACCGGGGGGATCAGCATGCGTCGCCGGATTGCCGGGTGCCTGTTCGCCGTGGTCACTTTCCTTACGGTGACCGGGTGTGACCATTTCGTGGACCTCGGGTGCGCGGAACGGTCCTGTCATTTCAACCTCGTCAGCGGTGGCAAAGTGGACCTCGGCGGCCAGGAGCTGAAGGTCCAGAAAATGGACAACAATTCCGTGACCTTCCTGACCGACGGCATCAGCGTCTCGCTGTTCCAGGGCGTCGATCTCGATTTCCTGGGGTACCACCTGCACCTCGGGGAGATCCGCGGCGGCGAGGCCAGCCTGGACGTCACGCGGAATTAGCCGCCGGGAGCCCCGTCCGTGCTGGTCAAGACAGGGGTTACGGTGCGTGCAACAGTCACCTAGGTTGGTCTCGATTGGACCAACAAGCGGCGGGGGTGACCCGCTCGCGGGTTTCTGGGGTGACTATGCGTAATGATCTTCTACGAACGCGCCCGCGCGCGGTGGCGGTCGTCCTCGCCGGCGTGCTGCTGACGTCCGGGCCGGCGGCCTCCGGTGCCGCGGCCGACCCGATCGCGAAGTTCTCGCCGAAGGTGCGCGGCCTCGTCGGCGAGCTGACCCTCGACGAGAAGCTTTCCCTGGTGCACGGCGGAAACGACCCGGACAGCGTCGGCGAGGCCGGGTACGTGCCGGGCGTGCCGCGGCTCGGGATCCCGTCGCTGCGGCTGGCCGACGGCTCCGCCGGCGTGCGCGTCGACAAGCCGTCGGTCGTCATGCCGGCACCGGTTTCGCTCGCGTCCAGCTTCGACGAGTCGCTCGCCACGCGCTACGGCGCCGGGGTCGGCCGCGAGGCCCGCGCGCTGGGCACCGACGTGCTGCTGTCCCCGATGGTCAACACCATCCGCATCCCCTACGGCGGCCGGAATTTCGAGACCTTCAGCGAGGACCCGCTGCTGACGTCGCGGATGGCCGGGGCCGAGGTGCGGGGCATCGCCGGCCAGGGCACCATCCCGGTCGTCAAGCACCTGGCCGGGAACAACCAGGAGAACGACCGGCAGACGATCGACGTCCTGATGGACGACCAGACGCTGCACGAGGTCGAGCTGCCCGGCTTCGAGGCCGCCGTGAAAGCCGGTGCGGGCGCGGTGATGTGCTCGTACAACAACCTCAACGGGCCGTCCGCGTGCGCGAACCCGGACCTGCTGACCGGCATCCTGCGCGAGCAGCTGGCGTTCCAGGGCTGGGTGATGTCGGACTGGCGGATGTCGCTGACGCCCGGCAGCCTGCCGCTGGGGCTCGACCAAGAAATGCCGGGCGGGACGTACTTCGGCGACCAGCTCAAGGCCGCCCTCATCGCGGGCACCATCCCGCAGTCCGCTTTGGACACGGCCGTCGGCCGCATCCTGAGCCAGCTGGACCGCTTCCACCTGCTCGGCCACCCGGCCCGGCCGTCCCGCGACCTCGCCGGGCTGACGGCGACCGCGCAGGACGTCGCCCAGGCCGGCGCGGTCCTGCTGCGTAACGAAAAGGCGGCGTTGCCGCTGAGCGCCGCGCGTTCGGGCAAGGTGGCGGTCATCGGCTACAACGCGAAGACGCCGAAGCTCAACGGCGGCGGCAGTTCGCACGTGCTGCCGTCGGCCACCCCGGCCGCGCCGCTGGACCTCGTCAAGCAGCGCGCGGGCAGCACCACGACGTACACCCCGGGCTACGACCCGGCGGGCGAGGTCGTGCCGGCCGGCGCGCTGTCGCCGGCCTTCACCCAGGGCGGCGGGCTGCCGGCCGGTGCGGAGGGCGTGTTCTACAACGGCACGATCTCCGCGCCGAGCGAGGGCGACTACAGCATCCAGCTGCAGTCGACCGGGGGCGGCGGGTTCCTCCAGGTGGACGGGACGGCGAGCGGCCTGTTCGGCGATTCCATCGCGGCGGGCTACACCGGGATCACCGTGCACCTGACCGCGGGGCCGCACACGCTGCTGCTGTACGGGTTCGCGGACTTCGTCAACCCGCTGAAGGTCAGCCTGCACTGGATCACCCCGGCCGCGGCGCAGGCGAAGATCGCCCAGGCGGTGGCGGCGGCCAAGGCGGCCACCACACCGGTCGTGTTCGCCTACGACGACAGCTCCGAGGGGCTCGACCGGCCGGACCTGTCGCTGCCGGGCTACCAGGACGAGCTGATCGACGCCGTCGCCGCGGCGAACCCGCGCACGGTCGTGGTGCTGAACACCGGGTCGGCGGTGAAGATGCCGTGGCTGGCCAAGACGGCCGCGGTGCTGGAGATGTGGTACCCGGGCCAGAAGGGCGCCGAGGCGACGACGGCGTTGCTGTACGGCGACGTCAACCCGCAGGGCAAGCTCACGCAGACGTTCCCGGTGGACGAAGCCCACACGCTCGTCAGCGGTGGCGCGGGGCTGTACCCGGGGCAGGACGGCCAGGTGCGCTACACCGAGGGCGTCGACATCGGCTACCGCTGGTACGCCGGCCACAAGACGGCCCCGCTGTTCCCGTTCGGCTTCGGGCTTTCGTACACGACGTTCGCCTACAGCGGCCTGACGGCGGCGAACGCCACCGACGGGGGCCTGGACGTGAAGGTGACGGTCCGCAACACGGGCACCCGCACGGGCACGGAGGTGGCCCAGGTGTTCGTCGGCCCGAGCCCGGAGGTGACGGCCCCGCAGCCGCCGACGGCGTTGGGCGGCTACGCGAAGGTGACGTTGTCTCCCGGTGCCTCCCGGACTCTGACGATCCACGTCGACCCGCGCCAGCTGTCCTATTGGGACGCGACGGCGAAGGCGTGGAAGCGCGGAGCAGGTACGCGCGCGATCCAGGCGGGGTCGTCCTCGACGTCGCTGCCGCTGAGCACCCGGGTCGCGGTGCGCTGACGGGCATCACGCGTGTGCTCAGGGGCATCACGTGTGATGGGCGGGGCATCAGGCTGATGCCCCGCCAGTCGCGTGGAGTTGTCCCGTGGGGTCGGACACCTTGATTCCAGACAGTGTTCTGGAGGGAGGATGTCCTGGTGTCTCGCAGGTCGATCGCCCGCGAACTCGGGGTCAACCACGAAACCCTGCGCTCCTGGGTCAACACCGCCACACAGGCCGCCGAAGCCGGCCTGCCGGCGGCGGATCCCGCGGGATCACCTCGATCCACGCCGAGTACCGCGGCGCCTACGGCGTCCCGCGGATCACCGCCGAACTGCACCGCCGCGGCCACCTGGTGAACCACAAACGGGTCGAGCGGCTCATGCGCGAAAACGGATTGACCGGGATCACCCGCCGCAAACGCCGCACCACCACCCGCCCCGCGGCCGGGCCGGTCGCTCCCGCTCTACCTGGCCACCGTGACCGACCTGCACACCCGGGAGGTCGTCGGGCACGCCATGGCCGAGCACATGCGCACCGACCTGGTCTGCCAGGCGATCGACCTCGCGGCCGCCCGCGGTCCTGTCCAGCCCGACGCGGTTTTCACTCCGACCGCGGCGTCCAACACACCTTGCCGATCTCGGTTTTGAACGTGGCGAAGAAGGCTTCGGCGACGGTGTTGTCGTAGCAGGACCCGACCCGCCCCACCGACGGCCGGATCCGCTGTTGGGCGAGAGCGGTGCGGAACTGGCTGGATCTGGTCACGGATGATGCTTCCTGGATCACGGATCCGGGCATCACGAAACGGCCGGCGCCCGGAGGGGTGCCGGCCGTTTCCTCGTGCTCGTCAGCCGTTCGTCACCGGGAGGTGGCGGAGGCCGCGGATGATTGCCGAGCGGCGGCGGTCGGCGGGGGCCGTCTGGTGCAGGTTCGGCAGGCGGGTCGCCAGGACGCGGAACGCCACCTCCGCCTCCAGGCGGGCCAGCGGCGCGCCCAGGCAGTAATGCGAGCCGCCCGAGAACGAGAGGTTGTCCGGTGTGGTGGGGCGGGTGAGGTCGAAGTGGTCCGGGTCGGACCACACCTGGGGGTCGCGGTTGCAGCCCGCCGTCAGGATCACCACCGCCGTGTCCGCGGGGATCACCGTGTCACCGACTGAGACATCCACTGTGGACACCCGGCTCGACTGCTGGACCGGCGCTTCGAACCGCAGCGACTCCTGGACCGCCTGCGGGGCCAGGTCCGGGTCCGCCACCAGCTTCTCCCACTGGTCCCGCCGCGCCAGCATGGTCTTCACGCCGACGCCGATGAGGTTCACCGTCGACTCCGCGCCGGCCAGGGTGAGCAGCTGGCACAGCGACACCAGTTCGTGCGTCGACAGCCGGTCCTCGGCGCGCGCGGTGAGCAGCGTGCTGATTGCGTCGTCGCCCGGGTGGGCCAGGCGCAGCTCCATCAGCTCGGTGAACAGCGCGTCGAGTTCGTCCAGCGACCGCTGGACGGCCGTGATGTGCTCCACCGAGGTGATCTCGTCGAAGATCGAGCCGAACTTCGGGCCGTGTTCGAGGTAGCGGCTCAGGAACGGCTCGGGGATGTCGAAGATGGTGGCGACGACGGTGACGGGGATGAGGTCGGCGAACGCCGTCATCAGGTCGAACTCCCGGCCGGTGTCGACGCGGTCGAGCAGCTCGTGGCAGATCGCCGTCAGCCGGTCGCGGAAGCCGGCGATCGCCTTGGGGCCCAGGAACGGCGTGGCCAGCTTCCGCAGCCGTGCGTGGTCGGCGCCGTCGGCTCCGAGCATCGAGTTGTCGAACGTGGTGATCACCGGGCTGATCGGCGTGCCGTCGGACTTGAGGACGCCGAACCGGCGGTCCCGCAGCACCTTCGTGGCCGTCGCGTGGTCGACCGTCGTCCACGCCCCGAGCTCGCTGCGGTGCAGCGGGCCCTTCGCGCGGATCCGTTCGTAGAGCGGGTAGGGATCCTCCGGGCCGCGCAGCAGCAGCGCCAGGGGGTCGCCGAGTTCGCCGAGGGTCCACAGCACCCGCATCTGCGTGGTCATGTCCTGGACCGTCATGCCGGCTTCCCCGCGGTGATCAGCCCGGCCACCCCGCGCACGGTCGGCGCCTCGAAGACCTGGGAGATCCGCAGCTTCACGCCGAGGTCGCGGCTGATCCGCGAGCACAGCTGGGCCGCGGACAAGGAGTTCCCGCCCTGCCGGAAGAACGAGACGTCGGTGGCGATGGACGGCACGCCGATGATCTCACGCAGGATCTCCGCCACGGCGGCTTCGGTTTCCGACAGCGGCAGGCCGTCCGCAGGTGCGGCCGCCGTCCGCAGCCGGGCGGCGAGCTCGGCCAGCGCGCGGCGGTCCACCTTCCGGTCTTCCAGCACGGGCAGCCGTTCCAGCCGTTGCACGAGCGCGGGCACCAGGTAACCGGGCAGCCGCTCGGCCAGGTGGGTCCGCAGCTCGTCCTCGTCCGGCGCACCGGTGTAGCACAGGAAGAGGTCCTCGTAAGCGCCGTCGGCGCCGGTCACCGGCACCACCGCGCACGCGCCGACCCCGGGCACGCGGCCGGCGTTCTGCTCGACGTCGTCGAGTTCGATTCGGTGGCCGCGGATCTTGACCTGGCGGTCGGCGCGGCCTTCGAAGTGCAGCAGGCCGTCGGCGGTCCGGCGGCCGAGGTCGCCGGTGCGGTACACGCGCTCCGGCCCGGACGGCAGGGAAACCGTGACGAACTTCCGCGCGGTGAGGTCCTCGTCCTCGAAGTACCCCAGCGCGAGTCCCCGGCCACCCAGGCAGATTTCGCCGACGTCGCCCGGCCGGTCGCCGTCGAGGAGGTACACCTGGGTGTGGGGCAGGGAAAGCCCGAGCGGCACCTCGGAGCGGTCCTGCGGCCGTACGCGGTGGCAGGTGGCCGCGACGCTCGACTCGACCGGGCCGTACATGTTGTACAGCGGGATGTCCGGGTACGCCTCGAGGAACCGGGCCGCGTGCCGAGCCGAGAGCTTCTCGCCGCCGGTGCCGACCGCGCGCAGGCCGGCGAAGGCGTCGAGGTCGTTGTCGACCATGCTGTGGAACACCGCGGTGGGCGGGAAGATCGTGGTGACGCCGTGGATCGCGATCAGGTCACGCAGTTTCGTCGCCAGCTCGAGGGTGTCTTCGAGCAGGACCAGGGTGCCGCCGTTGAACAGCACGCCCCAGGAGTCGAGGCCGAAGGCGTCCCACGTCGCCGCGAGCGCCTGCGGCATGACCACGCCGGAGTCCAGCGGGGTGAACAGCCAGTCGTCGAACAGCCGGACGTTGCCGCGGTGCGCGGTGACCACGCCCTTCGGCGTCCCGGTGGTCCCGGAGGTGAAGAAGACCGCGCAGGGATCGTCGGTGCCGACGTCCACCGCGCCCGGGCGGGCGCCCGGGATCGGCTGCGACGGCGGCGACCACACCGACGGCCAGGAGGTACCGCGCTCGGCGGCGACCACCGGCCCGCCGAGGTGCTCGATCAGCTCGCCGAGCCGGCTCGGCGGCCACCGCAGGTCCAGCGCGGCGTACGCGGCCCCGCACTTGAGCACCGCGAGCAGCGTCGCGAAGAGCTCGGGGGAGCGGGGCAGCAGCACCGGCACGATCGAGCCGCGTTCGACGCCGCGGGCCTGCAGCTCGGCCGCGTAGGCGTCGGCGAGTCCGGCCAGCTCGCGGTAGGTGGTGTCCCGGCCGCGGTGGTGCAGCGCGGTGCGGCCGGGCCACCGCGAAGCGCACCACTCGAACAGGCCGTGCATGGTCTCGGCCCGCTGGAACGGTGCCGGGGTGGAGGACGTGGTCATCGGGTGCTCCCCGCGATGAGCTCCGCCAGCGCGGCCGGCGTCGGGTGGGCGAAGGCGGCGGACAGCTTCAGCCGGATCCCGGTCCGCTTCTGGATCCGCTGGACGAGCTGGGCGGCCAGCAGCGAATGCCCGCCACTGGCGAAGAAATTGGTGTCCGGGGTGACGTCGGCACACTTAAGCAGCTCGGCGAACATCGCCACCACGGCACTGGTCGTGGCGTCGGAGGCGGCTTCGGCGGGCGCCGCCGGCGGCGGCCCGGCCGTGGCGGCCAGCTCGGCGACGGCGGCCCGGTCCACCTCGTGCGCGGCCGTCTCGGGCAGCGCGTCGACCCGCAGGTACCAGGCCGGACGCGCCCGCGGCGGCAGGACTGCCTCGGCGTGCCGGGCCAGCTCGGCGGCGAGTCGCGGCTTGTCCGGCGCCTGTACGACGGCGACCAGGTCCTCGGCGCCGGGCCGCAGGGTCACCGCGGCCGCGACGACGTCGGTGTGGGTGGTCAGGGCGTCCTCGACGGTCGCCAGGTCGACCCGGGTGCCGCCGAAGGTGAGCTGGCGGTCCAGGAAGCCGTGGACGTGCAGGGAGCCGTCGGTGCGCCAGTGCGCGAGCACGCCGGTGGCGGTGCCCAGCCTCAGTTCACCGCGCACGCCCAGCGGCAGCCGCCGCCCGTCCGGCGCGACGACGTAGGCGTCGAGACCCGCGGCCGGCACGCCGTCGGTCAGCACCCAGCGGCCTCCGGCGGAAAACACCGTGTGGACGTCGGCGCCGAGCGCGCGGAGGGTGCGGACGAGCGGCCCGGGCGCGGGTTCGGCGCCGATCAGCGCGGTGCGGCCGCCGACGGCCTCGCCGAGCTGCTCGGCCACGCGGGCCCAGACCAGCGGGGTGGCGTGCACGACGCCGATGTCGTGCCGGGTGAGCAGCCCGGCGAGCAGGTGGCCGTCGGTGCGGGCCGCGTCGGGCGCCACGACCAGCGGCACGCCGTTGGTCAGGGCCAGGAGCAGCTCCGGGACGCTGGCGGACAGCCACAGCACCGGCCGGGAGGCCACCGGGACCGGCCGGACGGAGTCGGCGAGCTCCCGGTGGGTCACGCCGGGGAGCGCTTGGCTGTCCGGGGACACGGCCGCGGCGCCGGGGTCGACGGCCACCGTGACGGCGTAGGAAATTTCTTCGGCGCCCAGCACGATTTTCGCCGCGGAGGGTGAAGTCGTGACGGTGGCGCCGGCCAGCCAGCTGCCGAGGATCGCCGCCGCGAAGGCCGGGCCGCGCGGGGCGGTCACGGCGACGACGTCACCCGGCCCGGTCCCGGCGTCGGCCAGCCGGGTCGTGACCGCGGCCGCGGCGCGCCAGAGATCCCGGTAGGACGTGGTGCTCTCGTCGGTCACGATCGCCGGCGCGCCGGGGTTCCCGGTGATCTGCCGGGCGATCGCGGTGAGGACGGTGTCCGTTCCGGCGGGCTCGCCGGCGGCGTCGAGGACGGCGTGGTCGGTGGCGCCCCAGCCGTCCAGTTCGCGCAGCGGCCGGTCCGGGGCGCTCGCCGCCGCGACGAGCAGGGCGTCGTAGCGCTCCAGCAGCAGCTCGACCTCGCCGCGGTCGAGCACCTCGGCGCCGTAGACCGCCTTGACGCGGCTTTCCTCCGCCGAGGGCAGGATGACGAACTCGAGGTCGAACTTGCTGTGCCCGGGGTCGACTTCGACGACCTCCGCGGGCGCGCCGCCGAGGCTCGTGGCCGCCCGGCCGCCGAAGGGCAGGTAGTTGAAGACGTGCCGGAACATCGTGGTGCGCCAGGACGAACCGGCGCGCTCGACCTCCGGCAGGAGGACGTCCATCGGCACGTCCGCGTGCGCGATCGCCTCGAAGAACAGATCGCGCACCCGGCGGCTGAACGCCCGGAACGTCTCGGCCGGGTCGATCCGCACCCGCAGCGGCACGATGTTGACGTGGTAACCGATCGCGCGCTGGGCCTGCTGGCTGCGGACGTTCACCGGGAAGCCGACGGCGAGGTCGGGGCCGGCGCCGTGGGCGTGCAGCAGCAGGTAGTAGGCGGCCAGCAGCACGACGACGTCGGGGGCCTTGAGCTCCTTCTGCAGCGCGGTGACGACGTCCTTGGCCGCGGCGGAGAACGGGCGGACGAGCTGCTCGCCGCGCAGCGTCGGCTGTGCGCTTTCCTGGCCGCCGCACCAGAGACCGGGGCCGCCGGAGTCGAAGTCCCGCAGGTGCTCGCGCCAGAAGGCGAGGCTTTCCGGCTTCGGCTCGGACTCCGGCCAGAGCGGGACGGGCGGGCCGGCGTCCGGGAGGTCACCGGCGAGCACCGCGTCGTAGGCGGCGGCGAGCTCCTCCAGGAAGATCGACATCGACGTGCCGTCGAAGACGAGGTGGTGCACGGCCACGCCGATGGAGTCGTGTTCGGGGCCGTGGAACAGGCCGACGCGCAGCAGCGGCGATCCGTCCAGGGTGAACGGCCGGGTGATCAGCTCCCGCAGGGCGCTGTCGACGTCGGTGCTCTCCGAACCTTCGAGGCGGATCGGGAAGGACGTGCGCACCGACTTGGTGAGCCGGGTGTCGTCGGCGTGGAAGACCGTCCGCAGGGCGTCGTACCGGCGCACCAGCTGCGCGACGGCCTCCTGCAGGACGGCCCGGTCCAGCCGGCCCGCCACCCGCAGCGCGACGCCCGGCACGTTGTTGACGCCTTCGCCGGGCACCAGCCGTTCGAGCAGCCAGAGCCCTTCTTCCTTGCGGGTCGCCGGAATCCGCGGCGTCCCCTCAGCGGTCGGCATGTCCGGTCCCTTCGGGAAGGTCTTCGACGGTGACGAAGGCGTGCGGAACCGCCTCGGCGGGCAGCCGCGCGGCCAGGTAGGCCCGCAACTCGGCGACGAACGTGCTCGTCTTCGCGGCGCGCGAGGGCGCGTTCGCGTACGCGGTGAACGGCAGCCCGGGCGTGGCGGCCGAAGCGGGCACGGTGACCGGCTCGCGGGTGTACACGACGTCGACCAGGCCGGGGCCCTCGGCCGACCACGTCACCGCGGCCTGGTACCCGCGCCGGCGGCCGATCTCGTGGAGGTCCTCCGGGTCCGGCGCGGTCACGGCGGCGGGCGCGGTGCCGGTGTCCAGCTTGGCCAGGGCGGCCAGCTCGCGGGCGACGCGGCCGTTGGGCACGCCGGTGATCCGCGCGGACGGCGGACGCCGGTCGCTCAGCAGCGCCTCCAGCGCAGCCGGGTCCCAGGCCAGCGTGTGCGCGGGCTCGGCGGTCTCCGCGGGTTCCTTGCGCAGCACGGCGTCGTAGCGGTGCCGGCTCAGCTCGTTGTGGTGGCGGGCCCGTTTCAGCCGGACGTCCGCCGCCGCGATCCCGGGCAGCGACGCGGCCAGCGCGGGGAAGAAGTCCGGGTCCACGAGCAGTTCCTTCTCCTCGAGGACGCTGTTTTCGAGCAGTTCCCGTGCGGTGTCCGGAGAAGCGGCCAGCTCGCCGGCCAGCACGGCGGCGCGGAAGGCCCGCAGCAGCCGCAGGTTCCGCACGTCGCCGACGAACACCGCGCCGCCGGGCACGACCAGCGCGGCCGCCTGGCGCAGGACGTCGGCCAGGTAGCCGATGCCGGGGAAGTACTGGACGACGGAGTTGACGACCACGGTGTCGAAGTGGCCGGCCGGCAGCCCGGAGAAGTCCGTGGCTTCGCGGTGGTGCAGGGTGACGTGGGCCAGCGCGGGATCGGCGGCGACCTGCCCGGTGAGCGTCTCGATCACCGTCGCCGAGAAGTCCGTCGCCACGTAGTCTTCGCACGCCGGCGCGAGCCTGGCCATCAGCAGGCCGGTGCCGACGCCGATCTCCAGCACCCGCCGCGGCCGCAGCGCCCGGATCCGCTCGACGGTGGCGTCCCGCCACTCCCGCATCTGCGCGAGCTCGATCGGCAGCCCGGTGTAGGTGCTGTGCCAGCCCACGAAGTTCTCGCCGAGCCCGCCGGCCTCGGGCAGCTCGCCGTAGACCCACTCGTAGATGAGCTGCCACTCGTCGACGCGCGCGCGGTCGTCGCCGTCCTCGGCGACCGGGTCCCGGGGCACGACGTGGGCGACGAGC
The DNA here is from genome assembly GCF_002904295.1 of Amycolatopsis sp. CA-128772. Classification (GTDB taxonomy): domain Bacteria; phylum Actinomycetota; class Actinomycetes; order Mycobacteriales; family Pseudonocardiaceae; genus Amycolatopsis. Next base: position 34,431 of record NZ_PPHG01000017.1, read on the forward strand.
CGCCCGGTCCCGGGCTCGCGGGTGACGCCGGCCCGCGCGACCCCGGGGTGCCCGGCGAGCGCGGCTTCGGCTTGGCTTTCCGTGCCGGTGCCCAGACCGGTCGGTGACGTCGGCATCAGCTCTCCTGCTTGGTCTTTCCGGAAAGCGGCACTTTCACGTGAAAGTGCCGCTTCGGGCGGGGCGGTCAGGGGAGCAGGCCGCGGACGGCCTGCGCGACCTCCGGCTGGCTGAGCAGGCCGGAGTGGTCGATGTCGAAGCGGATCTCGCGCGCACCGATCTCGAGCGCGCCGGGCAGTTCGGCGGAGCGGATCACGTCGACGCCGTCGAGGTCGCCGGTGACGGTGAGCTGGGAGGCGGCCACCAGGTAGGTCAGGTAGCTGCTGAACCACGCGACCAGCTCGTCGGCGCGGTCGGCGTCCAGCTCGACCCGCTCGAACGCCGTGGTGCCGACCTCGCGGTAGAGGCGCACGAACTCCTTCGTCAGCGTCCCGAGGTCGTCGTGGGTGCGCTGGGCGGCCTCGCCGGCGGCGTGCGCGGCCTGCACCTCGTCCTCGGTGAGCACGGCCGCGAGGGCGTCCACCACGCGGAAGAAGCCGTAGTGCAGCACGGTGAAGCCGGTCGCGGCGGTCGGGTCGAACAGCACCACCCGCGGCTTCGCCTGCCAAATCGCGATGCGCTCGGCGATGGCCAGGGCGAACACGCTGGACGCGCAGTAGCCGAACACCGCCTTGACCTCGGTGCCGCTCGCGCGCAGCTCGGTGGTCCACCGGTCGAGGTAGTCGTCGCCGGTCATCCCGGTCTCGTCGCCGACGGCGGGCGGCAGGCTCTCCCAGATGCCGTACGGCGTCTCGAGGTGCTTCGCGAGCTCGGCGAACCCCGCCTCCGGCCGTCCGGTGACCGTGAAATCAACCGTGATGATTACTTCCTTGTCGTCCGCATTCTCGTCGATCGGGTGCCATGAATAGAGTTCGGCCACGATTGTCCGCCCTTGTTTTTAGCAGAACAAAGATTTCCGCACGGTGAAAGTAGCAGCGGCCGACCAGGCCGGTAACCCCTAACGCGCCCCTAAGCAACGCCAGGTCGAGCCGTGGTTCCGGGGGGTTAGGGGTTGGAGTGCGCGGGATCGCGGCCGTAGTGTTCGACGACGATGAACAAACCGGTGAATGAGGGCGATCGATGGGTGCGGTAACAGTTCTGCCGGACGACGCCCGGTACGCCGATCTCGTGCGCGGGGTGAATCAGCGCTGGGTCGGCAAGCCCGATTACGTCTGCGTGGCGACCTCCACGGAAGAGGTCGTGGCCGCGGTCGGCACCGCCGTCCGCGAGGGCAGGCGGATCGCCGTCCGCAGCGGCGGCCACTGCGTCGAGGCGATGGTCGGCGCACCGGACGTCCAGGTGGTCATCGACCTGTCCGAACTGAACGGAATCGGCTTCGACACCGAACGCGACGCCTTCTTCGTCGAGCCGGGCGCGACCGTGGGCCAGGCCTACCGGACGCTCTACAAGCGCTGGGGCGTCACCATCCCGGCCGGGTCCTGCCCGAGCGTCGGCCTGGGCGGGCACATCGCGGGCGGCGGGTACGGCCCGCTGTCGCGGAAGTTCGGCTACGTCTCCGACCACCTGTACGCGGTCGAGGTCGTCGTGGTGGACGCCGACGGCACCGCGCACGCGGTGGTCGCCACCCGTGACGAGGGTGACGAGAACCACGACCTCTGGTGGGCGCACACCGGCGGGGGCGGCGGCAACTTCGGCGTCGTGACGCGCTACTGGCTGCGGATCCCCGGCGTGACCGGCGGCCCCGAGGCCCTCCTGCCGGCCCCGCCCGCCCGGCTGCTGGTGCAGCAGGACGTCTGGGTCTGGGACACCCTCGACGAAGCCGCGTTCACGCGCCTGCTGCGCAACCACGGCGAGTGGTACGAGCGCCACAGCGACCCCGGTTCCCCGTACGAGGACCTCTACAGCGGCCTGTGGTGCGGGACGCGCGCGTCCCAGTTCGTCGCCATGTCGACCCAAATCGACAGCGCCGCCCCTAACGCGGCCGGCCTGCTCGACGAGCACGTCGCCGCGATCCGCCGTGACCTCGGCGTCGAACCGGCGTTGAGCAGCCGCCAAGAGCTGCCGTGGCTGCACGCGACGTCGTGGGGCGGCATCGCCGACAGCGGCGACCACACGCTGAGCTTCAAGATCAAGGCCGCGGACCTGCGGAAGCGCTGCACCGACGAGCAGGCCGCGAAACTCTACGCGCACCTGCTGCGCGAGGACTACGGCAACCACCGCGCCGGCGTGATGTTCGTCGGCTGCGGCGGGCGGATGAACGCGCTTTCGCCGACGGACACCGCGATCGCGCAGCGCGACTCGATCCTCAAGCTCGTCTACTCCACGCACTGGGACGCCTCCGAGCAGCCCGAGCCGCACCTGGCGTGGCTGCGCGAGTTCTACGCCGACGTCTACGCCGGGACCGGCGGCGTGCCGGTGCCGGACGAGCGCACCAACGGCTCCTACGTCAACAACCCGGACTTCGACGTCCGGGACGAGCGGTGGAACTCCTCCGGGCTGGCCTGGCACGAGCTCTACCACCAGCACAACTACCCCCGGCTGCAGCGGGTCAAGGCGCGGTGGGACCCGGGTGACGTGTTCCGGAACCCGTTCTCCGTGCGCCTGCCCTGAGCGCCCGACCCCGGAGGTACTCCCGTGGCCACCCCGACCCTGACGACCGAGCCCGAGCACACCGGCCGGGGTCACGACGTCGTGCCCCTGATCGTCTCCGCCGACAGCAAGGCGGGCCTGCGGTCGAAGGCGCACCGGCTCGCGCGGTACCTCGCCGACCACCCGGACACGCCGTTCGGGTCGTTCGCGCGCTCGGTCGCCGCCGAGGACACCGGCCGCGCGCACCGGGCCGTGCTGCTGGCCGGCGACCGCGCCGACGGCCTGCGCGGGCTGGAGACCCTCGCCGCCGGGCAGACCCCGCCGGACGTCGTGCGCGGCAGCGCCCGGCGCGCCGAGCGGGTCGTGTTCGTCTTCCCCGGGCAGGGTTCGCAGTGGCGGGGGATGGCCCTGGACCTGCTCGGCTGGTCACCGGTGTTCGCCGCGGAACTCGCCCGCTGCGACACCGCGCTCGCGCGGTTCGCCGACTGGTCCGTTGTGGACGTCCTTCGTGGACACCCCGGCGCGCCGACCCTGGAGGACGGCGCCGACGTCGTGCAGCCGGTGCTGTTCGCGGTGATGGTGGCGCTGGCCGCGCTGTGGCGCGCGCACGGCGTCGAGCCCGCCGCCGTCGTCGGTCACAGCCTCGGCGAAGTCGCGGCCGCCTGCGTGACCGGTGCCCTGTCCCGCGAGGACGGCATGCGCGTGGCCGCGTTGTGGAGCCGCGCGCAGGCGACGCTGTCCGGGCGGGGCGACATGATTTCGGTGCCGCTGCCGGTGGCCGAGGTGCGGTCGCGGCTGACCGGCCGCGACGGGCTGGACATCGGCGCGGTCAACGCGCCGTCGTGGGTGATCGTCTCCGGGGATTCCCCGGCGGTGGCGGAACTCCTGGCCGACCTGACCGCCGGCGGCGTGCGGGCGCGGCGCATCCCGGTCGGGCTGGCCGCGCACTCGCGGCACATCGAAGACATCCGCGAGCGGCTGCTGGCCGACCTCGCGCCGCTGACGCCGGTGTCCACTGTGGTCCCGTTCCATTCGACGGTGACCGAAGGGCTGCTGGACACGGCCGCACTCGACGCCCGCTACTGGTTCCGCAACCTGCGCAACCCGGTCCGCTTCGACGAGGCCACCCGCGGCCTGGTCGAGCAGGGCCACGGCGTCTTCGCCGAAATCAGCCCGCACCCGGTGCTCACGGTCGCGGTGCAGGACACGATCGACGCCCTCGACGGCCGGGCCGTGGTGCTCGGCAGCATCCGCCGCCGCGAGGACGGTCCCCGCTCGTTCCTCGGCTCGCTCGCCGCGGCCTACGTCTCGGGCGCCAGTGTGGACTGGACCGCGGCCTTCCCCGGGGTGGCCGAACCGGTGTCCCTGCCGGAGTCCGGCGCGGACGCCACGGTCGCCGCCGCCGGGCTGCTGGCCGCCGGGCACCCCCTGCTGGGCGCGGCCGTCGAGCTCGCCGAGGACGGCGGCTGGCTGTTCACCGGCCGCCTCTCGGCCGCGCAGCACCCGTGGCTGGCCGGGCACACCGTGCTCGGCCGGACCGTGCTGCCCTCCGCCGTGCTCGTCGAGCTCATCGGGCACGCGGCCGGCGAACTGGGCTGCGCCCGGATCGAGGAGCTCACCCAGCACCTGCCGGTCGTCTTCGCCGAGGACGCGCTGTGCCTGCAGGTGCGGATCGGCCCGGTCGACGACGCCGGGGCACGCCGGATCGGCGTGTTCGCCCGGCCGGACTCCGTCGGCGCCGCCCAGGGCGGGCCGTGGACCCGGCACGCGACCGGGACCATGGCGGAGACCGCGGGTTCGGCGGCCGGGCCGGAGCCCCTGGAGTGGCCGCCGCCGGGTGCCGCCGTCGAGGACACCGGGACCGCCCGGGACCGCCTGCGGGCGCACGGCATCGAGCTGGGTCCCGAGTTCGGCGGCCTGACCGGCGCCTGGTCGCTCGACGGCGAGCTGTTCGCCGAGGTGGTGCTGCCGGCGTCGGCCGGCAGCGGCGCGGGGTACGGCCTCCACCCGGCGTTGCTGGACGCCGCCCTGCAGGCGGTCGCGCTGTTCCCCGCCGCGGCGGAGTCCGGCGGCTGGCTCGCGTCCTCGTGGAGCGGCTTGGCCCTGCACACCCCCGGCGCCCCGGCGTTGCGGGTCCGGCTGCGCGCCACCGGCCCGGAGTCGGTGTCGGTTTCGGCCACCGACCTCGTCGGCCGGCCGGTGTTCTCCGCCGAGCACGTCGTGCTGGGCGCGCTGCCCGCGGCGTACGTCCGGGCGCCGCACGCCGAGCCGGAGACCCGTCCCGGCCCCGGCGGCGGCTGGGCCGCGCGGCTGGGCGAACTGCCCGCGCCCGCCCGCGCCGAACTGGTCCTGGACCTGGTCCGCGAGCACACCGCCGAGGTGCTCGGCCGGGACACCGCGGCCGGGATCGGCGGCGACGACGCGTTCACCGACCTGGGCTTCGAGTCGCTGACCGCGGTGGAACTGCGCAACCGGCTCACCGAGGCGACCGGGCTCAAGCTGCGCACCACCCTGGCCTTCGACTACCCGACCCCGGCCGCGCTGGCCGGGCACCTGCTGGCGGCGCTGGCCCCGGCGGAGTCCGGCGTGCTGGCCGACCTCGACCGGCTGGAGGCGGCGCTGTTCGGCGAGCCGGGTGGGTCGCCGCTGCACGGCCGGGTCAAGGTCCGGCTGCGCGACCTGCTGTTCCGGCTGGACGGCGCGGTGGACGTCCGTGACCCCGAGGCCGGGGACGCCCCGCTCGACGCCGCGTCGGACGACGAAATCTTCGCACTGCTCGATCGGGAGCTCGACCTGTCCTGAGACACCTCAGGCGGACAACGCACGGAGTTGACGGCACATGGCGAACGAGGACAAGCTCCGCGACTACCTGAAGCTGGCCACCGCGGACCTGCGCCAGGCCAAGCAGCGGTTGCGGGACTTCGAGGCGCGGGAGACCGAGCCGATCGCGATCGTCGGCATGGGCTGCCGCTTCCCGGGCGGGATCGAGACGCCGGAAGCGTTGTGGCGCCTGGTGTCCGAGGGCGGCGACGTCGTCGGGGACCTGCCCGCCAACCGGGGCTGGGCGTCCCGGTACGACCCGGACCCGGCGCGGCCCGGCACGTTCTCCATGCGCGGCGGCGCGTTCCTGCACGACGCCGACCGGTTCGACGCCGGCTTCTTCGGCATCTCGCCGCGGGAGGCCTTGGCGATGGACCCCCAGCAGCGGCTGCTGCTGGAGACGTCGTGGGAGGCGCTGGAACGCGGCGGCATCGACCCGCGGACGCTGCGGTCGAGCCGCACCGGCGTGTTCGTCGGGGCCATGCAGCAGAACTACGCGCCGAGCTCGCACAAGGTGCCCGAGTCGGTCGAAGGGCACCTGCTCACCGGCACGATCACCAGCGTCGCCTCCGGCCGGATCGCCTACGTCCTCGGCCTGGAAGGCCCCGCGGTCACCGTCGACACGGCGTGCTCGTCGTCGCTGGTCGCGCTGCACTGGGCGGTGCAGGCGCTGCGCCGCGACGAGTGTTCCCTGGCCCTGGCCGGCGGTGTCACGGTGATGGCGACGCCGGGCATCCTGATCGAGCTCAGCCGGCAGCGGGCGCTGTCGCCGGACGGCCGGTGCAAGCCGTTCTCCGCGGACGCCGACGGCTTCGGCGCCGCCGAGGGCGCCGGGATGCTGGTGTTGGAACGCCTTTCCGACGCCCAGCGCCACGGGCACCCGGTGCTCGCGGTCGTCCGCGGCTCGGCGGTCAACTCCGACGGCGCGTCCAACGGGCTCAGCGCGCCGAACGGGCCGTCGCAGGAGCGGGTCATCCTCGACGCGCTGGCCAACGCTCGGGTCGCGGCGAGCCAGGTCGACCTGATGGAGGCGCACGGCACCGGCACGCCGCTCGGCGACCCGATCGAAGCGCAGGCGCTGCTGGAGACGTACGGCCGCGGCCGGTCGCCCGAACAGCCGCTGTGGCTGGGCTCGGTGAAGTCCAACATCGGGCACACGCAGGCCGCGGCGGGCGTCGCCGGGGTGCTGAAAGCCGTGCTGGCGCTGCAGCACGCGACGCTGCCCGCGTCGAAGCACGCCGGGCGTCCGACGTCCGAAGTGGACTGGTCGGCGGGCACCCTGCGGTTGCTCGACGCCGGAGCCGAGTGGCCCGAGCGTGACCACCCGCGGCGGGCGGCCGTCTCGTCGTTCGGCATCAGCGGGACCAACGCGCACGCCATCCTCGAAGCCGCGCCGCCGGTGGAACCCGTGCCGGCGGCGCCGGTGCCCGCGGTCACGCCGTGGGTCGTTTCCGGCCGCACTGCCGAAGCTCTGCGTGCCCAGGCGGCTTTGCTGTCCGAAGTGGAGGGTGCGGGCCTGCCCGAGGTCGGCTACTCGCTCGCCGTGACGCGGGCGCGGTTCGAGCACCGGGCCGTCGTGGTCGGCAGCGACCGGGCCGAGCTGCTCCGCGGGCTCACCGCCGTCGCCGCGGGCGTCCCGGACGACTCGGTGGTGACCGGGGTGGCCGGGAAGCCGGGCAAGGTGGCGCTGGTGTTCCCCGGCCAGGGTTCGCAGTGGGCCGGGATGGCCCTCGAACTGGCGGAGTCGTCGCCGGTCTTCGCGGCGCGGCTCGACGAATGCGCGGCGGCGCTGGAGTCCTTCGTGGACTGGTCGCTGCGGGACGTCCTGGCCGATGCCGGCGCCCAGGCACGGGTCGATGTGGTCCAGCCGGCGTTGTGGGCCGTGATGGTGTCGCTGGCCGGGCTGTGGCGCTCGTACGGCGTCGTGCCGGACGCCGTCCTGGGGCACTCGCAGGGCGAGATCGCCGCCGCCGTCGTCGCCGGCGCGCTGTCTCTCGAGGACGGTGCTCGCGTGGTGGCGTTGCGCAGCAGGGCGATCGTGGCGCTGGCCGGACGCGGCGGGATGGTCTCGGTGGCCGCGCCCCGCGCGGACGTCGAGACCCGGCTGACCGGCGGGCTGTCGATCGCGGCGGTGAACGGCCCGGCCGCGGTGGTGGTCTCCGGCGAGCCGGGAGCCCTCGCCGAGCTGGTGCGGTCGTGCGAGGCCGACGGCATCCGGGCCAAGCGGATCCCGGTGGACTACGCGTCGCACTCCGCGCAGGTGGAGGAGATCCGCGACGAACTCCTGGACGTGCTCGCCCCGATCACGCCGCGGACGGCGGAGATCGCCTTCTTCTCCACGGTGACCGGCGACTGGGCCGGCGGCGCCGAGCTGGCCGCCGGCTACTGGTACACGAACCTCCGCGGGACCGTGCTGTTCGACGACGCCGTGCGGGCCCTGACTCAACGCGGCTTCGGCACATTCGTCGAAGCTTCGCCGCACCCCGTGCTGACCATGGCCATCGGCGAGACGGCGACCGCGTTGGGCACCCTGCGCCGCGGCGACGGCGGCCTCGCCCGGTTCCAGCGCGCCCTCGGCGAGGCGCACTGCGCCGGCGTCGAGGTCGACTGGACCCCGGCGTTCCCCGGGGCGAGCCGCGTCGACCTGCCCACCTACCCGTTCCAGCGGGAAAGCTTCTGGCTGCGCACCGAGGACAGCCACGGCGAAGCCGCGCCCGCCGACGCGCGGTTCTGGGACGTCGTCGACCGGGCCGACCCGGCGGACCTCGCGGGCACCCTCGGCGTCTCGGTCGACACGCCGCTGGAGGAAGTCCTCCCGGCGCTGGCCCGGTGGCGCCGCCGCCGGAGCATCGAGTCCACTGTGGACTCGTGGCGGTACGGGATCACCTGGAAGCCCGCGGAACTGCCCGCCGCCACGCCGTCCGGGCGCTGGCTGGTCGTGCGCGGCGAAGCCGGCGCCGGCCAGGACGTCGTCGACTTCCTGGCCCGCACCGCCGACGTCGTCACCCTCACGCTGACCAGCACCGATCGGGCCGCGCTGGCCGAGCGGCTGACCGGGCCGTTCGACGGCGTGCTGTCCCTGCTCGCCGCCGGCGAACGCCCGCACCCGGACTTCCCCGGGAGCCCGGCCGGGCTGGTCCTGACCCTCGTCCTGGCCCAGGCGCTGGGCGACGCCGGCGTCACCGCGCCGCTGTGGGTGCTGACCCGCGGCGCGGTCCGCACCGGACCCGCGGACGAGCTGCCGGGCCTCGAGCAGTCGCCGCTCTGGGGTCTCGGCCGCGTCCTCGCCCTGGAACACGCCGGCCGCTGGGGCGGCCTCGTCGACCTCACGCCGCAACCCGGCGCCGCGGAACTCGGCCACCTGGGCCGGATCCTCGCCGCCCGCGGCGACGAGGACCAGATCGCCGTCCGGCCGGGCGGCCTCCGCGTCCGGCGCCTGCGGCCCGCCGGGCGGGGTGACCGGCCGCGGACCTGGCGGCCCGCGGGCACGATCCTCGTCACCGGCGGCACCGGCGCGCTCGGCACCCACGTCGCCCGCTGGCTCGCCGCCGAAGGCGCCCCGCACCTGGTCCTGACCGGCCGCCGCGGCCCGGACGCCCCGGGCGCCGCCGAACTGGCCGCCGAACTCGAAGCGCTCGGCACCCGCGTCACCCTCGCCCGCTGCGACGTCGCCGACCGCGCCGCCCTCGCCGCGCTGCTGGCCGACCTCGGCGAGCCGGTCCGCTCGGTGTTCCACGCCGCGGGCACGGTCGAGCTGCGGCCGGTGAGCGAGACGATCCTGCCCGGCTTCGCCGAGGTCGTCCGAGCGAAGGTCGCCGGCGCCCGCCACCTCGACGAACTGCTCGGCGACGACCTCGACGCCTTCGTGCTGTTCTCCTCGATCGCCGGGGTCTGGGGCAGCGGCGACCACGCGGCCTACTCCGCCGCCAACACCTTCCTCGACACCCTGGCCGAGCGGCGCCGGGCCCGCGGCGCGGCCGCGACGTCGATCGCCTGGGGTGTTTGGGCGCCGACGGCGATCGACGGCCGGGGCGGGATGTCCGAGGGCGTCGACGCCGGGCAGCTGGCCCGCCGCGGGCTGCCGCTGATGGACCCGGCCACCGCGATCGCCGGCCTGCACGAAACCCTCGGCCACGACGACGCGTTCGTGGTGCTCGCCGACGTCGACTGGGCCCGGTTCCTGCCGGTGTTCACCGCCGGCCGCGCCCGGCCGCTGTTCGACGACCTGCCGCAGGTCCGCCGGCTGCCGGAAGTCACCGGGCCGGAGCCGGCGCCCTTGGCCGCCCAGCTAGCCGGGTTGTCCGGTGCCGACGCCGACCGGCTGCTGCTGGACCTGGTCCGGGCCCGGGCCGCCGCGGTGCTCGGGCACGCCGGCGGCACCGCCGTCGACCCGGACCGGCCGTTCACCGACCTCGGCTTCGACTCGCTGACCGCCCTGGACGTGCGCAACCGGATCGCGGAGGCGACCGGCGTGCGGCTGCCCGCGACCCTCGTCTTCGACCACCCGACCCCGCGGCGGCTGGCCGCGCACCTGCGTGACGCCGTGCTCGGCACCCGCACCGGGCCGGCCGCGGTGACCCGGGTGGCGAACGCCGACGAGCCGATCGCGATCATCGGCATGAGCTGCCGGTACCCCGGCGGCGTGCGGTCCGCCGACGACCTGTGGACCCTCGTCACCGAAGGCCGCGACGCCATTTCCGGGTTCCCCGCCGACCGCGGCTGGGACCTCGCGAAGCTGTTCGGCGGCGAGGCCGACGAGCAGGGCACGTCGACCGTCCGCGAGGGCGGCTTCCTGCACGACGTCGCCGACTTCGACGCCGGGTTCTTCGGCATCTCACCGCGGGAAGCGCTGGCGATGGACCCGCAGCAGCGGCTCCTGCTGGAGGTCTCGTGGGAGGCGATCGAGCACGCCGGGATCGATCCGGCCACCCTGCGCGGCGAACCCGCGGGCGTCTTCGTCGGCGCCAACTACCAGGACTACCACGCCCGGATGCGCGAAATCCCGGACGGCCTCGAAGGCCACCTGCTCACCGGCAGCGTGTCGAGCGTGCTGTCCGGCCGGGTCGCCTACACCCTCGGGCTGGAAGGACCCGCCATCACCGTCGACGCCGCCTGCTCCTCGTCGCTGGTGGCGTTGCACCTGGCCGCGCAGGCCCTGCGCCGCGGCGAGTGCTCGGTGGCGCTCGCGGGCGGGGTCGCGGTGATGGTGACGCCGTCGTCGTTCACCGCCTTCAGCCGCCAGCGCGGCCTGGCCGCCGACGGGCGCTGCAAGGCGTTCGGGGCGGAAGCCGACGGCATGGGCATGGCCGAGGGTGCCGGCCTGCTGCTGGTCGAGCGGCTGTCCGACGCCCGGCGGCTCGGGCACCCGGTGCTCGCCGTGCTCCGCGGCAGCGCGCTGAACTCCGACGGCGCGTCCAACGGGCTCAGCGCACCCAGCGGCCCGGCCCAGCAACGGGTGATCCGCGCGGCCCTCGCCGACGCCGGTCTGTCCACTTCGGACGTCGATCTGGTCGAAGCGCACGGCACCGGTACCGCGCTGGGCGACCCGATCGAGGCGCAGGCGTTGCTGGCCACCTACGGCCAGGACCGCGACGAGCCGTTGTGGCTCGGTTCGCTCAAGTCGAACATCGGCCACACCCAGGCCGCGGCCGGGGTCGCCGGGGTGATCAAGACCGTGCAGGCGCTGCGGCACGGGCTGATGCCGCGGACGCTGCACGCGGGGACGCCTTCGTCCCATGTGGACTGGGACAGCGGTGCGGTGCGGCTGCTCGACGAGCCGCGCGCGTGGGAGCGGCCGCGGCCGCGCCGGGCGGCCGTCTCGTCGTTCGGCATCTCCGGCACGAACGCCCACGTCGTCCTCGAACAGGGCGATACCGCCGAGGCCGGGCTCACTCCCGAGCCGCCGGTCGTGCCGTGGGTGTTGTCCGCGAAGACGCCCGAGGCGTTGCGGGCCCAGGCCGCCGCGCTGCAGGAGCGTGCCGCCGAGGACAGCCGCGCCGACATCGCCTTCTCGCTGGCGACGTCCCGCACCGCCTTCCCGCACCGCGCGGTCGTCACCGGCTCGGACCGCAGTGCGCTGCTGGCCGGGCTGTCCGCGCTGGTCCAGGAGCTCCCGGCGGCGAACGTGGTCACCGGTGCGGTGGTTCCGGGCCGGACCGCCCTGGTGTTCCCGGGGCAGGGTTCGCAGTGGGCGGGCATGGCGCTCGACCTGGCGGAGTCGTCGCCGGTGTTCGCGGCGCGGCTCGACGAGTGCGCGGCGGCGCTCTCGTCCTTTGCGGACTGGCCGTTGCGGGCGGTGCTGGCCGACGCGGAAGCGTTGAGCCGGGTCGACGTGGTGCAGCCCGCGCTGTTCGCGGTGATGGTTTCGCTGGCCGCGTTGTGGCGCTCCTTCGGCGTGGTGCCGGAAGCGGTGGTGGGGCACTCGCAGGGCGAGATCGCGGCCGCCGTGGTTTCGGGGGCCCTGTCCCTCGAGGACGGCGCCCGTGTCGTCGCGTTGCGCAGCCGGGCCATCCTGGCGCTGGCCGGCGGCGGGGGCATGGTCTCCGTCGCGGCACCGCTGGAGACGGTCGAGGCGCGGCTGACCGGCGGGCTGTCGATCGCCGCGGTGAACGGCCCGGCCGCCGTCGTCGTCTCCGGCACGCCCGGGGCGCTGGACGCCCTGCTCGCCGCCTGCGAGGCGGACGGCGTGCGCGCCAAGCGGATTCCCGTCGACTACGCGTCCCACTCGGCGCAGGTCGAGCAGCTGCGCGCCGAACTCGTGGACGTGCTGGCCCCGATCCGGCCGCGCACCGGCGACATCCCGTTCTTCTCCACCGTCACGGGCACCTGGCTCGACGGCGCCGAGCTGGACGCGCGGTACTGGTACACCAACCTCCGCGAGACCGTGCGGCTCGACATCGCGGTCAGCACGCTCGCCGCGGAAGGCTTCGGGACGTTCGTCGAGTCGTCACCGCACCCGGTGCTGACCATGGCGATCGGTGAGACCGACGGCGTCGAGGCGCTCGGTTCGCTGCGCCGCGAAGACGGCGGGTACGAGCGGTTCCTCCGGTCGCTCGGCGAAGCGCACGTCCGCGGGGTCGCGGTCGACTGGACACCCGCGTTCCCCGGCGCCCACCGCGTCGAGCTGCCCACCTACGCCTTCCAGCGCCGGCGCTACTGGCTCGACGCGGGCACCGCGGCCGCGGACCCGGTGGACGCCGCGTTCTGGGCCGCCGTCGACGGTCTCGACCTCGACGCCGTCGCGGGCACCCTCGACGTCGACCCCGCCAGCACCCTGGCCGAGGTGCTGCCCGCGCTGACCCGCTGGCGCGACCGGGCGCGCACCGCGTCCGATGTGGACTCCTGGCGCTACCGGATCGAGTGGAAGCCCGTGGCCACGCCGGCCACACCGGAGCTGTCCGGTCGCTGGCTGGTCGTCGTTCCGGCGGGGTACGACGACGCAGGTGTCCCGGCCGCCCTCGCCGGCCACGGCGCCGAGCCGGTCGTGACGTCCGGATTCACCGGCGCCGACGGGTACGCCGGGGTCGTCTCGCTGCTCGCGCTGGACGAAACCGCCGGAGCCACCGCGAACCTCGCGCTGGCCCAGGCCATGGCCGGCCGCGCAACGCCGTTGTGGCTGGTGACGCGCGGCGGAGTCACCGGCGACGACATCCGGCCCGCGCAGGCGATGACGTGGGGCCTGGGCCGGGTGATCGGCCTGGAACTGCCCGGGATCTGGGGTGGGCTCATCGACCTGCCCGCCGAGCCGGACCGGGCGACGGCGGCCCTGCTCGCCGCCGCACTGTCCGGAGTGGACGAGGAGGACCAGCTCGCCATCCGGCCGTCCGGCCTGCTCGCACGCCGGCTCGTCCGCGCACCGTTCACCCCACCGGCGCGGCGGTGGAAGCCGCGCGGCATGGTCCTGATCACCGGCGGCACCGGCGCTCTGGGCGGGCACGTCGCCCGCCGCCTGGCCGCCGACGGCGCCGGGCACCTGGTGCTGACCAGCCGCCGCGGCCCGGCCGCCCCGGGTGCGGCCGAACTCGAAGCCGAGCTGGCCGGGCTCGGGGCGCGGGTGACGATCGCCGCGTGCGACGTCGCCGACCGCGCCGCGCTCGCCGCGCTGCTGGCCGGCTTGGACGAGCCGGTGCGCGCGGTCGTGCACGCGGCCGGGCTGCCGCAGGCGACGCCGGTGCTGGAGACCACGCCGGCCGAATTCGCCGACGTCACCGGCGGCAAGGTCGACGGCGCCCGCCACCTCGACGAACTGCTCGGCGACGACCTCGACGCCTTCGTGCTCTTCTCGTCGAACGCCGGGGTCTGGGGCAGCGGCGGGCAAGGCGCGTACGGCGCGGGCAACGCCTACCTCGACGCCCTCGCCGAGCAGCGCCGGGCCCGCGGGGCCGCCGCGACCTCGGTCGCCTGGGGCTTCTGGGGCGGCGGCGGCATGGCCGGCGACGTCGACCTGGAAGAGCAGCTGCGCCGCCGCGGCCTGCGCGAGATGGCACCGGAAGCCGCGGTGGAGGCGCTCTGCCAGGCCCTGGACGCGCGCGAAGTGTTCCTGGCCGTCGCCGACGTCGACTGGGCCCGGTTCGCCCCCGGCTTCACGCTGTCCCGGCGGCGGCCGCTGATCGAGGACCTCCCCGAGGTCCGGGCGCTGCTGGCCGAGGAGCCGGCGGTGGCGCGCCCGGCGCTGGCCCGCCGGGTCGCGGAGCTGGGGGAGGCCGAGGCCCGCCGGTTGCTGCTGGACCTCGTGCGCGGGCAGGCCGCGGCGGTGCTCGGGCACGACTCGGCGACGGCGGTCCCCGCCGGGCGCGCGTTCCGGGAGCTCGGCTTCGACTCGCTGACCGCGGTCGAGGTGCGCAACCGGATCAACGCGGCGACCGGGCTGACCCTGCCCGCCACCCTGGTGTTCGACCACCCGAACCCGGGCGCGCTCGCCGCGGAACTGCACCGGCTGCTGCTCGGCCGCGCCGAGACCACGCAGGTCACCGCGGTCGCGGCGGTCGACGAGCCGATCGCGATCGTGGCGATGGGCTGCCGGTTCCCCGGCGGCGTGCGCTCCCCGGAGGACCTCTGGCGGCTGGTCGACGGCGGCGTCGACGCGCTGACGGAGTTCCCCGCCGACCGCGGCTGGGACCTGGCCTCGTTCGGCGACACCGACCTCGCCGGGATCGGCGGGTTCGTGGCCGGCGCGGCCGAGTTCGACGCGGGGTTCTTCGGCATCTCGCCGCGCGAAGCCCTCGCCATGGACCCGCAGCAGCGGGTGCTGCTGGAGACGTCGTGGGAGGTGTTCGAGCGCGCCGGGCTCGACCCGGCCACCCTGCGCGGCAGCCGGACCGGCGTCTTCGTCGGGGCCAGCACCTCCGGCTACGGCGCCGGGCTCGAGCCCGGTTCGGAGGGGTACCTGCTCACCGGCGAGGCACCCAGCGTGATGTCCGGGCGGCTGTCCTACACCTTCGGGCTGGAGGGCCCGGCGGTCACGGTGGACACCGCGTGCTCGTCGGCCTTGGTCGCGATGCACCTGGCCGCGCAGTCGCTGCGGCAGGGCGAATGCTCGCTGGCGCTGGCCGGCGGCGTGGCGATCATGGCCAAGCCGATGGCCTTCCTGGAGTTCGCCCGCCAGCGCGGCCTGGCCGCGGACGGCCGGGTCAAGGCGTTCGCCGACGCGGCCGACGGCACCGGCTGGGGTGAAGGCGTCGGCCTGGTGCTGCTGGAGCGGCTGTCGGACGCCCGGCGCAACGGCCACGCGATCCTCGCCGTGGTCCGCGGGTCGGCGGTGAACTCCGACGGCGCGTCGAACGGCTTGAGCGCGCCGAACGGGCCGTCCCAGCAGCGGGTGATCCGGGCCGCGCTGGCGAACGCCGGTCTGTCCACTTCGGACGTCGACGCGATCGAGGCGCACGGCACCGGAACGCGGCTCGGCGACCCGATCGAGGCGCAGGCGCTGCTGGCCACCTACGGCCAGGACCGCGACGAGCCGCTGTGGCTGGGGTCGGTCAAGTCCAACCTGGGCCACACCCAGGCTGCGGCCGGGATGGCCGGGGTGATCAAGACGGTCGAGGCCCTGCGGCACGGCGTTCTCCCGCGCACCCTGCACGTCGACGCGCCTTCGTCCCGGGTGGACTGGTCGGCCGGGTCGGTCGAGCTGCTCACCGAAGCCCGCGACTGGCCCGAATCCGGCCGGCCGCGCCGGGCCGCGGTGTCGGCGTTCGGCGTCAGCGGCACGAACGTCCACACGATCCTGGAGCAGGCGCCCGGCGTTCCAGCGGTCGCGGAACCCGCGCCGACGGAGGCGCTGCTGCCGTGGGTGCTCTCCGCCCACGACCCGGAGGCCCTCGCCGCGGTGACCGCGCAGGTCCGCTCGCTGGCCGCGAACCCGGTCGACATCGGGTTTTCGCTGGCCACGACCCGCGCCCGGCTCGGCCGCCGCGCGGTGCTGCTGGGCGAGGACGTCGTCACCGGCACCGCCGACCCGGACGCCCTGCTGGCCGTGCTGTTCACCGGCCAGGGCGCCCAGCGGGCCGGCATGGGTCAGGAGCTCTACGAACGGTTCCCGGTCTACGCCTCGGCGTTCGACGCCGTGCTCGCGCACTTCGGCCCGGAGCTGCGCGAGGCCTTCGCCGACCCCGGGCTGCTCGACCGGACCGAGTTCACCCAGCCCGCGTTGTTCGCGGTCGAGGTCGCGTTGTTCCGGCTGGTTTCCTCGTGGGGGGTCCGGCCGGACTTCGTGGCCGGGCACT
The DNA here is from genome assembly GCF_002904295.1 of Amycolatopsis sp. CA-128772. Classification (GTDB taxonomy): domain Bacteria; phylum Actinomycetota; class Actinomycetes; order Mycobacteriales; family Pseudonocardiaceae; genus Amycolatopsis. The sequence goes on from NZ_PPHG01000017.1 coordinate 50,618, forward strand.
CGATCGGCGAAATCTCGGCCGCCCACGTCGCCGGGGTGCTCTCGCTGGATGACGCCTGCCGCCTGGTCGCCGCGCGGGCGTCGCTGATGCAGGCGCTGCCCGCCGGCGGGGCGATGGTGTCGATCGCCGCCTCCGAGGCCGACGTCCTGTCCGCTGTGGACGGGTGCGACGGCGTGTCCGTCGCGGCGGTCAACGGCCCGGCCTCGGTGGTGATCTCCGGGGTTTCGGCCGTGGTGCTGGACATCGCCGCCGGCTTCGCCGCGGACGGCGTCAAGACCAAGCGGCTCGCCGTGAGCCACGCGTTCCACTCGCCGCTGATGGACCCGATGCTGGCCGCGTTCCGCGCGGTCGCGGAATCCCTGACTTACCACCCCGCCGAGATACCGGTGCTTTCGAATGTGAGCGGTGCTCTCGCCGAGCCGTTCACGGCGGGTTACTGGGTCCGGCACGTCCGGGAGGCGGTCCGGTTCGCCGACGGGGTCGCGACGTTGCAAGCCGCGGGCGTCGGGGTCTTCCTCGAACTGGGCCCCGACGGTGTCCTCAGCGCGCTGGTCGACGGCACCGCGGTCCCGGCGCTGCGCCGCGACCGCTCCGAAGAGAGAGCGCTGCTCTCGGCGGTGAGCACGGTTCACGTCCACGGCATCGACGTCGACTGGGCCGCGTTCTTCCCCGGCGGCCGCCGCATCGACCTGCCGACGTACCCGTTCCAGCGCGAGCGGTACTGGCCCCGCCCCGGCGTGGCCCGCGGCGACCTCGGCGCGGCCGGCGTGGGCGCGCTGGAGCACCCCTTCCTCGGCGCGGCGGTCGAGCTGGCCGGCGACGAAGGCACGGTCCTCAGTGGACGGCTGTCGCTGGAGACGCACCCGTGGCTGGCCGGGCACGCGCTGTCGGGCACGGTCCTGCTGCCGGGCACGGCGTTGCTCGAACTGGCCGTCCAGGCGGGCGACCAGGTCGGCTGCGACGTCGTCGACGAGCTCACCTTCGCGGCGCCGCTGGTGCTGCCCGCCCGCGGCGCGGTCGCGGTCCAGGTCTCGGCCGGTCCACCGGCCGCGGACGGCCGCCGTCCGATCACAGTGTCCTCCCGGCCCGCGGGCTCCGGCGCGGACTGGACCCGCCACGCCACCGGCACCCTCGGCCAAGCGGCACTTTCACGTGAAAGTGCCGCCGAGTGGCCGCCGCCCGGCGCCGCGCCCGTCGACACCGGCGCGCTCTACTCGCGGCTCGCCGCCATGGGCTTCGGCTACGGCGACGCGTTCGGCGGCCTTACCCGCGTCTGGCGGGCCGGCGCCGAGGTCTACGCCGAAGTGGCGCTGCCCGAGCCGTTCGACGCCACCGGTTTCGCCCTGCACCCGGCCCTGCTCGACGCCGCCCTGCACCCGCTGGGCCTCGGCATCGTCACGCCGGACGACGGCGCCGCCCGCGTCCCCTTCTCCTTCACGAGCGTCGCGGTGCACGCCACCGGCGCGACGACGCTGCGGGTCCGGCTGTCGCCGGCGGGGGAGAACGCCGTCGCCCTCACCGCCTGGGACGCCACCGGCGCCGCCGTGGTGACCGTCGGCTCGCTGCTGCTGCGCCCGGTCGCCCCCGCGGCGGCCGCCGTCCCCGACACGCTGTTCGAGCAGGTCTGGACCGAGGTCGCCGCGGATCCCACGGCACCGCGCGAGGAGCTCACTTTCGCGGCGGTGACCGGGAACGACGTAGCCGAAACCACCGGCCGGGTCCTTGGCAAGCTGCAGACCTGGCTCGCCGAAGAGCGACCCGGCCGGCTCGTCGTCGTCACCCGCGGTGCGGTCGATGGCGACCTCGCGGCGGCGGCCGTGGGCGGCCTGGTGCGGTCCGCGCAGTCGGAGCACCCGGGCCGGTTCCTCCTGGCCGACGTCGACGACGACCCGCGCTCCCGAGCGCTGTTGTCCATTGTGGACACTTTCGGTGAACCGCAGCTGGCCCTGCGTGAAGGCACCGCTTCGGCGCCACGGCTGGTCCGCGCGACCGGGATGCCGCTCACCCCCGCCGGCGCCGCCTGGCAGCTCGTCACCACCGGCACCGGCACCACGGACGGCCTGGCCGTGGCCGAAACGACCGAGACCCCGCTCGGCGCGGGTGACGTCCGGATCGAGGTGCGCGCGGCCGGGCTGAACTTCCGGGACGTGCTCATCTCCCTCGGCATGTACCCCGACCCGGAGGCCCGCCTCGGCTCCGAAGCGGCGGGCGTGGTCGTCGAGGTCGGCTCGGACGTCCGTGATCTCGCCGTCGGGGACCGCGTGTTCGGCCTGGTCGACGACGCTTTCGGCCCGCGAGCCGGCACCGACGCCCGGCGGCTGGCCCGGATCCCGGCCGGGTGGACGTTCGCCGAGGCGGCGACCGTCCCGGTCGCCTTCGTCACCGCCTACTACGGCCTGTTCGACCTCGGCGGCCTGCGCGCCGGGCAGTCCGTGCTGATCCACTCGGCCGCCGGCGGCGTCGGCATGGCCGCGGTGCAGCTGGCCCGCTGGACGGGCGCCGAGGTGTTCGCGACCGCGAGCGAGGGAAAACACGCCGTGCTGCGCGAGCTCGGCCTCGACGACGCGCATCTGGCGAGTTCCCGGACCCTGGCGTTCCGGGACAGGTTCGGCCCGGTCGACGTCGTCCTGAACTCCCTGACCGGCCCGTTCGTCGACGCTTCCCGTGAGCTGCTCGCCCCCGGCGGCCAGTTCGTCGAGCTGGGCAAGACCGACGTCCGCGAGGGCCCGGGCTACCACACGTTCGACCTCGGCGACCCCGGCCCGGACCGGATCGCCGCCATTTTCGCCGACCTGCTGACCGCCTTCGGCCGCGGCGAGCTGACGCCGTTGCCGCTGCGTGCCTGGGAACTCGGCCGCGCGGCCGACGCCTTCCGGTTCGTCAGCCAGGCCAAGCACGTCGGCAAGAACGTGCTGACGCTGCCGCGGCCGGAACCGGCGGGCACCGTGCTCGTCACCGGCGGCACCGGCACGCTCGGCGCCGCTGTGGCCCGGCACCTCGCCCGTCGCCCGGGTGTCGAGCGGCTGGTGCTGGTGAGCCGGCGGGGCCCGGACGCCCCCGGCGCCGCGGGGCTGTGCGAAGAACTGACCGCGCTCGGCGCCGAGGCGATCGTGGTCGCCGGCGACGTGGCCGAGCCCGGTTTCGTGGCGGACGTGCTGCGGGAGATCCCCGCCGGGCAGCCGCTGATCGGGGTGGTGCACGCCGCCGGGATCCTCGACGACGGCGTGCTCGAAGCGCAGACACCGGCCCGGGTGGCCGCGGTGCTTCGCGCCAAAGTGGACGGCGCGTCGGCGCTCGACAGGCTTACCCGGGACCACGACCTGGCCTGGTTCGTCCTGTTCTCCTCGGTCGCCGGGATCGTCGGCGCGGCCGGCCAAAGCGGGTACGCGGCGGCGAACAGTGCCCTGGACGCCCTCGCCGCGCGACGGCGGTCACCCGGTCTGCCCGCGGTTTCCCTTGCGTGGGGCCAATGGGCGCTCGGCAGCGCGATGACCGGCCGGCTCGGCGACCGCGACCGCGGCCGCATCGAGCGCTCGGGTATCCGGCCACTGTCCACCGAGGACGCCTTGGCCGCGATGGACGCCGCCATCGGGCTCGGCCGGCCGGTCGCCGTGCCGATGCGCCTCGACCTCGCCGCCCTGCGCGCGGCCGACGACCTCGCTCCGCTCTGGCGCGGGCTGGTGCGCACGCCGGTCCGCCGCGCCGCCGCGGCCGCCGTCGCCGAAGAGGGCGCGGCCGGCCTGACCCCCGACCAGCTCCTGGAGCTGGTCCGCAAGCACGTCGCGGCGGTGCTGGGACACGCGGACCCCGGCGCCGTCGACCCCGCGAAGGCGTTCAAGGACTCCGGCTTCGACTCGCTGACGTCGGTGGAGCTGCGCAACCGGCTCGCCACCGCGACCGGCCGCCCCCTGCCCGCGACCCTCGTCTTCGACTACCCGAACCCCCTGGCCTTGGCCGGGTTCCTGGCGGACTCCCGGCCGGCCGCCGCCCCGGTCGTTCCCGCGGCCCGCGTCGCCGACGACCCGATCGCCATCGTCGCGATGAGCTGCCGCTACCCGGGCGACGTCGATTCCGCCGACGCCCTGTGGCGGCTGGTCGCCGAAGGGCGCGACGCGATCGGCGGGTTCCCGGCCGACCGCGGCTGGCCGGTCGGCGAGCTCTACCACCCGGACCCGGCCCACCCGGGCACGTTCTACGCCACCGGAGGCGGCTTCCTGCCCGGTGCCGCGCAGTTCGACGCGGAGTTCTTCGGGATCTCGCCGCGCGAAGCCCTCGCGATGGACCCGCAACAGCGGCTGCTCCTGGAAGTGTCGTGGGAGGCGTTCGAGCGGGCGGGCATCGACCCGGGCACGTTGCGCGGCAGTAACACCGGCGTGTTCGTCGGCGCCGCCCACTCCGGCTACGCCGCGGGCGCGCCGGCCGGCGTCGAGGGGCACCTGCTCACCGGCAACGCGGGCAGCGTGCTGTCCGGCCGGGTCGCCTACCACCTGGGCCTGGAAGGTTCCGCGGTCACGGTGGACACGGCGTGCTCGTCGTCGCTGGTCGCGCTGCACCTGGCGGGCCAAGCCCTCCGCCACGGCGAATGCGACCTGGCGCTGGCCGGCGGCGTCGCGATCCTCGGCACACCGGACATCTTCGTCGAGTTCAGCCGCCAGCGCGGGCTGTCGGCGGACGGCCGCTGCAAGGCCTTCGCGGACGCGGCGGACGGCACCGGCTGGAGCGAGGGCGCCGGCATGCTGGTCTTGGAAAGGCTTTCCGACGCGCGCCGCAACGGTCACGAGATCCTGGCGCTCCTGCGCGGTTCGGCGGTCAACTCCGACGGCGCGTCGAACGGCTTGACGGCGCCGAACGGCCCTTCGCAGCAGCGGGTCATCCGCGCGGCCCTGGCGAGCGCCGGGCTCCGGCCGTCCGATGTGGACGCCGTCGAGGCGCACGGCACCGGTACGACCCTCGGCGACCCGATCGAGGCGCAGGCGGTGCTGGCGACGTACGGCCAGGACCGTTCGACACCGTTGTGGCTGGGCTCGCTGAAGTCGAACCTCGGCCACACGCAGTCGGCCGCGGGCGTGGCCGGGGTGATCAAGATGGTGCTGGCCATGCGCCAGGGCGTGCTGCCGCGGACGCTGCACGTGGACGCGCCCTCGAGCCGGGTGGACTGGACGACGGGTGCGGTCGAGCTGCTCACGGAGCAGCGGCCGTGGCCGTCGGTGGACCGCCCGCGCCGCGCGGGAGTGTCGGCGTTCGGCATTTCCGGGACGAACGCGCACGCGATCCTGGAGCTTCCGTCGGAGCCGGTTCCGGTGCCGGAACCGGTGCTGACGCCGGAGCCGCCGGTGGTGGCCTGGGCGTTGTCGGCGAAGGGCGAACCGGCGTTGCGCGCGCAGGCACGCAAGCTGGCCACGGCGGTCGGCTCCCCGGCAGCGGTCGCCGGTGAACTGCCGGCCGCGGGGGAATCGGCGTGGCGAGGGCAGGGGGGCGAGCTGGCGGCGGCGGTGGCCTCCCCGGCAGCGGTCGCCGGGGCGCTGCTCACCCGGGCCCGGTTCGAGGACCGGGCGGTCGTCCTCGGTGGCAGCCGCGCCGAGCTGGTTGCCGGGTTGCATGCTCTGGCGGCCGGGGAACCGGCGGCCGGCGTCGTCCGCGGGACGGCGTCGTCCGGCCGGCTCGCCGTGCTGTTCACCGGCCAGGGCGCGCAGCGGGCCGGCATGGGACGCGAGCTGTACGACCGGTACCCGGTCTACGCGGAGGCGTTCGACGAGATCTGCGCCGAGTTCACCGTGCCGGTGCGGGACGTCGTGTTCGGCGACGCGCCCGGCTTGGACGAGACCGGGTTCACCCAGCCCGCGCTGTTCGCCGTCGAGGTCGCGCTGTACCGGCTGTTCGAGTCGTGGGGCGTCCGGCCGTCGTTCGTCGCCGGGCACTCGATCGGCGAACTGGCCGCCGCGCACGTCGCCGGGGTGTTCTCCCTCGAAGACGCGTGCCTGCTCGTCTCGGCGCGGGCTGCGTTGATGCAGGCACTGCCGAAGGGCGGCGCGATGGTGTCGATCGCGGCACCGGAGTCCGAGATCCGGCCACTGCTGGGCGAGGGCGTCTCGATCGCCGCGGTCAACGGCCCGGCGTCGGTCGTCGTCTCCGGCGACGAACCCGAAGTCCTGGCCGTCGCCGCGGAGTTCGCGGGCCGGGGCGCCCGGACCAAGCGGCTCAGCGTCAGCCACGCCTTCCACTCACCGCACCTCGACCCGATGCTCGACGAGTTCCGCGCGGCCGCCGACAAGGTCACCTACCACCCAGCCGGAATACCGGTGCTCTCGAATGTGAGCGGTGCTCTCGCCGAGCCGTTCACGGCGGACTACTGGGTCCGCCACGTGCGGGAAGCGGTCCGCTTCGCCGACGGTGTCGCGACCCTGGAAGCCGCCGGTGCCGGCGTCTTCCTGGAGCTGGGCCCGGACGGCGTCCTCAGCTCGATGGTCCGCGACAGCGTGCCGGACGCGGTGGTGGTCCCGTCCCTGCGGCGCGACCGCCCCGACGGCGAGGCGGCGCTGACGGCGCTGTCGACCCTGTTCGCGCACGGCGCCCCGGCCGACCTGGCCGCGGTTTTCGCCCCCGCCGGGCGCGTGGACCTGCCGACGTACGCCTTCCAGCACGAGCACTACTGGCTCGAACCGACGGCCCCGGCGTCGGACACGGCGTTCTGGTCGGCGATCGAACGCGAGGACGTCGCCGAGCTGGCCGGCACCCTGTCGATCGACGACGACCAGCGCGCCTCCCTGACCGCGTTGCTCCCGGCCCTGTCGTCCTGGCGGCGGCACCACGCCGACGAGTCCGTCGTGGACGGATGGCGGTACCGGGTGGTCTGGGAGCCGTCCCGCGAAACCCCGGCGGCGCCGTCGGGTCGCTGGCTGCTGGCCGTCCCGGCCGCGCAAGCGCGCTTGGGCGACGAGGTGACCGCGGCCCTCACCGCACACGGCGTCGCGTTCACCCGCCTCGACGACCCGGCCGGCGACGACCTCGCCGAGGCAGCCCGGGCCGCGGACGCAGTCCTGTCCCTGCTCGCGCTCAGTCCCGCCACGGACTCGGTCGTCCCCGCCGGCGTGGCGGCGACGCTGGCCCTGCTCCGGGCGGCGCCGGGAGTTCCCGTGTGGACGGTGACGCGAGGCGCGGTGTCCCTCGGCCACGCCGACCCGGCACCGGACCCGGTCCAGGCCCAGGTCTGGGGCCTCGGCCGCAGCGCGGCCCTCGACCGCCCCGAGGGCTGGGGCGGCCTGATCGACCTGCCCGCCGAGTGGGGCGGCGGTGCCGGAGCTGCCGGTCGGGGTGAAGCCTCGGCCGCTTCCCCGATCGGGGCCCCGGGCGGCGAAGTCCCCGGCCGCCTCGGCGACCCGCTCGTCCAGGCCATGGCCGATCCGGGCGGCGAAGTCCCCGGCCGCCTGCTCGTCCCGGCCTTGGCCGATCCGGCCGCCGAAGCTCCTGGCAGCCTCGGCGACCTGCTCGTCCAGGCCCTGGCCGGCCCGGCCGAGGACCAGGTCGCCGTCCGTGCCGGCGGCCGGTTCGCCCGGCGGCTCGTCCCCGTCACCGCCACCCCCGCCGGGCGCCCCTGGCGGCCGCGCGGCACCGTGCTCGTCACCGGTGGTACCGGCGCGCTCGGTGCCCACGTCGCCCGCTGGCTCGCCACCGCGGGCGCCGAGCGGATCGTCCTCACCAGCCGCCGCGGCGCTGCGGCCCCCGGTGCCGAAGCCCTGGCCGCCGAGCTGACCGCCCTGGGCGCCCCCGCGACGATCGTCGCCTGCGACGTCGCCGACCGGGCCGCGCTCGCCGCCGTGCTGGCCGACATCCGCGACGACCTGACCGCTGTCGTCCACGCGGCCGGAACCGGGGGAGCGACCCCCGTCGACGACCCCGACCTGGCTCCCTTCGCCGAAATCCTGGCCGCGAAGGTCATCGGCGCCGAAAACCTCGACTCCCTCCTCGGCGATCGGGAACTGGACGCCTTCGTGCTGTTCTCGTCCATCGCCGGCGTCTGGGGCAGCGGCGGCCAAGCCGCCTACGGCGCCGCCAATGCCCACCTCGACGCGCTCGCCCAGCGCCGCCGGGCCGCCGGGAGAACCGCGACCGCGCTCGCCTGGGGTCCGTGGGCCGGCGGCGGCATGGCCGCCGACCACGACGCCGAGGACTACCTCCGCCGCCGCGGCCTGACACCGCTGCAACCCGCTCTCGCCGTCCGCGCGCTCGCCGGTGCGGTCGGGCGGGACGAGACCACGCTGACCCTCGCCGACGTCGACTGGACGCGGTTCGTGCCCGCCTTCACCTCCGCCCGTCCGAGCGCCCTGCTGCTGGGCGTGCCGGACGCCCGGCGCGTCGTGGAGACGGAAGTTCCGCCCGGCGACGATCCGCGGCTGGCCGAGCTGTCCGAAGTGGACGCCGAACGGACGCTGCTGGCCCTGGTCCGCACCGAAGCGGCCGTCGCGCTGGGACACCGCGGGGCCGACGCCGTCGCCGCCACCAAGCCGTTCACCGAACTCGGCTTCGACTCCCTGACCTCGGTGGAGTTCCGTAACCGCCTCGCCGCGGCGGCCGGCGTGGCCCTGCCCGCGACGGTCGTCTTCGACCACCCCACCCCGGCCGCCCTCGCCCGCCACCTCCTCGGCGTCCTGCGGCCCGGCGCCGCGGCCGACCCCGAAGAGGCCCGGATCCGGGCGGCGCTGGCCACCGTGCCGCTGGCCCGGTTCCGCGACGCCGGGCTGATGACGGCGCTGCTGGAGCTGGCCGGGCTGGACGCGGCCGCCGGCAACGACGGCGACGTCGACGACCTGGACGCCGAAGCGCTGGTGCGGCTGGCGCTCGACGGTACCGATTCCCGATGACCCACTCCTGGAGCTGAACCATGGCCACGCCCGAGAAGGTGCTCGACGCGCTGCGCGCCTCCGTCAAGGAGGCCGAGCGGCTGCGGCGGCAGAACCGGCAGCTCGTCGAGGCCGCGACCGAGCCCATCGCCATCGTCGCGATGGCCTGCCGGTTCCCCGGCGGCGTGCGCTCGCCGGAAGGGCTGTGGGACCTGGTGGCCCGCGGCGGGGACGCCGTCTCGGCGTTCCCGGCCAACCGCGGGTGGGACACGGCGTCGCTGTTCGGCGGCGACGGCCGCCCGGGCACGACGTACGCGCGGGAAGGCGCTTTCCTCCACGACGCGGACCTCTTCGACGCGGGGTTCTTCGGCATCTCGCCGCGGGAGGCCCTCGCCATGGACCCCCAGCAGCGGCTGCTGCTGGAGACGTCGTGGGAGGCGTTCGAGCGCGCCGGCATCGACCCGGCGTCGCTGCGTGGCAGCCGGACCGGCGTGTTCGCCGGCTCCAACGGCCAGGACTACGCCACCCTGCTGCGGTCCTCGGCCGAAGACGTCGAGGGTTACCTCGGCACCGGCAACGCGGCGAGCGTCGTGGCCGGCCGGCTGGCGTACCTGTTCGGGTTCGAGGGTCCGGCGCTGACCGTCGACACGGCGTGTTCGTCGTCGCTGGTCGCCCTGCACCTCGCCGCGCAGGCGCTGCGGCAGGGCGAATGCGACCTCGCGCTGGCCGGCGGGGTCACGGTGATGGCCACGCCGGGGACGTTCGTGGAGTTCAGCCGCCAGCGCGGGCTCGCCCCGGACGGCCGGGTCAAGGCGTTCGCCGAGGCGGCCGACGGCACCGGCTGGGGCGAGGGCGTCGGCGTCCTGCTGGTCGAGCGGCTGTCGGACGCGCAGCGCCACGGTCACGAAGTCCTGGCGGTGGTCCGCGGCTCGGCGGTCAACTCCGATGGCGCCTCCAACGGCCTGACCGCACCCAACGGCCCGGCCCAGCAGCGGGTGATCCGGGCCGCACTGGACAACGCGCGACTGTCCACTTCGGACGTTGACGTCGTCGAAGCCCACGGGACCGGCACGACTCTGGGCGACCCGATCGAGGCTCAGGCGCTGCTGGCCACCTACGGCCAAGAGCGGGAAACGCCGCTGTGGCTAGGTTCGGTGAAGTCCAACATCGGGCACACCCAGGCGGCAGCCGGGGTCGCGGGTGTGATCAAGATGGTGCTGGCGATGCGGCACGGCGTCCTGCCGCGCACGCTGCACGTCGACGCGCCTTCGTCCCATGTGGACTGGTCCGCCGGATCGGTCGAGCTGCTGACCGAGTCGCGCGAGTGGACGGCCGACCGCCCGTTGCGGGCCGCGGTGTCGTCGTTCGGCGTCAGCGGCACCAACGCGCACACGATCCTCGAAGCCGTCCCGCCCGCCGAACCGGTGCCCGCCGAGGCGCCGGTGGGCACGCTGACGCCTTGGGTGCTGTCGGCGAAGTCGCCGGAAGCGTTGCAGGCGCAGCTCTCCCGGCTCGCCGAGGTGGCGGCCGATCGCGCGGACATCGCGCGGACGCTGACCACCCGGACCGCGTTCGAACACCGCGCGGTCGTCCTGGACGCGAACGTGGTCAAGGGCGAGGTCCAGGAGGACGCCCGGCTGGCGGTGCTGTTCACCGGGCAGGGCGCTCAGCGCGTCGGCATGGGCCGTGAACTGTACGAACAGTTCCCCGTCTACGCCACGGCGTTCGACGAAGTGTGTGCGCAGTTCGCGGTTCCGGTGCGGGACGCGGTGTTCGGCGAAGTGTCCGGTTTGGACGAGACCGGCCTGACCCAGCCCGCGTTGTTCGCGGTCGAGGTGGCGCTGTTCCGCCTCGCCGAGTCCTTCGGCATCCGCCCCGACTTCGTAGCCGGGCATTCGATCGGGGAGATCTCGGCGGCGCACGTGGCCGGGGTGTTGTCCCTTGAGGACGCTTGCCGGCTGGTGTCGGCGCGGGCGTCGTTGATGCAGGCGCTGCCGCTCGGCGGAGCGATGGTCTCGATCGCCGCGCCCGAGACCGACATTCCCGTGCACGACCGGGTGTCGATCGCGGCGGTGAACGGGCCGGAGTCGGTGGTGATTTCCGGTGACGAGGCCGCGGTACTGGAAATCGCGGCGAAGTTCCCGAAGACCAAACGGCTGGCCGTGAGCCACGCGTTCCACTCGCCGCTGATGGACCCCATGCTCGAGGAGTTCCGCAAGGTCGCGGAGCAGCTCGAGTACCACCCGGCGCAGATTCCCGTGCTCTCTAATGTGAGCGGTGCTCTGGCCGAGCCGTTCACCGCCGGTTACTGGGTCCGCCACGTGCGCGAGACGGTCCGGTTCGCCGACGGCATCGCCACGCTCGAAACCGAAGGGGTCCGCACCTTCCTGGAGCTCGGCCCCGACGGCGTCCTCAGCGCGCTGGTCGGCGGCGCCGCGATCCCCGCGCTGCGGCGCGACCGGCCGGAGGAGCGGACCCTGCTGACCGCGCTCGCCGGGGTGTGGACCCGCGGCGGGACCGTCGACTGGACCGCGTACCTGCCCGCCGGTCCGCGCGCCGACCTGCCCACCTACCCCTTCCAGCGCGAACGCTTCTGGCCGGCGCCGGGCGACGACGGCGTGCTCGACGTGGCCGCCCTCGCCACCGAGCTCGGCCTGCCCGAAGACACCCTGCGCCCCGCCCTCACGGCCGTCCGGCAACGTCGTGCCGAGGCTTCGGCCCCGTGGCGGTACCGGGTCACCTGGACGCCCCTGGCACCCGCCGATGGTCCGGCACCGGCCGGGAACTGCCTCGTCGTCGACCCGTCCCCGCAGCTCGACGCCGCCCTGGCCGGGTGGAACGGCCGCGTGGTGCGGCTCGCGGGTCCGGTCACCGCCGACGACCTCCGCAGAGCCGACCCGGCCGTCGTGCTCAGTGCCGCCAGTCCGGAACGGACCGTCGCTCTCGTCCAGGCCCTCGGTGAGGCCGGAATCGAAGCGCCGCTGTGGTGCATCACCTCCGGGGCCGTGCGAGCGATCGACGCCGACCCCGCGCCGGATCCGGACCAGGCCGCCGTGTGGGGCCTCGGCCGCGTCGCCGCGCTCGAACTCCCGCACCGGTGGGGCGGCCTGATCGACCTCCCGTCCAGTGTGGACGCCGAAGCAGCCAGGACGTTCCAGGCCCTGCTGGGCGGCGGCGAAGACCAGGTCGCCCTGCGCGCGGAAGGAACCTTCGGCCGCCGGCTCGAGCACGCCCCGCCGGCCGGCCCGGCGTGGACCCCGCGCGGCACCGTGCTCATCACCGGCGGCACCGGCGCGCTGGGGACGCACGTCGCCCGCCGCCTCGCCCGCGAAGGTGCCGACCACCTCGTCCTCGTCTCCCGGCGAGGAGCCGACGCACCCGGCGCCACCGAACTGTCCGCCGAACTGGCCGGACTCGGCGCCCGGGTGACGTTCGCCGCCGGCGACGTCGCGGACCGGGACTTCGTCGCCGACCTCCTGGGCCGGGTCAGCCCCGGCCTCACCGCCGTCGTGCACACGGCCGGGATCGTCCGGTCCGGTCCACTGTCCGAAGTGGACGACTTCGCCGCGCACTGGGCGGCCAAGGCGACCGGCGCCCGGCACCTCGACGAGCTGCTCGCCGACACCGACCTCGACGCGTTCGTCCTCTTCGCCTCCATCGCCGGGGTCTGGGGCAGCGGGCAGCAGGGCTGTTACGGCGCCGCCAACGCCTACCTCGACGCGCTCGCCGAAGCCCGCCGCGCCCGCGGCCTGGCCGCCACCGCGGTGGCCTGGGGCCCGTGGGCCGAGGGCGGGATGGCTGCCGACAACGACGCCGAGGACTACCTGCGGCGCCGCGGCCTTCGCGCGCTGGACCCGGGCCCGGCTGTTTCCGCGCTCCTGCACGCGGCGGGCGGTGACACGAACGTCACGGTCGCCGACGTCGATTGGGCCCGGTTCACGCCGGCCTTCACGTCCCGGCGGCCGAGTCCGCTGCTGACGACGATCCCCGAGGCCGTCGCCGAACCGGACGCCCCCGCGGCCGGCGGGCTCGGCGCCCGGCTGCGCGGGCTGAGCCCGGCCGTCGCCGGGGAGGTCCTGCTCCAGCTCGTCCGCGACCAGGCCGCCGCGGTGCTCGGCCACCCGGGCGCGGCCGCCGTTGCCCCGGACCGCGCGTTCCAGGAGATCGGCTTCGACTCCCTGACCGCGATCGAGCTGCGCGACGCCCTGCGCGTGGAAACCGGGCTCGCGCTGCCCGCGACCCTCGTCTACGACTGGCCGACGCCCGCCGCGCTCGCGGCGCACCTGCAGTCCGGCGTGCTGGGCGACGCGGCCGGCGATACCCCCGCGACGACGTCCGCGGCCACCGACGAGCCGATCGCCATCGTGGCGATGAGCTGCCGGTACGCGGGCGGGATCGCCTCGCCGGAAGACCTGTGGCGCCTGGTGTCCGAGGGCGCGGACGCGGTGTCGGGCTTCCCGGCCGACCGGGGCTGGGACCTGGAGAACCTGTACGACGCCGACCCGGCCCGCCTGGGCTCGGTGACCGTGACCGAAGGCGCGTTCCTCGGTTCGGCGGGCGGGTTCGACGCCGGGTTCTTCGGCATCTCACCGCGCGAGGCCCTCGCGATGGACCCGCAGCAGCGGCTCCTGCTGGAGCTCGCGTGGGAGGCGTTCGAACGCGCCGGCCTCGACCCGGCGGCCGTGCGGGGCAGCCGGACCGGCGTGTTCGCCGGCACCAACAGCCACGACTACACGACCCTGCTGCTGAACTCGGCCGACGTCCTGGAAGGACACCTGGCCACGGGCAACGCGGCGAGCGTCGCCTCGGGCCGGCTGGCCTACACCTTCGGGCTGGAGGGGCCGGCCGTTTCCGTCGACACGGCGTGCTCGTCGTCGCTGGTGGCGCTGCACCTGGCCGTCCGTTCGCTGCGGCTCGGCGAGTGCTCGATGGCGCTGGCCGGCGGGGTCACGGTGATGGCCACGCCGGGGACGTTCGTCGAGTTCAGCCGCCAGCGCGGCCTCGCCGCCGACGGCCGCTGCAAGGCGTTCGCGGAGGCCGCGGACGGCACGGCCTGGGGCGAAGGCGCGGGCCTGCTCCTGCTGGAACGGCTGTCGGACGCCCAGCGCCACGGTCACCGCGTGCTGGCCGTGGTCCGCGGCTCGGCGATCAACTCCGACGGCGCCTCCAACGGCCTGACCGCCCCCAACGGCCCGGCCCAGCAGCGTGTCATCCGCGCCGCCCTGGCCGACGCCGGGCTGTCCCCTTCGGACGTCGATGCGGTCGAAGCCCACGGCACCGGAACGACTCTGGGTGACCCGATCGAGGCTCAGGCGCTGCTGGCCACCTACGGCCAAGAGCGGGAAACGCCGCTGTGGCTGGGTTCGGTGAAGTCCAACATCGGGCACACCCAGGCGGCAGCCGGAGTGGCGGGTGTGATCAAGATGGTGATGGCGATGCGGCACGGCGTGCTGCCGCGGACGTTGCACGTCGACGCGCCCTCGTCCCATGTGGACTGGTCGTCCGGCGTGGTCGAGCTGCTCACGGAGGCTCGCACGTGGACGGCCGGCCGGCCGCTGCGGGCGGCGGTCTCGTCGTTCGGCATGAGCGGGACGAACGCGCACACCGTCCTGGAAGCCGTTCCCCAGCCCGAACGGGCACCGACTGCTGCGCCGGGCCCGGTGCCGTGGGTGTTGTCGGCACGGTCCGCCGAGGCGTTGCGCGGACAGGCGGAGGCTCTGCGCACCAAAGTGGACGACTCCCCGGCGGACGTCGGCTTCTCCCTCGCCACGACCCGTGCGTCGTTGCCGCACCGCGCGGTCGTGCTCGGTGACCACGGCGAGGGCCTGACCGCCTTGGCCGAGGACACCCCGGCGGCGAACGTCGTCACCGGCGTGGCCGGCGAACCCGGCAAGGTGGCCCTGGTGTTCCCGGGCCAGGGTTCGCAGTGGGCCGGGATGGCCCTCGAACTCGCGGAGTCGTCGCCGGTGTTCGCCGCCCGTCTCGACGACTGCGCGGCGGCTCTGAGCTCCTTCGTGGACTGGCCGCTGCGTGAGGTCCTGGCCGATGCCGAGGCGCTGAGCCGGGTCGACGTGGTCCAGCCGGCGCTGTTCGCGGTCATGGTCTCCCTGGCCGAGCTGTGGCGTTCGTTCGGCGTGGTCCCGGACGCGGTCGTCGGCCACTCCCAGGGGGAGATCGCCGCCGCGGTGGTCTCGGGTGCGCTGTCCCTGGAGGACGGTGCCCGCGTGGTGGCGTTGCGCAGCAGGGCGATCCTGGCGCTGGCCGGGCGCGGCGGCATGGTTTCGGTGGCTGCTCCCCTCGACACCGTCGAGGCGCGCCTGACCGAGGGATTGTCGATCGCCGCGGTGAACGGCCCGTCCGCGATCGTGGTCTCCGGTGCGCCGGAAGCCCTCGAACAACTGATCGCGAGCTGCGAAGCCGACGGCATCCGCGCCAAGCGGGTCCCGGTGGACTACGCCTCGCACTCGGCCCAGGTCGAGCAGCTGCGCGACGAACTCCTCGACGTCCTGGCCCCGATCACGCCCCGCCGGGGCGAGACCGCCTTCATCTCGACGGTGACGGGTGAGTGGCACGAAAGTGTGGACGCCGGGTACTGGTACACGAACCTGCGCAGCACAGTTCGCCTCGACACCGCGGTCGAGCGCCTGAAGAACGCCGGCTTCGGCACGTTCATCGAGGTCTCACCGCACCCCGTGCTGACCATGGCGCTCGGCGACGACGTCGTCGCACTGGGGAGCCTGCGCCGTGACGACGGCGGCCTGACCCGCTTCCACACCGCGCTCGCCGAGGCGCACGTGCGCGGTGTCCCGGTCGACTGGACGCCGGCCTTCCCGGACGCCCACGTCGTCGACCTCCCCACCTACGCCTTCCAGCGCAGGCAGTACTGGCCCCGCCCGGCCACCCGCACCGGCGACGCCGCCGGGCTCGGCCTCGGCGCCGTCGAACACCCGCTGCTCGGCGCGGCGATCACCCTCGCCGACGACCGGCTCGTCCTCACCGGACGATTGTCCCGGCAGACCCACCCGTGGCTGGCCGGCCACGACATCCTCGGCACCGTCCTGCTGCCCGGTACGGCGTTCGCCGAACTCGCCGTCCACGCCGGCGACCACACCGGGTGCGGCACGGTCGAGGAGCTCACCCTCGGCGCGCCCCTGGCCGTGCGCGCGACCGGCGGGGTCCAGCTGCAGGTCGTCGTCGACGAGCCCGGCGACGACGGCCGCCGCGGCATCACCGTCAACGCCCGCCCCGACCGGCCCGGCACCCGCTGGACCCGGCACGCCCAGGGCGTCCTGGCCCCGGGCACGCCCGAACCCGCGGCGCCCCCGGCGGTCTGGCCGCCCGCCGGCGCGGAAGCCCTCGACGTCGACGCCCACTACGCCGCCCTCGCCGAGGCCGGCTACCACTACGGGCCCGCCTTCCGCGGCCTGCGCGCGGCCTGGCGCGCCGACGGCGAGGTGTTCGCCGAGGTCGAGCTGCCCGCCACCGACGCGTTCGCCGTCCACCCGGCGCTGCTGGACGCCGCGCTGCACGCGCTCGGCCTCGGCGGATTCTTCCCCGACGACGGCCGCGCCCGGCTCCCGTTCGCCTTCACCGACGTTGCGTTGTTCGCCACCGGCGCCACCGCCCTGCGCGTGCGGCTGGCCGCGGCCGGCCCCAACGCGGTGTCGGTCGTGGCCACCGATCCCGCCGGAAACCCGGTCGCGAGCATCGGCGCCCTCGCGTTCCAGACGACGTCGTCCACAGTGGACGAGGTGCCGGACGCGTTGTTCCGCACGGAATGGACCGCGCTCGCCGCCGCCGGCGACGCCCCGGAGTTCACCTGGCTCTCCGGCCCCCTGGCCGGGCTCGACGTCGTGCCGGCCGCCGTCGTCCTGCCGGTGACGAGCCTCGACCAGGTCCTCGCGACCGCGCAGGAATGGGTGGCCGGCGAGCGGTTCGCCGCGTCCCGGCTGGTCGTGCTCACCACCGGCGCGCTCGCCGCGGTGCCCGGCGACCCCGTGCCCGGCCTCGCCCAGGCGCCCGTGTGGGGCCTGATCCGCTCGGCCCAGTCCGAGCACCCGGGCCGGTTCGTGCTGCTCGACGTCGACGAGCGGGCCGACGCCGCGGCCGCGATCGGGACCGCGCTCGCCTCGGGCGAACCGCAGGTCGCGGCCCGCGCCGGAACGCTGCTGGTCCCGCGCCTCGCCCGCCCGGCGGCCGAGCTGACCCTGCCCGCGGGCGACGCCTGGCGCGTCGGCACCACCGGCACCGGCACCCTCGACGGCCTGGCGACCTTCCCGGTGCCGGCGACCGATCTCGGCCCCGACGACATCCGGGTCGAGGTCCGCGCGGCCGGGCTGAACTTCCGCGACGTCCTGATCACCCTCGGCATGTACCCCGGGCAGGCGCTGATGGGCGGCGAGGCCGCCGGCGTCGTGCTGGAAGCCGGGGAGCGGGTGCGGGGGCTCGCCGCCGGCGACCGCGTCACCGGCCTGTTCACCGGTGCGCTCGGCCCGGTCGCGGTCACCGACCACCGGCTCGTGACGCCGATGCCCGCGGGCTGGACCTTCGCCGAGGCCGCGTCGGTGCCCGTCGCCTTCGCCACCGCCTATTACGGGCTGTTCGACCTCGGCGGCCTCGAAGCCGGCCAGTCCGTGCTCGTCCACGCGGCCGCGGGGGGCGTCGGCATGGCCGCCGTCCAGCTCGCCCGGTGGAAGCGGGCCGAGGTGTTCGCCACCGCGAGCACCGGAAAGCACGACGTGCTCCGCGATCTGGGTCTCGACGCCGTCCACATCGGAGACTCCCGGACACTGTCCTTCGAGGACCAGTTCCGGGCGGCGACCGGCAGCCGCGGGGTCGACGTCGTGCTCGACGCCCTCGCGGGCGAGTTCGTCGACGCGTCCCTGCGGCTGCTCCCGCGCGGCGGCCGGTTCGTCGAGATGGGGAAGGCCGACGTCCGTGACGCCGGGGAAGTCGCACGCACGCACGAAGGCGTCCGGTACCGCGCCTTCGACCTCATCGAGGCCGGACCCGGGCGCCTGCAGGAAATCCTGCGCGAACTCGCCGGGCTCTTCGAAGCCGGCGCGCTGACCCCGCTGCCGCGCCGCACCTGGGACCTGCGGCAGGTGCCCGAGGCGTTCCGGTTCATCAGCCAGGCCCGCCACGTCGGCAAGAACGTCGTGACCCTGCCGCGGAAGCTCGACCCGGACGGCACCGTCCTCGTCACCGGCGGCACCGGCACGCTCGGCGCCCGGATCGCGCGGCACCTGGTGACCGCGCACGGCGTCCGGCGGCTGCTGCTGCTCAGCCGCCGCGGGCCGGACGCGCCCGGCGCCGCGGAGCTGGAGGACGACCTGACCGCGCTGGGCGCCGACGTCACCATCGCCGCCTGCGACGCCGCCGACCGCGACGCACTGGCCGGGCTGCTGGCCGGCCGCCGCCTGACCGGGGTCGTGCACACCGCCGGCGTGCTCGACGACGGCCTGCTCACCGGCCTCGACCCGGCGAAACTCGCGGACGTGCTGCGGCCCAAGGTCGCCGCCGCGATCACCCTGCACGAACTGACCCGGGACACCGACCTCGCGCTGTTCGTGTTGTTCTCGGCCGCCGCGGGCGTGTTCGGCACGGCCGGGCAGGGCAGCTACGCGGCCGCGAACACCGCTCTCGACGCACTGGCCGCGCACCGCCGCGCCCTCGGCCTCCCCGGCGTTTCCCTGGCCTGGGGCCTGTGGGCGGAAGCCAGCGGCATGACCGGTCACCTCGGCGCCGCCGACCTGGCCCGGATGTCGCGCGGCGGGATGACCGGGCTGTCCGACGCCGAAGGCCTGGCCCTGTTCGACGCGGCCATCGCCCGCGGCGAGACCCTGGCGATCCCGGCCCGGCTCGACCTGACGGCGGCGGCCGGCGCGGTACCGCCGCTGCTGCGCGGGCTCGTCCGCGCCGGCCGCCGGTCCGCCGCCGTCGCCGCGGGGGACGGCGGCCTGGCCGCGCGGCTGCGCCCCCTGCCCGCGGCCGAGCGGGACCGCCGTCTCCTGGAGCTGGTCCGCGACCACGTCGCCGCGGTCCTCGGCCACGACACGGCCGGCGACATCGCCCCGGACCGCTCGTTCGCCGAACTCGGCTTCGACTCCCTGACCGCCGTCGAGCTGCGCAACCGGCTCGGCGCCGCGACCGGCCTGCGGCTGCCCGCGACGCTCGTGTTCGACCACCCGGCCCCGGCGGCCCTGGTGACCTTCCTGCGCACCGGGCTCCTCGGCGACGCCACGCCGTCGGCGGAGATCGCCCCGGCCACGGCGACCGGCGACGACCCGGTCGTCATCGTCGCGATGAGCTGCCGCTACCCGGGCGCGGTCGCGTCGCCGGAGGACCTGTGGTCCCTGGTGGCGGAGGGAGCCGACGCGATTTCGCCGTTCCCCGCCGACCGCGGCTGGGACCTCGACGGCCTGTACGCACCCGAACCCGGCACACCGGGCCGCATCTCCACCCGCAGCGGCGGGTTCGTGGCCGGCGCCGGCCGGTTCGACCCGGAGCTGTTCGACATCTCGCCGCGCGAGGCGTTGACCATGGACCCCCAGCAACGGCTGCTGCTGGAAGCGACGTGGGAAGCGTTCGAACGCGCCGGCATCGACCCGGCGTCGGTCCGCGGCAGCCGGACCGGGGTGTTCGTCGGCGCCGCCACCAGCGGATACGGCACCGGCGCGGTCACCGACGGCCTCGAGGGCCACCTGATGACCGGCGGCACGTCGTCGGTGGCCTCAGGCCGGCTGTCGTACGTGTTCGGCCTGGAGGGCCCGGCGCTGACGGTGGACACGGCGTGTTCGTCGTCGCTGGTGGCGCTGCACCTGGCGGTGCAGGCCCTGCGGCGCGGCGAATGCGATCTCGCGCTCGCGGGCGGTGTCACGGTCATGCCGACTCCCGGCGTCCTGCTCGCGTTCAGCCAGCAGCGCGGCTTGGCCGAAGACGGCCGGTGCAAGGCGTTCGCCGAGTCCGCCGACGGAACCGGCATGGCCGAGGGCGTCGGCCTGCTGCTGGTCGAGCGGCTGTCGGACGCGCGTCGCCACGGGCACGAGGTGCTGGCCGTGGTGCGGGGTTCGGCGGTGAACTCCGACGGCGCGTCGAACGGCCTGACCGCGCCGAACGGCCCGTCGCAGCAACGCGTGATCCGCGCGGCCCTGGCCGACGCCGGGCTGTCTCCGTCCGAAGTGGACGCGGTGGAGGCCCACGGCACCGGGACGAAGCTGGGTGACCCGATCGAGGCGCAGGCGCTGCTGGCGACCTACGGCCAGGATCGTGCAACACCGTTGTGGCTCGGCTCGGTGAAGTCCAATCTCGGGCACACGCAAGCCGCAGCGGGCGTGGCGGGCGTGATCAAGATGGTGCTGGCGATGCGGCACGGTGTCCTGCCACGAACCCTGCACGTCGACGCGCCTTCGTCCCAAGTGGACTGGACGGCCGGTGCGGTCGAGCTGCTGACCGAGCGTCGCGAGTGGACTTCGGACCGGCCTCGGCGGGCGGGCGTCTCGTCGTTCGGGATCTCGGGCACCAACGCCCACACCATCCTCGAACAGGCTCCGGACGCCGTGATCGAAGAGCGCGAGCCCGTGGCCGGGCCGGTGCCGTGGCTGCTGTCCGGCCAGAGCCCGGCGGCCCTGCGGGCCCAGGCCGCCCGGTTGCACGCGTTCCTGGACGGCCGCGAGGTCGTTCCCGCGGACGTCGCGCTGAGCTTGGCGACGACCCGCGCCGACCTCGGCCACCGCGCCGCGGTCGTCGGCGAGACCGGCCCCGAGCTGCTGGCCGGGCTGGCCGCGATCGCCGGCGGCGACCTCGGCGCGGCGGCCGGCAGCGGACACCCCGGCCGGCTCGCCGTGCTGTTCACCGGGCAAGGCGCCCAACGGGCCGGGATGGGCCGCGAACTGTACGCGCGCTTCCCGGTGTTCGCCCGGGCTTTCGACGACGTCAGCGCACTGCTCGGGAACATCGAACCGGAGCAGCTCGACCGGACCGGGCACGCGCAGCCCGCGATCTTCGCCCTCGAAGTCGCGCTGTTCCGGCTCGTCGAGTCCTGGGGCGTCCGGCCGGACTTCGTGGCCGGGCACTCGATCGGCGAGCTGGCGGCCGCGCACGTCGCCGGTGTGCTGTCGCTGCCGGACGCGTGCGCGCTGGTCGCCGCGCGGGCGAGCTTGATGCAGGCGCTGCCCGAGGGCGGCGCGATGGTCGCGGTCGGCGCCTCCGAGGCCGACGTCCGGGCCGCGTTGACCGGCGACCGCGCCGGGATCGCCGCCGTCAACGGGCCGGCCAGTACGGTGATCTCCGGCGAGGAAACCGCGGTTTTGGCGGTGGCCGGGGAGTTCGCGGCCCGTGGTGTCAAGACCAAGCGGCTGCGCGTGAGTCACGCTTTCCACTCGCCGCTGATGGACCCGATGCTGGCGGAATTCGGGGCGGTAGCGGCGGAACTGACGTACCGCGAGCCGGTGATCCCGGTCGTGTCGACCCTGACGGGCGCGCTCGCCGAGCCGTTCACCCCGGACTACTGGGTGCGGCACGTGCGCGAACCGGTCCGGTTCGCCGACGCGGTGCGCACCCTCGCCGGCCGCGGCGCGGGCACGTTCCTGGAGCTGGGCCCCGACGGCGTCCTGTCGGCGATGGCGGCCGACAGCGCCGAGATCCCGGCGATCCCGGCGCTGCGCGCGGGCGAGGACGAGCCGCGGACCCTGGTCACGGCGTTCGCCCGGCTGCGGACGGCCGGGTTCCCGCTCGACGCCTCGGTTCTGCTCGAGGGCGCCCGGCGGACCGAGCTGCCGACGTACGCGTTCCAGCGGTCACACTTCTGGCTCGAACCGGCGCCCCCGGCCGCCGACCGCGGGTTCTGGGCCGCGGTGGACGCGGGCGACCTCGGTTTGGACGCATCCGCGTTGGCGGCCTTGGACCGCTGGCGCGCGATGTCCGCTGTGGACACCTGGCGGTACCGGGTCACCTGGCGGCCCGTGGCCGAGCCGGCGGGCCGGCTCAGCGGGCGTTGGCTGGTCCTCGGCGCGGAAGGGCTGGCCGGCGAAGTGGCTCAGGCGTTGGCTGCTCACGGCGCCGAGCCGGTGCTCGTCTCCGGCCACCGCGACCGCGCCTCCCTGACCGCACTCCTGCGCGACCACGCCGACGTCGAAGGCGTCATTTCCCTGCTGGCCTGCGACGCCGACGCCGAAACCGGACTCGCCGCCAACCTCACGCTCACCCAGGCGTTCGCCGACTCGGGCGTCCCCGCCCGGCTGTGGTGCCTCACCCGAGGCGCGGTCCACGGCGTCTCCCACCCCGGCCAGGCGACCACCTGGGGCTTCGGCCGGATCGCCGCCCTGGAACTGCCGTCCGCCTGGGGCGGCCTCGCCGACCTGCCCGAGACCCTCGACGCGGCGGCCGCCGCCCGGCTCGCCGCGGTCCTCGCCGACGGCACCGAAGACGAGGTCGCCATCCGCCCGGACGGCGTCTTCGCCCGCCGCCTCGCGCCCGCCCCGGCCGGCGCGACCCGGGACTGGCGGCCCCGCGGCACGGTCCTCGTCACCGGCGGCACCGGCGCGCTCGGCGCGGCCGTCGCCCGGGAGCTCGCCACGGCGGGCGCCGAGCACCTCGTGCTCACCGGCCGTCGCGGCGACCGGGCCCCCGGCGCGGCCGAGCTGGCCGCGGAGCTGTCCGCCCTCGGCGTCCGCGTCACCCTCGCCGCCTGCGACGCGGCGGACCGGGACGCGCTGGCCGGCGTCCTCGCGGCGATCCCGGCGGACCTGCCGCTGACCGCCGTCGTGCACGCGGCCGGCACCGGCCAGCACGGCCCGCTCACCGCGATCACGCCGGCGGAGGTGACCGCGGTCCTGGCCGGCAAGGTGGCCGGCGCCCGGCACCTCGACGAGCTGACCCGCGAGCACGACCTGGACGCGTTCGTGCTGTTCTCCTCGATCTCCGGCGTCTGGGGCAGCGGCGAGCAGGCGGTTTACGGTGCGGCGAACGCGTTCCTCGACGCGCTCGCCGAAGACCGCCGCGGCCGCGGGCTGCCCGCGACGGCCATCGCCTGGGGCCCGTGGGCGGACTCCGGGATGGCGGCCGGCGCCGAGGCCGTGCGCCTGCTGCGTGACCGCGGGCTTCCGCCGCTCGACCCCGCCCGGGGGATCGCGGCCTTCCGGCGGGCGCTGGCCGCCGACGACACGGCCGTCGTGGTCGCCGACGTCGACTGGGCGCGGTTCGCGCCGGTCTTCACCGCGGCCCGGCCGCGGCCGCTGCTGGCCGAGCTCCCGGCGGTGCGGGCCGCGCTGGCCGAACCGGAGCCGGCGTCGACCGGGTTCGCGTCGATGCCCGCCGGGGAACGGCCCAAGGCGCTGCTCGCGCTGGTCCTGGCCCAGGTCGCGGGCGTGCTCGGGCACGGCTCGGCCACGACGGTCGGGCCCGAACGCGCGTTCAAGGAGCTCGGGTTCGACTCCCTGATGGCCGTCGAGCTGCGCAACCGGCTCGCCGCCGGAACCGGGCTCAGCCTGCCCGCGTCCCTCGCCTTCGACCACCCGACGGCGGCCGACCTGGCCGAGGAACTCGACCGCCGGTTCGGCGGCGAGACGTCCGGCGTCGCCCTGCTCGACGAGCTCGACCGGCTGGAAGCCGCGTTCGAAGCCGTCACCGAGGCGGACCTGGCGCGGGTCCCGGCGAGCGACGAAGTCACCGCGCGCCTGCGGGGATTCGTCGCGCGCTGGACCGAGCTGGCCGGCGGCACCGACCTCGGCGGCGCCAGTGACGACGAGCTCTTCGACTTCATCGACAGCACCTTCCGGACTCCGTGACCGGCAGTGTCCAGTCCAGACAGTGTCCATTCAAGACAGTGTCCATTCCAGACAGTGGGGCTTCCATGGCCAACGAGCAGAAACTCCGTGACTACCTCAAGTTCGTCACGGCCGATCTGAAGGACACCCGCGACCGCCTCGCCGACGTCGAGGGCCGGGACCGGGAGCCCGTCGCGATCGTGGCCATGAGCTGCCGCTACCCGGGTGGCGTCGGCTCGCCCGAGGACCTGTGGCGGCTGGTCGAGAGCGGCACCGACGCGATCGGCGGGTTCCCCGGCGACCGCGGCTGGCCGGTGGGGCGGTTTCAGGGCGGTTTCCTGCCCGGGGCCGCCGAATTCGACGCCGCCTTCTTCGGCATTTCCCCGCGCGAGGCGCTCGCGATGGACCCGCAGCAGCGGCTGCTGCTCGAGACGTCGTGGGAACTCCTGGAACGCGCCCGAATCGCGCCGAAGTCGGTGCGGCGCAGCAGCACCGGCGTGTTCGTCGGCGGCGCGGCGTCCGGCTACGGCACCGGCGACGCGGGCCGCGACGACGAGGTGGCCGGCTACCTGCTCACCGGGACGGCCGGCAGCGTGCTGTCCGGGCGGCTGTCCTACCACCTCGGGCTGGAGGGCCCGTCGGTCACGATCGACTCCGCGTGTTCGTCGTCGCTGGTCGCCCTGCACCTCGCCGCCCAGGCCCTGCGGCGCGGCGAGTGCACCCTCGCGATCGCCGGCGGCGTCACCGTGATGGCCACGCCGGGCACGTTCGCGGAGTTCGACCGCCAGGGCGGCCTGGCGGCGGACGGCCGCTGCAAGGCGTTCGCGGACGCGGCCGACGGCACCGGCTGGGCCGAAGGCGTCGGCCTCCTGCTGGTGGAGCGGCTGTCGGACGCGCGGCGGAACGGGCACCCGGTGCTGGCGGTGGTGCGCGGCTCGGCGGTGAACTCCGACGGCGCGTCGAACGGCCTCACCGCGCCCAACGGCCCGTCCCAGCGCCGGGTGATCACGGCCGCGCTGGCGGCGGCCGGATTGTCCACTTCGGACGTCGACGTCGTCGAAGCGCACGGCACGGGTACTTCACTGGGCGATCCGATCGAGGCGCAGGCGTTGCTGGCCACCTACGGCCAGGATCGCGCGGCACCGCTGTGGCTGGGGTCGCTGAAGTCGAACATCGGGCACACGCAGTCGGCGTCCGGCGTCGCGGGCGTGATCAAGATGGTGATGGCCATGCGGCACGGCCTGATGCCGCAGACGTTGCACGTGGACACCCCCTCGTCCCAGGTGGACTGGTCATCGGGTGCGGTGGAGCTGCTGACCTCGGCCCGCGAGTGGCCGTCCGGCGACCGGCCGCGCCGGGCCGGGGTGTCGTCGTTCGGCATCTCCGGGACGAACGCGCACGTCATCGTGGAGGAGGTGCCGCCTGCCGCCGCCTCGCCGGCGAACGAGGTGACCGGGCCGGTCCCGTGGCTGCTTTCGGCCCGCGGCGCGGACGCTCTGCGTGCGCAGGCCGCGGCTCTCGTGCCGTTCACCGGTGGCGACCTCCCGGACGTGGGCGCCACGCTGCGGTCGGCTCGCACGGCGTTCGAGGACCGGGCGGTCGTGTTCGGCTCTTCCGCCGAGTCGTTGCGGACCGGCTTGTCGGCGTTGGCCGCGGACAGTGGTGCGCCGAACGTGGTGCGCGGCCGGGTGGTGCCGGGCGGGCTGGCGGTGCTGTTCACCGGCCAGGGTGCGCAGCGGGCCGGGATGGGCCGGTCGTTGTACGAGCGGTACCCGGTGTATGCGTCGGCGTTCGACGAGGTGTGTGCGCAGTTCGAGGTTCCGGTGCGGGACGCGGTGTTCGGCGCGGTGTCCGGTTTGGACGACACCGGGCTGGCGCAGCCGGCGTTGTTCGCGGTCGAGGTGGCGTTGTTCCGGCTGGTTTCGTCGTGGGGTGTGCGCCCGGATTACGTTGCCGGGCATTCGATCGGAGAGATTTCGGCGGCGCATGTCGCCGGTGTTTTGTCTCTTGTGGACGCTTGCCGGCTGGTGGCGGCGCGGGCGTCCCTGATGCAGGCGTTGCCGGCCGGTGGGGCGATGGTGGCGATCGCCGCGCCCGAGTCTGCTTTGGAGCTTCCTGAGGGTGTTTCGCTTGCGGCGGTGAACGCGCCTGACTCGGTGGTGGTCTCCGGCGAAGAGGCCGCGGTGCTGGCTTTCGCGGCTCGGTTCCCGAAGACCAAGCGGCTGTCGGTGAGTCACGCGTTCCATTCGTCTTTGATGGACCCGATGCTGGCCGGGTTCCGCGCGGTGGCGGAGTCGTTGACGTATCACCCGGCGGAGATACCGGTGCTCTCGAATGTGAGCGGTGCTCTCGCTGTGCCGTTCACGGCGGAGTACTGGGTGCGGCACGTGCGGGAGACGGTCCGGTTCGCCGACGGCCTTGCGACGTTGTCGGCTGCGGGCGTCGGAGTGTTCCTGGAGGTCGGCCCGGATGGGGTGCTGAGCTCGATGGTGCCGGGGGTCGCGGTCCCGACG
>NZ_PPHG01000018.1 GCF_002904295.1 Amycolatopsis sp. CA-128772
GCCACCCCCGCCGGCGCAAACCCGGCTCCGGCCGGCGGCATGCCGTTCTCCTGGAGCGGCGTCTCCCTCCACGCCACCGGCGCCACCGCCCTCCGCGTCCACCTCGCCCCTGCCGGTGACAACTCGATCACCGTCGCCGTGCACGACCAAGACGGCGGCCCCGTGGCCTCCGTCGATTCCCTCGTCCTGCGCCCGATCTCCGGCACCACCACCGTCACCCGGAACGGCTCCCTCTTCCGCCTCGACCACAAGACCATCCCCGCCGGCCCCCGGACCGACGCCGTCGTTCTGACCCCCAGCCCCTTCCCCCTCGCCCTCCCCGAAGTGGCCGATCCGGACACCGACGCCTCCCTCGTCTACGCACCCATCGCCGGCCAGGACGTCCGGACCGCCACCCACCGCACCCTCGCCCTGCTCCAGTCCTGGCTCGCCGCCGACCGGCCCGGGCGGCTCGTCGTCGTCACCCGTGACGCCGGCACCGATCCCGCCGCAGGCGCCGTGCACGGGCTCGTTCGCTCCGCCCAGACCGAACACCCCGGCCGGTTCCAGCTCCTCGATCTCGACCACAGCCCGTGCCCCGACCTCGCCACCCTCCCCGCCGAACCCGAGATCGCCGTCCGCGAAGGCGTCTTCACCGCCCCGCGGCTCGTCCGCGCCCACACCGGTGCCCTCGCCCTCCCGGAGGAGCACTGGCGGCTGACCACCACCGGCGGCACCCTCGACGGCCTCACCCTCCGGCCGCACGCCCCGCAACCACTCGGGGAAGGCCAGGTCCGGGTCGCCGTGCGCGCGGCCGGCGTCAACTTCCGGGACGTCCTCATCGCCCTCGGCATGTACCCCGACCCGGCTGCCGTGCTCGGGTCCGAAGCCGCCGGGGTCGTCACCGAAGTGGCCCCCGACGTGCGGGGCCTCGCCGTCGGTGACCACGTCTTCGGCCTGTTCACCGGCGCCTTCGCCCCGACCGCCGTGACCGACGCCCGCCTGCTCGCCAAGGTGCCGGCCGGCTGGACCTTCGCCCGGGCCGCCGCCGTGCCCGTCGCCTTCGTCACCGCCTACTACGCCCTGTTCGACCTCGGCGGCCTCGAAGCCGGCCAGTCCGTGCTCGTCCACGCGGCCGCCGGCGGCGTCGGCATGGCCGCCGTGCAGCTCGCCCGCTGGAAGAACGCCGAGGTCTTCGCCACGGCGAGCCCGGCAAAGCAGGACGCCGTCCGCGCCCTCGGCGTCGCCCACATCGCCTCCTCGCGGGACCTCGAGTTCGCGAAGCGGTTCGGCCACGTCGACGTCGTCCTGAACTCCCTGACCGGCCCCTTCGTCGACGCCTCCCTCGGCCTCCTCAACCCCGGCGGCCGGTTCCTCGAAATGGGCAAGACCGACCTGCGCGCCCCCGAAGGCGTCACCTACCTCCCGTTCGACCTCGGCGACCCCGGCCCCGACCGGATCCAGGAGATCCTCCGCGCCCTCCTGGCCCTGTTCGCCGAAGAGCAGCTGCAGACCCTGCCGACCCGGGTCTGGGACGTCGTCCGCGCGCCCGACGCCTTCCGGTTCATCAGCCAGGCCAAGCACGTCGGCAAGAACGTCATGACCCTGCCGCGGAAGCCCGATCCGGACGGCACCGTCCTCGTCACCGGCGGTACCGGCACGCTCGGCGGCCTGCTGGCCCGCCACCTGGTGACCACCCACGGCGTCCGGAACCTCCTGCTGGTCAGCCGACGCGGCCTCGCCGCCCCGGGCGCGGCCGAACTGGTCGCCGACCTGACGGCGAGCGGCGCCGACGTCCGCGTCGAGAGCTGCGATGTCACCGACCGCGCGGCCCTCGAGACGCTGCTCGCCCCGGTCGACCTCACCGGAGTCGTGCACACCGCGGGCGTGCTCGACGACGGCGTCCTCGGCTCGCTCACCCCCGACCGGCTCGACGCGGTCGTCGGGCCGAAGGTCGACGCCGCGCTGAACCTGCACGAGCTGACCCGCGACCGCGACCTCGCCTGGTTCGCGCTGTACTCCTCGCTCGCCGGCGTGGCCGGTGCCGCCGGCCAGGCCAACTACGCCGCCGCCAACGCCGCCCTCGACGCGCTCGCCACCCGCCGCCGGGCCGAGGGCCTGCCCGGCGTCTCCCTGGCCTGGGGCCAGTGGGCCGAGGCCAGCGGGATGACCGGCACGCTCGACGACGAGGACCTGTCCCGGATCGCGCGGTCCGGCATCGGCGCCCTCGGCACCGCCGAAGCCCTCGCGCTCTTCGACGCCGCCCTGGTCGCCGGCGCCGGGTGCGTGGTCCCGGTCCGCGTCGACCTCGGCGCGCTGCGGGCCCAGGCCGAGCACCTGCCCGCGCTGTGGCACGGCCTGGTCCGCGTGCGCACCCGCCGCGCCGTCGGGCCGGCGGCGGGCACCGACGGGCTCGCCGCCCGGCTGGCCGGCCTCAGCGGCGACGACGTCCGCCGGTTCCTGCTCGACCTCGTCCGCACGCACGTCGCCGCGGTCCTCGGCCACGACGGCGCCGACGCCGTCGAGCCGCAGAAAGCGTTCAAGGACCTGGGTTTCGACTCCCTGACCGCCGTTGAGCTGCGCAACCGGCTCACCGCGGTGACCGGCCTGCGGCTGCCCGCGACGGTCATCTTCGACCACCCGAACCCGCACGCACTGGCCGCGCTCCTGCAGGCCGGACTGGCCGGCGACACCGGACCCGCGACGACGGCGGCGGTCACCACCACCGTCGACGACGACCCGGTCGCCATCGTCGCGATGAGCTGCCGCTACCCGGGTGACGTGACGTCGCCGGAGGAGCTGTGGCGCCTGGTCGAGACCGGCCGCGACGCCCTCACGCCGCTGCCCTCCGGCCGCGGCTGGGACCTCGCCGCCCTGGGCGCCGCCGAGGGCGGGTTCGTGCACGACGCCGGCGGCTTCGACGCCGAGTTCTTCGGCATCTCCCCGCACGAAGCCCTGGCCATGGACCCGCAGCAGCGGCTGCTGCTGGAAATCTCCTGGGAGGCGCTGGAGCGCGCCGGGATCGACCCGCGTTCGCTGCGCGGCAGCAGCACCGGCGTCTTCGTCGGCGCCGCGCACCAGGCGTACGGCAGCGGCGTCGCCGAGGTCGCCCCCGGCGTCGAAGGGCACCTGCTGACCGGCAACGCGACCAGCGTCGTCTCCGGCCGCGTCTCCTACACCTTCGGCTTCGAAGGCCCGGCCGTCAGCGTCGACACGGCGTGCTCGTCGTCGCTGGTCGCGCTGCACTGGGCGGTCCAGGCGCTGCGCCGCGGCGAGTGCGACCTGGCCCTCGCGGGCGGCGTCGCGGTGATGGCGCAGCCCGGCATGTTCGTCGAGTTCGACCGGCAGGGCGGCCTCGCCTCGGACGGCCGCTGCAAGGCGTTCGCGGAGGCCGCCGACGGCACCGGCTGGGGCGAAGGCGCCGGTCTGGTCCTGTTGGAACGGTTGTCCGACGCCCGCCGCCACGGCCACGAAGTCCTCGCCGTGGTGCGGGGTTCCGCGGTCAACTCCGACGGCGCGTCCAATGGCCTGACCGCCCCGAACGGCCCCGCGCAGCAACGGGTCATCCGGGCCGCGCTGGCCGGTGCGGGCCTGGCACCGTCCGATGTGGACGCCGTCGAGGCGCACGGCACCGGCACCACCCTCGGCGACCCGATCGAGGCGCAGGCCCTCCTCGACACCTACGGGCAGGACCGCGAGGAGCCGCTCTGGCTCGGCTCGCTCAAGTCGAACATCGGCCACACGCAGGCGGCGGCGGGCGTAGCCGGCGTCATCAAGGTCGTGATGGCGCTGCGGCACGGCGTCCTGCCCAAGACGCTGCACGTCGACGCGCCTTCATCGCGCGTCGACTGGGAGTCCGGCGCGATCGAGCTGCTCACCGAGGCCCGGCGCTGGCCCGGGACCGGACGGCCGCGGCGCGCCGGGATCTCCTCGTTCGGCATCTCCGGCACGAACGCCCACACGATCATCGAGCAGGCCCCGCCCGCGCCTGCCGAGCCGGAGCGCGCGGCACAGCCCGGCAGCGTTCCGTGGCTGCTGTCCGCGCGGGACGCCGAGGCGCTCACCGCGCAGGCCGAACGCCTCCGCGCGCACGTCGACGCCCGGCCGGACCTGACGCCGGTCGACGTCGGCCACTCCCTGGCCGGGCGGGCCGCGCTCGAACACCGGCTCGTCGTGGTCGGCCGTGACCGCGAGGAACTCCTGGCCGCGCTGGAGAACCCGCCGGTCACCGGGGTCGCGCGGCCGGATCGCCGGCTGGCGGTGTTGTTCACCGGCCAGGGCGCGCAGCGGCCGGGCATGGGACGCGAGCTCTACGAACGGTTCCCGGTGTACGCCTCGGCGTTCGACGCGGTGTGCGCGCAATTCCCGGGGCTCGGCG
The DNA here is from genome assembly GCF_002904295.1 of Amycolatopsis sp. CA-128772. Classification (GTDB taxonomy): domain Bacteria; phylum Actinomycetota; class Actinomycetes; order Mycobacteriales; family Pseudonocardiaceae; genus Amycolatopsis. Next base: position 4,358 of record NZ_PPHG01000018.1, read on the forward strand.
AGACGATCCTCGGCGGAACCGGGTCCCTGGACGACACCGGCGTCACGCAACCGGCGTTGTTCGCGGTCGAGGTCGCCCTGTTCCGACTGGTCGAGTCGTTCGGTGTCCGTCCGGACTTCGTGGCCGGGCATTCGATCGGGGAGATCTCGGCGGCGCACGTGGCCGGGGTGCTGTCCCTTGAGGACGCTTGCCGCCTGGTGGCCGCCCGTGCCTCGCTGATGCAGGCCCTCCCGCCGGGTGGCGCGATGGTGTCGATCGCCGCTCCGGAGTCGGCCGTCGAGCTGACTGAGGGCGTCTCGATCGCGGCGGTGAACGGCCCGGAGTCGGTCGTGCTTTCCGGCGAGGAGGCCGCGGTCCTGGCGATCGCGGCGAAGTTCCCGAAAACCAAGCGCCTCGCGGTAAGTCACGCGTTCCATTCGCCGCTGATGGATCCGATGCTCGACGAGTTCCGCGCGGTCGCCGAGACACTGACATATCACCCGGCTCAGATACCGGTGCTGTCGAATGTGAGCGGTGCTCTGGCCGAGCCGTTCACCGCCGGCTACTGGGTGCGGCACGTGCGGGAGACCGTCCGGTTCGCCGACGGCGTGGCGACGCTGCAGGCCGCCGGCGCCGACGTGTTCCTGGAGCTCGGGCCGGACGGCGTCCTCAGCCCGATGGTGCCCGGCATCGCCATCCCGGCCCTGCGCCGCGACCGCTCCGAAGAGAGCGCATTGCTCACGGCGTTGAGCACCGCTCACGTCCACGGCGTTCCGGTCGACTGGACCTCGTTCCTCGACGGCGGCCGCCGCGTCGACCTGCCCACCTACGCCTTCCGGCACCGGAACTACTGGCTCGCCCCGGAACCCGGCGCGGCGCCCGGGGGCGACTCGGGGTTCTGGGACGTGGTGCGCAGCGGCCGGCTGGCCGCCGAACTCGAACTGGACGAGGCCGTCGCCGAGGCGGTCGCCCCGGCGCTGTCGGCCTGGTACCGGCGCCGCACCCAGGAATCCACAGTGGACTCCTGGCGTTACGGCCCCACCTGGCGGCCGGTGCCGGCGGAGGCGGCCGCCCTCACCGGGCACTGGCTGCTGATCGTGCCGGAAGCGGGCGAACCCGGTGTCGTGGCGGGGGTCGCGCAGACGGTCCTCGAACGCGGCGCGCGGATCACCCCGGTGCGGATCGATCCGCTGCTGCCGCGCGCGGAGTTCGCCGAGCGCCTCCGCACCGCCCTGAACGGGTCCGGAGTGGACGGTGTGCTTTCGCTGCTGGCCCTGGCCGACGGCGGACGCGAGGTCGCGGCGGGCACGGCCACCCTGCTGCAGGCCCTCGGCGACCTGGGGGCCGGCGGACGGCTGTGGTGCTTCACCCGCGGCGCGGTCGCGGCCGGCCGCGCGGACCGCGTCGAAGCGCCGGTCCAGGCCCAGGTCTGGGGCCTCGGCCGCACCGCGGCCATGGAGTACCCCCAGCGCTGGGGCGGCCTGATCGACCTGCCCGCCGAGCTGGACGACCGCGGCCGCGCCCGCCTCGCCGCCGTGCTCGCCGGCACCGAAGACGAGGTCGCGCTCCGGCCCTCCGGCGTCTTCGCGCGCCGGCTGGAACGCCGCCCGGGAACCCCCGGCCCGGCCTGGCGGCCGCGGGGGACCGTGCTGATCACCGGCGGCACCGGCGCGCTCGGCGCTCAGGTCGCTCGCCGGCTGGCCGCGGGCGGTGCGGACCGGCTGGTGCTGCTCAGCCGGCGCGGACCGGCGGCGCCCGGCGCGGCGGACCTCGAACGCGAACTCACCGAACTCGGCTGCGCGGTCTCGATCGTGGCCTGCGACGCCGCCGACCGCGACGCCCTGGCCGCGGCCATCCCCGGCGACGTCCGCGCGGTGGTGCACACGGCGGGCGTCCTGGACGACGGCGTCATCGAATCCCTGACGCCGGAACGCTTCGACGCCGTGCTGAGCGCGAAGGCGACCGCGGCCGAGAACCTGTCCGCGCTCACCTCGGACCTCGACGCGTTCGTCCTGTTCTCGTCCGTGGCCGGCGCGTTCGGCGCGGCCGGCCAGGGCAGTTACGCCGCCGCCAACGCCCACCTGGACGCCCTCGCCCAGCAGCGGCACGCCGCCGGGCTGCCCGCCGTCTCGATCGCCTGGGGCCCGTGGGCCGGCGACGGGATGGCCGCGGGCGACGCCGAAACGCGGCGACGGCTGCGGGCCGCGGGCGTCGGCGCCCTCGAACCCGGCCTCGCGCTCGACGCCCTCGCCCTCGAAGCCGCGGCCGGCGCGCCGGTGGCCGTGGTCGCCGACCTCGACTGGGACGTCTACCTCCCCGCGCTGCGGGCCGTCCGGCCCCGGCCGCTGTTCACGGAATTCGCGGAGCCGCTCGAAAGCCCGGAAGCCACCGAACCCGCGGGATTCCTGACCGGACTGTCCGAAGAGGACGCCGCCCGGAAGGTGCTCGACCTGACCCGGACGCACGTCGCCGCCGTGCTCGGCTACTCCGACGCGAACGCGGTCGATGCCGGGCGCGCGTTCAGCGACAGCGGGTTCACCTCGCTGACCGCGGTCGAGCTGCGCAACCGCCTCGACGCGGCGACCGGGCTGAGCCTGCCCGCGACTCTGGTGTTCGACCACCCGACCCCGGCCGCGCTGGCCCGGCACCTGCACCGCGAACTGCTCGGCCGGCAGCCGGAACCGGCCGCCGCCGGCCCGGCGCGTACCCGGGAGGACGAGCCGATCGCGCTCGTCGCCATGGGCTGCCGGTTCCCCGGCTCGGTCGCCACGCCGGAGGACCTCTGGCGGCTCGTCGCGGACGGCGTCGACGCGATGACCGGCCTGCCCGAGGACCGTGGCTGGGACCTCGGCGCACTCTACGACCCGGATCCGGGCAAGAGCGGCCACAGCTACGTCCGCGACGGCGGTTTCCTCGACGCCGCAACGGAGTTCGACGCGGCCTTCTTCGGCATTTCGCCGCGCGAAGCCCTGGCCATGGACCCGCAGCAGCGGCTGCTGCTGGAGATCACGTGGGAGGTGTTCGAGCGGGCCGGGATCGACCCGCAGTCGGTACGCGGCAGCCGCACCGGCGTGTTCGCCGGCACCAACGGCCAGGACTACGCGGGCCTGCTCGGCGCGGCCGGCGAGGAGGTCGGCGGCTTCATCGGCACCGGCAACGCCGCCGCGGTCGTGTCCGGCCGCCTGGCGTACGCGTTCGGCCTCGAAGGGCCCGCGCTCACCGTCGACACCGCGTGCTCGTCGTCGCTGGTCGCCCTCCACCTGGCCGCGCAGGCGCTGCGCCGCGGCGAATGCGATCTCGCGCTGGCCGGCGGCGCGACCGTGATGGCCACACCGGCGACGTTCGTGGAGTTCAGCCGCCAGCGCGGCCTGGCCTCCGACGGCCGGTGCAAGGCGTTCGCCGAGGCGGCGGACGGCACGGGCTGGGGCGAAGGCGCCGGTCTGGTCCTCTTGGAACGACTGTCCGACGCCCGCCGCCACGGCCACCGGGTCCTCGCCGTCCTGCGCGGTTCGGCGGTGAACTCCGACGGTGCTTCCAACGGCCTGACCGCGCCCAACGGTCCCTCCCAGCAACGGGTGATCCGGGCGGCCCTGGCCGACGCCGGGCTGTCCACTTCGGACGTCGACGCGGTCGAGGCGCACGGCACCGGGACGAAACTGGGCGACCCCATCGAAGCCCAGGCGCTGCTGGCGACTTATGGCCAGGAACGCGGAACGCCGTTGTGGCTCGGTTCGGTGAAGTCCAACATCGGCCACACCCAGGCCGCCGCGGGCATCGCCGGGGTCATCAAGATGGTCATGGCCATGCACCACGGTGTCCTCCCGCGGACCCTGCACGTCGACGCCCCTTCGTCCCAGGTGGACTGGTCGGCGGGATCCGTGGAGCTGCTCACCGAAGCGACGCCGTGGCCGGAAACCGGACGCGCCCGCCGCGCCGGGGTGTCGGCGTTCGGTGTCAGCGGCACCAACGCCCACCTGGTCCTCGAGGCCGGCGAGCCGGCACCGGCGTCCCCGGCGCAGCCGGGACTCACCCTCTGGCCGCTGTCGGCGAAGGACGAGCAGGCCCTGCACGAGCAGGCCCGGCGTCTCCGCGCCGCGATCGGCGAGGACGCTCCGGTGGCCGAGGTCGGCCGCACCCTGGCGACCGGCCGGGCGGCCCTGGAACACCGGGCCGTCGTCCTCGGGGACCGCGACCAGCTCCTGGCCGGGCTCGCGAAGCTGGACCACGCCGTGCGCGGCACCGCCGTCCCCGGCGGCCGGCTGGCCGTGCTGTTCACCGGCCAGGGCGCCCAGCGCGCCGGGATGGGCCGCGAGCTGTACGACCGGTTCCCGGTGTACGCCGACGCCTTCGACGCCGTGTGCGCCGAGTTCGACGGCCTGCTCGACGCGTCCCTGCGCGAGATCGTCTTCGACGGCGGCGACCGCCTCGACCGCACCGGCTACACCCAGCCCGCGCTGTTCGCGCTCGAGGTCGCCCTCCACCGGCTGGTGACGGCCTGGGGTGTCCGCCCGGACTTCGTCGCCGGGCACTCGATCGGCGAGCTCGTCGCCGCGCACGTCGCCGGGGTGCTGACCCTGCCCGACGCCTGCACGCTGGTCGCCGCCCGGGCGTCGCTCATGCAGGCGCTGCCCGCCGGAGGCGCGATGGTCTCCATCGCGGCCCCCGAGTCCGCCGTCACCCTGACCGAGGGAGTCTCGATCGCGGCGGTGAACGGCCCGGAGTCGGTGGTGATCTCCGGCGACGAGGCCGCCGTCCTGGCCATCGCCGCGGAGTTCGCCGAGCGCGGCGTGAAGACCAAGCGGCTCACGGTCAGTCACGCGTTCCACTCGCCGCTGATGGACCCGATGCTCGACGAGTTCCGTAAGATCGCTGAGACGCTGACATTTCACCCGGCTCAGATACCGGTGTTCTCGAATGTGAGCGGTGCTCTCGCTGAGCCGTTCACCGCGGACTACTGGGTGCGGCACGTGCGGGAGGCCGTCCGGTTCGCCGATGGCGTGCGGGCCCTCGAAGCCGAGGGGGTGACGACGTTCCTGGAGCTGGGGCCCGACGCGGTGCTCAGCGCGATGGTCGGCGGCACGGCGGTCCCGGCGTTGCGGCGCGACCGCTCCGAAGAGAGAGCACTGCTCACAGCGTTGAGCACTGTTCACGCCCGCGGTATCGACGTCGACTGGGCCGCGTTCTTCCCGGCGGCCCCGCCGGCCGACCTGCCCACCTACCCCTTCCGGCGGCGGCGGTTCTGGCCCGAGCCCGCTCCCGCCGCTCCCGTGTCCGAAGTGGACGCCGAGTTCTGGAAGGCCGTGGCGGGCGCGGACCTGGACTCACTCGACGCGCTGCTCGGCCTGGACGACGACCAGCGGGCCGCCGTCGCCGCCGCCCTCCCGGCCCTGTCCGGCTGGCGGCGGGAAACCCGGGCGACCGGCGACTCCTGGCGCTACCGCGTCGTCTGGCGCAAGCTGCGCGAAGAACCCGCCGCGGTGGCCGGCGACTGGCTGTTCGTCCTGCCGGAAACCCTCGACGACCCGTCCGCCGCGACAGCGGTGGCCGGCGCCTTCGCGACATCCGGCGCGCGGCCCCTGGTCGTCCGGGTACCCGAGGACGCCGACCGCATCACGGTCGCGAAGCTGGTCGAGGCCAAGCTGGCCGAAGAAGCCTCGACGCCGGTCGGTGCGCTGTCGCTGCTGGCTTTCGCCGCCGGCACCCCGGGGTCGGCCGTGGCCGCCGGGCTCCCGCAGACCCTCGCCCTGGTCCAGGGTCTCGGCGACGCGGGTGTCACGGCACCGCTGTGGTGCGCCACCCGCGGCGCGGTCGCGACGGCGGACAGCGAGCCCGTCGCCGACCCGGCCCAGGCCCAGTTCTGGGGCTTCGGCCGGACGGCCGCGATGGAACACCCGAACCGCTGGGGCGGCCTGGCCGACCTGCCGGGCACCCTGACCGGCGAAGACGGCAAGCGGCTCTGCGCGGTCCTCGCCGCCGGCGGCGAGGACGAGGTCGCCGTCCGCCCCACCGGCGTCTTCGCCCGCCGCCTCGTGCGCGACCACCGCAGCGGTCCACAGTGGACGCCGCGCGGCACGGTACTGGTCACCGGCGGCACCGGGGCTCTCGGCGGGCACGTCACCCGCTGGCTCCTGGACCACGGCGCCGGGCACGTCGTCGTGGCGAGCCGTCGTGGTGGCGAAGCGCCGGACGACCGCGTGACGGTCGTCGCCTGCGACGTCGCCGACCGAGACGCCGTCGCGGCCCTGCTGGCCGAACACCCCGTGTCGGCGGTGGTGCACGCGGCAGGCGTCCTCGACGACGGCGTCGTCGACACGCTCACCGGCGACCGGTTCGCCGGGGTCCTGCGGGCCAAGGTGACCGGCGCCCGGATCCTCGACGAACTGACCGGCGACCTCGACGCCTTCGTGCTGTTCTCCTCGCTCGCCGGCGCGGTCGGCGCCGCGGGACAGGCGAACTACGCGGCCGCCAACGCCGAGCTGGACGCGCTCGCCCAGCGCCGTCGCGCGTCGGGCCGCGCGGCCGTCTCGATCGCCTGGGGTCCCTGGGCGGGTGACGGCATGGCGGCCGGGAACGCGGACCGGATGCGGCGCGCCGGGGTCACCCCGCTGCCCGCGGCGGAGGCCGCGGCGGCCCTCGGCCGGATCACGCGGTCGCAGGTCATCGCCGACATCGACTGGGACACCTACCCCGCGGCCCGGCCCGTCTACGCCGAGCTGGCCCCGGCGGCGCCGGTCGCCGAACCGGCCGCCGGCCTCGGCGACCGCCTGGCCGGGCTGTCCGCGGCCGACGCCGGCGACCTCGTGCTCGGCGTCGTCCGCGAGCACGTCGCGGCGGTGCTCGGCCACGGCCGGGCGGCGGACGTCGCCCCGGACCGGGCGTTCAGCGAAACCGGCTTCACGTCGCTGACCGCGGTCGAGCTCCGCAACCGCCTGGACCGGGTCACCGGGCTGAACCTGCCCGCCACGCTGGTCTTCGACCACCCGTCGCCGTCGGCGTTGGCCCGCTACCTGACCGCGGAACTGCGGGCGGACGGGCCCGGGGTCGACGACCTGCTCGACCGGCTCGGCCGGGCCGGCGCCACGCTCGGTGCGGCCGACCGGGCCCGCGTCGCGGAACAGCTGCGGCTGCTCACCGCGGGCTGGGCGGGCGAACCGGCCGCCCCGAGCCTCGATTCCGCCAGCGACGAGGAGATGTTCGACCTCCTCGGCAAAGAGTTCGGCATCTCCTGATCCGGCGTCCCGCGACTGCATGGAGTGAACACGAATGGACAACGAGGAAAAGCTCCGCTACTTCCTCAAGCGGGTCACGGCCGATCTGCAGGACACCCGCCGCCGGCTCCAGGAGGCGCAAACCACCGAGCCGGTCGCGATCGTCGGCCTCGGCTGCCGGTTCCCGGGCGGCGTCCGCACCCCGGCGCAGCTGTGGGACCTGGTCGAGGGCGGCCGGGACGCGATCTCCGGGTTCCCCGGCGACCGCGGCTGGGAGCTCGGCTCCCTCTACGACCCGGACCCCGGAACGCCGGGGACGTCGTACGTGCGCGAGGGCGGCTTCCTCGACGGTGTAGCGGAGTTCGACGCCGGGTTCTTCGGGATCTCGCCCCGCGAGGCGCTCGCGATGGACCCGCAGCAGCGGCTGCTGCTGGAGACGTCGTGGGAAGCCCTGGAGCACGCCGGGATCCGGCCGCCGTCGCTGAAGGGCAGCCGGACGGGCGTCTTCGTCGGCTCCAACGGCCAGGACTACGGCACCCTCATGCTCGGCTCCGCCGAAGCCCTGGAAGGACACCTGGCGACGAGCAACGCGGCGAGTGTCCTTTCCGGACGGGTCGCGTACGCGTTCGGCTTCGAGGGACCGACGCTCACCGTCGACACGGCGTGTTCTTCGTCGCTGGTCGCGCTGCACCTGGCGGTGCAGGCACTGCGGCAGGGGGAGTGCGACCTCGCGCTGGCCGGCGGGGTGACCGTGCTGCCGACGCCCGGGTCGTTCATCGCGTTCAGCCGGCTGCGCGGCCTGGCCCCGGACGGCCGCTGCAAGGCGTTCGCCGATGCCGCCGACGGCACTTCGTGGGGCGAGGGCAGCGGCATGGTCGTGGTGGAGCGGCTGTCCGACGCGCGCCGCCACGGCCACCCGGTCCTGGCCCTCGTCCGCGGTTCCGCGGTGAACTCCGACGGCGCGTCGAACGGCCTGACCGCACCGAACGGTCCCTCGCAGCAACGGGTGATCCGGGCCGCGCTGGCCGACGCCGGTCTGTCTGCTTCGGACGTCGACGCGGTCGAGGCGCACGGCACCGGGACGACCCTGGGTGACCCGATCGAGGCCCAGGCGCTGCTGGCGACCTACGGCCAGGAGCGGGAGACGCCGCTGTGGCTGGGCTCGGTGAAGTCGAACATCGGCCACACCCAGGCCGCGGCGGGCGTGGCCGGAGTGATCAAGATGGTCCAGGCCATGCGGCACGGTGTCCTGCCGCCGACCCTGCACGTCGGCGAACCGTCGTCGCGGGTGAACTGGTCGGCGGGGGCCGTGGCGCTGCTCACCGAGCGTCGCGAGTGGACGGCGGACCGGCCGCGCCGAGCGGCTGTGTCGGCGTTCGGCATGAGCGGCACGAACGTGCACACGATCCTGGAGGAGGCGCCGGCCGAGGACGCGCCGGCCGCCGGCCCCGACGAACCCGGCCGGGTCGTGCCGTGGGTGTTGTCGGCCCGGTCGCCCGAAGCCCTTCGCGCTCAGGCCGCCGCGCTGGCCGGCGTCACCGCGCCGGTCGGCGACATCGGACTGTCCCTGGCCACGACCCGGTCCGCGTTCGACCACCGTGCGGTCGTCGTCGGCGACCGCGATGATCTCCTGGCCGGGCTCGCGGCGCTGGCCGGAGATCGCCCGGCTCCCGTCGTCGTCAAGGGGACGGCCGTCGCGGGCAAGGTGGCGATGGTGTTCCCCGGCCAGGGTTCCCAGTGGGCCGGGATGGCTGTGGACCTCCTGGCCGAGTCGCCCGTGTTCGCCGCGCGGATGGCCGACTGCGCGGCCGCGTTGTCATCCTTTGTGGACTGGTCGCTCACCGAGGTCATCCGCGATACGGCGTTGCTGGAGCGCGTCGACGTCGTGCAGCCCGCGTTGTTCGCGGTGATGGTGTCGCTGGCGGAACTCTGGCGCTCCTACGGCGTCGAACCCGCCGCGGTCGTCGGGCACTCGCAGGGGGAGATCGCCGCCGCTGTCGTCTCGGGTGCACTGTCGCTCGAGGACGGCGCTCGCGTGGCCGCGTTGCGCAGCCAGGCCATCCTCGCACTCGCGGGCGACGGCGGCATGGTCTCGATCGCCGAGTCCGCCGACGCCGTGGCGGCCCGGATCGCGCCCTGGGGCGAGCGGCTCTCGCTCGCCGCGATCAACGGCCCGGCCGCGGTCGTGGTCTCCGGGACACCGGACGCGCTCGACGAACTGCTGGCCGCCTGCACCGATGTCCGGGCGAAGCGGGTCCCGGTGGACTACGCCTCGCACTCACCGCAGGTCGAACGCATCCGTGACCGCCTCCTCGACGTCCTGGCGCCGATCCGGCCGCGGACAACCACAACGGGCTTCTTCTCGACGGTCACCGGCGCGTGGATCGACGGCACCGAGCTCGATGCCGGGTACTGGTACACCAACCTCCGCCGTCCGGTCCGGCTCGACACCGCCGTGTCCACATTGGCCGCCCAGGGCTTCCGGACCTTCGTCGAAGCCTCGCCGCACCCCGTGCTGACCATGGCGATCGGCGGCGACGACGTGACCGCGCTCGGTTCCCTGCGCCGCGACGACGGCGGGCTAGCCCGGTTCCACACCTCCCTGGCCGAAGCCTGGGTGCACGGCGTCGACGTCCGATGGGACGACGCCTTTCCCGGCGCCCGCCGCACCGAACTGCCCACCTACGCGTTCCAGCACGAACGCTACTGGCCGCGGCTGGTCTCCACCGCCGGCGCGGGCGGCCTCGGCCTCGTCCCGGCCGAACACCCGCTGCTCGGCGCGGTCGTGGCCCTGGCGGGCTCGGGCGGAACGGTCCTGACCGGCAAGCTCTCGCTGCACAGCCTGCCGTGGCTGGCCGACCACCGCGTCGGCGGGGAAGTCCTGCTGCCGGGCACGGCGTTCGTCGAGCTCGCGCTCCGCGCCGGCGACCAGGCCGGCCGCCGCACCCTGGACGAGCTGACCCTGGAGACGCCGCTGGTCTTGCCCGCGCAGGGCGGCGTGCACATCCAGGTCGCGGTGGGGGAGGACGGCGACCTGACGATCCATTCCCGCCCGGACGAGTTCACCCCGTGGACCCGCCACGCGACCGGCCTCCTGACCGAAGCGGCCCTTTCACGTGAAAGTGCCGCTCCCGAATGGCCGCCGGCCGGGGCCTCGGCGGTGGAGCTGCCCGGTTTCTACCCGGCCATGGCGGCTACCGGCGTCGACTACGGGCCCGCCTTCCGCGGGCTGCGCGCGGTGTGGACCCGCGGCACCGACGTCTTCGCCGAGGTCGAGCTGCCCGAATCGCTGCGGGCGGAGGCGGCCCGGTTCGGGCTGCACCCGGCGTTGCTGGACGCGGCCCTGCACGCGGCCGGGTTCGGGGCGCTGACCGGGACCGGCGACGGGCCGAAGCTGCCGTTCGCTTGGAGCGGCGTCTCCCTGACGGCGTCCGGCGCGACCGTGCTGCGGGTGGCGCTGACGCCGGTGTCCGCCGACGCCGTCGCGCTCACCTTCGCCGACGAAACCGGCGCGCCGGTCGGGGCGGTGCGCTCGCTATCGCTGCGCACGCCCCCGAAGGCCACGCGTGCCGACGCGCTCTTCGAGGTCACGTGGCCGGAGGTGGCCGGCACCGAAGTGACCAGCGAGTTCGAGGTGACCCGGGTTCCGGCCGGCTCGGTTCAGGAGGTGACCGCGGCTGTCCTTTCGCGACTCCAGGAGTGGCTCGCCGGGCCGGACGGGCTGCTCGTTCTGCACACCACCGGCGCGGTTTCCGTCGACGGCGAGGACGTCACCGATCTCGCCGCCGCGGCCGTGACCGGCCTGGTGCGGTCGGCCCAGACCGAGAACCCCGGCCGGTTCGTGCTCCTGGACGCCGACGAGGTCCCGGCGGAACTGCCGCTCGGGGAACCGCAGCTGGCGGTGCGTGCCGGGAAGTGGCGCGTCCCGCGGCTGGCGCGGGCGTCCATCGTGGACAAAACGCCGGCGTGGGGTGACGGCGCGGTGCTGATCACCGGCGCGGCCGGCCTGCTCGGCGGCCTGATCGCCCGGCACCTGGTCAGCCACCACGGCGTCCGGCGTCTCCTGCTGCTGTCCCGCCGCGAACCCGCGGCCCTCGCCGGTGAACTCACCGCGCTGGGCGCCACCGCGACGGCCGTCGCGTGCGACGTCGCCGACCGCGCGCGGCTGGCGGAAGTCCTGGCGGAGCACCACGTTTCGGCGGTCGTTCACGCGGCGGGCGTGCTCGACGACGGCGTCCTCGGGTCCCTCACCGCGGATCGGCTGGCGGCGGTCCTGCGGCCCAAGGCCGAAGCGGCGCTCAACCTGCACGAACTCACCTCGGACCTCTCCGCGTTCGTCCTCTTCTCCTCCTTCGCGGCCACCATGGGCGGCGCGGGCCAGGCCGGCTACGCCGCCGCGAACGCGTTCCTCGACGCCCTCGCGCAGCACCGCCGTGCCCGGGGACAGCCCGCCATCGCCCTGGCCTGGGGCCTCTGGGCCGAGGCCAGCGCGATGACCGGGCACCTCGCCGACGGCGACCGGCACCGCATGGCGGCCGCCGGCATGACCCCCTTGGACACCGGACTCGGCCTGGCGCTGTTCGACCGGGCCGTCGCCGCGGACCGGGCCGTGCTCGCGCCGGTCCGGCTGGACCTCGCGGCCCTGCGCCGCCAGCCGGTGACGCCCACGCTGCTGCACGGCCTGCTGCCGCCGCCCCGGAAGCAGGCCGCGGAGTCGTCGTTCGCGGGCCACCTCGGCGCGGAGGACCTCGGCCGCCAGCTGCTCGACCTCGTCCGTGGCCTGGTCGCGGGCGTGCTCGGGTACGCCTCGGGCGCCGCGGTCGAACCCTCGCGCGCGTTCAAGGAACTGGGCTTCGACTCCCTCACGGCGTTGGAACTGCGCAACCGGCTCGCGGCCGAGACCGGGCTGCGGCTGCCGGCGACGCTCGTCTTCGACCACCCGACCCCGCAGGCGCTCACCCGGTACGTGGTCGAGCGCGTGTCCGGTGCGCCGGCGCCGGTGGTGGTGCGGGAGCGGCGGGTGGACGGCGACCCGATCGTCGTCGTCGGCATCGGCTGCCGCTACCCCGGTGGCGTCCGCAGCCCGGAGGACCTGTGGGACCTCGTCGCCGCCGGCCGCGACGCCGTCGCCGGGCTCCCGGACGACCGCGGCTGGGACCTCGACGCGCTCTACGACCCCGATTCGGACCACCCGGGCACCAGCTACGCCAAGGAAGGCGCGTTCCTCTACGACGCCGCCGACTTCGACGCGGGGTTCTTCGGCATCTCACCCCGCGAGGCGCTCGCCATGGACCCGCAACAGCGCCTGCTGTTGGAGACTTCCTGGGAGGCGTTGGAACGCGCGGGCATCGACCCGGATTCGTTGCGCGGCAGCCGGACCGGCGTCTTCACCGGCGTGATGTACTCCGACTACGCGTCCCGGCCGCTCGCCGTACCCGAAGGCGTCGAAGGGTTCCTGGGCACGGGCAGCTCGGCGAGCGTGGTGTCCGGCCGGGTCGCGTACGCGTTCGGCCTCGAAGGGCCGGCGATCACCGTGGACACGGCGTGTTCGTCGTCGCTGGTGGCGCTGCACCTGGCGTGCCAGTCGCTGCGGCAGGGGGAGTGCGACCTCGCGCTGGCGGGTGGCGTGACCGTCCTTTCGACACCGGGTGTGTTCATCGACTTCAGCCGCCAGCGCGGCCTCGCCGCCGACGGCCGGTGCAAGTCGTTCGCCGACGCGGCCGACGGCACCGGCTGGGGCGAGGGCGCCGGAGTCCTGGCTGTGGAAAGACTTTCCGACGCCCGTCGGCTCGGCCACCCGGTACTCGCGGTGGTCCGCGGCACGGCGGTCAACTCCGACGGCGCGTCGAACGGACTGACCGCGCCCAACGGGCCGTCGCAGCAGCGCGTGATCCGCGCCGCCCTCGCCGGGGCCGGGCTGGCGCCGTCCGAAGTGGACGTCGTGGAGGGACACGGCACCGGCACGACCCTGGGCGACCCGATCGAGGCGCAGGCGATCCTGGCGACCTACGGGCAGGACCGGCCGACGCCGTTGTGGCTGGGGTCGCTGAAGTCGAACATCGGGCACACGCAGGCGGCCGCCGGGGTGGCGGGCGTCATCAAGATGATCATGGCGATGCGGCACGGCGTGCTGCCGCCGACGTTGCACGTCGACGCGCCATCGTCGCATGTGGACTGGGCTGCCGGTGCGGTGGAGCTGCTGACCGAAGCTCGCGAGTGGACGGTGGACCGGCCGCGGCGGGCCGGTGTCTCGTCGTTCGGCGTCAGTGGGACGAACGCGCACGCGATCCTCGAACAGGCGCCCGCCTCGCCGCCGGCCGTGCCTGACCGCAGCGGAACCGGCGTGCTGCCCTGGGTGTTGTCCGGCCGGAGTGAAGCCGCTTTGCGTGCGCAGGCCGCGCAGCTGCTGGGTGTCACGGAGCACCCGGCTGACGTCGGGTTGTCGCTGGTCTCCTCGCGGAGCCGGTTCGCGCACCGGGCGGTGGTCCACGGCGCCACCGCCGACGAGCTGCTGAACGGGGTTTCGGCGTTGGCGGACGGCCGGTCGGCACCGAACGTCGTCACCGGCCGCGAACGGCCCGGCCGGCTCGCGGTGCTGTTCACCGGGCAAGGTGCGCAGCGCGTGGGCATGGGTCGTTCGCTGTACCAGCGGTTCCCGATGTACGCCGCGGCGTTCGACGAGGTCTGCGCGCACTTCCCCGGCCTTCGTGCGGTTCTCGACGACGTCGATCTGCTGAACCGCACGGAGTTCACGCAGCCCGCGCTGTTCGCGGTCGAGGTGGCGTTGTTCCGGCTCGTCGAGTCGTTCGGTGTCCGCCCGGATTTCTTGGCGGGACATTCGATCGGCGAGATTTCGGCGGCGCACGTCGCCGAGGTGCTGTCCCTTTCGGACGCCTGTCGGCTGGTTGCGGCCCGGTCCTCGCTGATGCAAGCCCTGCCCACCGGTGGGGCGATGGTCTCGATCGCCGCCCCGGAGTCCGACATCGAGCTGACCGACGGCGTCTCGATCGCGGCGGTGAACGGCCCGGCGTCGATGGTCATCTCGGGCGAGGAAGCTGCGGTGCTGGAGATCGCGGCCCGGTTCCCGAAGACCAAGCGGCTCACGGTCAGTCACGCGTTCCACTCGCCGCTGATGGACCCGATGCTGGAGGAGTTCCGCGCGGTCGCTGAGACGCTGACATTTCACCCGGCTCAGATACCGGTGCTCTCGAATGTGAGCGGTGCTCTCGCTGAGCCGTTCACCGCGGACTACTGGGTGCGGCACGTGCGGGAGGCCGTCCGGTTCGCCGATGGCGTGCGGGCCCTCGAAGCCGAGGGGGTGACGACGTTCCTGGAGCTGGGTCCCGACGGCGTCCTCAGCGCGATGGTCAGGGAAACCCTCGGGGACGGCTGCGTCGCCGTCCCGGCGTTGCGGCGCGACCGCTCCGAAGAGAGAGCGCTGCTCACGGCGTTGAGCACTGCTCACGTCCACGGCGCCGAGGTCGCCTGGGCGCCGTTCTTCCCGGGCGCCGCCCGCGTCGACCTGCCGACCTACGCGTTCCAGCGCAGCCGGTACTGGCTGGACATGGTGCTGCCGGAGACGGTCGAGCCCGAAGCGGGCGACGCGCCGGAGGCCGAGCCGATCACCGGGCGCCTGGCGGCGGTTGCGGCCGCCGACCGGCCGGCGTGGCTCCTCGAGTGGGTCCGGGCGGAGGTCGCGGCGACGCTCGGGCACCCGTCCGTGGCTGCGGTCGAGCCGGAGTCCGCGTTCGCCGACTTGGGCTTCACCTCGCTCGGCGTCGTCGAACTGCGCAACCGGATCAGCGCGGCGACCGGCCTGGACCTGCCCGCCGCGCTGGTCTGGGACTACCCGACGGTCGCGGAGCTGGCCGAGCACGTCCTGGCCAACGTGACCCTGCCCGCGGCCGGCCCGGGCGGCTCCCTGGGGACGCTGCTCCGGACGGCCCGGCTCACCGGCCGCACCGGCGAGTTCCGGACGTTCCTCGGCGCGGCGGCGCAGTTCCTGCCGGCGTCCCCGTGGACGCCCCGGCTCCGGCGCGCGACCACGGGCGCGTCCCGGCCGCTGCTGTTCGCCCTCGGGACCCTCACCGGCTCGACCCGGTGGTGCGAAGACGTCACCGCGCGGTTCGACGGCGTCCGCGAGTCGTGGCTGCTGCCCGCCCCGGGGTTCGACGGCGAGACGCCCGCGCCCACCGACCTCGGCACCCTGGTCGCGACGGCCGCCGAGGCGATCCGCGCGCAGGCGGACGGGGAGCCGTTCGTCGTGCTGGGGACGGGCTCGGGGACCCTGCTCGCCGCCGCCGTGGCGGACGCGGCCGGCGCGACCGGCGTGGTGCTGGCCGACCCGGCGGAGGTGGAGTTCGCCGAGCTGCCCGAGACGGCGACCGACGCCGAGCTGACGAGCGTTGGGGCGTACCTGCGGCTGTTCGGCGAAGCGGTCGCCTCGCCGCGGGTCCCCGTCCTGGCCCTGAAGACGGGGGAGGACGTGGCGGACGCGGCCCGGCAGATCCACGCGTGGCTGGTGGAGGAGCTGCCCGCCGCGTGCCGGTGACCGGGATGATCCGGCGTCATATCTGATGTTTCGTGCACCAGACCTTGACGGCGCAATTGGAAGGATCTTTTACTAACCGGAGGTTGCCCACCACACTCCGGGAGCACGCATGTCCTCACTCCGGCGTATCGCCAGCGCGGCCGCCGCGCTCGCGATCGCGGCCAGCGGTCTCGTCCTGGGCTCGTCCCCGGCGTCGGCCCTCGAAAACGGCCTGCTGCGCACACCGCCCATGGGCTTCAACAACTGGAACTCGACGCAGTGCCGCGCCGAGTTCACTGAGGCGATGATCAAGGGCATCGCGGACATCTTCGTCAGCAAGGGCCTCAAGGACGCGGGCTACACGTACGTCAACATCGACGACTGCTGGGCCCTCCCGGCACGCAACTCGGCGGGCAGCCTGGTGCCCGACCCGGCGCGGTTTCCCGGCGGCATCAAGGCCCTCGCCGACTACGTGCACTCGAAGGGCCTCAAGTTCGGCATCTACACCAGTGCCGGCACGAAGACGTGCAACAAGGCCGGCTTCCCCGGCGCACTGGGGCACGAGCAGCAGGACGCCAACCTGTTCGCCTCCTGGGGCGTCGACTACCTGAAGTACGACAACTGCAACAACCAGGGCGTCGACGCGCAGCAGCGCTACAAGGCCATGCGCGACGCGCTCGCGAAGTCGGGCCGCGCGATCGCGTATTCGATCTGCGAGTGGGGCCAGAACCAGCCGTGGACGTGGGCCGCGCCGGTCGGCAACCTGTGGCGCACGACCGGGGACATCTCGGACAAGTGGTCGAGCATGATCGCCAAGGCCCAGACCAACCGCGGCCTCGCCCAGTACGCGGGCCCCGGCCACTGGAACGACCCGGACATGCTGGAGGTCGGCAACGGCGGCATGACGGCGGCGGAGTACCGCACGCACTTCAGCCTGTGGGCGATGATGGCCGCGCCGCTGCTGATCGGCAGCGACCTGCGCAAGGTGTCGGACGACAACTTCGCGATCCTGAAGAACACCGACGTCATCGCGCTGGACCAGGACCCCTTGGGCAAGCAGGCAACGGTCCTGAGCGCGAACGCGGGCCTGGTGGTGTACAGCAAGGTCCTGTCGAACGGCGACCGCGCGGTGGCCCTATCCAACGAAACGACGGCAACGGCAACGATCACCACCACGGCATCGGCGACCGGAATCGGCAGCGCGCCTTCGTACACGCTGAAGGACTTGTGGAGCAAGGGCGTACGCACGACGACGGGCACGATCAGCGCTTCGGTGCCTTCACACGCGACGGTGCTGTACCGCGTCTCGCGCGCGAGTGGCGCGACGCGCTACGAAGCCGAGTCCGCCACTGTTTCGACAGGCGGCACGATCGACGCCAACCACGCGGGCTATTCCGGAACGGGCTTCGCGAACGGCGCCAACGCGGCGGGCAGCTACGTCGAGTGGCAGGTGACGGGCCCGGCATCGGCCCTGACGTTCGGCTACGCAAACGGAACGGCGACGGCCCGCCCGGTGGACATTTCGATCGACGGCACGGTGGTGGCAGCCGGCGTCCCATTCCCGGCGACGGGCGCGTGGACGACGTGGAGCACGGTGAGCCACCCGCTCTCGCCGGCGGCGGGGACGCACACGATCCGCGTGACCGCGACGACGGCTGATGGGCCGGCGAACCTGGACTACCTGGACGTCTCGCCGTAAGCGGCGCCGTGCGGTGGGGTGGGAAGAGGGGGCGATGCCCACCCCCCTTCGCGCTCGATGCGCGAAGAAAGGGAAGTGCCGTCCAGCGGTATCAAGCGATTGGGGTCATCCCAGAGAATGATGAGATCGCGAGCGAGGTCTGTCGCTACCGGTGTATCGGCGTTGCGGATTGCGGAGATCCTGAGATCGCGAACACGGGACGGCAAATCGGCCCATCCATCCGAGGTCAGCTGTTCGACGAATCCGCGCATGACCTGAGGAGAAACAGCGGGATGCCACAGGATGATCGGCAATCCCGCGCGGAGTGCGGCGTTCAGCTCATCTCCCGGCCGGGGGTGGCGTCCGGGTGCCTCGCTGAGCACCGTCCCCACCAGATCCGGCTCACTCAACAGCGCGTCGATGCGGCCAGGACCTTGGTTGGCATCAAGCTGTGCAAAGTGAATCCGGCGGCCGTTGCCGGCTGCCGTCAGGTGTTGCCAGCGCCTCCGCCACATCCGATGCCATTGACGTGAGAACATTCGCTCGAGCGAGCGCACGACAACCGGGTAGCCGAGCATCAACGGCACCGGGTCGGGCGAATTCAGCTCCTTCCGCCACTGGTGCACCGGCAGATTCATCAACGTGCGCGGCAACACGAATTCCAGCCGCGCGTCCCCGGCGAATCCGGCCCATTCCACCTCGGCCGCCACCACGATCTCGTCGACGGCGGCCTCGAGCTCGTCGATGACCACGCTCCTGGTGGCCCCCTGGGGTGGCGGCCATTCCTCCGGGTCGTCCTGCCGCCAGTAAGTCAGCACGAAGCGGTCTGCGTCGATTCCGTCTGGCTGCACGACGATCATCAAGGTCAGCGTCGGTTCTGCGGGCGGACCGGCCGGCATGCGCGCTCGCAACGACGCAAGACCAGGTTCCAGACGGAGGCGAGCGGCCTGCAGATCCACCCACGCTTTCAACTCGTCCCGCACGGGCTGATCGAGCTTCGCGGCCAGTACTTCGACGAAGGCCAGGGCCGGCGGCAGCTCCCCCGGAGCGCTGTTGAAGTCGCTGAGCAGGAGAAACATCTGCCAGTGGTCATCGACATCCGGAACCGGCAGCCCGAGCCGGGCCTCCCGCACCAACGCCTTCGGTTTGTACGGCAGCCTCACGTCACTCAACATCCGGCGTATCGGCTCCGTCGACATGTCCCGCGTGGGCGCCGCCGGGGTTTCGGGCGTCTCAAGGAGGTCATTCGGCGTGACCCCCAGGACCAGGGCCAACGTCGCGATCTCCTCCGCGGTGATCGACTTGCGGGCGCCGGATTCGATCTTCGCAATGGTGCCTCGGGTGAGCGACGAGGGCTCGATCAGGGCGCATTCGTCGGCGAGCCTCTGTGCGGACCATCCTCGCCCGACGCGAAGCTGGCGAAGACGGTCTGCCACCACCGCAGTGACCGTCGCTTCCTTCATGGCCTCCACCCTATGTCAACCTGTTCGGATTCGGAACAACAAAAGATCAGCAGGTCAGGGCTAGCGTCGTCGGAACATCGTGTTCTACTCTTGGACAAAATGTACCGCATCAGAGCAGATGAGCCGAGGCGGGAAGCGAGGTGGCAGGATGCCGGCCTTCCTGTTGCCGCGGCTGCCCCGCGGTACCGCCTCGGTCGCTCGGCTCGTCGTGGTCAGCGTGCCGGCCACGCTGGCCATCCTTTTCGGCGTCCTGATCTTGTTCATCGCCCTGTTCATGAACAAGGCGCGACAGCCCTACGCCCTCCGCGCCGCTAACGCGGCCTTCGGTGCGGCCAGGGTGATGACAGGTTCGTCGGCCTCCGAACAACCACCTGAAGGTGCTCAGCGTTCGGGGTCTCCCAGCCGGCCACTTCGCTAGCTCGACGTCGGGCGGCCGAGGGCTACCTGGCCGAGCTGCGTTCGTCGTAGCTCTGCCGGGCCGCGTCGACCTTCTCCAGGTTGCCCGACCACTCGGCGAGTGACGCGAACAGCGGGCCGAGGCTGCGGCCCAGCTCGCTGATCTCGTACTCCACCCGCGGCGGGACCTCGGCGTGGTAGGTCCGCACGACGAGGCCGTCGCGCTCCAGTTGCCGGAGCCGCTGGGTGAGCACCTTCGGCGTGATCGTCGTGATGCGGCGCTGCAGCTCGACGAACCGCTGGCGGCCGTACTCGTGGAGCGCCCACAGGATCGGCGTCGTCCAGCGGCTGAACACGATGTCCACCACCGGGGCGATCGGGCAGGCCAGCTCGGGTGTGGTCTCGGTCACTTTCGCGCCTCCAGCCATTACTTTCCTCTAGGTACCTACTATACCGGCGAATGTAACGTCCTTCCCATGATCATGGTGGTGGGAGCGACGGGAAACGTCGGAGAACCGCTGGTGCGGATGCTGTCCGCGGCGGGCGAAGAGGTGACGGCGGTGTCTCGCCGGATCACCGCGGCGCCGCCGGGAGTCGTTGTGCGGCAGGGAAACCTGGCCGCACTGTCCTTTTCGGATGTGTCGTCGGTGTTCCTGATGGTGCCGCCAGGTTTCGACGGCCCGCTGGAGCCGGTGCTGGCCCGGGCAGCCGCGGCCGGCGTCGAGCGGGTCGTGCTGCTGTCGTCGCAGGGCGTCGGAACCGGCCGCCACCCGGCGGTGTTCGAAGAGGCGGTGCGTGCGTCGGGTCTGAAGTGGACGGTGCTGCGGCCGGCGGGGTTCGCGTCGAACGCTTTCCAGTGGGCGGAAAGCGTGCGGGCCCGTCGCGAGGTCGCGGCGCCGTTCGCGGACGTGGCCCTGCCGGTGGTCGACCCCGAGGACATCGCCTCGGTGGCCGCGGCGGCGTTGCTCGACCCGTCGCACGAGGGCGAGACCTATGTCCTCACCGGTCCGGCGGCCGTCTCCCCTCGCGACCAGGCGGCGGCGATCGGCGAAGCGCTGGGTGAGCCGGTGCGGTTCGTGCCGCTGACGCGGGAGGAGGCCCGCGCGGCGCTGCTGGGCTTCATGCCGCCGGAGATCGTGGACTCGACGTTGGACATCCTCGGCTCCCCGACACCGGCGGAGCAGCAGGTGAGCCCGGACGTTTCGCGGGTACTGGGCCGCCCGCCGCGGCCGTTCGCGGAGTGGGCGTCGCGCTTTGCGGTGGCGTTCAAGTGACGACGCTGGCCTACCGTTCGTCCGGCGATGGTCCGCCGGTGGTGCTCCTGCACGGCAACCCGACGTCGTCACTCCTGTGGCGCAACGTGCTGCCGCACCTGCCCGGCCGCCGCCTGGCGCCGGACCTGATCGGCATGGGCGACTCACCCAGGCCGGACATCGCCTACACGTTCGACGACCACGCGCGCTACCTCGACGAGTGGTTCGACGCCCTTGCGTTGACGGATGTGGTGTTGATCGGCCACGACTGGGGCGGCGCGCTGGCGGCGGACTGGGCGTCCCGCCATCCTTCGCGGGTCCGCGCCCTGGCGTTCACCGAAGCGGTCCTGAAGCCGATGACGTGGGAGGAGTTCCCGCCGGCGGGCGCGGCGGTGTTCCGCGCGATCAAGGCCGGCGACGACCTCCCGGCCGAGTTCCTTTCCGGCCTCCCCCCGGAGTACGCGACGACGTTCCACCGCCCGCTGCTGCAGCTCGCCCGCTCGTTGCCCCTGGGCGGCGAGCCGCCGGAGGTGGTGGTTCGCATCGAGGCGTTCGGCCGCTGGCTGGCGACGTCTCCCGCGGTACCGAAACTGCTGGTGACGTTCGAGCCGGCCTTCGACACGATGCTGACGCCGCTGATGATCGACTGGTGCGTCAGGGAGCTCGCATCCCTGGAGGTGGCGCGGCGCCCGGAGAAGGCGGGCCACCACACGCCGGAGGAACAGCCGGAAGCCCTGGCGGAGACACTGGCCGGCTGGCTTTCGCGCGTCACGCGACCGGGTGAGCGGAACGAGGTTTTCCGCCGATCGGTGTAGCAGGACCGGCCGCGCCGGCGACCTGGACGGCATGAAGCAGGCGCGAGCGGGTCTGGTGCGGCGGTGGCGCCGCCGCGGAGGTGCGTGGTGGTGGGGGATCGTCGTGATCGTGGTCCCGGTGGCGGTGATCGCGGCGGCGGCGGTCTCGGTGCTGCTGACGTTCGTCGACACCGGTGACCCGAAGAACCAGATCGAGCTGATCAAGACGGGCCTCACGGTCGGCGCGGGCACCGGCGGGGTGGTCGCGCTGGTCCTGACGGGCCGCCGGCAGTGGGCCACCGAGCACGACGCGGGCGAGCGGCGCCTGACGGAGCTGTACGTGAAGGCGGTCGAGCAGCTGGGCTCGGAGAAGGCGGCGGTCCGCCAGGGCGGGTTGTACGCCCTCGAGCGGGTGGCGCAGGGAAACCCGGACCAGCGGCAGACGGTGGTGAACGTGCTGTGCGCGTACTTGCGGGCGCCGTTTCCGGTGCCGGGCACGCTCCCGTCCGGCCGGTCCCGGGGAATTCGCCGCCCAGCGCCGGAGGGCGCGCCGCGGGTGGTGTCCGACGAGTGGTCGGCTCAGGAACGCGAGGTGCGCCGCACGGCCCAGCGCATCCTCGGTTTCCACCTGCGACCGGGAACGAGCGACCGGCACCCGGCGGACACGTTCTGGGCGGACATCGACCTGGACCTCACCGGAGCGGTCCTGATCGACTTCGACTTCGGCCAGTGCCGAGCGAACCGGACGAGGTTCGACGAGGCGAAGTTCGCCGGCGACGCAACATTCCGCCAGGCGGAGTTCACCGGCAACACCCGCTTCCCGGGCGCGAGGTTCGCGGGAAAGGCATGGTTCGGCGGAGCGCGATTCGGCGAGGAGGCAATTTTCGAAGGGGCGACATTCAGCGACGACGCAGTGTTCGGCGACATAACCGCGGCGGCGCTCATGACGTTCGAAGGAGCGACGTTCGCCGGGGAGGCGTGGTTCCGGAGCGCGAAGTTCGCCGGGAAGGCTTGGTTCCGCGAGGCGAAGTTCGCGAAGGGCGTTCCGGCTGAGGCCGGCACTCCGTCGGACGCGCCGTAGAAGCGGACGGCGCACACTCCACCCGCTTGGCCGCACCGAAGCACGCGCGGCCGACCGCACCCCGTCCGGCGAGCGTCGGCTCCTCGGACGGGTTCAAACAGGTCAAGCTGAGTCGGGATGACAGGATTTGAACCTGCGACCCTCCGCTCCCAAAGACCCGGGGCCGCGGTTTCTTAGGGCGCCCAAAGTTGCATACATGCTGGTCAGCGCGACATGAGCGACGGCTGAGGTCGCCGGAAGCCGTACGAACTGAGACGGAAACTGAGACGCCGCTGCCCGCGCTCAGACGTTCGTCCGAACGTGGACAGTTGATGTTGCTCGGGTGCGAGGATGCGACAGACTGGCCGACGTGACCGAACTGGTTCTGACGGACGGACGCCGTCGCGCGCTTGTCGAGCTGCTCGACGACCAGCGACGCTTGGCGAGCGAGTACCCCGGGCTTAGCGAGTACCTGGAGACGGCGCCGACGCTGCCGGGCAGTGGTGACGACGCCTTCGACGCGGACTTCGACCTTCGACTCATCCATTTCATGGTGGACGACGAAGGCGTCTCCCCTCCGAACCCGTACTGGGAGATCGTGGAGCCCTTGGTATCCAAGAAAGAAGGGCGCCGAGTCGTGAGCGCGCCGGGTGGGCGCGGCAGCGCGCGTCTCGCGTACGCCGAAACGCTGCTCCAGTCGACATACGCCTACGCGATTCCGTCACCGGAGACGTTGGGATGGATCGCCCGATTTTGCGGTGACCGCTCGTTGGTCGAGGTGGGCGCGGGCCGCGGGTATTGGGCGGCTCAACTAAGCCGGCTCGGCCTCGCGGTCGACGCGTTCGACGTCGAACCGCCGAGCGCGGCGAAGAACGTCTCGTTCGAGTACGCCGCTCACCGTCGCGATGTCTTTCACGAGGTCGAAGCTGCCGACGGTGACGAAGGGCTCAGCGGAGACCAGTCGGGCGCCGTCTTGTTCTTGTGCTGGCCGCCGGGCTGGGGAAATGAGATGGCGTCGAGCGTGCTGAGCAGGTTCGAGCAGTTGGGCGGCGATCGGCTGGTCTACATCGGCGAGCCGAAGGGTGGGAAAACCGGCGATGACCGGTTTTTCGAGGCGCTTTCTGACCGTTGGCAGCTCTCCGAGGTCGACTCGAACTTCGTGTCGTGGTGGAACCTCGGCGATGTCGCACAGGGCTGGATCCGGCGGTGAACGCGAAGCGGGGCGGAGCCAGTCGGTGACCGGGCCCGCCCCGCTGATCGAGTGTTGCCTCGTAGGACCTCAGGAATCGAGCACCATCCTGAACACGAACGATTCGTAGCGATCGCGCGGGTACGAGATGTCCGACACCATGAGTACTCGCCCGTCAGCTGCCGAGAATTTCTGGTGGACCGTCTTCACCAGGTCGCCCGGCGTCGCGCGGAGCCACTCGGCGTGGCTGGGAGTTGGCAGCCGATCGGCGATGGTCTCTTCCAGGAACTTCGCGCCAGCGATCCCGGAAAACCCTTCGGGCTGGAAAGTGTCGGAGATAGAGATTGGGCGAGCGTCCTCCGACGCCCGGGTGACGACGTGACTCAACGTCGCCCCGGGTTCGACCGAGAACGCGTCGGCGAGTTCGGCAGTTGCGACAACCGTGTCCGAGAACCGTTCAACCTGGACGGTACTGCTCGACTCACCGTCGAACGTGGACTCGGCTGATTCGAGCTGCCGTTCTGGTGAAACCCGAACCAGGTTGGGTTGTGCGGTGACGAACACACCGCGCCGCCGGATCGCGTGCACGAGACCCTGGTTCTGAAGAAGCTCGATGGCCTTGCGTACCACGATGTCGGAAACTCCGTACCGACTCGCGATTTCAGCGTAGCTCGGGAGTTGAATCCCCGCCGGCAGTTCTTCACCTCGGATCTTCCTGGCGTATTCGCCGGCAATCGATACGTACGCGGGCTCTGTCACGCGATGATCCTCTCTGTGGGCCGGTCTCGAAAAGGGCCGGTAGGAGCATACACGGTTACGTATACATAGGCGTTTCGCCATGAATCGCAAGTCTGCGACGCGAGGCGACGTCCGCTGTGTGGCGTGACTCTGTGAACGCTCGCCGCCTCATGTGGCCGCTCGCGTGTATCGCAATCGTTACTTGATCTCTGTTTATGCAGGTGGCGGCCCATTTGGGGCGCCCCAGGTCAGACGTCTATGGCGGCTACGTATACGCAAGGGTTGTACGTGTACGAAGTTACGTATACGTTTGAGAAGTCAGCGACTCCAGGCGAGTCGGCCAGACCGGCACTTTGGGGAAAAGATGCAGGTGGAACGAACCCGGCTGTATCGGGTGAGGACGGTGGCGGAGGGCTTCGACGTCTCCGTCGCGACGATCTATCGGGCTGTCGAGTCGGGCGCGCTGCGCGCCATCCGGCTCGGCACCGGCAAGGGTGCGGTCCGGATCCCTGGTGCGGCAATCGAGGACTACCTCGCCGCGTGCGAGTCGGCCGCGACGACCCGAACTGATGGCGACCTGAGCATTCAAGCGCAGTACGCGACGGGGGGTGCGGCCTGATGCGTACGTTCGGGGCCGCCCTGGTGGCGGCGATGTTGATCTGTATCGGGGTGCTGCTGAGCGGCTGGCACGTGAAGATCGCGGTGATCTGGCCGTGGTTCGTGGTCGCGGGTGTCGCGGCCGGCGTGCTGGGCGTGGTCGAGCTGGTGCAGGGCAACGCGGCGAAGGCCGTGACGGTCGCACTCGGCCTGGTCGGCCTGTCGATCTGGTTCCTGGGCTGGGTCCCGGCCGAGACCCCGGGCTCCGACGTGTGGCCGTGGGGCCTGGTCCTCGGCGGCCCGGTCCTGCTGTTCACCACCGTGCTGGCACTGCGCGGTCGGGGCGGGTCGCTGGGCCTGCTGGGACGCTGGTCGCGCCGTTCCCGCCGCAACGGCGGGGTCGCGTCGCGCTGGCAGATCTGGCGCAAGGCATCGAAGCGGGCGATGCGGCGCAAGGCGGCGACGTTGAAGCCGTCGCTGAAGTCGTTGTCGCGGCGGGCGCGCCGGCGGGTCCCGGTGACCGCGTACGCGACCCGGCTGGTCCGGGTCGGTTTGCAGTGGCTGTGGACGCCGGTCGAAGACGTCACCCTCATCTTCGGCGGGCCCCGCTCAGGCAAGACCGGGCACCTGGCCGGGCTGCTGATCGACGCGCCGGGCGCGGCGATCGCCACCAGCACGCGCACGGACCTGATCGAGCTGACCGCGAAGCTGCGCGAACGCGACCACGGCCCGACCTACATTTTCAACCCGTCCGGCATGGGCAAGCTGGCCTCGACGATCACGTTCGACCCGGTGTTCGGCTGCGAGAACCCGGTGACCGCCACCTACCGGGCGGGGGACCTGCTGCCCGGCGAAGGCGGCTCGGACGAACGCGAGCACTGGGTGTCCCAAGCCCGCCGGGCGCTGGCGACGCTGATGCACGCCGCCGCGTTGGGTGAGCTGTCGATGGCCGAGGTCGCCGAGTGGGTCGCCGACCCCGACGGCAGCGCCGACGAGGTGCTGCGGCTGCTGCGCCGCTCGCCGGAGCCGATGTTCGTCACCGCCGCCCGGCAGTTCCTGACCACCAACGACCGGACCCGGTCCTCGATCACGACGACGATCATGCCCGCGCTGGCCTACCTGACCGACCCGACGGCGAAGGCGGCCGCGACCGGCGGGAGCTTCGACGTCGCCGAACTGCTGGAGTCGAAGGCGACGGTGTACCTGCTGGGCGCGGAAGAAGCGCACACCGCGCCGCTGCTCGCGGCGCTCACCGGGCACATCGCCCGGGAGGCCCGCCGGATCGCCACCGAGTCCCCGTCCGGGCGCCTGGACACCGCGTTCACCGCCGTGCTCGACGAGGCCGCGCTCATCGCGCCGGTCCCGGCACCGAAGTGGACCGCGGACATGGGCGGGCGCAACATCACCATCCACATCGGTGCCCAGTCCCGCGCGCAGCTGCGGCAGCGGTGGGGCGACAACGGCTGCGCGGCGATCATGACCAACTCCGCCAGCGTGCTCATCCTCGCCGGTGCCCGCGACTCCGACGACCTGCAGGCGTATTCGATGCTGACCGCCGAGCGGCAGGTGATGGTCGAGCAGGAAGACGCCGGCGGCCGGGTGACCGGGCGCAACCCGCAGCAGGTTCCGGTGATGTCGCCAGGGGAGATCTCGCACCTGCCGGAGCGGCATGCGCTGGTCGTGCGGCGCGGGATGCCCGCGGCGGTGGGGAAGCTGCGGATGGCGTGGGAGCGCCGCGACGTCAAGGCGCTCGCTCGAGCCGAGGCCCGCGCGGCGTTCGCGCAGCGCTGGTCGATGCGGCACGAGGCGGCCACGACGTGGCTGGCCGCGGTGGTCGACACCCTCGCCGACCGGGTCGAGCCGTGGGTGGCCCGCGCCGAGCAGTGGGCCAGCGACCGCAAGACCCGCGCCGGAGGCGCCGGGGTGGAGGTTCCGGCGCAGGATCACGCCGAGCCGATGGTGCGCGCGGAGACCGTCCGCCTCGACGTGCCCGAGACCAACGCACCCGCCGCGCCGGACGCCGGCGCGGCCACGGCTCCCGCACCGGAGGCGGATCCGCTGGCAGCACTGGACGCCGAGCTGGACGCCCGCTGGGCCGAGGCCGGCAGCGACGACCGCGGTGAAGGTCGGTGACCGGCATGGACACGAGCATGCAGATGATGACGCTCTCGACCTTCGGCGCCTCATGGGTGGTGCTGTCGGTCGGGCACACCCTGGCCGACCACGTGGGCGGCCAGACCGACCACCAGGCCGCGCGCAAAGGTGCCCCGACCGCGGGTGAGGTCGCCGCGGGTGTGAACCCTCGCCGCGGCTGGGCCGCAAACCTGTCTCACGTGGCGCAGTACCACGCGGTGCTGACCCTGCTCGGGTTCGGCGCGTGGCTGGTGCTGCCGCTGCGCTGGTCGGTGCTCGGCGTGCTCGCTGCGCTGGTTTGGTCGGCGGGCACGCACGCGTTCCTGGACCGCCGGTGGCCGGTGTGGCGCCTACTGAACTGCCTGCGCCAGGCCCGTTTCGCCGAGCTAGAGGCGGGCGGCCTCAACGGCATGTACCTGGCCGATCAGGCCCTGCACCGCCTGGCTCTCGGGATCGCCGCGGCAGTGCTGGCGGTGATCCCGTGACCACCATGCCAATGGGCCCGATCCGCACCGCCCGGATCACGACCGTGATCGCCGAGCTGGCGCGGGAAGTCGCCCGCGGCCAGGCCGAGGAGCGGTTCAACGTCGTGGTGGCGGTGGTGGAGATCGTCGTGTGGCGGGCCCTCAACGGGCAGACCGCGCAGCAGATCACCGCCTACCTGGCCGGCGATGTCGCGGCCGGGCTGCGCCTGGACTTCGTGGCCTGGGTGATCGCCGAGGCCGGCCGCCGGCTGGCCGAGCCCGCGCCGGAGCGGGGTGGGCGGCGATGAGGATGGAGCTTCCTGCCCTGATCGGCCGGGGCGTGGTGGCCGTGACCGCGCGCTACTGCACGAATGACCCCTACGTGATCACGCTGGGCTTCCCCGTCGCGGTGTGCGAGCAGGAGTGGCTGATCGGCCGAGAACTGCTGGCCGAGGGCCTGGACACCGGCGCAGCCGGGATCGGGGATGTGCGGGTCACCGCCCGCGGGGACGTGGTGACGCTGGGACTGTCCACTCCCGACGGTGTCGGCTGGGTGGTGTTCCGCCGCGACGACGTCGCCGCGCTGGTCACGCTGACCCACCGGCTCGTGATGCCCGGCCACGAGGGCGAATTCCTGGACTGGTCGGACACCGCCGGATTCCCCGGGGAGGCGCCGTGAACACCACGGCCAACACGTCGCGCCGGCCGCGGGTGTGGCTGGCCGCGGGAGTCGCCGACACGCCGGAACCGGCCGATCACCCGCCGGTGCGCGATGACCTGATGCGGCGCTGGGAGCCCGGCCCCGACGGCTGCTACCACACCGCCGACGGCCGGCACCACGCCAAATGGCCCGAACTGCACGCCCGCTTCGACCTGGTGGAGGTGGCCTGATCATGAGCAACGACAACACGACCGACGGGCCCGCCGGCGCCGCAGGCGCGGGGCAGCCGCATCCGGGGTGCGCGAGCACGGCCGCGGTCAGCGGGCTGGCCCGCGAGGTCGAGGGGCTGCGGATGGCGCTGGAGGCGGTGACGCCGCTGCCGGATCAGGTCAAGCGTCTGCATGACGAGGTGGCGCCGCTGCCGGAGCAGGTGACGAAGCTGGCCAAGGTCGTGAAGGCCCTGGTGGACAACGCGAGCCCGGACGAGCCGGGTGGGCGGACGCCGCCGCTGTCGTGGCTGGACCTGCCCGACGACGAAGACAGCGATATCGGCGCGGCGCAGGTGGTGCTGACCGAGCTGGCGGCGTGGCTGGTGCGGGTGTTCCTGCGCTACTCCGACGCCGCGCTGACGGAGTGCTGGTGGTGGCACCCGGACGTGGTCGAGGAGCTGGTGTGCCTGATGCGGTCGTGGCTGGCGGCCTATGTGGACGCCGACGCTACCGTGGCGCGGGCGGCGGACTGGCACGACCGCTATCGCCCCGGTGCGGTCAAACGGATCAAGACCGCGACGGCGAACTGCTCGCTGGAGAACCACCAGCCCGGCGGCGAACGGCACCGGCCCGCACCCTCGATTCCGTCGGATGCCTCGCTGGCCTCGATCGCCGCGTGGTGGGAGACCGCCCGCACCGATCCCGCACCGGAGCCGGACCTGGAGGTCGTCGCGGACGCCCGCGCGGCCGAAGCCGCGCGCCGCCGGAACGGGGGTGGCCGGCGATGAGCGAGGACCTGGTGACGCGGGCGCAGCGCGAACGCCCCCGCAACTACGCCGACCTGGAGTTCTGCGCCGACCGGGCCCTGACCCGGTATCTGCGCGGCGGCGCGCCGGACGGGCAGGCTTTCGCCGGCGATCCGGCGGTGGTGGGCCTCTACGAGCAGCTGACTGCCGCGGGAGCCGGCGCCGAGGACGCGGCAGAGGTCGCGGTGCAGGCCGCGGCCGCATGCGCGATGCGGATGCAGGCCGGTGCGCCGGAACAGGCCGAGGCAGTGCAGGCCGCTGTCGGCGCGCTGGCCGGGCAAGTCGCTGCCGGGCTGGACACCGCCGCGGCGAAGGCGGAATTCCGTGAGGCAATCGTGGGCTGGCGCGGGGACGGCTACGCCGAGGGCCCGCTCGCGGCGCCGGTGATGGTCGCGTTCGAGGACGGCACGGTGCTCCCGGACGGGGTCGAGGTGGCCGGGGTCCGGGAAACCGGTCCCCGGCACCGCCTGGTCGTACCGCAGGTGCAGGCCGGGATCGACGCCTACCTCGCCGCCCGCGCCGACGGAGTCGAGCACCTGCCCGCCCTGGAACTGGCCGGCGACGCCCCGGGGGTCGAGGAAGCGGTCGGGCAGTTCGCCGACGACATCGAGTTCCACGAGATGGACCTCACCGCCGCCCGGGACGCGGCGGTGGCGAGCGCGACGGCCGACGCGGCGATCGGACAGTTCCTGTCGCTGCGCAATTTCGGAATGGACATCGACCAGGCAGCCGCCACCGCGGCGGGCGGGGATGCGGTGGCGATCCACGCCGTCGCCGGGTTCATCGCCGGTGTCCGCGACGGCGTGGCTGAGGACGTCGCCGCGGTCGACGCCTGGACCGGCGCGGTGGCGGCGGTCCGGCAGGACGAGGTCGACCTGCCCGGGTTCGACGCCGCCCACGAGCAGGCCCGCGCCGCCCTCGACGGCCATGTCACCGGTGCCGAGACGGCCACGGCGGACGGACTCGCCGCCACTGCAGTGCGCCGCTACGAGTCGCTGACCCGGCTGGGCATGGACCCGGCCGCCGCGGCCCGGCTGGCCGCCACCGACGCCGCCGTCCGCGACGCGAAAGTGCGGGAACACAACGAGTTCCGGGTGCTGCACGAAGCCGAGACCGTGATCGCCGAGCTGCAGGCACAACTGCGCTCGCCCGCCGACGAGAACGACGAAGACGACGAACACGCCGAGGACCGGACCGACGTCGAGTCCAAGCTGGCCAACTGGGGCGAGGTCAAGGGCCAAAGCCAACTTTTCACGGATGAGGCGGGCGCGAAGGTCGTCAACGACGCGCAGGACGGCGAACCACCGCCGGCGGTGACGCTCGGCGATGCCGTGGCCGGGAGCGGCCGCGCAGTCGATGCAGCCGAAGCGGCCCTGCCGCGGACGGCCGCCGCGGAGGACGCCACCGACGAGGACACCGCGCGAGCCGAGATCTACGCCCGCTGGAGCAGCGACGACCGGGCCACCGAGACGGCCGACGACGACACCGAGGGGTGGCAGGAGCAGTGACCAGCAACAACGAACGCGCACCGCAGGCGCCAGCCGACGAGGACGTCGAGGTGGTACACACCGAACCCACACACGACGCTCCGGCGGCGCACGACGACCAGGAGCAGGCGACTGACCTCGCGCGTGACCTGCCGTACCTGACGCGCGTCGGTAATTACCACCGGGCGCACGACGCGCTGACGGTGTACGAGCGCGAGCTGGCGACCGGCGCGGACCCGGAGACGGCGCGGCGCGCCGCGGTCGATTCCGTGCCGGGGCACCATGAGCTGATCGAACTGGCCATCGTACGCTACGAGGGAGGGCACGCCGGCGGGCTGGACCTGCAGCGGGCGGCACTGGACACCGCCGAGCAACTGCATGACCGCACCCTCTACGCCGGCGTCGCGGAGGACGACGACGACCTCGAGTGGGAACCCGACGGCCATGAACTGGGCTGGGACCCTTCCCCTTCCGGGCCGGCGAGCGATACCGCAGCGGCGGCCGAGCCGGAGCGCGAGCCCGAACCCGATAGCTGGATAGCCCGCAACCTTTACGGTTTCGGCCCGGCCAGTCAGCCGCACCCCGCGAGCGTGGCCGCGCAGATACGCGATCCGCAACAGCGGGCGGCGATCGCCGCGCACGTGGCCACGTGCGGCAACGAGTCGGGCGAGTGCGGAATGTGCAATGACTGGCATGGCACCGCCGTCGACACGACCGAGCGCAGCACCAGCGACGACGTCACCGCGACCAGCGGCCCCGCCGACGAGGCCCAGCTGGATCTCCTGGCGGCCCACACCGGCCAGGACGCCCGCCGGGACGCCCGCCGGGACGCCGATGAGGTGCTGAACCGGATCGATGAGGCGCTGGCTGCTGAGGCGCTGGCCGCTGAGGCGGCGGGCGTGGACGAGCTGACCGGCGCGGAATGGCAGACCCCTCCGCCGGGCCTGGGGCTGCGACCGGGGTCGCAATCGCCGCACACCGCGGCGGCGGAGAACCGGAGCTGGCTGGACGGGCAGATGGGCGACTGCATGCACGCGGTCGACGCCGCCGACGCGGCGATGCGTCACGCCGCAGTCAGCCGGGAGGACGAGGAGCGGGGACGGCGATTCGCCCGCTGGAACGCCGACGACGCGGAGCGGGCCGCAGTGGACGCCGCAGGTGCCGACAACGAGTGGGGGCACGGATGAGCAGGACCGAATTCAACCGTTCGGGGTGGTCGAAGCTGGCGCTGCTCGCGCCCGGGCTGATCGTGGCATTGGGTGCGGCGGCGGCGACTGCGCACGGCCTGTTCGAGGTGGCCGCCGCGTCCGGCGTACCGGGCGGGATCGCCTGGATTTACCCGCTGATCACCGACGGGCTGGCGATCGTCGCTTACGTCGCGACGTCCCGTCTCGGCGACGCCGGCCGCGGCTACGCGTGGGCGGTGGTGATCCTCGCGGCAGGACTGTCGGGTGTCGCGCAGGCGATGTTTCTCGCCGGCGGCGTCGCTTCTCCGGCTGGCGCGGCGGGCAAGGCGGCGCCGGAGGTGCTGCGGTTCGGGGTCGGGGCGTGGCCCGCTGTCGCTGCGGCGATCGTGGCGCACCTGCTGTTCATGCTCGCCACCGACCACCGGACGGGCAGCGCGGATGACACCGCCCGAGCTGCGGCTGTATCTGCTCTCGTCGTCCCGTCGGATCCAGTCCGGCCGTCCGGCGTCCAATCCCGCGCCCTTCACACAGGCGGCGTCCAGCCGGGTGCAGTGGAGACGTCCGAGACGCGCGGGCTAAGTGGACGTCCAGCCGAGCCCTCGGATTCCGTCCAGCCGGAGCCGTCCTCGGACGCCGTCGCGGTCGAGGCGGGGCGGCAACGTCCGGTCAATGCGCCGGCGTCGCCAAAGCGGGACCGGGCGCGTGCGGCGGCCCGGCGACACCAGGTGCAGCACGGCGAACTCCCAACCGTCGATCAGCTGATGCAGCTCGCCGAAGTTTCCCGCGGAACGGCCGGAACAGCCCTCCAGGAACTCCGCGAACAGCCCGCACCACTGCAGCTCATCACCGAACTCAAGCCCCACCAGAACAACTCATGATCCATCTCAGCAGCACCACAGCAGAACCACTCAGTAAGCCACCTCAGCAGTCCCACATCACCATCAGCCACTCACCCAGCAACAACTCACCAGATCCAAGAAGAGATGCACACCTAGGCATCACGATCAGTCGGGCCGCTGCGCCGGTGCCGGCGCGCGGGAACGCCACCGCCGTTGTTGATCTTCAAGTACCGCGTGTTGATCTTGAAAGGGGGTTCTGATGCTGTCGATTTCCACCGGTTACTCGGTCGACTACGTGCTCAACGAGATCGCCGCGGGCCGGGAGAACTACTACACGGGCGCGGTGACGGCGGGGGAGCCGCCGGGCCGCTGGTATGGCGCCGGCGCGGAGAAGCTGGGGCTGACGGGGCTGGTGGATCCGCAGGACATGCGGGCGGTGTTCGAGTGCTTCGTCGACCCGCGCGACGAGGCGTTCAAGGATCCGGCCCGCTGGGGCGAGGCGTCCACTCTCGGGCACACGGGCCGGAACTATCCGACGGCGGACGAGTTGTACGCCGCCGCGTTGGATGCCGAGCCGGGGGCGACGGCTGAACGCCGCGAGCAGTTGCGGTTGGACGCGAACAAGTCCGCGCGCAAGAACGTCCCGTTTTTGGACGTGACGTTCAGCGTCCAGAAGTCGGTGACGGTCTTGCACGCGGCGTTCGAGGCGCAGCAGGTCCGGGCTGAACGGACGGCGCAACGGCTGTCCGGGACGCTGGACGCCGCGGTGGCGGCGGGGGCGTCGCCGGAGGAGCTGGCGGAGTTCGCCCGGCAGCGCGACGACGCCCGAGCCACGGCGGAGTCGTGGCGCGTGCACCGCGACGCGGTGGAGGATGCGATCTGGGCGGGGAACCGGGCGGCGCTGGACTACCTGTCCGAGCACGCCGGCTATTCCCGGGTCGGGCACCACGGCGGCGCCGCCGGGCGGTTTATCGACGCGCACGACTTCGTCGTCGCGTCGTTCTTCCAGCACGATTCCCGCAACCACGACCCGCAGCTGCACATCCACAACCCGATCCTCAACCGCGTGCAGGGCGCGGACGGGCAGTGGCGGACGCTGGACTCGAAGGCGCTGCACAAGTTCCGCGGCGCCGCCGCCGCGGTCGGCGAGCGCACCACCGAGGAGCACCTCGCCCGCGCGCTCGGGGTACGGGTGGCCACCCGCCCGGACGGCAAGTCCCGCGAGGTCCTCGGGATCGATGCGCGGGTGATGGACCTGTTCAGCTCGCGGCGCCGCGCGGTGACGAAGAAGACCGCCGGGCTGGTGGCGCAGTTCGAGGCGCGGTTCGGGCGCGAACCGAACGCACTCGAGCTGGACCGGCTGCAGCGCCAGGCCACCTTCGCCACGCGCAAGGCCAAGTCCCACGACGGCGAGACCGTCGAGCAGCGCCTGGCGCGGTGGGACGCCGAGTTGCGGGCGGAGGTCGCCGACGGCCTGGCTGGCGTTGCCCGGGACGTGCTGAATCTGGCGCACGGCCCGCGCCCGGCGACGCAGTGGTCGCCGGCGGAGGTGCTGAAGACGGCGATGGCGAACGTGCAGTCCCGCAAGGCCGGGTGGACGGCGCCGGACCTGACCCGCGCGATCTCCGATGCGCTGCCGGATCAGCTCGGCGACCTCGACGGCGCCCAGCTGGCGCGGCTGCTGGACTCGCTGACCGCGGAGGGGGTGAAGCTGGCGACGCCGTTGTCGGCGGCGCGTCCGGGCACGGCGGTGCTCCCGGCGGCGTTGAAGCTGGCCGATGGCCGCTCGGCCTACGACGCCCCGGCGGGGCAGCTGTATGCGACGCCGGAGCACGTCCACACCGAACGCGCACTGCTGGCCGCGACCGCCCGCGGCGGCGCTCCGGCGGTCGACGTCGCCACGGTCGACGGGTTCACCGCCGCGCTGGCCGAGATGGACGTGGTGCTCGGCCCGGACCAGGCCGCCGCGGTGCGCGGCGTGCTGACTTCCGGGGCCGCGGTCGAGTCGCTCGTCGGCCCGGCCGGCACCGGCAAGTCCTTCGTGGTCGGTGCGCTGGCGAGGGCATGGACCGACCCGGGACTGTGGGACGGGAAGGCCCGCCGGGTCGTCGGCCTGGCCTCCAGCCAGGTCGCCACCGACGTGCTTGAGGGCGAAGGCTTGACGGCGCGAAACATCGCGCGGTGGCTGACCGCGCAGGAACGCCTCTCGGCCGGGTCGATGCACCCGGAGCACGAGGCGTGGCGGCTGAACGCCGGGGATCTGGTGGTGGTGGACGAGTCGGCGATGGCGAACACCGCCGACCTGGCGAAGATCCACCACCACGTCGCCGCGGCGGAGGCGAAGCTGCTGCTGACCGGCGACCACCAGCAGCTCGCCGCGGTCGGCGCCGGGGGAGGCATGGACATGATGGCCGAAGCCGGCGCCGCCTACGAGCTGACCGAGGTCCGCCGCTTCGCCGCCGACTGGGAGCGCGGCGCGTCGCTGCGGCTGCGCGACGGCGACGAGAGCGTGCTGGGGGAGTACCACAAGCACGGCCGGATCATCGACGCCGGCACCCGCGAGCAGGCCGAGGCCGCAGCGGCGAAGGCGTGGCTCGCGGACACTCTCGCCGGGAAGCACTCGATCCTCACCGTCGACACCAACGAGCAGGCCGCGCAGCTGTCCGCAGAACTGCGCAACGAACTCGTCCGGCTCGGCCGCGTCGCCGAAACGGGGGTGCCGCTCGGGCAGCAAGGCACCTACGCCGGGATCGGGGACCTGGTGCAGGCCCGCAAGAACGGCTGGCACCTGGCCGGGTTCGCGGGCAACCGCGAGGTCCCGGTCAACCGCAAGCAGTACCGCGTCCTCGACACCCGCGAGGACGGCGGCCTGGTTGTCGCCCGCGTGCTCGGGCGCGAGGCCGGCGTCGGCGAGGTCCTCGGCGACCCGATGACCCTGCCCGGCTCCTATGTGGACGAGCACATGACCCTCGGCTACGCCTCGACCGTCCACAGTGCCCAGGGCCTGACGGTCGACACCAGTCACGCCGTGGTTACCGAATCGTCGGGCCAGCGCGCGCTCTACGTGGGGCTGACCCGTGGCCGACACGGCAACACCGCCCACGTCACCACCCTCGCCGTCCCCGCCGACGCCCCGGACGGCGCGGCGCTGGAGGCGGTGAAGCGGACCCCGGCCGCGGTGCTGGCCGCCGCGTTCGACGGCGCCACGGCGCAGCGCTCGGCGCTGCAGGAGGCGACTGAGGCCGCCGCGGAGAACGACGCGATCCGCACCCCGGCCGAGTTGCTGGCGGATGCGACCGAGCTGGCCACCGCCGGGCGAACCGCGCGGTGGCTGGACGAGCTGGTGGAGGACGGGACGCTGACGGAGAACCAGCGGGCTCGGATCGCCGCCGAGGACGGCGGCCCGACCCTGGCGCGAGTGCTGCGCCGGGCGGAGCTGGCCGGGCACGACCCGCGCCGGGTCCTCGCCGACGCGGTCGCGGTGCGGGACTTCTCCGGGGCTCGGCAGCTGACGAACGTGATCCACGGCCGGATTACCGCCGCGGTCACCCTCGACCCGGTCGGTGACTCCTACGCCGACTGGCTGCCCCAGGTCGACGATCCGCAGTGGGCGACCTACCTGCGGTCGCTGGCCACCGCCGCCGACCAACGCCGCCAGGACCTGGGCAACCAGCTGGCCGAGCACCCGCAGCAGTGGGCGATCGAGGCGTTCGGCACGCCGCCGGCCGACCCGGACGCGCTGGCCGAATGGAAGGAGAAAGCCGGCGTTGTCGCCGCGCACCGTGAGCTGACCGGCGTCGACGACGAGACCACCGCGCTCGGGGCGGCGCCGAAGGCCGGGCAGTCCGATGCCTACGCGTCGTGGCGCTCCGCCTGGCGCACCCTCGGCCGACCGGAGTCGGGGCGCGACGAGCTGGAGATGTCCGACGGGCAGCTGCTGGTCCGGACGCGGGCGTGGGAACGGGAAAAGGCGTGGGGCCCGGAGTTCGTCGGCAACGAACTCGCCGGCACCCACCAGGCCCTCGACACCCGCCGCCGCGACGCGGCGATGCGCCGCGCCGAAGCCGACGCCGCCCCCGACGAAGTGCAGCGGGAGCGGCTGCTGGCCGAGGCCGCCGACGCCGAGGCGCTGGCCGAGGTGCTCGCCGAGCGGGTGCGCGAGCTGGAGAAGGCGGACGAGGCCCGAGCGTTGTGGTACGCCCACACCGCCGAGACCCGCGCCGCCGCGGACCGGTCCCGGCTCGAACTCGCCGCCCGCGACGCCAACACCGACCCGGCGCCGCTGGTGACTGCGGACGAATGGCTCGACGTGCACCACGAGCACCTGGCCGACGAGGACGCCCACCGGCAGGTCACCGCCGAGTACGACCTCGCCGAGACCGTGCGCGAACGCGCCGCCGACACCGCCGCAGCCGAGGCGGAGACCGAGGGCGACGTCGCCCGCGTCGCCGGCGACGTCGCCGAGGTGGTCCCGGTGGAGACCGCGGTGCCCGACGTACGGGAGATCGCCGCCGAGGAGGAGCCGGTCACCGAGTCCGACGAGCTGCGGGTGCCGACAGCGGACGAAACGGCCGGGAAGATCGACCGGGCGCAGCGGGCGCTGCAGGAGATCGCCGCCCGGCACGCGGCCGAACAGCGGCGCGCTGCGGAGGAAGCGCAGGCTGCGAAGATGCACCGACGTCACGAAAGTGACGCCGCCGCGGCGGCCGAGCTGGCCGACGACGACGGCGCCGTGTCCGCGCGATGAGCAGGTCAGCCCTGGCGGGGCGCGGGAACCTCGAGCGGCGGGACACCGCTGCGGCGCCACGCCCACGCCAGGGTCTTGACCACCGCGGGAAGCCAGCCCGGCTGGCTGGCCAGCCACGCCGGCTCGGGCTGGCGCAATAGCAGCACTTCGGCGGCGAGCGCCTCAGCTTCGATGGTTTCCTCGTGCGCCAGGCCGCTGCGATGCGTGACCGGTGCGCTCGGGACGCGCCCCCCGCCGAACCGGCTCGGCACGGTCGCGCCGGCCAGCCACCGGCAGGTCTCGACAACACCGTAGTTCGCCCACGTCTTGTCCTGCTCGTACTGGCGTTCGGCGGCGAGCCACATGCGCGCGAACTCGACCACCGGAACACGCACATTCCCGCGGGGAATGCGATCGAAATCGCGTCCGGTCAGCTCCATGCCTTCGATGGTGGCACAGGGCACCGACAGATCCTGCACTCCGGACGGGCCAATTCGCCCGGGTCCGGTCACCGCTACTGAGGACCGCCCTCTGCGGGCGGAGCAAGGTCCGCGCAAGCGCGGACAGTGCCTTTGCTGCTTCGCAGCCCGGCTTAGCACGGCCCCACCTCACGATCAAGGGGTCAGAAACTTTTTGGATCCACAAAAAGCGCGTGGCTCCAAAAACTTTCTGCCTGATCCCTTGATCGCGAGCCTCCGGGGCCGCGCACAGCGCCGATAAGGGCGACGGGTGAAGCCGTCGCCCGCCCTACGGGCAGCGAAGAAAACCCGGACCAGCAAGCAGCGCCGCCCGCTCCGTACCCGGCCACCGGAAGGCAACCGCCATGGACCTCACCACCGCGAAAGCACTCGTGATCGCCGACAGCCGTGAACAGAACCCCGACCGCGAGATCACCGACGCCGCCTGCCTCGCCGAGGTCCGCGCGTACGGCCGCGAAGAAATCGAGGAATGGATCGAGAACGAGGTGGTCGAGGGCGACGAGCTGGTCGAGGCATACCGCGCCGTGATCGCCGCCACCGACGACGAGATCGCCGCACAGCGCGGCGCCACCCGCGCGCAGACCGACGACGACGCGGACACCGATTGCCTCTGACCCGCTTCCGGGTGGGGCCAATCCTGTCCCGCCCGGGACACCACCGTCCACACCAGACAGGAGAGACGCGCGATGGCGAAGCCGAAGAAGACCCACGAGGAGATCGCCGCCGAGGCGTGCGGGATGACGATCGAGCAGTTCCAGGCATTGAAGGCCCAGACCGCCGCCGCGAAGCAGCGTGGCAAGCGTCCCGCGGGCACCGCAGGCGCCGAGACGAAACTCGCCGGCTGGGGCGCGGTCGAGGGCCAGGAGCAGTTGTTCGCGTGCGAGCCGGAGGGGACCGGGGCGTGACCGCGCGCGTGCTGGTGACCGGGTCCCGCACCTTCACCGACGCCGTCGCGATCCGCGACGCGCTCGCGCAGGCATGGCAGCAGTTCCCCGGCGCGGTGCTGGTGTCCGGCGCCGCGGCTCGGGGCGCGGATCTGCTGGCCGAGCAGTGCTGGACCCACTGGGGCGGCAACGTGGAGCGGTGGCCGGCCGACTGGCGCGGACCGTGCGCCACCAGCTGCCCGCCGGGACACCGCCGCCACGGGCAGCGCGGGGCCTCGTTCTGCCCGGCCGCCGGGATGGTCCGCAACGCCGCCATGGTCGCCGCGGGCGCCGAGGTGTGCCTGGCCTTCATCCGCGACCGCTCCCGCGGCGCCACCCACTGCGCCACAGCCGCTCAGCGCGCCGGGATCCCCACCACCGTGCACCGCTACCGCACCGACGACGACCACCTCACCCTCTGACCACACAGGACGGAGAACGTCATGACCACGACATCCGACGATCGCTGGTTCGAGCGAGAGCAGCAGGTTCGCAAGGCTCACGCTCTGGCGGAGATGCTCACTGCCGCGTCCGAGGCCGAAATCCCGCCGATGGTCTGGACCGTCAACGCCGTCGCGGGCTCGTGCCTGTACGGCGAGATCGACGACCCGTTCGACACGACCCCGCAGGCCACGTTCGACGCCTGGGTGCAGTTCCTCGGCCTGCACGTCAATCGCCGCGGTGACCGCGCCGGCGGAGCCTGTCCGGGGCACCCCCGCATCGACGTCGGCATCTACAACCCCCACC
The DNA here is from genome assembly GCF_002904295.1 of Amycolatopsis sp. CA-128772. Classification (GTDB taxonomy): domain Bacteria; phylum Actinomycetota; class Actinomycetes; order Mycobacteriales; family Pseudonocardiaceae; genus Amycolatopsis. Next base: position 43,904 of record NZ_PPHG01000018.1, read on the forward strand.
ACACGAACGCCAGCGAGACCAGGGCGAGCCGATGAGCCGCACTGCCACGCACCGGCCCGCCACTCGCCGCCGCCGCTTCCGCCATGACGAGCTGATCGCGGTCGATCTGTTCTCCGGGTTCGGCGGGCTGACTCGCGGGATCGAGAAGGCCGGGTTCACCACGATCATGGCCGCCAACCACAACGCCTACAAGGTGCAGGTGCACGAGGCCAACCACCCCGACGCCGAGCACTGGATCGCCGACCTGGTCGACCCGGACGCGGCCGACTACCACTCCGCGCGTGATCTGCCCGCCGCCGATCTGCTGTGTGCGGGGGTGTCCTGCGTCAATCACTCCCAGGCCAACACCCAGAAAGCCTACGAGCAGGGCCTGAGCTTGTTCGACCTCAACGACCCGGACTTCGACTCCCGGGTCACCCGCTCCGAGCGCGACCGGGCGACCGCGAACTGCGTGCTGCACTACGCCCAGGTCAATCACCCGCGGCTGATCCTCGTCGAGTGCACCACCGAGCTCACGTCGTGGGGCCTCGCACTGCCCGGCCGGCCGAAGGTCGGCGACGGCTCCACCTACAAGTGGTGGCTGCGGCAATTCCGCGACCTCGGCTACCGCCACCAGGTGCTGTACCTGAACTCGATGTTCTTCGGCGTGCCCCAGTCGCGAGACCGCCTCTACATCGCGTTCTGGGACGAGAAGCTCCCCACCCCGCAGCTGGATCACCGGCCCGAAACCTGGTGCGACCACTGCTCCCGGATCGTGACAGCCAGGTGGACGTGGAAGACCGGCGTCCCGCCGACCGGGTCGGTCCGCTACGGCAAGCAGTACCACTACACCTGTCCGTCCTGCCGCCGCCCGGTCGTGCCGCCGATGACGCCGTCGCTGGCCGCGCTCGACCTGTCCAACCTGGGCACCCGCATCGGTGACAAGCCGCTCAAGACGTTCAAGCTCCCCGACGGCGGCACCGTCGCCTCGCCGCTCGCGCCGCCGACGATGGCCCGCGCGGAGCGCTGCCGCCGGCGCTTCGCCGAGTTCCCCGCGGTGCTGATGCCTGCGAAGGCCGTGCACGGCACCGAGAAGCACCCGTGGCAGCCGATGGCCACCCAGACCAGCCAGCAGGAAACCGCGATTCTCTCCACCGGCGCGCTGATGGCCGCCGCGGGCAACACCTTCAAACGTCCCGGCTCGGATTGCCCCTCCCGCGGCCTGGAACGGCCGCTGTGGGCGCAGACCGGCACCAACGGCACCGCCCTACTTGCCCCGCCGGCTGCGGTCGCGACGGGCGCGGTGGTCGCGGCGCACCGGCACAACGGCGACGGGCAGCACCTGACCCGGCCGATGGACACCGTGACCAGCACGCACGAGAAGGCGGTCGTGCTCGCGATCGCCAACTACCAGGGCGCGCCCCGCGGCGCGGGCGAGCCGCTGCCGACCCAAGGCGGTTCGGAGACCCTCGGCGTGGTGTCGGCCGGGGTCGTGCCGTTCCGGCAGAACACGATCCCGACGGTGCACGCCGAGGCGATGCCGACCGTCACCTCCGACCAGGTCCCGGGCCTGCTCACCGCGGCGGGCTGGTTCAAGCAGAACGGCAGCAGCGGCACCGAGACCGCGCCGCACCCGCTGACCGACCCGCTCGGCACGCTCACCGGCCGCGACACCACCGGCTTCCTGACCACCGAGTGGCGGGCCGCGCTCGCCGAGATCGAGCTGGAGGACTGCTACTTCCGGATGCTCGCCGCCTACGAGATCGGCCGCGGGTGTGGCTTCGACGTCGACTTCGGCGACCACCGCGGCGACTTCGTCGTGTGGGGCTCGGCCCGCGACCAGACCGACGGCTTCGGCAACGCCGTCTCCCCGGCGGTCGGCACCTGGCTCGGAACCCGCCTGCGCGCCGTGCTCCACACCCCCGAAGCCATCGCCTGACCCCTGTTCTTCCCGGGCGGAGCTGACCCGGCGCCGCCCGGGACTCCACAGCACAACCGACCACAAAGGACATCAATCGTGGAACTCAACGACACCGCCCGCGCCACGCTGAACAGTTTCGGGATCAGCCCGACCCAGTGGGCACAGCAGCACTTCGGCACCGACGAGTGGCACGGCGACGCCTGCGGCTGCACCGACGACCGCTGCATCGGGCACCACCACGACAGACCCGACGACTGCGGCTGCCTGACCGTCCTGCTCACCGCCGCCGCCGCAGAGTTGCAGGCTGCGGTCGACGCGCGCGAGGCCGAGCTCGCCCACGCACCCCGCCGGCCGTTCAGCGCCAGCTTCGAAGGCTGGACCCCCGACCCCGAGGACCTGGAGCAGTGGCCCAACAGCGTGCGCGTCGAGGTCGTCGAGGGCTACGACTCCACGTTCACCGGCGAGGTCACCGACGATGACCTCAACCACGCCGACTACGGCGAAACCCGCCAGCTCGTCGAGATCGACACCAACTACAAGCCCACCCGCGACGGTCAGCACCCGGTTCGGCTGACCCGCGGCGACGCCGCCCGGCTGGCCGCCACGGTCCTGGGAGCGATCGGCGACACGTTCACCAGCCGTCACCTGGGCAGCCTGCGCGCCGGCGAGGCCGTCGACCTAATGCTCGCCCTGGAAACCGTGGCCACCACCTTGCAGCGGGTGCGATTCAGCGCGCTGGCCGACCTGGCCGAGGAACTCGAGCCCGCGGACGCCGACGAGGACACCACTGGGCCGGACCTGGCAGAAGCCGCGGAGTCCGGCGAGGTGCCGGTGTCGAAGCCGATCCCAGCCCTCGCCGCTCCCGCCGGCGAGCGGGGCGAGCAGGAGTCACCGGCCGCGGACGGCGACGAGGCCGAGGGGGAGCCGGAGCTGACGGTGGAGCAGCAGTTCGCCGACGCCCTCGGTGCGGTGTTCGGCAAGGACGTGCGCGCGATCGCCCGCTCGGATGCCTACGGCGCCCTCAAGTACAAGGTCCTGGCCCGCTGCGAGGACACCGGCGAGACCCCGCGGCAGGTCCTGGACACCATCAGCGCCGACGACCGCGCGTTCATCTCCCGCGCCAACGACCCAGCCGCGTTGCTGGCCTCCCGCGTGGACGAGCGGTGAGCACGCCGCACGGGCCGTGCGCGCGGTGCGGGCGGCCGATGGTCCGCCAGCGCGCCGGCGACGGCGCTGTCCCGGCCGGGACGGTGCGCCACCACGGACGCGGCCTGTGCGGCACCTGCCGAACCCACGCAGCCCGCCACGGCGAGCTGGCCGACTACCAGCGCAGCACCCGCCCGATCGCCGACACGCTCGCCGAACACGCCGTGCTGCGCACCTTCGGCGGCCTGGAGCACGACCAGGTCGCAGCCCGGCTCGGCATCAAACCCGCGAGCTTGCAGCGCCAGCTCGACCGCGCCCGAACCCGCAACACCCGCATCACCTGTGAGGAGCACACCCGATGAGGATCCGTTTGGAAGGCACCGAAGCCGAGATCACCGCCGCCGTTGCACAGCTGGCGACCGTGCTGAGGATCGAGGACGCGAGCGATTTCTACCCCAACCGCCCGCGCGGCACCCGGTACCTGCCCCCGGCCGCGGCCGGGGCCGCGAAGCAGGGCCGGGTCTACCTGACCGTCACCACCCCGCAGGAGACCGGCCCGGTCCGGGCCGAGGCCGAACGGACCGACCAGCCGCGCCGGCTGCCGCCGGCCAGCCCGAAGGAGATCCGCTGATGCTGACGCTGCCGCCCGAGCTGACCAAGCGCAACGTCGTGCAGGAGTCGGGGAACCTGTTCGAGAGCGCGTTCGCCGTGCTGGACCCGACCGGCAACTACCGGTACCTGCTCACCCGCACGTGGGCGCCGGGCCCGCTGGTGATGTTCGTGATGCTGAACCCCTCGACCGCCGACGCCGTCACAGACGACCCCACGATGCGCCGAGTCGAGCGCTTCGCCCGCAGCTGGGGGTTCGGCGGGCTGGCGGTGGTGAACCTGTTCGCGCTGCGCGCCACCGACCCGGCCGTCGTGGAGTCCCACCCCGACCCGGTCGGGCCGGACACCGACGTGTTCCTCGCCGCGACCGCACGCCAGGCCGACCGCTGTGTCGCCGCCTGGGGTGCCCACCCGGCCGCGCAGCGTCGCGCGCCGGCGGTGGCGCGGGTTCTCGCGCGGGCCGCGACCCGGCAGTACCAGCCAGGGCTGGCGTGTCTGGGATTGACCAAAGGGCGGGGCGCCGCGGCACCCGCTGTACCTGCCGAAGACGACCACGTTGACCAGCTACACCGAGCCCGACGCGATGGGGAAGTGACGACGACCGAGACCTACCCGAGCTGGTGGAACGTTCCCGGACACATGCTGACGAAGACCGCGCTGGTCGAGCTGGAGTTCCCGCGCACCTGCGACGGCCGGGCTTGGTCCGCGTAGACCGGGGCCGGGCCCGGCGGTCCGGACCCGCCCGGTCCGGTGAGCGCGACCGGGCGAGACGGGTCGAGCGCACGCAGGTCGTGCCGGGCGGGCCGCCGAGGAAGCCCAGGTGAACGAGATGCACCGGCGACACAACGTCGACGCCGCCGAGGCCGCCCAAGTCGACGAGGATGCGGCGGTCGTGTCGTGACAGCGCCGCCGACAGCAGGAACGGGGCGGGAACCGCGCGCGGCAGTGCCTTGGCCCCGCGTGCGGCTCGTTCTTGCTCGCCGAGCCGTCTATAGTGGGAGTCGGCGGACACGTCCCGCCTGACTCCGAGCAGTACTCCGCCCACACCGGAAGCTGCAACCGAGGACAAGCCGTCGCCGACGCAGCGTGATGCACAACTTCTGCACTGGTAGCCGACCTGCGGAGGGTGTGGGGTTCCGTGGAGGATTGGCATGAGCAGTAATGACCGAGCCCGGAAGCGTGCAATCCGGGCTGAGATGGCCGCCTCGGGGCAGAACTACACTCGCGCTGCACATGCAGTGAGTGTGCGTCCGGCCCACCACCTGAGGGCTGTTTGCTTCGGATGCGAGAAGGACGTCCCGCCCGGCAAGGGCGTCGTACACATCTCGCACCGCGAGGTCAATCGGGTGCTAGAGGCTCAAGACGCTGCCAACAAGCGGCAGGCCGAGAGGGCCGAAGCCGAGGGCCGAACAGGACTCGCCGCAAAGATGCTCACGATGGGTGACTTACGCGATGAGCCCGAGGAAGCGCGGTGGCAGGTGCACTGCGACGACTGCAACCCTCATGACGATGACTGCGACAACTGCTACTGGTTCTACGTCGAGCGGTGCAGCACCTGGGCACAGTTGGCGGACTGGACCGCGCACCTATCGGAGAAGGACTGGGTGCTCCAGGCAACCAACTGGATGCAGTTCATCCGACAAACCGCACACGGTGCGAAGGTCGGCCTGGTCTGTCACCCCGAGGACCGTTACAAGGACGCATAGCTCTTTGACCTGATCGTCGGGATGTTCGGCCGCCGCTCGCGACGCCGAGCGGCGGCATCCGACAAAGTTGATCAATGTCGATCATAGTGACTGCGAATACCCGTCGTCGCGGTACACAAGAGCCACTCCAGACACGGCCTGGTTCAGGCTGACCAGCGGCAGCCGCTCCGGACGGCGTGGACCCGCGCTTTTGCAAGGCGAAGCTTGCGGGTTCGGTCCGCCGCGGCGGCGCCTCACGCTGGGCCGCGCTCAACGAGCAACGCCTGATCGCCCGCCTGGCTTGGGGACGCTGCGCCATGAGCGGAATCAAAGGTCTGTGCCTCATTCGCGCGCGAAGCCGGAGACACGTGCGAAACGTGCAATTGCTGAAACTGCGGCAAAGAAATGAACTTGAAATTCATCTGCTCAATTCGTCTGGTTTGAAGTACGGTTCTTCTCATGGCGAATGCAGAATCTCCTTCATTGTATGTGGCGGCGGATGTGAACTCCGGTGAAACCTTGACGGGCCCTCGGGAGATGCTGACGGTCGAACAGGCCGCCGACCGGCTCGCAGTCAGTCGCACCACCATGTTCGCGCTCATCAAGGATGACGTAGTGCCCAGTGTCCTCATCGGCCGCAATAGGCGCGTCCCGGCCGATGAGTTGACGGCCTATATCGAGCGGCTTATCGCTGAAGCGGGGGAGTGCTGACCATGCCCCGGAGGAAGCGCACCGAAGGCACGCGTGCTCCAAACGGTGCCAGCAGCATCTACCTCGGTCGAGACGGGAAGTGGCACGGCCGCGTCACGATGGGAGCTCTCGACAATGGGAAGCCGGACCGTCGGCACGTCGAGCGCAAGACGGAGGCTGAAGTGATCGCCGCAGTTCGGGAGCTTGAACGCCAACGAGACGCCGGCACCGCTTCGAAGCCCGGATCCAGGGCATGGACGGTCGAAACGTGGCTAACGCACTGGGTCGAGAACGTGGCGGCGCCATCTGTGCGAGAAACCACGCTTGCCGGCTACCGCGTCGCGGTCTACAAGCACCTGATTCCCGGGCTCGGCGCGCACCGTCTGCGCAGGCTGGAGCCGGAGCACCTTGAGAAGCTCTACGCGAAGATGGCCGACGCCGGGGCGAAGCCTGGAACGGCGCATCAGGTTCACCGCACGGCGAAAACCGCCTTCGGCGTGGCAGTCGACCGCGGGCACCTGACTAAGAACCCGGCGAAGCTCGCGAAGCCGCCGCGCGTCGACGAGGACGAGATCATCCCGCTGACCGCAGCTGAGGCGAAGCGAGTCCTGGCCGCCGCTCGAGGCCGGCGCAACGGCGCGCGATTCGTGATCGCTCTCGCGCTCGGCCTGCGGCGCGGTGAAGCGCTCGGCCTGAAGTGGTCGCGGCTCGACTTGGACGCTGGACTACTGCGTACGCCCCGTCAGCTCCAGCGGTACAAGTGGAAGCACGGCTGTGCTGACCCGCACCGGTGCGGCGAGCGCCTTCACAGGGTCACACCGTGCCCGCTGAAGTGCACTCGGCACGCAACCTGTCCGCCGGTCTGTCAACCGGACTGCGTGCGGCACGCCAGCTCCTGTCCGACGCGCCACGGTGGCGGCCTTCGCGAAGTCGACGTGAAGTCGAAAGCCGGGCGCCGCACCGTCGGCATCCCCAGGCCGCTGCTCGAACTGCTGCGCAAGCACAAGGCCACACAGGACAGGGAGCGGGGGTTCGCCGGCACCGAGTGGCATGACGGCGGCTGGGTGTTCACCCAGCCCAACGGCCGACCGATCGACCCGCGTGCCGACCATGACGAGTGGAAGACGCTGCTGGCAGAGGCCAACGTTCGCGACGCCCGGCTCCACGACGCGCGGCACACCGCGGCGACGATGCTGCTGGTCCTGAAGGTTCCGCTGCCCGCGATCATGGAAGTGATGGGCTGGGGCGACGCGTCGGTCGCAAAACGGTATGTGCACGTGCCCACCGAAGTCGTCGCCGGGATTGCCGACCAGGTCGAGAACTTCCTGTGGAGCGATACGCCGCCGGCACCCCCGCCGACGTCCACTGCGCAGCCGGACACCGCTTCGCTTATCGACCAGCTGCAGCGACTGCTGGACGCTGCTAAGACGCCAGGTGACGGCCCTGACGACGAGGAGCCGCCCGGCTGGCGGGCAGTGATTTGAGTTGTATAACGGCTTGTACTGAGACGGAAACTGAGACGGCAGGACTACGTCCGAGACGCGGTCCCGCCGTTCTTGCTGGTGAAAGCCGTACTACTGGTCGGGATGACAGGATTTGAACCTGCGACCCTCCGCTCCCAAAGCGGATGCGCTACCAAGCTGCGCCACATCCCGAGGCCACCCCCCAGGGGGGTGTGTGATCAGCCTAGCGGGTCACGCTAAGCTAGCGACGCACCCGGGTCCCTCCGGGGGCACGCGGGTGTAGCTCAATGGTAGAGCCCTAGTCTTCCAAACTAGCTACGCGGGTTCGATTCCCGTCACCCGCTCCATCCGGCAGCGAGGCGGCGTCGCGGGTTGAGGCGGCGTCGGCCTCCAGTTTGGCCGCTATCACGTCCAGCAGTTTGTCCGTGTCCACCGGCTTCGTGATGTAGTCGTCCGCGCCGCTGGCCAGGGTTCGGGCCCGGTCTTCGGCCGTCGCTTTCGCTGTGACCGCGATCACCGGCAGGTCCGCGTTCGCCGCCTCGGCTCGGATGGCGGCGATTGTGGCGTTGCCGTCCAGTTCCGGCATCATCACGTCCATCAGGACCAGCGCCGTGTCCTCGTTGCGCTCCAGGGCGCGGATGCCGTCCACGCCCGTCTCCGCGTAGATCACCTCCAGGCCCGCCTGCTCCAGGACCGCCGCCAGGGCGAACACGTTCCGCAGGTCGTCGTCGACGATCAGGACCTTTTCGCCGTGGAAGCGCTTGGGGGTCACGTCCGGGGCCGCCACCAGGACCGTGCTCGGTACCGGCGGCAGCCGCGGCGACGACAGCGCCGTCACCGGGTCCACCAGGTTGGCCGCCGCCACCGGGAGGTACAGCGTGAACGTCGAGCCGACGCCCGGCTCGCTCACCACGCGCAGCTCGCCGCCCAGGAGCTCCGTCAGCTGCTGGCTGATGTTCAGCCCCAGGCCCGTGCCGCCGTACTTGCGGCTCGTCGTGCCGTCCGCCTGGCGGAACGCCTCGAAGATCACCGCCAGCTTCTCCTCCGGGATGCCGATCCCGGTGTCCTCCACCGCGAACGCAACGATGCCCGGCGCGTTGCGCAGCGCCTCCTGCTCCACTTCCGCCGGATCCGCCGCGCGGATGTGCAGGCGGACGCGGCCCTCGTCGGTGAACTTCGCCGCGTTCGAAAGCAGGTTGCGCAGGATCTGCTGGAGCCGGTGCTCGTCCGTGTGGACGCTCCCGGGCACCGGCGGGTCGATGTGGACCGCGAACTCCAGGCCCTTGTCCGCCGTCAGCGGGCGGCACAGCGACTCGACGTAGTCCACCAGCTCCGGCAGCGTGATGTCGGTCATCTGCAGGTCGAGCCGGCCCGCCTCGACCTTCGCCAGGTCCAGGATGTCGTTGATCAGCTGCTGCAGGTCCGACCCGGCCGCGTAGATCGTCTTCGCGAACTGGATCTGCTTCTCAGTCAGGTTCCCTTCCGGGTTCTCCGACAGCAGCTTCGCCAGGATCAACGCGCTGTTCAGCGGTGTCCGCAGCTCGTGGGACATGTTCGCCATGAACTCGGTCTTGTACTGCGACGCCACCGTCAGCTGCCCGGCGCGCTCCTCCAGCTCCTGGCGCGCCTGTTCGATCTCGCTGTTCTTGACCTCGATGTCGCGGTTCTGCTGGGCCAGCAGCGCCGCCTTCTCGGCCAGCTCGGTGTTGGACCGCCGCAGCTCGCCCTGCTGGGCCTGCAGCTGCTCCGACCGCGCCCGCAGCTCCTGGGCCAGCCGCTGCGACTCCGTCAGCAGCGCTTCGGTCCGGGAGTTCGACAGGATCGTGTTCACGTTGACGCCGATGGTGTGCCGCAGTTGCTCCAGCAGGTCCTGGTGGACCGTGCTGAACTCGTTCACCGAGGCCAGCTCCAGCACCCCGAGCACCTCGCCCTGGAACAGCACCGGCAGCACGATCAGGTTCACCGGCGCCGCCGAGCCGAGCCCGGACGAGATCAGCGCGTACTCCGGCGGCGCGTTGTGCACCAGGACCGTGCGCTGGTCGACGGCGGACTGACCGATCAGCGACTCGCCCATCGCGAACCGCAGGCCCGCGCGGGACTGCGCCAGCCCGTACGCGGCGATGCACTCCAGCACCGTGCCGTCGCGGTCGTCGTCGCGGGCCAGGAAGAACGCGCCCTGCTGCGCCCGGACCAGCGGCGCCAGCTCGGACAGGATCAGGGCCGCCACCGACGCCAGGTCGCGGTGCCCCTGCATCCGCCCGGACAGCTGCGCGAGGTTCGTCTTCAGCCAGTCCTGCTCGCGGTTGGTCCTCGTCGTCTCCTTGAGGTTCGCGATCATCTGGTTGATGTTGTCCTTGAGGTCCGCGACCTCGCCGGACGCGTCGACCGTGATGTGCCGGGTCAGGTCGCCGGCCGTCACCGCCGTCGCCACCTGGGCGATCGCGCGGACCTGCGTGGTCAGGTTCCCGGCCAGCTGGTTCACGCTCTCGGTGAGCCGCTGCCAGGTGCCCGACACGCCGTCGACCTCGGCCTGCCCGCCCAGCTTGCCCTCGGTGCCGACCTCCCGCGCCACGCGCGTGACCTCGGACGCGAACGCCGAGAGCTGGTCGACCATCGTGTTCATGGTCGTCTTGAGCTCGAGGATCTCGCCCCGGGCGTCGACGTCGATCTTCTTGGTCAGATCACCCTTCGCGACGGCCGTGGTGACCTGCGAGATGTTCCGCACCTGGCTGGTCAGGTTGTGCGCCATGAAGTTGACGTTCTCGGTCAGGTCCTTCCACGTCCCGGCGACGCCGGGGACGCGCGCCTGGCCGCCGAGGATGCCTTCCGTGCCGACTTCGCGGGCGACGCGGGTGACCTCGTCGGCGAACGCGCGCAGCGTCCCGACCATCCCGTTCAGCGTCTCGGCCAGCGCCGCGACCTCGCCCTGGGCCTCGATCCGGATCTTCTTCGACAGGTCGCCGTTGGCCACCGCGCTCGCCACCGTGGCGATGTTGCGGACCTGGTCGGTCAGGTTGTCGGCCATGACGTTGACGTTGTCGGTGAGGTCCTTCCAGGTACCGGCAACGCCGCGGACGCGCGCCTGGCCGCCGAGGATGCCTTCGGTGCCGACCTCACGCGCCACTCGGGTGACTTCGTCCGCGAAGGCGGACAGCTGGTCCACCATCGTGTTCAGCGTGGTCTTGAGTTCGAGGATCTCGCCGCGCGCGTCGACGGTGATCTTCTGCGTCAGATCGCCCTTCGCCACCGCCGCCGTCACCGTGGCGATGTTCCGGACCTGGTCGGTCAGGTTGTTCGCCATCGAGTTGACGTTGTCGGTCAGGTCCTTCCAGGTCCCCGCGACGCCGGGCACGGTGGCCTGGCCGCCGAGCTTGCCTTCGGTACCCACCTCACGCGCCACTCGGGTGACTTCGTCCGCGAAGGCGGACAGCTGGTCCACCATCGTGTTCAGCGTGGTCTTCAGTTCCAGGATCTCGCCGCGGGCGTCCACCGCGATCTTCTGGGTCAGGTCGCCGCGCGCGACGGCCGTCGCCACCTGGGCGATGTTGCGGACCTGGGTGGTCAGGTTGTTCGCCATGAAGTTCACCGACCCGGTCAGGTCGCGCCAGGTGCCGGCGACGCCGGGGACCTGCGCCTGGCCGCCGAGCTGACCCTCCGTGCCGACCTCGCGCGCCACCCGGGTGACTTCGTCGGCGAACGCGGACAGCTGGTCCACCATGGTGTTCATGGTCGTCTTGAGTTCGAAGAACTCCCCGCGCGCGTCGACGGTGATCTTCTGCGTCAGGTCGCCCTTCGCCACGGCCGTGGTCACGTGCGAGATGTTCCGGACCTGGTCGGTGAGGTTGTCGGCCATCTGGTTGACCGAGTCGGTGAGGCTGCGCCACGTCCCGGCCGCGCCGGGCACCTCGGCCTGCCCGCCGAGCTTGCCCTCGCTGCCGACCTCGCGCGCCACCCGGGTGACCTCGCCGGCGAACGCCGAGAGCTGGTCGACCATCGTGTTCAGCGTGTTCTTCAGCTGCAGGATCTCGCCGCGGGCGTCGACGTCGATCTTCTTCGTCAGGTCGCCGCTGGCCACCGCGGTCGCCACCTGGGAGATCCCGCGGACCTGGTCGGTCAGGTTGTCGGCCATCAGGTTGACCGAGTCGGTCAGGTCGCGCCACGTCCCGGCGACGCCCGGCACCTGCGCCTGGCCGCCGAGCTTGCCGTCCGAGCCGACCTCGCGCGAGACGCGGGTGACCTCGTCGGCGAACGAAGACAGCTGGTCCACCATCGTGTTGATGGTGTTCTTGAGCTCGAGGATCTCGCCGCGGGCGTCGACGTTGATCTTCTGGGTCAGGTCGCCGCGCGCGACGGCCGTGGTGACCTGGGCGATGTTGCGGACCTGCTCGGTGAGGTTGTCGGCCATGAAGTTGACCGAGTCGGTCAGGTCGCGCCAGGTGCCCGACACGCCCGGGACGACCGCCTGGCCGCCGAGACGTCCCTCACCCGCGATCTCGCGGGAAAGCCTCGTCACTTCGACGGCGAAGCGCGACAGCTGCGCGATGAGGCCGTTGACCGTCTTGGCCAGCGTGGCGTACGCGCCCCGCAGCGGGCGCCCGTCGAGGGTCAGCGTCATCGGCTGGGACAGGTCGCCGTCGGCGACCCCGCCGAGCACGCGCTCCAGCTCGATCGCCGGCCGGGTGAGGTCCTCGACCAGGCCGTTGACGGCGTCGACGGCGGTGGTCCAGCCCCCGGGGCCGACCTGGCCCTCGAGCCGCTCGCCGAGCCGGCCCTCCTGCCCGACCGCCGCACGAACCCGCAGCAGCTCGCTGACCAGCCGCTGGTTGCGCTCGGCGATGTCGTTGAACGCGACCGCGAGCTGCGCCGAGATGCCGTCGCCGTGCGGGACGAGCCGCCGGCGGAAGTTGCCGTCCCCGAGATCCCGCACCGCCACGAGCACCCGCTCCAGCGCGGCCGCTTCGCTCTGGGATTCCGTTGTCATGTGTGCCGACCCTCTCCACCACGCATGCGCCAGCCATGGTCGTCGACCCAGCGTGCCATGCTTCGCCCTACACTTCGAGCCAGCCCGCCCGCTCACGAGGTAGCCGTGCGACAGCAGTCCGGAGGCAGGAGGTCCGTGCATGGTGTCACGTCCGGCCCCGGCGTCGGCGGCCCTGCCACCGATGACCGGTGACGGCGGGCCGCCGGGCTTCGACGCCTTCGCACGGGCGGCCCTCGAAGACGTCCGCGACGCGGTGTTCCTGCAGGACACCGCCGGGGTGGTGCGCTGGTCGAACCCCGCGGCGCGGGCGCTGACCGGGGACGCCGAACCGCACCTGAACGCCGTCACCGAAACCTCCGGCCACGTCGAAGCCGCGGGCCACCGCCGGCCGGCCCGGATCCGGGCCCTGCCCGGCGGCTGGCACGCCTGGACCGTCGTCTCGGACGACGTCCCGCACCGGCACGTGGGCGACTTCCTGGCCGAGGCCGGTCCCCGGCTGGCCGCCGCGCGCGGGCGGCACGGCACCGCCCGGGTGATCGCCGAGCTGGCCGCGTCCGCGCTCGCCGAAACCGTCTTCGTGCTGCTCCCGACCACCCGAGGCCGGTGGGAGTGGTGGAGCTGCGAGCGCCCGGCCGCGCAGGGCCACGGCCGGATCCGGCGCGTCGCCGCCCAGGTCGCGCCGGTGCTGGCGGCGACGTTCGGCGCCGCCGGGCGCGCCCAGCCGGCCCCGGTGCCCGCGGCCGAGGTCGCCACCCTGCCGTCGGTCGTCGCCGACCGGTTCGCCGGGCACGCCGACGTCTCGGTCGTCCCGCTCGGGCCGAGCGCGAGCGCCGGGGTCACCGGCGCCCTGCTGCTGGGCCGCCGCGGCGACCCGGAGTTCGGCGCCGACCAGGCGCGCGCGGTGACCGAGTTCGCGTACGCGGCCGGGACGGCCCTCGCCAACGCCCAGCGCTACGCCCGCCAGGAGGAGGCGACCCGCGGCCTGGAGACGACGCTGCGCCCGGTCGACCCGCCGGAACTCGACGGCGCCCGGTTCGAGACCTGGTACGAGCCGGCGGCCGGCGTCCTCACGGTCGGCGGGGACTTCTTCGACGTGCTGCCCCACGGGGACGGCAGCGCGTTCCTGGTGCTCGGCGACGTCTGCGGCAAGGGCCCCGAGGCCGCCGCGCTCACCGGCCGGGTCCGGCACGCGCTGACCGCGCTCGCCATGGTCGAACGCGACGGCCGCACGCTGCTGCGGCTGCTCAACGAGCTGCTCATCGCGGGCGGCAGCAGCCGGTTCGCCACCCTGGTGCTCGGCACGGCCCGGCCGTCGGACGGGGGTGTCGGCCTGACGCTGGCCTCCGGCGGCCACCCGGCGCCGCTGATCGTCCGCCGGTCCGGCGTCGTGGAGGAGGTCACGGTGCCGGGCACGCTGGTCGGCATCTCGCCGCAGGCCCGGTTCGCCGAGGCGGAGGTGCGGCTGGAACGCGGCGACGTGTGCCTGCTGTACACCGACGGCATCACCGAAGCCCGCAACCGGCACGACCCGACGGAACTCTTCGGAGACGACCGGCTACGTGCCGTGCTCACGGCGGGGACGGGGGAGCCTGCCCGTGAAGTCGTGCGGCGGCTGCGCCAGACCGTTCGCGACTGGCTGGGCAGCTCGGCACACGACGATATCGCCGTGCTGGCCATCGAATGCGTGGACTGACCCCCTCTTCCGGGGGTTCCGGGTGGCGGAGCCCCGGCCCGGGGCGAAGCCCCGGATGTCACTGCACCGTCCTTTGTGGACTTGGGTTTGACGCCGTGACGAGGGGGTAATCACCCCGGTGCAATCGGTTTTCCGACGGAGGAGCCCCATGGCGAACGCACTGCAAGGACGCCGGGTCGCGATCCTGGCCGCGGACGGCGTCGAACAGGTCGAGCTGGAGAAGCCGCGCCAGGCCGTCCTCGACGAGGGCGCGACGGTCGAGCTGGTCTCGCTGGACACCGGCGAGATCCAGGCGATGAACGGCGACATCGACAAGGGTGACCGGTTCGCGGTGGACCGGAAGGTGGCCGACGTCGAAATCGGCGATTTCGACGCGCTGCTGCTGCCCGGCGGCACGATGAACCCCGACAACCTGCGCACGGACCCCGCCGCGGTCAAGTTCGTCGGCGACTTCGTGCGCGCCGGCAAGCCGGTCGGGGTGATTTGCCACGGTCCGTGGACGCTCGTCGAAGCGGATGTCGTACGTGGCCGCACGTTGACGTCGTACCCGAGCATCCGGACGGACCTGCGTAACGCCGGTGCCACCGTGGTCGACGAAGAGGTGGTAGTGGACAACGGACTGGTTTCCAGCCGCAACCCGGACGACCTGCCGGCGTTCTGCCGGACGGTGGTGCGGGAGTTCGCGGCCTGACCGCCGGTCCTCTGTGGACTCTCACCCGAACGGGTGTGTTAAGTCCCGCTTAAATCTGTTGGCTTTCGGCACCGCGGCGGAGGACGCTGAGGGTGTGACCGGAATCGCCCGTGGAGAGGAGGTGGACGCGATGACTGTGCACGCAAGGCGCTACGGCCGCTGGTGCCGTGAACACTTCGACGCGATCGCCGCCGAGGGCGTTCCCGCACCCCGGGGCGGCGAGCCGGCCGGACAGGCCCTGCCCGAACCCGAGCCGGAGCCCGTTCAACCGGTAGCCGGCCAGCCCCAGCTTTGACCGACCCACGGGAAAGGGCCCCCGAAACGTTTCGGGGGCCCTTTCCCGTGGGTGCGTCAGCGGTAGCTGCGCCGGTACCAGACCCGCCGCGGGCCGGGCACGCCGATGCGCGTGATGACGTCGGTCAGGATGGCGCCGATGACGAGCCAGATGATGGCGGCCAGGCCGTCGTTGAGGAACGTCCGCAGGCCTTCCGAGTCCGGCGTGAAGAGGTTCCGCAGGCCGAGCGACACGCCCGCCGACCACTCCGAGATCAGGTGCGCGAAGCCGTTCGCCGAATTCGCCCCGCCCAGCACCAGCACGATGTGCAGGGCCAGGACCAGCGCGAACACCGCGCAGACGAGGTGGATGAGGGCGTTGACCGTGCGTACCGCCCGGAGGCGCGGGTGGGTGCGTTCCACGATCTCTTCGGCGGGTGCGGGCTCGTACGGCGTGCCGTACGGCTCCGGGGGCGGGGGATACGGCATCGTCGGCGCCGTCCTTTCGACTGTCCGATGTGGACGTATCTGGGCGAACAGGAACAACACCCGGGAATACCCGTCACCCGGCCGAGTGAACCACTCTTCCGCAAAGTTCCCTTTTTGGGTGCGTGATAAGGTACTTTGCGGAACGCGAGGAGGGTCATGCCGCAGGACGTCTTTTCCGTCGAGCAGGTCGCCGCGAAGCTTGGCCTGCACGTCCGGACGGTTCGGAAGTACGTGCGGGACGGGCGGCTGAAGGCGGTCCGGATCGGCAAGCAGTACCGCATCACCGCCACCGACCTCGAGGCCTTCACCGGGCTGCCGGTCGCCGAGCGCGCCCCGGCCCCGGCGGCCGAGCTGTCGGCGGTCGCCGAGATCACCGGCCTCGACCGGGCGGCGGCCGACCGCCTCGCGACGATGGTGCTGGCCTCGGTGAACGGCCCCCGCGAGGCGGGCGAGCGGCCCCTGCGGGTGGAGACCATCCACGACGGCGAGCGGGCGACGATGAAGGTCATCGTGCTCGGCGACCTGGCCGCCGGCGCCGATTTGCTGCGGTGGGTCGCGTCGGTGGCGGAGAACCTGACCTGAGGCTTGGCGGGGTGCCGGAATTCGGCGATGGGCCGGGTCGTCGGCTGCGGCTGGGCGCCCGGGGTGGCGCGTGCACCCGGTCTGCCGCGGCGAAGTCCCGCGGGTGGGTGCCCGGGGGTGGCGCGCGCACCCGGCCTGCGGCGGTGAAATCCCGCAGGTGGGCGCCCGGGATGGCGCGCACCCGGCCTGCCGCGGCGATATCCCGCGGCTAGGCGCCCGGGGACGGCGCGCCCACCCTGCCCTGCTGTCGCAAACCCCCGCGGTCCCGAACCACTCGCCGACGTCACCGGTCCGGCGCAACCCGCCACCCGCCTGGCCGCACGCCCACTGAGCCGCGCGGCGCAACTCCGCCCGGTGCGGCAACCCCCGCCCCGCACGAGACGTCCAGCTGATCATGAGCACTCCCCGGCGCTGTGCGCTGCTGGTGTCCGTCCTCGCCCTCCTCGCCGCTTTTGCCCCACCCGCGACCGCCGGAACCGTGGTCCCCTCCGGCTTCCGGCCCGCCTCCGCCAGCTGGACCGGCCCGGACACCGGGTACGTCCTCGGGTACCGGCCGTGTGCCGGCGCGTGGTGTCCCGTGCTGCTCGGCACCTCCGACGGCGGGCGGCGCTGGCGCCGCCTGGGGGCGCCGCCGATGGCCCTGCCGGACAACCACAACCACGTCGCCCTCACCGCCGTCGATGACCGGGTCGCGTACGTCAGCGACGGCGTCCACCTGCGCGCCACCCGCGATGGCGCGGCCACCTGGCACTCCGTCACCCTGGCCGGCGCGCGGGAGCCGTTCTACCTCTCGAAGATCGCCGAGACCGGCGGCCGGGTCTTCGCCATGCTGACCGCCTACCGCGACGGGCAGGGCTCGACGCGGCTGTACTCCGGGCCCGCCGGCTCGCCGGTGCTGCGGCCGGTGCCCGGGTTCGCGGTCAGCGGCGGGCTCACCTACGGCGACCTGGCCGTCGGCGGCGGCCTGCAGGTCGCGCTCGGCTCGGACTACGGCACCGAGCAGTACTGGACCTCGCGCGACGGTGTCCGGTTCGCCCCGGCGGGTCCGCCGTGCCCGGCGGGGGAGGTCGCCTCGCTCGCCGGCGTCCGCGACCGGCAGGTCGTGGCGTTGTGCAGCAGCAGCCCCGGCTCGCCGCAGCCCGGCTCGACCGAACGGCAGCTGCGGCACGCGCCGCAGCTCGGCGGGACCTTCAGCGGGACCGCCGCCGCGCCGTTCACCGGCATCAACCAGGGGTTCGCGGCCGCCTCGCCGGCCTCCGCGACCGTCGCGGCCATGGGCGGGGGCGTCGGGTTCCTGCACAGCACGGCCGACGGCGGCCGCACCTGGGCGACGCTGGCACTGTCCGAACGCGGCCTCGCGCTGTCCGATCTCGACTTCCCCGGCCGCGGCACCGGCGTCGTCGTCGACGGCCAGCCGGACGCCGACGGCGGTTCCGCCGTGTACCGGACCACGGATGGGGGACGGACCTGGCGGGAACTGCGTTTCAGGTAGTTGTCCCTGGCGGGCAAGGCCCTTGTGCCCGGTTCACTTGGTGCACCGCATGTCGTAGGCTGAGCACTGTCCGTTGCCGGACATGGCGGGCGAGCCCGGGGCAGGGGCGGCGTCCGCCACAGACGAGTGGGAGAGCAGCCGATGACGCCTGGCGACCTGCGGTCCGGAACCGAGGGCGGTGCCGCCGCTCTCGATTTCAGCAAGGCGAGCCTGGCGCGGCTGTCCGACGCCCTCCTCGGCGGGCACGACCACTACGAGGTCGACCGCGAAGCGATGCGGCGGTTGCTGGCCATCGCGCCCGGCGCCCGCGCGATGGCGAAGGAACACCGGGACTGGCTGGTGCGCGCGGTCCGGTTCCTGGCCGGCAAACGCGGCATCGACCAGTTCCTCGACCTCGGGTCCGGGATGCCGACGGCGGAAAACACCCACGAGGTGGCGCAGCGGTACAACCCGGACGCGCAGGTCGTGTACGTCGACAACGATCCGGTGGTGCAGGTGCACGGGCGGGCGCTGCTCGAGGAGAACTACCTGACCCACGTGACGGGCGCCGACCTGACGCGCCCGGCCGACACGCTCGGCGACGAGGTCGTCAAGGAGTACCTCGACTTCACCCGGCCGGTGGCGCTGATCCTGACCTCGATCGTGCACCACATCGACGACTACGACCGGGCGCGGGCGATCGTCGCGGAGTACGTCGCCGCCCTCGCGCCCGGGTCGTACCTGCTGCTCACGCACAACTATGACCCGGAAGAGGACTCCCCGCGCCAGGAGCTGGCGCGGCTGCTGGAAACCAGTTTCCAGGGCACCGGGCTGGGCAGCGTCTACCGCACGCGCGAGCAGATCACCGGGTTCTTCGAAGGCACCGAGCTGCTGCGGCCGGGGCTGGTGTACCTGCACGAGTGGTGGCCGGACGGCCCCCGGCTGCACCAGCTGGGTGAACTGAACTTCCTCACCCTGGGTGGCGTCGCCCGCAAGCAGTGAGCTCATGACGCGGCTTGCCGTGCGGGGTGAGGGCGGTTCCCGCCGCCCTCACCACCCACGACGGGTCAGGCGGCGTTGAAGGTGTCCGGGTCCGGCCCGGTGCGCTCGCCGCGGTCCAGCGGCGTCAGCGAGTCCAGCTCCTCCTCCGTGAGGGTGAACCCGAACAGGTCGAAGTTCTCCTCGATCCGGGACGGCGTCACCGACTTCGGGATCACGACGTTGCCCAGCTGCAGGTGCCAGCGCAGGACGATCTGCGCGGGCGTGCGGCTGTGCTTCACCGCGAGGTCGGCGACCACCGGGTCGCCGAGCAGGCTGCCGCCCTTGGCGAGCGGGCTCCACGCTTCGGTCGCGATGCCGTTCTTCGTGTCGAACTCGCGCAGGTCCGCCTGCTGCAGGTACGGGTGCAGCTCCACCTGGTTGACGGCGGGGACGACCGAGGCGGCGTCCATCAGCCGTTCCAGGTGCGCGGGCTGGAAGTTGGACACGCCGATCGCGCGGACGCGGCCGTCGGCGTAGAGCTTCTCGAACGCCTTCCAGGTGTCGAGGTACTTGTCGCGCTCGGGGGTCGGCCAGTGGATCAGGTAGAGGTCCAGCTGCTCCAGGCCGAGCTTGGCCATGCTCTCGTCGAACGCCTTGAGCGTCGAGTCGTAGCCCTGGGCGGCGTTCCACAGCTTGGTGGTGATGAACAGCTCGTCGCGGGCGACGCCGGCCTCGGCGATCGCCTGGCCGACGCCCTTTTCGTTGCCGTAGACGGCGGCGGTGTCGATGCTGCGGTAGCCCGCTTCGAGGGCGGCCTTGACGGCGGCGGTGGTCTCGTCGTCCGGGACCTGGAACACGCCG
The DNA here is from genome assembly GCF_002904295.1 of Amycolatopsis sp. CA-128772. Classification (GTDB taxonomy): domain Bacteria; phylum Actinomycetota; class Actinomycetes; order Mycobacteriales; family Pseudonocardiaceae; genus Amycolatopsis. The sequence continues at coordinate 63,419 of NZ_PPHG01000018.1, forward strand.
TAGCCGAGTTGCGGCATCCGCACGCCGTTGTTGAGTTCGATCACGGGCACGCTGGTCACGAGGGGTCCTTTCGGTGGGTGGTTCACGGGGCGGGTACCCGTTCCCCCGCTGCGAAACTAGCCGGAGCCCGGCGGTCGAGCAGTCCGGAGACGAGCGCCACGGCGAGGCCGGCCGCGGCGAGCACGGCGCCGATCCAGCTGGGGGCGGTGTAGCCGAGGCCGGCGTCGATCGCCTGGCCGCCGAGCCACGCGCCGCCGGCGTTGCCGAGGTTGAACGCGGCGATGTTCGCCGCCGACGCCAGCGCCGGGGCGCCTTCGGCCTTGGCCATCACGCGGGCCTGCAGCGGCGGCACGGTGGCGAATCCGGCCGCGCCGAACAGGGCGATGGTGATCGCCGCGGGCACCTTCGCGTGCGCGGTGAACACGAACGCGACCAGCACGAGCGCCAGCGCGGTGAGGATGACGTACAGGCTGGGCATGAGCTTGCGGTCCGCGGCCCGGCCGCCGAGCAGGTTGCCGGCGAACAGACCGGCGCCGAACAGCACGAGCAGCCAGGTGACGGCGCCGCTGGAGAAGCCCGCGACCTCGGTCATCATCGGCGCGATGTAGGTGAACGACGCGAACACGCCGGCGAAGCCGAGCGCGGTCATGACCAGCGCGAGCCACACCTGCGGGCGGCGGAACACGGCGAGCTCGCCGCGCAGGCCGGCGCCCGGGTCCGGCGCCTGGCGCGGCACCAGCGCGAGGATGCCGGCGGCGCCGGCGACGCCGAGCGCGCTGACCACCCAGAACGTCGAGCGCCAGCCGAACGCCTGGCCGAGCGCGGTGCCGGCGGGCACGCCCAGGACGTTCGCCACGGTCAGCCCGGTGAACATCAGCGCGATGGCGCTGGCCTGCTTCGCCGGCGAGACCAAGGACGCGGCGACGACCGAGCCGACGCCGAAGAACGCGCCGTGGCTGAGCGCGGCGACGACCCGGCCGGTCATCAGCAGGCTGTAGCTCGGGGCCAGGGCCGAGAGCACGGGCCGCCGGTGACACCCACGTCATCCTCGACGGGACTCCGATCCCCGCCGACCGGTCGCGGCCACCACGAGCAAAACCGTGGCCTGTGCCTCGTGGGTGCGCTGACCGCTGCGGCAGCCAGGGTCTGCGCACGCCGGCGGACAGGGCTTACCACTCCGCTGGAACCGGGAGCCTGACACCGTTCAAGAAAACCGCAGGTCAACCACCCCTCGCGGTGGATCACCAGGCCAACAACCTGCTGCACCGCCGACTGCGCTGCTCGGTGAACGTGCCGCCGCATTGCTCACCAAGGCCGCTACTGAGCGCACCCAATGTGGCGTTCGGTGCGCTGGACGCAACCAACGCCACATCGGGGCGCTTGGCCTGCACCGCTCCGGACGCAAGTTTGCGAAAGTTTCGGCTCCGCAGCAGAACTTTCGCGCCTGCCGAGCCCGAACCGCTGCACCGGGCGGCTTTCCGCGGGCCCCGGTGACGATCCCGTTCGGCGGCGGGATTACGGCGGCCGCGCTCCCTAACCCGTGCTCCATCCGTGGGACCCGCCCCGGCTTCCCGCTCCGACAGTTTCGCTGGTCAGCTCGGTTCCGGTGGCTTTCGTCCCGGTTCGCCCCCGCTGCGGCCTCGTTGACCCGTTCGTTCCGCCGGACCTAATTTGTTGTCCCACCAGACGAACTGGGGCGGTGTCGGTGTGGACTCCTCCTTCTCGCGCAAGCCGGCGGACCAGACGGCCGTCCGGCGCAGCAACCTTTCGCTGGTGCTGCGGCACCTGCGGGACGCGGGGCCGCGGTCGCGGGCGGGCATCGCCGCCGACACCGGGCTGAACAAGGGGACCGTCTCCAGTCTCGTCGCCGAGCTCGTCGGACGCGGGCTGGCCCGCGAAGGCGACCGGGAACGCGCCGGCGCGGTCGGGCGGCCCGGCACGATCGTCGAACTCGACGGGCGGGGGGTCGGCGGGGTCGGCGTCGAGATCAACGTCGACTACCTGACCGCGCTCGCCCTGGACCTCACCGGCACCGTGCTGTTCGAACAACGCGTGGCGCTCGACGTGCAGGCGCTGCCGGTGGCCAAGGTGCTCGACGCCGGCGCCGAACTCACCGCGCGGGCGCTACGGGAGTGCCGTCGGCTCGGGGTGCGGCCCGCCGGGGTGACCGTCGGCGTCCCGGCCCTGGTCGACGTCGCGAGCGGGACCGTCGCGCTCGCGCCGAACCTGCACTGGACCGACGTCCCGGTGGTCCGCGCCTTCACCGAGCGGCTGACCCGGCGGCTCGGCCCGCCGTCGTTCCCGGTGCGCACGGCCAACGACGCCAACCTCGGCGCGCTCGGCGAGTACGCGATGGGCAGCGTCGCCGGCACCGCCGACCTCGTCTACCTGACCGGCGAAATCGGGGTCGGCGGCGGGGTGATCTCCGGCGGCCGGCTGCTCGGCGGCGCCGAAGGGTTCTCCGGCGAGATCGGGCACATCCAGCTCGACCCGGCCGGCCGGGTCTGCGGCTGCGGCCGCCGCGGCTGCTGGGAGACGCTGGTCGGGCTGGCCGGGATGCTGCGGCTGGCCGCGTCGCCGAGCGATCCGGTGCACGACCCGTCGCTCGACCTCGAACAGCGGCTCGACATCATCCGCCGTCGCGCCCAGCTCAAGGACAAGCGGACCCTCGACGCGCTCGCCCAGGTCGGCACCGGGCTCGGCGTCGGCGCGGCCGTGCTGGTCAACGTCTTCAACCCGCGCGTGGTCCTGCTGGGCGGCTACTTCGCCCAGCTGGGCCCGTACCTGCTCGGCCCGATGCTGGCCGAGCTCGAAGCCCGGGTGATCGCCCCGGGCATCGGCGGCTGCCGCGTCGAGCTGTCCTGGCTCGGGTTCTCCGCGGCTTCGCGCGGCGGCGCGCACGTCGCCCTGCAGGCGGTGTTCGACGACCCGGCGCTGGTGCCGGTGCGGGCGGAAAGGGACAGCGGATGACGCTCGTGGAGATGACCGGGATCGGCAAGCGCTTCCCCGGCGTGCACGCGCTCGACGACGTCGAGCTCAGCGTCGAAGCCGGCGAAGTGCACTGCCTGCTCGGGCAGAACGGCGCCGGGAAGTCGACGTTGATCAAGGTGCTGGCCGGCGCGCACCGCCCGGACGACGGCGAGATCCGGATCGACGGCACGCCGGTGCGGCTGCCGAACCCGACCGCGGCGATCCGCCACGGCATCGCGACGCTGTACCAGGAACTCGACCTCGTCGACGGCCTTTCCGTGGCGGAGAACGTCTTCCTCGGCCACGAGCAGGCCCGGGGCGGGTTCGTCCGCCGCGCGGCCATGCGGGCCGAGGCGCGCAAGCTCATGGACCGCCTGGGACACCGGGAAATCCGCGTCGAACGGGAGGTCGGCACGCTGTCCGCGGCCGGCAAGCAGATCGTCAGCCTCGCCCGCGCGCTTTCGCTCGACGCCCGGCTGATCGTGCTCGACGAGCCGTCCGCGGTGCTCGCCGCCGACGAGGTGGCGAACCTGTTCCGGGTCATCCGCGGGCTCACCTCGCGCGGAGTCGCGGTGCTCTACATCTCCCACCGGCTGGCCGAAATCCGGGAGATCGGCGACCGCGTGAGCGTGCTCAAGGACGGCCGGACCGTCGCCGCCGGGCTGCCCGCCCGGACCACCCCGACCGGTGACCTGGTGGCGCGGATGACCGGCCGCCGCGTCGAATTCCCGTTCCCGCCGCGGCCGGAGGAAGGCGCCCACGAAGGCAAGCCGGAGATCCTCGGGGTCACCGGCCTCAGCCTGGCCGGCGCGTTCGAGGACGTCACGTTCTCGCTGCGCGAAGGGGAGATCCTCGGTCTCGCCGGGCTGGTCGGCTCGGGCCGGTCGGAGGTACTGGAGACCGTCTACGGCGCCCGGAAGGCGACGGCCGGGGAGATCCGCCTCGCCGGAGAACCGGTGAAGCACGGCGTCGGCGCGGCCGTCCGCGGCGGGCTCGGCCTGGCGCCCGAGGAACGCAAGAGCCAGGCCCTGCTGCTGCACGATTCCGTGGCCCGCAACGTGTCCCTGCCGTCCCTGCGGCGGTACGCCCGCTTCGGCTGGTTCAGCGGGAAGGCCGAAACGGCCGCCGTGCGCCGGCACACCGAAGCCCTCGACCTGCGCCCGGCCGACGTCCGCCGGGTCGTCGGCAAGCTGTCCGGCGGCAACCAGCAGAAGGCCGTCGTCGCGCGCTGGCTGCTCAAGGGCTGCCGCGTCCTGCTGCTCGACGAACCGACCCGCGGCGTCGACGTCGGCGCGCGGGCCGAGCTGTACCGCGTGATCCGCGAGCTGGCGGACTCCGGCGTCGCGATCCTGCTCGTCTCCAGCGAACTGCCGGAGGTGCTCGGGCTGGCCGACCGGGTGCTGGTGCTGCGCGAAGGCCACGTCGTCACCGAAGCCGACGCCCGCGAGCTCGACGAGCGCCGCGTGCTGGATCTCATCCTGGAGGAGCACGTCCATGACTGAACAGGTGGTGCCCCGGGCGGCGCCCGAGCGGCGAAAGCTCGCCGAAATCCGCAACCTCGGCCTGGCCGGGGTCCTGGCGATCCTGGTGGTGGTCGGGGCGCTCACCCAGCCCGGCCAGTTCCTGACCACCGGCACCCTGGTGCTGCTGCTGACCCAGGCGTCGGTGATCGGCGTGATCACCGTCGGCATGACGTTCGTGATCATCGGCGGCGGCATCGACCTGTCGGTGGGCGCGGTGGTCGCGCTCGCCACGGTCTGGGCGACGACGAAGGCCACCCAGTCGTTCGGCGTCGGCGGGATCGTGTTCTGCGCGCTCGCCGTCGGTCTCGGCTGCGGCCTGGTGACCGGGCTGCTCATCGCCTACGGGCGGCTCGTGGCGTTCATCGGCACCCTCGCCATGCTCGCCTCGGCGCGCGGCCTGGCGATCCAGCTCTCGCAGGGCCGCACGCAGACGGTGACGGCGAAGAACCAGGCCCTGGTCGACCTCGGCTACCAAGACAGCTACGTGCTCGGCGTCCCGCCGCTGGTGCTGGTCTTCGCCGCGGTCGCCGTCGTGGGGTGGATCGTGCTCAACCGCACCACCTTCGGCCGCCGCACCTACGCGATCGGCGGCAACCTCGAAGCCGCGCGGCTGGCCGGGATCAACGTCCGGCTGCACACCTGCCTGCTCTACGTGCTGTCCGGGCTGTGCTGCGGGATCGCCAGCGTGCTGCTGATCATCCTGACCAGCTCCGGGACCAGCGGCAACGGCAACCTCTACGAGCTCGACGCGATCGCCGCGGTGATCATCGGCGGCACGCTGCTCTCCGGCGGCCGCGGCACGCTCGCCGGCTCGGTCCTCGGGGTCCTCGTCTTCACCACCATCAGCGTCCTGTTCACCCTCAACAACCTGCCCACCGCGGTGCAGCAGCTCGCCAAGGGCGTGCTCATCGTGCTCGCCGTCCTCGTCCAGCGCCGGTATTCGACCGAGAGGAACTCCCGATGAACTCCCTGCTCCGCAGACGCGCGTTCCTGGCCGGCGCCTCCGCCCTCGGCGCCGGCGCGCTCGCCGCGTGCACGAGCAACTCCGACGAACCGGCCGCCGCGACCGTCACCCAGGGCGCGGCCGACGCGCCGGGGAAGAAGGTGACGGTCGGCTTCGCCGGGCCGCAGGCCGACCACGGCTGGCTCAACGCCATCACCGTCAACGCCAAGGCCGAAGCCGGCCGCCACCCGGACGTCGAGCTCGTCGTCGCCGAGGGGTCCAACGACGCCGCCACCCAGTCGGCCCAGGTGGACGCGCTGATCAACCGCAAGGTCGACGTCCTGGTCGTGCTGCCCGCCGACGGCAAGCAGCTCACCCCGGCCGGGCGCAAGGCGATGGACGCCGGCATCCCGGTGATCAACCTGGACCGGATCTTCGACTCGCCGCAGAGCTACCGCACCTGGATCGGCGGCGACAACTACCGGATGGGCGTCAACGCGGGCAACTTCATCGGGCAGAAACTCGGCGGGAAGGGCACGGTGCTGGAGCTGGCCGGGATCGACACCCTCGAACTCACGCGGCAGCGCACGCAGGGGTTCGACGACGCGCTCGCCAACTTCCCCGGCATCCGCAAGGCCGGTCGCGCGGCCGCGGAGTTCACCGTGCCGACCGGGCAGGCCCGGATGGCCGAGCTGCTGCAGGCCCACCCGAAGTTCGACGCCATCTGGAACCACGACGACGACCAGGGGACCGGGGCGCTGCAGGCGGTGAAGCAGGCGGGCCGGACGGACTTCCTGATGGTCGGCGGCGCCGGCTCGAAGGCGGCGATGGACCAGATCAAGGCGGACTCCTCGGTGCTCAAGGCGACCGTCCTCTACCCGCCGACGATGGCCGCGTCGGCGATCAAGCTGGCCCGGCTGCTGGGGCAGGCGAAGGGCCTCGGCGACCTGGCCGAACAGGAGGTCCCGGCCACCGTGACGCTGTTCTCCGCCGTCGTCACCAAGGAGAACGTCGACCGCTACCTGCCGGTGTCGTTCGAATGAGCGGCGCGACGATCGGGATCGGCATGGTCGGGTACGCCTTCATGGGGGCGGCCCACTCCCAGGCGTGGCGGACCGTGCACCGGGCCTTCGACCTCCCGCTGACGCCCCGGATGGCGGTGCTCTGCGGCCGCGACCGGGCGGCCGCGGAGGCCGCCGCGGCGAAGCTCGGCTGGGCCTCGGTGGAGACCGAGTGGAAACGCTTGATCGAGTCCGGCGATGTAGACCTGGTGGACATCTGCACGCCCGGCGACTCGCACGCGGAGATAGCGCTGTCCGCGCTCGCCGCGGGCAAGCACGTGCTGTGCGAGAAACCGCTGGCCAACACGGTCGCCGAAGCGGAGGCGATGGCCGCCGCGGCGGCCGGGGCGGCGGCCCGTGGCGTGCGGTCCATGGTCGGCTTCAACTACCGGCGGGTACCCGCGGTCGCCTTCGCGCGGCGGCTCGTCGCCGAGGGCAGGCTGGGGGAGGTCCGGCACGTCCGCGCCCAGTACCTCCAGGACTGGCTCGCCGACCAGGAGTCCCCGCTGGTCTGGCGGCTGCGGAAGGACAAGGCGGGCTCGGGCGCGCTGGGCGACATCGGCGCGCACGCGATCGACCTCGCGCAGTTCGTCACCGGCTCGCCGATCACCGGCGTCTCCGGCCTGACCGAGACCTTCGTCGCCGAACGGCCGCTGCCCGGCGGGGGCGGGCGGGGGCCGGTGACGGTCGACGACACCGCGTTGTTCCTCGCCCGGTTCGCCGGCGGCGCCGTCGGCACCTTCGAGGCGACGCGGTTCGCGAGCGGCCGCAAGAACGCGCTGCGCCTGGAGGTCAACGGCTCCGCGGGCAGCCTCGCGTTCGACTTCGAGGCGATGAACGAGCTCGCCTTCCACGACCACACCGAGGACCCGGAGCTCGGCGGCTTCCGCCGGATCCAGGTCACCGAGCCCGGACACCCGTACGTCGGCGCCTGGTGGCCGCCGGGGCACGGGCTCGGCTACGAGCACACGTTCACCCACGAGGTGCGTGATCTGCTCGCCGCGCTGGCCGCGGGCGAGGACCCGGAACCGTCCTTCGCGGACGGGCTGCAGGTGCAGCGGGTGCTCGCCGCGGTCGAGGAAAGCGCCGCGGCGAGCAGTGTCTGGACCCGTGTCGGAGCACACGGCACGGGCTGAACCAACAGGAGGGGAAACCATGGGGAAGATCGGTGTCTGGCTGGTCGGCGCCCGGGGATCGGTGGCCACCACGGCCATCGCCGGGGCCGCCGCCCTGCGTGCGGGACTCGCCGCGCGCACGGGCTGCGTGACCGAACTGCCGGACTTCGCCGGGGCGGCACTGCCCGGCTTGGGGGACCTGGTCTTCGGGGGCCACGACGTCGTGGACACGCCGCTGGTCAAGCGGGCGGAGCAGCTGGCGGCGGCGGGGGTGCTGCCCGCCGCGCTGCCCGGCCCGGTGACGGCCGAACTGGAGGCGGCCGAGGCCCGGCTGCGCCCGGCGCCGTCCGGGGGCGGGCGCGCGGCGATCGACCGGATCGTCGCGGACCTGACCGGGTTCCGCGCGGGGCTGGACCACGTCGTCGTGGTGAACGTTTCGTCGACGGAGCCGCCGTGCGAGCCGCACCCGGCCCACGCGTCGCTGGCCGCCTTGGAGGAGGCGCTGGACGTGCTGCCGCCGAGTGCGCTGTACGCCTACGCCGCTTTCCGCGCGGGTTGTGGCTTTGTCGACTTCACGCCGTCCACGGGGGCACGGCTGCCCGCGCTCGACGAGCTGGCCCGCGTCACCGGGCAGCCGTACGCGGGCCGGGACGGCAAGACCGGCGAGACGCTGCTGCGGTCGGTGCTCGCGCCGATGTTCGCCCAGCGCGGGCTGAACGTCCTGGCCTGGTCGGGCACGAACCTGCTCGGCGGCGGCGACGGCGCCACGCTGGCCGACCCCGGGGCGGCGTCGAGCAAGAACGCGTCGAAGCAGCAAGTGCTTGCGCAGAACCTCGGCCGGGACGTCGACGGCGAGGTGCACATCGACTACGTGCCGGCTCTCGGTGACTGGAAGACCGCCTGGGATCACGTGCTGTTCGAAGGGTTCCTCGGCGCGCGGATGACGCTGCAGCTGACCTGGCAGGGCTGCGACTCGGCGCTGGCCGCGCCGCTGGTGCTCGACCTCGCCCGGCTGACCGCCAAGGCGTGCCGCGACGGCGTGGCCGGCCCGGTCGCCGAATTCGGGTTCTTCTTCAAGGATCCGGCCGGTGACGGTCCGCACGACCTGGCTTCCCAGTACGCGGCGCTGCGTGAGTGGGCGCACCGGTGAAGGCGCTCGTCGAACTCGTCCGCGCGCCCGCCGCGCTGACCGTGCCCGGGGACGCCGTCGCCGGGGCCGCCGCGGCGGGCTGGCCGTTCGGCCGCCGCACGCTCGCCCTGACCGGTGCGTCCGTCTGCCTCTACTGGGCGGGCATGGCGCTCAACGACTACGCCGACCGCCGGCTCGACGCGATCGAGCGGCCCGAGCGGCCGATCCCGTCCGGCCGGGTCGCGCCGGCGACGGCGCTCGGCGTCGCCGGCGGCCTGACCGCGGGCGGGCTGGGCATCGCCGCGGCCGCCGGGGGACGGCGGGCGCTGCGCGTCGCGGTGCCGCTGGCCGCGACCGTCTGGGCGTACGACTTCGTGCTCAAGACCACCGTGCTCGGCCCGGCCGCGATGGCCGCGGCCCGCACCCTCGACGTCCTGCTCGGCGCGGGCGGGGCCCGGTCCGCGCTGCCCGCGGCGCTGACGGTCGGGGCGCACACCTACGCCGTCACCGCGCTCTCGCGGTCCGAAGTGGACGGTGCGAAACCCGCGCTGCCGGCGGCCACCCTGGCCGCGACGGCCGGGGTGGGGATCGTGGCCGGCCGGGGCGGGCTGCTGTCCTCGGCGCTGCTCGGGACGTACGCCGCGACCACCGGCGGGGCGCAGTACGACGCCGTCCGCGACCCGGCCGCGCCGAAGATCCGGCGCGCGGTCGGCGCCGGCATCCACGGCATGATCCCGTTGCAGGCCGGGCTGATCGCCCGGACCGGTGCGTGGCGCTCGGCGCTGACCGTCGCCGCCGCGTTCCCTCTCGCGCGGGCGCTGGGCCGGAAGGTGTCGCCGACATGAGGTTCGGGTACGGCACCAACGGCTTCGCCAACCACCGGCTCGGGGACGCCCTGCGCGTGCTCGCCGACCTCGGCTACGACGGCGTCGCGCTCACCCTCGACCACCAGCACCTGGACCCGTTCGGGCCGGACCTCGCCCGCCGCGTCGCCGGTGTCGCCGCGGATCTGGACCGGCTCGGCCTCGCCGTGGTGATCGAGACCGGGGCGCGGTTCCTGCTCGACCCGTGGCGCAAGCACTCGCCGACGTTCCTCGACCCCGACCGCGCGCGGCGCGTCGAGTTCCTGACCCGGGCCGTCGAGATCGCGGCCGATCTCGACGCGGAGGCCGTGTCCTTCTGGAGCGGCAACAAACCCGCGGACCTGGCCACCGAGGACGCCTGGGCGTACCTGGTCGACGGGTGCGCGGACGTGCTGAAGGCCGCCGACGAGCACGACGTCAAGCTCGGGTTCGAACCGGAGCCCGGGATGCTCGTCGAGGACCTCGACGGCTACTTCGAGCTGGCCCGCCGGCTCGGCGACCCGGCGCGGTTCGGGCTGACGCTGGACATCGGGCACTGCCGGTGCAACGAAACGGCGTCCGTGCCCGAATGCGTCCGGCGCGCGTTGCCGCGGCTGGTGAACGTCCAGATCGACGACATGCGCCGCGGCACGCACGAGCACCTCGAGTTCGGCCGCGGGGAGATCGACTTCCCACCGGTGCTCGAAGCGCTGTCGCCCTACACCGGCCTGGTCGCCGTCGAACTGCCGCGGGACAGCCACGCGGCCCCGCGGATCGCGCGGGAGTCCCTGGAGTTCCTCCGGAAGGCGGTGACCGCGTGAACGCCTGGCTCGACGACGCCTTGACCAAGGTGGCGGCCGACGCGACGGCGTTGCGCACCCTCTTCCCCGCGGTCGGCCGCCGGGTCGGCCGGGGCCCGTCGGACACCCCGGGCCGGACGGTCGACGACGTCGCCCGCGTGGAACTGCTCAAGGCCGCCCCCGGTGCGGCGGCGGAGATGCCCGAGCTCTACCGCTACGGCGACGCGGCGGAGAAGCGGGCCGTCCTGTATGGCCTGTCCGTGGTGGACACCGGGGACGCCGGCGTGGAGCTGGTCGCGGACGCCCTCCGCACCAACGACACCCGGCTCGTCACCGCCGCGATGGGCGAGTACGCCGCCACGCACCTGGACGCCGCCGCGTACCGCCACGGCGTCCTCAAGTGCGTCTTCATGGGCATCCCCCTGGCCGCGGTGGCCGGGCTGGACCGCCGGACCGACGAGGAACTGCGGCGGATGCTGCGGTCGTTCGCCGCCGAGCGCGCCGCCGCCGGCCGCGACGTCCCCGCCGACCTCCTCCCGCTGCTGACCGGACAGGACACCTGATGCGCATCTTCGACCCCCACATCCACATGAGCTCCCGCACGACCGACGACTACGCGGCCATGCACGCCGCCGGCGTCCGCGCGCTCGTCGAACCGGCGTTCTGGCTGGGCCAGCCGCGCACCGGCGTCGGCAGCTTCACCGACTACTTCGACGCGCTGGTCGGCTGGGAGCCGTTCCGGGCGAGCCAGTACGGCATCGCCCACCACTGCACGATCGCGCTCAACCCCAAGGAGGCCAACGACCCGCGCTGCACGCCGGTGCTCGACCTGCTGCCGCGGTACCTGGAGAAGGACGGCGTGGTCGCGGTCGGCGAGATCGGCTACGACTCGATGACCGCTGAGGAGGACAAGGCGTTCGCGGCCCAGCTCGCGCTGGCGATCGACCACGACCTGCCCGCGCTCGTGCACACCCCGCACCGCGACAAGGCGGCCGGCACCGAGCGGAGCATCGCCGTCGTGCGCGAGTCCGGGATCGCGCCGGAACGCGTGGTGCTCGACCACCTCAACGAGGTGACCGTGCGGCCGGTCAAGGACTCCGGCTGCTGGCTCGGCTTTTCGATCTACCCGGACACGAAGATGGACGAGGACCGGATGGTCGCGATCCTGCAGGAGTACGGCACCGAGCGGGTGCTGGTGAACTCCGCGGCCGACTGGGGCAAGAGCGACCCGCTCAAGACCCGCAGGACCGGCGACGCGATGCTGGCCGCCGGGTTCTCCGAGGACGAGGTCGACCGGGTGCTGTGGCGCAACCCGGTCGAGTTCTACGGGCAGAGCGGGCGGCTCTCGCTCGAACCGGACACCGTGCCGGCCGAGTTCGCGGGCAACTCCATCCTCCGGGGGGCCCGCAAGTGAGGTTCCGGCACCCGGACGGCACGGTCGTCCACCTCGCCTACTGCACCAACGTGCACCAGGCCGAGGACCTCGATGGCGTTCTCGCGCAGCTGGCCCGGTTCGGCGAACCGGTCCGGCAGCGCCTGGGCGCGGACCGGCTCGGGCTCGGCCTCTGGCTGGCCCGGCCGGTCGCGGCCGAGCTGGTGGCGGACCCGGCGGCGGTGACGACGCTGAAGGCCGAGCTCGCCGCGCGCGGCCTGGAGGTCGTCACCTTCAACGGCTTCCCGTATGAGGGCTTCCACGACCCGGTCGTCAAGCACCGGGTGTACCGGCCGGACTGGGCGGCGCCCGAACGCACCCGGTACACCCTGGACCTCGCGCGGCTGCTCGCCGAGCTGATGCCGGACGACGCCGTGCGCGGCAGCGTGTCGACGCTGCCGCTGGGCTGGCGCACGGACTGGCGGGGCGACGGTGGGCAGCTCGAGCTGCTGGCCGAGGGGCTGGCGGCGCAGGACCGCCCGGTGCGGGTGGCGTTCGAGCCCGAGCCGGGCTGCGTCATCGAGACCACCGCACAGGCCGCCACCCTGCTGTCCGAAGTGGACAAGGACCGGCTGGGCGTCTGCCTCGACACGTGCCACCTGGCGGTCGGGTTCGAGGAGCCGGCGGCCGCGCTGGGCCGGCTCGAGGCCGCGGGGCTCGACGTCGTCAAGCTCCAGGCGTCGGCGGCGCTGGAGGCCGCATCGCCGAAGGACCCGGCGACCCGGCGGGCGCTGGAGTCCTTCGTGGAACCCCGGTTCCTGCACCAGAGCAACGAAGGCGCCCCGCCGGGCGCCGACGACCTGGACGAAGCGCTGGCCGGGGCCCTGCCGGGGGAGGCGCCGTGGCGGGTGCACTTCCACGTGCCGCTGCACGCCGACCCGGCACCGCCGCTGACGTCGACCCGGCCGGTGCTGGCCGCCACGCTGGCCGAGCTGTTCGGCGGCGCCACCGCGCGCACCGACCACGTCGAGGTCGAGACCTACACCTGGCAGGTGCTCCCGGACGCACCCGCCGACGACGCCGGGCTGGTCGCGGGCATCGCGGCCGAGCTGGACTGGACCCGGCGCGCACTGACCAACCTGGGCCTGGAAGAGGTTTCCGCATGAGTGAGCCTGCGAACGAATCATTCAACACTGCGTCTTCGGCTCAGGCCGCACCGAGCGTCAGCGAGGTGTGCGCATGAGTTTGCTCGTCCTCGACGTCGTCGGGCTGACGCCGCGGCTGCTCCCGCACATGCCGAACCTGCGCAAGATGGCCGAACCCGGCTTCACCGCGCAGCTGGACACCGTGTTCCCCGCCGTCACGTGCTCGGTGCAGTCGACGTTCCTGACCGGGCTGCCGCCGGCCGGGCACGGGATCGTCGGCAACGGCTGGTACTTCCGCGACCTCGGCGAGGTGTTCCTCTGGCGCCAGCACAACCAGCTGGTGCAGGGGGACAAGTTCTGGGACGCGGCCCGCCGCGCGCAGCCCGGCCACCGGGTGGCCAACGTCTGCTGGTGGTACGCGATGGGCGCGGCCACCGACCTCACGGTGACCCCGCGGCCGATCTACCACGCCGACGGCAAGAAGTCCCCGGACGCCTACACGTACCCGCCGCAGCTGCACGACCGGCTGGTCGGGGCCCTCGGTGGGTTCCCGCTGTTCACCTACTGGGGCCCGACGGCGTCGATCACCTCGTCGCGGTGGATCATCGCCGCCGCGCAGCAGGTCATGACCCAGGACCGGCCGGACACCACGCTCGTCTACATCCCGCACCTGGACTACGACCTGCAGCGCTTCGGCCCGGACGCGCCGCAGGCCGCGGCGGCCGCGCGCGAGGTCGACACCGCCCTGAAACCGTTGCTGGACTTCGCGGCCGCCGGCGGGCACACCGTCGTCGCGCTGTCGGAGTACGGGATCACGAACGCGAACCGGCCGGTCGACGTCAACCGGGCGCTGCGCCGCGCGGGCCTGCTCAACGTGTACGTCCAGGCCGGCATGGAGTACCTGGACCCGTGGACCTCCCGCGCGTTCGCGGTCGCCGACCACCAGGTCGCGCACGTCTACGTCGCCGACCCGGCGGACGTCCCGCGGGTGCGGGACATCGTGGCCGGACTGTCCGGAGTGGACGTCGTGCTCGACCGCGCCGGGCAGGCCGGGCTGGGCGTCGACCACGAACGCGCCGGGGAGCTGGTCGCCGTCGCCGAGCCGGACGCCTGGTTCACCTACTACTACTGGCTGAGCGACGACCGCGCGCCGGACTTCGCGAAGACCGTCGAGATCCACCGCAAGCCCGGCTACGACCCGGCCGAGCTGTTCTTCGACCCGGGCGACCCGATGGTCAAGCTGAAGGCGGCGTCCGCGCTGGCCCGCAAGAAACTCGGCCTGCGGTATTCGATGCAGGTGGTGCCGCTCGACCCCGCGCCGGTGCGCGGCAGCCACGGCCGGCTGCCCGACTCGGCCGCGGACGGGCCGGTGCTGCTGTGCTCGGACCCGGCCCTGGCGCGGGAGAAGTTCCACGCGACCGAGGTCAAGGACCTGCTGCTGGCGGCCGCCGTCGCCGGCACCGAGTGAAACGCACCGAGGAGGTCAGGACATGGCACGACCGTTGACCCTGTTCACCGGGCAGTGGGCCGATCTGCCGTTCGAAGAGGTGTGCCGGCTGGCGAGCGGCTGGGGCTACGAGGGCCTGGAGATCGCCTGCTGGGGCGACCACTTCGAGGTGGACAAGGCCCTCGCCGACGACGGCTACGTCCCGGCGAAGCGGGAAACGCTGGCCAAGTACGACCTGGAGGTGTGGGCGATCTCGAACCACCTGGTCGGCCAGGCCGTCTGCGACCACCCGATCGACGAGCGGCACGAAGCCATCCTGCCCGCGCGGATCTGGGGCGACGGCGAGCCCGAGGGCGTCCGGCAGCGGGCGGCGGCGGAGATGCAGGCCACCGCCCGCGCCGCGGCGAAACTCGGCGTGTCCACTGTGGTCGGCTTCACCGGCTCGTCGATCTGGCACACCGTGGCGATGTTCCCGCCGGTGCCGCCGTCGATGATCGAGCGCGGGTACGCCGACTTCGCCACCCGCTGGAACCCGATCCTCGACGTCTTCGACGAGGTCGGCGTCCGCTTCGCCCACGAGGTGCACCCGAGCGAGATCGCCTACGACTACTGGAGCACGGTCGCCACCCTGGAGGCGATCGGGCACCGCGAGGCGTTCGGGCTCAACTTCGACCCGTCGCACTTCGTCTGGCAAGACCTGGACCCGGCCGGCTTCCTCTGGGACTTCAAGGACCGCATCTACCACGTCGACTGCAAGGAGGCCCGCAAGCGGCTCAACGGCCGCAACGGACGGCTCGGTTCGCACCTGCCGTGGGCCGATCCCCGCCGCGGCTGGGACTTCGTCTCCACCGGCCACGGCGACGTGCCGTGGGAGGACGTCTTCCGGATGCTGAACGCGATCGGCTACGACGGCCCGATCTCGATCGAGTGGGAGGACGCGGGCATGGACCGGCTCATCGGGGCGCCGGAGGCCCTGGAGTTCGTCCGCAAGCTCAACTTCACCCCGCCCGCGGCGGCGTTCGACGCGGCTTTTTCTTCGAAATAGCCCGTGAAGGGCACCCTCGTGGTCTCGAGGGTGCCCTTCAGGACGTTCAGCGGACGCCGAGCAGGTGCTCCAGGGCCAGCTGGTTGAGCCGGGTGAAGTGGTAGCCGCGCTGGGCCGCCGCGTCGAGGTCGAAGTCGTCGTTCAGCAGGTCGTCGAACGACTCGCCCGGCGCCAGCGTCGGAGTCGAGAGGTCCGGGACGCGCGAGGCCGCCAGGGCTTCGGCGACCTCCGGGTCGGCCCGGAACGCGGCCGCCTTCTCCTTGAGGATCAGGTAGGTCCGCATGTTGGCCGCGGCCGACACCCAGACGTCGTCGGTGTCCTCGGTGCGCAGCGGCTTGTAGTCGAAGTGGCGCGGACCGTCGTAGCCGCCGTTCTCCAGCAGGTCGACCAGGAAGAACGCGCTCTTCAGGTCGCCGTGGCCGAAGACCAGGTCCTGGTCGTACTTCGGGCCGTGCTGGCCGTTGAGGTCGATGTGGAACAGCTTGCCCTGCCACAGCGCCTGCGAGATGCCGTGCACGAAGTTCAGCCCGGCCATCTGCTCGTGCCCGACCTCCGGGTTGAGCCCGAACATCTCCGGCCGCGCGAGCTGCGAAATGAAGCCCAGCGCGTGCCCGATCGTCGGCAGCAGGATGTCACCGCGCGGCTCGTTCGGCTTGGGCTCCAGCGCGAACCGCAGGTTGTAGCCCTTCTCGACGACGTAGTCGGCGAGCAGGTCGAGGCCCTCCTTGTAGCGGTCCAGCGCCGCGCGGACGTCCTTCGCCGCGTCGGACTCGGCGCCTTCGCGGCCGCCCCAGACGACGTACGTCTCCGCGCCGAGCTCGGCCGCCAGATCGACGTTCCGGCGCACCTTCCGCAGCGCGTACCGGCGGACGTCACGGTCGTTGCTGGTCAGGCCGCCGTCCTTGAACACCGGGTGGGTGAACAGGTTCGTCGTCGCCATCGGCACCTTGAGGCCGGTCTCGGCGAGGGCCTTGCGGAAGCGCTCGATCGCCCGGTCGCGGTCCGGCTCGGTGGCCAGGAGGTCGTCGTCGTGGAAGGTCACGCCGTAGGCGCCCAGCTCGGCCAGCCGGTGCACGCTCTCCACCGGGTCCAGCGGCGGCCGCGTCGCCACCCCGAACGGGTCGGCCGCGGGCCAGCCCACGGTCCAGAGGCCGAAGGTGAACTTGTCGGCCGGCTGGGGAGCGTAGTCGCTCATGACTGTCCCTTCATTTAGTTCACGTTGTAGACTAAATATGCGCCGCGGGGTCCCGGGCGTCAAGGGGGGCGGTTAGAGTGCTTCGCAGGAGGACGCGATGACCCAGGCCGTGCGGCACGAGGAGATGCGCGCCCGCAACCTCGAGGTCGTGCTGGGCGCGGCCGGCCGCGGCGGCCCGCTGACCCGCGCCGCGCTCGCCGAGGTCACCGGGCTGACCAAGTCGACGGTCTCGAAACTGGTCGGCGACCTGGTGGACGCGGGCCTGCTCGCCGAGACCGGCCCCGCGCGGGCGGGCGAACGCGGCCGGCCGGGGGTCGAGGTCGTGCTCAGCGGCGCGCGCGTGGCGTCGCTGGGCTTGGAGATCAACGTCGACTACCTCGCGGTGCGTGTGTTGGACCTCACCGGCGGTGTCCGCTTCGCCGCCCGCCGCGAGCGCGACAACCGCGGCTCACGCCCGAAGAAGGTCCTGGGCGAACTGCAGGTGCTGGCCACCGAGGCCCTCACCGAGACCCACCGGCTGGGCCTGGAGGTGGCGGGCGCGGTGCTGGCGGTGTCCGGCCCGGTCGGCGACGGCGTGCTGTTCAGCGCCCCCAACCTCGGCTGGCAGGACGTCCGCCCGGCCGACCTGCTGCACCTGCCGGTCCCGGTCGAGCTGGACAACGAAGCGAACCTGGCCGCACTGGGCGAGCTCTGGTACGGCGACGGCGAGCGCGACTTCCTCTACGTGTCCGGCGAAATCGGCATCGGCGCGGGCCTGGTCGTCAACGGCGTGCTGTACTCCGGCGCGACGGGCCTGGCCGGCGAGCTGGGGCACGTCGTCGTGGCCCCGGAGGGAACGCCGTGCCGGTGCGGCGGCAGCGGGTGCCTGGAGACGTACGCGGGCCAGGAAGCGTTGCTGGCGGCGGGGAACACGGCCTCGGTGCCGGCGTTGCTGGCCGCCCTCGAGCGGGGTGACGGCCCGGCGCTGGCGGCGTGCGCGTCGGCTGGGCGCGCTCTCGGCATCGCCCTGACGTCGGCGGTGAACCTGCTGGACCTGGACCGCATCGTGCTGGGCGGGGTGTTCACCCAGCTGTACCCGTGGTTGTCCGGGCCGGTGTCGGAGGTGTTGGAGGCCCGCTTGGGCGGTCTCCGCGGTGCACCCCCGGCGCTGACGGCATCCCGGCTGGGCGGCGACGCGGCCACGCTCGGCGCGGCGGGCCGGATCATCCACCGCGTGCTGGCGGATCCGGCGCCGTTCGTCACCCGGGCCCAGGAAGCCTGAAGCGCCCCAATGTGGCGTTGGTTGCGTTGGATGCACCCAATGTGGCGTTCGGTGCGTTGGACGCACCCAATGTGGCGTTCGGTGCGTTGGACGCACCGAACGCCACATTGGGGCGCTTGGGGCCGGCCGGAGCTAGCTCACCGCGGTGATCTGCACCAGCGAGGTGCCGACCGTGACCCCGGTGTCGGTCTGCACGGCCAGCTGGCCGCGCAGGGTCCGGCCCGCGGCCGGGGCCGCCGTGGCGGTCACCGTCGCCGGCACCGTCCACGAGCTGCCCGACGCCCGCAGCGCGTTCGCGTCGGTCACCGCGACCGAACCGAACGCCGGGTTGGTGAACACGTCGAGGTAGTCGAAGGCCGTCGTGCCGCCGGGCACCGCGTACCCGTCGACCAGCGCGACCCACACACCCGGCGCCGGGTTGGGCACGGTCACCGACTCCTCGGAGTCACCGTCCGCGCTGACGCCCGCCTGCACGCAGGAACCGGTCGTGCAGTTGTACAGCACCAGGTCGAGGTCCGTGCCCACCACGGCGGGGTTGCCGATCGTGGCGGTCAGCGACGTCGAGCCCGGCGTCACCGCGATCTGGTACTGCTGCTGCGCGCCTTCGGTGATCGTCGGCCGCTGCGTCTTCGCGCTGCCCAGCGTGGCGCCGGTCAGCTTGCCGGTGAACGCGCCGAGGGTGTTCTGCACGGTGTAGGACCGCGGGATCGGCGTGCCCAGCGTGGCCGAGGCGATCGTGTCCGGGTTCGGCGAGATCGCCGTGCCCAGCACCGACGCCGTCAGCTTGTACGGCGCTTCGGCCACATCGGACGTCCGGCGCGCCTCGACGACGATCTCCCACACGCCCGGGAGCGGGTTGGCGATGGTCCGGCTGGTCGGCGTGCCGCCCGCGCAGCCCGCGCCCGCGTCGGGCAGGTAGCACGCGGTCGTCGCGGTGCTGGCCTCGGCCGGGACACCGGTCGGGTCGTACCGCAGGAACCGCACCTGGCCCTTGCCCGGGGCGCCGCCGCCGGCGTCGATGTCCACCTTCAGTGCGCTGGCGCCCTGCGGCACCCGCACGAAGTAGCTGGTCGCCTGGTTGCGGGCGGCCTTGCCGGTGACGTCGACCTGGAAACCCTTGCCGGCGACGAACTCCTGCGGCGCGAAGACCGTGTTCAGGGTCTGCACGTCGATGCCGATGGTCAGCGGGTTGTCCAGGTAGAGCAGGGCCGAGTGGACCCCGGCGCTCTTCGGGTTCACGTTCACCTTGAAGGAAACCGGCGCGTTCAGCGGCAGCGCCACCGTCGAAGCCGAGGAGAACGTGCCGTCGTTGCCGACCCAGCGCACGAAGTACGGCACCGGGTGCGCCGAGCCCGTGGTGCGGGTGATCGTGTAGGTGCGGGTGTAGGCCTGGCCCGTGGTGACGCCTTCGCGGTCGTGGATGCCCACGCCCGTGTTCGGCTTGGCCAGCAGGCCCGACTGGACCGTGTGCACCTCGACCGACGTCGAGACGACGTCCGGCTTCGGGTTGAGCGAAAGCGCGACGAACGCGGCCGGGACGTTGAACAGGCCCGCGCCCTGGGCGTACGCGCCGATGCCCGGCACGAACCGCGCGGTCGACTTGATCGCCGCGCGCAGCTGCGCCACCGGCGGCCGCTGCCCGTTGTGCGTCGCCTTGTACGCGCTCACCAGCAGCGCGGCCGCGCCGGTCGCCTGCGGCGCCGCCATCGACGTGCCCTGCAGCATCGCGTAACCGGCAGGCAGGGGGTACGTGCCGGCGACCGGGGTCGGCTGTTCCCACCGCGGGACGGTGGCGATGGCCGCGCCGGGTGCGATGATGTCCGGCTTGAAACCGCCGTCCTCACGCGGGCCGCGCGAGGAGAACGGGTGCATCGACTCGGGGTTCTTGGTGACCGAGCCGTAGTTCGACAGCCAGGTCTCCTTGGTGATGTACGAGCCGACCGAGATCGCGTCCGTGGCCACCGACGGGTCGCCGACGGTGTTCGCCCCGGCGCCGCTGTTGCCGGCCGAGATGAAGATCTGGACGTTGTACTCGGCGATCGTGCGGTTGTAGAGCTCCGCGCGGGCGTTGTTGCCGTCGTTCAGGGCCGGCAGGCCGCCGATCGAGATGTTGATGACGTCGGCGCCGTGGCTGGCCGCGTAGACGACGCCGTCGATCAGGCCGGAGGAGGTGCAGCCGGCGCTGGTCAGGCAGACCTTGACCGCCAGCACCTTCGCGCCCGGCGCGGCGCCGTCCATCTTGCCGCCGAACAGGTCGTTGCCGGTGGCGATGCCCGCGACGTGCGAACCGTGCTCCGCGCCCGCGATGCCGATGCCGACGTACCCCGGCTTGTCGGTCTGGACCACGAAGGCCATCCGCTCGGCGATGTCGGTCGCCGGGTTGTCGGTGCCGAAGAAGCCGACGTCGTACTTCTTGTTGTAGTCGGTCATCGGCTTTTCGTCGGTGAAGTCACCGTTGCCGTTGAGGTCGACCCGGACCTCCTTGGTCGCCGGGTCGAGCAGCACGCCCCAGGAGTCGGCGCGGTCGCCGTCGCGGTTGAGGTCACCGCCGGTCTCGCTGTCCGCGGCGCCCAGGTCGCCCGCGGTCTCGCCGAAGACGCCGAAGGTGTACGGGCCGCCGGTGGCGGGCGCCGTCCAGGTCTTGCCGTTCGCGGTGAAGGTGCCGGTGTAGGTCTGGGTGGACTGCTTGACCCAGGTGCCGTCGCCGGAGTTGGTGGCGTTGGCGTTGTACCAGTCGACGATCTTGCGTTCGCCGTGGCTGGTGGTGGCCAGCGCGGGGGAGTCGAGGTCGACGCCGGAGTCGAGCACCGCGACCGTGGTGTCCTTGCCGTCCCAGTTGGGCAGGACCTGGCCGAACTGCGCCGCGTAGGTGTCCCCGGTCGGCAGGTACGGGTTGACCCGCGGGGTGTCCTTGCCCGGAGCCGGCTGCGGCAGCGGAGTCGCGGCGCCGTCGGGCTTGGGGTCGTCGCGCACGATGAGCCCGTCGACGTCGACGGCGTTCACCGACTTGAGCTTGGCGGCCTTCTCGGCCTTGGCGGTGGGGATGCTGACCTTGACGTAGTCGAGCTTCGTGTCCGTGGACTGGACGACCCCGCCGAGGGCCTTGAGCTCGTTCACGGCGGTGCCGGTCTGGCCCTTTTCCGCGGCGATCAGCAGCGTGACGTCGGGCTTCCCGGCCTTCTCGGCTTCGGCGACGAGCGCGCGGTCGTGCTCGTCGAGGGTCTTCCCATCGGCCGCGCCGTTGGTCGGCGGGGCCTGCTGCGCGGAGGCCACCGGGACGGCGACCCCGAGGACCGAGGCGCCGAGTGCGGTGGCGAGGACGGTGATCCCGGCCCGCCGTCTCCAGCGCGATCTGTGCTGTGTCACTGAAACGACCCCTTCGTGAAGATATGCGTCCGAGCAGTACACAGGCCGGGATGTTCGGTAGCAATCAGACAGTTAGCCCATAGACCGCAATTGGTTGCGAGCCAAATGGAGTAATCGGTTGGTCCGTCACGCGATGCGTCACTTTCACGTGAAAGTGACGCCTTGCTACTGGGACGTATAGCCCGCCGCTCCCGGACTGCTCGACAAGGCACGCGAAGTCCTGCCCGTCGACGCGGTCATCGTCGGCGGCCTGACCGTCCGCACCGGCGAGGTGCGCGGGTTGCTCGGGCCCAACGACGCCGGCAAGACCACCACGATCCGTATCTTGCTGGGGCTTGTGCGGGCCGGCAGCAGCCGCGTAACGCGGCGGCGACTGGCGTCCGGCGTGCTCGCCGGGCTCGGCGTGGCCGCGCCGGGACGGCCGCGTTGCTGATCGGCCGGCACGAACGCCGGACCGGCGCGAACGTCCGGTGGGCCAGGGCCCAGCCTCGGCGGCCGACCGCCGTCGCCATGACCGGTTCCGCGCGGCCCGCCGCGGTGCGCTCGGCGTCAGCAGGCAAGCCGCCTGGAAACGGTGGGCCGGCGTCAGACCTGGTGCGTGACGCGCCCGCCGACGATCGTGGCCGTCACCGGGAGGGCGCGCAGGTCGGCCGGGGACAGCACCGACGGGTCCGCGGCCGTCACCACGAGGTCCGCGACGTCCCCCACCGCCACGCCCCGGCGGCCGCCGGAAGACGCCGCCAGCGCGTCGGTGAACGGGATCGACTGCTCCGGGTGCCACGGCGGGCGGTCGTCGTCCGTGCGGGAGATCGCCGAAGCCAGCCCGTCCCACGGGTCCAGCGGCGCCACCGGGGCGTCCGAGCCGAACTCCAGGCGGGCCCCCGATTCCAGCAACGCCCGGTACGGGAACGCCCGCTCGGTGCGCCCGTGCCAGTGGCGGTCCGCGACGTCGCGGTCGTCCGGCTGGTGCGCCGGCTGGACACCGGCGATCACCCCGAGCGCACCGAACCGGGCGACGTCGCCGGGGGCCAGCAGCTGGGCGTGCTCGATGCGGCCCGGGCAGCCGACCTCCTCGAACGCGTCCAGCGCGATCGTGTTCGCGCGGTCGCCGATCGCGTGGACCGCCGGGAGCAGGCCGTGGTCGAACGCCCGCCGCAGCAACGGGATCAGCTCGGCCGGCGGGAGTTCGAGCTGCCCCGGCGAATCGCTGCCCGGGTACGGGTCGTGGCAGTAGGCCGTGCGCGTGTTGAGGGAACCGTCCACGAAGAGCTTGAACGGCCCCACCGTCAGCAACCCCCCGGAATCCGGGAGGACGTCGCCGGTGCGGAGGCCGCGTTCGATGGTCTGGTCCAGCAGGTGCTTGGCGATCACGCACGAGATCCGCGCCGCCGGGGCGCCCCGGCGGGTCCAGTCCGCCACCGTGTCCGCGTACTCGTAGTCGGCGATCTGCGTCACGCCCCGGGTGGCCGCCGCGGCCACCGCTTCCGCCACCCAGCGGTCCTGGACGTCGATGGGCGCCGTGGGGAGCTGGGCCGTCGCGCTCATGCAGTCGCCCTCCAGCAGGACGCCCGTCGGGTGGTCGCGGCCGATGAGCTTCAGCGCCGCCGGGCTCAGCCACAGCGTGTGCAGGTCCGCGCTGAACAACGCGACCGCCCGCCCGGGCAGCGCGCGCTGCAGCAGGTTCTTGTGCGGCTTGTCCGGCCACAGCGCGTCGCGGAACCCCGCGCCCACGACGAGTTCTGTCTGCGGCGCGGGGGTGGCCAGCAGGTGCGCGAGGAGCAGCTCGATCGCCTCCCCCGCCGAACGGGCCGCGGCCAACGGGATCCGGCGCCGGAACGTCGCCCACTGCAGCAGGTGGACGTGCGCGTCGACGAGCCCGGGCAGCAGCGTCCCGCCGTGCCCGTCGACGACCCGCGCCGCGAACCCGGTGGACCCCGGTTCGGTGATCGAGGTGACCCGGCCGTCGCTCACCCGGACGTCCGCGAGGTCACCACCGAGGCCCGGCCGGACGCGGCGCAGCAGGAGATCATCCATGCGGACAACCATGCCAGCCGGACCCGTCCGGGTGAAGCACGGCTTGAGATGGGAAATACCCGGGTATTCGCTACCGTTGGAACAGACGGCAGCCGTCGCCCGCCGAAGGGTCAGGGCCGGTCAGGAGCGCCGCCTTCACAAGCCGCGCAGGGTTCGACTCCCTCGGTTGCCACGCGATCCTCGGGGCGGGGCAGGTGTGCGAAAGTGTGCACCTGTCCCGCCTCGCGGTGTTTGCCCCCGGGACCTCCGCCGTGGTTGCGTTTCGCGGTGAGCCCAGCGGCATGTCGCGGCGGCGCAACGCGAACAGCCCGCCGGCGGCGGCCACCGGGCCGGCTCCGGCGAGAACGTCCCGCCCGGTAGGCGCTGGAACAGCGAGGTCCCAGCACCCCTTCGTTCCACCGCACGCCGATCCCACCGGCGACAGCAGCAGGAACCCCGCCACAACTCCCACGCCGCCGGGAAGCGCGGGGCGAACCCGTGTAGGCGCGACCCAGCGAAGCCACGAGCTCGGCTTGAGCGTGCAGCGCGTCACCCCTCGGCACGGTGCCCCGGAACGTCGATGAAGGTGTGCCACGGGGTGACCCGTCCGGTGATCGCCGCGAGCTGACCGGCCGACAGGTACCGGCGGGCGTCGACGGGCATCGGCTTCAGGGTGGCGAGGGAAGAGCCGGCATGGCCGCCTCGGCCGGCCGGGCGAGCAGCCCCGGAGGCGCTGCGCCGACTCCTCCGGGCGCACGGCCTCGGCCTTACGCCGGCGAGCTGCGCGGTCAGCAGGCCGCGCAGGGAGCCGAGGTCCTCGCCCGCGTTCCGCAGCACGGCGGCCACCTCGCCAGGGACAGGCCCAGCCAGGACAGCGTCCGCACGCGGTGGAGCCGGCGCACGTCCGCCTCGGCGTACCGCCGGTGCCCGGCCGGCGTCCGTTCCGCCGGGGGAACCAGCCCGATCCGGTCGTAGTGGTGCACAGTCCCTTCGGGGCTTGATTTGTCCACCGGACAACGGAAAAGATCCGACCGTGCATGTGACAACGTTGTCAGGAGGAAACCGATGAGAGCGCGGACGCGCGTCCTGGCCACCCTGCTCGCCGGGGCCACCACCGTGGCCCTCGCGACCCCCGCCGAAGCTGCCGGACCGAGGTTCGCCGACGACCCCACGACCCTCGTCGACACCTCGATCGGCAACAACGGGGACGGCACCACCTTCCCGGGCGCCACCACCCCCTTCGGGATGGTCCAGCTCAGCCCGGACACCCAGCTCAAGAAGTACGCGTCCTACGACTACGCGCAGGACACCACGCTCGGCTTCAGCCACACCCACCTCTCCGGCGTCGGCTGCCAGACCATGGGCAACTTCCGGTTCATGCCGACCACCGGCGCGGTCACCAGCAGCGATCCCGCGAAGTACGGCGCCGAGTTCAGCCACGCGAACGAGACCCGGCAACCCGGGTACTACGGCGTGAAGCTCGACAACGGCATCGACGCCGAGCTGACCGCCACCCAGCGCACCGGCCAGCACCGCTACACCTTCCCGGCCGGCGCGACCAGCGAGAACGTCCTCATCGAAGTCGGCGAGAGCAACGGCTACACCTACGCCGGCGACGTCCACGTCGTCGGGGACGACACCGTCGAAGGCTGGCTGCAGGGCGGGAACTTCTGCTGGGAGACGCAGAAGGAGCGCTACAAGGTCTTCTTCAGCGCCAAGTTCGACCGCAGGTTCACCGGCTTCGGCACCTGGACCGACACCAAGCTGACCGCGAACCGGCGTGACGCCAAGCTCGGTTCCCAGCGCGCCGGCGCGTGGCTCACCTTCGGCAGCGACAAGAGCCAGGTCGGGGCGTCCGTCGGGCTGTCGTACACCTCCATCGACGGCGCTCGCCTCAACCGCGGCGCCGAGCAGCCCAAGTCGTTCGACAGGGCGCGGAAGGCCGCCCACGACACGTGGGAAGACGAGCTGAACCGGCTGCGTGTCGCCGGCGGGACGACCGCCGACCAGCGCACCTACTACAGCGCGCTGTACCGGTCGTTGCTGCACCCGTCCGTCGGGTCCGACGTGGACGGTGCCTACCGCGGCTTCGACGACGCCGTGCACCGCAGCCGTGACACGTACTACCAGATGTTCTCGTTGTGGGACACCTACCGCTCGCAGAACCAGCTGGTCGCGCTGCTGCACCCGGACAAGGCCGCGGACATGACGAAGTCCGTCCTCAAGATCTACCAGGACGGCGGCTGGGTCCCGCGCTGGGCGCTCGCCGGCGGCGAGACGAACGTGATGAGCGGCGACCCGGTCACGCCGTGGGTGGTCGACAACTACCGCCGTGGCCTGCTCGACGACCGGACCGCGCGCCGGCTGTTCGACGCGTTGTGGCGCAACGCCAACGAAGTGCCCGCCGATCAGTCGATCTTCCGCGGCCGCGACGGCAACCCGACGTACGTGAAGAACGGCTGGATCGGCTACCAGGACCTGCCCGGCTACACCTACGGCGACACGCGCCAGGCCGGGTCGGCGACCCTCGAGTACGCGCTCGCCGACTGCGCCCTGTCCACCATGGCGGCCGGCTTGGGCTACCGCGACAAGGCGGCGACGCTGCAGGCCCGCTGCGGCAACTTCGCGAAACTGTGGGACACCAGCGTCGAATCCCACGGCTTCACCGGCTTCCCGCGGACTCGCGCCGCGGACGGCACCGGCGTCGGCGACCCCGACCCGGCGCAGTCCGTCGGCTTCCACGAGGGCACGCCGTGGCAGTACCAGTGGCTGGCCCAGCAGGACACCGCGAAGCTGTTCGGCCTGATGGGCGGCCCGGCGCAGGCGGAGAAGCGGCTCGACACCTTCTTCGACATGCCGTTGCTGCTCACCGACCCGGCGAAGGCCGCCAAGGACTCCTGGGTCCACGGCGCGTACGACTACCACAACAACTTCGCGTTCAACCCGAACAACGAGCCCGACCTGCACGCACCCTGGATGTACAGCTGGACCGGGGCGCCGTGGAAGACGTCGGCGGTCCTGCGCGCGGCGCGCACGCTGTTCACCGACACGCCGTACGGCATGCCGGGCAACGACGACCTGGGCACCATCTCGTCGTGGCTCGTCTTCGGCATGACCGGCGTCTTCGAAGCCCAGCCGGGCTCCGGGACGTACCTGCTGAGCACGCCGATGTTCGAGAAGGTCGAAATCCGCCCGGCCGGCGGCCACAAGGTCGAAATCGAGGCGCCGGGCGCGAGCGCGGCGAAGCTGCAGTACACGAAGGAGGTCCGGATCGGCCACCGCGGCTACGACCGCAGCTGGATTTCCCACGACGACCTGCTCCGCGCGGGCAAGATCCACTTCTCCCTGAGCGACACGCCCACGGGGTGGGGCACGAAGGCGGCACCGCCCGCGATGTAGGTCACCGGCGGGGCCCGGACAAGGCGGTGCAAAACGTGCCTCCACGTGCGGTGCCCCGCCGTTTCTGCTGAGCTGGGGGCATGCCCGACCAGAAACCGACCGCCACCGAGCGGTTCTTCCGGATCGCGATCGCGATCAAGGGCCTCGACGGCGCGCTGCAGGTCGTCGGGGCCCTGATCCTCGCGTTCGTCCCGGCGGCGGCCGTCAGCGGGTTCACCCACGCGGTGATCACCCGCGACCTCCTCGGCGACCCGTCGGGCACCCTGGCCCGCCACCTCGAGTCGGCCACGGAGAACTTCCTCCACGGCGACACGAAGACGTTCGCCGTGGCGTACCTGCTCGCCCACGGCCTGATCAAGCTGGGCCTGGTCTGGGCCCTGGGCCGCAAGATCGTCCGAGCCTACCCGATCGCGGCGGCGATTCTGGCGGCGTTCGTGGTGTACGAGATTTTCCGCGCGGTACACACCCACTCGATCGCGCTGCCGTTCTTCGCGGCCTTGGACGTGGTGATCATCGTCCTGGTGCTGCGGGAGTACCGGCAGCTCAAGCGCGGGGCCTAGGGTTCACGCGGCGACGGGAAACCGGACCGTGGTGCTGTCGGCCGCCTCCAGGGGTTCGACGTAGAGGGCAGTCGCGTTGTCCGAGCCGCCGCGGGCGAGCGCGGCTTCGACGAGTTCGGCGGCGCCCGCGCCCGGGCGGGCCAGCACCGCGCGGATGCCGGTGCCGGTCAGCGGCTTGTGCACGCCGTCGCTGGTCAGCAGCAGGCCCGTGCCCGTGGTCTCCGCCGTGCCGATCTCGTGCGCTTCGGCGGTGCGGACGCTGGTCGTGACGACGTGCTCCATCCGCGGCGTCACGGGCTGGTGGCGGGCGCGGAAGTACTCGGCGAGTATGTGGTCGGTGGTCAGGAGGCCGAGCGCGGTGCCGTCCCAGGCGTACGCGCGGGCGTCACCCACCCAGGCGATCCGGTACCCACCGTGCCCGGCCGGCATGGCGACGACGAGCACGGCGTCCCCGGTCGTCTGCTCCCGGACGGCCCGCTGCGCGGCGAGAACGGCCTCGATGGGTCCTTTGTGGACGTCGGTCCGGGCGGCCGCCGCGGCGGCGATCCGAGCGGCCTGGGCGGCGGCCGGTTCGTCCCCGACCCCGTCGGCGAGCGCGAAGGCGATCCCGGGGCCGCCCGCGGCGGCGTAGGCCCCGACGGCGTCGGCGTTGAGCGAGCGCGGCCCCTGCGCACTCGCGGTGTGCCACCGTGGGTGACCCGGACGTGTGGTGATCATCGTGGCCTCCTCGTCCCCTCTGCCCGCCATGATCCGCGCTCCACCTGTGGGGCGTCTGAGACTTCCCTGTGCGGGCGGGGCCGGTCCGCGTACCGTGGGAACGGGGTGGGGGCATGGAGTTCCGGATTCTCGGGCCGCTGGCGGTGTCGCGCGCCGACGGCCGGCCGGCCGCGCTCGGCGGCCGCAAGCCGCGGACGTTGCTGGCGGCGCTGCTGCTGGCTCGCGGCCGCGTGGTGCCCGACGAGCGGCTGGTTTCGCTGCTGTGGGATGGCGTCCGGCCCTCGACCGTCGACGCGCAGGTGTGCACGTACGCGTCCCGGCTGCGGAACGCCCTCGGGCGGCCGGCGCGGCTCCTCCGGTCAGGCGGCGGTTACCTGCTGGCGCCGGGCGGGACCGTCGACGCCGAGGAGTTCGAGCGTCTGGCTTCGGCGGGCCACGACGAGCTGCGCGCGGGCCGGCCGGTCCGCGCGGCGGAGCTGTTCCGCACCGCCCTTCAGCTGTGGCGCGGCCCGGTGCTCGCCGACGTCGCCGAACCGCTGCGCGCGGGCGAGGCGGCGCGGTTCGACGAGCTGCGCCTGGCGGTGCTGGAGGGCCGGCTCGAAGCCGAGGTCGCGTCGGGCGACCACCTGCGCGCGGTGCCCGACGCGACGGCGTTCGTCCTCGAGCACCCGCTGCGCGAACGCGCCCGTGCCGCGCTCATGGCGGCGCTCTGCGCGAGCGGCCGCCCGGCGGACGCCGTCGAGGTGTACCACGACGGCCGCCGCCTGCTCGACGAGCGGCTCGGGCTGGCACCGGGCCCGGCGCTGCGGGCGGCGTACCAGCGGGTGCTGGGCGGTCAGGCCGGGTAGGGCGAGGACTGGAAGTCCCGGTCGAGCTCGGCGGGCGACCGCCGCAGCCAGTACCGGGCCTCGCGCTGGACCTGCTCCCGCGGCAGGGCGGGGTTGACGTGCCGGTGGTCGGGCTTCGCGATGGACTGCAGCCCCCAGGCGAACCCGACCATCGGGTCGATCCGCGCCCACCGGTGCCGGTCGATGCCGAGCAGCATCTGCGCGCGCTGGATGACGTGCCAGAAGTGGTAGCTGCCCGGCGGGTTCCCGTTCATGGTGTGCACTTCCGACTCGGCGTCGGCGCGCCGCGGGTCGAAGAGAACGCCCTGCCCGAAGTAGGCGAAGGCGCTGACGAGCCCCGTTTCGTCCCAGCGGTAGAAGCGGTCGAAGTTGTCGAGCTGCAGCGTCGACAGCGTGCGCAGCGGCTGTTCCACCGGCTTCGCGAACTCGGCGTAGTTGTGCGGGTAGCCCGGCTCTTGGCTCAGCTCCCGCCATTTCTGGTAGAGGCCTTCGGGCGCGTTCTGCCGGAGGTACGCGCCGAGGGCGGTGTAGGCGTCCGTGACTTCCTGCGCCGGGTGGTACAGCGAGATTTCGTCGAGCTGGTACCAGAGTTCGTTGGCGCGCCGGTCCCCGAGCATCCCGGGAACGGGCGGCAGGCCGGGATCGGCGAGCGCGGTCCCGGCGCCGGCGGCGGTGAGCGCGACCCCGGCCACGGCGACGGCCCCGACCTTGAGCAGACTGCGGCGATCCATGTGTCCCCCCTGCTGCGGCGGTCCCCTGCCGCCGTTCGCCGCCAAGGTACGGACGATTCCTATACTTTCTCTGTACGGTCCCTCGGGTGGACGACCACGCGCACCGGACGGTGCGGCGCGCGGCGCCTGCGCGCGAAGGGGCCGTGAGCGGACTCACGACCCCTTCACGGAACTTCAGCTCTGCAGGTCGTACACCGTCTGGCCGTCGACCGTCGTCGCGGTGAAGTTCGCCGTCACCCACTCGGTGATGTCCGGCGAGCCGCCGCCCGGACCGCCACCGCGGCCGCCTTCGATGTAGTACTTCACCTCGCCCGCGGCCACGTACGCCTTGAACTCCGCCAGCGTCGGGGCCGGGTCCGAGCCGCTCCAGCCGCCGATGCCGATCACCGCCTTGCCGCTCGCCAGCTCCAGCGACGCCGCGCTCTGCGAACCCGTCGTCGCCGCGGCCCACCTCGTCGTCGTCTTCGCCAGCAGCGAGCCGACGGCGCTCGAAGCGGAGTCACCGCCGAAGCCCCCGCCGAAGCCGCTCGACGTCGGGCCCGACGTGGGGATCGACCCGCTGTGCGCCACCGACGCCGTCTCGACGCCGTACGCCGCCGACGACACGCCGAGCGTCAGGACCACCGCCGCCGCCACGACCGCCACCACCCGGCGCGAAGCCGGCACGCCCATCACCAGCACCGTGCCCACCAGTACCCCGAGCACCGCGACGACCCACCGCAGCGCCGGGAACCACTCCGGCGTCCGGTCCAGCAGGATGAACGACCACACCGCGGTCGCCACCACCATCCCGGCCAGCACCGCCCGCGGCGCGAGGTGCGCGCGGCCCTGCCACAGCGCGCGGCCCGAGATCGCCACGAGCGCCGCGATCGCCGGGGCCAGCGCGACCGAGTAGTACGGGTGCACCGTGCCGCTCATGAAGCTGAACACCAGCGCCGTAACGACCAGCCAGCCGCCCCACAGCAGCAACGCCAGCCGCGTGCGGTCCGTCCGCGGCGCGCGGCGGGTGAACCAGAGCCCGGCGACCAGGCCGAGCAACGCGGCCGGCAGCAGCCACGAGACCTCCGTGCCGAAGCTGGCGCCGAACATCCGGAACAGGCCGGTCGACCCGCCGAACCCGGTGTTGCCGCCCATGCCGCCGCCACCCATGCCGCCGCCGTTGCCCTCGCCGCCGAAGATGCGGCCCAAACCGTTGTAGCCCAACGCGAGTTCGAGCAGACTGTCCCCTTCGGACCCGCCGATGTAGGGCCGCGACGACGCCGGCCACAGGTCCACCAGCGCGATGAACCAGCCCGCCGAGACGACCAGCGCCACCACCGCGCCGCCGAGGTGCAGCAGGCGCCTGCCCGGCGACGCCGGTGCCGCGATCAGGTACACCAGCCCGAACGCCGGCAGCACCAGGAACGCCTGCATCATCTTCGTCAGGAAGCCGAACCCGAGCGCGGCCCCGGCCAGCGCCAGCCACCGCGGGCTCGCCGTTTCCGTGGCCCGCACGACGAAGTAGGCGCCCGCCACCATCAGCAGCACCAGCAGCGCGTCCGGGTTGTTAAAGCGGAACATCAGCGCCGCGACCGGCGTCACCGCCAGCATCGCCCCGGCCAGCAACCCGGCGACCGGGCCGGAACTCCGCTTCACCGTCAGATAGAGGATGCCGACGGACGCGACGCCCATCAGCGCCTGCGGGGCCAGCACGGTGAAGCTCGAAAAGCCGAAGGTCCGGGCGAACGCCGTGCCGGCCCACAGCGCCGCGGGCGGCTTGTCGACGGTCAGCACGTTGCCCGAGTCCAGCGACCCGAACAGCCACGCCTTCCAGCTCTGCGTCCCGGACTGGACGGCGGCGGCGTAGAACGAGTTGCCGTAGCCGGACGCGGTGAGGTTCCAGAAGTACAGCACGGCGGTCGCGGCCAGCAGCCCGAACGCGGCCGGGCGGACCCAGCGCGGGGGCGCGTGCGCGTCGAGCTCCTTGCGGTGCCGGGGTTCGGAAACCGGGGCGGGCAGGACGGCGGTCATCAGTACTCCTTCTGGGGGGTGGCCTGGCGGCGGGGGTTGAACACCCAGCCGCGCAGGAGCAGGAACCGGAGCACCGTCGCGGCGAGGTTCGCCAGCACGAGCACGGTGAGCTCCAGGACCAGGCCGGGGGTGGTGGAGCCGTGGAGGAGGGCCAGCGAACCGCTGGTCAGCGCGAGCCCGAGGCCGAACACGATCAGCCCTTCGAACTGGTGGCGCCCGGCGCCGGCGCGGCCGCGGATGCCGAAGGTGAGCCGCCGGTTCAGCGCGGTGTTCCCGACCGCGGTCACCAGCAGCGCGGCGAAGTTCGCCGGCTGCGCGCCGACGGCCGTCCGCAGCAGCAGGAACAGCACGAGGTAGGCGAGCGTGCTGCTGACCCCGATGGCGGCGAACCGCACGAGCTGCGTCACCAGCCGCGGGGGCACGCCGGGCGCGTCGACCCCGATCGGCTGCCGGCCCAGCTGTTCACGCAGCCGGCTGACCGGAATCTCGCCGGTGAAGGTGGCCCTGGTAACGCGGACGATGCCCTTGAGGTCCTCGGTCGCCGTCTTGGCGATGTGGACCGACGAGTCCGGGTCGTCGACCCAGTCGACCGGCACCTCGTGGATCCGCAGCCCGGCCCGCTGGGCCAGGACGAGCAGTTCGGTGTCGAAGAACCACCCGGTGTCCACGACGTGCGGCAGCAGCTCGCGGGCGACGTCGGCGCGGATGGCCTTGAAGCCGCATTGCGCGTCGCTGAACTTCGCGGCGAGGGTGGAGCGCAGGATCAGGTTGTAGCAGCGCGAAATGAACTCGCGCTTCGGCCCGCGCACGACGCGCGCCCCCCGCGCGAGCCGGCTGCCGATGGCGAGATCGGAGTGCCCGGACAGCAGCGGCGCGACGAGCGGCCCGAGCGCGGCGAGATCGGTGGAGAGGTCGACGTCCATGTAGGCGAGGACGGCGGCATCGGAAGCCAGCCAGACGGCGTTGAGCGCGCGCCCGCGGCCCTTCTCGTCGAGGTGGTGGACGGCGACCTCGGGGAACTCCCGCGCGAGCCGTTCGGCCACCGGCAGCGTCGCATCGGTGCTGGCGTTGTCGGCGACGGTGATCCGGAACGGGTAGGAGACGTGCTCGGCCAGGTGGGCGTGCAGCCGTCGGATGCACGGTTCGAGGTCGGCCTCTTCGTTGTGGACCGGAATGACGACGTCGAGAACAGGCTGCGGACCGGCCAGGTCGACCGGAACGCACCCGGGCCGCGATGCGGAGGCGGTGGCTGTCATGCCCCCACGGTCGCGCCCGCCGCTTTGGTGACGGTGTGATCTCTCTGTGCGATTCCTGTGCGGTGCCCGGCGCCCGGGTTCCGGACGCCGGGCGGGCGCTCAGCTGTGCGCCCGCAACGGCACCACGTTGCTCGGCAGCACCGCCCGGGGCTCCCGCGGGGCTTCGGTCGGGCTGATCGTCAGCGTGACCAGGCTTGCGTACCTCGGGTGGCGGTCCACGTACACCTCCGGGACCGCGCAGGCGGCGGCCAGGACCGTGCGGTGGCGGTGCAGGTGCTCGAACGCTTCGCGGCCGTACAGCGACACCACGATGTCGCCGCCCCGGGGACGGCTCCACAGGATCGCCGGGCGGCGGCCGCCCGGCAGGCGCAGCTGCGGGAACGCCGCCCGCAGCCGGTGCTGGAGGACCACGGCGTGGATGCGGGCCCGCACCCGGTGGCGTCGCAGCACGGCCCAGCCGAGGGCGGCGGCGAAGACCGCCGACGTCCACAGCGGGCCGGCCCACAGCACGAACGTCACCGCGCCGTAGGGAAGCAGCGTCACGGCCAGGATCTCCCATCGCCAGTGGTACAGCCGCAGTGGGAAGGCCGGTTGCGTGCTGGTCATTTCCGTGCTCCGTCCGGTCGGGCGGCGGCGCAGGGCACCGCCGAGGTGGCGCAGGAGACGTCCGGCACCGGCCGCCAGCACGAGGGCGGCGACGATGACCGGCCCGGACGTCATGTCGGGATCCGGGTTTTGGGGGCGGGCTCCGGTTTGCGGTCGCGTTCGCGGCCGAGCTGCCAGGTCCAGCGCCACCCCGCCCAGATCGCGGCGGCGGACCCCAGCAGCACGAGCACGAACGCCTGGCCCACCAGCCCGTCGAGCGGGGCGAGCCGAAGCAGCACCAGCAGCGCCCACAGCTGCGAAGCGGTGAAGGGAATGACGAGACCGGCGGCGTAGACCCCACGGCGCCAGCGGCTCCGGGGCGGGGCGGTGGTGTACGAGTCCATGAAGCCCTCCTCCTCTGCGTGGATCCAGCAAACCTCCGGCTCGCCGTGCGTTCTGTGTCAGCTGACACAGAACGCGGGATTCAGCTCGCCAGTCGTCGAAGTTCGGCCAAGCGGTGGATCGTCACCTGTCTTCTGCCGGTGCTGATGACCCCCAGCCGACGCAGTTCCCGCGTCGCGCGTGCCCAGGACTCGCGGGAGATCGCCGCGGTCATCGCCAGCTCGGCCTGCGTGGCCGGGACCGCGATCCGGATGTCCTCACCGCGCGGCACCCCGTGCTGGACGGCCAGCTGCATGAGCTGCGCCGCGACCCGGCGCGCCGCGGCCCCACCGCCGAGGTCAAGCCACTGCCGGCCGACGGACCGCAGCCGCCCGGCCATCACGACCAGGAGCGCCCAGGAAATCCGCGGCCGTGCCCGGCACAGCGAAGCGAACCGCTCGCCGGCGACTTCGAGCACGTCGAGGTCGTCCAGCGCCTCGACGGTCGCCGACCGAGGCAGAGCGTCGATCGCGGCGAGCTCGCCGATGATTTCGCCCGCACCGCGCACCCCGACGACGACTTCGCGCCCGTCCGGCGTACCATGGATGATCCGCACGTGCCCGGCCAGCAGCACCAGCACGACATGGGTGTGGTCGCCTTCCCGGCACACGGTTTCCCCGCGCCGGTAGGAACGCCGCGTGGCGACGTCCGCGAGCGCGTCCCGATCCGGCTGCGGCAGATCGGCCCAGAATCCGGTCGGTTCCACGGTCCCCACCTCATTTCGCGCTACGCGGTCATGTCCTCCTGGCGTCGGGCGGCTTCCGGGAGGTGGATCCACCCGCGGAGCCGCTGGGTGCCGACTCTGATGGCCACCGCCGGGGCGAAGGCGTCCTGATCGATCCCGGGGTAGCCGTGCCGGACGACCGAGCGGTGCATCTCCGGCGAGATGACGAGAACGAGCGGGGCGGCCGTGATACGCAGCTGCCGCCGAAGCTCCCGCGCGTCGACGAACCGGCAGACGATGTCGACGTCCTCGCCGTACGGGCCGCGCCTGTCGTAGTGCACCTCACCGGCGTGCACGGCGACCCGCAGCCGGAAGGCGAGGTCCGGATGGGTTTCGGCGTGCTTTTCGAGCAGCACCGCGAGCGCGGGGACGACGGTGGTGAGCAGCACGGGCTTCGGCGCCTGGTCGACGGGCCGGATCAGGCAGAGGGCGCCATCACCCCGGTCGACGAAGGCGTCGCGGAACTTCTTGGTGATCCCGGCGGCCAGGAAAGCTTCGTCAAGCAGCTCGAAGAGGACGAGGCGGAGCTGGGCCCGGGCCGGGTTGGTGCGCATCGTTGAGCCTTCGATGTCGACCGCCACCATGGCCCGGTGGAGGGGAACGTGCTGCGCTGGGGTACTCATGGCCTGCTCCTGCCTTCAGGTCAAAACTGAAGTTCAGTCAACTTGACTGTAGGTGCTGGAGTGCCCTGGAACAACTGAGATGAATCGGGTGTTACCTGTTTGATTCGCGGATATTACGTCAGATGTAACGGTTCAGTTCCAGCTACTGCGAGCCGCCGATCAGCCTTCGACTCACGGGGAGTAGTATCTGTGCCCTCGCCCACAGTACTGAAATTTCCTGAAGGGTGGCGGATTGTGTCCCCAGCTGCGCCGCGGCCCGCACTTGCGCGCCGTCTCAAGGAGCTCAGGGAGGCGCATTGGCCGGATGCGGGCCTCACGCAGAGCCAGCTCGCCAAGGCGCTCGGTGGCGTCAGCATCTCCCTGATCTCGTCGTGGGAGAAGGTCGAGAAGCCCGTCCGTCCGCCGATCAAGCGGCTCGAGTCCTACGCGACGCTGTTCGCGACCCGGCGGTCCCTGGACGGTGGCCGCGTTCGCCTCCTCCACCTGGAGCACCTGACGGACGAGGAGCAAGTCGAGCGTAAGGAGCTTCTGGAAGAGCTGCTGCGGCTGCGCGAAGGACGGGAGGCCGCCGTGGCGAATCCGGTGACGGACGTGTGGACCTATCCCGCGGGCGAGGATGTCACCATCGTCTGCGCCGAACTGCCGCGTGAGCTGCGCGTTCATCTGGAGTATGTGGATCCGGAGAGTGCCGATTTCGTCACGCTCTACACTTACGCGGACCCGGACGCGTTGATCGAACTGTATGGACACATCCGGGCGAAAAATCCCGAAAACCATGTCGGCTTCCGCAAGACTGAGGAGCTGACACCCGACGACTACACCACTCACCTCGTACTCCTCGGTGGCGTGGACTGGAACACCGTCACCCGCGACGTCATCGAGCGCGTGGACCTGCCGGTGAAACAGGTCGTTCGTGCCGACGAAGCTCCGACCAGCGAACCTGGCGGCTTCCGGGTGCAGCGTGACGGCGGGAGCGTGCTCTTCCCGCCACTCCTGGACAGCGAAGGTCACCTGTTGGAAGACGTGGCACATTTCTATCGGGGTGTAAGTCCCTTCAACCGAAAGCGCACTGTGACCGTGTGCAATGGTATGTACGGTCGTGGCACTCTCGGCGCGGTCCGCGCGCTGACTGATCGCAGGTTCCGCGATCGCAACGGCGACTACCTGCGCACGCGGTTCGCCGGTATGGAGTCGTTCAGCATCATCAGCCGGGTTCCCGTGATCAAGGGACAGGGACTGACCCCGGACTGGACGATGCCGGAGAACCGGCTGCACGAGTGGCCCGCATGAACGCGCGGCAGCACACTTCGCACCGGGAGCTGCTCACGCCCTTTGCGACGGGTGCCGCGCACGCGTCCCTCGACGCGATCATCGTGCCCAACGGCCGGCCTGCGGGCTACCTGCTGCAGGCCATCGAGGCGGCGAGGCGCCTCGATGCGCACCTCGTCCTTCTGTGCAGCTTGCGGGCCGACGCCGCTCTTGCGGCCCAGCGGGCGAAGCGGGGCGGGGTGGCGGTGACCGCCATCGACGTCACTCAGCTGCCCCGTTCCGTCGTGCCCGAATTCGCCACCGACCGGCTGCTGTTACGGAATGATCTGCACCGGATGGTGGACACAAGCCTTAAACGGAACCTCGGTCTCCTGCTCGCGCGCCTGGCCGGGTGGAAGCGCATCCTGTTTCTCGACGACGACATCGTCCTGCCGGACCCGGCGGACCTCACCACGGCGGCCGGGCTCATCGACGGTGACTACGCCGTCGTGGGGCTGGCGAACGGCGGGATGCCGGACAACTCAGTCGTGTGCCACGCGCTCCGGGCCATCGGGGAAGCGCAGGACACCTTCATCGGCGGCGGCGCGCTCGTGGTGGGCAAGCCCGCGTTCGACTCGTTCTTCCCCAACATCTACAACGAGGACTGGTTCTTCCTGCTCGACGGGGAGAAAATGCGGCCGTCGGCGGTCACCGGGCTGGCGATCCAGCACCCTTACGATCCGTTCCGCAACACCTGGCGCGCTCGCGGCGAGGAACTCGGCGACACCCTCGCCGAAGGACTGTTCGGCCTGCTGGACAGCGGTGACGGGCTCGCCGCGGCGGATGAGGACTACTGGAAGGTGTTCCTGCCCGACCGGCGCCGGATCATCAGCGGCACCATCGCCCGGGTGGAGAACTCCGACATCGAGACCGGCCCCAGGAGCAGGATGGTCGCCGCGCTCAAGGCGGCGATCGGCCGCAGTCACCTGATCACGCCGGACCTCTGCGTGCGCTACATCCGTGCCTGGCAGCGTGACCGGATCAGCTGGTGCCACCACGTCCAGGAGCTCGACATCCGGCATCGGAACGGGCAGGGCATCGGGAAGGCCCTCGCCACCCTGGGGATCAACCACCTGGCGGAGTCGGGTCTCACCACCCGCGCGAAACGCCGATCGGGCTCGACCCGGACCGGGGCGCGGGGGTGACCGGCGTGAGGTCCTTGACCAGCACGTAGCAGTCCTCGGGCTCTTCCAGGACTCGGCCGTCCGGCAGGGTTGCCCGCGCGTAGCAGATGACCTCGCCGTGGCCCCAATCCCGGTAGCCAAGGCGCCGGTACAGCCGGGCCGCGGCCGGGTTGTCGGTGCGCACGCCGAGGGCGACCCGTTCCCGGCCGCATTCGGCGAGGTACTGCTCCACCGCGGCGACCAGAGCCGCCCCGACGCCGAGGTTGCGCAGGTCGGGGCGGACCTGGAGGTGCGTGAGCAGGGCGACGCCCGGCAGGTGCCGCCGGATCGGGCGCTCCTCGGCCTCCTCCAGCCACAGGTAGACGTCGCCGGCCGGGCGGGTGCCGAGCCAAGCGAAGAAGAGCACGCCGAGGCCGTTGCGCTGGCGCATCAGGCGGTCGACGAGGAAGTCCCCGTCGCCGATGGCGGCGGTGAACGGGAGCAGGTCTGCGAGGCGGGCCGGCCGTACGTGAGGCTCGGTCATCTGCAGAAACTCCTGTCCACCGGGGCCCACCAGTGTGCCGGAGCCGCCCGGTTCTTGACCAGGCCGGACGGGTGCCGGCCCCTGCTTTCGTCGGTGGGCCTGCTCAGCGGGTCGCGGTGAGGTCGTAGACCGTTACACCGTCCACAGTAGACCCCTGGTACGTCGAGGCCACCCATTCGGCGATCTGCTGGGCCGCGTCCGAGCCGCTGGAACCGCGCATCGTCATGCCTTCGCCCAGGAAGTAATGAATCCTTCCGCTCGCCACATACCCCTGGAACTGTGCCAGCGTCGGGTACGGGTCCGTTCCGTTGAAGCCGCCCACCGCCAGCACCGGGGCGCCGCTCGCCAGCTGGTAGCCCGCCGCCGCGTTCGACAGGACCGTTGCCGCCGTCCAGGTGTAGCGGGGTGCGTCCTGCTGGAGCAATGCCGTCAGGGATGCGCCCGGCAGCGTTGTCGAAAGCAGGGAACCCGGGCCGCCGAAGCCGCCGGGACGGAAGCCGGATGACGGGCCCGCCGACGGGATCGCGCCACTGTGCGTCGTCGACGCCGTCTCCAGCGTGTACGCCGCCGTGCCCGACAGGGCGACCACCAGCGCCAGCACCGCCACCAGCGAGGCCGCCCAGTGGGTCAAGTGAGCCGCGAAGAACAGGGCCACCGCCGCCAGGAGCCCGCCCACCAGCACCGCCGGGGCCAGCCACGACGAACCCAGCAGCAGGTACGCCGTCAGCGCCGTCAGCGCGACACCGCCGCTGAGCAGCCCGGACGCCGCCGGGTGGGCTCGGATGCGCCACAGCTGGACCGCCGCCGTTCCGGTCAACGCCGCCACCGCCGGGGCCAGGGCCACCGTGTAGTACGGGTGGATGATGCCGCCCATGTAGCTGAACACCCCGGCCGTCACCAGCAGCCAGCCGCCCCACAGGAGCAGCGCGGCCCGGGACGGGTCCGTGCGTGGGGTCCGGCGGGTGAACCACAGGCCCGCGCCCAGCGCCAGCACCGCCGCCGGGAGGAGCCACGCGATGCCGCCCGCCATCTCGCTGCCGAACAGCCTCGTCAGGCCCGTCGAGCCCCACCCCCGGCCCGCGCCGCCGCCGACGCTGCCCACCTCGTCGCCCGTGATGCGGCCGAAACCGTTGTAGCCGAAGATCAGCTCCCACAGGGAGTTCGTCTGGGACCCGCCGATGTACGGCCGCGACGCCGCCGGCCACCGGGCCACCACCACCAGGTACCAGCCCGCCGCCACCAGGACCGACACCAGCGCGCCCAGCAGGTGCAGCAGCCGCCGGCCCAGCGGCGCCGGCGCCGCGACCAGGTAAGCGAGCGCGAAAGCCGGCAGCACCAGGAACGCCTGCAGCATCTTCGCCAGGAAGCCGAAGCCGACCGCGACGCCGGCCAGGGCGAGCCAGCGCGGGCTCGCCTTCTCCAGCGCGCGCACCACGCAGTACGCGGCCGCCACCAGGAGCAGGACCAGCAGCGCGTCCGGGTTGTCGAACCGGAACATCAGCGCCGCCGCCGGCGTCAGGGCCAGCACCAGGCCCGCGACCAGCCCGGCCGCCGGGCCGGACGAACGGCGGACCGTCGCGTACAGCAACCAGACCGAGCCCACACCCATCAGGGCCTGCGGAACCAGGATGCTCCACGCGTTGACCCCGAACAGGCGCGCCGAGAGGCTCATCACCCACAGCGCCGCCGGGGTCTTGTCGACCGTGATCGCGTTGGCCGCGTCGCTGGAGCCGAAGAACAGGGCCTTCCAGCTCTGCGAGCCCGCCTGCGCGGCCGCCGAGTAGAACGCGTTGGCCCAGCCAGAGGCGCCGAGGCCCCACAGGTACAGCACCGCGGTGCCGAGCAGGAGAACGGCCAGGAGCGGCCGGTGCCATGAGCGGCCTGAAGGGGGCACAACGGTTTCGCGGGACGCGACGGCGGCTTCTCGGGGGCTCGGGGTCGTGGAATCCCCGGACCGGGGCGAAGCCCCGGATGTCACTGCGGTCATGAGCTCAGCTTCCGGTGCCCAGCTGGGGCCGGGTTGTGCCGATGCTGTGCACCCGCTGTGCGGGGACGGCCACGGGCAGGCGCACCGCGAACTCCGTCCGGCCGGGCCGGCTGTGCACCTCGATCGTGCCGTGGTGGGCCACCACGACGGCCGACGCGATCGCCATGCCGAGCCCGGTGCTGCCCGCCGTGCGGGAGCGGGACGAGTCGCCGCGGGCGAACCGCTCGAAGACGTCCGGCAGCAGGTCCGGCGCGATGCCGGGGCCGTCGTCGGTCACCGTGAGCACCGCGCTGCCGTCGCCCGACCGGGCGAGGGCCGTCGTCACCGACGTGCCGGGCGGGGTGTGCGTGCGGGCGTTCGCCAGCAGGTTGCCCAGCACTTGGTGCAGGCGTTGGACGTCGCCGAGCACGAGCACCGGCTCCGGGGGCAGTTCCAGGAGCCACCGGTGCCCGTGCCCGGCGACCCGGGCGTCGCCGACGGCGTCGGCGACCAGGCGGGTGAGGTCGACCTCGCGCACGTCCAGGGGACGGCCCGCGTCGAGGCGCGCCAGCAGCAGCAGGTCCTCGACGAGCGCCGACATCCGGACGGCTTCGGACTGGATCCGGCCCATCGAGTGCGCGACGTCCGGCGGCACCAGCGCGCTGCCGCGGGCGGCCAGCTCGGCGTACCCGCGGATGGCCGCCAGAGGGGTGCGCAGCTCGTGGCTGGCGTCCGCGACGAACTGCCGGACCCGGATTTCGCTGTCGTGGCGCGCTTCCAGGGCCTGGGCGACGTGGCCCAGCATCAGGTTCAGCGCCGAGCCGACCTGGCCGACCTCGGTGCGCGGGTCGGTGTCGGCCGCCGGGACGCGGATGGACAACGCCACCTGGCCGCGGTCGAGCGGCAGTTCGGTGACGCGCCCGGCGGTGGCCGCGACGCGCTCGAGCGGGCGCAGCGTGCGGCGGACCGCGAACGCGCCGAGGACGGCGACGCCGAGCACGCCCGCCGCGGCGACGCCGAACAGGATCAGCCCGACGGTGAGCAGCGTTTCGCCGACCGGCTTCATCGGCAGGCCGGTCACCACCACCACGTCGGAAGTCCCGGTGACGGGCAGCGCCATCAGCCGGTACTCGCCGAGGTCGGTGAAGGACATCGTGTGCGGCTTGCCGTCGGCGGGTACCGACAGCATCAGGGCCTGCTGGTCCGGCGTGAGGTTCAGGTGCCCGCCGTGTTCGGAAATGCTGTCGTCGTGGACGAGCAGCCGCCCCGAGAAGGTGGCGCTGACCGTGCCGACGTTCTGCCCGAGCGGGTGCTGGCCCAGCTCGTCCGGCGGCGGGCCGCTGTTCTGCGGGTGGGCGTTGCTCGCGAAGACCAGCGAGCGGTTCGCCGCGGCGGACAGCTGCTGGTCGATCTGGCGGGTGAGGAAGAGGTCGAGCGCGAACTCGCTGACCACCCCGACGAGCAGGCACACCACGGTGAGCAGCACGACCATCGAGCCGGTCAGCTTCGCGCGCAGCGAAAGCCGCCCCCGGCGGGGGCGTGACGGGACGGTTCGCGCGGCCATGGACCCAGCGTCCGTCCGTGCCGTGTGTGCGGGTTGTGTGCTGCCTGTGAGGCGGCTGTGCGGTGACCGGCCCGGTGCGGGATGTCCGGTTCCTCCGGTCACAGGAACGGCTGACGGCGGGCACAGTCCGCGCACAGCGAACGGCTCCACCGTGGACCGCACCGACGGATCTCGTTGAGGAGCAACCACCATGACCACACCGCAGGCACCGTCCACTCCGGACCAGACGTGGGGCGGGGCGCCCGCGCCGGGCCAGGCCCCGAAGCCGGCCTGGTCGCCGGGCAGGAAGGTCGCGGCGGGCGCCGTCGCGGCGGTGATCGTGGCCGGCGGGGGAGCGGCGATCTGGGCCGCGTCGTCATCGGCGGCCACCGACACCCAGGGCGGCATGATGGGCGGCCCCGGCGGCGGCATGGGTGGCCTCGGCTCGGCCCTGCACGGCGAATACGTGTCCTCGGACGGGAACGGCGGGTACGTCACGAAGATCACGCAGACGGGTGAGGTGACGGCGCTGAGCGCGACGTCGCTGACCGCGAAGAGCGACGACGGCTTCTCGAAGACGTACACGATCACGTCGGCGCAGGCGACGGGGCTGGCGACCGGCGACACGGTGACGGTGGTGGCCACGGAGTCGGGCAGCACGGCCACGGCGACGTTGGTGACGGACGGCGAGGCGGGCGGCCAGGGCCAGGCCCCGGGCGGCGGCCAGGGCACGCCGCCCTCGGGCGGCCCGACCCGGACCGGCTGACCCGGCTGATCGGCGGCCCGGTTCGCAAGCGCCCCAATGTGGCGTTGGGTGCGTGGGATGCACCGAACGCCGCGTTGGGTGCGCTGGATGCACCGAACGCCGCGTTGGGTGCGTTGGATGCACCGAACGCCGCAT
Organism: Amycolatopsis sp. CA-128772; assembly: GCF_002904295.1. Taxonomy (GTDB): domain Bacteria; phylum Actinomycetota; class Actinomycetes; order Mycobacteriales; family Pseudonocardiaceae; genus Amycolatopsis. Next base: position 105,905 of record NZ_PPHG01000018.1, read on the forward strand.
TGGGTGCGCTGGACGCACCCAACGCCACATTGGGGGAGTCCGGGCGGTCAGCGGCGGTCGTAGTCGACCGCGACCTCCGGGGTCGTCGCCCGGGAGCGGCACGTCAGGATCCGGTTCGCCGCGACGTCCTCCTCCGTCAGCGCGTACCGGACGTCCATGTCCACCTGGCCGTGCAGCAGCGTCGCCCGGCACGTGCCGCACGCGCCGCCGGTGCACGAGTACGGCACCTCGAAGCCCGCCCGCAGGGCCGCGTCCAGCACCGTCTCGCCCGCCTGCGCCGGCACGCACGTCGTCGCGCCGCCCAGGGTCACCGCCACCGTGGCCGCCGCGCCCGCCGGGTCGCTCGGGGGTGCGGCGCCGCGGAACAGTTCGAAGTGGACGCTCTCCTCCGGGACGTCCGCGTCGGCCAGGGTGCGCCGGGCCATGTCCAGCAGGCCGCGCGGCCCGCACAGGAACCACTCGTCGACCTTCGCCGGGTGCAGCCGGTTCTGCAGCAGCGCGCGCAGGCGCGTCCCGTCGAGCCGGCCGCGCTGGTAGCGCTCGTGGGAGATGGCGAGCGCCTCGCCGACCGTGTCGAAGTGCCGCGGCCGGTGCGCGTGCAGGTCCGGGTCGCGCTCGTCGGTGCGGTAGTGGACGACGTGCAGCCGGCCGCCGAACCCCTCGGCGAGCGCGCTCAGCTCCGGCGCGAACAGCGTCGTCGCGCCCGACGTGTTGACGTACAGCAGCGTCGCCCGGCTGTGCGGCTCCGCGGTGAGCGTGCTGACCAGGATGGACAGCACCGGCGTGATCCCGCTGCCCGCCGCCAGTGCGACGTAATGCGCGGTCCGCGCCGGGTCCGGCACGTGCGTGAACGCGCCGGACGGCGGCAGGACGTCGAGGAAGGCGCCGGCGGCGAGCGTCGTGGTCGCGAAGCCGGAGAACGCGCCGCCGGGCCGCCGCTTCACCGCGATCCGCAGCTCGCCCGGGTCCGCCGGTGCGCAGATCGAGTACGTCCGGCGCACCGGATGGCCGTCGACGACCGCGCGGACGGCCACGTGCTGGCCGGCGGTGAAGCGGAACTCCGCCGCCAGGTGCGGCGGGACGTCGAAGGTGATCGCGACGGCGTCGGTGGTCAGGGGCCGGACCTCGCGCACCCGCAGGCGGTGGAACCGGCTCGGCCCGAGCGCCGGCGGTTCGGGGTCGGGGTCCTGGTCGCCCAGGTCGTCGGCCAGCCGCCGCCAGGCGCGGTACTCCGCCGGGGTCAGCTCCCGGCCCCACGCCGTGATGATCGGGACGTCGCGGGCGAGGTAGGCGTCCCGGTTGTCCTGCCACGCCCGCAGGTAGCGGTAGAACGGCACGGCCGGGTGCAGGTGGTGCACCAGGTGGTAGTTCTGGTACAGCATCATCGGCGTCATCAGCCACTCCAGCCCCACCCGCACCCGGGTGGTGCCGAACTTGTCCCGCGGCTTCGCCGCCGGCAGGCCGTGGTGGGGCAGCCAGTCGAACCACCACGCGAGCACGGCCAGCCCGATCCGCTGCGGCAGCACGTACCCCAGCAGCAGCTCGGTGCCGTGGCCGCAGGCGACCAGGACCGCGGCGGCGACGAACGCGAGCGACGGCGCCACGATCGTCTCCGCCCGCTCCGGCGCGGGCCGGCCCTGCACGCGGGACGTGTAGAAGTGCGCGTACCAGAAGTCGATGGTGAGCCAGCGGAACGGCAGCGACCACCAGGCTCCCTGCGACGTCCACGCGTCCGGATCGGTGTGTGAGTCCGCGTTCGTGTTCCGGTGGTGTTCACTGTGGACGAACCGCAGCAGCGGGAACGACGCGTACGCGGCGACGAACGGCATCGCCAGCCGGCCGAGCAGCTCGTTGATCCATGTCAGCTTTCCTGCGGCGTGGTGGGCCGATTCGTGCACCACGGTGAACATCGTGAAGGTGACGATGGCGTGCAGCGCCACGGTGTACACCGGCGGCGCGATCCCGGCCAGCAGCAGCCAGGTCGCGGTGACCCACAGCGCGACGCCGCCGGCGAACAGCAGGAGCGTCGGCACCGACAGGCGCGGCAGCGGGATCCGGGGCGAGGGCACCGAACGACGGCCCGGCGCTCCGGACGGGGCCGGCGATCCGGACGTCCGGGAGCCACGCGGCGGGGTATCGACGACGGGCATCGAGCGGTCTCCTCGGTCGAGAAGCTCCTGGCGAGGCGGGAGTCACCGTAGACAACCCGGCGTGGTTTGTAAACGTCGTGCCAGGCTTCGAAAAAAGGTCCGGGCCAGCCGAACGCAAGCGGTAGGTAAGCTGCCCATGTGAAGGCCGTCACCCACCCCGCCCCGGCGCGCACCCGGGACCGGCTGCTGGACGCGGCCGCCGGCCTCATCGCCGCGGACGGCTGGGCCGCGGTGACGATGGGCAAGCTGGCCGCGCAGGTCGGCGTCAGCCGGCAGACCGTCTACAACGAACTCGGGTCCAAGGCCGAGCTCGCCGAGGCGTTGCTGCTGCGGGAAACCGGGCGGTTCGCCGAGCGCGTGAGCGAGGTCGCCGCGGCGCACCCCGGCCGCCCGGTCGACGGCGTCACCGCCGCCTTCCGCGAGATCCTCGAAGCCGCCCGGGTCAACCCGCTCCTGCTGATCGCCCTCGGCTGCCCCCAGGCCGGCCGCGACGACTTCCTCCCGCTGCTGACCACCCGCCCCGAGGGCGTGCTGGCGCGCTCGGTCGACACCGTGGCGGCGGTGTTCGCGCGGTGCTACCCGGAGGCCGGGCTGACCCCGTCGGAGTGGACGGTCGCGGTCGAGGCGATCGTCCGGCTGCTGCTTTCCCACCTGGTGCAGCCCAGTGGCTCGGTGGCGCACGCGAGTGGTCAGATGCGCTGGGTGATCGGCCGGATGCTGGGCGCCTGACGCCGCAGGTGGCCCCCGGCCCGGTGGCGAACGCCCCTGGCCTAGACTCGGACGTCCCGGTCTGCAGGTGACCGGGGGCATTTCCGCAGGATTGTCCACCACAATCGTTACCGCTCGAGGAGAAGACCTTGAAGAGCACCGTCGAGCAGCTCAGCCCGACGCGAGTCAAGATCAATGTCGAGGTGCCGTTCGACGAGCTCAAGCCGAACTTCGACCGCGCCTACCGCAAGATCGCCCAGCAGGTGCGCATCCCGGGCTTCCGGCCCGGCAAGGCGCCCGCTCGCGTCCTGGAAAGCCGGATCGGGCGCGGCCCGGTGCTCGACGAGGTCGTCAACGAGGCCATCCCGGCCAAGTACATCGAGGCCGTCCGCGCCAACGAGGTCCGCACGCTCGGCAACCCCGAGTTCGACGTGACCAAGCTCGAGGACCGCGACGTCCTCGAGTTCACCGCCGAGGTCGACGTGCGCCCGGAGATCGAGCTGCCCGACCTGGACGGCTTCGCGATCACCGTCGACGACGTCGAGCTGACCGACGCGGAGGTCGACGAGCAGCTCGACGAGCTGCGCGCCCGCTTCGGCACGCTGACCGGCGTCGAGCGCCCGGCCGAGACCGGCGACTTCGTCTCGATCGACCTGTCCGCCACCGTCGACGGCGAGACCGTCGAGGAGGCGAGCACCAGCGGGCTGTCCTACGAGATCGGCTCCGGCCAGCTCGTCGACGGCATCGACGAGGCGATCGTCGGCGCGGCCGCCGGTGAGACCAAGACGTTCACCACCCAGCTCGTCGCCGGAGAGCACGCCGGCAAGGACGCCGAGGTGACCGTGACCGTCCAGTCGGTCAAGTCGCGCGAGCTGCCCGAGGCCGACGACGAGTTCGCCCAGATGGCCAGCGAGTTCGACACGATCGAAGAGCTGAAGAACGACCTGCGCGAGCGGCTCGGCCGGGTCAAGAAGATGCAGCAGGGCGTCCAGGCCCGCGACAAGGTGCTCGACGAGCTCCTGGAGCGCACCGAGGTGCCGATCCCGGAGAAGGTCCTCGACGCCGAGATCGAGAACCGCAAGCACGACGCGATCCACCCGTTCGACCACGACGAGGACCAGTTCGCGAAGGCCCTCGAGGCCGAGGGCCGCACGCTCGAGGAGTTCGACGCGGAGACCCGCACCGAGTCGGAGAAGGCCGTCCGCACGCAGCTGCTGCTGGACACCATCGCCGACAAGGAAGCGGTGTCGGTCAACGACGGCGAGCTCACCGAGCGGATCATCTACCAGGCCCAGCGCTTCGGGATCAGCCCGGACGAGTACGTCCAGCGCGCCCAGCAGTCCGGCCAGCTGACCGCGATCTACGCCGACGTGCGCCGCGGCAAGGCCCTCGCCTCGGTCGTCCGGAAGACGACCGTGACCGACGGCTCGGGTGCCGAGGTCGACCTCTCGGAGCTGTTCGGCAGCGACGAGCCGGCCGTCGACGCGGCAACCGAAGAGACGCAGGTCACCGACGAGACGGCGAAGACTCCGGCGGAGTGAAGCTGTGAGCGAACTTGGGCGGTGTCAGGCATTCTGCACCGCCCGAGTTCGTTAGGGTCGGATACAAGATCTCAAGCATCTGAAACGACAGCGGCGGCCGTCAGCACCGGGCCACCGCCGGCGAAAAGGCAGGCAGACGTGACGCAGCACACGCCCGAGGCGCGGACCGGCACCGCAGGGCTCACCCTCACCGACTCGGTGTTCGAGCGGTTGCTCCAGGAGCGCATCGTCGTCCTCGGTTCCGAGGTCAACGACGAGATCGCCAACCGGATCACCGCGCAGCTGTTGCTGCTCGACGCGGACGACGCCGAGTCCGACATCCGCTTCTACATCAACTCGCCGGGTGGCTCGGTCACCGCCGGGTTCGCCATCTACGACACCATGCAGCTGATCCGCCCGGACGTCGCGACCTACGCGATGGGCATGGCGGCCTCGATGGGGCAGTTCCTGCTCTCCTCGGGCACGCCGGGCAAGCGCTACGCGCTCCCGCACGCGCGCATCCTGATGCACCAGCCGTCGGCCGGGGTCGGCGGCACCGCGTCGGACATCGCGATCCAGGCGGACCTGTTCAACAAGTGGAAGCGGGAGCTGGCGCAGATCACCGCGGACCAGACCGGCCAGACGGTCGAGCAGATCATCAAGGACGGCGACCGCGACCGCTGGTTCACCGCGCAGGAGGCGAAGGACTACGGCTTCGTGGACCACGTCCTCACGGCCGACATCGCCCGCCCGGGCTCGCGCTGAGCCCGAAGCACCAAGGAGACTTTCGATGAGCAACTTCAGGCTCCCGGGTGATGACTTCCGGGCTCCGAACACCCCCCAGTCGCGGTACATCCTGCCGTCCTACGTCGAGCGCACCAGCTACGGCGTCAAGGAGTCGAACCCGTACAACAAGCTGTACGAAGAGCGGGTCATCTTCCTCGGCGTGCAGGTGGACGACGCCTCGGCCAACGACGTGATGGCCCAGCTGCTGCACCTCGAGCACGAGGACCCGGACCGCGACATCCTGATCTACATCAACTCGCCGGGTGGCTCGTTCACCTCGCTGATGGCGATCTACGACACGATGCAGTTCGTCCGCCCGGACATCCAGACGTACTGCCTCGGCCAGGCCGCCTCGGCCGCCGCGGTGCTGCTGTCGGCCGGCACGCCGGGCAAGCGCTACGCGCTGCCGAACTCGCGCGTGCTGATCCACCAGCCGGCCACCGAGGGCACCTACGGCCAGGTCTCCGACCTCGAGATCCAGGCGAACGAGATCCAGCGGGTGCGGCGCCAGATGGAGGTCATCCTGGCCAAGCACACGAACAAGGACCCGGACCAGATCCGGACCGACATCGAACGCGACAAGATCCTGACCGCCGAAGAGGCCAAGACGTACGGCATCATCGACGAGGTGCTGCCGTACCGTAAGGCGTCGGCTCTGTAGATCCGCCAGGCCGGTGTGTGTCGAGAAGACGACACACACCGGCATCCTGGTTTAGGGTCGTCCTCTGACGTGCTGCCGGAGCTCGTGGGTGTTCCCGCCCGCGGCATCGGACGGGTACCGTCAGTGGCAATGCGTGAGGCTCCGCCCGGTCCTGGGTGACCAGGGGTGTCGCACCGTCGCAACACACGTCAGGCGCGGAAACCCGCGCCGGAGGGGACGAGGTCAACGGCCATGGCACGGATCGGTGACGGCGGAGACCTGCTGAAGTGTTCTTTCTGCGGGAAGAGCCAAAAGCAGGTGAAGAAGCTCATTGCCGGCCCCGGGGTCTACATCTGCGATGAGTGCATCGACCTCTGCAATGAGATCATCGAGGAGGAGCTGGCCGAGGCCGGCGACGTCAAGCTCGACGAGCTGCCCAAGCCCGCCGACATCCACGAGTTCCTCGAGCAGTACATCATCGGCCAGGAGGACGCCAAGCGGACCCTCGCGGTAGCGGTCTACAACCACTACAAGCGGATCCAGGCGGACGACAAGGCCGGGCCGAAGGACTCCAAGGAGGAGTCGGTCGAGCTCGCCAAGTCGAACATCCTGATGCTCGGCCCCACCGGGTGCGGCAAGACCTACCTCGCGCAGACGCTCGCGAAGCTGCTGAACGTGCCGTTCGCCATCGCGGACGCCACGGCGCTGACCGAGGCGGGCTACGTCGGCGAGGACGTCGAGAACATCCTGCTCAAGCTCATCCAGGCGGCGGACTACGACGTCAAGCGGGCCGAGACCGGGATCATCTACATCGACGAGGTCGACAAGATCGCCCGCAAGAGCGAGAACCCGTCGATCACCCGGGACGTCTCGGGTGAGGGCGTCCAGCAGGCGCTGCTGAAGATCCTCGAGGGCACCACCGCCTCGGTGCCGCCCCAGGGCGGCCGCAAGCACCCGCACCAGGAGTTCATCCAGATCGACACGACGAACGTGCTGTTCATCGTGGCCGGCGCGTTCGCCGGGCTGGAGAAGATCATCAACGAGCGGGTCGGCAAGCGCGGCCTCGGCTTCGGTGCGGAGATCCGCACCAAGTCCGAGATCGAGGAGAGCGACGTCTTCTCGGACACCATGCCCGAGGACCTGATCAAGTTCGGGCTGATCCCGGAGTTCATCGGCCGCCTCCCGGTCGTGGCGACGGTGAACCACCTGGACAAGGACTCGCTGGTCAACATCCTGACCCAGCCGCGCAACGCCCTGGTGAAGCAGTACAAGAAGCTCTTCGAGATGGACAACGTCGAGCTCGAGTTCACCAAGACCGCGCTCGAGGCCATCGCCGACCAGGCGGTCCTGCGCGGCACCGGGGCCCGCGGCCTGCGTGCGATCATGGAAGAAGTGCTCCAGCCGGTGATGTACGACATCCCGAGCCGCGACGACGTGGCGAAGGTGGTCATCACCGAGCAGACCGTCCGGGAGAACGTGAACCCGACGATCGTCGCCCGGCAGCCGACGCGGCGCGCGCGCAGCGAGCGCGGCGAGAAGTCGGCCTGACGCCGGGCGTCTCCGGGCCACCCGGCCCGGAGACCCGACAGGAAAGCTGAATGACTGCTGATTCTCTCCCGGGTTCCGGGGCCGGTCCCGGTGGTGGCGTGCAAGCGCCACCACCGCCGGCCCCGGTACCCGATGAGCCCGCTCCGGCGGCGCCCGTCCTCGGGTTCCGCGAGCTGAGCGAACGCGTGATCGCGTCCGCGTTCGAGCGCTACCCCTGGCTGAACCGCGTGCTCATGGGCGTGCTGGCCGTGTGCACCGGCACCTGCGTCGTAGCCGTGGTGGCCCGGCTGTCGCCGTTGCCGCTGATCCCGGTGCCGTTGTTCGTCGTCGCGGGGTACGCCCTGCGGCAGGCCCGCGGCGTGACCGCCCGGCGGCCGTTCGTCAACTGGGTGGTCCTGTTCGCCCTCGCGACCCTGCTCGGCTTCTGGCTGATCTCGGTCGTCGGCCGCTGGGTCGAGTGAATTCCGGACGTACGTAGGGTTTGAGCGCTACGGCGGTTGGGTAAAACTTTTCTGTGGTCGATGCCCTCAGTCCGTTCCGGCATCCCGCACTTTTCTACCGCGGTGACGAAGAGTATCTGGACGGTGTCATCCCGTACCTGCTCGAAGGTCTCGACCGCGGCGAGCCCGCGGCCGTCGCCGTTCCCGGCCGTAATCTGCTGCTGATCGAAAAGGCCCTGGAAGACCGCGCCGGCGAAGTCCGGCTGATCGACATGCAGCGCGCGGGCCGCAACCCCGGGGCGATCCTGCCGTCGGTGCTGCACGCCTTCGCTGCCGCGCACGAAGGCCCGGTGCGCATCGTGGGGGAGCCGATCTGGGCCGGCCGCTCGGCTTCGGAGTACCCGGCGTGCGTGGTGCACGAAGCCCTGATCAACAACGCCTTCGCGGGGCGTGACCTGGCGGTCCTCTGCCCGTACGACGTCGGGGCGCTGCCGCCGCCGGTGCTGGCCGACGCCGAGCGGACCCACCCGGAGCTGTGGGGCCTGGCCGGTCCGTTCGTCAGCTCGCGCTTCGACCCCGACGGCGTCCGCGCGGACTTCACGCGGCCGCTCGACCCGCCGCCGGGCGCGGTCGAGCGCGGGTTCGACCTCGGGCAGCTGGCGTCGCTGCGCGGCTTCGCGGAGATCTGGGCCGCTCGCCACGGCCTGCGCCGGCCCCGCCGCGACGACTTCGCGCTGGCGATCGCCGAGCTGACCACGAACAGCGTCCTCTACGGCGGCGGCACCGGCCTCCTGCGGCTGTGGGCGGAGCCGACCGAGGTGATCGGCGAGGTGACCGACACGGGCACGATCGCCCAGCCCCTGGCCGGCCGCATCCCCCCGCCGGCGGCCACCCTGGGCGGCCGCGGCCTCCTGCTGGTCAACCGCCTGGCGGACCTGGTCCGCACGTACTGGGTCCCAGGCCGCACGACCACCCGCATCCACTTCACCCGATGAGGGGCCGCGGCGGGTCGGCTGGCGTACCTGGAGGGTCGGCTGGCGTACCGACCGTCTGGGTACGCGAGCCGACCGTCGGGGTACGGGTCAGTCGGCGCGGGGGACGTGCTTGCCGAGGAAGCTGATCAAGCTGGGCACCACCGTGCGGTTGAACGGGTCGCCGTGCTTGCCGTGCGCGGTGTGCGCGACCGCCGGGCGGGCCGCTTCGATGTAGCGCCTGACGCCGGTGATGAACGAGTCCTCCGTGCCGCACCAGATGCCGTTGGCCACGCCCTTGGTCTCGTCGACGTGGCGCAGCGGGTCCAGGGCCGTCCAGTCCTGGATGCCGGTGAAGATGTGGCGCTTGGCCATCTCCGGCCACGACGTGATCAGCGCCGGGGCCAGCGTCGCGACGGCGGCGGGCGGCTGGCGGCGCTCGACGCGGCGGCGCGTGTACACCAGCGCGCCGAATCCGCCCATCGACACGCCCGTGCAGCCGAACGGCTGCCCGGTGGGCCCGGCGAAGCCGCGGGCCCGCAGCCACTGCGGCACCTCCTCCAGCAGCATCGCCATGGGGTCGTCGCCGGGGTGGACCTCGTGCCAGTAGTTGTCGCCGCCGTCGACGGCCACGAAGCCGAACGCCGGGACCGCCTTGCGGGCGACGTCGCTGGCCAGCTGCTTGAGCGTGCCGGTCGGGGCCGCGCTGCGGGCGTTGCCGTGCAGGCCGTGCAGCACCAGCGACATCGGCAGCCCCTTCGGCGGGGTCTTCGACGGCAGGATGAACACCAGGTCGACCATCCGGCCGCGCGCGGCGGAGTAGACGCGCTCGACGCGGGTGCTGCCCAGCTGGGTAGTCGGGTTCGACGACGTCACGCCCAGCGTCCGCTGCAGGGCCTGGCTGAACGGCAGCTTGCCGGTCGCCGTGCCGGCGGCCAGACCGGTCACGGCCAGCCCGGACGCGCCCGCGATCAGCACCGACCGGCGGCTCAGCCACCGCCGGGCGCCCTGGACCGCCTCGGCGACCGTCCCGGCCGGCTCCGCGTCCCCGTTTTCCTCGTTCACCCTGTCTCCATCCCCCTGCCCCCGTAATCAGAGACGCCGCGCAGCCGCTCCGCGTTCCCTCGCGTCCCTGTTCACCGGGTCAATCGTTACCACCCTGCCCGGCGTTTCCGGTCCTCGCTCGCCAAACGGCCTTCGCCGCTTCGGCCGACTCCCGGGCCCGGTCCACAGTGTCCCCGAGGCCCGCCGCCATGGTGATCCCGAGGGGGACCAAAATGTGGTCTATGCCCTGTTCGGCGGGGCCGAAGTGACCGGACGCCTCCAGCGTGACGAACCCGTGCAGCGCGCTCCACAGCTGGGCGGCGGCCTGGTACTCGTCCGCGGCCCGGAACCGGCCGGCCGCGATCGCCCGCGCGGTGGCCCGGACGATCGGGGCGAACGCCTCCAGCCCCTCCGGAGCGGCTTCGCGGCCCTCCTCGGTGGTCAGGTCGGACAGCGTCGCCCGCTTGCCGCCGGGCGCGGACTGGCCGAACGCCACCGCGAACAGCTGCGGCCGCTCGGCGACCACCTGCCGGTAGGTGCGGGCCAGGCTGAAGATGTCCGCCACCGGGTCGTCGGTCTCGCCGACCTGCGCCAGCTCCTCCGAGAGGCGCCGGAACCCCGCCCGCGCGACCTCGTCGACCAGTGCGGCCATGCCGCCGAAGTGCGTGTACACCGCCATCGTCGAGGCGCCGACCTCCGCCGCCAGCTTCCGGGCCTGCAGGGCCTCCGGGCCGCTCTCGTCGAGCAGCCGGATGGCGGCTTCGACGAGCCGGGCCTTGACGTCGGTCGCGCGCGGTTTCGGGCTCATGCTTGCCAGTATCCCATAACCCTGTTATACCTGGATGCATAACCGAGTTATGGAAACCGTGGAGAGGTCACATGGGCAACAAGTTCCTCGAAGGCAACTTCGCTCCGGTCAGCCGGGAGCACACGATCACCGAGCTCGCCGTCACGGGCGCGATCCCGGAGTTCCTCGACGGCCGCTACCTGCGCAACGGCCCCAACCCGCTGTCCGAAGTGGACCCGGCGGCCTACCACTGGTTCATGGGCGACGGCATGGTCCACGGCGTGCGCCTGCGCGACGGGACGGCCGAGTGGTACCGCAACCGGTGGGTCCGCAACCCCGCCGTCACGGCCGCGCTGAACGGCGAGGACGCCGGCCGGTTCTGCGGCCTGGACGCGCTCGGCGCGAACACCAACGTCATCGGCCACGCGGGCAAGACCCTGGCCCTGGTCGAGGCGGGCGCGCCGATCTACGAGCTGACCGACGAGCTCGACACCGTCGGCCTCTGCGACTTCGACGGCACCCTGCCCGGCGGCTACACCGCCCACCCCAAGCGCGACCCGGCCACCGGCGAGCTGCACGCCGTCTCGTACTTCTTCGGCCTGGGCAACCAGGTCCGGTACTCGGTGCTCGACACGGCCGGCCGGGTCCGCCGCACGGTCGACGTCGAGGTCACCGGGTCGCCGATGATGCACGACTTCTCGCTGACCGAGCGGCACGTCGTGTTCTACGACCTGCCGGTGACCTTCGATGCCGAGCAGGCGGTCGCCGCGAGCGTGCCGGGGGTGCTGCGCGCGCCGGCGAAGCTGGTGGTGTCGGCCATGGTCGGCAAGGTCCGCGTGCCGGACCCGGTGACCGCGATGATGGCCCGCAAGATCGGCGCGAACGGCGGCCTGCCGTACCGCTGGAACCCGAAGTACCCGGCCCGGATCGGCGTGATGCCGCGCGAAGGCGGCAACGGCGACGTCCGCTGGTTCGAGGTCGAGCCGTGCTACGTCTTCCACCCGCTCAACGCCTACGACGACGGCGACGGCATCGTGCTGGACGTCGTCCGCCACCCGCGGATGTTCGACACGGAGCTGCACGGCCCGGACGAAGGCGGCCCGACGCTGGACCGCTGGACCGTGGACCTGACCGCGGGCAAGGTGCTGGAGGAGCGGCTCGACGACCGCGGCCAGGAGTTCCCGCGCGTCGACGAGCGCCTGGTCGGGCGCCGCCACCGCTACGGCTACGCGATGTCCGCCGACGACGGCGCGCAGCCGGGCGGCTCGCTGTACAAGCACGACTTCCGGACCGGCACCCGCGCCGAGCGCGCGTTCGGCGCGGACCGGCAGCCGGGCGAGTTCGTGTTCGTCCCCCGCCACGACGACGCGGCGGAGGACGACGGTGTCCTGATGGGCTTCGTGTTCGACCCGGCGACGCAACGCAGCGACCTGACGATCCTGGACGCGGAAACGCTGGAGACGGTGGCGGCCGTCCACCTGCCCGACCGCGTGCCCCACGGCTTCCACGGCAACTGGGTCGCCTCGGTCTAGGTCAGCACGCGGTGGTCGCCGGTGTAGAGGTTCATCGAGTCGCCGCGCAGGAAGCCGACGAGGGTCATGCCGTTCTCCTCGGCCAGCTCCACCGCCAGCGACGACGGCGCGGACACCGCGGCCAGCAGCCCGATCCCGGCCATCGCCGCCTTCTGCACCAGCTCGAACGAAGCGCGCCCGGACACCAGCAGGCCGTGGCCGGGCGCCGGGATCCGGCCTTCGAGGACCGCCCAGCCGAGTACCTTGTCGACCGCGTTGTGCCGGCCGACGTCCTCGCGGACGACGGCGATTTCGCCCTCCGGGGTGAACAGGGCCGCCGCGTGGAGGCCGCCGGTGCTGGCGAACACCTTCTGCCGGGCGCGCAGGGCGTCCGGCAGCGCCGACAGCGTCTCGCTCTTCACCGCGAACGCCGCCGAAGCGGGCGAGAAGCGGGTGCGGAGCTTGACCGCGTCGAGGGCCGCCTTGCCGCAGACACCACACGATGAGGTGGTGTAGAAGTTGCGCTCGACGCCGGTGTCCGGCGGCGGCACGCCGTCGGCCAGCGCGATGTCCAGCACGTTGTAGGTGTTGCGGCCCTGGTCGTCGACGCCGTCGCAGTAGCGGGCGACGGCCACGTCCTCGCGGCCGCCGATGACCCCTTCGGACAGCAGGAAGCCGTGGGCCAGCTCGACGTCGTGGCCGGGGGTGCGCATGGTGACCGCCAGCGCCCGGCCGCCGACCCGCAGCTCCAGGGGCTCTTCGGCCGCGAGCGCGTCGGGACGGCGCCGGTCCCCGGTCGCGGAGATCCGCCGCACCGGCCTGCGCACGGTCACCCTGCCCATCGGCACACCTTTCGCTGCCCGGAAGTTCGACACTCGTATGGTGCAACACCGGGAAATTGGTAATACATTCCCACCATCATCCCCAGAGTACGGAGGGAACCGATGGCTCTCGGCTTCCTGGACCGATCCCGGATCGTGGCACCGCCCGGCTGGACGCGCTGGCTGGTGCCGCCGGCGGCCCTGTCGGTACACCTGTCGATCGGGCAGGCCTACGCGTGGAGCGTGTTCAAGACCCCGCTCGAGAAGACGCTGCACCTGAACGGCACGCAGAGCTCGCTGCCGTTCCAGCTCGGCATCGTCATGCTCGGGCTGTCCGCCGCGTTCGGCGGCACGCTCGTCGAGAAGAACGGCCCGCGCTGGGCGATGTTCGTGTCGATGTGCTGCTTCGCCAGCGGATTCCTCGTTTCCGCGCTCGGCGTGGCGACCGGGCAGTTCTGGCTGGTCGTGCTCGGCTACGGCGGCATCGGCGGGGTCGGGCTCGGGATCGGCTACATCTCGCCGGTGTCGACGCTGATCAAGTGGTTCCCGGACCGGCCGGGCATGGCCACCGGCATCGCGATCATGGGCTTCGGCGGCGGCGCGCTGATCGCCTCGCCGTGGTCGTCGTCGATGCTGGGCACCACGCCGACGACGAGCACGATCGCCACGGCGTTCCTGGTCCACGGGATCGTCTACGCGGTGTTCATGTCGATGGGCTGGCTGCTCGTGCGCGTCCCGGCCGACGACTGGAAGCCGGCCGGCTGGACGCCGAAGACCGACCACGGCAAGGCGATGATCAGCACGGCGAACGTCTCGGCCGCCAACGCCATCAAGACGCCGCAGTTCTGGTGCCTGTGGGTGGTGCTGTGCTTCAACGTCACCGCGGGCATCGGGATCCTGGAAAAGGCTTCCCCGATGATCGTCGACTTCTTCAAGAACACGTCGACGCCGGTCGGCACGGCCGCGGCGGCCGGGTTCGTCGCGCTGCTGTCGCTGTGCAACATGCTCGGCCGGTTCGTCTGGTCGTCCACATCGGACCTGGTCGGCCGCAAGAACATCTACCGCACCTACCTCGGCGTCGGTGCGCTGCTGTACCTGGTGATCGCGCTGACGCAGAACTCGTCGAAGCTCGTGTTCATCCTGTGCGCGATGGTGATCCTGTCCTTCTACGGCGGCGGGTTCGCGACGGTCCCGGCCTACCTCAAGGACCTCTTCGGCACCTACCAGGTCGGCGCGATCCACGGCCGGCTGCTGACGGCGTGGTCGGTGGCGGGCGTGCTCGGCCCGCTGATCGTCAACCGCATCGCCGACGGCGAGAAGGCGGCGGGCAAGTCCGGCCCGGACCTGTACACGACGTCGTTCTACATCATGATCGGCCTGCTCGTGGTCGGCTTCGTGGCCAACGAGCTGGTGCGCCCGGTCAAGGAGAAGTACCACGAGCCGGCCCGCGAGCCGGTCAGGAGTGAGGCGTGATGAGCGAACCGTCGACGAAACCCGCCCGGGTGCCGCTGATCGTGCTGGCCTGGGCGTGGGTGGTCATCCCGTTCGGGTACGGGGTGTACCAGCTGTTCCTCAAGCTGGTGCAGTTGTTCGGATGAGCAGGGGAGTCCTGGTCACCGGCGCGTCCCGCGGCATCGGGCGCGCCGTGGCCACGGCCTTCGCGGCGCGCGGCGACCGCGTGGCCGTCCACTATGGACATCGCGCGGCCGACGCCGAAGCCACGTTGGAAGCGCTCGCCGGCGAAGGGCACCTGCTCATCAGCGGTGACCTCGCCGACCCCGAGGCGGCCCGCAAGCTCACCGACGCGGCCGAAACCGGGCTCGGCGGGGTCGACGTGCTGGTCAACAACGCCGCCGTGGCGACTTCGCCGGAGACCGCGCACCCGGTCGACGCGGTGTCCTACGCGGACTGGCAGGCGATCTGGCGGCGCACCCTCGACGTCAACCTCGTCGGCGCCGCGAACCTGAGCTACTGCGTCGCCCGGCACCTGATCGGGCGGGGTGTCCCCGGCCGGATCGTCAACGTCGGGTCGCGCGGGGCCTTCAAGGGCGAGCCCGACCACCCCGCGTACGGCGCGAGCAAGGCCGCGTTGCACGCGTTCGGGCAGTCGCTCGCCGTCTCGCTGGCGCCGCACGGGATCTCCGTCACCTCGGTCGCTCCGGGCTTCACCGCCACCGAGCGCGTGGCCGGCCGGATCGACGACGCCCTGCGCGCGCAGAGCCCGTTCGGGCGGGTCGGCACGCCCGAAGAGGTCGCGGCGGCGGTGGTGTACCTGGCTTCCGCCGAGGCGACCTGGGCCGCCGGCGCGATCCTCGACCTCAACGGGGCCTCGCACCTGCGGATGTGACGCCGGTCACCGGTGCAGCGGATCGCGCCGCCCGGGCGTCGAGAGGGCGTGCATGCTCTCGGCAAGATCGCCGTCGCCGGGCTGGCCCTGGTCGTCCTCGGCGGCACGGCGTACGGCTACGTGAACCTCCACGCCCTCGACGGCGTGTCGCGGGACAGCGTCATCGACGTGGACCCCGGGACGAAGCCGGGGGAACAGCCCGCCGACGGCTCGCTCGACATCCTGCTGGTCGGCCGGGACGCCCGCGCGGACAACCAGGGCAACCCGCTGCCCCCCGAGGTGCTGCGCGAGCTGCGGGCCGGCGCCAACGGGGACGACCTCACCGACACCCTGATCGTGCTGCGGATCCCGAACGGCACCAAGGAGGTGAAAGCGTTCTCCGTCCCGCGGGACAGCTACGTGTCGATGCCGGGCGGGAAGGGGAAGATCAACGCCGCGTTCGGGCGGGCGAAGGCCGCCGAAGCGAGGCGGCTGCGCAACGCGGGCGAGACCGACAAGGCGAAGATCGACCAGGGCGCGCTCACCGCCGGCCGGCGGGCGACGCGGCAGGCGGTCGAGGACCTCACCGGCGTGAAGATCGACCACTTCGCCGAGGTCAACCTGCTCAGCTTCTACGAGATCAGCAAGGCCATCGGCGGCGTCGACGTCTGCCTGAAGCGGGCCACCAAGGACGAGAACTCCGGCGCCGACTTCCGGGCCGGTGAGCAGCGCGTGGCGGGCGCGGACGCGCTCGCCTTCGTCCGGCAGCGCGACGGCCTCCCGGGCACCGACCTCGCCCGGATGCGGCGGCAGCAGGTGTTCCTCGCCGGGCTGGCCCGGCAGGTGCTGTCGGCGGGCACGCTGGCCGACCCGGGGAAGCTCGGGGACCTCATCGACGCCGTGAAGCGCTCGGTCGTGCTGGACAACGCCTGGAACCTGCTCGACTTCGTCGCCCAGATGCGCGGGGTCAGCGGCGGCGGGATCCGGTTCGAGACCATCCCGATCGTCAACGTCGACTACCGGTACGACCCGGCGAACCCGCGCGCGACGGCGGTGCAGGTCGATCCGGCCGCGGTGAAGGCGTTCGCGGCGAGCCTGATCGGGACCCCGCCCCCGGTCACGCCCGCCGCCCCGGTCACCGTCGACGTCGCCAACGCCGGCCCGAAGGTGGGGCTCGCGAACCGGGTGGCGGGTGTCCTGCGGGACAAGGGGTTCACGCCGGGCCCGACCCGCAACACCGACTCGCGGCGGACGTCGCTGGTCCGGTTCGGCCCCGAGCTCGCCGAGCGTGGCGCCGAGGTGGCGAAGCTGCTCGGCGGGCTGGCTACGCAGCAGTCCGCGACGGTCCCGGCCGGGCACATCGAGGTGGTCCTCGGGTCGGTGTACGCCGGCCCCGGCGCGGCCGGCGGCGGCGGGGCTCCCGCCGGTGACGGGGACGAGCCGATCACCTCGAACGGCGTCGTCTGCGTTTATTGACCGATTCCGGCGGACCGGATTTCGACGAATTCTCTGAAATGCCCCCGCAATTCCCGCGGGCGCCGGGCCCCCACCCGGTCACCGGACCACGGTGGACCACGCGGGTCAGTGGTCTTGACGCTGCCGCACTGGTGAGGCAGGGTGCGGTGACCGTCGGTGGGCAGGACCACGTGACGGCCCGAAAAGTTCACCCGATCGGTGAGCGAGTCGGAAAGTCAATTTCAGGGAATAAGGAAAGTCCGGGATTTATGCGCAGCAGCGTTGCCCGCGGTGGGTGGATCTTGCCGATCCTCGCGTCCGCCGTGCTTTGTGCCGGGTGCCAGCCGGCGTCCGCTTCGGTCCACTACCCCGGCGCGATCGACGCCTGCCGGCTGCCCGGCGCGAACCTGCCGGCGCAGCTCGCCGCCGGGACCGTCGAGATCCCGGCCGCCTCGGTCAAGACCGCCGACGCGAAGGTCGTCCCGGAGGACCAGCCCGGCGACGGCACCGAGGTCACCGGCTGCAAGCGCCTGTTCGCGCGTGACCTCGGCGGCGGGAAGGCCAACCTGCAGGACTACCGGCTGGTGACGATCGCCGTGGTGCGGTTCACCGACGCCGACTCCGACCAGGCGGCCACGAAGGCGAGCCAGCTGATGACCGACGCCCTCGGCGACCACTCCGGCGTCCGGCTCGTCACCGGGGTCGGCGACGAGGCCGGGTTCGCCGAGCAGTGGGCCGCCGTGCGCACCGGGAACGTCGTGCTGGGCGTGGCCATCGCCGACGGCGGCACCGAGGCCGCGCTGATCCCGGCCGCGACGCTGGACAACGTCCAGGCCGCGATGACGGACATGACCTCCACCCTGCAGCGGGACTTCCAGGGCTGAGGTTCAGGGCCGGGGTTCCAGCCGCACCACGATCGCCTTCGACACCGGCGTGTTCGACTTGTCCGCGACCGAGTCCAGCGGCACCAGCGCGTTCGCCTCCGGGAAGTACGCCGCCGCACAGCCGCGCGCGGTCGGGTACGCCACGATCCGGAACGCCGGCGCGCGCCGGTCGCCGTCGCGCCACTCGGAGACCAGGTCGGCCACCGTGCCGTCGGCGAGGCCGAGCGCGGCCAGGTCGTCCGGGTGCACCAGCACCACCCGGCGGGCGTTCTCGATGCCGCGGTAGCGGTCCGACAGCCCGTAGATCGTGGTGTTGTACTGGTCGTGGCTGCGCAGGGTCTGCAGCAGGAGCCGGCCCTCGGGCACCTGCGGGTACTCCAGGGCGGACACGGTGAAGTTGCCCTTGCCGTTGGCGGTGCCGGTGAATTCGCGGGAGTCGCGCGGGGCGTGCGGCAGCACGAAGCCGTCCGGCTCGCGGACGCGGCGGTTGTAGTCCTGGCAGCCGGGCACGACCCGCGAGATGCGGTCGCGGACCAGGTCGTAGTCGGCCTCGAACGTCCGCCACGGGACGGCGTGCCCCGCGCCGAACAGCTTCTCGGCCAGCCGGCAGACGATGGCGACCTCGGACAGCAGGTGCTCGCTCGCCGGCTTCAGACGCCCGCGCGAGGTGTGCACCTGGGACATCGAGTCCTCGACGGTGACGAACTGCTCGCCCGAGGCCTGGATGTCCCGTTCGGTGCGGCCGAGCGTCGGCAGGACGAGCGCGGTGCGGCCGTGCACGACGTGCGACCGGTTCAGTTTCGTCGACACGTGCACGGTCAGCGAGCACGACTCGAGCGCCTTCTCGGTCAGCTCGGAGTCCGGTGTGGCCGCCGCGAAGTTGCCGCCGACGGCGAAGAACACCTTGCCGCGGCCGTCGCGCATCGCCCGGATCGCGTCGACGGTGTCGAAGCCGTGCTCGCGCGGGACGTCGATGCCGAACTCGGCGGCGAGGGCGTCCAGGAAGGACTGCGGCATCTTCTCCCAGATGCCCATCGTCCGGTCGCCCTGGACATTCGAGTGCCCGCGCACCGGGCACAGGCCCGCGCCGGGCTTGCCGATCATCCCGCGCATCAGCGCGAGGTTGGCGATTTCGGAGATCGTCGGGACCGCGTGCTTGTGCTGGGTGAGCCCCATCGCCCAGCAGTAGATCGTGCGCGCGGACGACGCGATCATCCGCGCGACGCGTTCGATCTGCTCGCGCGGCAGGCCGGTCGCGCGCTCGACCGCCGCCCAGTCGATCTCCCGCAGGTGCTTCGCGTAGCCGTCGAAGCCCTCGGTGACCCGCTCGACGAACTCGCGGTCGACGATCGTGCCCGGCGCTTCGGCCTCCCACGCCAGCAGCAGGTGCCCGACGGCCTGGAACAGCGCGAGGTCGCCGCCGAGCCGGATCTGCGCGAACTCGTCGGCCAGCGGCGTGCCCTTGCCGACGACGCCCCGGACGTTCTGCGGGTTCTTGAACCGCATCAGCCCGGCTTCCGGCAGCGGGTTGACGGCGATGATCTTCGCGCCGCGGCCCTTGGCCTCTTCCAGCGCCGAGAGCATCCGCGGGTGGTTGGTGCCCGGGTTCTGCCCGACGACGACGATCAGGTCCGCCCGGTGGATGTCGGCGAGGCTCACCGAGCCCTTGCCGACGCCGGTGGTCGCCGCCAGCGCCGCACCCGAGGACTCGTGGCACATGTTGCTGCAGTCCGGGAGGTTGTTCGTGCCGAAGGAACGCACCAGCAGCTGGTAGAGGAACGCGGCCTCGTTGCTGGTGCGGCCGGAGGTGTAGAAGATCGCCTCGCCGGGGCCGGTCAGCGCCTTGAGCTCGCCCGCGACCAGCTCGAACGCGTCGTCCCAGGAGATCGGCTCGTAGTGCGTCGCGCCTTCGCGCAACACGAACGGCTCGGTGATCCGGCCCTGCTGGCCCAGCCAGTAGTCGGTCCTGGTCTTCAGCTCCCGGACCGGGTGCCGCGCGAAGAACTCGCGGTCCACCCGCCGTTTCGTGGCTTCCTCGGCGACGGCCTTGGCGCCGTTCTCGCAGAACTCGGCCGGCTTGCGCTTCTCGCCGTCGACCTCGCGGGGTTCCGGCCACGCGCAGCCCGGGCAGTCGAAACCCTCGCGCTGGTTCAGCAGCCGCAGCGCCTTGACGGTCCGGGCGGTGCCCATCTGCTCGACGCTGCGCGCGAGGGACACGGCGACGCCGGGTATCCCGGCCGCCCAGCCCTTCGGCTTGCCCACCTCGAGGCGGGTTTCGTCCACGTCCTGCGCCGGCGCTTCACGGGTCATGCGTTCATCGTGCGCCTCGATGATCGCCAGGCGCCACGAGGGTCACGCCTTTCCGGCGCGCAGCCCCCGGTCGGCGACGGTGACGAGCAGCAGCAGGCCGCTGATGACGACGAGCGCGACGGCCAGCCGGTGCAGGCCCGCGGAGTCCGCGTGCGGGCCGTAGCAGAGGGCGATGAGCGTCGAGGCCACGATCGCGCCGAGGTACTGGGCGGTGCGGAACAGGCCGCTCGCGGTGCCCATCTGCGCGGCGGGTGCCTCGCGGTAGAGCGTCGTCTGGTTGGCGACGCTGGTCAGGCCCTGGGCCAGGCCGAACAGCCCGGCGAGGGCGAGCAGCGCGCCCACCCCCGTGCCGTCGTGGACGAGCAGCAGCAGGGCCGAGCCGCCGGCCAGCGCGACGGCCACGGTGACCAGCCGCGCCTTGATCCCGGACGCGCGTCCGGAGAAGGCCGCGGCGCAGACGGCGGTGCCCGACATCGGCAGCAGCATCAGCCCGGCGGCTTCCTCGGACAGCTGCCGGGCGGTCTCCAGCCACTGGACGTAGCCGAACATGATCGCGTAGATGGCCATGAAGCTGAGCGCCTGCCGGAGGTAGGTCCGCAGGATCGCGCGGTTGGCCGCGAGCATCCGCAGGTCGAGGAAGGGCGCGTCGCGGCGCAGTTCGACGAGGGTGAAGGCGGTCCCGAAGGCGGCGACGACGGCCGGCAGCCAGACCTCGGCGCCCGGGTCCATCAGGAAGAACAGGAGCGCGAGCAGGGTCGCGGAGAACAACGCGATGCCGAGCACGTCGATCCGGGTGGCGGTGCGCTCGCCGCGGTCGTCCTTCGGCACCCACGCCCATGCCAGCACCAGCGACAGCCCGGCGAGCGGGATGTTCACCGCGAAGATCGCGGGCCAGCCGAACAGGCCGATCAGCACGCCGCCCAGCGTCGGGCCGATCACCATCACCGTCTGCGCGGACATCGACAGCACCGACAGCACGCGGGCGGGCACGCCCTGGCCGTGTGCTTCGGCGTGGTGGCGCAGGACGGCCATCGCGGCCGGGAACCCGGCGCACGTGCCGAGGCCGAGGACGACCCGCACCCCGGTCAGCCAGCCGACGGAGAGCGGGATCATCCCCGCGATCCCGGCGACGATCACCAGGCTCGCGCCGCCGAGCAGGACGCGGCGGGCGCCGTGGCGGTCGACCAGCAGACCGACCACGGGCTGCCCGACCGCGGTGGCGAGGTAGAGGGCGGAGATGAGCCAGGCGGTCTGGCCGGGGCCGGCGCCGAAGCTCTGCCCGATCGGTACGAGGGCGACGGCGATGAGCGTGGAGTTGATCGGGTTGAGCACCGCGCCGGCCACCAGCGGGGTGACCAGGCGGGCGCCGAACTTGGCGGGGGCGGTGGCGGTGGTCGTGGGGAACTCCCTGGTGGTCAGTGTTCGGCGACGCGCTGCAGCAGCGGCAGGGCGCGGGTGACGACGTCGAGCTCGGCGGGGGACAGCTCGTCCACCAGCGCTTGGGCCAGCCACTCGTCGCGGTGGTGCTGGATCCCGCGCACGGTGGCGGTGCCGGTGCCGGAGAGGCTGATCACCACCCGCCGCCGGTCGGCCGGATCGGGCGTGCGGGCGAGGTAGCCGAGCTCGTCGAGGACCCCGAGGGTGGCGGCCATCGACTGCTGCCGCACGTGCTCGGCCGCGGCCAGCTCGCCCTGCGTGGCCGGGCCCTCGCGGTGCAGCCGGTGCAGCACGGCGGACTGCGACGGCGTCAGGATCCCGGCGTTGTCGACCTGGCGCAGCCGCCGGTGCAGCTGCCCGACGACCCCGCGGATCCATCCGGCGCTTTC
Source organism: Amycolatopsis sp. CA-128772 (assembly GCF_002904295.1). GTDB lineage: Bacteria > Actinomycetota > Actinomycetes > Mycobacteriales > Pseudonocardiaceae > Amycolatopsis. The sequence goes on from NZ_PPHG01000018.1 coordinate 127,632, forward strand.
GGCCACGTGCGGAGGTACTTCGCCCATGCACACAGTTTAACTGTTCAGTCCAGACTGTGCATCTGGTGGGCTCAGGTGCGGCAGCGGTGGGCGGTCGGGACCGGGTGGTTCGGGTCGTAGTAGCCGGGCGCGTCCTGGTCGCCGGGGCCCGGGTCGCCGTCGTTCGTGTAGCCGGGGGCCAGGAAGCCGTCCTCGGCCGCGGCGCAGCCGGCCGACGAAAGCGCGCTTTCGGTGTGGAACGGCCACAGGCCGTTGCCGTAGGACATCCCGGTGTCGCGGCGGATCAGGAAGCTCTCGTCGACCCGCAGGAAGCTGACGAGGTCGCCCGGGCCGCGCAGCTGCTCCGGGTGCGCGGTGTCGAAGGCGTAGGCGATGGCGAACTGCGCGTCGATGACCAGCTGGTTCGGCCAGTCGGTCGCGCGCGCGGTGAGGGTGCCGGACGAGCGCGGGCCCTGACCGAGCAGGCGGTGGCCGTCGGCGATTTTCGTGAGGTGGCTCGCCACGCCGCCCTTCGACGGCTTCTGGGTCAGGTCGGCGCTGAGGGCCGGCCGGGCGTCCATGGCGAACAGCGCCAGGAAGGGTTGCGGATCGTGCCGGTAGAGCACCGCCGGGTCCAGCCGCGCGGCCGTGATGACCTGCCGGACCTTCGCGTAGGCGGCCGCGACCGCGTCGGCCTTGAAGGAGCCGATGTCGACGGCGGCCGGCGAGGTGATGCCGTCGAGGCCGGTGCGCCACGTGTCCGCGGGCGTGTGCGCGTACGGGTGCGCCAGGTCGACGGCCGTCACCCCCGAGAGGCGCGACGAGGAACGGCCGGCGAACACGACCAGGGTGGTCGTGACGGCCAGGATCGCCAGGAAGGCCACGAAGCCCCACCAGCGGCGGCGTTTCGGCGGCCTACGAGCCTGCTCCGGCTCCATCAGGTCCACGTAAGTCCCCCCAAGGTCGACGAATGATCATCGACGGCGGGGGACGGGCGTTACCCGAAGTAGGTGAACTCGTTGACGCCGGCGCCCTGGAGCTGGTGCACGATGACCGCCGCGGCGACCAGGGCGATCACGATGAGCAGGGCCAGCACGCCCGGCCAGCGGCTGTGCCCGGGCTGCCGGACCCCGCCCGTGCGGCGCTCGCGCTTGCGGCGCTTCTTGAGGTCCTTCTTCGCGCCCAGCCAGGCGTCCCGTTCGGCGTACTTCTGCCAGTCGGGGTTCATCAGGTCCGGGTGCGTTTCGAGGCGCCGGTCGTCCGGATCCTGCGGCTGCCGAGGCTCTGCCATCCCGAGTGCCTTCCCCCTGGGTGACCCGCCGTGACGGGTTCGTAGACTTGTCCATTGTGACCGAGAACGCTCCGCAGCAGACCACCGACCTTCCGGGTGCCTGGGACCCGGCCGCCGAGGAAGCACCGATGTACGACCGCTGGGTAGCGGCCGGGTACTTCACGGCCGACGCCTCGTCGGGGAAGCCGCCGTTCTCGATCGTACTGCCGCCACCGAACGTCACCGGCTCGCTGCACATGGGCCACGCCCTCAACCACACGCTGATGGACGCGATGAGCCGCCGCCGTCGCATGCAGGGCTACGAGGTGCTGTGGCTGCCGGGCATGGACCACGCCGGCATCGCGACGCAGAACGTGGTCGAGCGGCAGCTGGCCGGCGAGGGCCTTTCGCGCCACGACCTGGGCCGCGAGAAGTTCGTCGAGCGCGTCTGGGAGTGGAAGGCCGAGTACGGCGGCAAGATCCTCGGCCAGATGAAGCGCCTCGGCGACGGCGTCGACTGGTCGCGTGAGCGCTTCACCATGGACGAGAACCTGTCGAAGGCCGTCCAGACGGTGTTCAAGAACTTCTTCGACGAGGGCCTGATCTACCGGGCCGAGCGGATCATCAACTGGTGCCCGCGCTGCCAGACGGCGCTGTCGGACATCGAGGTCGACCACAACGACGACGACGGCGAACTCGTGTCGATCCGTTACGGCGACGGCGACAACGCCATCGTGGTCGCGACGACTCGCGCCGAGACGATGCTGGGCGACACCGCGGTCGCCGTCCACCCGGACGACGAGCGGTACGCGCACCTGGTCGGCACCGAGGTCGAGCTGCCGCTGACCGGCCGCCGCATCCCGATCGTGGCCGACAAGCACGTCGACCCGGAGTTCGGCACCGGTGCGGTGAAGGTCACCCCGGCGCACGACCCGAACGACTTCGAGATCGGCCGCCGCCACGACCTGCCGATGCTGACGATCATGAACGAGCGCGCGGAGATCACCGCGCCGGGCCCGTTCGAGGGCCTCGACCGCTTCGAGGCGCGCCCGGCGGTCGTCGCCGCGCTGCGGGAGGCCGGCCGGATCGTCGCCGAGAAGCGGCCGTACGTGCACGCGGTCGGGCACTGCTCGCGCTGCGACACGGTGGTGGAGCCGCGGCTGTCGCTGCAGTGGTGGGTCAAGGTCGAGGAGCTGGCCAAGCTGGCGGGCGACGCGGTCCGCGACGGCCGGACCAAGATCCACCCGCCGGAGCTGGGCAAGCGCTACTTCGACTGGGTCGACAACATGCACGACTGGACGATCTCGCGCCAGCTGTGGTGGGGCCACCGCATCCCGGTGTACTACGGCCCGGACGGTGAAGTGGTGTGCGTCGGCCCGGACGAGCAGCCGCCGTCGGGCGAGGGCTGGACGCAGGACCCGGACGTGCTGGACACGTGGTTCTCGTCGGGCCTGTGGCCGATGTCGACGCTCGGGTGGCCTTCGTCGTCGGACGACCTGGCCAAGTTCTATCCGACGAGCGTGTTGTCGACCGGCTACGACATCCTGTTCTTCTGGGTGGTCCGGATGATGATGTTCGGCGTGCACCAGATGGACGGGAAGCAGCCGTTCGACCACGTGTACCTGCACGGCCTGATCCGCGACGCGCAGGGCAAGAAGATGTCGAAGTCCCGCGGCAACGTGATCGACCCCCTGGAGTGGATGGACGCGTACGGCGCGGACGCGACCAGGTTCACCCTGGCCCGCGGCGCGAATCCGGGCGCGGACATGGCCCTGGCCGACGAGTGGGCGGCGGGTTCCCGCAACTTCTGCACGAAGCTGTGGAACGCGACGAAGTTCGCGATGATGAACGGGGCTTCGGTCGCCGATCCGCTGCCGGCTGCTGCTTCGCTGACCGAAGCTGATCGCTGGATCCTGGGCCGCCTGGGCGCGCTGGTGTCCGAAGTGGACGGCCTGTTCGAGGACTTCCAGTTCGCGAAGGTGGCGGGCGCGCTCTACCAGTTCACCTGGAACGAGCTGTGCGACTGGTACCTGGAGCTGGCGAAGGTCCAGCTGTACCAGGGCGATGCGGCCCGGGTGGCCGCTACCCGGTCGGTGCTGGGCCACGTGCTGGACACGGTCCTGCGGCTGCTGCACCCGTTCATCCCGTTCATCACGGAGAAGCTCTGGACGGCGCTGACCGGCGGTTCGTCGTTGGTGATCGCCGCTTGGCCGTCGCCGTTCGAGGGCTACGCGGACGCGGCGGCCGACGCCCGGATCGCGGACGTCCAGAAGCTGGTGACGGAGATCCGCAGGTTCCGGGCGGACCAGGGCCTGAAGCCGGGCCAGAAGGTGGCGGCCCGCCTGCAGGGGTACGCGGACGGCCACGAACCGGCGATCCGGTCACTGGTCCGCCTGACGGAGCCGGCTCCCGAGTTCGCGGCGAGCGCGTCCCTGGAGGTGGCCCTGACGGACGGCGTGGTGACGGTGGAGCTGGACCTGTCGGGCACGGTCGACGTGGCGGCGGAGCGCAAGAGGCTGGAGAAGGACCTGGCGGCGGCCCAGAAGGAACTGACCCAGACGGAGGCGAAGCTGGGCAACGAGGCGTTCATCGCGAAGGCCCCGGAGCAGGTGGTGGCGAAGATCCAGCTCCGCAAGGAGACGGCGTCGGCGGACATCGACCGCATCACGTCCCGGCTGGCGGCGCTGCCGGCTTCCTGAGGTCCCTCGACTGAGCCCGGCACTCCGCCGTTGTGGAGTGCCGGGCTTTGTCGTACCCCTCGGGTAGCGTGGAAATCGGGGGCTGCTCAGCCGGCTTCGACCGTCCGTGCCGCCTCGATCAACGCCACCACCTCCGGCGTCACCCGCCGGTCCGACGACGTGGCCAGGTACGTCGGCATCCGCGGGGTCGGGTCCCGCAGCGGCCGGAACGCCACGCCCGGCACCGGCAGCAGGTTTGCGTGCGCCCGGTAGAACACCGTCCAGTGTGGACGGCCGAACCCCAGTGTCCCCAACGTGTCCTGTGCCGTCGTGAACTCCTTGCCGAGCACCGGCTCGAACCCCGCCTCCCGGCAGCACGAAACGACCAGGTCGTACAACGGCTGGTTCCGCGCAGGCGGGCTCAACCGCACCGGAAGCGAAGCCAGCGAGGCGAACGGAACGACCGCCGAAGCAGCCAGCGGGTGCGAGGCCGGCAGCGCCACCAGCACCTCGTCCGTCCACAACGGCGTCAGGTCCAGCCCCGAAGCCGGCCACGAACCCCGCACGATCGTCGCGTCCAACGAGCCGTCGCGGACACGCTGGAGCCGTTGCAGAGTCGGCGCGTGGAGCAGCTCCAGCGAAACCGACGGGGCCAGCCGGGCGAAGGCGCTCAGCAGGACGTCCAGCCGGTCGCCCAGGCCTTCGCTCGTGCCCAACCGGAGCAGGCGGACGTCGCGGAAGTCCGCCACCGAGTCCGCCGCCCGGTCCGCCGCCGCCAGGACCGCGCGCGCGTGCGGGAGGAACCGGCTGCCCGCCTCGGTGAGGACCACCGACCGCGTCGTGCGCGAAAACAACGACACGCCCAGGGCCCGCTCCAGCCGCCGGATCTGCTGGCTCACCGCCGGCTGGACGATGTGCAGGCGCTCCGCCGCGCGGCCGAAGTGCAGCTCCTCCGCCACCGTCACGAAGTACCGAAGCTGACGCAGCTCCAACGCCGCCCCCGTTCATCAGGATCCGTGATCAGTGTAGGAGCCGACTGCTCATCGAAACGCGGGAAGCCGCGCAGCAAGCTCGAGCTATGCCCTTCTTGGAAGTCGACGACACCCGCCTCCACTACGAAGACGCCGGCACCGGTCCCGCCCTGCTGTTCGTGCACGGCTGGGGCACCAGCGGCCGCGTCTGGCAGTCGTGCCTGCCCGATCTCGTGCGTGACCACCGTGTCGTCACCCTCGACTGGCGCGGGTGCGGCCGCTCCGACCACCCCGCCGCCGGCAACACCATCGCCCGGATCGCCGCCGACCTGGCCACCGTGATCGAGACGCTCGAGATCAGGCCCACCGTCGTCGGGTCGAGCATCGGCGGCGTTTTCGCCACCGAACTCGCGCTCGCGCGCCCCGGTCTCGTCGGCCACGTCGTCGCGGTCGACAGCCCGGGACACTGGCCCAGCACCGGCATGCTCGAAAAGGTCCAGGACCTGCGGCAGCGGCTCGTCGACGACCGGGCCGGCACCCTCGGGAGCTGGGTGCCGAACTGGTTCGCCCCGGGCGCCGCGCGCGGGCTCGTCGACTGGACCGTCCGGCAGCTGCTCGACTCCGGCGTCTACATCGACGCCCTGTTCACCGAGTGCACCACCTACGACCCCCGGCCGCGGCTCAAGGACCTGAAGACCCCGATCACCTACCTGCACGGCGAGCTCGACGCCGAAATCCCCCTCGATGTGCCGCGCAGCTGCGCCGCCGAGACACCCGGTGCCCGCGTGCACGTCTTCGCCGGCTGCGGTCACCTCCCGCACCAGGAAAACCCGCGCGCGTTCACCGCCGCCCTCCGCGAAATCGCCTGAAGGAGCACGACGAATGCCCGAAGTATCACTACGCGCGACGACCGTCCACTACGACCGCACCGGCGACGGCCCCGCCCTGCTCCTGCTGCACGGCACCGCCGCATCCCGTGAACAGTGGGCGCCGCTGACCGCGCAGGCGGCCGGCTTCACCGTCCTGGCCCCCGACTTCCCCGGCTCCGGCCTGACCACCGACGACGGCGGCCCGCTCACCGTCGAAGCCCTCGCCGCCCAAGCCGAGGCCGTCCTGGACCACGCCGGCTTCGCCACCGCCCACGTCGCCGGGCACTCGCTCGGCGCGGTCGTGGCCGCCCACCTGGCCGGTACCCGCCCGGACCGCGTCCGGAAAGCGGTCCTGCACGCCGCCTGGCCGGTCACCGACACCCGCCAGGACGCCGAATTCCGCTACTGGCTCGACCTGCTCGCCACCGGCACCTTCGCCCGGATGCTCCCGCTGATGGCGTTCGGCCCGCGCTACTGGGACCAGGCCACCGCCGACAGCAACGAACAGCTGATCAAGACCCTGGAAACGGTGATCCAGCCCGGCACGGACCGGCAGGTCGCCGCGGACCGGGCCGTCGACCTGCGGCCGGTCCTCGGCCGGATCACCGCGCCCGTCCTGGTGCTCGGCAGCGCGCACGACCGGATCGTCACCGCGGACCAGCACCGTGCCCTGGTCGCGGCGATCCCGGACGCACGCGCCGCCGAGATCGACGCGGGGCACGGCGCCCCGGCCGAGCTGCCGGACGAGTTCGCCCGGCTCGTGCTGGACTTCGTCAGCGCCGCGCCCTGAGCACCACCGCGGCCGGCTTCACCCGTCGGCCGGGTCGCCGTCGCCCTGCTCACGGTAGGTGATCAAGGTGCGCCAGAACAGCAACGGCCGGACCGTGCTGCCGGGCAGCAGCCGGGCCGACTCGCGGCGCAGCTCGGCCAGCGTCGGGTAGTCGTCGAAGACGGGGGCCTTCGGACCGTCTTCGGGGCCGCCGTTCAGCCGCTCGCCGGCGTAGACGATCAGCCGCGCGAGCGCGTTGACCGGGACCGCGGCCAGTGCCTGCGCCCAGTCCACCGGCGTGCTCGGCCGGGCCAGGCCGAGCACCGCGAGCACCCCGCCCGGCACCAGCGCGCGGCGCAGCTTGGTGACCGTCCCGAACGGCAGGTGGTGCAGCGACGCGATGCACGAGATGTAGTCGTAGTGCGCCTCGGGCAGGGGGTCGGTGGTGACGTCGGCCTGCCGGTAGACGATCTCGCCCGGCCCCGGCGAACCCAGTCCGGCCGCCGCCGCCACCATCGCCGCCGAGACGTCGAGCGCCTCCACCGCCATGCCGGTCGCGGCCAGCCGCCGGGCGAACCGGCCGGTGCCGCAGCCGACGTCCAGCGCGATCCCCGGTCCCGGCGGCAGCAGGTCCAGCAGCAGCGGGTGGTAGTGGTCGTTGTGGTTGAACGGCATGCGTCGAGAGTGCCACTCGTCACGCACGTAGACTCGGAAGGCAAGTGCGAAAACCCCAGGCCGGAGGAGATTCAGTGCCGCAGGATGAGACAGGTCGCAGGCCGGACCTGTCGGATCTGGACAGTTTCGCGGGCGTCGACGAACTGGGGACGTCGGGCTACGAGGAGTCCGACGACCACGACCCGGAGCTGGACGTCCGGGACACCGCGTTCGAAGCCGGCGGCGGCTCGCGCGGCGGGATCGGCGGTGTCGGCCAGCTCGGCGACAACCTCGCCACCGGCCCGGTGCCCGACCTCACCGTGCCCGGGGACACCGAGCTGCACGAGCTCGACGACCAGGGCGAACAAGTCCAGTACGGCGACCCGGACGGCCCCGAGGCGCGCCGCGAGCTGATGGCCGTCGAAGCCGAGCTGAACCAGCGCTGGCCGGAGACGAAGATCGAGCCGTCGCTGACCCGGATCTCCGCGCTGACGCAGCTGCTGGGCGAGCCGAACCGCGGCTACCCGGTGCTGCACGTCGCCGGCACGAACGGCAAAGGCTCGACGGCCCGGATGATCGACGCGCTGCTGACCCGGATGGGCCTGCGCGTCGGCCGCTACACGAGCCCGCACCTGCAGCTGGTCACCGAGCGGATCGCGCTCGACGGCCGGCCGATCTCCGCCACGCGCTACGCCGAGCTGTGGCACGACATCGCGCCGTACGTGTCCATGGTGGACGGTGCTTCGGCGGACGGCGTCGAGCTGAGCAAGTTCGAGATCCTGACCGGGATGGCGTTCGCCGCGTTCGCCGACGCCCCGGTCGAGGCCGCGGTGCTCGAAGCGGGCCTGGGCGGCGCCTGGGACGCCACGAACGTCGCGGACGCCGACGTCGCCGTCATCACCCCGATCGGCCTGGACCACGTCGAGTACCTGGGGCCCGACGCGGTCAGCGCGGCGCGCGAAAAGGCGGGCATCATCAAGCCCGGCTCGGTCGCGGTGATCGCCGAGCAGGACCCCGAGGTGCTCAAGGTGCTGCTGGAGCGCGCGGTCGAGGTCGACGCCGCGGTCGCGCGCGCGGGCAGCGAGTTCGGCGTGCTGGAGAAGGAGGTCGCGGTCGGCGGGCAGCTGCTGAAGCTGCAGGGCCTCGGCGGCGTGTACGACCAGATCTTCCTCCCGCTGCACGGCGCCCACCAGGCCGCGAACGCCGCGCTGGCGCTGGCCGCGGTCGAGGCGTTCTTCGGCGCGGGCAAGGACAAGCAGCTGGTGGTCGAGGCGGTGCGCGAGGCGTTCGCCGAGGTCGAGACGCCGGGCCGGCTCGAGCGCGTCCGCTCGGCGCCGACGGTGCTGCTCGACGCGGCGCACAACCCGCACGGCGCCCGCGCGCTCGCGACGACGGTGTCCGAGGAGTTCGCCTTCCGCCGCCTGGTCGCGGTGGTCGGCGTGATGGCCGAGAAGGACGCCCACGGCATCCTCGACGCCCTCGAGCCGGTGGTCTCGGACATCGTCGTGACGCGCAACTCCTCGCCGCGGTCGATGCCGCTGGAAGAGCTCAACGCGCTGGCGATCTCGGTGTTCGGCGAGGACCGCGTGGTCGCCGAAACGGACCTGGAGACGGCGATCGAGACGGCGATCGCGCTGGTGGAGACCAACGACGACCCCGAAGAGTCCCTGTCCGGCGGCGGCGTGCTGGTCACCGGCTCGGTGGTCACCGCGGGCGAGGCGCGCACGCTGTTCGGGAAGGAGCCCGCGTGACGTCGCAGCCTCAGGAGAAGCCGAAGCCGAAGGACCCGATGAAGGGCTTCCGCGGCGTGATGTCGGGGACGCTGATCATGGAGGCGATCACGGTCGCCCTCGCCCTCCCGGTGGTGAACAAGCTCGGCGGCGGAATCTCCACGGGCACCGGCTGGACGGTCATCGCGGTGGCCGCCCTGCTGATCGTCACGTGCGGGTTCGTCAAGCGCCCGTGGGCGGTGCCGGTGATCCTCGGCCTGCAGGTGGTGTTGATCGCGCTGGTGGTCTGGCTGCCCGCGATCGCCGTGCTGGGGGTCATCTTCCTGGCCGTCTGGGCCTGGCTGCTGTGGCTGCGCCGCGACGTCGCCCGCCGGCTGGCGGCGGGGACGCTGGCGAGCCAGCAGCCCCAGCCGTGACATTTCGCTCCCGTCGTGCGACTCCTTGAAGGAATCGTCGATGGGAGCGAGCCTTGGCCAGGAAAGCCCTGCTCATCACCTTCACCTCGTACGACCCCCGTCGTTCCGCACGCCCGGCCGGAGTCAAATCGACTTCCAGGGGCTCTATGATGTCCTTCGCGATCCGGACATCGGCCGCCCGTGTCTCAGGCGGATGATCGTTCTCGACTTCTCCTGTTCCGGCTTGTTCATGGCGGCCTTGAAGAACCGGCGGAGTCCCTCGACGACGACGCTCGCCGTCGCAGCCACCAGCGCCCACCGGGACGTCCGGGCAGAGGCGGAGTGGTCCGGCGGACTGCTCACCGAGCGGCTGATCGACGGGTTGCGGACAGGGGCCGCCGATCTTGACCAGAACGGGGTGGTGACGGGACAGGGATTCGCGGACCACCTCGTCTGGCTCGCCGGAACGGAGCTGCAGCAGCCGGCGACGTATCGGCAGGGCTCTGTGGCCGACCTCGAAGTCGCCTGGAACCCTAGCTCGCCGAACGTGCAGGCGACCACGTCGGTCGTCGCCGAGGTGGCTCAGGACGACCCGCCGGGTTCCGACGTCGACTGGCGATGCACCTGCCGACCGGGATCTCCTCGACCGTGAGGCGCTCGCGAGCGTGGTCCGCGACCGCCTCGCTTACAGCATTTTCCGCTGCGTCCGCACCCTCGAAGGGGATACGCCGAGCCGGGACCCGCTGGCCTTGTGGAGCATCGTGCGGATGCGCCGGCCGAGCCTGTTCGACTACCTGGAATCGTGCCCCGAGGCCGTCGCCGGAGTCCTGGAGCCGATCTTGGTGGCCGGCCACTTCCCCACGGACTTGCACGGCGTGGCGACGTCCGCGCCGGTGCGGGAGGTGTTCACCTCGGCGCTGGGCGGGCCGCTGACGGCCGTCAGGATCCGGCAGTGCGCGGGAGAGCCCGTCACGGGTGCTGGCAGGCCCGCACCTCGGTGATGACGGCGTCGAGCGCGTCCAAGGCGTCCGCCGGTACGTCGAGGCGGTAGATCCGGTGCGGACCCGACCGGCTCACGGTCAGCAGGCGGGCGTCGAGCAGGATCCGCAGGTGCCGCGACACGGTGGACTGCGGCAGGCCCAGGGCCGCCTGGACCTCGCCGACCGTGGCGGACCCGCCGCGGTCGAGGAACACGCCGACGATCTGCACCCGGGTCGCTTCGCCGAGCGCCCGCAGCACGGGCAGGGCGGTGGTGAGGGCGTCCCGGATCACGCGGGCACCTGCTCCAGCAGCTCTTCGAGCTCCCCGGTCGGCAGGCCGTGCTGCCGGCCCAGGTCGACCCAGTCCCGCAGCATCCGGACCGTCTGCGGCCCGTGCCCGCCGAAGTGGCCGCGGAGGTAGCCCGGCACGTCGAACGGGGCCAGCCGGGGCAGCAGGGTCAGCGCCGCGAGCACGCCTTGCGAGCGCACCGGACGCGGATTCCGGCCGCCGTACCCGGCCGCGACCGCGGTGCGGGCCTGGGTCGCGGCCGCCGCGAGCTGCCGCGACGACCGGCGGGTCGCCGGCAGGTCGAACCCCGCCGCGTGCAGCCCGGCCACGACGGGCATCGTCGTCGCCGCGGACACCAGGGGAGCCGCGAGCGGGGCGGTCCGCGACCACCGCGGCCGGGCGAACAGGGACCGCAGCGAAGACGACGCGGGACCGGCGACGGTGAACCGGACCCGCGCCGGCGGCCACCACCACGTCGGATCGGCGCCGCCGGCGAAGAACTCGGGAACCACCAGCCCCCACGGCCGATCGCCCGCCAGCTCACGAAGCAGTTCGACCTCCGACGGCACCTGCGTGACCGCCGCGACGACCGCCGGCTGCGCGAGCAGCTCGGCGACGCCCGGCGAGGCGGGCGAGGCGGTGCTGATCACCACGTCCCAGCCTGCGCCGGCGGTCGTCAGTTCGACGCGCCGCCCGGCCTGCCCGGACCTCCGGAGCCGGCGGGTCCCGACGAGCCGGGACGCCGCCGTCCGTTCGCGCACCGCGAGCCCGACCTGGTGACCCTCGGCCAACGATGTTGCCAGCACCCGGGCCACCGGACCCCGGCCCACCACGAGAACACGCATGCCCGCACTATATCCGCATATCCGGATATAATGCTCAGAGGTAGTCGCCGTGCTCGATGTCGTCGAGCAGGGTCGGCTGCGTCGGTGACCAGCCCAGCTGCTCCCGCGTGAAGGCGCTGGAGACGGGCGCGTCGAAGCCGTAGACCGTGGCCATGAACGGGCTCGCGTAGTGGCCCGCCGCTTCGTCCGGCGTCAGCGACACCACGGGCAGGTCCAGGCCGCGCCCGATCGTCTCGGCGATGCTCCGGAACGGGACGTTCTCCGCGGCTCCGTGCAGCACGCTGCCGGCCGGCGCCTGCTCCAGGGCCAGGCGGAACAGGACCGCCGCGTCGAGCCGGTGCACCGCAGGCCAGCGGTTGCCGCCGTCGCCGACGTAGGCCGATTTCCCGGTCTTGCGCGCGGTGTCGACGAGCATGCCGATGAAGCCGTGGTCGCCCGGGCCGTGGACGGTCGGCGCGAGCCGGACGACGCTCGCGCGCACGCCGCGAGCGGCGAAGTCCAGGCAGGCCCGTTCGCCGGCGATCCGGAACGCGGCGAGCCCGGACGCGTCGGGCTCGTCCTGCTCGGTGCTCTCCCGGCCGGCGGGCATGACCAGCGTGCCGGACGTGCTGACGAACGGTTTGCCGGTCTGCTCCAGCGCGTGGCCGAGCGCCTCGATCGCCGTCCGGTCCCGCCGCATCATGTCGTCCGGGTCGCTGAAGTCGCCGCCGAAGGCCATGTGCAGGACGCCGTCGGCGGCTTCGGCGCCGGCGCGCAGGCTGCCGAGGTCGTCCAGTGCGCCGGGGTGCGGGGTGGCGCCGAGCGCTTCCAGCCGGGCGGCGGCCGCGTCCGAACGAGCGAGGCCGGTGACGGTGTGGCCGGCCGCGATCAGCCCGGCGACGACGGCGGGGCCGGTCAGGCCGGAACCGCCGGTGACGAAGACGTGCATGGGCTCTCCCGGGTAGTGACAGTGACTGACACCAACAACCGTAGCTCGTAATGTCAGTGACTGGCGTTACGGGTAAGCTGACCCGGTGCCACGCAGCGGGGAAGAAGCGCGCCGCCGCCTCCAGCAGGCGGCCCTGGAGCTGTACGGAGAGCGGGGTTTCGACCGGACGACGACGGCCGAAATCGCCGCCCGGGCCGGCGTCACCGAGCGCACGTTCTTCCGGCACTTCCCGGACAAGCGCGAAGTGCTGTTCGACGGCGAAGCCGCCCTGCGCGCGGACCTGACCCGGTCGGTGGCCGACGCTCCCGAGGGCTTGTCGCCGCTCGAAGTGCTGCTCCGCGCCTTCCGGAAGGCCGGGAAGATCCTCGAGCAGAACCGGCCGTTCGCCGAACCGCGGCTCGCGGTCATCGCCGCGACCCCGGCGTTGCGCGAGCGCGACCTGGCCAAGGCCGCGGCGATGGCCGACGCCCTGGCGGCGGCGCTGCGCGAGCGGGGCGTCGGCGACCGGCTCGCCGCGCTGGCCGCCCACGTCGGCTGGGTCACCTTCCACCACGCGGCCGGCGCCTGGATCCGGGAATCCGCGCGCAGCCTGGACGAGCACCTCGACGAGGCGTTCGCCGATCTGCGCGCGCTGTCGGCGGAGGCGAGCGGCTGAGTGCCCGCCTCCGCCGGGGCCCCTCAGCGCAGCACGACCACCCGCAGCGTGGGGGAGCGCAGGATGTCGGCCTCGCAGAACCGGCCCTTCACCCACTCGCCGCGGCTGTAGAGCTTCGTCTGGTCGCTGAAGTACGGCGACGCCGGGTTGGCCGACTGCGAGTACGTCAGCAACGTCGAGGAGTCCGGGCACCCGCGCCCGCCGAAGCCCACCACCTGGATGAAGCTGGACCCGTGCACGACCTCGGTGTTGCCGCGCGCCGGGTCCCACACCGGCGTCATCACATTGAGCACCCCGAGGAAGCCCTGGGCGCCGTGGAGGGGGATGCGCTCGCCGTTGCGGGTGACCGCTTGGCCGTCGCGCAGCCGTGCGTCGGGCGCCAGGCCCGCCGCGCGCAGCTCCACGAGGGCGTCCCCGAACGCCTTCCGGACGCCCGCGTCGCCGACGTTGAGCGTGTTCGGCGTGGTCAACGGCGCCTTCGGGTCGAACGGCACGCTGAAGCGCGGCAAGCCGCCGAGCCGGATGGCGAACCGCTGGAACAGCAGCGAACCCCGGCTGTCGAGCGAATACGTGTGGTCCCAATTCGCCAGCGCGGCGCAGGCCGGGCCGACCGGCACCGGGCCGGCCGACGAAGGCGCCTGCCCGTCCGGGAACGACGCGCACAGCTTCGCCAGGTCCGCCGCCGCCAGATCGGCGATCAGGCTGTGGTCGGCGAACAGCACCTTCTTCATCGAATCCGTGCTGAACCCGCCCTTTTCGGCCGTGAGCAACGCTTCCCGGGTGCGCGGGTTGCGTTCGGTGGCCTGGTCGCCGACGATCCGCGGGTAGCCGGTGATCGGCGCGCGGGCGTTCGCGAGCCACGCGCTGTCGTTCGTGTTCAGCTCGTAGTCCCGGCGCTGCTGCTGCGGCAGCCTCGACGGCGCGAAGAGCCCCGGTTCCAGCGCACCCGGGTCGGAACCCCACCGGCACGCCGACTTCCCACCGTCCAGAATGGGCAGTCCGTCGGCGGCGAACGTCTCCCGGCCCACCGGGGTGCTGCACGCCTTCGCCAGTTCGTCGGTGACGTGCGGGACGACCTGGATGTCGGCGTAGAGCGCATTGCCCGCCCGGTCGGTGGCGATCGTGTTGACCCACGGCACGCCCTGCGTGCTGCTGAGCGTGCGGACGATGTCGGCCGTGCTGCGGGCCTGGTCCAGCTCGAACCACGTGTTCAGCCCGCGCATGTTGGTCGCGTTGGCGTCGCGCAGCGCGTACGCCGACTTCGCCGTCCACGGCACCGCGAACCCGCCGACGTCGTTCAGCACCGGCCCGTACCGCGTCGCCCAGAAGGTCCGGCGGACCGGCTTCAGCGAGCCGTCGGCCTGGCGCACCTGGACCGTGACGTCACGGGAGGTCATCTTCTCGGCCTTGCCGTCGACGAGGTACGTCGTCGGGTCGCCGGGCGTCAGCGGCACCTCGAACAGGCCGAACGTGACCGGCGTGGACACCGTGTGCGTCCAGGCCGCGTCGGCGGTGTGCCCGATCATCACGAACGGCATGCCGAGCAGGCTCGCGCCGGCCACGTCGACCCGGCCCGGGATGGTCAGCTGGCTCTGCCAGAACCGGCGCCCGTCGTGCCACGGGTAGTGCGGGTTGCCGAGCAGCACGCTGCCCCGGCCCGCCGCGGTCCCGTCGCTGCCGACGGCGATGCCGTTGCTGCCGAGCCCGCCCTTGCCGAGCCCGTCGCGCAGGCTCGCGGACAGCTGCGCGGCCGGGCCCGGGCTCGCGGCCGCCGTGCCGGACGGCGGTGCCGCGAACAGCCCTTCGGTGACGAAGCCCAGGCCGCCGGTGACGGCGATCGAGTAGAAGTGGCGGTAGAAGTCCTGTTCGGTGATCGGCCGGACCCAGTCCGCGCCGCGGCAGGCCGGGTCGGTGATCCCGGACCGGCCGGTGCGGGCCAGGAAGGTGTTGAACCCCTTGACGTAGCCGGAGACGACCTGCCGGACCTCGGGCCGCGGCCCCTGCGGCGCGGGTTGCGCGACCAGCCGGTCGACCACGCCGGAGTCGTTGAGCTGCTGGAAGAACAGGTCGCTGTGCAGGTTGTTCTTCGCCTCGGACAACGACGGATAGCCTTCGCCGTCCGGGCCGAAGTACCGCGATCGCTGCGCGCTCACCGTGACGTAGATCTTCGCGAGTTCGCAGACGTTGTCGGTCGCCGCCGCGTAGCCGTAGCCGTAGCCGAGGCCCGCGAAGTCCCGGGCGACGATGTGCGGGATGCCGTGTTCGGTGTAGCGCAGGACAGCTTTCGCGTGGTCCTCTCCGGCGTTCGCGCCCCCCGCGCCGAGGGCCGTGACGGAGAGCGCGGCCGCGAAAACCGCCAGCGCCTTGCGGATGTGTGGCATTCGTACCCCCTTGTCGTGATCGCCACGCTACCGACGGCGATGACGTCCGGACATGGGGGAAACCCCCGGTATTCGTTCACCCGCGCGCAAACCGGCGTTGGCCGCGGCGGGATAGAAACCGCGCATGACCGAACACTCCCGCCGCACCCTCTTCAAGGCCGGGCTGACCGGCGCCTCCGCCGTCGCGGCCGGGCTCGCGCTGCCGTCCACGGCGTTCGCCGCGGTCCCGCTCGTCCGCCGCGACCGGCCGGTGCTCACCCACGGCGTCCAGTCCGGCGACGTCACCCCGGGCTCGGCCATCGTCTGGTCCCGCGCGGACCGCCCGTCGCGCCTGGTCGTCGAGATCGCGCGCGACCCGTCGTTCCGGCACGCCCGCCGCGTGCCCGGCCCGCTGGCCGGCCCGGACAGCGGCGGCACGGGCCGCGTGCGCGTCGCGGCGCTGCAGCCGGGCACCGAGTACCACTACCGCGTCACGGCGGAGGCGCTCGACGGCCGCGCCACGAGCGAGCCGTTGACCGGCCGGTTCGCCACGGCGCCAGTGGGCCGCCGCGACGCGCGGATCCTGTGGTCGGGCGACGTCGTCGGCCAGAACTGGGGGATCAACCCGGGCCTGGGCGGGATGACGATCTTCTCCGCGATGGCCGCCCGCTGCCCGGACCTGTTCCTGCACAGCGGCGACACGGTGTACTCCGACGGACCCCTCACCGAGACGGTCACCCTGCCGGACGGCCGGACCTGGCGCAACGTCGTCACGCCGGAGAAGTCCAAGGTCGCCGAGACGTTGGACGAGTTCCGCGGCCAGCACGCGTACAACCGCCTCGACGACAACTTCAAGCGCTTCGCCGCGCAGGTGCCCGCTTATGTCCAGTGGGATGATCACGAGGTCCTGAACAACTGGTACCCGGGCAAGATCCTCGACAACCCGGCCTACACCGAGAAGCGCGTCGACGTCCTCGCGCCGCGGGCGTACCAGGCGTTCCACGAGTGGCACCCGATCGACCCGCGCCGGGCCGTCGACGGGCGCGTCTACCGCAGCTTCACCTACGGTTCGCGGGTCGAAATCTTCGTGCTCGACATGCGGACCTACCGCAACGCCAACACCGCTCCGGAAAACACAGCGCCGCGCAGCGGCTCGGTCGAGGGCGGCGGCGGGGGCATGGATGGACAGACCAAGCCGGGCTACATCCTGGGTGACGCCCAGGCCCGCTGGCTGGCCGACGCGCTCGGCCGCAGCACCGCGACGTGGAAGATCGTCCAGGCCGACATGCCGCTCGGCCTGGTCGTCCCGGACGGCGCGAACATCGAAGCCGTCGCGAACAACCTGCCCGGAGCGCCCGGCGGGCGCGAGACCGAACTGGCGTGGGTGCTGCGGGAAATCCAGCGCCGCCGCGTCCGCAACGTCGTGTGGCTGACCGCCGACGTCCACTACACCGCGGCGCACCGCTACTCGCCCGACCGGGCGGCCTTCCAGGACTTCGATCCGTTCTGGGAGTTCGTGTCCGGGCCGCTGAATGCGGGCGCGTTCGGGCCCAACACGCTGGACCCGACGTTCGGCCCGGAAGCGGTGTTCGTGCACGCGCCGCCGGTGGCGAACACGGCCCCGGTCGACGGCTTCCAGCACTTCGGCGAGCTGAACGTCGACGGCGCGAGCGGCGACCTCACGGTGGACCTGCGGGACGCCACCGGGGCGTCGCTGTGGTCGAAGACACTGCACCCGCAAGGCCGCTGAACAGGGTCGGCTAGGCTCTCGCGCACCGAAACCCACCGTATTTAGGAGAAACACCGTCGTGACTGAACGCACGCTGGTCCTGGTCAAGCCCGATGGCGTCGCGCGCGGCCTCGTCGGCGAAGTCATCTCGCGGATCGAGCGCAAGGGCCTCAAGCTCGCCGCGCTCGAGCTGCGGACCGTGCCGCAGGCGCTGGCCGAGGAGCACTACGCCGAGCACAAGGAGCGGCCGTTCTTCGGCGACCTGCTGGAGTTCATCACCTCGGGCCCGCTGGTCGCGCTCGCCATCGAGGGCCCGCGCGCCATCGCCGCGTTCCGCCAGCTGGCCGGCGGCACCGACCCGGTCGAGAAGGCCACCCCGGGCACCATCCGCGGCGACTTCGCGCTGGAGACCCAGTACAACCTGGTCCACGGCTCGGACTCGCCCGAGTCGGCCGAGCGCGAGCTGAAGCTCTGGTTCCCCGACCTGTGATGCTCCTGAACCGGGGTCACGTGCGCGTGGCCCCGGTTCCCTGGTTCCCGGAGAGCCCATGACGACGATGCCGTTCGCGCCGCGTGACTACGTCCCGGTGCTCGCGGAGCTGACCGGCGCGTTCACCGAGGCGCTGCGCACGGCCGACCCGGCCGCGGCGGTACCCGACTGCGCCGGCTGGACCGTCGCCGACCTCGCGACGCACCTGGGCAACGTGCACCGCTGGGCCGCGACGGTCGTCCGCACCGGCGAAGTCCAGCCGCAGGACTTCGCCGCCGGGGCGGGCGACGACCTCGTGGCGTGGTACGCCGAAAGTGCGCAGCTCCTGCTCGGCGAGCTGCAGGCCGCCGAGCCCGCGGACCCGTGCTGGCACTTCGGCGGCACGGAAAAGACGAAGGCGTTCTGGTACCGCCGCCAGGTCCACGAGACCGCCGTCCACCTGGCCGACTCGGGGAGCGGGCACGTGCTCGACCCGGCCGTCGCCGCGGACGGGGTCGACGAGGTCCTGACCGCCTGGCTCCCGCGCGTCACCCGCTGGCACTCCGCGCCGTCGCTGGCCGCGCCACTCGTGCTGCGCGCCACCGACACCGGCGACGCCTGGACGCTGCACCCGGGGCAGCCGCCGGCCCTCGGTCCGGCCGTCGAGCCCGCCGCGACCGCCGAGGCGCCGGCGCGGGATCTCGTGCTGCGCCTCTGGAAGCGGACGGCCACGCCGCCGCGGTTCGGCGGCGACACCGCGCTCGCCGTCCGGTTCCTCGAGGCGCCCTTCACGGCCTGACCCGGTAGCTGTTCTAGACCATTCAGGCGGCGTTCACCGGGAAGCCTTCCCCCGGCCGTGCCGCTGCGCTGTGCTGATGTGGCTCACTCTCACTCGATACTGGGGTACCTGGTGAAGAAGTCACGCATAGCGCTGCCGTTCATCGCCCTCTTCGCGACGGCATTCGCCGTCCCCGCCGATCCCCTGAAAGCGCCGCTCGGCACCCCGCCGGTCGAGGCCGCGCCCGCCGCGTCGTCGGCCCGCGAAGGGCCGGCCTTCGCCGCCGCGAACCCCGACGACGGCCTGGTCACCGGCAGCGCCACCACCGAGGTCGCCCCCGGGCTGAACCTCACCCAGTTCGACCGGTTCGACCCGGCCGGCTGGATCCGCGGCGACACCCTCGCCGTCGACCTGGGCGGCAAGGTCCTCAAGCCGGCGTACCTGAGCCCCGGCACGGTCTCCGCGCGCACGCCCCTGTCGCAGCAGCTTGCGCGGACGGGCGCGGTGGCCGGCGTCAACGGCGACTTCTTCGACATCAGCGCCACCGGCGCGCCGATCGGCGTCGGCATCGACCGCGGGCAGCTGCAGGCCGCGCCCGCCGCCGGGCACAACCTCACCGCGTCGATCACCGACGCCGGCAAGGCCGCTTTGGCCTCCGTCTTCCTCGACGCCACCGTGACGCTGCCCGGCGGCGTCGTGCGGGCGACCAACTTCAACAGCCCGGTCCTGGGGGTGGACGCGATCGGCGTCTACACACCGTTGTGGGGCGCCTCGGACCGCCGGACGTCGGTCGCGGGTGCCTCCCGGGTGCGCGAAGCCGAACTGCGCGACGGCGTGGTCACCGCCGTGCGCGAGCAGCCCGCCGACGGCCCGATCGCGGCCGGGACGACCGTCCTGCTGGCCCGCGAAGCCGGCGCGGACGCGCTCGCCGGGCTGCAGCCGGGTGACGCGGTCGGCGTCACCTACGCGCCGCGCTCGGACGCGGGGAAGATCGCGGTCGCGGTGGGCGGCAACGAAATCCTGCTCCGGGACGGTGTCGTGCAGCCGGTCGACGACGTCGCCATGCACCCGCGGACCGCGGTCGGCTTCTCCGCCGACGGCCGGCGGATGTGGCTGGCCACCGTGGACGGACGGCAGGCCGACAGCCGCGGGATGACCGAGCTCGAACTGGCCCGGCACATGAAGAGCCTCGGCGCCGACGACGCGATCAACCTCGACGGCGGCGGCTCGTCGACGCTCCTCGCCCGCACCGAGGGCGAAGCGGCGCCGAGCGTCCGGAATTCGCCGTCCGACGGCGGGGAACGCCTGGTGCCCAACGGAATCGGCTTCACGACCGTGCCCGGCAGCGGCCGGCTGGCCGGCTTCGCGCCGGCGCCCGCGGTGGCGGCGGACGGCGCGGACCGCGTGCTGTCCGGGCTGACCCGGCACCTGGTCGCCGACGGCCACGACGAGACCGGCGCCGCGGTCGCCGCCGACCCGCGCTGGAGCACGTCGGATCTCCGGCGGGCCACCGTTACGCACGGGGTCGTCACCGGCCACCGCGCGGGGTCCGTCGAGGTCGTCGCGCGCTCCGGCCGGGCGTCCGGGAAGACGGCGCTTTCGGTGCTGGGCAAGCCGGTCCGGCTCGGCACCAGCACCGAGCAGGTCGCGCTGTCGGGCGTGGGCGCGAAGAGCATGTTCGAGGTCTACGGCTACGACGCCGACGGCTACGGCACCTGGCTCGAACCCGACGACGTCAAGCTGGACTACGACCACTCGGTCGTCCGGATCGAGCCGTCGGGGGACGGGTACGCGGTGACGGCGCTGACCGCGTCCGGTGCCGCGGCGATCACCGCCTCGGCGGCCGGCCTGACCACGCACCTGGCCGCCTCGGTCGGCACCGTGGCGCGGATCGCGTCGCCGCTGGACGGTCCGGCCGGCTGGACGGCGACGGTGTTCCCGGCGGTCGTCGGCGCGGCGCTGTCGGCGGCACCCGGCCGCGACGGCGGCGCCGGGCTCGCGCTGGACTACCGGCTCACCGGCACGACGGCCACGCGCGCGGCCTACGTGACGCCGTCGAATCCGCTGCCGGTCCCGGACGGCACGCAGAAGATCGGGCTGTGGGTGGACGGTGACGGCAAGGGCGCGTGGCTGCGGGCGGAACTGCGCGACGCGGCGAACGTGGCGTCCATTGTGGACCTGTCGCTGAGCGTCGACTGGACGGGCTGGCGGTACGTCACCGCGGCGGTCCCGGCCGGGCTGCCCGCGGGCCAGCGCCTGGCGCGCTTCTACGCCGTCGAGAACGTGCCCGACCAGCAGTACGAAGGCCGGCTCGGATTCGACGACCTGACGTTCGAGGTGGCGCCGTCGACGACCGTGCCCGCCGACCCCGCCCCGCACGACCCGGCGCTGGTCACGGACGGCGTCCTGGCCGGCGGCCTGCGCGTCGCGGTGGTCAGCGACGCGCAGTTCACCGCGGACGACCCGGCGGGGCCGCTGGTCGCGCAGGCCCGGCGCGCGCTGCGCGAAGCCGTCGCGGCGAAACCGGACCTCGTACTGCTCAACGGCGACTTCGTCGACCGCGGCACGGCACCCGACTTCGTGCTGGCCCGGCGGGTGATCACCGACGAGCTCGACGGCAAGGTGCCCTGGTACTACGTGCCGGGCAACCACGAGGCCGAAGGCGGCAACGGCCTGGCGAACTTCCAGGCCGCGTTCGGCGTCACGCACCGGGTCGTCGACGTGCACGGCATCCGGCTGGTGCTCCTGGACTCCTCCCGCGGTTCGCTGCGGGCGGGCGGGTTCGACCAGGTCCGGCTGCTGCGGTCGGCCCTCGACTCGGCCGCCGCCGACCGGTCGGTCCGCGGGGTCGTCGTCGCCATGCACCACCCGGTGCAGGACCCGGGCCCGACCGGGAACTCGCAGCTCGGCGACCGGAAGGAGGCCACGCTGCTGACCCGGTGGCTGACCGGGTTCGAGCAGTCCTCCGGCAAGCCGGCCGCCGCCGTCGCATCGCACGCCGGGGTGTTCTCGCTGTCCCGGGTCGACGGGGTGCCGTACCTGGTCAACGGCAATGCGGGCAAGGCACCGGCGGCCGCGCCGGGCGACGGCGGGTTCGTCGGCTGGACGCTGCTGCGCGTGGACCCGGCCGACCGCGCCGAGCCGGTGCGGTTCGAGACGCGGCCGAACGTCGACTCGCTGACGCTGACCGGGCCGTCGTCGCTGGCGCCCGGCGAGCGCGCGCAGGTGCGCGCTTCGGTGCGGCAGGGGACGCGGGACGTGCCGGTGTCCTACCCGGTGAGCGCGGACTGGCAGGTCGGCCGGGGCGTCGTGGCGTTCGACCCGGCTTCGGGCGTGCTGACGGCGTTGCGGCCCGGGGTGGCGCGGCTGTCGGTGCAGGTAAACGGGGTCTCGCAGACTCTGGTGGTGACGGTCCGCGGTTAATCCGCTCGGTTTTTGTCGGTGGTGGGTTCTATGGTGCGGAGCGTGGACGATTCGGAGGACCGGGAACCGGCTTTGGTGCAGGCCAAGGCCCTGGTGAAGCGCTTCGGCGAGTTCGAGGCCGTGCGCGGGATCGACGTCGAGGTGCGGCGCGGGGAGGCGTTCGGCTTCCTCGGCCCGAACGGCGCGGGCAAGTCGTCGACCATGCGGATGATCGCGTGCGTCTCGCCCCGCACCGACGGCGACCTGCGCGTGCTCGGGCTGGACCCGGAGGCCGCCGGGCCGCGGATCCGCGCGCGGCTGGGCGTGGTGCCGCAGCAGGACAACCTGGACGTCGAGCTGACGGTCCGGGAGAACCTGCTGATCTACGGCCGCTACTTCGGGCTGTCCCGGGCGGCGGCCCGGCGCAAGGCCGAGGAGCTGCTGGAGTTCGCCCAGCTGGGTGACCGGGCCGACGACAAGGTCGACCCGCTCTCGGGCGGCATGAAACGGCGGCTGACGATCGCGCGGTCGCTGGTCAACGACCCGGAGCTGCTCCTGCTCGACGAGCCGACGACGGGGCTCGACCCGCAGGCCCGCCACCTGCTGTGGGACCGCCTCTTCCGGCTCAAGGCCCAGGGCACGACGCTGATCGTCACCACCCACTACATGGACGAAGCCGAGCAGCTGTGCGACAGGCTGGTGGTGATGGACCACGGCCGCATCGCGGCGGAGGGTTCGCCGGCCGAGCTGATCCGGCGGTATTCGACGCGCGAGGTGGTCGAGCTGCGGTTCGCCCCGGGCGAGCAGGTCGCGGCGGCCCAGCAGGTCGAGGGGCTCGCGGAGCGCGTGGAGGTGCTCCCGGACCGGGTGCTCATGTACAGCGACGACGGCGAGGACACCCTCGAGCACACCCATTCCCGCGGGGTGCGGCCGTTGTCGAGCCTCGTGCGCCGGAGCTCGCTGGAGGACGTGTTCCTGAGGCTGACCGGCCGGACGCTGGTGGACTGATGGCGACGATCGCGACCGGCCGCGTGGTCGGCAAGTGGCACGGCGCCTGGCTGCGCGTCGAGGGCTACTGGACCTGGTACCGCCGCCACTGGGTGTCCACTTTGTACTCCACCGGCCTCCAGCCGGTGCTCTTCCTCGCCGCGATGGGGCTCGGCTTCGGTTCGCAGGTGCGGCCCGGCGCGGTCACCGGCGGCCTGTCCTACCTGCAGTACATCGCCCCCGCGCTGCTGGCCGCCGGGGCCGCGCAGCAGGCCGTCGGCGAGTCCAGCTACCCCGTGCTGTCCGGCTTCAAGTGGCAGAAGGACTACCTGGCCGTCACCGCCACCCCGGTGTCGCCGGGCCAGGTCTTCGGCGGCCACCTGATCTGGTCGGCCCTGCGGCTGACCCTCGCGGGCGCGATCTACGCCCTCGTCGCGCTGTTCTTCGGCGCCTGGACCGGGCCGGGCGTGCTGCTGGTCGTCCTGGCGGGCACGATCACCGGGCTGGCCTGCACCACGCCGATGGCCGCGCTGGCCGCCCGCACCTTCGACGAAGGCCAGCGGTTCGGCCTGATCTTCCGCTTCGTCGTGATGCCGATGACGTTGTTCTCCGGCACGTTCTTCCCGATCTCCCAGCTGCCGGCCGCGATCCGCTGGCTGGCCTGGATCTCCCCGCTGTGGCACGGCACGCAGCTGGCCCGCGGCCTCGGCATCGGCGGGGTCGGCGGCTGGGCGCTGCTCGGCCACTTCGCCGTGCTGGCGGGGCTGTTCGCGGCCGGGTGGGTGCTCGCGCACCGGGCCTTCTACCGGAGGCTGGTGGTCTGATGGCGACCGTCGAAACCCGTGCCGGGCTGCTCTTCCGCGTGCTGCCGCCCGGGCTGTACGCGGGCCGCGCGCGCATGCTCGTCGAACGCTCGGTCATGGTGTACCGCGGCAGCTGGCTGATCTTCCTGTCCGGCGCGGTCGAGCCGTTCCTCTACCTGCTGGCGTTCCAGCTAGGCTTCGGCCGGCTGGTCACCGAGGTGACCGGCCCCGGCGGGCAGCCGATGAGCTACGTCGCCTTCGTGGCGCCCGCACTGCTGGCGACGTCGGCGATGAACGGCGCCGTCTTCGAGTCGACCTACAACCTGTTCTTCAAACTGCGCTACGCCAAGCTGTACGACGCCATGCTGGCCACCCCGATCGGCCCGCTCGACGTGGCCCTCGGCGAGATCGGCTGGGCGATCACCCGCGGCGGCATCTACGCGGTGGCGTTCCTGGCGATCGCGGCGGCGATGGGCCTGCTCGCGTCGTGGTGGGCGCTGCTGATGGTCCCGGCCGCGCTGCTGGTGGGCCTGGCGTTCTCGGCGATCGGCATGGCCCTGGTGACGTTCCTGCGGTCGACCGCCCAGTTCGACTACATCCAGCTGGGCCTGACCCCGATGTTCCTCTTCGCGACGACGTTCTTCCCGCTGTCGGTCTACCCCGAGCCGCTGCAGTGGGTGGTCCGCTGCCTGCCGCTCTACCACGCGATCGAGCTGATGCGCGGCCTGGCGACCGGCATCCTCTCCGGCGGCATGCTGGTCAACCTGGCCTACCTGCTGGTGCTGGGCGCGGTGGGGCTCTGGGCCTCGACGCGGCGGATCGCGAAGCTGCTCCTGACGTGACGGCGGCGGGTCAGCGCGCCGGATCCGGCCGGCCGGCCGGGACAGCCGCGGCGGCCGGCGCGTCGACCATCCCGTGCCCGTAGAACCCGTTGTAGCCCTCGTACCCGGCGCAGTACGCGTCCTGGAGCCCGTCGCCGGTCAGGTCGTAGTCGGCCGGGCAGGGCATCGGCATCGCCTGCGCGTCGAGCGTGCGCCGCAGCTGCCGCGGGCCGGCCTTCTCCGCGGCCGACGCCAGCAGGGCCAGCACGCCGGTGACGTGCGGCGCGGCCATCGACGTCCCGCACAGCGGGGCGTACCCGCCGGGCACCGTCGAGAGCACGCACTGACCCGACTCCCCGCCGGGCGCGGTGATGTCGATCACGCCCAGCCCGTACGAGCTGTAGCCCGCCTTCACCCGGTCGGCGCCGACCGCGGACACCGCGACGACGTCCCGCAGGGCGGCCGGCAGGGCTTCGCAGCCGCTGCCCGCCCCGGGCGAGCCGGAGCGGGCCGACGGCGTCAGGTCGACCGCCTCGTTGGTCGCCGCCGCGACGTTCAGCGTCCCCGCCGACGTGCTGTATTCGACCGCCCGGGCCAGCACCTCGTGGACGACGCCGCGGTCGTTGCCGCGGATGCACGACAGCGTCCACGGGTTGACGAAGAAGCTGCTGTTCGTCAGCCGCATGTGCCGTGACGCAGCCCACATCAGGCCGCACACCGCGGCTTCGGGGTCGGCGTAACCGCGGTCGTCGATCACCTTCACCGACGCCACGCTCACCCCGGGCGCCACACCCGTCACACCGTGCCCGTCGTCGGCCGCCGCGATGATCCCCGCCACGTGCGTGCCGTGCACCGACGTCGTCGGCGCCCAGGCCGGCGGCGAGCGGTCCGGGGCGCCGGTCAGGCAGCCGGCCGAGTCGTCGCGGTCGAGCGCGCCGGCGAGGTCGGGGTGGCCCGGGTCGATCCCGGAGTCGAGCACGCCGACCACGACGTCGCGGTGGCCGCCGTCCCCGCGGTGCGCGCCGATCATCCGCATGTCCCACTGCTGCCCGCTCAGGTCCGTGGCCGGGACCTTCGCGGGGTCGGTCGCGGGCAGCGTCGCCCGCACGGGCTGCGGCCTGACCTCGGTGGCGCGCTGGGCGGCGAGCCGCTCGGCCTGGGCGCTGAACGCCCGGTCCGGCCCGATCCGCCCGCCGAAGCCCGGGTCGCCGGAGGTGGCGACCGCGACGGCGATCTGCGGGTAGTAGACGGTGGTCGCGCCGCAGGCGGCGGTGATCTCCGCGCGGGCCGCGGGCTCGGCGGTGCCGCGGTCGAAGGCGACGACGTACCGCAGGACCCGCCCGTGGGCGCAGCCGGGCTCGCCTGCCGCCGCGGGACCGGCGGTGACGCACCCCGAAAGCACCAGGACGGTGCACACGGCCGCCCGCAGGGGCCGCGCCAGCAGGGACACCGGACCTCCCACCGGATGCAGGACCGCGGGTGCCGGCGCGCGAGATCCCGGTCACCCCGAGCCGCACGGTAGCCACCCCGTGCCCGGCGGACAAGCGCTGCGGCCAAGTTCCCCCGGCCGGTGGGTCCGCGGCGCGCCCGGCGGCCGGGCGGAGGTACCGAGTACACCGGAGCGGTCACCCGGTGTGGGATACTCGGGGTGGCCGCTGGGCCGTGGGGCGCACGTGAGAGGTGCTGCCTGCGGCGTTGTGGCCCGGTGATGTGCGTGAACTCCCGCGACGCGCGTCGCCGCCCGTGAACCGGGCGGCTGGACGACGTGGCGGGCGGCCCGGGGGCCGCGAATGCGTTGCGCACGCCGCCGAGCAGACCCTTTGGCCGGGTTGCGTCCCACCGGAAGCGGTGGTGCGGCGCCCGGTCGTCGGGCAAGGATTCCCGCCGCTGGTGACCACCACGGCGGAACGAACAGAAAGGGGCCCCTGCGCGGCCGCGTCCCTGCCGGTGCGAACCGGCAGACGCGCCCGGGGGCGGAGGAGACACATGTCGAACGCGGAAACACCCGCCGAGCACGCCGGCGGGAATCCCGCCACACCCACGAGCGGCCCGCTGGCCGACCTGCCCGCCCGGATCCGGGTGCACGCACTGGCCAAGCTGCTGGAATCGCACAGCCGGGACGTCCTCGCGAAGCTCGCCGAACTGGGCGAAAGCGTCCGCAGCGCGCAGTCGAGCGTGACGCGGGAAGTGGCGCTCAAGGTCGCCGAGGCGTTCGCGCCCGCCGGCACCGGTGACGCGCCCGCCGAGCCGGCGGCGCCTCAGGGCAGCAAGCAGGAGACCCCGCAGCCGGAAGCCCGCGAGGCCGCACCGGCCCGCCCGGCGGTGCCCGAGGTGCCCCAGGTGCCGGTCGCGGAGGCCGAGAAACCGCGCCCGCGGCAGAAGGCCCGCGCGCACCTGCCGGTCTTCGCCGCGCCGTCGCCGGTCTTCCTGCCGCCGGAGCCCGCCGAGCCCGCGGCCAAGCCGGCCCGCAAGCCGGCCGACCCGTTCGCGGAGCCGGCGCGCCCGGAGCCCGAGGTGGCCGAGGAAGAGACCGAGGACACCACCGCGGCCGACGTC
Organism: Amycolatopsis sp. CA-128772; assembly: GCF_002904295.1. GTDB lineage: Bacteria > Actinomycetota > Actinomycetes > Mycobacteriales > Pseudonocardiaceae > Amycolatopsis. Next base: position 154,549 of record NZ_PPHG01000018.1, read on the forward strand.
GACGCCGGCACCGACGATGACGACGACGCCGGCAGCCGCCGTCGCCGCCGCCGGGGCCGTCGCGGCCGTGGCCGGGGCAAGGGCGCCGACGGCGGCGACGAGACCGCCGACACCGAGGACGACCAGGTCGAGGAGCAGCCGCGCCGCAAGAGCCGCGGCGGGGACGAAAAGCCCGAAGCGGACGCCGAAGAGGCCGAGGACGCGGCCGAGTCGTCTTCGGAGGCCGAGAGCGACGCGGACGACGGCGAGGGCGGCAGCCGCCGTCGCCGCCGTCGCCGTCGCCGCAAGGGCTCGGACGGCGACGAGGCCGAGACCACCGACGACCCGCCCAACACCGTCACGCACGTCCGCCAGGCGAAGGCCGAACAGCCCGAGCGCCCGGCGCGCGACGAGGTGCGCAGCGTCCGCGGCTCGACGCGGCTGGAGGCCAAGCGCCAGCGCCGCCGCGACGGCCGCGAGGCGGGCCGCCGCCGCGCCCCGATCCTGTCCGAGGCCGAGTTCCTGGCCCGGCGCGAGTCGGTCGACCGCGCGATGGTCGTCCTCGAGAAGGGCGATTCGACGCAGATCGCCGTGCTCGAGGACGGCGTGCTGGTCGAGCACTTCGTGACGCAGTCGGGCTCCGGCTCGATCGTCGGCAACGTCTACCTCGGCCGCGTCCAGAACGTGCTGCCGAGCATGGAAGCCGCGTTCATCGACATCGGCCGCGGCCGCAACGCCGTGCTCTACGCCGGCGAGGTCGACTGGGACGCCGCCGGCCTGGAGGGCAAGGCCCGCAAGATCGAGCAGGCGCTGTCCACCGGCGACTCGGTGCTGGTCCAGGTGACCAAGGACCCGGTCGGGCACAAGGGCGCCCGGCTGACCACGCAGATCTCGCTGCCCGGCCGCTTCCTGGTGTACGTCCCCGCGGGCGGCGCCACCGGCATCTCCCGCAAGCTGCCGGAGAACGAGCGCCGCCGGCTCAAGGACATCCTCAAGCGGATCGTCCCGGAGGACGCGGGCGTCATCATCCGCACCGCCTCCGAGGGCATCGGCGAGGAGGAGCTGGGCCGCGACGTCGACCGCCTGAAGGCGCAGTGGGACGTCATCAAGGAGAAGGCCGCCGCCGGTTCCGGCAAGAAGGGCGGCGCGCCGACGATGCTCTACGAAGAGCCCGACCTGCTGGTCAAGGTCGTGCGCGACCTCTTCACCGAGGACTTCACCAAGCTGGAGATCCAGGGCAACCGCTCCTGGGAGACCATCAACGGCTACGTCAGCCACGTCGCGCCGGAGCTCGCCGACCGGGTCAAGCGCTACACCGGCACCGGCGACGCGTTCGCCGACCACCGGATCGACGAGCAGATCACCAAGGCCCTCGACCGGAAGGTCTGGCTGCCGTCGGGCGGTTACCTGGTCATCGACCGCACCGAGGCGATGACGGTGATCGACGTCAACACCGGCAAGTTCACCGGATCGGGTGGCAACCTCGAGGAGACGGTGACCCGCAACAACCTGGAGTCGGCGGAGGAGATCGTCCGCCAGCTCCGGCTGCGGGACATCGGCGGCATCATCGTGATCGACTTCATCGACATGGTGCTCGAGTCCAACCGCGAGCTGGTGCTGCGCCGCCTCACCGAGTGCCTCGGCCGCGACCGCACGCGCCACCAGGTCGCCGAGGTCACCTCGCTCGGCCTGGTCCAGATGACCCGCAAGAAGATCGGCACCGGCCTGCTGGAGGCGTTCTCGACGCCGTGCGAGCACTGCAAGGGCCGGGGTGTGCTCGTCTCGACCGAGGTGCAGCGCACCGGCGGCGGCTCGGCGCCGTCCCACGCCCACACCCACGGCGGGAACGGCAACGGTGGCAACGGCGGCGGCAACGGCGGTGGCGGGGAGAAGAGCTCTCGCCGGTCGCGGGGCCGCGGCAAGGGCGAGGAAGCCGCCAAGGAGCAGGCCGAAGCGGCCAAGGCCGAGGTGCACGCGGTTCCGCCGCCGGAGCGGCGCGAGTCGATCGCGTCCGCGGTGGCCGCGGTGGCCAACGCCGCGAAGGCCGCCAAGGACCACGACCACGGCGGGCTGAACGGCCACGGAGCCGTCCCGGAGCCGGCCCGTGAGGTCGCGGACGTCCCGGCGACCACGGAGGCGGACGAGACGCCGGTGGCGGCCGAGCCGGCCGCCGAGCCCGCCCAGGAGGTCGCCGGCACCCCGGTGACCACCGAGGCGGACGAGGTGCCGGTGCCGCAGGACGAGGAGCCCGAGGTCGAGGCGTCTTCGGCGCCGGAGCCGGCCGAAGAGCCGGTCACCGCGTCCGAGCCGGTCGCCGAGGTCAGCGTGCCCGAACCGGCCGGACGCTCCACCCGGCGCCGTCCGCGCCGGGCGGCGTCGCGGCCGGCGGGTCCGCCGGTGCACGCCTCCGACCAGAGCCAGTGAACGACTAGGGGACCCCGGTGCCGACGCACCGGGGCACCCCACGTAACCTGTAGTACGGCCTGCCACCAGAGCAGGTCGCCTGCGCGAGTCCAGGACCACCGTTTCCATCGGGTGGGCCGGTTGCGCAAGCCCCCACCCATTGTCGAGTAATGCAGGAGACTTCCGTGTCGGCGTACGCGATCGTCAAGACCGGCGGCAAGCAGTACAAGGTGGCCGTCGGCGACGTCGTCGAGGTCGAGAAGCTCGAGGGCGAGCCGGGCACCGAGCACATCCTCCCCGCCGTTTTGTACGTCGACGGTGGCGATGTCACCACGGACGCCGACGCGCTGGCGAAGGTCTCGGTCACCGGCAAGGTCGTCGAGCAGACCAAGGGTCCGAAGATCCGGATCCACAAGTTCAAGAACAAGACGGGCTACCACAAGCGCCAGGGTCACCGGCAGAAGCTGACCCGCGTCGAGGTCACCGCCATCTCGCTGTAAGAACTTTCTCCGGATCTTAAGTAAGAAAGAGGACTGGGCTATGGCTCACAAGAAGGGTGCATCCAGCTCCCGCAACGGTCGTGATTCGAACGCGCAGCGCCTCGGCGTCAAGCGCTACGGCGGCCAGGAAGTCAACGCGGGCGAGATCCTCATCCGCCAGCGCGGCACCAAGTTCCACCCCGGCGTCAACGTCGGCCGTGGCGGCGACGACACGCTGTTCGCCCTGGCCGCCGGCGCGGTCCAGTTCGGCGAGAAGCGCGGCCGCAAGACGGTCAACATCGTGCCGAGCGAAGTCTGAGTTCCGGCTTCGACGTAGCTTTCTGAGCGAGGGGTGGGCCGGAATATCCGGTGCCACCCCTCGCTTCTTTATGTGTCCGATCTTCCGCAGGTGAAAGAGGCAAGTCATGGCGTCCCGGTTCGTGGACCGAGCGGTCATCCATCTGACCGCAGGCGACGGGGGCAACGGCTGCGCCTCGGTGCACCGCGAGAAGTTCAAGCCCCTCGGCGGCCCGGACGGCGGCAACGGCGGCAACGGCGGTGACGTCCTGCTGGTCGTCGACCCGAACGTGCACACCCTGCTCGACTTCCACTTCCGCCCGCACGCCAAGGCGGGCAGCGGCAAGATGGGCCAGGGCGGCAACCGCGCCGGCGCGGCGGGGGAGACGCTGGTGATGAAGGTGCCCTCCGGCACCGTCGTGTTCACCGAAGACGGCGAGATGGTCGCCGATCTGATCGGCCCGGGCACCACGTTCGTCGCCGCGCAGGGCGGCCGCGGCGGGCTCGGCAACGCCGCCCTCTCGTCCAAGGCGCGCAAGGCGCCCGGGTTCGCGCTGCTGGGCGAGCCGGGCGAAAGCCGTGACCTGACGCTGGAGCTGCGGTCGGTCGCCGACGTCGGCCTGCTCGGCTTCCCGTCCGCCGGCAAGTCGTCGCTGATCTCGGTGCTGTCCGCGGCCAAGCCGAAGATCGCCGACTACCCGTTCACCACCCTGGTGCCGAATCTCGGCGTGATCACCGGCGGCGAAACGGTGTTCACGATGGCCGACGTGCCCGGCCTGATCCCCGGCGCGTCCGAGGGCAAGGGCCTGGGCCTCGACTTCCTGCGCCACATCGAGCGCTGCGCGGTGCTGGTGCACGTCGTCGACTGCGCGACGCTGGAGCCGGGCCGCGACCCGCTGTCCGATGTGGACGCTCTGGAGGCGGAGCTCGCGAAGTACACGCCGAGCCTCGGCGGGAAGCTCGAAGAGCGGCCGCGCGTGGTCGTGTTGAACAAGATCGACGTGCCGGAGGCCGCCGAGCTCGCCGAGTTCGTCCGCCCGGACTTCGAGGCTCGCGGCCTCCAGGTCTTCGAGGTTTCGACGGCTTCGCGCAAGGGCCTGCGTGAGCTGACGTTCGCGTTGGCCGCCATCGTCGAGAAGTACCGCGAGGCGCAACCGGTGCTGGAGCCGGAGAAGATCGTCCTGCGGCCGCTCGCCGTCGACGACTCCGGGTTCACCGTCGAGCTGGACCCCGAGGAAGAGGGCGCCTTCATCGTCCGCGGCCCGCGGCCCGAGCGCTGGATCCGCCAGACCGACTTCGCCAACGACGAGGCCGTCGGCTACCTCGCCGACCGGCTCAACCGCCTCGGCGTCGAGGACGAGCTGGCGAAGCGCGGCGCCCGGCCCGGCAGCCCGGTCACGATCGGCGACGTCCAGTTCGAGTGGGAGCCGTCGACTCCTTCGGTGGCCGTCCACCTGTCCGGGCGTGGCACCGACGTCCGGCTGGAGCGCACGGACCGGATCGGCGCGGCCGAGCGCAAGGAGGCCCGGCGGATCCGGCGGGCGGGCTCCGGCGAAGACTTCGAGGACGACGAGCTGGACATCGACGAGTGAGCGGCACCCGGGAAGCCATCGCCGCCGCGCGGCGGCTGGTCGTCAAGGTCGGCTCGTCGGCGCTGACGACCGCGGGCAGCGGGCTCGACGTGGCCCGGCTGGACGCGCTGGTCGACGCGATCGCCGAGCGCGTCGCCCGCGAAACCCAGATCGTCCTGGTGTCCTCGGGCGCGATCGGCGCCGGCCTGGCCCCGCTGTCGCTGGGCAAGCGCCCGCGCGACCTGGCGACCCAGCAGGCGGCGGCGAGCGTCGGCCAGCTGGCCCTGGCGCACGCGTACGCCGAGTCGTTCGGGCGGTACTCGCTGACGGTCGGCCAGGTGCTGCTGACCTCCGACGACGTCGTCCGCCGGTCGCACTACCGCAACGCCCAGCGGACGTTTTCGCGGCTGCTGGCGCTGGGCGCGGTCCCGGTGGTCAACGAGAACGACACGGTGGCGACCGAGGAAATCCGCTTCGGCGACAACGACCGCCTGGCGGCCCTGGTGGCCCACCTGATCGGCGCGGACGCGCTGGTGCTGCTGTCCGATGTGGACGGTCTGTACGACGGAGACCCCCGCGACGGTGCGACCCGCAAGCTGACCGAGGTGCTGTCGGAGTCCGATGTGGACGGAATCTCGGTCGGCATGTCCAGCTCGGGCCTGGGCACCGGCGGCATGGTGTCCAAGCTGGCGGCCGCCCGCACGGCGGCCGGCGCGGGCATTCCGGTGCTCCTGGCGGCGGCCTCGGAGGCCGCGGCGGCGTTGACGACGGCGTCCCCGGGCACGGCGTTCGCCCCGGCGGACACGCGCCTGTCGGCCCGCAGGTTCTGGCTGGGCTACGCGGCGGACACGACGGGCAAGCTCCGCCTGGACGACGGCGCGGTGACGGCGGTGGTCCGCCGCCGCAGGTCCCTCCTGGCCGCCGGCATCACCGGCCTGGAGGGCGACTTCCAGGCCGGCGACGTGGTCGACCTGGTCGACGCCCGCGACCGCCCGATAGCCCGCGGCGTGGTGGCCTTCGACGCAACGGAACTCCCGGACCTGATCGGCCGCTCAACCCCGGAGCTCCCCGAGGACCAACGCCGCGAGGTAGTCCACGCCGACGACCTGGTCCCCCTCCGCCCCTAACCCACGAACCGACCCTCCAATCACGCGAGATGCGCTCCCAATCACGCGAGATGCGCTCGCAATCACGCGAGATGCGCTCCCAATCACGCGAGATGCCTCCCCCGCACACCTGTGAGCCCTGCCCGTGCGCCTGTCGCGGCCCCCGCGTCGTCAGCCCAGCGAAACCAGCCGGGCCCCGCCGTCGGCTTCCAGGACCGTGCCCGTCAGGTTCCGGTTCGTCGCGGCCAGCGTCACCACCTCCGCCACGTCGTCCGCCGTCGCCACCCGGCGGGCCGGGGTCGAAGCCGCCGTCTGCGCGAAGAACCCCTCCCGCAGTTCCGCCGGGAACCCGCTCCACCACGCCGTGTCGACCACCCCCGGCGACACCGCGTTCACCCGCCGCGGCGCCAGCTCGACCGCCAGCGGCTTGACCAGCGCCTCGATCGCCGCGTTCAGCGCCCCGATCCCGGCCGTGCCGGCCATCGCCGCCCGGGCCGTGATCGCGCTGAGCAGGGTGATCGAGCCGTCCGCGGCCAGGTGCGGCAGCACGGCCTGGACCGTCGTCAGGTGCGCCCAGAACTTCGCGTCGAACGCCCGCCGCAGCATGGCCAGGTCCAGCGCCTCGATCGGCCCCATGCCTTCGGTGCCGGACAGGCTCACCACCAGCACGTCGACCGTCCCGAGCGAGCCGGCCAGCGCGGCCATCGCCGTGGCGTCGCCGCCGTCGGCCTGATGGCCGGTCAGGTCCGGGTCGCTCAGCGCGACGTCGTCGAGGCGTTCCTTGCCACGTCCGGTGACGTGGACGTCGTAACCCCGCTGCCGAAGCCGCCGCGCGGTCGCCAGGCCGATGCCCGACGTGCCGCCGGCGACGAGAGCGATGCTCATGCTTGTTCCCCATTTCGAACCGGTACGTCTCGTTTCGAAATCGACGCTACCATCGGAACCCATGACCGACCAGTCCCGCCCCGGCCGCAAGCGCAGCGAGCAGAGCCGTCTGGCGATCCTCGCCGCCACGCTGGAGCTCGTCGCCGAGAGCGGCTACGGCGCGCTGACCATCGAAGGCATCGCCGCGCGTTCGGGCGTCGGCAAGCAGACGATCTACCGCTGGTGGCCGTCGAAGGCCGACGTCCTGCTCGACGCGCTCGCGACGAAGGCGGACCTGCAGATCCCCATCCCCGACCAGGGGTCCTTCCGCGCCGACCTGGCCCGATTTCTGGACAGCACCTTCGAACTGGGCGGGAAATCTCCGGTCGCGGACACGCTTCGCGCGCTGATGGCGCAGGCGCAGATCGACCCCGAGTTCGGCCACCGCTTCCGGGCGGACTTCCTCCTACGCCGCCGCGACGCGCTCGGCACGCTCGTCGACCGCGCCGGCGAACGCGGCGAACTCCCGGCCGGCGTGCCGCCCGGCACGGTGCTCGACGTCGTGTTCGGCACGCTCTGGTACCGGCTTCTCGCCACGCGCGAGCCGGTCGACCGCGGCTTGGCCGGCGAGCTGGTGACGCTACTGGCGGATCACGGCGCCTCGACCGCCGAAATCCGGTAGCGCGCCACCGACGCACCGAGAATCTGCGCCGCCTGCTCGTCCGACGGCCCGGACCCGCGGAAGCGCGCCAGGTCTTCGTCGGACTCCCAGCGCTCGTACACCGTGACCCGGCCGGCGTCGAGCAGGTCGGCACCCAGCGCGTACTCGAGACACCCCGGCGCCTCGCGCGCGAGACGCACGGCTTCGGCGCAGTCCTCGAGATAGGCGTCGCGCGCTTCGGGGGCGACGGCGAGCCAGCCGGCCACGATGATCATGCGTGTTCTCCCGTCAGAGCCGTTCGGGTGCCTCGATGCCGAGCAGTGAAAGCCCGAGCGCGAGCGTCCGCGACGTCACCACGGTCAACCTCAACCGCGAAGCGCGCAACTCCGGCGAAGCCGCCTTCAGCACCGGACATTCCTCGAAGAACCGCGAGAACGCGACCGCGGTTTCGTACAGGTACGTACACAGCTTGTGTGGCGCGTAGCCGCTTGTCGCCGCCTTCAACGCTTCGCCGAACCGAAGCAGCTTCAGCGCCAATGCCCGCTCCGCCGGAGCTTCGAGCACGACGTCGTTGCCGTCCGGCAGACTGCCCGCCTTCCGGAGGATCGACTGCGTCCGCGCGTGGGCGTACTGGAGGTACACCGACGTGTTGCCTTCCTTGGCCAGCATGCGATCCCAGACGAAGACGTAGTCGCGTTCGCGGTCGCCGGACAGGTCGGCGTACTTCACCGCGCCGATGCCCACGGCGTGGGCGACCCCGGCCTGGCCCGCCGCGTCGAGCTCACTGCGTTCGGCGACGACCGCGGCGGCCTGCGTCACGGCTTCGGTGAGCAGGTCGGCCAGCTTGACGGTCTCGCCGGCCCGGGTCCGCATGGCCTTGCCGTCGGCGCCCAGCACCGTGCCGAAGCCGATGTGCTCGGCGTGCCCGGTCAGCCAGCCCGCCGCGCGGCAGGCGGCGAACACCATCGCGAAGTGCTGCGCCTGCGGCGTCCCGACGACGTAGAGCAGGTCGGTCGCGCCGCGCTCCGACGTCCAGTACCGGACGGTCGCCAGATCCGTGGCGGCGTACCCGTAACCCCCGTCGCGCTTGCGGACGATCAGCGGCAGCCGGTCGCCTTCGCGGTTGCGGAACCCTTCGGGGAACACGCAGATCGCGCCGTCGCTGACCTCGGTCAACCCGGCGCCCTCGAGGTCGTCGACGACGGTCGCGAGGTACGGGTTGTAGAAGCTCTCGCCGTAGATGTCCTGGTCGGTCAAAGAAATGCCGAGCAGGGCGTAGACGGCGTTGAAGTGGCGTGTCGACTCGTCGACGAGCTCCTGCCAGACGGCGAGGGTGTCTTCGTCCCCGCTCTGCAGCTTGACGACGCGGGTGCGCGCCCGCGTCGCGAACGCTTCGTCGGTGTCGAACTTCCGGCGCGCTTCACGGTAAAAAGCGTCGAGGTCGGCGATCGCGCGTTGCCCCGCGGAGACGTCGAGGAGGTGCTCGATGAGCATGCCGAAGGGTGTGCCCCAGTCGCCGAGGTGGTTGTGCGGCAGCACTTCGTGCCCGGCGAACCGCAGCAGGCGGGCGAGCGCGTCGCCGATAACGGACGAGCGCAGGTGCCCGACGTGCATTTCCTTGGCCACGTTCGGGCTGCTGTAGTCGAGCGCGATCCGCCGGGGCGCCGTCGTTTCCGGCACGCCGAGCCGCGGATCGCCGAGCAACGCGCCGGTGCGCGCGGCGAGCCAATCCGTGCGCAGCACGAAGTTGAGGAAGCCCGGCCCGGCGACGTCCGGCGGATCGGCGATCCCGTCGAGCTCCAGCGCTTCGGCGATCAGCCCGGCGACCTCGCGCGGCGGCCGGCCGAGCCGCTTGCCGAGGCTCATCGCGAGGTTGGCCTGGTAGTCGACGCCGTCCCGCGGCGACGCTTGGATCAGCGCCTGCTCAGCTGTCAGTTCGACGCCGAGGGCCCGGCCGGCGGCGGTCACCACGCGGCGCGCCAGCTCCTCGGTAACGTCGGCGGTCTGCACGGTGTCCCTCCTTCGGCTCGGGTTGCGGAAGGGGGCAGCGTAGCGAGCGTGACCGGCCGATGACGAAGGGTTTACCGCAGCTCGCTGCCCCGGGTTTCCGGCAGCGTGAGGATCACCGCGAACGCGATCGCGGCCCCCGCGGCGACGTACCAGAAGTAGAGCGTCGGCGACACGGCACCGAACAGGGTGATGAGCAGGGGAGCGGTGCCGCCGAAGATCGCGACGGTCAGGTTGTACCAGGCCCCGATGCCCAGCCCGCGCAGTTCGGTCGGGAACAGCTCGCTCATGATGGCCGGCGCGATCGACGTCATCGCCGTGTACAGGCCGAGCCCGACGCAGAACACGACGAGCAGCCCGCCGACACCCGGACCGATCAAAGTGGACAGCGGGACGACGACGACCGCGGTCGCCCCGGACCAGACGAGCAGCTGCGGCTTCCGGCCGAACCGGTCCGACAACGCCCCGAGCGGGTACTGCAGTGCGATGAACAACGCGGTGCCGACCGAAAGTGCGAGGAAGACGGCGTCCGCGCCGGCGTGCCGGTTCTTCACCGCGAAGGACGTGAGCGCGCTGAAGAAGGTGTAGTAGCAGAGGGTCGAGAGCATCGTGAAGCCGACGAGCCGGCCGACGGCCTTCGGGTGGTGGGTCAGCGTGGTCAGCAGCGGCCGTTCGATCTTCCGCGCTTTGGCCTTGGTCTGCTCGAACAGCTCGGTCTCGGCGATGCTGCGGCGCAGCCACAGCCCGACCAGCCCGAAGACGCCGCCGAGCAGGAACGGCAGCCGCCAGCCCCACGAGGCGAGCTGCGCCTTGTCCAGCGTCCGGGCCAGCACGAAGCCGAGCACGGTCGCGACGAGCACCGCCGAACCGGTCGAGATGTAGAAGAACGCGGAGTACCGGCCGCGCCGCGCGGGCGGCGCGATCTCGCCCAGGTAGGCGGACGCGTTCGACACCTCGCCGCCGAGCGACAGCCCCTGCGCGACGCGGGCGAGCAGCAACAGGATCGGCGCGAGCCAGCCGACCTGCGCGAACGTCGGCAGCAGCCCGATCGCCACCGAGCCGCCGGCCATGAGCACGATGGTGAGGATCATGGCGGGCTTCCGGCCCCGGGTATCGGCGAAGCGCCCGAGCAGGACGCCGCCGAGCGGCCGGAAGAAGAAGGCCAGCGCGTAGGTGGCGAAGGTGTTGATCAGCGCGAGGGTGTCGTTCCCGGCGGGGAAGAAGGCGCTGGCGAAGTAGATGCTGAACGTCGCGTAGATCGTCCAGTCGAACCACTCCAGCGCGTTCCCGGCGCTCGCCGCGAACAGCTTGCGCACCGGCAGCCGGTGGCGCTGCGAAACCTGGACGGCGGATTCGGTCATGGCGGCCTCCACGTCACCCGAAGGTGCAACGGGACTTTGCCACATCCGTTCGCAGTCCGGAAGATGCCCACCATTGGCCGATGCTGTTCACCTCGAACCGACCCGCCCGCTACGCGAGCCGACCCTCCAGGTACGCCAGTCGTCCGTCGGGGTACGCGTGTCGTCCGTCCAGGTACGTCTCCTCTCCTCGTCCTCCTCCCTCAGGCCGTACTGGCCAACGCGAACGGCAGCACCGCGGGCGCCCCGGCCCGCCGCAGCAGCCGCGCGGCCAGCGTCATCGTCCACCCGGTGTCGATCACGTCGTCCACCAGCAGCACCGGCCCCGACGGCAGCGTCGCCGCGAGATCGGCCGGCATGCTCAGCCGCCGCCACAGGTCCGCCAGTCGTTGCGCGCTGTTCGCCTGGCGGGGCGGCGGACCGTCGGCGTCGAGTGCGCCGAGGAAGTCCAGCCTGCCGATCTCCGCCAGTCCGGTCGCCAGGCTGTACACGAGCTGCGGCCGCGTCGACGACGGCACCGCCACCACCGCCACCGGCCGTTCCGCCCACTGCCACCCGGCGAGCACCTGCACGCACGCCTTGAACACCGAGTCCGGCACCTCGGCGTCCACCGCGTTCGGCCCGACGAGCTCCCGCAGCCGGTTGCCCCAGCCGACGTCGGTGAGCCGCCCGAGCACCTGGCCCGGCTCGGCCTGGTCGTCGGCCGAGATCCGCCCGGACACCGGAACGTCCAAAGAGGACATCCCGGTCGGCCACTGCTTCCGCGGCGCGACCTCGACACCCGGCCGCTGCAGCCGTTCCCGGGTCGCGTCGACGACCTCGTCCGCCACCGCCGTGTCCCAGTGCTGCCCGGTGCAGTTGTCGCACCGCCCGCACGGCGTCGCTTCCGGGTCGTCGAGCTGACGCCGCAGGTACTCCATCCGGCAACCCCCGGTCGCGAGGTAGCCGAGCATCGCCTCCTGCTCGCGGTCGCGCGCCTCCGCCACCCGCCGGTACCGCCCGCGGTCGTACTGCCAGTCCTCGCCCGTGCTCGTCCAGCCGCCCTTGACGCGCCGCACCGCGCCGTCGACGTCCAGCACCTTGAGCACCATCTCCAGCCGCGACCGGGAAAGCTCCACCGACGGCTCGAGCGCGGCCGTCGACAGTGGACGGTCGGCGTAGGCGAGGGTGTTCAGCACCTGTGTCACCCGCAGCTCGTCCGGGAAGGCCAGCGACCCGAAGTACGCCCAGATCGCCTTGTCCTCCTCCCCGGGCAGCAGCACGACCTCGGCGCGCTCCACGCCACGCCCGGCGCGGCCGACCTGCTGGTAGTACGCGATCGGCGACGACGGCGCACCGAGGTGCACGACGAACCCCAGGTCCGGCTTGTCGAACCCCATGCCCAGCGCGGACGTCGCGACCAGCGCCTTGACGCGGTTGCCGAGCAGGTCGTCCTCGGCCGCCTGCCGGTCCGCCGGGTCCGTCTTGCCCGTGTAGGCCGCCACCGGGTAACCGCGGTCCTTCAGCAGCGAGGCGACGTCGTGCGCCGCCGCGACGGTCAGCGTGTAGATGATCCCGGACCCGGGCAGCTCGGCCAGGTGTTCCGCGAGCCAGGCCAGCCGCGCCTGCGACGTCGGCAGCCGGCACACCGACAGCCGCAGGCTTTCCCGGTCGAGGCTGCCGCGCAGCACGAGCGTGTCCGCGCCGGTGCCGAGGCCGAGCTGCTCGGCGACGTCGGTGACCACGCGGTCGTTCGCGGTCGCCGTCGTCGCCAGCACCGGCACCCCGTCGGGCAGGTCGCCGAGCAGCGTGCGCAGCCGCCGGTAGTCCGGCCGGAAGTCGTGGCCCCAGTCCGAAATGCAGTGCGCCTCGTCGACCACCAGCAGGCCGGTGCTCGCGGTCAGCTTCGGCAGCACGTTGTCGCGGAAGTCCGGGTTGTTCAGCCGTTCGGGGCTGACCAGCAGGACGTCCACCTCGCCGGCCGCGACCGCCGCCTGGACCTGGTCCCACTCCTGCGGGTTGGCGGAGTTCATCGTCGCCGCGTGGATCCCGGCGCGCGCCGCCGCCGAGATCTGGTTGCGCATCAGGGCCAGCAGCGGCGAGACGATGACCGTCGGCCCGCTGCCCTGCTCCCGCAGCAACGCCGTGGCCAGGAAGTACACCGCCGACTTGCCCCACCCGGTGCGTTGCACGACCAGCGCGCGGCGCCGCTGCGCGACCAGGGCCTCGATGGCCGTCCACTGGTCTTCGCGCAGCTTCGCCGAATCGCCGGCCAGGGCCCGGAGGAGGGTCTCGGCGCGGTCGCGGAGGGCTGAGGCGGTGCAGGTCGTGTCCACGTCCCCACGTCTACCCCATGACACCGACAGATCGGGAATCGGAACCGTCGCGAACGGAGCGTTCGCGACGCATACGGGGTGTATTGTGACCTGAATCACATAATCGGCCCGGTCGGGCGGGGTGGCGAACAGCACCCGGCCACGCGGGGCTCCGCTGTATAGGCTCTCCGGTCATGTCACCACGGCGGATCGGGGTCATGGGCGGCACCTTCGACCCCGTGCACCACGGCCACCTCGTCGCGGCCAGCGAGGTCCAGTCCCGGTTCGGGCTGGACGAGGTGATCTTCGTCCCCACCGGGCAGCCGTGGCAGAAGACCGGCCGCGAGGTGACCCGGGCCGAAGACCGCTACCTGATGACGGTGATCGCGACCGCGTCCAACCCGGTCTTCTCCGTCAGCCGCGTCGACATCGATCGCGGCGGCCAGACCTACACCGTCGACACCCTGCGCGACCTGCACGCCGAATACCCCGAAGACGAGCTCTTCTTCATCACCGGCGCCGACGCGCTGGAACAGATCCTGACCTGGCACAAGGCCGACGAGCTGTTCGACTTCGCCCACTTCATCGGCGTCACGCGACCCGGCTACCGGCTCAACTCGCACCACCTGCCCAGCGGCAAGGTGAGCCTCGTCGAGGTCACCGCGATGGCCATTTCGTCGACCGGCTGCCGCGACCGGGTCGAGCGCGGGGAGCCGGTCTGGTACCTCGTTCCCGACGGCGTCGTCCGCTACATCGCCAAAAAGGACCTCTACCGGAAGAGCGACTGAAGGGCCGCTGGTGCCTGCGGGTACCCTTCTCGGGCGAACCCGAACTGGAAAAGGAGCACCGTGGCAGCCACGTCCGAGGCTCGAGAGCTGGCCGTAGCGGCCGCCCACGCGGCGGCGGACAAGAAGGCCAGCGACGTCGTCGTGCTGGACGTGTCCGAACAGCTCGTCATCACCGACGCCTTCGTCATCGCCTCCGCGTCCAACGAGCGCCTGGTCGGCGCGATCGTGGACAACGTCGAAGAAAAACTGCGGGAGAGCGGCCACAAGCCGGTCCGCCGCGAAGGTGCGCGCGAAGGGCGCTGGGTGCTGCTCGACTACGTCGATGTGGTCGTGCACGTCCAGCACGTCGAAGAGCGCACGTTCTACGGCCTCGAGCGGCTGTGGAAGGACTGCCCCCGCATCGAGGTGGCCGGACTCGAGGAGCCACCCGCCGACGAGGACCCGGACGTCCCGTGAGCCCCCGGCGGCTGGTGCTCTGGCGTCACGGCGAGACGGACTACAACGCCGCCGGGCGGATGCAGGGTCACCTGGACTCCGCGCTGACGCCTCGCGGCTGGAACCAGGCCCGGTTCGCGGTGCCCGCACTGGCCCGCTTCTCCCCGGACCTCGTCATCGCCTCCGACCTGCGCCGGGCCACCGACACCGCCACCGTGCTCACCGACGCCATCGGCGTCCCGCTCCGGATCGACAAGCGGCTTCGCGAGACGCACCTGGGCGAATGGCAGGGCCTCACCGGCGAAGAGGTCGACAAGGCCTACCCCGGTGAGCGCGACCGCTGGCGCACCGACGCGACCTGGGCCCCGCCGGGCGGCGAAAACCGCGTCGACGTCGCCGACCGCGCGAGCGAAGTCGTCACCGACCTGCAGCAGGCCAACTCCGACGCGGGGGAGACCGTGCTGCTGGCCGCGCACGGCGGGCTGATCATCGCGCTCACCGCGCGGCTGCTGAACCTCCCGGTCGCGATCTGGCCGTCGCTCGGCGGCATCTCGAACTGCCACTGGGTCGAGCTGGGCCGTCGCGACGGGAAGTGGCGGCTGCACGCCTACAACGCGGGGATGCACGGCTAGCCGATGGGGCCGCGCCTGCTGGTGTTCGGCGATTCGCTGAGCTTTCACGGTCCCGAAGGGCCCTGCGCCGCGGACGAGCCGCGGCTGTGGCCGAACGTGGCCGCTGCCGCGTTGGGTGGTTCCGCCGACCTGGTCGCCGGGATCGGCTGGAATGCCCGGGACGCCTGGTGGTCGCTGACCGGCGATCCGCGCGTCTGGGCCGACCTGCACCACGTGGACGCCGTCGTGTTCGCCATCGGCAGCATGGACACGCTGCCCTCGCCGTTGCCGACCTACCTGCGCACCGGGCTGCGGTACCTGCGGCCCGATCCGGTGCGGCGCGTCGTCCGCAAGGCCTATCTCGCGGCGCAACCGCGGCTGTCGGTCGCTTTTCGCGGCCGTCCCGCGGTGTTGCCGGCCAAGCTGACCGTGCAGTACCTCGACACCGCCGTGGGGGCGCTGCGCGTCCTGCGGCCCGGCCTGCCGATCTTCGGCATGCTGCCGTCGGTGCACCGCGCGGCGGCCTACGGCGGCGTGCACACGGCACGGCCGGCCGCGGCGGCGGCGATGAGGGCTTGGAGCGAGCGGGCGACGGTTCCTTTGCTGGACCTCGAAGCCGTTGTGGGGGAGCACGTGCTCAGCGGCGCGGGCAACCCGGACGGCATGCACTGGGGCTGGCCGGGGCACGCCGCGGTGGGCGAGGCGATGTCCGTGTTGATGGCGCCGGTGCTGGCCTCCCGGCACGTAGGCTGACGGCGTGTCGGTCGCCGTAGTCACGGATTCCACCGCCCACCTGCCGGAGGGTTTCGCCGAACGGCACGCGGTCCGGGTGGTGCCGCTGCACGTCCTGGTCGACGGCGTGGTTTCGCTCGACGGCGTCGAGACCGGGCCGGCGGCGGTCGCTGAGGCGATGAAGCAGCGGAAGATCGTCACGACCTCGCGGCCGACCCCCACCGAATTCGCGGAGGAGTACCGGGCGGCGTTCGCCGACGGCGCGGAGGCGATCGTGTCGGTGCACCTGTCGCGCGAACTGTCGGGCACCTGGGAAGCGGCGGTGCTGGCGGCGCAGGAAGTCGGGCCCGACCGGGTTCGCGTCGTCGATTCCCGGACCACCGCGATGGGCCTGGGGTTCGCCGCGCTGCACGCCGCTTCCGCCGCCTCCGCAGGGGCCGCGGCGGCCGAAGTCGAGGCCGCGGCGGTGACCGCCGCCGGCTGCTCGTCGACGTTGTTCGTCGTGGAAACCCTCGACCACCTGCGCCGTGGCGGCCGGATCGGCCCGGCGGCGGCGCTGCTCGGCACGGCGCTGGCGGTGAAGCCGGTGCTGCACATGTCCGACGGGCGGATCCTGCCGCTGGAGAAGGTCCGCACCATGAACCGGGCGATCGCGCGGCTGGTCGAGCTGGCCGCCGCGGCCGCGAAGGACGACGACGTCGAGCTCGCCGTCCACCACCTCGCGTCGCCCGAACGGGCGGTCGAGCTGGCGAACCGGCTTGAAGAGGCCGTGCCGCGCTCGGCGGGCTGCGTGGTCTCCGAGCTGGGCGCGGTGATCGGGGCCCACACCGGGCCGGGGGTGCTGGGCGTGGTCGTCCAGCGGACGGTCGCACCCGGCCGCCGGCGCGCCGAACCCTCCAGCATGCCACCCGGGTACGACGAAAACGGCTGATCCCGGGCTTCGCGCCGGCCATCCACCCACAACACCCCGGTTGTCCACAGGACGCGGCGGCACCCCTGTCGGACCCTCCCCGCGGGCCCTAACGTCGATCGTGTGTTCGAGCAGACCGCCCGGGATCCGGGCCCTCCCGTCAACGACCGGCTCTCCTGGCTGGCCGACCAGCTCTCGCCCGATGCGAGCACGGTCGGACCGGGCGGCCGGCTGATCCGACGCTGGCTGCCGGGCGGACCGCCCGGAGCCGGCCGCCGCCGGTGGGCGCTGGCCGGCGTCCTCGCCGCGGTCGTGGTGATCGTCCTCGGCTCGGTCGCCCTGGCCGCGGACAGCCCGGCGCCCGAGCCGCCACCCGCGCTGCCGAGCGCGAAACCGGCGGCCGAGGCGCGCGCCGCGCCGCCGCCCGGTCTCGTGGTCAGCGTGATCGGCCGCGTCCGCTCGCCGGGGCTGATCACGGTGTCCCAGGGCGCCCGGGTGGCCGACGTGTTGCGCGCGGCCGGCGGCGCGGAGCCGGGCGTGGACCTCGGTCCGTTGAACCTGGCCCGCAAGGTGGCCGACGGCGAGCAGCTGGCGGTCGGGGTCCCGGCGCCCGCGGCAGTGCCCGGCTCGGCGCCGACGGGCAGCGGGAAGGTCGACCTGAACACGGCCACGCCGGACCAGCTGGACACACTGCCCGGCGTCGGCGAGGTGATGGCCAAGCGGATCGTCCAGTGGCGCACCGACCACGGCGGCTTCGCCAAGGTCGAGCAGCTGCGCGACGTCGACGGCATCGGGGAAAGCAAGTTCGCCCGCCTGCGAGAGCAGGTGACGGTCGGATGAGCGCCCTTCCCGTGGTCGACACCCGGCAGGACATGCGGCTGGTCCCGGCCGCGCTGGCGTGCTGGCTCGCGGCCCTGGCCGGCCTGCTGCTCGGCTGGTGGGCGGCCGTCGCGGCCGGCCTGGCGTCGGCGGTCGTCGCCGGGCTGGTGCTCTGGCGGGCCCGCGAACGTCCGCGGGTGCGCGAGGCGGCGGCGGTCCTGCTGGCGCTGGGCCTGCTCGCCGCCGGCCCGGTTGCCTGGCGCATCCGTGACGCGCAGGAGGACGGACTCCGGGCCGTGGCAGCGGAAGGGCCGCCCGCAGCGTTGCGAGTCGTCGTCGCCGAACGTCCGAAGCCCGTGCGCAGTGCGGGGTACGCCGACCGGCAGGCCGGCGCGCGGTCGGTCGTACTCGCGGCCGACGTGCTCACGGCGTCGGTCGACGGGCGGCCGGTCCCGTCGTCCGGGCGCGTCCTGCTGCTGGCGCCGGTCGCGCAGTGGGCGTCGCTGCTGCCGGGCCAAGAGGTGAGCGTGACCGGCCCGCTGATGCCGCCGCGCGGCTCGGACCTGACCGTGGCGGTCCTGTCCGTGCGCGGACCGCCGGGCGAGCCCGGCCCGGCGCCGTGGTGGCAGCGGGCGGCGGCCGGGCTGCGCACCGGTCTGCACGACCTGTGCCAGGTCCTGCCCGACGAGCCGGCGGGCCTGCTGCCGGGACTGGTGCTGGGCGACACGAGTGCGCTGTCGCCGCGCGTCGAGCAGGAGTTCGTCACGGCGGGCCTCGCGCACCTCACCGCGGTCAGCGGCGGGAACCTGGCGGTCGTCTGCGGGGCGGTGCTGCTCCTGCTGCGCCTGCTCCGGCTCGGGCCGCGGTTGTCGGCGACGGCGGCCGGGACGTGCCTGGCCGGGTTCCTCGTCCTGGTCGGCCCGGAGCCGAGCGTGCTGCGCGCCGGTGTCATGGCGGCCGTGGCGTTGCTGGCGCTGGCCTTGGGACGGCGGGGTTCGGCGCTGCCCGCGTTGGCGTTCGCGGTGTGCGTGCTGGTGGTGGCGGATCCGGCGATGGCCACGGACTTCGGGTTCGCCCTGTCGGTCTGCGCGACCGCCGGGCTCGTCCTGCTCGCGCCCCGCTGGGCCGGCGCGCTGGTCCGCCGCGGCGTCCCGCCGGGCTTCGCGGAAGGGCTGGCGATCCCGCTGGCGGCCTTCCTCGTGACGGCGCCGGTCCTCGCGGGCATGGCGGGCTCCGTGAGCCTGGTTTCGGTGCTGACCAACATCCTGGCCGCGCCGGTGGTGGCTCCGGCGACGGTGCTCGGCGTGCTGGCGACGCTGACCGGCCCGTGGTGGCCGGGCGCCGGGAAGATCCTGGTGCACTTGGCCGATCCCGAGGCCCGCTGGCTGATCACGGTGGCCCGCCACGGCGCACGAGCCCCGGGCGCGGTCGTCACCTGGCCCGGCGGCTGGACGGGCGGGCTCCTCGCTGCCGCCGTCCTCGGCGGACTGGTCCTCGCGGCCCGCCACCGGCGCGTGCGGCTGCTGATGGCGGTGCTCGTCGTCGGGGTGCTGCTGGTGTTCGTGCCGGTGAAGGTCCTGGCACCGGGCTGGCCACCGCAGAACTGGGCGGCGGTCGAGTGCGACGTCGGCCAGGGCGATGCGATCGTGCTGGCAACGGCAACACCCGGCCGCGCGATCGTGGTCGACACCGGACCCGAACCGGGACCGGTCGACGAGTGCCTGAACCGCCTCGGCGTCGACCGGATCCCCCTGCTGGTGCTGAGCCACCTGCACGCGGACCACATCGGCGGCCTCACCTCGGTCTTCGACGGCCGCGCGGTGGGCGCAATCGCGGTCGGGCCGGGCCGCGCGCCGGAGTGGGCGTGGCGGCAGGTCGCAGCGGAGGCCGCCCGGCAGGCCGTGCCGTTGGTCGAACTGAGCCCCGGGGAGCACCTGGATTGGCCAGGGCTGTCCCTGGACGTGCTCGGCCCCCGGTACGTGCCCTCCCGCTCACCCGGCCAGCAGGACGGCACCACGATCAACAACAGCTCGGTGGTCCTGCGCGCAAAAACCCCAGCGGGCCGGCTCTTGCTGACGGGCGACGTCGAGCTGGCGGCCCAGGCAGACCTCCTGGCCGACATCACCGACTTGAGAGCGGAGGTCCTGAAAGTCCCCCACCACGGCTCGAGATATTCCTTGCCGTCGTTCCTCGCGGCCGTGGAGCCGCGGGTGGCATTGGTCAGCGTGGGAGCAGGCAACACCTACGGCCACCCGAACAAGTCCACATTGGACACATTGACGGCCCTGGGAGCACGGGTCACGAGAACGGATCTCGACGGCGACACGGCAGTGGTGCCCGACCCAGCGGGCCCGGCAATCGCCCGCCGCGGCGAGCCCCGCGGACCGCCCCGCCCCTGAGCCGACACTGCTGCGCGCTGGTTCGCTCATCCGCCGGCAGGGCTGACTCACGTCGGCGAGCTCCGCGGACCGCCCCGGAGCACGGGCTCGGCCGCATCCGCCGAGTCCGTCGGCGGTGAGCTGCCGTGGTGAGCCGCGCGGCCGCCCCGCCTCTGAGCGCCGAGCTCGGCCGCACCCGCCGAGCCCGTTGGCGGTGAGCTGCCGCGGTGAGCCCCGTGGGCCGCCCTGCCTCTGAGCGGACACCTGCTGCGCGCTGGTTCGCTCATTCGCCGGCAGGGCTGACTCATGTCGGCGAGCCCACCGGACCGCCCCCTGAGCGCGGGCTCGGCCGCACCGGCCGAGCCCGGCGGCGGTGAGCTGCCGCGGCGGCGAGCCCCGTGGCACACCGCGCCCCGAACTGAGGCTCGCGGAGCCGCTGAGCCTTTCGGTGGCGAGTTGCCCGGGCGCGAGCCCGGCTTGCATCGGGCCAGTGCGTCGGCCGATCGCCCCCAGTCCAGCGCCCCTGAGCCGGCGCAGGTTTCCTGCTGGGCGAACCTGCCCCGGGCCGGCCAGCGGCACAAGCGAATCACTCACCGGCCGGGCTCACGCATCGGGCGGCTCACCTCACCGGACCCGCCACCTTGGCGCCCAACCGCCGACCACACCGGGGCGAGCAACGCATGCCCGCCCCGGTGCGGCAGCTCAGTAGCCGAGCGCCTTGTTCACCGCGGCGGCCGACGGCGGCAGAGTCGCCTTCGGGCCGACGTGGTTCTCGATCGCGTCCAGGGTCTTGAGGCCGTCGCCGGTGATGAGGAGGACCGTCTCCGCGTCCGGGTCCAGCTTGCCCGTCTCGACCAGCTTCTTCGCCGTGGCGACCGTGACGCCACCCGCCGTCTCGGTGAAGATGCCCTCCGTGCGGGCCAGCAGGCGGATGCCCTCGACGACCTCTTCGTCGGAGACGTCCTCGATCGCGCCGCCGGTGCGGTTGACGATGTCCAGCACGTACGGGCCGTCGGCCGGGTTGCCGATCGCCAGCGAACGGGCGATCGTGTCCGGCTTCACCGGCTGGACCACGTCGTGGCCCTCGCGGAAGGCCGCCGACACCGGGGAGCAGCCCGTGGCCTGCGCGCCGAACACCTTGTACGGGCTGGCTTCCACCAGGCCGAGCTGGCCCAGCTCGCGGAAACCCTTGTCCACCTTGGTCAGCTGCGAACCGGAGGCGATCGGGACGACGATCTGCGGCGGGATGCGCCAGCCGAGCTGCTCGGCGACCTCGAAGGCCAGCGTCTTCGAACCCTCCGAGTAGTACGGCCGGACGTTCACGTTGACGAACGCCCACTTCGGGTGCTCGCCCGCCAGCTCGGTGGCGAGGCGGTTGACGTCGTCGTAGTTGCCGTCGATGGCGAGGAGGTCGCCGTCGTACACCGCGGTGGTGAGGATCTTGGCGCGCTCGAGGGTCTTGGGGATCAGCACGACCGACCGCCAGCCCGCGCGGGCCGCGGCGGCGGCCGTCGCGTTGGCCAGGTTGCCGGTCGACGGACACGCGAGCACCTCGAACCCGAACTCGCGGGCCGCGGCCAGGGCGACGGCGACGACGCGGTCCTTGAACGAGTGCGTCGGGTTTCCGGTGTCGTCCTTGACCCACACGCGCTTGAGGCCGAGTTCCTTGGCGAGGCGGTCGGCGCGGACCAGCCGCGTCGCGCCCGGCTCGGTGTTCGGGATCTCTTCGACGTTGGACGGAACCGGGAGGAGCTTCTTGTAACGCCAGATGTTCTTCGGGCCCGCCTCGATGTCCTCGCGGCGGACGCGGCCGAAGTCGTAGGCGACCTCGAGCGGTGAGAAGTCTTCGGCGGAAACGAACTCCGGGGCGAGCGGCTGCCGGTGGCCCTCTTCCTTCGACACCAGTTCGACGGCGGGACCGAGATCCGGGGTCTTCGTGGTGGAGGTCGTGCCGAGGGTTGCGGTCATCGCGAGGTTCCTTTCCTCATCTGCCCCGCCGGGAAGCGGGCCGGAATTGGCACCGTGGTCGTCAGCTACCCCGCGATCGCGGGATGACAGGCTGTACGCCGGTTGCCGGGGCTTCGTCGGGCCGTTCCCTCTGCCCCTCTGGATGAGCGGTATTCGATTGTCGGAGCGCGCACACCGGATCTTCCGGGGCGGGCTGCCTCGGCTACACCGTACGACATCGCGCGCCGGCCGTGCCACGGTGGCCGGTCGACATCACCGGAGCGGGGGCACGACAGCGCAAGTGAGAAGATTCCGGGGTGACCGCGCAAGCCACCGCCCCGGCCCCGTTGCACCTGGTGCTGGGCGAGGAAGAACTGCTGATCGAGCGGGCCGTCCGCGAGACGCTCGAGGCCGCCCGCGCGACGGACGCGACGGCGGAGCTGAGCCGGGTCCGGGTGTCCGATCTCACAGCCCCTGAGCTCGCCGAACTGGTCAGCCCCTCGCTGTTCAGCGAGGGGCGGGTGATCGTCCTGGAGTCGGCGCAGGACATCTCGCAGGAGCTGGCCGACGCCGTGGCGGCGTACCTGAAGGACCCGGCGGACGGGGTCGTGCTCGTCGTCGTGCACACCGGCGGCGGGCGCAGCAAGGCGGGCAAGTCGCTCCCGGCCACGCTGAAGAAGGCCGGCGCCGAGATCACGGAGTGCCCGAAGCTGACCAAGCCGGCCGAGCGTGAGCAGTTCGTGCGCCACGAGGTGCGCCGGGTGGGCGGCAAGATCGACCCGGCCGGGGTCGCCGCGCTGATCGACGCCGTCGGCTCCGACCTGCGGGAACTCTCCTCCGCGGCGACGCAGCTGGTCGCGGACACGGGCGGCACCGTCGACGCCGAGGCCGTGCGGCGCTACCACCGCGGCCGCGCCGACGTGACGGGCTTCGCGGTCGCGGAGAGGGCGGTGAGCGGCGACCGCGCGGCGGCGCTGGAGTCGCTGCGCTGGGCGATGCAGCTGGGGGTCCCGCACGTGCTGGTCGCCGACGCGCTGGCCGACGCGGTCCGCACGATCGCCCGGGTCGCCGGCGCCGGCCGGGGCAACCCGAACCAGCTGGCGGGCGAGCTGGGGATGCCGCCGTGGAAGATCCGCAAGGCGCAGGGCCAGGTCCGCGGCTGGAACCCCGACGGCCTGGCCGCGGCGATGCGCGTGGTCGCGCGGCTGAACGCCGAGGTCAAGGGCGTGGCGGCGGACCCGGGCTACGCACTGGAGCGAGCGGTCCTCGAGGTAGCCGCAGCCAAGGGCGACCGCTGACCGCCGCCGGCCGGTAGCGGCGGAAGGTGATCAATGATCGCCGCTGGCGAGGGCGGCCGGGACGAATGATCGCGGCTGGCTGACCGCGGCCCGCGCACGCCACTACGAGCTTCGCCGCTGCGCTCCGCGAGGCGGGCTGCCGGGGAAAGTAGCGCGCCCGGCGGTCCTCGAACTCGCCGGCAAAGCGCTCCCGGGCATGAAGAAGGCCCCGGCCGGAGCCGGGGCCTTCCCAGAAATCAACCAGCTCAGAGCGCGTTGACGCGCTTCGCCAGCGCCGACTTCTTGTTGGCGGCCTGGTTGGCGTGGATGACGCCCTTCGAGACGGCCTTGTCCAGCTTCTGGGCGGCGTCGCGCTGCAGCTCGGCGGCCTTGGCCTTGTCGCCGGCCTCGGCGGCTTCGCGGACCTTGCGGATCGCGGTCTTCACCGAGGACCGGATCGCCTGGTTGCGCTGACGCGCCTTCTCGTTCGTCGTGATGCGCTTGATCTGCGACTTGATGTTGGCCATAGGGCAACTCCTGTTTCACTCGGTGAGATCGCCGCCGCGCTGAAGTGGCCCTGCGAAAACGCAGGTTTCCTCCATGACGGAATGCCGCACGGGCAGCGAACGGCCACTCTAACAGCCCGGCCACCGGCGTCCGGCGCCGGGAGTACCGTGGGTGACGGCAGTGCCTAGGGTTCCGTCGCCGGTCCGAGCAGCCCGAACCACACAACCAGGGCCGGCGAGGCTGGTCCGAGCGGCACCATCGGCGGGCCCGGACGGCCCTGCCGTTCATCTGACGGGGCAAAAGCCTGGAGGACCCGGTTCTCGCGCGCGCGAGAACCCGCCGGAGGGGTCCCGTGAACGTCACCGCCTTGTCCCTCGTCCTCGTCGCCGCCGTCGTGCACGCCGGCTGGAACCTCGCCGCCAAGCGGATCTCGTCCGGGGGTACGCAGTTCGTCTGGCTCTACTACACCGTCGGCGCCGTCCTGCTGCTTCCCATTACCGTCGTGCTGCTCGTCGTCGAACAGGACCGTCCACAGTGGAGCTGGCTGCTCGCCGCCGGGGTGACGGCCGTCCTGCACGTCGCCTACGGTGTCGTGCTGCAGCGCGGGTACCGCGTCGGGGACCTCTCCGTCGTCTACCCCGTCGCGCGCGGTACCGGGCCGCTGCTGTCGGTGCTGGCCGCCGTGCTGGTGCTCGGGGAACGCCCCGGCCCGCTGGGACTGGTCGGCGCCTTCCTGGTCATCGCCGGGGTGCTGGTGATCAGCACCGGCCGGCGGGCGGACGACCCCCGGGCGGTGCACGCGGGAATCCGGTACGGCCTGCTGACCGGGGCCGTCATCGCCGGCTACACGCTCTGGGACGCGCACTCGGTGACCGGCCTCGGCGTGCCGCCGGTCGTCTACTTCGGCCTCGGCTCGGTGCTGCAGAGCGTCCTGCTCGTGCCCGGTGCGCTGGCCGATCGGGGCGAAGTCGCGCGGATCTGGCGGGAGCAGCGGCGTGAGGTGCTCGTCGTCGCGGTGCTGTCGCCGGTCGCCTACGTCCTCGTGCTGTTCGCCCTCACCATGGCGCCGGTCAGCCTGGTCGCCCCGGCCCGGGAGCTGAGCATCGTGCTCGGCAGCCTCGCCGCGTGGCTGGTGCTGGGCGAACGCGACGCCGGGCGGCGGCTGGCCGGGGCGGTGATCGTGCTGTCCGGCATCGCCGCGATTGCGGCCGCCTGAGCCCGTCCGGTAGGGATGGTCGGATGGAGATCCTGAAGAGCCGGGTGCTGATCCGCCCGCGGGACGCCGCCGTGTCCACGGCGTTCTACCGCGACACCCTCGGGCTGGCCGTGGAGCGGGAGTTCCCGGGCGGCACCGTCTTCTTCCTCGGCCACGGCTCCCTCGAGGTCTCCGGCCGGGGCGAGACGGGCGCCTCGCCCGACCTGGTGCTCTGGCTGCAGGTCCGGGACCTGGCCGGCACCCTCGCGGACCTGAAGGCCCGGGGCCTGGAACCGGTGCGGGACGCCCAGCGCGAGCCCTGGGGTCTCGACGAGGCCTGGATCGCCGACCCGGACGGCACGCGGATCGTGCTGGTCGAGGTGCCGGAAGGCCACCCGATCCGCACGGACACCCGCTAGGCGGGCTTGCTCGCGCGCAACTGCGCCGCGAGCGCGGCGAAGCCCGGCGGCTCCCAGGTCCACGTCTGCAGGTCCGTGAAGCCCGCCGCGGCCGCTTCGTCGGCCAGGACGTGCCTGCTCACGGGCAGCCACTTCTCGTGCGCGGACAGCAGCAGCCGCCCGCCGGGGCGCAGCACCCGGAACAGCTCGGCGAACGCGGCCGCGCGGTCGTCCCAGAGCATGACGTTGTTCACGCTCAGCACGACGTCGGCGGACGCGTCCGGCTCGCCGGTGTGCGCGGCCGACCCTTCGCGCAGCTCGGCGCGGTCCCCGCAGCGCTCGTGGCAGAGCCCGAGCATCTCGGGGGAGGGGTCGACGCCGATGGTGCGCCCGGCCAGCCGCGCGGCGGCGGCCAGGCCGACGCCGGGGCCGGGCCCGACGACCAGGACGGTCTCGTGCGGCTCGATCTTCGCCAGGTCGACGATGCGGTGTTCGGTGGCGGCGTTGCCCCTCGCCATCACCCAGCCGCCGAGGCGGCCGAGCGTGCCGGACGGGTGACCGAAGGCCCGGTCGAGGACGCGGTCGAAGCCGCCTGGATCCGGCTGGGGAGGCGGGGCCGGCTGGTGCGAAGTGCTCATACTTCGAGGGCACCACTTCTCGGATCGGCCCGCATCGGGGATGACCCCCACCCGCACCCGGAGGGTCATGGGAACATGGAGGTGGCCATCCCCGACTTTCCGAGGACTCATTCGAGTGACGACGTTCGCCGACACCACCTTCACGCCTCCGGAGCTCATCCGGAACTTCTGCATCATCGCGCACATCGACCACGGCAAGTCGACCCTGGCCGACCGCATGCTGCAGCTCACCGGCGTCGTCGAAGAGCGCGCCATGCGGGCCCAGTACCTCGACCGGATGGACATCGAGCGCGAGCGCGGGATCACCATCAAGGCGCAGAACGTCCGGCTGCCCTGGAAGGTCGACGGGCAGGACCACGTCCTGCACATGATCGACACCCCCGGCCACGTCGACTTCACCTACGAGGTCTCCCGGGCCCTGGAGGCGTGCGAAGGCGCCGTCCTGCTGGTCGACGCCGCGCAGGGGATCGAGGCCCAGACGCTGGCCAACCTGTACCTCGCCCTGGAGAACAACCTCCAGATCATCCCGGTGCTCAACAAGATCGACCTGCCCTCGGCCGACCCCGACAAGTACGCGGGTGAGCTGGCCCACATCATCGGCTGCGAGCCGGACGACGTGCTGCGGGTCTCGGCCAAGACCGGCATGGGCGTCGGCGCGCTGCTCGACGAGGTCGTCAAGCAGGTCCCGGCGCCGCAGGGCGACGCCGACGCGCCCGCCCGGGCGATGATCTTCGACTCGGTGTACGACACCTACCGCGGCGTCGTCACCTACATCCGCGTCGTCGACGGCAAGATCACCCCGCGCGAGCGCATCAAGATGATGTCCACCGGCGCCACCCACGAGCTGCTGGAAGTCGGCATCATCTCGCCCGAGCCGAAGGCGAGCAAGGGCCTCGGCGTCGGCGAGGTCGGCTACCTGATCACCGGCGTGAAGGACGTCCGCCAATCGAAGGTCGGCGACACCGTGACATCGGAGCGCCGCGGCGCGAAGGAGCCGCTGGCCGGCTACCGCGAGCCGAAGCCGATGGTCTATTCGGGACTGTACCCGGTGGACGGCTCCGACTACCCCGAGCTGCGCGAGGCCCTGGACAAGCTCCAGCTGAACGACGCGGCGCTCGCCTACGAGCCGGAGACGTCGGTGGCGCTGGGCTTCGGCTTCCGCTGCGGGTTCCTGGGCCTGCTGCACCTGGAGATCACCCGCGACCGGCTCGAGCGCGAGTTCGGCCTCGACCTGATTTCGACGGCGCCGAACGTCATCTACCGCGTGGTGCTGGAGGACCGCAGCGAGGTGGTCGTGACCAACCCGTCGGACTGGCCGACCGGGCTGAAGATCGCCGAGGTGCACGAACCGGTGTCGAAGGTGAGCATCCTCGCGCCGTCGGAGTTCGTCGGCACGATCATGGAGCTGTGCCAGACGAAGCGCGGCACGCTGCTGGGCATGGACTACCTGTCCGAGGACCGCGTCGAGCTGCGCTACAACATCCCGCTCGCGGAAATCATCTTCGACTTCTTTGACACGCTGAAGTCGCGTACGCGCGGCTACGCGTCTCTCGATTACGAAGAAGCCGGCGAGCAGATTTCGGATCTGGTCAAGGTGGATATCCTGCTGCAGGGGGAAACCGTCGACGCGTTCTCGGCGATCGTGCACAAGGACGCGGCCTACGGCTACGGCAACCGGATGGCGACGCGGCTGCGCGAGCTGATCCCGCGCCAGCAGTTCGAGGTCCCGATCCAGGCGGCGGTCGGCTCGCGGATCATCGCCCGCGAAACGATCCGCGCGATCCGCAAGGACGTCCTCGCGAAGTGCTACGGCGGTGACATCTCGCGGAAGCGGAAGCTGCTGGAGAAGCAGAAGGAAGGCAAGAAGCGGATGAAGACCGTCGGCCGGGTCGAGGTCCCGCAGGAAGCCTTCGTCGCCGCACTGTCCACTGAGGACGGCGGGAAGAAGAAGTAACTGTTCCGTTGATGTGACACCGGCGCCCATATTCACGCTTCCGCGTGGATATGGGCGCCGAACTCGTGTTCGATGTGGTTTCTGTCGGTGCTCTCTGGTTTTCTCTGGTGCGAAGAGCGAAAGGAGAGCACCATGACGGTCGTGGCTGACATCGAGCATCCCGCCGGTTCGGGCCCCCTGACGGTGCAGGACCTCGAGCGGATGCCCGACGATGGACGGCGTTGCGAACTCATCGACGGGGTGCTCATCGTGAGCCCCGCGCCCGGTGGAAGACACCAGAAGATCGCTTACCGGCTTCATGGCGTACTGGAAGCTGCGTGCCGGCCTGACTTCGAGGTCGTCGGCGCGCCGTTCGCGGTGCACTCGGGTGACAAGGTCGAGCTCCAGCCGGACGTCCTGGTCGGCTTGGACGAGGACTTCACGGACAAGGATCTCCCGGCGCCGCCGGTGCTGGCAGTCGAGGTGCTGTCGCCGAGCACGGCGATCCACGACCTCAACACGAAGAAAGCGGTCCACGAACGGCTGGGGACTGGCAGCTACTGGGTGATCGATGAGGAGCCCGCACTGACCGTGTTCGAGCTGGACGCGGGAGGCCACTACCCGCAGGTGGCCAAGGCGGCGGGCGATGAGGTGGCCGAGCTCGAGCGGCCGTTCCCGGTGCGAAACGTGCCCCGGGAGCTGCTGGGCCGGGTCGGCTGACGCGCGTCAGTACTCCCGGAGGCGGGGGGTGCGGAGCTGGGCGTGCAGCTGCCGGTGCCGGAGTTCCTTGCGGAGCCGCTCGACCACCGCGTCGAACAGGGCCGGGTCGAGGATCGCCGTCTGCTCGAACTGCCTTCGCTCGGGAGGTGCCGGAGCGAGCCGGCCGCGGGGTGCGTACCGCTGGACCGAGCTCTCGACGCCACCTCCGGTGACCAGGTCGAGCCAGAGGGCGTCGCGCAGGTGGCCGTCGCCGAACCGGGCCGATCGCCGGGTGGAGATGTCGGCGATCTGGGCCCACGGGACCAGCCGGGTGCTGAGCGTGCCGGCGGGGAGGCGGATGCCTTCGTCGCTGACCGTGAGGTCGCGCAGGCCGTCGAAGCCGCGCTTGAGCTCGCGGGCGCGAGAGGCCCGGTAGGCCAGCACCGCGATGAGCACGGTCGCCGCGTAGGCGCCGCCGATCAGCCACGGCGACAGCCCGCGCAGCAGCCCGAGCGCGAGGGCCGCGCCGAAGCCGGCGTCGGCGAGGAGGAGCACGCCGAGCAGGATCTTGACCGGCGTGCTGACGCGAAGGGGGGACTCGGACAACGGGACGACTCCTGGGGGCCGGGCGGGTCAGGGGTTGCCGATTATCCGGTCCGCCCGCACGAAGACCGCGACCCGCCGCTCTTCGGCCATCACGCGGTCGTACTCGGCCCAGTCGTCGTGGGTGCCGGTGGCGGCGACAAAGACGTCCCGCAGCAGCTGCGGCAGGCCGGCGGGGTCGAAGGCGGGGTCGGGATCGTCGGGCCCGACGAGGTGGGTGGCACCGGTGACGGAGACCCAGTTCCAGCCCCGGCGGAAGGTCACGGTGGCGTGCCCGGCCCGGCGCAGCAGCGCGAGCTTGTGCGCCCGCCCCACGGCGACGTAAGCGATGCCGGGGGCGCCGGTCACCGGATCGCCGAAGACACCGGCATTGACGACGGAGGCGTGCACGGTGCCGTCGGCGCGGGTCGTGGCGACGGTGGCGAGGCCGTTCTCCTGCAGGGACAGCGTGCGAACCTGCTCCAGATCAACACTCATGCCCCAACCTAACCCGCCGGACGGCCCGCACGGCGAGAATTCACCGCGCGAAGTGTGCCGCTGACCGTCCGCACAGAGCGGCGACGTCGCCGCGCGGGGCGCCCGG
This sequence comes from Amycolatopsis sp. CA-128772, assembly GCF_002904295.1. Lineage (GTDB taxonomy): Bacteria > Actinomycetota > Actinomycetes > Mycobacteriales > Pseudonocardiaceae > Amycolatopsis. The sequence continues at coordinate 184,021 of NZ_PPHG01000018.1, forward strand.
CCCGTCGACTTCCAGCCACCTCGCCTTGGCCGGAGTGCCCGGACCCGGGCGCGAGTTCGGCCCGCAGCGCCCGCGCCCCGGCCCAGGTGGCCCGCGCTTCGGATTCGGTGAGCCCGTCGAACCCGGGGACGTGCCGCCGGTCAAGGCCGATCCGCCCGGGCCGCCCGGCCGCCGGGCGGCCAGACGTGGCCGGCGGTGTCGTCCGCCACCCGGGCGTGCTCGAGGACGACGTCCCGCTCGAAGGTCGCCGCGGCGAAGGAGACGGTGCCGCTGAACACGGCGCCGTCCGGGTGGGGTACGCCGTCGATCGAGCGCGCGCCGCCGAACAACGCCTCGCCGGAAAACACGGCTTCGTCGAACATCGCGTTGCTGCGGAAGGTCGTCCCGCGGAACAGCGCCCGGCCGTGGAACCGGGCCCGGACGAAGTTCGCGGACCTGTCGAACGTGCTGCCGCCGAAGATGGCGTACCCGGTGAATTCGACGTCCTCGAAGCGGGTCCAGCCGGCGAACCGCGCTCTGCCGAACCGGACGTTGCCGACCCGGCACCCCCGGAAGTCGAAGTCGCACAGGACGGCACCCGTCAGGGTGAGGGTGATGCCGGGCCAGAACTCCAGCCGCGTCTCCCCGGGTGCGTCGCCGGGGTAGAGGTGGTCGGAGAGGATGCGCTGGGCCGTTTTGCGGACCTCGAGTTCCCGTTCGCTCGCGTGACTGCCGGGGCCGGACGGCGGCGGGTCCTGGCTGGGCTCGCCCGCTCGCGGCGACGACCAGTGCGGCAGCTCCGGTCCGGTGGGCAGCGCATACGGCAGCCGCAGGTAGGCGCACAGGAGGTTGACGATCGTCTGCCGCTGGTCCGGTGTGTTCTGGGCCAGCCGCTCCAAGGCGTAGAGGCCGGCCAAGCGGATCGGCGTCTTCTCGGATCCCAGCTGGTCCGCCGCCTTGGTGTAGAGCTCGGTGATGCGCCGTTCCGCCGCGTCGGTCCGGGCGTCCTCGGCCAGCTGCCGCTGGTGCGCCGCGGTGTCCGAGGCCACCTGCTCGACGTGCCGCTGGGCGTCTTCCCGCTGGGCGAGCTCCTGCTCCTTCCGGCGTAGTTCGAGCTCGCCCAGGCGCTGCCGGCGCGCGGCCAGCACCAGCGCGACGGCTCCGCCCGCGCCGAGGACCACGTTCCCGGTGGCGCGGAAGACGTCCAGCTGCGCCTGATCCGCCGGCGTGCCCGCCCCGAACAGCGCCAGCAGCAGCGAAAGCGTGCCGATCGCGACCACGACGACGAGCAGCCCGGCGAGCACGATGGCCCGGGTGGTGAGCACCTTGCCGAGGCGCTCGGGGTGCTCCGGGGGAAGACCGGGCGGTGGGCTCACCCGTCGACTGTGCCACGCGCGAGGCCGGCCCGGAACCGGGTGCGTGCCGGGCCCGCCGCGCCGCGGGCCCGGCACCTCCCGCTCAGCAGGTGCCGTTGTCGGTCCAGACTCCCCATTGGCCCGTCGTTCCCGGCTCCTCACCCTGCGTCCACCACTTCGCCGTCCACTTGTGGCCGTTGTGGGACACGACGTTCCCGCCCGTGTACACCTGCGAAGCGCTCCACGCCGGGTCCGCGCACGTGCCCGGGTTGGTCGTCCCGCCGGTGTCCCACGCCACCTGGGACGAGCGGTAGAAGTTCACGCCCTGGGCCACCCACCGCGGTGCCTGTGCGCCCAGGCGCGTGCGGAACGCCGTCCAGTCGTGCGCCGACCACGGTGACCAGCCCAGCTCCGCGTGCGCCGCCAGCCGCGGGAACGCCAGGTAGTCGATGTCCGCCGGGGTCACCACCGTTTCGCTCCACAATGGCGACTCCACCCCGCGGACCGCCGATTCGCCGACGCCCGACAGGTACGAACCCGGGTTCCAGTTGTAGGCGTCCTGGACCTCGACGTAGCCCGCCCACGACAGGCCGATCGGGGTCGAGCTGGTGTACTTCATGTCCAGGTACGCCTTGTTCGCCGGCGACAGGATCACCTTGCTGCCGCGGGAAACCGCCGCCGAGACACCCGAGTCCGACGTCGTCGTGCCCCAGAACTGCGGGGTGGCCGACGCCGGCAGGGTCGCCTTGGCGATGTCGTGCCAGCCCACCGCCGACTTGCCCGTCGCCGCGACCAGGGGCAGCACCTTGTCGATGAACGTCAGGTAGTCCGCCGCCGAAGTGGACGACGCCTCGTCGCCGCCGATGTGCAGGTACGGGCCCGGGGTCAGGGCCGCCAGCTCGCGCAGGACGTCCGCGACGAACGTGTACGTGATGTCCTTCGAGATGCACAGCGAGCTGTAGCCGACCGCGGTGTCGGTCCGCAACGAAGGCGCCACCCCATTGCAGTTCAGCTCCGCGTACGACGCCAGGGCCGCGTTTACGTGCCCCGGCATCTCGACCTCCGGGATGATCGTGATGTGGCGCGACGCCGCGTAGTTCACGATGTCCGTGTACTGCGCCTTCGTGTAGTAGCCGCCCGCGCCGCCGCCGACCTGGGTGCTGCCGCCGTAGGTCGTCAGCCGCGGCCAGCTGTCGATCTGGATGCGCCAGCCCTGGTCGTCCGCCAGGTGCAGGTGCAGGTTGTTGATCTTGTACTGGGCGAGCTGGTCGAGGTACCGCTTGACCGTCGAAACCGGGTGGAAGTGCCGGGCGACGTCGAGCATCGCGCCGCGGTAGCCGAACCGCGGGTAGTCGACGATCGTCGCGCCGGGGATGCTCCATGGCCCTGGTTGCGCCGAAGTGCTCTCGACGCTCCCGGGCAGCAGCTGCCGCAGCGTTTGGACGCCCGCGAAGAGCCCGTCGCCGGTGGTCGCCCGTACGGTGACCGAGGACGCCGTCGACACGAGCTGGTAGCCCTGCGCGCCGACGGACGCCGGTGCCCCGCTGAGCAGCAGCGCGATGCTGTCCGACGGCACGGTCGCGGGCGCGTCGGACACCGGCAGCGCGAAGCCGGTCGACGGCCGCAGCACCCCGGCCAGGTAGTCGCCGACCTGCTTGGCCGGCGCCGAACCGGCTTCGGTGACGATCTTCGTGGTCGAGACCAGCGGGAACGTGACGCCGGCGGCCGGGGTCACCGAGACCGGCACCGGCACGATCGACTGCAGGGCGGGCGTGGCCGCCGACGCCGGCGTGAGCTGGATACTGGCGCCGATCAGGGCCAGTACGGCGAGCGCGCGGCCGAGGCGCCGCGTCCTGGACGTCTTCACCGGGGGACCTCCTGGCGGGAAGGGCGCGACCTCGCCGTCGCACCTGCCCGGATCGTCGCACTTCCGGCGCCGATGGTCTAGACCAGTTTGGGTGGTTAAGCTCGCGCCGTGACGCGGGACTTCGTGCCGGGGTCGCCGTTCGCGCTGCTTTCGAGCGCCGAGACGGCCGCCTGGTACGCCTACATGAAGGTGCACCTCCGGCTGGAGTACGAGCTGAACCGGCAGCTGCGGGCCGACAGCGGGATCTCGCTCGCCGACTACCACGTGCTGGTCGCGCTGACGAGCGAGCCCGGCGGACGGATGCGGGTCACCGACCTCGCGGTCCGCATCGGCTGGGAGCGCAGCCGGCTGTCGCACCACCTGAAGCGGATGCGCGACCGCGGGCTGGTCGAGACCGGAACCGCCGCCGGCGACCGCCGCGTGACCGAGGTCGTGCTGTCGGAGGCGGGCTGGGAGACGTTGCGGCAGGCCGCGCCGGACCACGTCGGCTTCGTGCGCGAAGCGTTCCTGGACGCCCTCGGGTCCGACGGGCAGGCGCAGCTGACGACGCTGCTGGAACGCGTCTACGACACGCTCGTCGAGCGCGGCAGCCTGCCCCGGCCGGAAGGCCACCCCTGACAGTTACGTGACATGTCACGTAATATGGCTCCGGACCCGAGGAGGACGCGCATGGCGACGGTGGCCGAGCTGATGGAAGCCAATCTGCTCAAGGTGTTCAACGAGCGCGACGACGAGCGGCGCGCGAAGGCCATCGCGGCGACCTACGCCGCCGACGTCACGTTCTCCGATCCGGAAGGCGTCGCGACCGGCCACGAAGAGCTGTCCGCCAAGGCGCGGCAGCTGCTGGCGCAGGCGCCGGACTTCGTCTTCGCGCCCGCGGGCCCGGTGCTGGTCAACCACGACCTGGGGCACCTCGCCTGGCAGTTCGGCCCGGAGGGGGCGCCGCCGGTCGTGCGGGGGATCGACATCGCCCTCGTGGAAGCCGGTGTGATCAAGAAGCTGTACACGATGCTGCTGCCCGGCTGAGGACTACGCTCGGCGGCATGTTCGACGAGCTGACGTTCCCGGTCATCGCCGCGCCGATGGCGGGCGGGCCCACCACGCCCGAACTGGTCGCCGCGGTGACCGAAGCCGGCGGCTTCGGCTTCCTCTCGGCCGGCATGCTCACCCCCGCGGCGCTGGCGGCGCAGATCGACCGGACGCGGGAGCTGACCGGCGGCGGGTTCGGCGTCAACCTGTTCGTCCCGCAGCCGGACACCGGCGCTGACGTCTCCGCGCACCGGGAGCGGCTGGCGGCCTTCGCCCGCGAGTACGATGTCGAGCTCGGCGAACCGAAGTGGGACGACGACAACTACCCGGCGAAGCTGGACGTCGTGCTCGAGAAGCGGGTGCCGGTGGTGTCGTTCACCTTCGGGCCGCCGTCGCCGTCGGAAGTGCTGCGGCTCAAGGAAAGCGGCGCGAAGGTGGTCATCACCGTGACCACCCCGGAGGCCGCGCACCGGGCTGCGGACCTCGGCGCCGACGCGCTGGTGCTGCAGGGCTTCGAAGCGGGCGGGCACCGGAGCCTGTTCACCGACGACCCGCACCGGCCCGGCGGCGGCGCGGAATACGGCGTCCTCGCGCTCCTGAGGCTCGCCGCCGCCCGCGTCGACCTGCCGCTGATCGCCGCCGGCGGGCTGGTGCACGGGGCCGACGTCGCCGCCGTGCTCGCGGCCGGAGCCGTCGCCGCCCAGCTGGGCACCGTCTTCCTGCGCGCGGACGAAGCCGGGACGTCCGAGGCGCACCGCAAGGCCCTCGCCCTCGCCGAACGCGAGACGGCGTTCACCCGCGCCTTCAGCGGCCGCCCGGCGCGCGGACTGGTCAACAGGTTCATGGACGCGCTGTCCGAAGGCGCTCCGGCGGCGTACCCGCAGCTCAACCACCTGGCCGGCCCGGTGCGCAAGGCGTCGGCGAAGGCGGGCGACCCGGAAGCGATCTCGCTGTGGGCGGGCCAGACCTACCCGCTGGCCTACGACGCCTCGGCCGCGGTGATCCTCGAACGGCTGAAGGTCGAGGCGCGCGAAGCCGCCGCGCGCCTCGACCGGATCCGCTAGGCGTCCGAGCCGCGGTTCAGCACCGAGTGCCGGCGGCTGTACAGGAAGTAGATGACCAAACCGATCACGAACCAGACCGCGAACCGCAGCCAGGTCGCCGGCTGCAGGAACGTGATCAGCCAGATCGAGAACACCACCCCGATCGCGGGCACCACCGGCATGCCCGGCGTCTTGAACGTCCGCGGCAGGTCCGGCTGCTTGTAGCGCAGCACGATCACCGCGACGCAGACGACGACGAACGCGAGCAGGATGCCGATGTTCGTCAGCTCGGCGGCCTCGCCGATCGGCAGCACGCCGGCGATGACCGCGGCCGCGCCGCCGAGGATCCAGGTCATCCGGCTCGGCACCTGGCGCTTCGGGTTCGTCTTGCCGAACCACGGCGGGAGCAGGCCGTCGCGGCTCATCGAGTAGCCGACGCGGGTGGCGCCCATCAGGAACGTGAACAGCACGGTCAGGATGCCGACGATCGCGCCGATCGCGATCACCGTGGCCAGCCCGTCGAGGCCGACCGACTTGAACGCCGTCGAGAAGCCGCTCTTCGGGTCGATCTCGGTGTACTTCTGCATGCCGGTCAGCACCAGGCAGGCCAGCACGTACAGCACCATCGAAATGGCCAGCGAGTACAGGATCGCCTTGGGCATGTGCCGCTGCGCGTCCTTGGACTCCTCGGCCGCCGTGGACATCGCGTCGTAGCCGAAGACGGCGAAGAACACCGTCGCCGCGCCGGTCACCGCGCCGCCGAAGCCCGCGGGGGCGAACGGCGTGTAGTTGCCGGTCTTGACGTAGAAGAAGCCGACCAGGATGACCACCAGCACGATCAGGACCTTGATCCCGACCATCGCCGTCTCGAACCGGGCGGCGCTGCGGATGCCGCGGTTGAGCAGGTACGCGATCAGCAGGCACAGCAGCGCGGCGAACAGGTCGACCTTGTGGCCCGGCCCGGTGCCGGGCGCGCCGAGCATCCACGCGGGCAGGTCGAGGCCGAGCTGGCCGAGCAGGAAGCTGAAGTAGCCGGAGATGCCGATCGCCACCACCGCGACGATCGCGGTGTACTCCAGCAGCAGGTCCCAGCCGATGAACCAGCCGACGACCTCGCCGAGCACCGCGTAGCCGTAGGTGTAGGCCGAGCCGGCCTTCGGGATCAGGCCGGCGAACTCCGCGTAGGAGAACGCCGCCGCGGCGCTCGCGACGCCGGCGATGAGGAACGAGATCAGCACGGCCGGGCCGACGCCCGGGATGCCCGCGGCGTCATCGCCGTGCGCGACGCTGCCGGCGAGGGCGAAGATCCCGGCGCCGATGATGCCGCCGATGCCGATGGCGGTCAGCTGCCACAGCCCCAGGGTGCGTTGCAGGCCGCCGTTTTCGCTCGTGTCCTGGATCTGGTCGATCGGCTTGCGCCGGAAGATGCCGGAGCCGGCACCCACTGGAGCGGACATCATCGTCTCCCGAACGGTCGGTGGAGAGCCCGGATCACGGACCCTCGCGGGAACCTACCGCCATCCGCGCGTGAAGACAGCGTGAGCCGCTCAGCCCGCCGCGGTGTCTTCGCTCACGGCTTCCGCCGCCGTCGCCACGGCCCGCTTGGCCTGCGTGGTCCGGACCGCGCTCGCGGCGAAGTAGCCGAGCAGCTCGGCGATCTCGACCGGGTCGTCCAGCTGCGGGCAGTGCCCCCAGTCCTCGCGGACCAGCAGCCTGCTGTGCGGGACCAGGGTGTGCAGCTGCCGCCCGGACGCGGCGGTGACCAGCTTGTCCTTGCCGCACGCGACGACCAGCAGGGGCACCTTCACCGAGTCGAGGCGATAGGCGTCGGCGAGTTCCGCGACGAGCTGCCGGGCCTGCTCCAAGCGGCTCTTGGTCGCGCGGTAGTCCGGGAACAGCGCGGTGAAGCGCTGCACCTGGGTCGCGTCCGCCGCACCCGAGTCGGCGTACAGCAGCCGCGGGACGAGCTGCTCGGCGACCTTGCGCACCAGGAACCCCGGCACCGGGACGGGCAGGGACGAGTACAGCCGCAGGGGCAGCGGGTAGCGCGCGACCGTGCGGATCAGCCACGAGTCGACGAACCCGGGCGCGGCGATCGAGACGACACCCGAGATCGGCAGCCGGCCGTTCTGGGCCGCGCGTAGGCTCATCGTGCCACCGAGAGAGTTCCCGGCCAGCACGACCGAGCCGAGCACGGCCTGCTCGCGGACGACGGCGGTGGTGAACGCGTCGAGCTGCGGCAGCATCGGGCCCGGCCGCAGCGGCTGGGCGTCGCCGAACCCGGGCAGGTCGACCGCGACCGCCGGGATCCCGGCCGCCGCGAGCTGCTCCAGGGCGGGGCGCCAGGTGTCGGCGCTGTCGCAGTAGCCGTGCAGCAGGACCAGGCGCGGTGCGGTGGGCCGGACGTGCGGCGCCGCGGCCCGGCGGCGCAGCGAGCGGCGCGCGGGCGGTTGCTCCGGTTCGGGGTCGCCGACCTCGAGCACCCGCGTGCGGACGCCGGCGTAGCGCCGGAAGGAGACCCGGATCGGGATCTCTTCACTGGGCCGGCCGCCCGGCTCAGCCGGAGCGGGCCGCTTCGTCGCGGTCATGACTACAGATTAGCTGGCCGAGGTGGGGTTTTGGTCGAATTTGGGTGCTAACGACCAGGTCTCGAACTGAAGACGTCAGTTATTCACCAGATGCCGGGACTGGGCGGGTCCGATGATCCGCCCAGCTCACGGCGGTCTAGCGGGCGAAGACGATCTTGCCGGCGGTGTCCCCGTCGAGCATCGCCTGGAATCCCTTGGGCGCCTCGGAAAACGAAAGTTCCGCGCCGATCTGCGGCCGGACGCCGGTGAGGTCGAGGTAGGCGAGCAGGTCCGCGAGCTCGTCGCGGGTACCCATGGTCGAGCCGGCGACGCGCAGCTGGAGGAAGAAGACGCGCTGCAGCTCCGCGTGCGCGTCCGGGCCGCTGGTCGAGCCCGAGACCACGATGATGCCGCCCGGCTTGAGCGATTTGACCGAATGCGACCAGGTCGCCTTGCCGACGGTTTCGAACACGGCGTCGACGCGCTCGGGCAGCCGGGCGCCCGACTCGAACGCCTGGTGGGCACCGAGGCTGGTGGCGAGGGCGCGCTTCTCTTCGCTGCGGCCGGTGACCCAGACCCGGAACCCGGCCGCGCGGCCGAGCTGCACCAGCGCCGTCGAGACGCCGCCGGAGGCGCCCTGCACGAGCATCGTCTGCCCCGGCCGCAGCCCGGACTTCACGAACAGCATCCGGTACGCGGTCAGCCACGCCGTGCCCATCGTGGCGGCTTCGGCGAAGCTGAGGCCGGCCGGCTTCGGGACGACGTTGCGGGCCGGCACGACGACCTGGTCGGCGAAGGTGCCCTGGTGCTTCTCGGTGAGCAGCGTGCGCTTCGGGTCGAGCGTGTCGTCGCCCTGCCAGCCCGGTGCGTTGATCACCGAGTGGAGGACGACCTCGGAGCCGTCGTCGAGGGTGCCGGCGCCGTCGCAGCCGAGGATCATCGGGAACTGGTCCGGCTTGATCCCGACGCCGCGCAGCGTCCAGAGGTCGTGCATGTTGAGGCTGGCCGCCTTGACGTGCACGCGGACCCAGCCGTCGGGCACTTCGGGTTCGGGGCGCTCGCCGACGACGAGCGAGTCCAGCGGGCTGTCGGCGTTGGGTTCCTGCGCGTACACGGCGAACATGCCTCGCAACGTACCGCCCCTGGGGCGCGGTGGCAGCAGGGCGCGCGTAGGCTCACACCGTGTTCAACGGGCTTGCCGACTGGTGGGACGGGGTCGAGCTGTGGCTCGCCCAGGCCTGGTTCCCGGTGCAGTTCGTGCTGGTCATGGTGGTCGTCGTGCCGCTGTGCCTGGCCGCCGCGTGGGTGCTCGACAAGGTCGTCGGGTTGTTCGCCCGCCGGCTGGCTCCGGGGCGTGACGATGACGCCGACGGGTCGGCATAGGCTCGCGCACCATGTTCAACCGAAGGCGGATCACCGCCGCGCTGATCGGGCTCCTCGTGCTGGTGCTGGGGGGCTGGCTGGTCAAGGACAACCTGGGCGGCGGTTCGTCGCCCCCCGCTCCGAGCACCTCGTCGAGCGCGAAGACCGGCACGCCGGCCAAGGGCGGCGCCGCCGTGCCGGGCGCGGACTCCGGGCTGCCGGTGAAGGCGCTTTCCGCGTTGCCGCCGCAGGCGTCGGACACGTGGAAGCTGATCGAGGCGGGCGGCCCGTACCCCTACCCCCGCAACGACGACGTCGTGTTCGAGAACCGCGAGAAGCGCTTGCCCGGCAAGAAATCCGGCTATTACCACGAGTATACGGTGAAGACGCCGGGCAGCCCCGACCGCGGCGCGCGGCGGCTGATCACCGGCCAGGCGCACGAGCTGTACTACACCGGCGACCACTACGCGTCGTTCGTCGTCGTGGACCCGGCCCGATGAGCGCCGACGACACGAAGGCCGCCGCGGAAGAGGCGTTCGCCCGCGGCGCGTACCCGCACCTGGTGAACTCGCGCCCGACCGTGGACAAGGCCGGCACGCTGAGCGCGTTCGCCGATGCACTGTCCTTTCCGGACTACTTCGGGCACAACCTGGACGCGCTCTACGACTGCCTGACCGACCTCTCGTGGCTGCCGCCGGGGGAGCACGTGCTGATCTGGCCGGGTTCGGACGCGTTGCGCAAGGCCGAGCCCAAGACGTACCTGGCCATCCGCAGCGTGCTTTCCGACGCGCAGCGCGCCCTCGGCCCGAACGGCCGCAGCGCCGGTTCGTGGCGGCTCACGGTCGTGCTGCCGGACGCCTGAGCGGCGTCCCCGCGCGTTTGACCGTGCGGATCACCGGCGCGCTTTCCAGCGTCTGCACACCGCGGATCCCGGCGACGCGCTCGGTGAGGTAGCGGTAGAGGTCGCGGCCGTCGCGGCAGTTCACCATGGCCGTGAGGTTCGTGGTGCCGGTGGTGGCGACGGCGAACGACGTCTCCGGGTGGCTCGCCAGCGCCGCGCCCGCCTCGGCGAGGTGCGCGGGGGAGACGGTCAGCCAGAGCCGCGTCTCCGACCGGAAGCCGAGGCGGGCCGGGGAGACGTCGAGGTGGTAGGTCAGCGTGCCGTGCCGCCGCAGGAGGTCCATCCGGCGCCGGACGGCGGAGTCGGACCAGCCGGTGGCCCTGGCCAGCGCGGTGTAGCTCGCCCGGCCGTCGTCGGCGAGCGCGTCGAGGAGCGGCTGGTCACCGGGTTCCGGCGGGATGCCGGGGCCTTCGGGTACCGGTGGGCGCAGCCGCCCGACCTGCCCGGCGGACAGGCAGTGCAGCCCGCGCCACCCGTCCGGGAGCGCGAACGTGTGCAGCAGTTCGTGGGCCGAGACGGCGGCGACGCGGCTCGCCCGCGGCAGCTTGTGGAGCAGCAGGTCGTCCCGCCCGCTCGTGTCGGGCGCGTGGACGGTGCACGAGATTTCGGTGCCGCCGGAGAGCAGGTGCACCCAGGAGACATCGGGCCGGTCGGCCAGCGCGTCCGCGACGGCGGCCCCGGCGTCCGGGGTCGTGCGCAGGCGCAGTGTCCACGTCGTGTAGCCGGCTTCGCCGCCGCTGACCGCGCCGGTGACCCGGAGGACCCCGGCGGCGCGCAGCCGCTGGTAGCGCCGGGCCGCGGTGTTCTCCGAGACGCCGAGCACCTGGCCGAGCGTGCGCAGCGACGCGCGGCCGTCGAGCTGCAGGGCGTGGACCAGGCCGCGGTCGACGTCGTCCAGGGTGACGGTTTCCATGACTGCAGCGTAGGGGACGACGGTATCCGGCGGATTTGTCGACTTTGCTGGTGGTGATCGGCGCATCGACCGCACTCTTCGGGGCAGACGAAGGGAGTTTCGATGCGCAAGTGGTGGCCGTTGTCCGCGGTCTGTGCGGGCTCGTTCCTGTTCCTGCTGGACACCACCGTCGTGACGGTGGCCCTGCCCCGGATCGGCGCCGATCTGACGGCGTCGGTGGGGCAGCTGCAGTGGGTGCCGGACGTCTACACGCTCGTCCTGGCGGTGCTGATGCTGGCGGCGGGGTCGCTCGCCGATCGCGTCGGCCTGCGGCGGGTGTTCCTCGGCGGGCTCGCGGTGTTCGGCCTGGCGTCCCTGGCCTGCGGGCTGGCGCCGGACATCGGGACGCTGATCGCGGCCCGTGGCGTGCAGGCGATCGGCGGCGCGGCGCTGGCGGTGACGGGATTCGCGTTGCTGGCCGCCTCCTACGACGGCCGTGCGCGGGGCACCGCGATCAGCGTCTTCTTCGCGGTGAGCGGGCTCGGCGCGGCGGCGGGCCCGGTGGTCGGCGGGATGCTGACCGAGTACTGCGGCTGGGCGGCGATCTTCTTCGTCAACGTGCCGTTGGCCGTGCTGACCGGGTTGTTCGCGCTGCGGGCGTTGCCGAGGGACACACCCGCGCGCCGAAGCCGGTTCGACGTCGCGGGCGCGGTGTGGTTCGCGCTCTTCGCCGCGGCGCTGGTGCACGGGCTGACCCTGGGCGGCTCGGGCCCGGTGGCGGTGGCGGCGCTGGTGGTTTCGGCGATCGCGTTGGCGGGGTTCGTGATCGTTGAACGCCGTCGCGCGGAACCGTTGCTGGAGCTGGGGTTGTTCCGCGACGGCGGGTTCACGGCGCTGGTCGCGTGCGCGGCGGCGTCGACGCTGACCTTCGCCGCACTGGTGTACGTGTCGTTGTGGCTGGGGCGTTCGCATTCGCCGGTCACCGCCGGGTTGGTCATGGCGCCGCTCGCGGTGGCGTCGTTCCTGACGTCGACGTTCCTCGGCAAAGCCCTGCACCGCTTCCCACCGCGGGTCCTGCTGGGCTCCGGCGTGCTGCTCGGTGCGGCGGGCTGCCTGCTGCAGTGGGCCGTGGGCATCGCGGCCGGCCTGGCGGTGACGGGCATCGGCGTCGGCATCGCGGGCCCCGCAACGGGTGCCGCGATCGCGGCGGCGGCACCGCCCGGGCGAGCGGGCATGGCGGCGGGAATCCTGACGACGACCCGGCAGTTCGGCCAGACGCTGGGCGTCGCGGTGCTGGGAATCGCCTACCAGGCAGGCGGCCTGGCGCCGGTGTACGTCGTGGCCGCGCTGTGCGGCGGGGTGACGGGCCTGCTCGCGCTGCTGCCGCGCAAGCAGGCCGCCGTCCCGGTCTAGTCCTGCGGGATCCAGTTCGGCTTGCGCTTCTGGGCGAAGGCCAGGATGCCCTCCTGGCCTTCCTCGCTGGCGAAGAACTTCGCCGACAACCCGAGCATCTCCTCGAAGCCGTCCGACGGGGTGGCCGGGCGGGGGCGGCTCAGCAGCGCCTTCGTCTCGGCCAGGGCCTTCGGGCCGCCCGCCGCCAGTGCCTTCACGTACCGGGCCACTTCGGCGTCGAGGTCGGCGGTCGCCGAGTTCAGCAGGCCGATCTCGACCGCTCGACGGGCGTCGAACGTGTCGCCCGTCAGGAACAGCTCGTGGGCCGCGCGCGGGTTCAGCCGCGGGAGGACCGTCAGGGAAATGATCGCCGGGACCACGCCGATGCGGACTTCGGAGAAGGCGAACGTCGCTTCCGGGACCGCCACCGCGATGTCGCACGCCGCCACCATGCCGATGCCGCCGGCGCGGGCCGGGCCGGCCAGGCGGGCCACCACCGGCTTCGGGCTGGTCCACAGCTGCTCGAGGATTTTCGGGAACTCGTTCACGCCCTGGTCGCCCGCGCCGGCGCCGCGGGCCTCCTTGAGGTCCATCCCCGCGCAGAACACCGGCCCGGTGTGGGTCAGCACGAGCACGCGCACGGCGTCGTCGGCGGCCGCGGCCGCCAGCGCCGACGAGAGTTCGCCGCGCAGCTGCGCCGAGAGCGCGTTGCGGTTGTGCGGGGAGTCCAGGGTGATCGTGGCGGTGCCGCCCGCCACGTCGTAGTGCACCAGTTCGTCAGCCATGTCCGACACCCTTGCACATGCACCGCACCCGGCCGGTGTCCCGGTGCTCAGCCGATGGTCGTCGTGGTGAAGACCGGGCTCGGGTCGGGAAAGCAGGCCGTCGGCGCGGTGAGGTCACCGATGATGGTGCCCGCCACCGCCTTGACCGTCAGGCCGGGATCGTTGTCGCCGGTGCCGGCTCGAACGTGGCGCCGCCGGCGATCGGGCCGGGGAAGTCAAGGGGCGCCACGCCGTCGGCCACGGACGGGGCGGCGAGAGCGATCGGCAGGCCGCGGTCACCGGCAAGTTGAGTAAGACGTCAAGGATTCACCGTTCCCATGCGCGCAGGGTGACAACTGGATGTGGATGTTTGTCACCTACCGGCGGTGGTGGTGCCGGTGCGTGACCGCGGCCGTGTTCGTCTCCGATCGATCCTGACCGCTTCGGTTCGGAACCCTGGCCCGGCGGCCGCTGCCTCTGTTACCTGTGTCACGTCGACGACGACGGTGAAGGGATGCGCCGATGAAGCCGTTTTCCACCGTAGCCAGGACGCTGGCGCTGGCCGTGCTGGCCGGCGGGCTGCTGACCGCCGCCCCGCACCAGGCCCAGGCGTCCACCGCCGGGTTCCGCGGCGTGAACTGGGCCGACGCGCGGGACAACTTCGTCAACGGCGTGCTGTACGTGTCGGGGCTGAGCGCGTCGGACACGCACGCGTCCGCGGCCGCGACGGCCGACCAGATCGTCGGGCAGCTGTCCTCGATCGCCGGCGCCAACACGGTCCGGATGCCGATCAACGAGCCGACGGTCGCCGGCTACTGGGACACCTACACCGGCGCGATCGACGCCGCGCTGGGCAAGGGCCGCGTGATCCTGGCGTACTGGGCCTACAGCGGCGGGAAACCGGCGAGCACGGCCGGGTTCCAGCAGATGTGGGACAAGGTCGTCGGGCGGTACGGCAGCAACCCGAACGCCTACTTCGAGGTCATCAACGAGCCGTACAGCTACGGCGCGAGCGACCTGAACAACTTCTACGACGCCTGGTTGACCCGGTACCCGCAGGTCCCCCGCGCGCGGGTGGTCCTCGACGGCACCGGGTACGCCCAGAACGTGCCCGCGGTCGGCGGCGACCACCGCCTCGACGGGACGCTGCTGGCGGCCCACGACTACTCGTTCTTCGCCGGCTACGAAAGCGAAACCGAGTGGGCCAACCACATCGGCGGCTACATCGGCGGGTACGCGGACCGGACGATCGTCACCGAGTGGGGCGGCCCGATGGGGCCCGGCAGCAAGAACGGCGTCCACTACGACAAGATCGACTACAGCATCCCGAGCGGGTCGTTCTTCGCCGACTACGTCCGGGGCGTCAGCGCGAAACTGCGCAGCCTCGGCGTGGGCAGCGTGTACTGGCCGGGCCTGCGCGACGGCGACTGGTACAGCCTGACCACCCGCACGGGCACCCAGCTGTCCCTGGTGAACCCGACGGGCCTGACCCGGCTGCAGTACGCGTGGGGCATCGGCACCGGCGGCGGCACGTACGTGCGGATCGTCAACGCGGCCACCGGCCTGTACGTCGACGGCATGGGCCGCGCGAGCAGCGGATCCACCGCGGGCCAGGCCACCGGCGACGCGAGCCGGCCCGAGCAGCAGTGGACGGTGGAGAACACCGGCAACCGGGTGCGCATCAAGAACCGCGCCACGGGCCTCTACCTGGACGGCGCGGGCCGCACGGCCGCCGGCGCGGCGGCCACCCAGTACGGCGACAGCGGCAGCGCGAACCAGCAGTGGTCGGTGGTGACGGACGCGGACAACGTCCGCATCAAGAACGCCGCCACCGGCGAATTCCTGGACGGCGCAGGCCGCACGACCAGCGGCGCCGACGTGGGCCAGTACGGCGACAGCGGCAGCGCGAACCAGCGCTGGCGGATCGTGGCCGCCGGCTAGGGCGTGTGTTGGTCCGGGTGATCACGGCATGGAGGACGACCGCGGATCGGTGGACGATGGCCAACTTGTCGTAGCGCGTGGCCAGACCGCGAGGTGTTGCAGCACGGTGTCCCAGGTACCGTCGCCGGCCATCCGGCGATGCCAGTCCAGATCGTCTGCCACGCACCGGACACCGCCGGCCCATCCCGTCACGCGATCCCGCACCGATACCGGTCGGCGTTGCTTGCCGGTGCGGACCGGCAACAGGTCCTCGGGCAGAGTCCGTTGATCGTCTGAGCGCAACCGGAACCGCGACACAGCCGGCTGCATCTCGGCAACCGGCGACAACCTTCGTCAAACACGCCCTACGCGAACGCGCGCAGCAGACCGGCGACCGCGGTGGCGTACCGCGCGACGACGACGTCCGCGACGCGCGGGTCGTCCGCCAGCGGTGCCGCGACGAACGCGTCCGGGTCGGCTTCGCGGGCCAGGCGGGCGATGCGGTCCGGCAGCAGGCCCGGCGCCAGGAACCACGACGCCACCACCAGGTGCCGCGCGCCGCGGGCCCAGAGGCGCTCGGCCGCTGCCGGGATGTCCGGCTGGGTGGCGCTGGCGAACGCCTCCGTCACCGGCAGCCCGAGCCGGTCCTCCCACCGTGCCGCCAGGGACGCGACGACCGCGTTGGCCGCCGCGTTCGACGAGCCCACCGCGCTGACCAGCACCCCCGTGCCGCGGCGGCGGGGGGCCGCCGCCAGCCGGTCCAGGGCGACGGCCTCCAGTGCCGGGTCGGCGCCGAGGACGTCGGACGTCCGCACGACGAAGCCCGGGCAGGAAGCCGTCACCGAGTCGATCAGGGCGGGCAGGTCGACCCGGGCGTGGAACGCGCTGCCCAGCAGCAGGGGCACCACGACCGCCGTGCGGTGGCCGTCCGCGTACAGCGAGCGCAGCACGTCCGTGACGAGCGGTTCCGACAAGTCCAAAAAGGACTCGTGCACCGGTACGCCCGGCGCTTGGGCGCGCACGACGTCGACCAGGGCCCGCACGGTCGCCGCCGAGCGGGGGTCGCGGCTGCCGTGTGCCACGGCGACCAGGGGTGGCGTCACGAGAAGCGCTCACCCACCAGGCCCGCGGCCAGCGTGTCGCCGTCCTTCGGGTCGATCACCAGGAACGCGCCGGTGCGCGGGCTGACGCCGTAGTCGTCGACGCCCAGCTCCTCGGCCAGCCGCAGCGAGACGCGGCCGATGTCGTTGAGCTCCAGGGACGCCGGTGAGTCCACACTGGACAGCGTCTGCTCGTCGAACCGTGCGTGCAGCTCGTCGACCAGCGCCTGGACCGTGCGGGTGCCGTGCTTGACGAGCACCCGGGCGCCCGGCTTGAGCGGCTTGGACGACAGCCAGCACAGCGTGCCGGTGATCTCGTCGGTGATCCGCGGCGGCGCGTCCGCGGCGGCAATCAGGTCGCCGCGGGAGATGTCGATGTCGTCGGTGAGCAGCAGCGTCACCGACGTCCCGGCGCCGGCTTCCCCGAGCGGGCCGTCCGCGGTGTCGATCCGCTCGACGCGGCTGCGAATGCCCTGCGGCAGCACGACGATCTCGTCGCCGGGCCGCACCGTGCCCGCCGCGATCTGGCCCGCGTAGCCGCGGTAGTCCAGGTACTCGGGCGTGCGCGGGCGGATCACGTACTGCACCGGGAACCGCAGCGCCGAGTCGTGCGGGTCGGGCGCGACCGGCACGTCCTCCAGGTGCTCCAGCAGGCTGGGCCCGGTGTACCACGGCGTCCGCTCCGAGCGGCTCGCGACGTTGTCGCCCTCCAGCGCGGACACCGGGATGGCGAGCACGGACCCGCGCTCGTAGCCCAGTGAGAGCGCGTGCGCGGCGAACTCCTCGGCGATCACGGTGAACGTCGCCTCGTCGTAGCCGACCAGGTCGATCTTGTTGACCGCCAGCACCAGCTGCGGTACGCCGAGCAGGGCCAGCACGGCCGCGTGCCGCCGGGTCTGCTCGATCACGCCCTTGCGCGCGTCGACCAGCAGCACGGCCAGCTGCGCGGTGGACGCGCCGGTCACCGTGTTACGCGTGTACTGCACGTGCCCCGGCGTGTCCGCCAGCACGAACGACCGCTTCGGCGTGGCGAAGTAGCGGTAGGCGACGTCGATGGTGATGCCTTGCTCACGCTCCGAACGCAGGCCGTCGACGAGCAGCGACAGGTCCGGTGTGGACAGTCCCTTGTCGACGGACGCGCGGGTGACGGCGTCGAGCTGGTCGGCGAGCACCGACTTGGTGTCGTACAGCAGCCGGCCGACGAGCGTGGACTTGCCGTCGTCGACGCTCCCGGCGGTGGCCAGGCGCAGCAGCGAACTCATCAGAAGTACCCCTCACGCTTGCGGTCTTCCATGGCTGCCTCGGACATCCGGTCGTCGGCGCGGGTGGCACCGCGCTCGGTGAGCCGGGACGCCGACACCTCGGCGATGACCTCTTCGACGGTGGCCGCGGTGGATTCGATCGCGCCGGTGCACGAGCCGTCGCCGACGGTCCGGTAGCGGACAGTCAGCTCGCGGACCTCTTCGCTCGGCCGCGGCCCGCCCCACGGGCCCTCGGCCAGCAGCATCCCGTCGCGCAGGTACACCTCGCGCTGGTGCGCGTAGTAGATCGACGGCAGTTCGACCTTCTCGCGGGCGATGTAGTTCCAGACGTCGGCCTCGGTCCAGTTGGACAGCGGGAAGACGCGGACCTGCTCGCCGGGGCGGTGCCGTCCGTTGTAGAGGTTCCACAGCTCGGGCCGCTGGCGCCGCGGCTCCCACTGGCCGAAGGCGTTGCGGAGGCTGAAGATCCGCTCCTTGGCCCGGGCGCGTTCCTCGTCCCGGCGGCCGCCGCCGAACACGGCGTCGAACTTGTTCTCCGCGATCGTGTCGAGCAGCGGCGTGGTCTGCAGCGGGTTGCGCATCCCGTCCGCGCGCTCTTCGAGACGCCCGTCGTCGATCCAGTCCTGCACCTTCGCCACGACCAGGCGCAGCCCGTGCTTTTCGACGACGCGGTCACGGAACTCGATGACCTCGTCGAAGTTGTGGCCGGTGTCCACGTGCAGCAGCGGGAACGGCACCGGCGCCGGCCAGAACGCCTTGATCGCCAGGTGCAGCAGCAGCGTCGAATCCTTGCCGCCGGAGAAGAGGATCACCGGGCGGTCGAACTCGCCGGCCACCTCCCGGAAGATGTGGATGGCCTCGGACTCCAAGGCCGCCAGGTTGTCTTGTGCCGCATCGGTCGCGGGCTCCAAGGTCGTCATGCGTCCCTTTCCTCAGCCGTGCAGTCCGCACTCGGTCTTGCTCTGCCCCGCCCACCGGCCGCTGCGCGGGTCCTGCCCCGGCTCGACGCGAGCCGTGCAGGGCGCGCAGCCGATGGAGAGGTAGCCGATCGACACCAGCGGGTTTTCGAGGACCCCGTGTTCGCGGATGTAGCCGTTGAACTCGTCGTCGGTCCACGCCGCGATCGGGTTGACCTTCACCAGGCCGTTGCGGTCGTCCCAGGTGACGATCGGGGTGTTCGCACGGGTCGGCGCGTCCACGCGGCGGACGCCGGTGACCCACGCCGAGTACTTCGCCAGGGTCTGGCGCAGCGGCACCACCTTGCGCAGGTTGCAGCACAACGTGGCGTCGCGCTCGTGCAGCTTCGCGCCGTACTCGGCGTCCTGCTCGGCGACGCTCTGCTCGGCCTGGGCGTTCACGATGCGGACGCCGGGGTACACGGCCTGCACGGCGTCACGCGTGCCGATCGTCTCCGGGAAGTGGTAGCCGGTCTCCAGGAACAGCACGTCCACATCGGACTTGACCTTGGTGGCCAGGTCGATCAGCACGGCGTCCTGCATGTTGGACGCCACGATGAAGTCGTCGCCGAACGTCTCGGCGGTCCACCGCAGAGCTTCGTCCGCGGTGGCTTCGGCGAGCTCCTTCGAAGCGCGCTCGGCGAGGGTCTTGTAGTCGGCGGTGGCGGTCATCGGGAAACCTCCGGAAGGGACAGGCCGAGGAACTTGACCGAGAAAACCCGGCGACAGGCGGAACACAGCCAGCCGCCGTTCTCTTCCGGCCGCAGGTCCTCGTCACCGCAATACGGGCAATAGAACGGTGTCGCTCGTTCGGTCACTGCAACGCGCTTTCCTCGGCACGCACGACCCACTGCGCGAACCGTTCGCCGGGCTGGCGTTCGGCGACGTAGTTGCGCACGACCCGCTCGACGTACCCGGTCAGCTCGTCCGAGGTCACCTTGTGGCCGCGCAGTTTCCGGCCGAACCCGGCGTCGAGGCCGAGCCCGCCGCCGAGGTGCACCTGGAAGCCTTCGACCTGGTTGCCGTCGGCGTCGGTGACGATCTGGCCCTTCAGGCCGATATCGGCGGTCTGGATCCGCGCGCAGGAGTTGGGGCAGCCGTTGAGGTGCACGGTCACCGGCGTGTCCAGCCCGGCCTGGATGTCGGCGAGGGACTTCTCAAGGTCCGCGACGAGCTGCTGCGCGCGGGCCTTCGTCTCGACGATGGCGAGCTTGCAGAACTCCAGCCCGGTGCAGGCCATCACCCCGCGCCGCCACGGCGACGGCTTCGTCTCCAGGCCGATCTCGGCCAGTTCGGCTTCGAGCGTGGCGACCTGGGCCTGGGGGACGTCGAGCACGACGACCTTCTGCTGCGGGGTGAGCCGCACCCGGCCCGAGCCGGCCCGCTCGGCGGCCTTGGCGACGGCGACGAGCGTGCCGCCGCTGGAGCGGCCGGCGACCGGCGCGGCGCCGACGTAGCAGTTGCCGTCGACCTGCGGGTGCACGCCGACGTGGTCGATCGGGACGGCCGGGTCCGCCGGTGGCGGGCCGTCGATCAGCGGGCGCTTGAGGTATTCGTCCTGCAGCACCTGCCGGAACTTTTCCGCGCCCCAGTCCTTGACCAGGAACTTCAGCCGGGCGCGCGAACGCAGCCGCCGGTAGCCGTAGTCGCGGAAGATCGAGATGACGCCTTCCCAGACGTCCGGGACCTCGTCCAGCGGCACCCAGGCGCCGAGGCGCTGCCCGAGCATCGGGTTGGTCGACAGGCCGCCGCCGACCCAGACGTCGAAGCCGGGTCCGTGCTCGGGGTGGTCGACGCCGACGAAGGCGACGTCGTGGATCTCGTGGGCGACGTCGGGCTGGCCCGAGATCGCGGTCTTGAACTTGCGCGGCAGGTTGGCGAACTCCGGCTTGCCGATGTACCGGCGCTTGATCTCGTCCAGCGCGGGCGTCCCGTCGATCACCTCGTCGGCCGAGATGCCGGCGACCGGCGAGCCGAGCATGACCCGCGGGCTGTCGCCGCACGCCTCCATCGTCGTCATGCCGGCGTTTTCGAGCTTGGCCCAGATCGCCGGGACGTCCTCGATCCGGATCCAGTGGTACTGGATGTTCTGCCGGTCGGTGATGTCGGCGGTGTCGCGCGCGTACGCCTGCGAGATCTCGCCGAGCACGGTGAGCTGGGCGGTGGTCAGGGCGCCGCCGTCGATGCGGACCCGCAGCATGAAGTAGCGGTCGTCGAGCTCTTCGGGCTCGAGCGTCGCGGTGCGGCCGCCGTCGATCCCCGGCTTGCGCTGGGTGTAGAGGCCGAACCAGCGGAACCGGCCGCGCAGGTCACCCGGGTCGATCGCGTCGAACCCGCGGTGGGCGTAGATGTTTTCGATCCGCGCCCGCACGTTGAGCGGGTGGTCGTCCTTCTTCGACCGCTCGTTCGGGTTGAGCGGCTCCCGGTAACCGAGCGCCCACTGCCCTTCGCCGCGCTTCTGCTTGGCGCGCGCGGGACGGGCGGGGGTATCGCGGGTGGGCGTGGTCATGAGGGATGTCCTCCGGGGCGGTTGGGAAGGCGTGACCGCGCGGCAGCGTTGCCGTGCGCGACCGGCCTGGTCCGTCGTCGTGGTGGTGGCAGGGAGTCAGCGGAACACGACACAGAGTGCGCTCGCCACACGCCGGAGATCGACGTGGCGGCGGGCCACCAGGCGGATACCGGCGCGAGTCACGTCGCCAGCGTCTCACGTGCCCAGAATGTGGTCGAGCCCCGCCCGAATGCTGGGACAAGGCTCACTACCTGGCCTTTCGGCCCACCGCACCTCAGCCGCGGCGGCTGCCGGAGCCGGCCCGGTTCGCCCAGTGGGCGAGGTTGGCGCGGGCGACCGCGGCTTCCGGGTGCTGCGGGCCGAGGACGCGGTCGAACGTCGGCAGCAGGTCGGTGAGCTGGTCGCGCGCGCCCGCCGGATCGCCGGCCTCGCCCGTCCAGTGGGCCAGGTTGTGCCGGGTGGTGAGGGTGAAGGGGTGCAGGCCGCCGAGCCGGTCCCGGCAGGCGGGCAGCAGGCGGACGAACTCGTCGCGCGCGCCCGCCGGGTTGCCGGCCTCGCCGGTCCAGTGCGCCAGGCTGCCGCGGACGGTGAGCGTGTCGAGGTGGTGCGGACCGAGCACCCGTTCGGTGAGCGGCAGCAGCGCGCGGAACTCGTCACGCGCGCCCGCCGGCGCACCGGTCCGGCCGATCCACTGGGCGAGGCTGCCGCGGACGGCGAGCGTGCCGGTATCCCGGGGACCGAAAACGCGGACGTAGGTCGCGTGCAGGGCCGTGTACTTCTCGCAGGCACCCGCCGGGTCGCCCGATTTCCCGGTCCAGTTGGCGAGGTTGCCGAGCGCGGTGAGGGTGAGCGGGTGTTCGGGGCCGAGCACCTCTTCACAGAGCGGGAGCAGCGCGGCGCATTCGGCGAGGGCGGCGGCGGTGTTGCCGGACACCGCCGTCCAGTACGCCTGGTTGTTGCGGGTGGTGAGGGTGACGGGGTGCCGGGCGCCCAGAACGGTTTCGCACAGGGGCACCAGGGCGGCGAACTGCGTCCGCGCGTCGCCCGCGTTTCCGGCCTGCCCGGTGCGGTCGGCGAGGTCGATGCGCGTGGCCAGGGTCTCGGGCGCGTCGGCGTCGAGGTGTTCCAGCAGTGCGCGCAGGTGCGTGTGGACCTGGTTCCACCGGTTCAGGGAGGCAGCGTCGTTCAGCACGGCCGGGGTGATCTCCAGCAGGAGCTCGTGGGCCGCCTGCGCCCAGTCGCCGGCCGTGCCCTCGGCCACGAGCTGTTCGCGGTTCACCGCCTGCAGCAGCCGGTGCACGTCGACGGCCGCGGCCTTCCGCCCGCCGGTCGGGGTGAACAGGCTGTAGGACAACAGCTCGCCGACGGCCCGGTGCCGGGCCAGCTCGTCTTCGATCAGCGGCCGCAGCCGGGGTTCCAGCGACGCGGGCAGGGCGATGTAGGCCGGATCGGGCGGAGCCAGCAGCAGGCCGACCGGAATCGCGTCGGGGGCGTAGCAGCACAAGAGGTTCAAGACCGCGCGGGCGGTGGCGGGCAGCCGCTCGATGGCCAGCTGCCAGGTGGTGGCCACGGTGTGCGGGTAGCCGTCGCCGAGGCGCCCTTCGCGGTGGAGCTCGGCGCGGTTGCGGCGGTACAGCCGCAGGTAGGTCGCCAGGTCGAGGGCGTTCGCGCGGGCGAACGACCCGGCCTGGACCAGGGCCAGGGGGAGCCGGTCCACCTCCCGGGCGAGGGTGATCGCGCTGGCGCGGTCGTCGTCCTGGGTCAGGGAGAGGAGCAGGTCCGCGGCGGCGTCGAGGCCGAGCTTGGTCACCGGCACCAGCACCTCGTCGGGCCAGTGCGACGCCTGGCTGGTCACCAGGACCAGGCCGGCGCCCGCGGCCGGGATCAGCCGGGCGGCCGTGGCCGGTTCGGTGACGTTGTCCAGGACCAGCAGCCACGGCGCCGGTTGCCGGGCGAGGGCGGCGTGGGCCGCGGTCACCGCGTCCCGGATGTGGCGGGCGCCGTCCGGGTTCAGCAGCTCGAGCAGCGCGCGGAACTCCCGGTCGACCGCCGCGGGGTCCTCGGCGTGCACCCACCACACGACGCCGTAGTCCTCCCGGTGCCGGGTGGCGTAGGCGCGGGCCAGGCTCGTCTTGCCGACGCCGCCCAGCCCGGCCAGCACCCGGACGACCGGGCGGTCCGGCCGGCCGGCGGCGGCCGTGCGCAGCCGGCGGAGTTCGTCGTCGCGGCCCACGATCGGGGCGAGCTGGTTGATGTGGGGCGAGACCGGGTGGTCCAGGGCGAAGCCGGCGGTCCGGCCGGGCGCGGTGACGAAGACCTGGCCGGCCGTGCCGATGGCGGTGCCGGAGTACCCGGCGTGCAGCGAGCCGGACGCGGTCAGCCTTCCGACCGGTCCGGCCGGGGAGGGTCCGCGAAGTTCACCTGCCCGCCGGTCACGCCGCCGATCGAGATGCCGCCGCGGTCGGCGCGGACGTCCCCGTGGACGACCACGTTGTGCGAGCCGCCGGACGCTTCGAGCTCGGCCACCGCCTTCTCGACCGCGGCGGTGAACACCGGGTCCTGCTCCACCGCGTCCTCGAGAGCCAGCCGGACCCGGGCCTGCGTGCGGGTGCCCACTTCGCCCGTCTGCGCGGCTTCCTCGCGGAGCTTCTCCAGGGCCGGGTCGTCGCCGAGCTTCGCCGCGACCAGGTCGTGCAGCCGGTCGAGCCCGGCGTCGATGGCCTGGTCGACTTCGGCGTCGACCCGCTTGCCCACCCGGCCCGCCTTGCGCACGGCCCACGCGATGAGCCAGCCGACCGCGACTTCGAGACCCGTCATGCCGGAAATAGTCGCACACGACTGCGGGGCGTTACGCTGCTTGCGCCGAGCAAACGACTATGGTTAAAGTACTACGAACATAGTGATTAACAAGAAGGAGAGCGGTTTGCAGGTCAGAGGTTTCGGGGCGGGCTACCTGGTCGACGACGTCGCGGCGACCACCCGCTTCTACGCGGACGTCATCGGCCTGCCGGTCACGGTCGAGCTGGACTGGTTCGCCAGCGTCAACGCCGGCGCGCCCGGGTTCGAGATCAGCTTCGTGCAGCGCGGGCACGAGTCCGTCCCGCCCGGCTACCGCGCGCCGGAGACGACCGGGCTGATGTTCGGGCTGGTCGTCGAAGACGCCCGGGCGGAGGCGAAACGCCTGGAAGAAGCCGGTGTGGAGCTGGTGACGCCGGTCGTCGACGAGGAGTATGGGCAGCGGCACTTCTACGTCGCGGACCCGGACGGCGTGCTGCTCGACGTCATCGAGGTGATCCCGGCCGACCCGGAGTGGGCGGCGGCCCACCTTCCGGCGTCGTAACGGGTGTTGACCCGATCGGCCCCTCGAGGCGACGGGGCGTGACGGGGTGGACAATCCGGGGGTGTCCGCACTGCGTCCCGGCCCCGCCGCACCGATCGACCCGGCGTTGCCGGAAAGCGCGCTGAAAGAGCTCGGCAGCCGAGCGTTCGGCGTGTACGTGCACGTCCCGTTCTGCGCCACGCGCTGCGGCTACTGCGACTTCAACACCTACACCGCGGGGGAGCTCGACACCGGTTCGTCGCCGCAGTCCTGGCTCGACGGGCTGCGCCGCGAGCTGGAGCTCGCCGCGCGGGTGCTCGTCGTCCCGCCCGCCGCCGACACCGTGTTCGTCGGCGGCGGCACCCCGTCGCTGCTCGGTGCGGACGGGCTGCGTTCGGTGCTCGACGCGGTCCGCGACGTCTTCGGGCTCGCCCCCGGGGCCGAGGTGACGACGGAATCGAACCCCGAGTCGACGTCGCCGGAGTTCTTCGCCGGCATCCGCGAGGCCGGCTACACGCGGGTGTCGCTGGGTATGCAGTCGGCCGCGTCGCACGTGCTGAAGATCCTCGACCGCGTGCACACCCCGGGCCGGCCGGGGCAGGCCGTCGCCGAGGCGCGCGCGGCGGGGTTCGAGCACGTGAACCTCGACGTGATCTACGGCACGCCGGGCGAGCGGCCCGACGACCTCCGCGCGACGCTCGACGCGGTGCTGGGCGCCGGCGTCGACCACGTCTCCGCCTACGCGCTGATCGTCGAGGAGGGCACGGCGCTGGCCCGCCGCGTGCGCCGCGGCGAGCTGCCCGCGCCGGACGACGACGTGCTGGCGGCGGACTACGAGATGATCGACGGGATGCTGTCGTCGGCGGGGCTGCGCTGGTACGAGGTGTCCAACTGGGCGGCCTCCGACGCGGCCCGCTGCCGCCACAACCTCGGCTACTGGCGGGGCGACGACTGGTGGGGCGCCGGCCCGGGCGCGCACAGCCACGTCGGCGGGGTGCGCTGGTGGAACGTCAAGCACCCGGCCCGCTACACGGCTCTGCTCGCGGACGGCCGGTCGCCCGCGGGCGGGCGCGAGGTGCTCACCGACGACGACCAGCACCTCGAACGGATCATGCTCGAGCTCCGCGTCGCCGAAGGGCTGCCGCTGGACGTGCTGGACGAGCCCGGGCTCGCCGAGGCCCGCGCGGCCGCGGCCGAGGGCCTGCTCGACCCGTCCGCTTTGGACAGCCGGGGCCGCGCGGTGCTCACCGACCGCGGCCGGCTGCTGGCCGACGGGGTGGTGCGCCGCCTCGCCGGTTAGGGATTAAAACCCGGGACCCGGTGGTTGCTTGTATTGAGCAACGACTTTCGAGGAGGCCCCATGGCGCGCGCGATCAGGTTCGACGAGTACGGCGACGTGGAGGTTCTGCGGGTCGAGGAGGTGCCGCGGCCGACGCCGGGGGCGGGCCAGGTGCTGGTCGAGGTCCGCGCCGCGGGCATCAACCCGGGCGAGGCGTCGATCCGGAAGGGACTGCTCCACGCGCGCTTCCCGGCGACGTTCCCGTCGGGGCAGGGCAGCGACTTCGCGGGGGTGGTCGTTTCGCTCGGCGAAGGCGTCTCGGAGATCGCCGTCGGCGACGAGGTGATCGGGTTCGTCGACACGCGGTCGAGCCACGCGGACTTCGTGGTCGCGGAGGCCGGGAACCTCACACCGCGGCCGGACGGTGTCCCGTGGGAGGTCGCCGGCTCGCTGTTCGTCGCCGGCACGACCGCGTACGCCGCGCTGAGCGCGGTGTGCCCGCGCGAAGGCGAGACGGTCGTCGTCTCGGGGGCGGCGGGCGGGGTGGGCTCGCTCGTGGTGCAGCTGGCGAAGCTGGCCGGTGCCTCGGTGATCGGCCTCGCCGGCGAAGCGAACCACGAGTGGCTGCGCGAACTCGGCGTCATCCCGGTGTCCTACGGCGACGGTGTGCTCGAGCGGATCCGCGAGGCCGCGGTGGACGGTGTGCACGCGTTCGTCGACACCTTCGGCGACGGGTACGTGGAACTGGCGCTGCACCTGGGCATCCACCCCGGGCGGATCGACACGATCATCGACTTCGCCGCGGCGGAGAAGTACAACGTGAAGGCCGACGGCAACGCGGCCGCGGCGTCGGCCGACGTGCTGCGCGAGCTGGGTTTGCTGCTGGACAAGGGATTGCTGACGCTGCCGATCGCCCGGGTGTACCCGCTGGAGGAGGTCCGGGACGCCTATCGCGAGCTGGAGCAGCGGCACACGCGCGGCAAGATCGTGCTGCGGCCCTAGTTTCTCGCCAGCGCCTTCAGCCCGGCGAGGAACGCTTCGAGCGCGAACTCGAGGCGTTCCTTGGCCGTTTCCGCGGAGAAGAACTCGCCGACCTGCAGCAGGTGGGGGAACGACTCGGCGGGCAGTGACCGCATGTACGCCACCATCTGCTTGCCGCGTTCGCCGGCTTCGTCCTGGTTGATCTCGCCCCAGGTCCAGCCGCTCGCTTCGTAGGCGTACGCCTTGGCGTAGAGGGAAAGGGCGTCGCCCGCGAAGGTCGCCTGCTTGAGGGTCAGGCCGCCCGCGCGAAGCAGGGCGAGCATCCCTTCGCCCTGCTTCAGCGAGTTGGGCGTGACCGGCACGGCGATGTCCCACGCGATGCGCGCGATGCCGCGGTGCGCGGCCATCACCTGGATCTGGTCGCGGACGAGGTCCTTGACCTGCTCGTCCCAGCGCGCCGGGTCCGGCTCCGGGACCAGCACGTCGGCGAGCACGGCGTCGAGCATCAGCTCCGCCAGTTCGTCCTTGTTCGAGACGTGCGCGTAGAGCGACGCGGGCCCGGTCTCCAGCTCCTGGGCGATCCGCCGCATGGTGACCGCGTCGAACCCCTCGTCGTCCAGGACGATCAGGGCCGCTCGCACGATGGTGGCCTGGGAGAGGGCGGGTTTCGCGGCACGGCGGCGGGGAGCGCTGCGCCACGGCGGCGGGGGAACGGTCACCCGAACACTGTACTTGACGCGAACAGCGTTCGAGAGTAGAACGGTGTTCGTGAGACGAACAGCGTTCGAAGGGGGATCCGATGACTGCTCTGGCTGAATCCGAGGTGCGTGCGGTGCTCGGCCGGCTCACCGACGCGTGGAACGCCGGTGATGCCGCCGCGTACGGGCGGCTCTTCACCGAAGATGCGGACTACGTGACGTACTTCGGGCTGAACTTCCCGGGGCGGGAGGCGATCGAGAGCTCGCATCGTGCTCTGTTCGAGGGGCTGCTGAAGGGGTCGAAGCTGACCGGGCAGCTCGGGGCGGCGGCGAAGGTGCGGTTCGTGCGGCCGGACGTCGCTGTGGTCGTCGTCGGGGGCGGTTCGTCGCTCGGCGGCGCGGAGGTGACCGACGAAGGGCGGGAATCCACCGTGTCCTTCGTGCTCGTCCGCGAGGGAGGCGAATGGCTGATCACGGCGTTCCAGAACACGCGGGTTTCGGATCCGCGCGGGTGAAAACGCTTGCGCAGGCGTCCGGGCTGGTCGCGCGGCCGCCGGAGGAGGTGTTCGAGCGGTTGCGGCTGAAGCTGGGCGGCGGCCACCCGATGCGGATGGAGGTCGACCGTTCGCGCGGGTTCGTCGCGGTGCAGGGCGGCTGGTGGTACCGCGGCGAGTACCGCGTGACGGCGGTTCGGGGTGGTGCCCGCGTCGCGCACCGGGTCGTCAACGCGGCCTCGCGTGGGCGGTGGGGAGTGCCGTTGGCCAACCGGTTCTTCATCGGCTTCCCCGCGGCGACGACGGCCGGGTTCGCGCGGTTGCTCGAAGAACTGGGTACACCTGAGTAGCCGCGCGCCGTTTTCGGCGCGTAGGCTGACTTAGGTAAGCCTTAGCGATGGTTGGAGTGGCCGATGGCTGAAGCACCCCGGCGGTCCGGGCGTCCCGCGGTGCGGCTGCGGGTGCTGCGGACCGAGCGGCTGACCCCGCACATGATCCGGATCGTCGCGGGCGGCGAGGGGATCGCGCAGTTCACCCCGAACGACTTCACCGACGCCTACGTGAAGGTGCTGTTCAAGGTGCCCGGCGTCGAGTACCCGGAGCCGTTCGACGTCCAGGAGTGCCGCGCGTCGATGCCGCGGGAGCACTGGCCACGGCAGCGTTCCTACACCGTCCGGGCGTTCGACGCCCAGGCCGGCGAGCTGGTCCTGGACTTCGTCCACCACGGCGACGAGGGCATCGCGGGTCCGTGGGCGGCCACGGCCCGGCCCGGTGACGAGCTGCTGCTGCTGGGCCCGGGCGGCGCGTACGCACCGGGCGCCGAGGCGGACTGGCACCTGCTGGCGGGGGACGAGAGCGCGCTGCCGGCCATCGCCGCGTCCCTCGAGGCGTTGCCGGCCGGCGTCCCGGCGCACGCGGTGATCCTGGTCGAGAACGCGGACGAGCAGCAACCCCTGGTCACCAAGGCGGACGCGCAGATCACCTGGCTGCACCGGGCATCGGGCGGCGATGTCGCGGCGGCGGTGCGCGAGCTGCCGTGGCGGGAGGGTGTCGTCCAGGCGTTCGTGCACGGCGAGGCCGGGTTCGTCCGCGAGCTGCGGCGGTACCTGCTGGACGAGCGCGGGGTGCGGCGCGAGCTGTTGTCGGTCTCGGGGTACTGGCGTCACGGCAAGAACGACGAAGCGTGGCGTGAGGAGAAGGCGGCCGAGCGGGCGCGGGAGAAGTAACCTCGCCGCATGGCGGATTTCGAGGTGGACGTCGACCCGGCCGAAGCCGGCTTCGACGCGGCACGGCTGTCCCGGATCGACACGCACTTCGACCGGTACGTCGACGATGGACGGTTGCCGGGCTGGCTCGCGGTGGTGAGCCGGCACGGCCGCATCGTCCACCTGGGCCGCGGCGGCCACCGGGACGTCGAAGCGTCGCTGCCGGTGGAGCAGGACACGCTTTGGCGCATCTTCTCGATGACGAAGCCGATCACCTCGGTGGCGGCGATGATGCTCGCCGAAGAGGGCCTGCTGGAGCTGGACGACCCGATCTCCCGCTGGCTGCCGGAGTTCGCGTCGCCGCGGGTGTACGTCAAGGGGTCGGCGCTGTCCCCGCTGACCGAGCCGGCCACGTCGCCGATCCGCGTCTGGCACCTGCTGACCCACACGGCGGGCCTCACGTACGGCTTCCACCACGGCCACCCGGTGGACGCGATCTACCGAGCGGCCGGCTTCGAGTGGGGCACGCCCCCGGGGCTCGACCTGGCGGCGTGTTCCGAGCAGTGGGCGTCTCTGCCCCTGGTGTTCCAGCCGGGCACGGAGTGGAACTACTCGGTGGCGACTGACGTCCTGGGCCGGCTCGTCGAGGTGGTGTCGGGCCGGCCTCTGGACGAGTTCTTCGCCTCGCGCATCTTCGCGCCCCTCGGCATGACGGACACGGGTTTCGTGGCACCGTCACCGGACCGCCTGGCGGCCCTGTACGTCCGCGACCCCGCATCAGGCCGCGCGAAGCGCAACGACGCCTTCGGCCGCCTGGGCACAACCCGCCCGGACTGCCTCTCCGGAGGCGGCGGCCTGGTGTCCTCGGCCCAGGACTACTGGCGCTTCACCGAACTACTCCTCCGCGGCGGAGCCTTGGACGACGTCCGGTTGCTGTCCCCGCGAACGGTGTCACTGATGACCAGCAACCACCTGCCGGGCCACGTGGACCTGGAGCAGTTCGGCCGCCCCCTGTTCGCCGAGATGCCCTTCGACGGCCACGGATTCGGCTTGGGCTTCTCAGTCCTGGAGGACCCGGTAAAGGCCCGAACCCTGTCATCCCCGGGCGAGTTCGCCTGGGGCGGCGCAGCATCGACGGCGTTCTGGGTGGACCCGGACGAGGACCTGACGGTGGGCTTCTACACCCAGCTGCTGCCGTCAAGCACGTACCGGTTGCGCTCCCAGCTGCGGCAGCTGGTCTACCAGGCGCTGGTGGACTGAGCCGGCGAAACCGGCTCCGCAGTGGCGGCCGGCGGCCGCGCGGCGGTGAGGTACCTCGCCACCGTGTTCCTCAAGTGGTCCGCGTGCTGGTAGATGTCCTCGACCGCGGTGATCGGCAGGCGGGTCTCGACCTTGTTCTCGTCGAACACGCCGAGGTACTTCTTCGACCGGTTGAACCACAGCCGGGCGATCGGCTTCCGGTTGTTGTCGTCCAGGAGAACACCGAAGTAGGTCTGGGTGTCGCGGGCGGCGATTCTCGCGGCAGGCACCTCGGCACAGACGATGGCGCGGACGATCCGGAAGCCCTCGAGTTCCTCTTCGGTCGTGACGACTCGCTCACCTTCCTCACCCGAACCGGCATCGACCACTGGCGCCGGCTCCTGCTGCTTGGGCTTGGCATCCATCCGGTTCGGCGCGTCAAAATCGGGTTGAACTCGTACACCTGCCGTTGGTGCACGATCGCGTAGTCGATGTTCTCGCCCCGCTTCGTGCTGACGTCGGCAGTGAACTCGGGGATCACCTCGGCCGGAGCGCGAATTGCTTCCCGGTTGCCGGCCTCGTCGGCTGAGCTCGGGTCACCTCAGGGCGGGCTCCAGGTACGGCGTCACGTTGCCCAGCGCACGCGCGACGTACTCCTCCTTCTCCCCGACCGGCGCCACATAACGCATCGCCTCCTCAGCCGCCTCCAGTCCGCTGAGCCGCGCGATGATCCACGTCGCCAGGTACGTCGATGCCAGGCAGCCGCCCGCTGTCGCTATGTTGCCGCGGGCGAAGAATGGCTGGTTCAAGACCTTTGTCCCCGCCGCCACCACCCAGGGTTTTGTCGTCAGGTCCGTGCACGCCGGGACGTCCGCGAGGAGCCCCAGGGCGGCCAGCACCAATGTTCCCGAACACTGCGCCGCCAGCAGCCGGCGATCCGGGTCGAGTCCGCGTAGGGCCTCCATGATCGAGGCGTCCTCCACCACCTCGCGCGTGCTGATGCCGCTGCCGATGATCACCGCGTCCGCCTTACAAGCTTCGGCGAGGGTGGTTGTCGCGTCGATCGTCACGCCGTTCATCGAACGGACCCGGGGGGCCGGGCTTGCGATCGACGCCCGCAGGCCCGCTCGGTTCAGGACGCCCAGGGCGATCAGGGAGTCGAGTTCGTTGTAGCCGTCGAAAGTCAGGATGGCGATGTGCATGCCCGCACGCTAAGGCCGCCGAAGCAGGACAGTCCAAGAATTGTCCTGCCTACAATCCGCGGGGTGCGCGTACCGAAGTACAAGCAAGTCGTCGACGCCTTTGCGGCGCAGATCCGTGGCGGGCGGTGGGCCGCCGGGACGAAGCTGCCCACGCACCGGCGGCTGGCCGCCGACGAGGGGATTGCCGTTGTCACCGCGTCGCGCGTGTACGCGGAGCTTGAAGCGATGGGGCTCGTCAGCTGCGAACAGGGCCGTGGCACCTTCATCCGCGATCCTGCCGGTGCCGCCGCGGTCGACGAGCGGTCGGTGGCCGCCGATGCGCTCGATCTCAGCTTCAACCATCCCGCCCTGCCCGGGCAGACCGGGCTGCTGCGTCAAGCCCTGCGAGATCTCGCTACCGCCGGCGACCTCGACGCGCTGCTGCGCTACCAGCCCCACCGCGGCCGGCCCCATGATCGCGCCGCCGTTGCGCGGCACCTGGGGCGGCGGGGGCTCGACGTCGGGCGCGAGCGCGTGCTGATCGTCGACGGTGCCCAGCACGGCCTCGCCGTGACGGCCATGACCCTGTTCCGGCCCGGAGACGTCGTCGCGGTCGACGCCCTCACCTACCCCGGCTTCCGGGCGCTCGCCCGCACCCTCGGGCTCGAGCCGGCGCCCCTGCCGATCACCGCGGACGGGCCCGACCTGGCCGCCCTCGACCGGCTGTGCCGCCGGCGGACCGTCCGTGCTGTGTACGCGATGCCGACCCTGCACAACCCGCTCGGCTGGGTGCTCGGCGAGGCCCAGCGCGCGCAGCTCGTCGCGATCGCGCGCCGGCACGGGCTGACCCTCATCGAGGACGCTTCCTACGCCTACCTCGCCGAGGACGCGCCACCGCCGCTGGCGATGCTCGCGCCCGAGAGCACCGTCTACGTGTCCGGGTTGTCGAAGAACGTCGCCACCGGGCTGCGGTTCGGGTTCGTCGCCGCCCCCGCGGCGCTCGTGCCGTCCCTCGAACGCGCGATCCGGGCCACGACGTGGAACACGCCCGCGCTCACCGCGGAAATCGCCCGCCGCTGGCTCGACGACGGCACGGTCGACCGCCTCGAGACGCAGAAGCGCGAAGACGCCCGGCAACGGCAGGCCATCGCCGCCGACGTGCTCGCCGGGCTGCCGGTGGTCGCGCACCCCTCGTCGTACTTCCTGTGGCTGCCGCTGGCCCCGGACGCGCGCCCGGACCGGATCACGGCGGCGCTCGCCCGGCGGCGGGTCGCGGTCGCCACCGCCGAGCCGTTCGCGACCACGCCCACCGTGCCCCACGCCCTCCGGCTGGCGCTCGGGTCCGTCGGGCTCGCCGAGCTGCGCGACGCCCTGGAAGCCGTCCGGCAGGAGGCCGGCGCGGACGCGTTCCGCTGACCGGGCGCCGTGCCCCTCAGCCCGGCGCGCACACCGTGCCGGGGGCGGGCACCGCGCCGGTGGTGAAGTAGCGGTCCAGCCACGCGTCGACGCAAGCGCTCTTGCCGCGGGAACCGTGGCCGTACGTGTCGAGGCTCAGCAGGCGCGCGTTGCCCAGCAGGCGCTCTGTTCGCTGCGCTCCGGCGTACGGTGTCTCGAGGTCGCCTTGGCGGTTGGCGAGCAGGAGGATCGGTGCCGTCGGGCGGTTCCACGGTCCGGTGTAGCGGCCCGGGTCCGTGACGTCCCACGTGGCGCACGGCAACGTCTTGTAGACGTCGTACGGTCCGAAGCCGCGGCCGGCCCGGTCCGCGCGTCGGGCGTAGTCCCACCAGAGAGCCGGGTCCCGCGGGTTGGCCGAGTCCGAGCAGAGCGTGGCGCCGCCGCCCAGCAGGGAGTCGATGTCCGGCGGGCCGCCCGCCGCGGCCGGGGCGGGCGAAGCCGGGTCGGCCAGCGCCTGGAGGAACGCTGCCAGCTCGGGCGCGGCGCCGGCGTCGGTGAGGTAGTTGTGGATCCGGGCGATCGCGCTCTGGTAGGTGACGGCGATCCGGCGGCCGGCCGTGTCGGTCACCGTGATCGGGCCGCGTTCGAGGCGGTCCAGGATGGCGTCGTAGTCGAACGTGCAGTGCGCGCCACAGGATTCCGAAAAGGACTGCAGCGCGCGCGGGCCGTCGGCGTAGCCCTGCAGGCGGTAGCTCATCGGGCCGGGGCCGGTCGCCCAGCGTGCCGGGTCGTCGACCGCGTCGAGGGCGAGGGTGCCGACGCGGCCCGGGAACAGGTTCGCGTACGTCTCGCCCAGGTACGTGCCGTACGACTTCCCGTAGTACCGCAGCTTCGGCTCGCCGAACGCCGCCCGCAGCCGGTCCAGGTCGCGGGCGATCGTGCCGGTCGACAGGTGGTTCGCCAGCGGGCCCGCGTTCTGCTCGCACAGGTCGGTGACCGTGCCCGTGTCCGTGATCTGCTGCTGTTCGGCCTCGCGCG
The DNA here is from genome assembly GCF_002904295.1 of Amycolatopsis sp. CA-128772. Lineage (GTDB taxonomy): Bacteria > Actinomycetota > Actinomycetes > Mycobacteriales > Pseudonocardiaceae > Amycolatopsis. The sequence goes on from NZ_PPHG01000018.1 coordinate 217,748, forward strand.
TCAGCGGGAACGTGCCGAGGGCGCGTTGCAGCACTTCGAGCTGCGCCGGATCGGTGAAGCAGTGGATCTTCGAGCTCGCGCCGACGCCCCGCGGGTCGAACCCGACGATGTCGAAGCGCGTGTGCACTGACGGCGTCAACGCGGGTGCGAACCGGCCGGAGGAGCCCGGGCCGCCGGGGTTGTAGAAGATCGTGCCCAGTTTGCGGGCCTGGTCGGTGGCCGGCAGCCGCGCGACCGCCAGCCGCACCGTACCCGCCGATGGGTCCTGATAGGACTGCGGGACGTCGAGGTGGCCGCATTCGTAACCGGTGGCGCAGGAGGCTTCCCAGACGATTCCGGCCGGGCTCGCCGCGGCCGCGGGCGCGAGGGCACCCACCGTGAGAGTGGCCGTCCCCAGGGCCAGCGCAACACGAAGGTTCATGGCCCGATCGTCCCGGCACCGGGACCGGGGGCGCGCTGGTGCGCGCCCCCGGAACCGGGGTAGGGCGGGCCCTACGCGGTGAGTTTCGGGATGACCTGCGTCCCGTAGGACGCCAGGGTCGCCTCGCGGTCGTCGTGCATCAGGTACAGCGAGAACTGGTCCACGCCCAGTTCCGCCAGCTCCTGCAGCCGCTCGACGTGGGCAGAAGGCGGCCCCAGCAGGCAGAACCGGTCGACGATCTCGTCCGGGACGAACTCCGTCGACGGGTTGCCCGCCTTGCCGTGGTGGCTGTAGTCGTAGCCCTCGCGCTCGCGGATGTAGTCCGTCAGTTCGCGCGGCACCGCACCCGACGAGCCGTACCGCGCCACCAGGTCCGCGACGTGGTTGCCGACCATGCCGCCGAACCAGCGCAGCTGTTCCCGCTGGTGCGGCCGGTCTTCGCCGACGTACGCCGGCGCCGCGACGCAGATCGTGATGCCGCCCGGGTCGCGGCCGGCCGCTCGGGCCGCGTCGCGGACCGCGCCGATCGTCCAGCGGGCGATCGCCGGGTCCGCGCACTGGAGGATGAAGCCGTCGGCGTGCTCGCCCACCGTCTGCAGGGCCTTCGGGCCATACCCCGCCATCCACATTTCGAGCTGCCCGTTCCGGACCCAGGGGATCTGCACGGTCTTCTCGTTCATGGTCACCGCGCGGCCCTCGGCGAGGTCCTTGACCACGCGCATGCAGTCGCGCACGGTGGCCAGGGTGGACGGCGGCTTGCCGACCACCCGGTGCGCCGAGTCGCCGCGGCCGATGCCGCACACGGTCCGGTTGCCGTACATGTCGTTGAGGGTCGCGAAGGTCGACGCCATCACCGACCAGTCCCGCGTGCCCGGGCTGGTCACCATCGGCCCGACGACGAGGGACGACGTCGCCGCGAGGATCGCCGAGTAGACGACGAACGGTTCCTGCCACAGCACGCAGGAGTCGAACGTCCAGCCGTAGCGGAACCCGCAGTCCTCGGCGTCCTTCATCAGCCGCACGACGTCCCGCGCGGGCGGGTCGGTCTGCAGCACGATCCCGAAGTCCATGGCGTCCTCAGTTCAAGTACTGGTTCAGCGAGCGGGACAGGTACTTGCCGTGCGACGTCGACCCGGTGAACCCGTCCGGCGACACCACAACGCGCCCACGCGAGAGCACCGTGTGCACCCGGCCGGTGATCTCGAACCCTTCGTACGCCGAGTAGTCCACGTTCATGTGGTGCGTCGCAGCCGACAACGTCTGACGAGCAGCAGGGTCGTAGATCACGATGTCCGCGTCCGAACCCGCCGCGATGACTCCCTTCTTCGGGTACAGCCCGAACATCCGCGCCGGCGTCGCCGAGCACGTCTCGACCCAGCGACCCAGCGTCAGCTGGCCCGCGACGACGCCCTGGTGCAGCAGGTCCATCCGGTGCTCGACGCCCGGCATCCCGTTCGGGATGGCCCGGAAGTCGCCGCGTCCCAGCTCCTTCTGGTCCTTGAAGCAGAAGGGGCAGTGATCGGTGGACACCACAGACAGGTCGTTCGTCCGCAGCCCGCGCCACAGGTCGGCCTGGTGCGACTTTTCCCGCAGCGGCGGCGAAGCGACGTACTTCGCGCCTTCGAAGTCCGGCTTGGCCAGGTCCTCAATGGACAGGTACAGGTACTGCGGGCACGTCTCGGCGAAGACGTTCTGACCGTCGTTGCGTGCTTCCGCCACCGCCGCAAGCGCTTGCGACGCCGACAGGTGCACGATGTACAACGGCGAGCCGGTGACTTTGGCGAGCTGGATCGCCCGCGATGTCGCTTCTCCCTCCAGTTCCGGTGGCCGCGTCAGCCCGTGCTGCACCGGGTCGGTGTTCCCGGCCGCCACGGCCTGCGCCGCCAGCTGATCGATCGCGATGCCGTTTTCCGCGTGCATCATGATCGTAGCGCCGATTTCCCGCGCCTTCTGCATCGCCAGCAGGATTTCCCCGTCCGTGGAGTAGAACACCCCCGGATAGGCCATGAACATCTTGAAGCTGCCGACGCCGCCGTCGATGCAGGCTTCCATCTCCTTCAACGACTGGTCGTTGACGTCGGAGACGATCATGTGGAAGCCGTAGTCGATCGCGCAGTTGCCGTCGGCCTTGGCGTGCCACTTGTCCAAAGTGGACAGCAAGGACGTGCCCTTGGCCTGCACGGCGAAGTCGATGATCGTGGTCGTGCCGCCCCACGCGGCCGCCGTCGTCCCGGTCGCGAACGTGTCCACCGAATGGGTGCCGCCGAACGGCATCTCCATGTGGGTGTGGGCGTCGATGCCGCCGGGCAGCACGTACTTCCCGGTGGCGTCGATCGTCTCGTCGCCGGTGAGTGTCCCGGGCGCCCCCACGGCGGCGATGGTCTCGCCGTCGACGAGGACGTCCGCCGGGAACGCGCCGGACGGCGAAACGACCCGACCGCCACTGATGAGGAGGCGGCGCGAAGCGCCTCGATTGAGGGTGGTGGCGGGGGCATGGATGGGGAGGGTGGTCATCAGGCCTCCGCGAGCGGGCCGTAGGTGTCCGGGCGGCGGTCGCGGTAGAACGCCCACTGGTTCCGGACTTCCTCGAGCAGCGACATGTCGAGGTCGCGCACCACGACCTCGTCTTCGGTGTCGGAGGCGGCCTCGTCGACCAGCTGGCCGCGCGGGTCGACGAAGTACGTCTGGCCGTAGAAGTCGTTGTCGCCCAGGGGTTCCACGCCCACCCGGTTGATCGCGCCGACGAAGTACTCGTTCGCCACCGCGGCCGCCGGCTGCTCCAGCTTCCACAGGTACTGCGACAGGCTGCGGCTGGTCGCCGACGGGTTGAACACGATCTTCGCCCCGGCCAGGCCGAGCGCGCGCCAGCCCTCCGGGAAGTGCCGCTCGTAGCAGATGTAGACGCCGATGCGGCCCACCGCCGTGTCGAACACCGGGTAGCCGAGGTTGCCGGGGCGGAAGTAGAACTTCTCCCAGAACCCCTTGACCTGCGGGATGTGGTTCTTGCGGTACTTGCCGAGGTAGGTGCCGTCGGCGTCGATCACCGCGGCGGTGTTGTAGTAGACGCCGGGCTGCTCGACCTCGTACATCGGCACGATGAGCACGATGCCGTGGCGCTCGGCCACCTCCTGCATGAGCTTCGTGGTGGGTCCGTCCGGGATGGCCTCGGTGTAGGAGTAGTAGTCGGCGTCCTGCACCTGGCAGAAGTACGGCCCGTAGAACAGTTCCTGGAGGCAGACGACCTGGGCGCCCTGGGAAGCGGCGGTGCCGATGTGGTCGACGGCCGCCTTGATCATGGACTCCTTGTCACCCGTCCACCGCTGCTGGATCAGGCCGGCTCGAACCACGCTCACTGATTTCCTCCTTCGTCGTGGACAAGGGCATGGACAGGGCGGCGAAGACGGCGAACGCGCCGACCAGGCCGACCACCCAGTTGTAGTCGTAAAGCGGCTTGAGGAACGGGATGAGACCGGCGTCCGGGAACGGCCCGCCGTAGGCCCCGCCGACCGCCAGCAACGCTCCCACCAGCGTCGCGACCAGGGCGCGCCAGTTCCAGCCGCCGCTGAACCAATACACCCCATCGGGTGTGTAGAGGTCCTTCAGCCGCAGCTTCGTGCGGTTGATGACCCAGTACCCGGCGACGAGCACGCCGGCCACCGCGCCGAGCAGGCCGCCGTAGAAACCGAGCCAGGCGAAGATGTAGATGTTCGGGTCGGAGTACAGCCGCCACGGCTGGATGAGGACACCGATGACGCCGGTGATCCCGCCGCCGACCGCGAAGGTGATCTTCTTGGGGAAGGCGTTCGAGAAGTCGTAGGACGGGCTGACGACGTTGGCCGCGAGGTTCGCCGAGATCGTCGCCAGCACCAGCGCGACCAGCGCGACGACGACCACGACCGGGCTGTCGAACTTGTCCGCCAGCTGCGCCGGGTCCCAGATGTCCTCGCCGTACAGGACGTGCCCGCCCGACGTGGTCAGGATGGCCACGATCGCGATGAACGTCATCGTGGTCGGCAGGCCGAGGATCTGGCCGCGGACCTGCTTGCGCTGGCTGCCGCCGAAGCGGGTGAAGTCCGGCATGTTCAGCGACAGCGTCGACCAGAACGCGATCATCGCCATCAGCGACGGCGCGAACACCTTCCAGAAGTCCGGGCCCCAGCCGAGCTTGCCGCCGTCGGCCAGGATCGGGCCGAGGCCGCCCGCCTTGACCAGCACGTACCCGAGCATGATCAGGAAGCCGACGGACACCAGCGGCGCCGTCCAGTTTTCGAACCGGCGGACCGCCTCCATGCCGCGCCAGATGATCAGCAGCTGGCCGATCCAGAAGACCACGAAGGACAGCCAGAGCGTCCAGTGCTGCCCGGCGACGACGGCGGAGTCGCGCCACCACGAGCCGAGCAGCCGGCCGAGGATGACGTAGATGGCCTCGCCGCCGACCCACGTCTGGATGCCGAACCAGCCGCACGCGATGAACGCGCGCAGCAGCGCGGCCAGGTTGGCGCCGCGCAGGCCGTAGAACGCGCGGGCGAACACCGGGAACGGGATGCCGTACTTCGTGCCGGCGTGGCTGTTGAGCAGCATCGGCGCGAGCACGACCAGGTTGCCGATCGTGATCGTGATCAGCGCCTGCACCCAGTTCATGCCGAGCGCGATGAGGGAGGCGGCCAGGGCGTAGCTGGGGATGTTGTGCGCCATCCCCATCCAGAGCGCGAAGTAGTTGTAGGTGGTCCAGGTCCGTTTTTCGATCGCGACGGGGGCCAGTTCCTCGTTGAAGAACCGGCTGCCTTCGAGAGACCGGACGCCGGCGGGGTCGAGCTCGACCCGGCCGTCGTCGTGCACGCGCTGGTCTGCGGGTGTCGGCGCCATTGCGGCATCCTGCGCGCCAGGTCAGGGCCGCGGCAACGGCAGTCTGTTCACTGTTCGCTGATCAGGAGTGCAGTCTGTCGATTGCGCGAACCGGCCCGGAGTGCATGACCTGCGTCACACCTCTGCCCGTCACGAACCGGCAAAGCGGGTGAAACGTCTCCACAGGATCTTCACACTTCACGCGGACCGTCTCCACCGGAGGTGCTTAGGGTCGTGGCCATGGAACTGGGTGGACGACGGGTGCTCGTCGTCGAGGACGACGTCACGATCGCCGCGTCGATCGCGGCCCGGCTGCGGGCCGAGGGGTTCGGGGTGGACGTCGTCCACGACGGACCGGCCGCCGTCGAGGCGGATGCGGCCGCGGAGCCGGACCTGGTGGTGCTGGACGTGATGCTGCCGGGGTTCGACGGCCTGGAAGTCTGCCGCCGGATCCAGGGGCGGCGCCCGGTGCCGGTGCTGATGCTGACCGCGCGGGCCGACGAGACGGACATGCTGGTCGGGCTGGGCGTCGGCGCCGACGACTACCTCACGAAACCGTTTTCGATGCGGGTACTCACGGCCCGGGTGCACGCGCTGCTGCGGCGCGTCGAGCGCTCGTCGTCGGTGACGGGCACCCGGATCGTGCTCGGCGACCTCGAGATCGACGTCGACCAGCGGCGCGTCGCGCGAGCCGGCGTCGCGGCGCAGCTGACGCCGATCGAGTTCGACCTGCTGGTGCACTTCGCGCGGCGGCCGCGGGTCGTGCAGCCGCGGGAACGGCTGCTGTCGGAGGTGTGGGACTGGGACGTCCACGGCACGTCCGCGGGCACCCGGGCGGTGGACAGCCACATCAAGGCGCTGCGGCGCAAGCTGGGGGCGGACCTGATCCGGACCGTGCACGGCGTCGGCTACGCGCTGGAGGCGGGCTCGTGAACCTCGTGCCGCGACCGCTCGACCGGATCCGGTCGATCAAGCTGAAGCTGGCCATCCTGATGGTGGCCTCCGGTGGGGTGGCGTTCGCGTTCTTCAACTGGCAGATCGGCTGGCTGCCGCCGAAGACGACGATCACCGCGATGGTGCTGGCTCTGGTGCTGTCACAGGTGCTGGCCCACGGCATGACGCGGCCGCTGCGCGAAATGACGGCGGCGGCCCGGGCGATGGCGAAGGGCGACTACACGCGGCGGATCCGGGCCACCACGCGGGATGAGGTCGGGGTGCTGGCGTCGGCGTTCAACCAGATGGCCGGCGACCTCGGCGACGCGGACCGGCAGCGCCGCGAGCTGATCGCGAACGTGTCGCACGAGCTGCGAACGCCGATCACGGCGTTGAACGGGGTGCTGGAAAACCTGGTCGACGGCGTCGAGGACCCCGATCCGGCGACGTTGAAGACGGCGCTGCAGCAGACCGAGCGCCTGGCGACCCTGGTGGACGAACTGCTGGACCTGTCCCGCCTGGACGCCGGGGCCATGCCGCTGCACAAGACGTCGTTCTCGCTTGCTTCGCTGCTGTCCGAGGCGGTGTCGGAGGCGGCTCTGGTGCGCGGGGTCGGTTTCTCGGTGTCGGTGACGCCTGGTGACGCGGTGGTGGTCGCCGACCGCGGCCGGTTGTTCCAGGTGGTGGCCAACCTCCTGGAGAACGCGGCCCGCCACGGCCCGTCGGGCGGTTCGGTGCGCGTGCTGGCCGAGGTGCGGCCGGGCGAGGTCCGCATCGACGTGTGCGACGACGGGCCCGGGGTCGCCGCGGCGGACCGGGAGCGGGTGTTCGAGCGGTTCACGCGCGGGGAGCGGACGTCGGGCGGGGGGACGGGGCTCGGGCTGGCGATCGCGCGGTGGGCGGTGGAACTGCACGGCGGGACGATCGGGGTGGTGGACCCGTCGGCCGGGGCGGGCAGCCGGATCCGGGTGACGCTGCCGGGTTGAGACGTTCTCGTCGGGAGGCTCGCGGTTTCGCGGGCGGGGTATTTGCAGAAGCGAACATGGGAGCAGACGGGATGCCGAAGAACAGGGTGGATGGGCCGGGGGTTGCCGCGGTGGCGCACGGGGGAGGGGAGCGTGTGCCGCGGGGGAAGCGGCCGGGGGTTGCGGAGGCGACCGGTGCGCCGGCTGCGGGCGGAGGACCCGCCGTCGGCGCGCCGGGCGCCGGGTCGAGTGGTGGGGTGGCCATTGCCGCTCCGCCCGTTCTCATGCGGGCGCTGCCGCCGCCGAAGTACGCCGTTGTTCCGCTTCCGCCCGCCGTTCTGCCCGCCGCCGGGGTGGCCGGGATCGCCGGCGCGCTGGTGCTGCCCGTCGATCGGCCCGGGGTCGGGTGGGTGCTCGGCGGGCTGGCCGTGGCCGCGGGGGTCGTCGTGGCCGACCGGCGGTCGCGAAATGGCGAAGCAAGCGCTTTCACCTGGCGCAATGCCGGGTGGGCCGTTCTCGCCCTCGCGCTGCTCGCCATGGGCGCCGTGCGGGCGTCGGGGTGGTTGTTCGCCCTCTGCGTGGCCGGGGCCGTGGTGGCCGGGTCGCTGGCGGTCGTCGGGGAACGGACCGTCAACTCCGTTCTCTACGACATGCTCGCCCTGCCCGTCGAGGCGTTCCTCGCCCTCCCGTGGGTCGGGCGCGGGGTCGGGCGCTTCGCCGGCCGGCGCGACGGCGTCGCCCGGCGGATCGCGCTGGCCGTGCTCGCCGCCGCCGGGCTCGTCGGGGTCTTCGTGCCGCTGCTCGCCAGCGCCGATGCCGCCTTCGCCGCCGTCGTCAACGCCATGATCCCGGATCTCAGCGGCGCGACGCTCGTGCGGTGGTGCGCGGTCTTCGCCGTCGTCGCGTCGGTCGTCGCCGGGGCGTGCTACTTCCTCGCCGCGCCACCGCGGCGGGCGTCGGGCGACCGTCCACACCAGACCAGATACGGTCTGGAATGGACGGTCCCGCTCGTCGTGCTCATCGTGGTGTTCGGCGTTTTCGTCGGGGTACGGCTGGTCGTGCTGTTCGGCGGGACGGAGTACGTCCTGCGCACCGGCAACCTGACCTCGGCCGAATACGCCCGCGGCGGCTTCTGGCAGCTGTGCGCGGTCACCGTGCTGACGCTCGCCATCGTCGCCGCGGCGCTGCGGTGGGCGCCGGACGCGACGAAGGCCGACCGGCTCCGCCAGCGCGTTCTGCTCGGGACGCTCAGCGCCTTGAGCCTGGTCCTCGTCGGGTCCGCGTTGAGTCGCATGTGGACCTACCAGGAGGCGTACGGCTTCACGGTCCTGCGACTGCTGGTCGAGGTCTGCGAACTGTGGTTCGGTGCGCTGTTCGTCCTGGTCCTGGCGGCGCTGGTGCGCTTGCGCCCGGCGTGGCTGCCCCGCGCGGCGATCGCCACGGCCGTGACGGCCCTGCTGGCGCTGGCCGTCCTCGACCCGGAACGCCTCATCGCCGACGCCAACCTCGACCGCGCGGCGGCGGGCAAGCCCCTCGACCACCGCTACCTGGCGGGCTTCTCCGCCGACGTGGTCCCGGTCGTGTCGGCCCGGCTGCCGGAACCGTTGCGCACGTGCGTGCTCCGCCGGGTCCTGGCGGCGGACGACACCCCGGACGGCTGGCCGGCCTGGAACCTGAGCCGTTCGACGGCACGGGACGTGACGCTCGGCCCGGCGACCGCCTGCGGCTGAACCGGACCGCCGGGCGGCGCGTGGTCAAGAGTTACGCGGAAGCCACCGGGCCGTCGTGGGGGCGACCCGGCGGCTTCCGCGCGCTCAGGCAGGCCACGAAGGCTTCCCACGATCGGGTGGTGACGGAGAGTGTGCCGCCGCGGCGGTCTTTCGTGTCGCGGATCTGGGACAACCGAACTTCGACGCATTCCTCAGTGCCGCTGTAGGAGGACTTCCGCCAGGTGGCATCTGACATTTCAGGCCTCCAGTTCGGTGATCACCCCCTGGATGAGCCGATCGGAGTCGTGCTCGCTCAGCGCCAGGGAGGACAGGTTCTTGTTGGCCGCACGATAACCAGCCATATCGTGCTCGTCGTAAACATACCCGCTGCCCCGGTGGTGCTCCAGGTAAACGATCGCGGGCAGGTCCGCGTAATCGAAGACGATGAACGGCCCGTACAGCCCGGGGTGGTAGCCGATGCCATTCGGCACGATGCGCACCGACACGTTCGGCAGCCGCATCCGCGAGCGCAGGTAGGTGAGCTGTTCGGCCATGACCGTCGGACCGCCGATGTTCTGGTGCAGCACCGCCTCGCCGAGCAGGATCCCGCACGGCAGGCGGTGGCGGCCGGTCAGCAGTTCCCGGCGGGCGAGCCTGGACATGACCTGCTTCTCGATGTGCGCCGCCGGGTGGCCCGGGGTGGCGAAGATGGCCCTGATGTAGGCGGGAGTCTGGAGGAGGCCGGGCACCAAAGCGGGCGCCCAGCAAGCCATGCTGGTCGCGGCCCGCTCGTATTCGAGGTAGGTCGCGAGCCGCTCGGGTGCGTCCACCGCGTGGTCGAGCCAGTTGGGCTCGGTGGCGGTGCGGGCCAACTCGACCAGCCGCGCGCGTTCCGCGTGGCCCACCCGCAGCGCCCCCAGAATCGTGGCGAGCTCATCGATCTTCGGGATCCGCTTGCCGCTCTCCCAGTTGGAGATGTTCTGCGGCGAAACGTCGATCATCCGGCCGAGTTCCCGGACCTTCAGGTTCCGGGCCTGCCGGGCTCGTCTCATGCCGAACCCCAGGGCACGGGCCCGGGGCGTGGCGATCGGTGGTGGCATGGGGCACAGCCTGCCCGGAAGCAGGCCATGCCCCATCGGGCGATGCCGTTCCGCTGTCGCAGACCGGCGTCAGAACGCGAAGACGCCGTCCGAGTCGCGGTCGGCCTCGCACCGGTTCGCGTACGTCGTCTTGTACGTCACCGGCTTTCCGTGCCAGGTGCCGATCGCCGTCACGTCCACCGGGGCGTAGATCAGCGTGCACGCCTGGTGCCGGGCGTTGATCCGGGAGAAGTCGCCGTCCACGCCGGTCAGAACCGCGCACGCCTTGTCGCGGTGGGGATGCGTGCCGCCGGTGGGCTCGCACGTCAGCAGCGTCGAACCGACGCGGTTGGCGGTGTCGTGGGTGGTCAGCTGCAGGGTCGACGCCGGGGGTTGCGCCGGCGCCAGGCAACCGAGGCTCATCAAGCATGCTGCGAGGGGGATTATGGCCATATCGGTGTCATCGGCACGGCGAAGCCGATCACTGTGCTGCACGTCCGGGTGAGTCTTCTTCGCTCGTCCGGGTGAGGTCCCACGCCAGGAGGGCGACGTACAGCGAGAGCATCGTCTCCGGTTCCTCCAGCCGGACGCCGAGGACCTGCTCGATCCGGGCGAGCTGCTGGTAGTACGCCGTCCTCGACGTGTGGGCGGCCGCGGCCGCCGCCGACTTGTTGCCGCCCTGTTCGCAGTAGTGCCGCAGGGCCTGGACCAGCCGGCTGCCCGACGTCGCGTCACGCTGCAGGAGCGGCCCGAGCTCGCGCGCCGCGAACGCCGTCACGCGCTCGTCGCCGGACAGCAGGTGCAGCAGGCCCCGCAGGCGGACGTCCGACAGGCGGTGCACCACGCGTTCCACGCCCGTCCCGAGCGCCGCCGCCGCCACCTGGCTCGCTTCCGACAGCGTCCGCCGCGCTTCGGCCGGCGACGTCACCGTCGTGCCGACCGCCAGCACGCCCGGCGCGCTGCCGCGGGCCTCGTGGACGTCGGTGGCGAGGCGGTGCAGCACCGCCTCGGCGTTCGCCTCTCGCGACAGCGCGATCAGCGCCCGTACGCCGAGGTCGTCCGTCCCGACCAGGGCCGACACCTTCGCGCGCCGCGCCGCCAGCACCGTCGCCTCGGCGAGTTCGCGCAGCACCGGCGGCGTCGACAGCGCGGGCCGGGACGTGCCGGTCAGCCGCGGCCGGACCGCCAGCCCGACCAGCTGCCGCCCGGTCAGCGGCACGGCCAGGGCCGAGGCGCGGGCCAGCAGCTCCGCCGTCGGCGCCGGGGACGCGAGCAGCTCGGTGAGCACCGCGCGGTGGGCCTGGCGTTCGAGCCCGTCGGTGTCCTTGGCGACCAGCCGGTGCACGGCGAGCGCGGACGCGGCCCGCTCGGCGACCACCCGGTGGCGGTGCGGCGGCTGGTCGGCGCAGACGACGATCAGCCGGCCCCAGTCGTGCCCGCGCGCGCCGACCACGGTCACCAGCCAGCCCGAACCGGGGTGGTAGCCGGTGCGCTCGCCGACCTGGACCACCCGTGACCGGGCCGGCCAGCCGGTGAGCAGCTCGGCCGGGTCGGTGCCGGCCGCGTCGTAGGCGAGAACTTCGTGCGACAGCGTCTCCAGCACCGCGGGCTGCTCGGTCAGCCGGGCGACTTCGCCCAGGACGACGCCGGGTTCGGCACCCGCGACCGTCAGCGCGGTGAACGTCTCGTGCACGCGCTCGGCCGCGCGCAGCTCGGCGACCTGGGCGTCGACGATCTGGCCGTTGACGGCCTCGGTGACGCTGACGAACCGCGTCTCACGCGACAGCGTGACCAGCGGCAGGCCGTGTTCGTCGGCCGCTTCGACCAGCGCGGCGGGCAGCCGGTCGCTCCAGTGCCGGACCAGCTCGACCACCACCCCGGCGGCGCCGACCCCGGCCAGGTCGGCGACGTACCGGGCGAGCGCCGGGCCGTCGTCGGGCAGCGCGACGCCGGTCGTCAGCACGAGCTCGCCGCCGCGCAGCAGGTGCGCGATGTCGGCGACCTCGGCGACGTGCGCCCAGCGCACCGGCGCGTCGAGCCCGGCCGCGCCGGCGACGACGTGCGGGCGGCCGTGGCGCAGCACCGGCAGCGCGAGGACCTCGGCGACGGTCGGGTACATGGCTCCTCGGGATGATCGGCAGGGACAGACTGTACGGCCGCGATGGCGAGTCCGTACACGTTGCCGATGGTCTGGCGTGGCGGCCGCCCGGAGACTCAGGTCGGACGTTGCCGCCAGCGAAGGAGTGCCTGCCGTGACCGACCGCATCAGCCACTGGATCGACGGCAAGCCGTTCACCGGGGCCCCCGGGCGCACCGGTGAGGTGTTCGACCCGGCCACCGGCGAGGTCCGGGCGCAGGTCGACTTCGCCGGCGACGCCGAGGTCGAAGCGGCCGTCGCCGCGGCCAAGGCGGCGCTGCCGGGCTGGCGCGGGACGTCCCTGGCCGGGCGGACGCGGGTGCTGTTCGCCTTCCGCGAGCTGCTCTCGGCCCGCAAGCACGAGCTGGCGAAGATCATCACGAGCGAGCACGGCAAGGTCGAGTCCGACGCGGCGGGGGAGATCGCCCGCGCGATCGAGAACGTCGAATTCGCGTGCGGCGCCGCCCAGCTGCTCAAGGGCGGCTTCAGCGAGAACGCCTCCACCGGCGTCGACGTCTACTCGATCGCCCAGCCGCTCGGCGTGGTCGGCGTGATCTCGCCGTTCAACTTCCCGGCCATGGTGCCGCTGTGGTTCGTGCCCAACGCGCTGGCCTGCGGGAACACCGTCGTGCTCAAGCCCAGTGAGAAGGACCCGTCGGCGGCGGTGTTCATCGCGGAGCTGTTCGCCGAGGCCGGGCTGCCCGCGGGCGCGCTCAACGTGCTGCACGGCGACAAGGTCGCGGTCGACGGGCTGCTGTCGCACGCCGACGTCAAGGCGATCTCGTTCGTCGGGTCGACGCCGATCGCGCGGTACGTCTACGAAACCGGCACCCGGCACGGCAAGCGCGTCCAGGCGCTCGGCGGGGCCAAGAACCACATGGTGGTGCTGCCGGACGCCGACCTCGACCTGGCCGCCGACGCGGCGGTGTCGGCCGGGTTCGGCTCGGCGGGGGAGCGGTGCATGGCGGTGTCGGTGGTGGTGGCCGTCGACCCGGTCGGCGACGCGCTCGTGCAGAAGATCACCGAGCGGATGACCCGGTTGAAGGTCGGCGACGGCCGCGACCCTTCGTCGGAGATGGGGCCCCTGGTCACGGCGGCGCACCACGGCCGGGTTTCGTCCTATGTGGACGTCGGGGTGGCGGAGGGGGCGTCCCTGGTGGTCGACGGCCGGGGGATCGAGGTGCCCGGCGACGGCTTCTGGCTCGGCCCGACGCTGTTCGACCACGTCCGCCCGTCGATGTCGATCTACACGGACGAGATCTTCGGGCCGGTGCTGGCGGTGGCGCGCACGGCTTCCTACGACGACGCCCTGGAGCTGATCAACGCGAACCCGTACGGCAACGGCACGGCCATCTTCACCGGCGACGGCGCGGCGGCGCGCCGGTTCCAGAACGAGGTCGAGGTGGGCATGGTCGGGGTGAACGTGCCGATCCCGGTCCCGGTGGGCTATTACTCGTTCGGCGGCTGGAAGGACTCGCTGTTCGGCGACAGCCACGCGTACGGGCCGGAGGGGTTCCACTTCTTCACGCGGACGAAGGTCGTGACGTCGCGGTGGCCGAACGTTTCGCACGCCGGGGTCAACCTGGGCTTCCCGCGCAACTCCTGAGCGTTTCCGGCGGTGGCCCCGTGCCACCTACTCGACGTCGGCACCGGCCGCGGCCGCTTCGGTGCGGGCCTGTCCAGGAGATCTCCAGGAGCCCAGGCCCGTGACCCGGCAGCCGCGCGCGCAGCCGCGCGGTGGTCACGAACACCACGCCGGTCGCGGCCTACCGCGGCGCGGGCCGCCCGGAGGCGACCGCCGCCGTCGAGCGGGCGATGGACCTGTTCGCCGCCGAGCTCGGGCTGGACCCGGCCGACGTCCGGCGGGTCAACTTCATCCGGCCCGAGGAGTTCCCGTACCGGACGCCGACCGGCGCCTTCTACGACACGGGGGAGTACGCGGCCGCGCTGGACAAGGTCCTGGCCGCCGCCGGCTACCCGGAACTGCGGGCGCAGCAGCAGCGGCGGCGCGAGGCGGGGGACCCGGTCGAGCTCGGTCTCGGCATCGCCGCCTACGTCGAGATCACCGGCGGCGACGGCGGTGGCGAGAGCGGCCGGGTCGACATCCATCCGGACGGCTCGGTCGTCGCGTGGACCGGCAGTTCGCCGCACGGGCAGGGCCTCGGCACGTCCCTGGCCATGCTGCTGTCCGACCGGCTCGGCGTGCCGCTGGAGAAGATCACCGTCCGCCACGGCGACACCGACGAGGTGCCGAAGGCGATCGGCACGTTCGGCTCGCGGTCGCTGCAGCTGGGCGGCTCGGCGATCCGGCAGGCGGCCGACGCGGTGATCGCCCAGGCCCGCGAGCTGGCGGCGGACCTGCTGGAAGCCGCGTCCGACGATCTGGAACTGGACGTCGAGCGCGGGGTCTGGCAGGTGCGCGGCGCGCCGTCGAGCACCGTGCTGAGCTGGGCGCAGGTGGCTGAAGCCGCCTCGGACGGCAAGCTGACCGCCGACGTCTGGTTCGGCGACGGCCAGCCGACGTTCCCGTTCGGCGCGCAC
>NZ_PPHG01000019.1 GCF_002904295.1 Amycolatopsis sp. CA-128772
CCGTCGCGGCCGCAAGCCCGGACCCGGCAGCACAAGGCAGGCGGTGCTCGACGCGGCGAGAGCGCGGTTCGCCCGTGACGGCTTCGCCGGGACCACGATCCGCCGGATCGCCGCCGACGCCGGGGTGGACGCCTCCCAGGTGATGCAGTTCTTCCGCTCGAAGGACGACCTCTTCGCCGCCGTCATGGCCGTCCCCGTGTCGGCGCTGGAGCGGTTCGAGACTGCTTTCGAGGGGCCGGACGAGCACCTCGGCGAACGCGTGGTGCGCGCGTATCTGCGTGCGTGGGAGGGCAGCGCTGAGGAGTCGGAGCCCCTGATGGCGATGCTGCGGGGGCGCGGTCGGCAACGAGAACGCGTGCGTGCAGCTGCGCGAGTTTATCCAGTCCCGGTTGCTGCACGGCGCCGGTGGCGGTGGCGATGCGATGCTGCGCGCCGGCCTGGCCGCGGCGATGCTGGTCGGCATCGTCACCAGCAGGCGGATCATCGGGGTGCCCGTGATCGTCGCTGCCGACACCGAACAGATCGTGGCGACCGTCGGTCCCGCGATCCAGCAGGTCCTGACCGGCTGACGGTTTCACCCGGCGTCCGGCCACGCGCGGATCTCCTTGTCGTGCTCGCCCGGCGCAGGCGGAGCGGTGTGGGTCCGCGGAACCTCGGTGCCGTCGAGGCTCGCCATCCGCAGCGGCGGTCCCGGCAGCCGGATCGTGCCGAGGGGCGGGGTGGTCGACGTTGATGACCAGACCTTGGCTGAGGGTCTGGTCCCAGGTGTAGACCTCGTCCAGGGTGCGCACCTTTCCCGGCGGGACACCGGCCTCGGCGAGCCGGCGGAGCCAGTCCGCGGAAGTGCGCTCGCTCAACTGTTTTTCCAGGACGGCGGTCAGCTCGTCGCGGTACAGGACCCGGTCGCGGGCGGTCGCGAAACGCGGATCCGTCGGGTCGAGCCCGGTGGTCAGCGCGACAGCACGCCACTGGTGGTCGTTGCCGACCGCGATCTGGATAATGCCGTCCTGGGTCGCGCACGCTCCATAAGGGACGATCGTGGGGTGCTGATTGCCCAACGCGCGGGCCACCTCACCGGCCACGGTCCAACGGGTGCCCTGGAACGCGTGGGCTCCGACGATCGCCGCCAGCAGCGACGTCCGCACGACGGCGCCCCGGCCGGTGTCCGCCCGCTCGGCCAGGGCCGACACGACCCCGAAGGCGCCGTACATCCCGGCGAGCAGGTCACCGATGGGTACCCCGACCTTCGTGGGTTCGTCCGGGCCCGGCCCGGTCAGGGACATCAGCCCGGCCTCACCCTGGGCGATCTGGTCGTAACCGGCCCGGCCGCCCTCGGGCCCGTCGTGGCCGAACCCACTGATCGACAGCAGGACCAGGCGGGGGTTGAGCTTGTTGAGGCGGTCGAGGCCGAAGCCGAGGCGCTCCAGTGCATCCGGCCGGAAGTTCTCGACGAGGACGTCGGCTCGCTCGACGAGCCGCTCGAGATCGCGCCGCCTGGCGTCGGACTTGAGGTCGAGCTGGATCGACTGCTTGTTGCGGTTCGCCGACAGGAAATAGGTGGAGACCGGGTCGTCCGGCGGTCCCACGAACGGCGGGCCCCACTGCCGCGACTCGTCCCCGACCCCTGGCGCCTCCACCTTGATGACCCGGGCACCCATGTCGCCGAGCATCATGGTCGCGTGGGGTCCGGCCAGGGCGCGGCTGAGGTCGACGACGAGGACGCCGGCCAGCGGTCCCGCCGTGGCGCTCACTGCCCGTTCCCGACAAGCCGGTGATCGTTGGCCACGATCGGGTTGCACAGGGTACCGAGCCGCTCGACCTCGACTTCGACCTCGTCACCCGGGTGCAGCAGCCACGGTGGTGTGCGGGCGTAGCCGACGCCGGCCGGTGTTCCCGTGGCCAGCAGGTCGCCGGGTCGGAGCGTGAACGTGTGCGAGATCAGGGAGAGGGTGTCGCCTACCGTGTAAGCGATTCCGGCGGTGGAACCGTCCTGGACCAGCTCGCCGTTGACCCGCGTCCGGACGCGGAGGCCCTCACGCAGGTCGCCGACCTCGGCGGCCGGGACCATCGGGCCGAGCGGCCCCGAGCTGTCGCCGTTCTTGCCGAGGATCCACTGGCTGGTGAGCTTCTGGGCTCGGCGCGACGTCACGTCGTTGAACGTCAGCACATCCTCACGTGCGCGTGGAAGTGCTTTTCCCGCAACGGTTTTCATGCCACGTCGATCGACGACGTGATCGCCGAGACGGGCATGTCCTCCAGCGCGGTCTACCGCTACTTTCGCAGCAAGGACGACCTGATCGACGCGACGACCGAGGAAGGCATGACGCGCGTACGCGAGATCTTCATCGAGATCCTCGATCGGACCCCGTGTCCCTCACCCGCCGAAACCGTGGTGCTGCTGACCGGGGAGCTGGAAAGCCGGACGGCTCATCCGGACTACGACATGACGCGTATCGCGCTGCAGGCATGGGCTGAGGCGTTGCGAAACCCGCGCCTGCTGGACCGGGCTCGAACGATCTACACCGAGACCCTCGACCAGGGCCGGTCAGCCGGTGGGCAGGTCGATTTCGGTGTGGCGATCGGCGAGCGTCCGGGCGAGCTAGGCCAGCTTGACGTTCAGGTCTTGCGACGCCCGCCGCAGGATGTCGAACGCTTCGTCCGCGGAAGCACCGCGCCTGACCATGATGATGCCCTTCGCCCGGCCGATCACGTCCCGGCCGTCGATCGCCTTGCGCAGGTGCGTGGCCTGCAGTTCCGCCCGGGTCACGGCGTCAGTGGCGGCCAGGGCGAGGGAAGCGTGGGTCGCCAGCAGCAGCTACACGTCGCGGTCGGCTTCGTTCAGGCCATCCCGGGACCGCGAGTAGACGTTGAGGGCGCCGCGGGACTCCCCGCTGGGCGGCCCGCTGATGAGCGCGGTCGCGAAGACGGAGCCGAGGCCGAGCCCCGGACGCGGCCGGGGCCCAGCGGGGCCACCGTGGCCCGTCTGTCAGATCCGGGGCGATCGCCGCCGCCGGGCCGCCGGGGACGGCGGCTTGGACGCGCGGACCTTCCCGGAACCGGTATTGCAGCCGGTCGAGTTCGATGGCGACTTCGTCGGTCTCCGCGGGCGTGTGGAAGTGTCTGCCGGCGTCGAGCAGGGTGAAACTGGCGAGATCGGCGGCCGGGACCATCACCGTGGTGGCGTCGAGCACGCGCTGCAGGATATCCTCGACGGTCGCCGCGGCGAGCAGGTCAGCCGTCAGCGGGGCGAACTGCCGGCTCAGTGGACCGTGGCCCGCCTGTGCTGGCTCAAGGTCCGCGACGAACGCCGCTTCGTCGAGCTGC
Source organism: Amycolatopsis sp. CA-128772 (assembly GCF_002904295.1). Classification (GTDB taxonomy): domain Bacteria; phylum Actinomycetota; class Actinomycetes; order Mycobacteriales; family Pseudonocardiaceae; genus Amycolatopsis. The sequence continues at coordinate 3,325 of NZ_PPHG01000019.1, forward strand.
CTGTCCTGCTCACTGCCCATGCCGTTCTCCCTGAGGGTCGCTCTGGAAGACGGCTGCCTTCTCAACCATCGCGACGACCAACCTAACCTGCCGGGCCGACCGGCCGCTACGAGCCGGCGGCCGGTCGCCGGCGAACTCACAGCGGCTCCGGGTTTGGAAGCCGGGGAGGCCGGGTAATGGTGGCCGTAGGTCCGAATCCTCCCGTACGGGCTTCTTCGGACCCAGACCCCGCCAGCTCTAAACACAGGGCCGGCGGGGTCGCTCGAACGGGACCCCTTCGGCAGGCGTTTCGCCCTGAGGAGGCGAGCCGGCGGAACCAGCTGACCGGCGTGCCGTAGACCCCGCGCCGGGCCTGCAGCGCGATCGGCCAAGGCGCCTTCGCGCAATCACGATCGAACGCCGGAGGGCGCCGGCACCTGGACGACCCGGACCGCCCGTACCGCGACGATCGGCTCCTCGCACCTCGGCCACGTTCAGCGGGCCGGCTGGTGGTGGACCTGTCAGAAATGACCTACCTGAGCATGGAGGCCGTGCCCCGCTCGCAGTGCTGACGCGCCTCTGCATCGCCGATGGGCGGGTCTCCGGAGCTTGGCGTCGGAACCAGCCCAGCGGAGACTGACCGTACGGGACGTCCTGCGGTCGGCGCGTCCCGTAGCGACTGTCCGAATGGATTGCTCAGTGAGCGTGCCGATCGGCGCCGGCGTGTGCTGTCTCGATGCCGGTGTGCAGGTCGGTGGCGCCGTCCAGGGTGGTCCGGGCCGACCACACCGTGACACCGAGGATCAGCAGGCCGCTGAGCAGGGCGGCCGGGAGCTGCCGGGCCGGTGTGTCGAGCAACGCGGTGACCCGGCGGGGAACGGGGCCGCCGGTCGCGGCGAGGGCGAAGCCAGGCCGGGTCCGGCCGGCGAGCGCGGCCTTGGCGACCGCGGTCGCGACGAGGGTGCGGTCGCCGACGTGGCGGGCGGCCGCTTCGTCGGCCCAGCGTTCCAAAGCGAATGCGGCCGCCGCGCTGAGCGGACGCAGCAGCGGGTTCAGGACGCCGGAAATCGAGATGGCGGCGAAGAAGTAGTGGTGGCGCAGCCGCAGATGCGCTTTCTCGTGGGCGAGCAGCGCTTCACGTTCGCGGGTGTCGAGGGCGTGGAGCATGCCGTGGGAGACGGCGATCCGGCCGCCGCGGCCGGGCGCGGCGAACGCGACCGGCTCGTCCTCGGGTAGGACGACCACGCCTGGTCCCGGCTGGTGCCGGTCGATTTCCCGGGTGAGTTCACGCAGCCAGCGGACGTAGCGGACGACGGTGAGAGTGCCGGTGACGGAGAGCACGAGCAGCAGGATTCCACTGACGACCGCCATGGGGACGCTGGTCGATTCCAGGTTACGGATGGTGTCGGGTGACCAGTGGCCGGCACGGGCGATCGGCGTGAGCAGGGCCAGCCCGGCTACGGCCTGGAAGGCGAGGGTGGCCGTGCTGGCCAGGGCGAGGACGAGACAGCCACCGGTGAGGAGCCAGCTCGCCGCGCGGGGCGGCAGGTGCGGGGCGACGGCGCGGGCCAGTGGCCAGGCCGCCAGCGGCACCCAGGCGTCGAGGTCCATTGCCGTCAGCTCTCGTGGTCGCGGAGGAGTTTCCGAGGCAGCTGTTCGTCTGTTTCGGACAGTGTGGAGACGAATCGGGCGAGCACGCTGTGGCGGTCCGGCTCGCCGTCGAGGACCTTCGTCATGCGGCGGGCGGCCAAGCCGGGCTCGTCGTCGACGGCGTGGTAGCGGAACGAACGTCCTTGCTTTTCGCGGCTCGCCATGCCCTTGTCGTGCAGTCGGGAGAGGATCGTCACGACGGTGGTGTAGGCCAGGTCGCCACCCAGCCGCGCCTGGACGTCTGCCGGTGCGAGCGGGCCGTCGGCGGCCCACAGCACCGCTAGCACTTCGGCCTCCAGCTCGCCGCGTGCCCGCCGGGTGGATTCGTCCCGCCGCCTGCGCATGCCTTCACCCTACCGAGCAACTGGACGTTCGAAGCCACACCGCCACCGTGTGCATCTACGAGTAGTGTAGAACTACTACATAGTTGTCGTAGGTTGATGGACAGTTCCGTCGTGGGAAGAGGCGGCGCGCGTGAACCCGTTGGTGTCACGTCGTGGCTCTCGAGCCTCGGCGCAGTCAGCGTGTTCGTTGTGCTCTTCGCCGAGACCGGCCTGCTCGTCGGTTTTTCCTGCCGGATGACTCGCTGTTGTTCACCGCCGGTGTGTTCTGCAGCACGAGCGCGACGGCGGTGGTGCACCTGTCGTTGCCGGTCGTGCTGCTCGCTGCGGTGGCCGGCGCGCTCTCCGGTGCGCAGGTGGGCTTCGTGCTGGGCCGCCGAGGCGGTCGCGCCGCGCTGGCGAAGGTCGGCAACCGGCATCTGCATCGTGGCGTCGAGCGTGCCGAGGAGTTGCTCGTACGCTACGGCTACCCGAAGGCGATCGTGCTGGCGCGGTTCGTGCCCGTGGTGCGGACCGTGCTGAACCCGCTGGCCGGCATGCTGGCTGTCCCAGCCAGGATCTTCGTGCTCTGGCAGGTGCTGGGCGGCGTCGTGTGGTTGGTCGGGATCACCGTCGCCGGGTACTTCCTCGGGGCGAGCATCCCCGGGGTCGATCAGTATCTGCTTCCGATCATCGCCGTCGTCGTGGTGATATCGCTGGTTCCGCTGGCGCTCGAGGTGAGGCGGGCGCGCAGGTCGCGGAAGACCTCATCGACAGTCAAGTAGAAGTGCCAGGGTGCTGCAACTCGATCGGGAGGGAACGAAGGCGTGGACGGCGGAGCCATCGACGGCGGCTGGTACCTGAAAGTGACCGGCTTCGCCCGGCATACCCCGTGGCTGCACGGATTCCTGCAGATCTTCTGCAACGCCGGCCTGCTGCTGTTGGCCGTCCTGGCGGGCATGCTGTGGTGGCGGGCGCGCCACCAGGCCGCCACGCGGATGGCGGCCGTGCTGTGGGTTCCCACCGCGGTCCTTCTCGCCTACGGCGTGAGCAACCTGGTCAAGGTCGCCGTCCGAGAGCCGCGCCCGTGCATCCGTTACCCGACTGTGCCGACCGTCGCCACTTGCGACTTCGCGACCGACTACTCGTTCCCCAGCAACCACGTGACGATCGTCGTGGCCGCGGCGATCGCTCTGCTGATCGTCAGTCGACGCGCCGGGCTCGCTGCACTGGCGATAGCGTTGGTGATCGGGTTTTCTCGGGTGTACCTCGGGGCGCACTACGTGCATGACGTATTCGCCGCTGCGGTGTTGGGAGCGGTCGTGGCGGTGTGCGGTCTGCTCACGCGTGGACCGCTGACCACGCTGGTCGACCGGATGCGAGCCGGGAGACTGCGGCCGCTGGTCGGGACGGCAGTCGTACCGTTGACCTGACCGATGCCCGGTCACGCAACGCGCGGGGATCTCGTCGTCGAATTCGGCCGTGGCGGTGTCCAACCGTCTCAGTGCCCGCCTGCGGTGCCCACGCCGGCCTTCTTCCTGGTCGCCGCGGCCGTGGGCGCCGACCAGGTGCCGTCCCTGCGGCAGGTGTCTCTCGGCGTGGTGGAGGACGTCGTCACCGTCGCGTTGATCGTCATCCTCTTCGACGGCGGCATGACGATCGGGGTGCGCCGGCTGCGGCGCATGCTCGGCACCGTGCTGTCGACCGACGTCCTGGGCACCTTCATCACCGCGGCGCTGCCGGCGTGCGCGGCTCACCTGCTGTTCGGTCTTCCGTGGGTCAAGCGCGTGACGATCGAGGACCTGTGGCCCACGACGCCGTGGGTCTTGCGGGCGGTCACGGTCGCGGTGTTGTTGCCATGTGAGGCGGACCGCGTCCAATGGTGCGGTCCACGAACCCGCCCGGACTCGAGCGCCACAATCACGAAGTAGGGCAAGCCGCCCGTCCGCTGCGCGGCAGCGAAGCCCCGCTCAGTGCGGTGCGTAACTGATCGACGTCTACGCGTCCGCGTACCAGCGCGGCATAGCCGCTGCCGTGGCCGCGACGGTGCTTACCAGCCAGCGACAACTCTGCGACCGTCCGCCTGGTCAGGCATCGGTGAAACTCCTGCCGAAGCCGGGTCTCCGCTGACCATCCCCATTTGAAACACAAGCTAGAAGATCGCCTGGGGGTTCACCGGCACGCCGGTGGCACCGCGCAGCCGGGGCGGCGCGATGGAGAGGAGGAACGCGTACCGGCCGAGCTCGGCGCAGACCGCCGCCAGTTCCTCCACTTCGGCGCCGTCGATGAGCGGCATGCCGAGGCGGGCCAGCCCGATCATGTGCAGCGGCAGCGGGACCTGCGGGTCGACCGGTGGGTGCGCGTCACCGATGTCGCCGGCGTAGACGGAAACGTCGCGTTGCCGCATCCAGGCGACGGCGTCGACGGTCATGCCGGGCATCGGGTTCGCCGGGTCCCGGGAAAAAGCCCAGCCGCCGCGCACCACCAAGGCGTCTCCCGGCTCCAGGCGTTGCCCGCCGCGTTGTTCCGCGGCGTCGAGGTCGGCGCCGGTGACCGAGTACGCCGGCGGCAGCCGGTCACCGGGAGCGAGATCGAGCAGGACGCCCCGGGTGAGCACACCGTCGGCGAACGCGGTGGTCGACCCGTGGTGGACGCCGGTCGGGGTGACGGCTTCGGCCAGGGGACGGCCGGGGTAGACGTGCCCGTCGATCGGTATGTGCACGAGCGCGTCCAGGTGGGTCAGCCCGGGGTTGTGCGGGGTGATGACCAGCACCTCGGCCATGCCCATCGGCGGGGTGCCGGTGTAGAGCATCGCCTGCTGCACCGGTGGGGACGGCGGGGTGGGCGGGGCGAACGGCCCACCCATCATCGACGCCGGTTCGATGGGCCTGGCCAGCGACACGCACCGACCAGTGCGGGCCTCCGCCAGGGCTCGCGCGCGGGTCACGTCGGTGATCAGGTTCAGGGTGCCGAGCTCGTCGTCGGCACCCCACCGGCCCCAGTTGGTGAGGCGGTCGATGTTGTCAGGCACGTGTGGGCTCCCGCGTGTTCAGGCTGGTCAACCGGTCGAGGGCGGCGCGCAGGCCGGTGTCACCGGAGCCGCGCGCGCTGAGGTAGCCGTCGGGACGGACGAGGATCCACTGCCCCTCGGTCAGGGCCAGCGTGTCCCGGACGCGCCCGTCGGGGTCCCACACGCCCTCGTCCCGCCGACACGGGCTGATCGTGATCTTCTCCAGCCAGGCCGGCAGTGCCGGGTCCGCCGAGGGGCTGTTGCCGGCGAGGACGAGCAGGTGCCAGGCCGGGGTCCTGAGCAACGCGCGCAGTGCGGTCCAGCCGGGGGATTGCGCATCGGCCGCGGAGACCTGGGTGAGTCGCTGGCCGGGTCGGGGACCCTCGCCCGGCTCCCGGCCGGGCACCGTGAGCGGGCTGTCGGGATAGGCGATGCCCAACCCCGACATGCTCCGGATGAGCTGGCGCATGAAGCCGTGATCGGAGTCGTGGGTGTCTTCGCCGCCGGTGTCGACCATGGCCGTGTTCATGACCTTGCCGGTGGAGGCGAGCAGCGCCTGGCCGATGGGAACGCGCTCGGCGTCGTAGGTGTCGAGCAGCACGGGATCGGCGTGACCGTGGACGACCATGGCCAGCTTCCACGCCAGGTTGTACGCGTCCTGGATGCCGGTGTTGAGGCCTTGCCCGGACGCGGGGGAGTGGACGTGGGCGGCGTCACCGGAGACGAAGCACCGCCCGACGTGCATGGCGGGTACCGCGCGCTGCTGGATGGTGAATTTCGACGCCCAGCTGGGTCGCTCCACGACGGTGTCGCGCCCCAGAGCCTGTGACAGCTTGGTGCTGAACTGCCGGGCGATCTGCTCGGGGTGCTCGGGCTGCCCTTCGCCGGTGGTGTCCAGCAGCCGCCACTTGCCCGGGTCCGGGAACGGGAACATCATCAGTGCGCCGCCGGCGGGAAACAGCCAGTGCACACCGTCGCGGTCCAGGTCGGTGCGCACAGCCGCGTCGGTGATCAGCCAGGTGTGGGCGGCTTCACCGGTCAGCGGCAGCTCCAGCGTCTTGCGGACGGTCGAGTGCCCGCCATCGCAACCCCACAGGTAGCGGGCGCGCACGGTCTCCTGCCTCGAGCCGTCGCCGGTGCGCAACGCCGCCGTGACGACCTCGTCGTCGTGCTGGAACGACTCCAGCGTGGTGTTCCACTCCACCTCGACCCCGGCCGAGCCAGCGTGCGCACGCAGCACGCGCTCGGTGATCACCTGGTCGATGTTGAACATGTACGGGAACCGGGTCGCCAGGTCACCGAAGTCGAAGTCGACCCGGCTCGCGCGGCCGGCCTGGTGGCGGATGAACGCGTTCACCCTCGTGCCGTGCGGGGCGATGTCACCGAGAATCCCGAGCTGGTCGTAGATCTCCAGGCTGCGGGCGTGGGTGCCGAGCGCGCGACTGGTCGTGGCCGGGCCCGGCGCGGCGTCCACCAGGCGCACCGAGACGCCCCATCGGGCCAGCTGCAGCGCCGCCGTGAGCCCGACCGGCCCCGCGCCCGCGACGAGGACGTCAACGTCATAGCCTGTCATGCCCTGTCCTCTCCCAGTGTCACCTACCCTGACACTGGGAGGTTATCCCAGGAGCAGAAGGAGCGCGAGCCATGGGCCGGGAAAGTCACGACGAGGTGGACCTGCCCCTGCTCGCACTCCTGCAGCGCGGTGTCCGGTGGTTCTCCGAGGAGCTGGTGGAGCGCCTGGACGCCGCCGGCGTCGCCCCCATCACCCCGGCGCACGCGGCCGTGCTCGCGCACCTGGACCCCAGCGCGCCGCTGAGCGTCGCCGAACTCGCCCGCCGGGCCGGGGTCACCCGCCAGACCATGCACCGCGCGGTCATCCAGCTCGTCGACGAAGGCCTGCTGACCAGTGCGCCGGGGCCGGGGTTCCCGCGCAGCACCCTCATCGGGCTCACCACCGCGGGTTGTCAGCGTCGTGACGTCGCATCGGGGATTCTCCGTGACCTGGAGCAGCATCTGGAAAGCCGGCTGGGACCGGCGGGACTCGCCGGGTTGCGCGACGGGCTCACGCGAGCGTGGCCGCGGTGAAGAACGGCTCCTGCTCGATGCCGCCGCACCAGACGCGCAGGATGTTGCGGGTCGCGGTGATGTCGGTGGTCGGGTCGCCGTCGAGCAGGACGAGGTCCGCGCGCAGGCCGGGTTCGACGGCGCCTCGGTCGTCGAAGCCGAAGTGGTGGGCGGGCAGGACTGTGGCCGCGCGGAGGGCTTCCACGGGCGACAGCCCGGCGTCGACGAGCAGTTCCAGTTCGTGGTGGAGGCTGCTGCCGTGCTCGACGCGGGCGGGTGCCCCCGGTGCGCTGTTCGCGTCGGTGCCGGCGAGGACCGGGACGCCGGCGGCGTGCAGCGCGGCGACGCTGCGGGAAGCTCCCGCGAACGCTTGGGGGCGGCCCACGTTGCCCGCGATGGTCTCCATCATGGACAGGGTCGGGACCGTGATCGTCTTCGCCGCAAGCGCTTCCGCGACGAGATCGGCGGTCAACGGCGCACCCAGCGGGACGTGCGTGACAACGTCGGCGTGGATTCCCACGGCCAGCGCGAACGCGCCCGGCGACGCGGCGTGCGCGACGACCGAGCGCCCACGGGCGTGGGCGGCCTCGACGAAAGCATGGGCGGCCGCCGGCTCCGGACCGCCCTCGCCGGGGGCTTCGAGCACCAGCTTGAGGTAGTCGGAGCCATCAACGATGCGCTGGTCCACAAAGGACTGCGCCTGCTCGGCCGTCCGCAGGACGGCGTTGTCCGGGAGGCCCGGCATCCGGGAGTGCGGGCCGCCCGGGCCGATCGCCGGGGTGCCCGCGCTGCGGATGTCGCAGAGACCCGGGATGCCACGCAACGCCGCGAGCCGGCTGGGTGGCCAGGTCGCCATGTCGAGGCCGGTGGTCACGCCCCACCCGGTGAGCTTTTCCAGCGTCCGCCGGTCTTGGAGGTGGATGTGGGCGTCGATCAGCCCCGGCAGCAGCACCGCGCCGCCGCCCTCGACGACCTCGGCGCCGGCCGGGTCGGTCCCGATGACCGGTCCGTCGATGACCACAGTGGACGGTCCGGTGAGTTCGCGGCCGTCGAAGACACGGATGTTGCGCAGCGCGGTCTTCACGAAGGGATCCTCCCGGCGGTGGCGGCGAGCCGGTAGGCGTCGCGGACCGCGGGGACCAGGCGGGCCGCGGCCGCCGGGTCGACGCGGTCGGGAACGAGTTTCAGGATGTCGCCGGAGCGGCGGTCCGGTGGGACGTCGTCGCCGCGGGCGGCGATGACGGCGTGGAAGTGCGGGTAGTTCTCGCCGAAGACGAGCAGGTACGTCGCCGGAGCGCCGGTGACTTCGGTGACCGCGGCGACGAGGTCACGGGCGCGGCGGGCGAGCGAATCCAACTCGCCGTCGTCGAGTCCGGTGATGCGCTCGGCGTGGCGCCGGGTGCGGAGGATGAACCAGCCGGGTACCGCGTAGGGGGGCACGACCTCGGCGGCCCACAGGTCGTCGCGGAAGACGACCGATGACTCTTCGGCGTCTTCCATCCGGCACAGGAGGCACTCGAGGGGAGTCAACGGTTCAGGGGGCACCGACGAGCACCGACATCGGGTTGGGGAGCTCGGCCTTGAGCGACCACGCGCGGTCGGTCAGCTCGCCGACGTCGGCGCCGCCGCGGCGGGCTTCGAGCATCGTCTGCGGGTCGAATGCCGGGCCGACCGAGTCGGCGGCGTACTCCGGGCCGTTCATATAGGCGGTCGCGTCGTCGGGCTCGGCGAAGTTGTCCACCTGCATCTCGACGAAGTTGCCGTCGGGGTCCCGGTAGTACATCGACGTGGTCACGCCGTGGGCGATGCACACGGCCGGCGCGACTCCCTTGTCCCGCAACGACTCGTAGCGCGTGAGCAGGTCGTCGAGGTGGTCGAAGGTGTAGGCCGTGTGGTGCATCGCGGCGGTGGCCGGCGTCTTGCGCTTCAGCGGGACGGGGGAGTTGAGGAGCGCGACGCGGTGGTGCTCTTCGTCGAAAGTGATGAAGGTGAGGTTGTCGTCTTCGTAGACGACGTGGGCATCCAGCACGGCGCAGTACCAGTCCCGCATTTCCGTAGCCTGGCTGGTCTGGAACACCACGTGGGCGAACTTGGGCTTGGCGGACATCGGGTTTCCTTTCTCGGCGGTGAGCAAGGGTCACGACGGGGCGGTGAACCGGGTGCGCATCGAGCCGATGCCTTCGGCGAAGGTCACCAGTTCGTCGCCGGCGGTCAGGAACCGGGCGGGGCGGCGGGCCATCCCGATCCCGGCCGGGGTGCCGGTGAAGACGACGTCACCGGAGTAGAGGGGCAGAATCGAGGACAGGTGGGCGATGATGTCGGCGACGGGGAAGATCATGTCCCCGGTGCTCGACTTCTGCATCTGCTCGCCGTTGAGTCGGCAGCCGAGGCCGATGTCGTCCCGGTCGGGGAACTCGTCGGGGGTGACCAGCTCCGGTCCCATCGGCGCGAAGCCGGGGTAGGACTTGCCCAGGTTGAACTGCGGGGTGGGCGGCCGCAGCTGCAGCTCCCGTTCCGAGAGGTCCTGTCCCACGGTCAAGCCGGCGACGTGGTCCCACGCCCCGGCGGCGGACACCCGGTAGCACTCTCGGCCGAGCACGACGACCAGCTCGGTCTCGAAGTCGACCGAGCCGCGGGGGAGGTCGACGACAGCCTCCGGGCCAGTGATCGAGGCGGGGAACTTGGTGAACACCAGAGGCGCGTCCGGAACGTCCATTCCGGACTCCGCCGCGTGGTCGCGGTAGTTCAGCCCGATCGCGAACACCTGCCGCGGTCGCGGCGCGGGCGGGCCGAGCAACTCCGCCCGGTACGGCCGCGTCGGGCCCTCTGCGTAACCCGCGGCCCAGGCGCGGAGGTCGTCCCAGCGGTCGTAGAGGGCTTGCGGGTCCGCGGGCAGGGTGCCGCCGGTGGCGGACTCGACGTCGACGAGGCCGCCGTCGACGACCAGGCACGCCCGGCCGGCTTCGTTGACGATGCGCATGGCAGGAAACGTAGCAATTATATGTGATAACAGCAAGGCTGTGCCGGACAAGCGTTCGCCCAGGTGGGCGTTATAGTTGAGGACGATTCGGCTCGCATCCGACTGAGCAGGGGGGTCCCGTGGCATCACCGTCGACCGGTGTGCGACCGATCGAATCGCGTTCGGTCACCGAGCAGGTCACCACGGAGCTGCGCCGGTCGATCCTGTGCGGGGACCTCGCGCCGGGGCGTGAGTTCTCGCTGCGGGAGATCGCCGGGATGCTCAACGTCAGCTTCATCCCGGTCCGGGACGCGTTGCGCAACCTGGAGAGCGAAGGTCTCGTCATCACCCGTCCCGGCCGTAGCGCCCTGGTCGCCCCGCTGGACCTCCAGGACCTGCACGCCATCTACCGGCTCCGACGCACGATCGAGCCGGAGATCGCCAGTCGCGCGTGCGTGCTGCTGTCCGACGGGGAGCTTGACCGGCTCGAGCGGCAGGCCGCGGGGTTCGGCGACGAGCGGCTGGGGATGGACGAAATCTACGACGCGCACCACGAGTTCCACCTGGCGCTGCTGGCGCCTGCCGCGAGCGCGTGGGACGTGCGGCTGCTCAGCACGCTCTGGCGCGCGGCCGAGCGCTACATCCGGATCGGCTTCGGGGCCCTCGATCCCGACCCGGAGGAACACCACCGCCGCGAAGAAGCCCACGAAAGCCTGATCGAGGTTTTCCGCCGCCGGGACCCGGAGGCGGCCGCGCAGGCGGTGCGCGACCACCTCGAGCGCAACGAGCAGCTCGCCTTGCGAGCCCTCGGCGACGGCGAGCCGGCCGATGCGCCGAAGCGTGCGCGGGCAACCAAGAAAACCAAGACCCGCTGACTCTCTGACGAGGCGTGCCGGCTCAAACGTCGACGTTGCCGTTATCACATATAGCGTCTATTCTCCCTGGCACGGTGCCGGGCACGAGTGCGCTCTTCGCAGCCCACGTGCGGGTCGGGGCACTCCCCTTTTCCCTTCGGCAGGAGGCCGACGATGGCCCAGCAACGCGAAATCCTGACCTACGAAACCGATGGCGTCACGCTCACGGCTTGGGCAGCCGGACCCACGGGCTCAGCGGACCGGCCCTTGGTCGTCGCCGTGCACGGCGGCACCTACACCGCTCGCTACTTCGACGTCGCGGGTTCGGCCGGCGGCTCGTTCCTGGACGTCGCCGTCGCGCACGGGCACCGGGTGGTGGCGTTCGACCGGCCCGGCTACGGCGGCAGCACCCCGCTCGCCCCGGCGGCCAACACCTTCGAGCGGCACCGTGAACTGCTGACCGCCGCGATCATCGCCGCGACGAAGGACGCGGGCAGCGAGCAGGTGTTCCTGGTCGGGCATTCGATCGGCGGGATGATCGCCTTGATGATCGCGGCGAGCCACCCCGACTTCCCGCTCATCGGGGTCTCGGCCACGGGGATGGGCGCGGTGATCCCGTCGGGCGGTGCGGCCGAAGCACTGGGATCGCTGCCGCCGGACGACACTGTCGACCTCCCGTACGAACAGCGCGACCAGGTGATGTTCGGCCCGCCCGGTACCTACACCGCGGACGGTCTCGCGCAGGCGCACGAGGCGTACGCCCCGGTTCCGGTCCGGGAGCTGATCCAGGCGCCGGCCTGGCCTCGCGAGCACCTGCCCACGGTGGCGCCGAACGTGCGCGTCCCGGTCCACAACGCACTCGCGGAGTTCGACGCGTTGTGGGCTAGCAACCCGGAGAACGTCGCGAAGTTCGCGGCGATGTTCGGCTCGGCGCCGTTCGTGGACGCGAGCGTGGCCCGCGGCACCGGCCACAGCATCGACCACCACGTCCTCGGCCACGCGCTGCACCTGCGTCAGCTGGCCTTCGCCGCCGAGTGCGCCGCCTGGGACCGCGCCCACGTCGAAGGCGCGCGGTGATGCCGGTCGACGACCTTCCCGACGCCGTCCCGGTCCTGCTCGCCGGCGGGGGACCGGTCGGGCTGGCCGCGGCGGTCGAGCTCGGCCGCCGCGGCGTCGAGTGCCTCGTGGTCGAGCCGCGCGTGACGGTGTCCACCGCGCGGCCGCGCTGCAAGACCCTCAACGTCCGCACCATGGAACACCTGCGCCGGTGGGGGCTGGCCGAGCGCCTGCGGGAGCGGGCGCCACTGCCGGTCGGCTGGTCGCAGGACGTCGTGTTCTGCACGTCGCTGGCCGGGTGGGAGCTGTCGCGGTTCACCGGCGTCCTCGGGCTGGCCCCCGACGGGGACCGCTTCGCCGAACTCGGTCAGCAAGCTCCCCAGTACGTCCTGGAGGAGACGCTGCGCGAGGCCGTGGACGATCTCGACGCGTGCCGGCTCGCGCTCGGTGCCCGGGTGACCGAGCTGGAGCAGATTGACGACTTCGTGGTCGTCACGATCGAAACCGCCGCCGGGGAAAGCAAAGTCGTCCGCGCCGAGTACGTGCTTGGGTGCGACGGCCCGCGCAGCACGGTCCGCGACCGGATCGGGTCGGCCTACGTCGGCGACGAAGCGCTGCGCCCCAACTTCGGCATGGTGTTCACCTGCCCGGAGCTGAACACCCTCACGCGGCACGGGCCGGCGGTGCAGTACTGGGTCGTCAACCCGTCGGCGCCCGCGCTGGTCGGCCCGCTGGACCAGGCGGGCACCTGGTGGGCCATCGCCTTCGGGGTCGACCGGGAGACAGGCGAACGCGAAGCGCGCGCCCTCATCGACGCCGTGGCCGGGCGGCCGGTCGCGGCCACGGTCGTGTCGACCGATCCGTGGACCGCACGCATGCAGATTGCCGACCGGATGCGGGACCGGCGGGTCTTCCTCGCGGGCGACGCGGCGCACCTCAACCCGCCGTTCGGCGGCCACGGCCTGAACACCGGCGTGGCCGACGCCGTGGACCTTGGCTGGAAGCTCGCCGCAGTCCTGGGTGGCTGGGCGGGTCCCGGCCTGCTCGACAGTTATGAGGCGGAGCGGCGGCCGGTTCAGGAGCGTGTCATCGCGGCGGCGACGGCCAACATGCGGGTGCTCTCGACCGAGCTGCTCGCCGACAACCTCGAAGACGACGATGCTGCGGGCGCGGGCGCGCGGGAAGCGGCGGGCGCCCGGATCCAGAAGACGAAGAAGGCCGAGTTCCATTCGCTCGATCTCGTACTCGGCCTGCGGATCGACGAGTCACCCGTGCTCCCGTCCGATGGTGGAGTGGCGGCGGGAGCGCGGCTTCCTCACGCCTTCCTCGACGACGGCCGGTCGCTCTACGACGTGCTGGGGCCGGACCACACTTTGCTGGTGCTGAAGGAAAACACTGGCGAGGAGCGGATCGCCGACGCTGCCCGCGAGTACGGTTTCCCGCTACACGTCACCGATCTGACGGGCACCGGGTACGCGCAGCAGGCGTCCGCCGCGTTGTTGCTGGTGCGTCCTGACCAGGTTGTCGCATGGTCGGGGCCCGCGAGCCCCGCGGACGCCGGGGCGTTGCTCGACGTCGTCCGCGGGGCTCGCTGACCGTCAGGCGGCGGGCGCGTGCTCGATCCCGCCGGCCCAGACACGCTGGATGCGGCGGGTCGCCCGGATGTCGGCGACGGGATCACCGTCGACGAGCACCAGGTCCGCGCGATAGCCGGGGAGGATGACGCCCCGGTCGTAGAGCCGGAACGCCTGTGCGGGCAGGACGGTCGCCGCCCGGAGGGCCTCGACGGTGCTGAGGCCGGCACCCACCAGCAGCTCCAGTTCGTGGTGGAGGCTGCTGCCGAACGGCGGGTTCACCGGGATCCCCGGCGTGTGGTTCGAATCCGTGCCGGCGAGGATCTGCGCGCCGGCACGGTGGAGGGCAGTGACGCTGTCGCGGGCGGCGGCGTAGCTGGTGCCCGGGATCCCGAGCCCGGCGAACCCCTCCATGATCGTCAGGGTCGGTACGGAAACGCGGCCGCGGGAGGCGTACTGCCCCGCGACCGCCGGCGTCAACGCGGTGTCGAGCGGGACATGGTGGATCATGTCGACCCCGGCGAGCAGGGCTTCGGCGACCGCGGCGGAGGCGGGCGCGTGGGCCATGACCTGCTTGCCGTAGCGGTGGGCGACCGCCGTCAGGGCGTTGAGCGTGGCCTGGTCCAGTCCGGGGATGTCGATGATCAGCTTGATGTAGTCGGATCCTTCGGCCACCCGCGCGGCCACGAACGCCTCGGCCTGACTCGGGCTGCTGACCAGCGCCGACTGCGGGAATCCGGGGATCTGGCTTTCCAGGCTGCCGGGGGCGGTCGCGGGCACGCCCGCGCTGCGGATGTCGGTCAGGCCGGGACGGCGGCGCAGCGAGTCGACCAGCGACCGCGGCCAGCACGCCATGTCCAGGCCGGTGGTGACGCCGTAGCTGGTCAGCTGCTCCAGCGTCGCCACGTTTTCCAGGTGGATGTGGGAATCGATCAGGCCGGGCAGCAGTGTGGCGCCCTTGCCGTCGATCACGCGGGCGCCGATGGTGGTGACGCCGATCAGGCCGTGGTCGATGACCACGGTCCGCGGCGCCGACAGCGTCCGGCCGTCGAAGACTCGCACGTTGGTCAGCGCAATCTTCTCGCTCGCCGCGGTGTCCGCGGCCAACGCCGTTCCGGTGGCCAGCGCGGGAATCCCGACGGCGGCGCCGGCCGCGGCGGTGCCGAGAAACTTCCTCCTGGTCCAAGGGGTACTGCTCATGGCGTCATGTCCTCTCGTCATCGGGCGAACAAAAGATATATTTGATAACACTCAGGCTCGTGAACGACCTGAAGATCGGCGTGGGCGGGGTCAGAGGTGGTTCGGTTCGTCCGGAGCGCCGCGGATCAGCAGGGAGGCGGTGTGGGCGATGTGGTCGCGCAGCAGCTCCTGGGCGCGGTCGGAGTCCCGCGCGATCGCCGCTTCGAGGATCTGCCGATGTTCGGAGGCGAGATCCCGGTCCGGTTCGGTCCCGAAGGACACCGACCACTGCAGGTAGAGCTCCGCCTCCTGGCGCAGGGAGCGGGCCGTGGCGACCAGCCGCTGGTTGCCGCAGCCGGCCAGCAGGGCCGCGTGGAACGCGCTGTGGGCCGCGGACCACTCGTCGCACGGGTGGTCGGGGTCGTCGGCGTGCTCGAACGGGGTCCGCTCCAGGAGGTGGTGTGCGGCCATCGCCTGGGCCTCCCAGTGCACGCTCCCGTCCTGGATGGACAGCCGCAGCACCAGTGACTCGATCTCGACCCGGGCCTGGGTCAGCTCGGCCAGGTCGCGGTGCGACAGAGGAGTGACAAGGTAGCTCTGGTGGGGCCGGGTCGTCACCAGGCCGTCGGCGGCCAGCCGGGTGAGGGCTTCGCGGGCCGCGCCGACGCTGGTCTGGTACCGCTCGGACAGGAGGGGGAACTTCAGCCGCTCGCCCGGGGTCAGCCGGCCGCCGAGGATGTCGGCGCGCAACCGCTGGTAGACCGCGTCCGT
The DNA here is from genome assembly GCF_002904295.1 of Amycolatopsis sp. CA-128772. Classification (GTDB taxonomy): domain Bacteria; phylum Actinomycetota; class Actinomycetes; order Mycobacteriales; family Pseudonocardiaceae; genus Amycolatopsis. The sequence goes on from NZ_PPHG01000019.1 coordinate 18,741, forward strand.
TCGGGTCGCGCCCGCACTCCCGCTCATGGCGACATCGTAACGGGTTACGAGTGCAGCCCCAAGATTCGAAAGTTTATTGACAACTCGAACATTGTCGACGTAGAACAGACCGCACGAGGTGCGGCCTGTCGGCCCGGATCGGGAGACCAGGGGCGGCGGTCCGCCGCAGCGATCTTTCTTGTTTCGCAGACAACCGGAGGCCGTTGATGTCCTCTCTCGCTGCCCTGCCGCGGTCCCCGTGGCTCGTCGTCGCCCTCGGCTTCGGCGCCATCGTCTTCGAGGGCTACGACCTGATCGTCTACGGCTCGGTGGTGCCCGCCATGCTGGCCCATCCGGGGTGGGGGCTGTCCGCGGCCGAGGCCGGCGCGATCGGCAGCTACGCCCTGCTGGGCATGTTCCTCGGGGCGCCGGCCTCGGGGTGGCTCACCGACCGGTTCGGGCGGCGCCGGCTGTTCATCGGCCTGCTCGTGTGGTTCTCGGTGATGATGGTGCTCGTCGCGCTCGCCCCGACGCCGGGTTTGCTGGGGTTGTTCAGGTTCCTGGCCGGGCTGGGCTTCGGCGGGATCCCGCCGACCGCCATCGCCCTGGTCGTCGAGGCCGCGCCGGCGGGCCGCAAGCTGTTCTACAACTCGGTGATGCTGTCCGGGTTCCCCGTCGGCGGCGTCGTCGCGGCGGTCGCGTCCCTCACGCTGCTCGGCCCAATCGGGTTCCGCGGGCTGTTCGCCCTCGGCGTGCTGCCGTTGGTGACCCTGGTGCCCCTGGCGTGGTGGGTGCTGCCAGAGTCTGCTCGCTTCGCCTCTGCCGGGGCGGAATCCGGCGACGGGAAGGTCCGGGCGCTCCTGCGCGGCCGGGCCGCGGTGGCCACGCTGCTGTTCGCCGTCGCGAACTTCTGCGGCTTCCTCCTGGTGTTCGGGCTCAACACGTGGCTGCCGCAGCTGATGCGCGGCGCGGGCTACGACCTGGGTTCGGCCCTGACTTTCCTGCTGCTGCTCAACATCGGGTCGGTGGTCGGCGGCCTGGTCGGCGCCGCGATCTCGGACCGCTTCGGCGGCCGTGCGGTGGCGACGGCGCTGTTCGTGCTCGCCGCCGCGGCCATGCTGCTGCTGACCGCGCCCCGGTCGCCGATGGCGACGTCGGTGCTGGTCTTCGTGGCCGGGGCGATGACGGTCGGCAGCCAGTCGGTGTTGTGGGGGTACGTCGCCACGCACTACGACACCGCGGCGCGTGCGACCGCCCTCGGCGTCACGTCGGGCATCGGCAGGCTCGGCGCGGCCGCGGGGCCGGCGATCGGCGGGCTGCTGGTCGCGAACGGCGTCGGGCTGGCGGGCAATGTCCTCGTGTTCGCCGGGGCCGCGCTGGCCGGTGCGGTGAGCAGCGTCCTGGTTCCCCGGCGTCGCACGGCGGCGGCTACGGCGGCGCTCGCAGCGGATCCCGCCTCGTAACCCCGGACAGCGGTGCCCCGCCGGGATGCCGCGTGGCCCGGCGGGGCACCAGAACGCGTCAGAGCCGAGCCGTCACTCGGCGTTGCGGTGGCGGTCCGCCCTCTTCGAAGGGGTAGTCGGTGCCGAAGACGATGTGGTCGGCGCCCGGTGCGCGCAGGGCGCACTGCGGCGGCGCGTTGTCGCGGACACCACCCGTGGTGATGTACAGGTTGTGAAACAGGCAATCCGACGGGTTTTCGCGGGCCGGCTCGATGCCGTGGTGGTGGGACCCAGCGCGAGTCGGGCCGCCAGAGTACGTGCGGCAGTCCTTCGCCTAGCTGGCCGAGAAGCAGCTTGGCGTCGGGAAACTCGTCGAACACCAGCCGCAGCACGTGGGACGACGTGTCCGTGCCTCAGCTCCACATCGGACCGATCAGCTCGGGGGTGGCCGGACAGGACGTGCGCGGTGCCGACATCGTTGGCCGGGTACAGGTACAGCGGGACGTCGAGCCCGGTCGCACAGTCCCACACCACCCGCAGTGCCGGTCCTGCGTGTGCGCGTTGACCAACGCGCAGTTCAGGCCCAGCTGGGTGACGGCCCGGGCTTCGTCGGTCACGGCGGCGGCGGCGAGCTTTCGGTCCAGGGCCGCGTCGATGACGGCACGAGCGGCCCGGCGGCCCCGTGGTCGTCGACGGCACCTGCCGGCGCAGGTTCGACGCGCTGGGCGCCACGGCGGTCATCGTCCGTCCCGATCTGTACGTCTTCGGCGCCGGTACCGATCCGAATGGCTTGGCCGTGGCGCTGCTCGACGGATTCGTACAGTGACCCGGTGACAGACATCGACGGGGCGGCCGACTCCCGGCAAGGCATCCAGTCGGTCGAAGTCGCGTGACCGTGCCCCCGGTGTGGGTCGGCGGATGCTGCGCTGGTGGTCACGGGGACATCGTTGCTCCCTGCGCGGGCGTTCCGCGGTACGCCCTGAGATCGCATCAGGGTTCACCATGATGAAGTGACTTCACTTATCATGGAAGAGTGGCTTCGCGGCTGTCAAACCTGGGCATCCTCGCCGCGACAGTCCGGCATTTCGAAGGAAAGGAACTGCTGTGAAGATCGTGACCCTCGAGGAGCACTACCTCGACGTCGCCGTCGCGCGGGCCAGTGCTCCCGCCGCGCAGGCGCTGAGCCCGCACTTCGCCGCGAGCTTCGCCGCGGACAGCGGCTTGCCGTACTCGCCGAGCGCCGAGGTGCTACGCGATCTCGGCGAAGGGCGCATCGCCGACATGTACCGCCACGGCATCTCGATGCAGGTCCTGTCGAGCCTTTCGACCCAGCAGTTGCCCGCCGACGTCGCGGCCGATCTCGTGCGCACGACGAACGGCACCCTCGCCGATGCCGTGCGCCGGCACCCGGACCGGTTCGCCGCCTTCGCGGCGCTGCCGACATCGGTGCCCGAAGCCGCCGCCGCCGAGCTGGAACGCTGCGTCGGCGAGCTGGGGTTCGTCGGCACGATGATCATGGGCCGGACCGAGGACGAGTTCCTCTCGGTGCCCCGGTTCGACCCGATCCTGCGCGCGGCCGCCGCGCTGCGCGTGCCGATCTACCTCCACCCGGGTGTCCCGCCACAGGCGACGAGCGCCTCGAACTACGAAGGGCTCGATCCGCTGGTCACCGCGCGGTTCCAGACCGCGGCCTGGGGGTGGCACCAGGAAACCGCGGTGCACTTCCTCCAGCTGGTCCTGGGCGGCGTTTTCGACCGGTACCCGGACCTGCAGGTCATCCTCGGTCACTGGGGCGAAATGGTGCCGTTCTACCTGGACCGGCTCGACGAGGCGCTGCCGCAGCGCGTCACCAAGCTGGAGCGATCCATCGGCGACTACTTGCGGCAGAACGCGTACGTCACGCCGAGCGGGATGTTCAGCCACGCGCAGCTGCGGTACTGCGTCGACGTCCTGGGTGCCGATCGGATCATGTACTCCGTTGATTATCCCTTCATCGGCAACGAAAGCGCGGTGGACTTCCTGGACAAGGCCGACCTGCCCGAGGCGGCGAAGGAGAGTATCGCCCACCGGACGGCTGAGCGGCTGCTGGGTCTGCCGCAAGACTCGACCGTTCGTTGACGAATCGAATGGTGCCGAGTGGACAGGAAGCACCTTGAACCGGCACCGACCGCGGGAGGACCATCCACACAGGACCAGTCAGCACCAGGACCCGCGTCCGCGCTCGTCTTCGGCAGAGAAATCGTGCTGGTCTGCGGGACATGGAGTGGCCAGAGCCACGACGCGACTTCGCGTGCAAGCGAGCTCCGTCACCCCGCGCGTGGCCGGCGAGACACGTCGGACGAGCACTGCCGAGTTCGACTGGCCTGTCTCGACTTGCGTACAAGGTGATGGATCTACATGCCGCACGCACAGGGATTACTCGCGCCCGGGTGGTTTCGGCCCGGCTCATCGATCATCGACACCCTTGAGCACCTCGGGCAAGCCGGCTGCACGGGAAGAACCGTGGTGCTGGCGGGCCGACCCGCCGGATGCGGTGGCGGCGCCGTCGGTGGTCGGTGATGCGATCCTGAACGGCTGTCTCGACGAGTCGGCTCCACCTCAGGCCACGGCGGCAACCCGGAACTGCGGCGCGCGGCGATGCAGCGGCTCATCTCCGAGGCCGGGTTCATGCGCGTCGACGACACGGCTGGCCGTCCTGGCCGGCGATCCTGGCCGCGCTGGTGGCGGGCGCCGTGATCGGGTGGCTGTACTCGCAGCTGTTCACCCGGTTCGGCGTACCCAGCCTCGTCGGCACCCTCGCCGGGCCCGCTCGGCAGCAAGGGCGCGGTCAACCTGCCGTTCGACTCGCAGCTGGTGCTCTTCGCCCAGCTGGCGTTCGTGCCGGCGTGGCTTGTCCTACGTCCTAGTCGTGCTCGCCGCCGCGATGTTCGCCACGGGCTACTCCTTGGCCCGCGAACGCCGCGTGGCCGGGCTGTCGGCAGGTTCCACGTCCCTGCTGGCATCACCGCGATCGGCCACAAGTTCGACGCCGTCGCGTCGCTGGGCCCCGAGAGCCGTCCGAACGCCGCCACCGGCGACTACCACCGCACTGTCCACCTCCGCTTCGACGCGTGACCGGATCCAGCCGGACGCTTCGGTGAGCTTGCGGGACGAGAGCCGGCGGGCAACCCCGGATACCGCGACGATCATCGTGCGGTTACCGCGACACTGCTTTCCTGATGTGCTGCCGGCGCGGCCTGCAGCTCAAGACCCTGCGCGGCGGATCCGGAGGGTCAGGGGGTGAATGCGCCGATCGCGGCGTAGCCGCTGATGGCGTCAGGCGCGACGACTTCTGCGGGGGCGCGCCCCTGGAGGATCTGCTTGATCGGTTTCTCCAGCTTCTTGCCGGTCAGCGTTCGTGGGATGGCCGGGACGGCGTCGATCCGGTCGGGAACGTGCCGCGGGGAGAGCTGTTCTCGGAGGGCCTGGCGGATCAGCTGCCGCAAGGTGTCGTCGAGATCGATGCCGGGTGCCGTGGCGACGAACAACAGCAGCTGGCCGGGGCCGCCGTCCGGGTCTTCGAGGTGCACGACCAGCGAGTCCGCGACGCCGGGCAGCTCCTCGACGACCGAGTAGAACTCGGCGGTGCCGAGGCGGACCCCGCCGCGGTTGAGGGTGGCGTCGGAACGGCCGGAGATGACGAAGCTCCGTTCGGGGGACATGGTCACCCAGTCGCCGTGGCGCCAGACGCCGGGATAGGTGTCGAAGTAGGCGGCGCGGTACCGGTGGCCATCCGGGTCGTCCCAGAAGCCGATGGGCATCGACGGCATCGGCTTCCGGACGACCAGCTCGCCGACCTTTCCGACTACTTCGTTTCCTGCGGAGTCGAACGCAGTGACGTCGACCCCGAGGCAAGGCGCGGTCAGCTCGCCGCGGCGAGCGGACACCCACGGGTTGCCCGCGATCAAAGCGGAGCAGATGTCAGTTCCGCCCGACAGCGAGTTGATGTGGACTGCGTCGCCGAGGTGCTCGGCGGCCCAGTCGAAGACTTCGCCCGGCAGTGGTGAACCGGTGACGCCGAGCGTGCGCAGTGCGGGCAGCCGGCCGGGGTCGATGCCGGCTGTGCGGCAGGCGGCGAGGTAGGACGGGCTCGTGCCGAACAACGACACGCGCGCGCCGGCGGCGAGTTGCCACTGCGCAACGAGGTCCGGGTACTGCGGGTTTCCGTCGGTGAGCACGATGGTGGCCCGGCGCAGCAACCCGGAGACGAGGATGTTCCACATCATCCACGCCGTCGTGGTGTGCCAGAGGATCCGGTCGCCGGGGCGGGTGTCGAGGTGCAGGGCGTGGGCCTTGAGGTGTTCGAGCAGGATGCCGCCGTGGCCGTGGACGATCGCTTTGGGCAGTCCGGTCGTTCCGGAAGAGAACAGGACGTAGAGGGGATGGCCGAACGGGACCCGGTCGAACTCCGGCGGGGCGGGTTCGTTCAGCAGCTCCGGCCAAGGGTGTGTGCCGTCCACTTCGTACTGTCCGTAAGGGATGGAGATGGTGTGGCGCACGGTCGGCAGGCCCGCGCGGATCGTCGTGACGTCGGCCGTCTTGTCGATCTGCTTCTCGCCGTAGGTGTAGCCGCCGACGGTCAGCAGCACGGTGGGTTCCACCTGGGCGAAGCGGTCCAGGACGCTGCGGGCGCCGAACTCCGGCGCGCACGCCGCCCAGACGGCGCCGAGCGACGCACAGGCCAGGAAGGCGACCAGGGTTTCGGGGATGTTGGGCAGGTAGGCGACCACGCGGTCGCCGCGCCCGACCCCGAGCCGTTGCAGGCCGGCGCGGGCGCGGCCGACCTGGTCGGCGAGTTCGGTGAACGTCAGCGAGGCTGGCGCACGGGTCTGGGAGTACGCGAGCACGGCGAGCCGTTCGGCGTCGCCGGGTTCGCCGAGCATGTGCTCGGCGTAGTTCAGCTCCGTGCCGGGGAACCACTGTGTGCCAGGCATGTCCGCGGAGCCGAGCACGCGGTCGTAGGCTCCGCCCACTTCGAAGTGATCCCAGATCGACGTCCAGAATCCGGCCAGGTCGTCGACCGACCAGCGCCACAGTTCGTCGTAGCTGGTGAACTCCCTTCCTCGTGCTGCCAGCCAGCTGGTGTAGTCGTCCAACCCGGTCACTGTCACGCTCCGTCGTGAGCGTCGGTCATCAGGTCCGCCAGGTCCTCGGGGGCGAGGAACGACGGCGGGGGCGGCGGGCCCCAGGCGTAGAGGCTCTTTTCGCCGGCGACGACGCGGGGTTCCCAGAGCTGGTCTTCGAGGATGCAGTCGATGTCGGAGTAGTACTCGGAGAAGTTGCCGGCGGGGTCGCGCAGGTACCAGAAGAAGTTGGAGCCGATGTAGTGCCGGCCCAGGCCCCAGGTGTGGCGTTCCGGGTGGCCTTCGAGCATGGCGGTGGCGCCGCGGCCGACCTCGTCGACGTCGTCGACCTCCCAGGAGGTGTGGTGCAGGAAGCTGACCGGTGCCTGCTGGACGAGCACGTTGTGGTGGTCGCTTGAGCAGCGCATGAACGCGGCCAGGCCGGGGGCCTCGTCGCTGACCTTGAAGCCCAGGCCCTCGGTGAAGAACTTCTGGGTCGCGGCCTGGTCGGTGGAGCCGAACACGACGTGTCCGAGTTTGCGCGGCCGCACAGCCGGCTCGCGGTCGATGCCGGGCGCGCGGGTGTTCGCGCGTCGGATCTCGCCGGGCTGGTTGTAGGCCACCGGTTCCGGCGGCTCCTGCTGCAGTCGCGGTGCGACCGAGACGACGACGTCGAGCCCGGTGATCGGATCCTTGGTGTACAGGGCGTCGCCGTCGATGCGGCTCTCGACGTCGAGGCGGGCCAGGGACGCGGTGATGCGGCCGAGGTCGTCGGGGTCGTCGGCGCCGATGCCGAGGGTCAGCAGCCGGCGGTGCGGTGTCTGGTGCAGTTCGAGCTGTTCGCCGCCGTCGGCGGTGGCGAAGCCGGACGCGGTGGGGGTGAGGCCGAACTCGGTGTAGTACTTGGCGGTTTCGTCGAGGTTCGGGACGCCGATGGCGATCTTGGTGAGGCGGTGCAGGCTCATGGCGAGGTCCTCCGGGTCAGATGAGCGGGGTGATCTGGTCGTCGCGCCCGAGCAGGGCCTTGCCGTAGACCTCGTAGTTGACCGCGGGCAGCACGATCGCGTGGCGGGCGGCCACGGCGGAGTCACGCCAGATCCGCTGTAGCGGGTTGACCTCGGCGAAGCTGCCGGCGCCGTGCGCGGAGAGCAGGATGTCGATGGCACGCGTGATGTTTTCGACGGCCCAGCCGGTGTCGGCGCGGGTGCGGGCGCGCAGCGTGAGGTCGGGGTAGGTGCGGTTCGCGGCGGCGGTGTCGATGTCGTCGGCGGCGCGGTGGGCGTGCAGGTGGGCGGTGTCGATCCGCATCGCGGCTTCGGCCAGCTGCAGCTGGAAGCCGACGGAGTCGGCCTGCGCCACATAGCTGGTGTAGGAGATCGCCTTGCGCGTTGCCTTCTCCTGGACGATCTGCAGCGCTTTGCGGCCGAGGCCGAGCTGGGGGCCGGCCAGCACGAGGGTGAATACCGGGACGAGCGCGGCGCGGTAGAGGTCTTCCTCGGGCTCCTCCACGGCGTACTGGCCGCCGATGGCCGGCGGTACCGACATGACGCGGTGCTCGGGCACGAAAACGTCTTCGGCGATCAGGCAGTTGGACCCCGACGAGCGCATCCCGGCGACGAACCACGTCTCCTCGAAGCCGAGGTCGGTGCGGGGGATGAGGACCAGGCCCTGGTCGACGACCTCGCCGCGCTCGTCGGTCAGCGGGACACCGAGACCGGCCCAGTCGGCGTGCCAGGAACCGGAGTTGTAGTACCAGCGGCCGGTAACGCGCCAGCCACCGTCCACTTTGGTCGTCTCGGCGGTCGGGGCGAGGACGCCGGAGACCTTCGCGTCGGGGTTCACGCCCCAAATTTCGTCCTGGGCCTGCCGGCTGAACAGCCCGGCCATCCAGGCACAGACGTTGCTCAGGGCGACGACCCAGGCGGTGCCGCCGTCGGCCTCGGCCACCGCGGCGGAGACGTCGAGCATCGCGCGGACCGGGAGCCCGTAGCCGCCGTAGCGACAGGGCTGGGCGATCTTGAACACGCCGGCCTCGGTCAGCGCGGTGATGCTTTCCTCGACGACCCGGCGGTCGGCTTCGCCTTGGGCGGCATTGCGTTCCAGCAGCGGCCGGATGTCGGCGATGCGGGCGAGGATCTGTTCGGTGGTGACCGCGGGTTGTTCGGTGGTGATGGTCATGACGTCGTTGTCCTTTCCGGGCGGGTCAGCGGGCGCAGGCGGCGATCTGGTCGGTGATGGGCGGGCGGGGCCGCTCGGTGAAGCGGGAGTGGGTGCCGAAGGTGCGGCGGGCGTAGACCAGCGGGGGCTGCTCCGTGCCGCTGAGGGCGGTGACCAAGCCGAACAGCAGCAGGTGGTCGCCGGCGTCGACGGTGCGTTCCAGCGCACACGCGACCCAGCCCGTCGCGTCGGCCAGCCGGGGCAGCCCGGCGTCGGTGAACCAGGTGGTGTCGGCGGTGAAGCGGTCGGCGCCGCGGGTGGCGAACCGGACGGCGAGGTCGTCCTGGCCGTGGCCGAGCAGGTTCACGCCGAACCTCCCGGCGGCCAGGATGTCGGCGAGCAGGGCCGAGCGCCGGTCGAAGGCGACGCCGACCAGCGGCGGTTCCAGGGACAGCGAGGTGAACGAGCTGACGGTCGCGCCGCGCGGCCGGCCGGCCGCGCTGGTGGTGGTGACGATGGTGACCGGTGCGCAGACCGCGCCCATCACCGCTCGGAACCGGTTCGGGTCCACCGTGCTCACGACTCCTCCACGAACCGGTGGCGCATGACGCCGACGCCTTCGATGGTGCTGACGAGTTCGTCGCCGGCGGAGAGGAACCGTTGCGGGGTGCGGGCGCCGCCGACGCCAGCCGGGGTGCCGGTGAAGATCACGTCGCCGGGGAGCAGGGGCAGGACGGCCGAGAGCCGGGCCACGAGGTCCGGTACGGAGAAGATCAGCTCGCTGGTGCGGCTCTTCTGCACGGATTCGCCGTTGACCGTGCAGCTCAGTTCCAGGTTGTCCGGATCGGCGAACTCGTCGGTGGTGACCAGCCACGGCCCGGTCGGCCCGAAGCCGGGGCGCGACTTGCCGAGGCTGAACTGCGGCACGGGACCGGCGAGCTGCAGGGCGCGGTCGGAGAGGTCCTGGCCGGCGGTGAGCCCGGCCACGTGGTCCCAGCCGTGCTCGACCGGCACCTGCCAGGCCCGCCGGCCGATGACGGCGACCAGTTCGACCTCCCAGTCCACTGTGGACCCGTTGAGCGTGATGTCGCCGTAGGGCCCGGTGAGCGAACTGGCGAACTTCGTGAAGATGGTGGGGGAGTCGGGAAGGTCGAGACCGGCTTCGGCCGCGTGGTCCCGGTAATTCAGGCCGATCCCGAAGATCTGCGCCGGGTTCGGTGCGGGGGCTCGCAAGTCGGCGTCGTCGAAGGATGTGGCGGCCTCATGCCCCGCGTCGCGGGCCCAGGCGGTGAACTCGTCCCAGCGTGCGTACACCGCTTGGGGGTCGGGGGAGAAGCGCTGGTTGCTGGCGCGCTCGACGTCGACGGCACCGGCCTCGGTGATGAGGACGAGCCGACCGGCGAGATTGGCGATCCGCATCGCGGCACCCTTTCGGTCGATGATCCGCCGGTGTCCCGACGGGCGGGCCGCGGTGCGGCTCGTCGCCCGGGTCACCGGCGTCGGCTACCCCCATACTCTGCTGGACATAGGCGACTGTCAACACAAGAATCGATTCTTGATGAGAGAGTGTGTTAGAGTTCGAGTATGGCGAAGAGAGCGGGTGGCGAGAGCCTGGCCGTGCTGGTGTACTCCCGGCTGCGCTCGGAGATTCTCAACGCGGACCTGGCCCCGGGAGAGCGGCTCAAGCCCGCTGAGCTCGGTGACCGGTTCGATGTCAGCCTCAGCGTCGTGCGTGAAGCCCTCGGGCTGCTGGCGGCCAAGGACCTGGTCCAGATCGATCGCAACCGCGGATTCCGGGTCATGCCGCTGTCACTGCAGGCGCTGACCGACCTCACCGAGGCTCGCGTGGTCAACGAGGGGGCTGCGCTGCGGTTGTCGGTCCGGCGCGGCGGCGTGACGTGGGAGTCCGAAGTGCTGGCCGCACACCACCGGCTCGCCGGCCAGCCGCTGTTCCTGCCCGGGAACCCCCAGCGCCGCAACGAGGAATGGGCACGGGCGCACCTGGAGTTCCACCACACGCTGATCCAGGCGTGCGGCAACGCGGTACTGCTGGACATCTGCACGCGCCTGTCCGATGCCGCCGAGCTCTACCGTGCCTGGTCCGGCCCCGGCACCCTGGAGCACCACCGTGACGTGGCCGGCGAGCACCAGGGCCTGGTCGACGCGGCGCTCGCTCATGACGCCGACGAGGCGGCGGCCCGCTTCGAGGCGCACGTCAACCGCACACGGCAGATCCTGATGGACACCAGCCTCGCGCCCCTCCGCGACGGTGCCGCCGAGCCGGCACCGTGACGGCCCACATCCACCCGGACGTGCTGACCGGCTTCCAGCCGCCCTGTCCGTTCCTCTCTTAACGTTTTGCAGAGCCTGCTGTGATCACCGGAGAAGGGCCCATGACCACCAAGACGATTCTGACCAACGTCCGCGTCTTCGACGGCACCGGACTGACCGAACCCACCACGGTGACCATCGACGGGACCGTGATCGGCGACGAACCCGCGGGCGGGCAGATCGTCGACGGCGGTGGCGCCACCGTGCTGCCGGGCCTGATCGACGCCCACGTCCACCTGATCTTCCCCGACGACCTGCGCAAGCTCGCCGAGCACGGCGTCACCACAGCCCTGGACATGGCGTGCTGGCCGAAGGAGCGCGTGGACTCCTTCCGCGGCCGAGTGCCTGACATCCGCAGCGCGGGCGTACCGGCCATCGGGCCGGGCGGCAACCACGCCCGCATGCCCGGCATGCCGGCGGAGGCGATCTTGACCGCGCACGGGCAGGCCGCGCCGTTCGTCGCCCACCGCGTGGCCGAAGGGTCGGACTACATCAAGGTCGTCATCGAAGGAGACCTGCTCGACCAGCCCACGATCGACGCCGTCGTCGCGGAAGGAAAGAAGCACGGGAAGCTCACGGTCGCGCACGCTTCGTCGGTCGACGCCTACCGCCGCGCCGTGCGGGCCGGAGCCGACGTCATCACCCACGTCCCCCGCGACGGCGTCCTCGACGCCGACACCGTGGCCCGCATGGTCGAACGAGGCCAGATCGCGGTCCCCACCCTGGCCATGATGGAAGCGGTGATCACCGGTGTCCGGCCCGAAGGCCAGGACTACGCCTACAGCCGCGACAGCGTCGCCGCACTGCACGCGGCGGGCGTCCCGATCCTCGCCGGCACCGACGCGTTCTCCGGACCGGCGCCGCTGCCCAACCCCGTCACCCACGGATCGAGCCTGCACCACGAACTGGCCCTGCTCGTGGAGGCCGGGCTCACCGAGAGCGATGCGCTGCGTGCGGCGACGGTGCTGCCCGCCCACCACTTCGGCCTGCCCGACCGGGGCAGCGTGCGGCCGGGGTTGCGGGCGGACCTGGTGCTCGTCGACGGAGACCCGTCCCAGGACATCAAGGCCACGACCGCGATCCGGCGGATCTGGGCCGCCGGTGCCGAGGTCGAAGTGACCCACCGATGACGAGTTCTGCCCTGGTGGACGTGCATGCCCACTTCCTCACCCCGGAGTACGTCGCCGCCGCCCACGCCGCCGGCCACCAGGCACCGGACGGCATGCCCGGGTGGCCCACCTGGGACGCCGAGAAGCACTTGACGCTGATGGACCGGTGGGGCATCGCCACCTCGCTGTTGTCAATCTCCTCGCCCGGCACGCACTTCGGCGACGACGATGCGGCCCGTCGGCTCACCCGGCACGTCAACGACACCGGCGCCGAGATCTGCCGGGCCCGCCCGGACCGCTTCGGCCACTTCGCGTCACTGCCGTTGCCCGATGTGGACGGTGCGCTCGGCGAGCTGGCCCACGCCGTCGACGACCTCGGCTGTGACGGCGTGACCGTGGAGACCAACACCGCGGGCGTGTACCTGGGCGATCCTCGCTACGCCCCCCTGTGGGCCGAGCTGGACCGGCGCCGGACCCCGGTGTTCGTCCACCCGACGTCACCACCGCAGGCCGACGCTATCGCATCCGGCCGTCCGCGGCCGATGCTGGAATTCTTGTTCGACTCCGCCCGTGCCGTGAGCGACCTGGCCTTCGCCGATGTGCTGCAGCAATACCCCGCCATCCCGTGGATCTTCACCCACGGTGGCGGGGTGCTGCCGCTGCTGGCCGGGCGCATGGAGCTGTTCCGCGGCATGCTCGGGGCCGCGCGACCCGATGTTCCGCCGCTGCCGGAGCAGGTGTCCCGGCTGTGGTTCGACATGGCGGGAACTCCCTTCCCGCACCAGATCCCGGCGCTGGACCGCGCGTTCGGCACCGAACGGCTGCTGTACGGCAGCGACTACTGCTGGACCCCGCCCGCCGCGGTCGACGCGCAGCTGGCCGGCATCGACGCGGCACCGCAGCCGGCGGGCACCACCTGGCGCGCGCTCACCACCGGCAACTGCGCCCGGCTGTTTCCCCGGCTGGCCCGCCTCGGCTGACCCGGCGCACGAGCCGGCCCGGCACGGGCGAGGAAGGCGGCGACGGTGACGATGAACCTGCGGCAGCTGGAGTGTTTTCTCGCCGTCGCCGACGAACTGCACTTCGCCCGCGCCGCCGACCGGCTGCACCTGAGCCCGGCCAGTGTGAGTGAAGCGATCGCGGCGCTCGAACGCCGGGTCGGCGGCCCGCTGTTCGACCGCTCGAGCCGTCGGGTGAGTCTCACCGCGCACGGACTGCGGTTCCTCGGCGACGTACGTGAGCCTTTCACGAGTCTGGCGCGGGCCCACGAGAACGCGCGCACTCGCGCGTTGGGCAGCGCGGATCTCGTGGTTGCGCACACCCCGGAACTCGGCCAGCTGATGTTTCCCCCGCTGCTGTCGGCGTCGTGGCGGCGCCGGCTGCCCGGCCTGCGGTGGCGCCCGGTGCTCATGCACACCCCGCAGCAGATGGCCGCGCTGGAGGACGGTCGCGCGGACCTCGGTCTGTGCTGGTCTGCCTCCACCCGCTCACCCCTGAACACCGTCGTGCTCGCCGAGGTGCCGATCGTCGCGATCCTGCGCGCCGAAGATCCGCTGGCCGCAGCGAGAGAGGTGCCGCTGAGCGCGTTGCGGACCAGATCGCTGCTGATGACCCCGCGCAGCGACAACCCCTTCGTGGATTCCGTGATCCACACCGAACTCGTGCACGGCGGTGTTTCGACGGCCAACGTGGAGGAAGTCGGGCGGTTCGACGAATTGACGATGCACGTCGCCGCCGGACAGCGCATCGGGCTGCACCCCGCCACGATCGCCGCGACCAACCGGGTTCCCGACGTGGTGTTCCGGCCGATCGCCAAGCCGGTCATCCAGGTCACGATCTGCCTCGTGCACCGCGACGATCGTGCGACCGCCGTCGAACCTCTGCTCATGGCTCTGCGTGAGATCGTTGGCGACCTTGACCTCCTCGCCGCACAACGAGTTTGAGCTCCGGCTGCCCTGCCTTCGTGTCGTGATCATTCGGTTCTGCCGAACTGACCCGCCGGCCGTTGACGATTGATCATCGGCAGGTCGCCGACGAGCATCGTCGTAGCCGATCCGAATTCCCTTCCCGACGACGCGGAGGAACACATGACCTACAGCACGGCCGACATCCGCTCACGGTTGCCCGCGACGGCACCGGCCGCCGCGCCGGGGACGGGTCCGGCGGCCCAGGCGCAGTTCATCGATTTCACGGCCACCGAACCCGATGAGGTCACCGAACGCGGCTCCCGGATCTGGTGGGTGCGCGGACAGAACTTCGCCGTGTCCTACGCCGTAGCCTGCGCGGGGGAGGTGTTGGAGCGCGAAGCACAACCCGACGAGTACGTCGCGCTCTTTCCCGGTGGTCCTGTCGGCGCGGACATTCGGTCCGAACACGGATCGGCCTCAGTGGAGCAGCCTGCGCTGGTCGTCGTGCCACCGGGGGCGTCCCGGATCGAACTGACCCGCGACACCCAAGTGATCCGCCTGTTCTCGGCCGCGTCCGCCGAACTGCTTGCCCGCTGCCGGAACAACGACGCCTACCGTGAACCCGACCCGTACGTGAGCGGGTTCGCGCCGTGGCCACCGGCGGTCGACGGTCCGCACCTGCGGATCTACTTCGTCGCGGACCATCCCTACGCGCCCGGGCGGTTCGGCCGGCTGTTCCGCTGCAGCACTTTCATGGTCAACCTGTTCGACCCCGACCTCGGCCCCCGCGATCCCGCGGCCCTCTCACCGCACCACCACGACGACTTCGAGCAGTGTTCGCTCACAGTCGAGGGGCACTGGTGTCATCACATTCGCACGCCATGGACCACAAACCTCGCCGACTGGCGCCCGGACGAGCACGTTGCTGTCGCAAGCCCGTCGGTGACGATCATCCCTCCGCCCTTGGTACATACCAGTCAGTCCACCGGGCAGGCCCGCAACCAGCTCATCGACGTCTTCTGCCCGCCCCGCCACGACTTCTCCGCCCAACCGGGCTGGGTCGTCAACGCGCACGAGTACCCCGTTCCCGAGGCGGAGAACGCGCGATGAGGGCCTTCACCGAGCTGCTCGGTTCGCTGGGGCGTGCCGCCTTCGGAACCTGGGTCAAACTCCCGACTTGCGACAGCGTCGAACTGCTGGCCATCGCCGGATTCGACTTCGTCGCGATCGACATGGAACACGCACCGCTGGACATCCGCGAGGTCCACGAGCTGATCGGAGCCGCACGAGGACGAGACCTCCCCGCTCTCGTGCGCGTCCCCGACCGCAGTCCCGCCGTCATCGCCCGGGTGCTGGACTCGGGCGCGGCGGGAGTGCTGGTACCCCACGTGGATCACCCCGGCGATGCGGTCAACGCGGTCGCGGCCACACGATTCCCGCCACAGGGGACGCGCGGGTTCGGCCCCACCGTGCGTGCCGGCGACTGGGGCACCGACACCGCCGCTTACCGCGCCTCGGCGGCGTCCGCTGCCGTCATCCCCCAGTTGGAAAGCCGTACGGCGATCGCGGCCATGCACCGCATCGGCGCCACCGACGGGCTGGACGCCCTGTTCGTCGGTCCCGCCGACCTGGCCGTCGCCACCGGCCTCACGGCCGACGCACCGGAATTCCGCGCCCTGCTGAACACCGCCGAACGAACCGCCGCGGAAATCGGCATCCCGCTCGGCACCGCGACCGGCGCCTCCGCGGCCGAAGCAGCCGCTCTGGCTCGTCGTTACCAGTTCGTCCTGCTGGCCAACGACGCCACCCTGCTCACCGGCGCGGCGTCGGAACTGCTTGCCACCACCAAGAAATCGCTGACGGCCTGAACGACTGCCGTTCCACCGTCGCCTATCCCCGCAGCCGGCTGAACGCTCAAGGAGGAGCTATGCCCATCAACCGCATTGACCACGCCGCGATCCGGGTGACCGATCTCGGTCAATCGCTCGAATGGTACGAGGGGGTGCTCGGGCTCACCGTTTTGGAACGCACCCCGCAGCGTGCGCTGCTGGCCTGCAGCGGTGACGGCGCCGACCTGACCCTCATCGCGGGCGGCCAGAGCATCGACAGCTTCACCTTCGGCGTCGACCACGCCGATGACCTCGAGGAGATCCAGGCCCGCCTCGACGGCGCAGGTGTCGCCTACGAGCGCTACAGCGAACCGGACCGGCCCGGCCAGGGGACACTGCTGGGACTGGACCTGCCCAGCGGGCACCGGATGGAGTTCGCGGCGGGCTCGGGCAACCGGGTCGCCGGCCGAACCCACACCACCTCCGACGGCACGTTCCGCCCGACCGACATCGATCACATCAACCTGCTCGGCGAAACCGACCCGCAGGAGTTCTCGGACTTCATGAAGATGGTACTGGGCTTCAAGCAGTCCCTGGTCATGACCTTCGCCGGCAAGTGGGCCGCGTCGTGGTTGCGCGCCACCCGGATGGACCACGACCTCGCCTACATGCAGGCGGTGCGCCCGGCCGACCGGCTGCACCACGTCGCGTTCGCGGTCGAGGACGGCAACCACTACTTCCGTATCAGCGACCGGCTGACCGAAACCGGTCACCGCTGGGAGTTCGGCCCCGGACGGCACATGGGCAGCCCCCGCGACACCCAGGGGTTCGGTACCAACAACTTCGCCTACGCCTTCGACCCGACCGGGAACCGCAACGAGTTCAGTTCCGGGATGAACGAGTTCGACGATGCCGAATTCCTCGTCGCCGAGGTGCGTCCGGACCAGCTCACCGAAGTGATGAACGGCTGGGCCAGCAACATGCCCGAATCGTTCATGACCATCGGTTCGTGAGGCGGCCGAACCGGTGTCACCGATCGAACAGGGCATCACCGACGCTGTGCATGCCAGCTGGTGGAACGTCGACGCCGACGCGGGCGTCGGTGGCGAGCTGGGCTACACCGAGGACGCGGTGTGCCGGATGCCGGGGCTGATCATGCACGGCCGCGACGACATTGCGCGGGGGTACGCCCGCCGCCAGGCGAACGGACCGCGGCTGTCGCGGCACCTGGTGTCCAATCTCGTCCTCGAGCTGCGCGCCGCCACCGAGGCCACCGCGCACTACGTGGTCACCCTGTATGCGGCCAACGGCGTCGCTCCGTTGCCGTTCTCCGACCCCTCGGCCATCTGTGACGTGGTGGACCGGTTCGTCGCGGCACGCGGTTCCTGGCTGATCAGCTCACGCGAGGTGACCGCGGTGTTCGTGGCGGCGGGCAACGACTCGGTGCTGCTCGGGCGAGGCGGTTCCGATGCCTGAGCCGCAGAACGGTTTCTGGCCGGCTGCCGGCGAGCCACCCGTCGCGCTGGTCCACGGGTGGGGCGGTACCTATCGCAGCACCTGGAGCGGGTCCGCGCTGGAACGATCGCTGTTCCGGGCGGGCCGCACCGTCCTCGGCGTCGATCTCCCCGGCCACGGTCGCACGCCGGCCGCACACGACCCGCGGGCCTACGCCGACATCGCCGAACAACTGCACGCCCGGCTGCCGGCGGGCCGGGGAATCGACGCGGTCGGCTTCTCCCTGGGCGGAAAGCTGCTGCTGCACCTGGCCGCACGCGATCCCGAACGGTTCCGGCGCCTGGTGATCGCCGGCGTGGGAGCCAACCTGTTCCGCCCGGAGTACGGGCAAGCGGTGTCGGCGGCCCTGCTCGGCGGCCTGCCCGACGGAGCCCCGGCATCGCTACGAGCCGTAAT
The DNA here is from genome assembly GCF_002904295.1 of Amycolatopsis sp. CA-128772. Classification (GTDB taxonomy): domain Bacteria; phylum Actinomycetota; class Actinomycetes; order Mycobacteriales; family Pseudonocardiaceae; genus Amycolatopsis. The sequence continues at coordinate 36,508 of NZ_PPHG01000019.1, forward strand.
CACTCACGCCTTGGCGTCGGGCAACGATCCGCGGGCACTGTCCGCGGTGATCCGCAGGCCGTCACGCGTCCTGGACCCGGTGGAAATCGCGGGTATCCAAGCGAAGCTGCTCATTGTGGCCGGCAGCGACGATTTCGTCGCACAGCCGGTCACGCCCCTGGCCCGCGCGTTGCCGTCGGCCCACGTGGTCGTCGTCCAAGGCCTCGACCACCTCGACACCCCCCGGTCCGAAGCGCTGGCGGAGCTGGCCGGCCCGTTTCTCACCCAGGCAGATCCGTGACCATCCGCGCCATTTCGGCGGACTTCGAAACGAGGAACAGTTCATGACCCGCGATCGCATCGACGTCCACGCCCACTACGCCGGAGGCGTGGTGGCGCAGCGGCTGCGGGACACTGCACTCGCCGGCGGCTTTCGCGTGTCACCGTGGAGCGTCGACGCGGCCCTGGCCTTCGTGGATCGCCACGACATCGCGACCCAGATCCTGTCCCTGCCGCTTGAATGGCTGCCCACCACCGGCCCGGCCGATGCTGTCCGGACCGCGCGTCTGGTGAACGAGGCCTACGCAGAGCTGATCAGCGCCCATCCCGGCCGGTTCGGTGCCTTCGCCACCCTGCCGATGAATTCCGTCGACGCCGCTCTCGCGGAAGTCGAACATGCCTTGGACACCCTGACCCTCGATGGGGTGGTGCTCGGCACCAACACGTCCGGCAAGTATTTCGGGCACCCTTTCCTCGAGCCCATCCTCGCCGAGCTCGGACGCCGGAAGACGCCGATATTCGTTCATCCCGCCGAATGCCCGCACATCGATGTACTCGGCTTCGGACGTCCGAGCTCGGTCATCGAATTCCCGCTCGACACCGCGCGGACCATGACCAACGCCATCTATTCCGGTGTGTTCCAGCGTTACCCGACGCTCACCGTGATCCTGGCCCACGCCGGTGGAGCGCTACCCTCCCTCGGCTGGCGCATCGCCGAACACGCCCGGGTTAAGCGAGGTCCCGACGACGCCGACATCGGTCCCGGCCACGTCGGTGAAGCACTGCGAAACGTCTACTACGACACCGCGCTCGCCGGTAATCCGCACTCACTCCTGCCCACCTTGCAGGTCACCACACCGGACCACGTTCTGTTCGGCACCGACTGGCCGGCTGCTCCCGAAGCCACTGTTCACCGCAACAACGAAAACCTCGTCTCGTTCCAAGAAGTCGCCGACAGTGACCTGTCGGGAGTCGATCGGGCAAATGCGGTCCGGCTGTTCCCGCGTCTGGGGCCGAGGGCCAGGCCCTTGTCGGATTGACCAGCCCGTCAGCCCGGTGACCGGTCGGGTCACCGGGCTGACCCGCCTTCAAAAGCCGGAGTTGCCGGTGCCTCGCACCAGCGTGTAGCCGCCGTCGTTGAGCAGACCGCCGGCTGCCGCGCCGGTCACCGTGGTGTGTGCGATCGACGCGCTGCCTGCTGCGTTAGTTTCGATGCCGTAGGTGCCGGCTCCGGCAATCGTCACGCGGTCGAAGCTCAGCTGTGTGATCGACTTCTGGAAGCTCAGCAGTATGCCTTGGTACGTGCTGTCCGATATCGTTAGGTCCTCGACGACGATCGGTGTCGCGATGGGCGCCGAGTCGGCGTAGATCCAGAGGGCGCCGATCGCCGAGTTCCAGTTGTCCTCGAAGCTGCCGGTGCGCAGGAGCGTGTTGCGCCGGATCGATGTCGTGCCGGACAGCGGCACCGGGTTGAAGCGGGTGCCGACCGTGATGCCCGAGCCCGCGGTCACGGTGTCCGCGACGATGTTGTTCTCGACGCGGTTGCCGGCACCGCCGAAGATGCCGATGCCGTTGGCCAGCGCCGGTGACTGAACCGTGTTGAACGTGTACGCGCTGCCGGTGACGGCACTGCCTTCGGAGAACATCGCCAGCCCGTCATCACCGGTGTTGCGGACCATGGACTGGTCGACCCGCACATCGGCCACGTTGGCGTGAACGTTGACGCCGTCGGCGAACGTGTCGCGGATCCGGGTGCCGACCACATACAGGCCGTTGGTGCCGGAGTCGGCCCAAAGCCCGACCTTGGTGTGCTCGATCCACAGGTTCTGGATCAGTGACCCGGACCCGAAGTTGCCGTCCAGCGCGGCGTCCGAGCCGTTGTCGTCGCGGACCCGGACGTCACCGAAGATCGCGAAGTCGGCCAGCGTGACGTTGCTGCCCGTGCCGAAGAAGCCCCCGCGGGGACCGGTGCCCTGGATGACCGAGTACCAGGGTCCGGCGCCGAAGACCTTGACGCCCGCGACGTTGATTTTCGCCGTGATCCGGAATGTCCCGGCCGGGATCCACACCGGCTTGTTCTGGGCTGCGCCCGCCGCGATCGCCGTGTTAATGGCCGAGGTCGCGTCCGAGCCGTTGTTCGGGACTGCGCCGTACGACGTGATTGACAGCGCCCCCGCGGGAGCCGTCGCCGGGGCCGGCGCCTGTTCGGCGTCGAGCAGGTCGACGTCGTAGTAGGCGGCCGTGCTCGAGGCGTCTTTCTGCAGCTTGAGCACAGTGCCCGCGGGCCAGTCGCCGATCAGCGCGCGCGTCTCGTCGTAGAACCGGTGCGGGCTGCCCTGTGACGGCACGTTCGTGTACGGGTACGCGCCGTAGACCCAGCTGTAGCTCGAGGTCAGCGTGAGGTCCCGGACTTTGGTGCCATCCGCGTAGAGCGCCAGCGGCGCGGTCTGCCCGGCACCATCGGCGGTGTCCGGGATGGAGAACCGCACGGTGACGGCGTTCGCGGGCTTCGTCAGGGTGACGCTCACGGACTGCCCGGTAGCGCTCAGCCGCACCGCGCGGCGCCCGCTCGATTCGGCCTGGACCGTGTGGAAGGTCCGGCCGGCCGTGAGCACGGTCCCGGTGGTGGTCCCGGATTCGGCCTCGTACTCGGTGTACGGCGTCGTCGCGCCGCGCGCCGCCAAAGCGGTCTCGTTCGCGAGGACGACGCTGTCGACCAGCACATCGCTGCCGGTGCCGGCCAGCTGCAGCGTGTTGACGCCGGCGCGGACCAGTACCGCCACGGTGGCCGTCCGCCAGCCGGTGCCCGACGGCAGGGACGCGGTTCCGGCGTCCCAGCCGTTCGCGGCCATCGCGAGGGTGCCCGAGTTCGCGAAGCGGATCGTCGCGGTCGCCGTGCCCGCCGCGGCCATCGCGAAGGTGCGGACGAGCCGCGCGCCCGGCGTTCCGAACCCGGCTGCGTATCCGGGCCCGGTGTAGCCCGCGGTCGCGGTGCTGACGGTCGCGCCGCCGGAGAGGAACGCCGCCTCCGCCTCGCCCGGACCTGCGGGCACCGAAGATGTCACGGTGAGGTTGTCCAGATTCACGTTACCCGAGTCGGTGCTGTCGAAGGAATACGCCACCATGTGGTCGCCCGCGGCCAGCGTCACGGATTCGGTCGCGGACGTCCAGGTGTCCCAGTTCGCCGACGTGGGCAGTGATACCTGCCGCTGGCGGACGTTGTCGACGTAGAGCGAAAGCGTCATGGCCGCCCCCGTGCCGTTGGCGTACCGGAGGGTGAGCGACTGCGGCCCGGCGGTCGTCACCTTGACGGCGAACGACGTCCGCGCGGCACCCTTGTTCCCGTCGGTGTACCCGCCGACGAAGCCACTGCCGCTGTAGCCCGGGTGGTCGGTCGCCACGACCGCGCCACCGGAGAGCGTCGCGTTCTCGGCCTCGAACAACGGGCCCGCCTGCCCGGTCGCCGACGGCGTGACGTCGAGGCGGTCGAGATTGACATTGCCGCTGTCTGCCGAGCCGAAGGTGTAGGACACGTTGTGCGAGCCTGACCCGAGGGTGACGGCCACGCTCGCAGACCCCCAGCTGTCCCAGTTGGCCGTGGGGGGCAGGGAAACCTGCTGTGCTGCCCCGGAGTCCACGGTGAGCATGAGGGTGCGTGCCGACCCGGTGCCGTTCGCGTAGCCGAGGGCGAAGGTGTACGAACCCGCCGAGGCGGCCGTGACGGCGAACGTGGTTTGGGCCGTGCCACGGTGGCTGTCGGTGTAGCCGCCGACGAACCCGATACCGCTGTAGCCGGGGTGGTCGGTCTCGACAGCAGCACCGCCGGAGAGCGTGGCGTTCTCGGCTTCCAGACGGGTGGTCGCGGCGTGCGCCGGGGCCGTGGGCAGGAGAGCGGTGAAGGTGAGCATCGCGATGGCCAGGACACGGCCGCGGTGCGGTGGGGACGTGTGCATCTGTTTTCTCCCAACCGAACTCCGGACGCGTCATTGCGTCCGTGGGACTTCGCGGCGGTCAGCCCTTGACGGCTCCGCCGAGCGCGTTGCCGCGCAGGAACATCCGCTGGAACGCGAGGAACAGCACGACGGGGATGACGGACGAAATAGCCAGCGCGGCGAGGAAGACGTCGAGCTCGACGAATTTCTGCAGCGCCGGAAGCCGGACCGAGAGGGGCTGGACCGCCGGGTCGGGCAGCACCAGCATCGGCCACAGGAAGTCCTTCCAGGCCGCGACGATGGCGAACACCGAGACGACGCCGAGGATCGGGCGGGACATCGGCAGCACGACCGACCAGAACAGGCGCAGCGGCCCGGCGCCGTCGACCCGCGCCGCTTCGAACACTTCACGCGGGAGATTGTCGAAGAACCGCTGTACCAGGAGAATGTTGAACGCGCTGGCACCCGAGGGCAGCCAGACCGCCCAGAACGAGTTGATCAGCGACAAGTTCACCATGGACAGGTAGAGCGGCACCAGCAGCACGATCGCCGGCACGAACAGCGTCGCCAGCACGACCCCGGTGAGCACTTTCCGGTAGCGCGGGCGCAGCACCGACAGTACGAACCCGGCCGTCGTCGCGACGACCAGCTGCACCAGCCACGACCCGGCGGCGACCCACACGGTGTTCAGGAAGAACTTGTCGATCTGCACCCGCGTCCACGCCGTGGCCAGATTGGCGAAGTCGATGCCGTGCGGCCAGAGAGCGAGCGGGTCGCGCAGCGTGTCCTGCGTAGGCGTGACCGCTGCCTTCGCCAGCCACAGCATCGGGCCGAGCCCGGCCAGGAACAACGCCGCCAGCAGAGCCGCATGCAGCGTACGGGCCGTGCGGCGGACGACCGGCCGCCGCCAGTCCGACGGCGAGAGCAGGGCGCGGGTCATGACTTGCTCCAGGAGCGCGTGAGGCGGAAGTACAGCGCGGAGAACAGACCCAGGACCACGGCGAGCAGCACGCTCAACGCCGTCGCGGCCCCGTAGTCGCCGCCGAGGCTGTCGGCGAAGGCGTACTGGTAGACCAGCAGCAGAATCGTGGTCGTCGAGTGCGCCGGGCCGCCGCCGGTGAACAGGAACGGCTCGAGGAACACCTGCGCGGTGCCGACGATCTGGAGGATGAACGTGATCAGCAGGACCCCGCGCAGGTGCGGCAGCGTGACGTGCCAGACCTTGCCCCAGACCGACGCGCCGTCGATCTCGGCCGCCTCGTACTGCTCGGGTGGGACGCTGGTCAGCGCGGCGAGGTAGATGATGATCGTCGCCCCGGCCGCCGCCCACGTCGCCTCGGCGACCAGCGAGAACATCGCCGTCGACGCCGACTGCAGCCACGGCGACGGGCTGATCCCCACCGCGCCCAGCACGGTGTTGAACACCCCGTTGGGCCTCGCATCGTAGAAGAACTTCCACAGCAGCACCGCCACCACCGGCGGGATCACCACCGGCAGGTAGGCCAGCGCACTGTAAAGCCCCTTCCCCCGGCGGACCTCGCTCATCAGCACCGCCGCGACCAGCGGGAGGGGGTAGCCGAGCAGCAGCGCGAGGACGGCGAACCACAGCGTGTTGCCGACCGCGTTCCACAGCTGCGGGTCGCCGAGCACCGCGGCGTAGTTGTCGAAACCGACGAACACCGGGTCGGCGACGAGGTTGGTCTGCTGGAAGCTCATCACGACGGCCTGGCCGATCGGCCGCCACGAGAACAGCCCGAACACCACCAGCAACGGCAGCAGGAACAGCAGCGCACCGAGGCCGCCGCCGCGCACCCATGTCATCGGGGTGCGTCGGCGGCGTGCCCGGGCCGGGCGGCGAGTGGGGACCGCCGGCCGGGCCGCCGTGAGCGTCACGACCGGTCCAGCAACGCCTGAGCCTGCTTCTGCGCGTCGGCGAGCAAGGCCGGGATGTCGGCACCACGGTCGGTCAGGACCTTCTGCGCCACCGGGTCGAGCAAGCCGTAGATCTGCTGGGTGGATCGCGTCGGCTCCGGGATCAGCGGCTGGCCGAACATCTTGTCGGTGTACGGCGTCATCTGCTTCACCGGCACGTTGACGTACTGCGCGATCCAGCCCATCCGCTGGTCGAAGGTCGCCTTGTCGAACACCGGCAGCTCGGGCGAGCCGACGGCCTCGCCGGAGTCCGCCGTCGCCTTCGCGTCGGCAACAGCCGCGGCCTGGTCGGCCTGCTTGCTCAGGTAATAGAAGTCGATCCACTTCACGGCCGCAGCTTTGACGGCGCCGTTCGCCTTGGCGTTGACGCCGGCGAGGGTGCCGCCGCCGAGGACACCGGCGTTCGGGCCGTCGAGCGGGAGGGCCGTGACGCCGTAGTCGTCGGCCTTGATCGCGTTCTGCGCCTTCAGCGAGCCGTAGTTGCCGCCGCCGGAGACGTACATCCCGATCCGGCCGGCGGCGAAGTCCTGGTTGATGCCGTTCCAGTCGTAGAGGAAGTTGGCGCCCATGCTGTTGTCGTCCCAGCGCATGGTGTGGATCGTCTGCAGCGCGCGGGCCATCTGCGGGGTGTTCAGCGTGGCCGTCGCCTTGTCGCCGGTCAGCTGTTCGGTGCGGCCGCCGAAGGCGTAGTCGAGCGTGGTGAGGATCCAGCCGCCGGTGTTGTCGGTGGTCAGCTGGGCGTACCCGGCCTGGCCCGTCTTCTGCGCGATCTGCTTGGCGTCCGCGCGGATCTCGTCCCACGTGGACGGTGGCTTGTCCGGGTCGAGCCCCGCTTGCTTGAAGAGCGTCCGGTTGTAGTGCAACGCTTGGCCGTGCGCGGCGATCGGGACGGCCCACATCTTGCCGTCGGCGGCCGAGCCGGCTTTCGCGACCTCGGGGTTGAACTTCTTCGCGTACGGCAGGCCGGCGACCAGCTCGCTGATGTCGGCGATCTGACGGCGTTCGATCAGGCCGCGGCCGTCGGTGAAGGGCATTGTGAGGACGTCCGGGAGCGTGCCGCCCGCCAGCTGCGCGGTGAACGTCGTCGCGTCCCACTTGAACTCCTGCGGGACCAGGTCGATCGTCGGGTTCGCGGTTTCGAACTGCGTGACGCGGGCGTTGAACGCGGCGACCGCGCCCTGGTCCAAGCCCGGTTCGATGGACACCTTGACGACGGTCTTGCCGTCGGCGGTCGTGGTGTCGCCGCCGGAACAGGCGGTCAGCGCGGCGGCGCACAGGCATACCGCGGCGATCTTCGAGGACTTCATTGTCTCTCCTGGCGGTTACTGGACTCGCAGCCAGACGGCTGTGTCGGTGGGCAATTGGGAGCCGGGCAGCTCGCCGCTGGCGAGCAGGATTTCGAGGTGGCCGGGCAGGTCGATCGGGGTGTCGCCGAAGTTGACCAGGCAGAGCAGGTCCTTGCCACGGCGGAAGGCGAGGACCTCGGCGCGGTCCTCGGTCGCCCAGGCGAACTCCTCCCCGTGCAGCGCGGGTTCGGACCGGCGCAGCGCGATCATGGTGCGGTAGAGCGTCAGCATCGACCGGGGATCGCCGTCCTGCCGCTCGACCGAGTAGTCACCCCAGTCGGCGGGCTGGGGCAGCCACGGGGTTCCGGCGCCGAAGCCGTACGCGCTGTCGGCGTCTGACGTCCAGGGGAGTGGGACGCGGCAGCCGTCGCGGCCGGGGTCGGTGCCGCCGGAGCGGAAGTGCATCGGGTCCTGCAGCACGTCGAGGGGCAGGTCCTCGACTTCGGGCAGGCCCAGCTCGTCACCCTGGTAGACGTACAGCGAGCCGGGCAGCGCCGCCGACAGCAACGCGGCCGCGCGGGCCCGGCGCTGCGCCCTGGCCAGGTCGGTGGGGATGCCGAAAGCGCGGGCGACGAAGCCGAACGAGCTGTCCTCACGGCCGTAGCGGGTGGCCGCGCGGGTGACGTCGTGGTTGGACAGCACCCACGTCGGCGGCGCGCCGACCGGGCCGTGGGCGTCCAAGGTGGACACGATCGCGGTGCGCAGCTCGGCGGCGTCCCACGGGCGCATCATGAAGTCGAAGTTGAACGCCGTGTGCATCTCGTCGGTGCGCAGGTAGCGGGCGAAGCGGTGCGGGTCGGCCAGCCAGACCTCGCCGACCAGGACACGCGGCTCGGCGTAGGAGTCGGCGACGGCCCGCCAGCTGCGGTAGATGTCGTGGATCTCGTCGCGGTCGACGAACGGGTGCGCGTCCGGCGTCACCTCGTTCGGCAGCGCGGGGTCCTTGACCGGCATGGTCGCGGAGTCGATGCGGATGCCCGCGACGCCCCGGTCGAACCAGAACCGCAGCACCTGCTCGTGCTCGTGGCGGACGTCCGGGTGGTTCCAGTTGAGGTCCGGCTGCTCGGGCGCGAACAGGTGGAGGTACCACTCGCCGGGCGTGCCGTCCGGGTTGGTGGTGCGGGTCCATGTGCCGCCGGAGAAGCTGGACTCCCAGTCCGTCGGCGGCAGCTCCCCGTGCTCGCCGCGGCCTTCGCGAAACCAGAACCGTTGCCGCTCCGGCGATCCCGGCCCGGCGGCGAGCGCGGCGCGGAACCACTCGTGCCGGTCGGAGACGTGGTTGGGGACGATGTCCACAATGGTCCGGATACCGAGCGCGGACGCGTCGGCGATCAGCTGCTCGGCTTCCGCGAGGGTGCCGAACGCCGGGTCGATCGCGCGGTAGTCGGCGACGTCGTAGCCGCCGTCGGCCAGCGGCGAGGAGTACCACGGGGTGAACCACAGGGCGTCCACGCCGAGGCTCTTCAGGTAGGGCAGGCGGGCGCGGACGCCGGCGAGGTCACCGGTGCCGTCGCCGTTGCCGTCGGCGAAACTGCGGGGGTAGATCTGGTAGATGACCGCACGGCGCCACCACGGCGCCGCCTGCTCGGCGGGCGTGGTCAGCGGGTCGGCCGAGATGTCGGTGGTCACGGGACTCCCGTTCTGGCTCAACGGTTTCCGGAGCGCGGCGAAGGGTGCGGACCGGCGTCCGCAGCGATTAGGTTTAGCGCTATACCTTGATAGACGGTAATGTCAGGCCCGGCCGCTTGTCAACGGCCGGTCCCGTAAACTGGGGCCCGGGTGAGCGAGAGGAGTCCGAGGGTGCGCGTCACGCTGCGGGAGGTCGCCGAGCAGGCGGGCGTGAGCATGATGACCGTGTCGAACGTGATGAACGGCAACCGCGCGCGGGTCTCGCCCGGGACCATCGAGAAGGTCCAGCGCATCGCGGACGAGCTCGGGTACGTCCCGAGCGCGTCGGCGCGCAGCCTCGCGACCAAGGCGTCCCGGCTGGTCGGGCTGCTCGTGCCGGCCGCCGACGAAGACAGCCTCATGATCAGCCCGCACACGATGGCGATCGTCGGGATGATCGAACGCGAGCTGCGCAAATACGGCTACCACCTGCTGCTGCGCGGGGTCGCCCATCCGGACGAGGTCGCCGAAGCCCTGCGCTCGTGGAGCCTCGACGGCGCGATCCTGCTCGGCTTCCTCGACGAAGAGGTCGGCAAGCTGACGAAGAAGACCATCGGCGCGGTCCACGTCGTGGCGATCGACAGCTACTCGGCGAACCGCCTGACGACGGGCACGCGCTCCGACGATTTCGCCGGCGCCCGGCTCGCGGCCGAACACCTGCTGGATCTCGGCCACCGCCGGATCCTGTTCGTCGGTCCGGCGTTCAGCGGCGTCGGCGTGGTCCACGAACGCTTCGAGGGCTTTTGCCAGGCTTTCGACGACGCCGGAGTGCCGCATCCGGACCTGGTGGAGACAGTCAACACGACGTACGCGGAAGGCCGCGAGCTGGGGCTTGTCCTGCGGGCGCGCCACTCTGGCGTGACAGCGTTGTTCGCCACGGCGGACATTCTCGCGGTCGGCATCGTCCACGGCCTGACGGAAGCGGGTGTACAGGTACCGGACGACCTTTCGGTGGTCGGCTTCGACAACCTGGACTTGTGCGACTACGTCACCCCGAAGTTGACGACGGTGTCGCAGGACATCGCCCGGAAGGCATCGACGGCGGTGTCAATCCTGCTGGGCTCGATCGAGCGGGGCGAGCGGCCGAAGCAACCGGTGACGATCGACGTTTCCCTCGTCGAGCGCGAGTCGACTGCACCGGTGCCTTCGGCGCCGTAGGGATATCGCCGGATGAATGGGGCCTGCGGGTCGTATCGATCGCCGGCCCGCGCTGCGCCGAATGGACGTGGTGTCAGCCGGGGTTCACGCCAACGACGTCTATCCAACGTGCCGGCGATGACCGACGATGGCGATCATGGTGGGTGGGGAGAGCGGTCGGTGGACCAGCGTGGCCACGTTGGACGCGAACCGGGCCAAGTCGCGGTTCGGCGTGGCCTATGTCCGTGCGGTGTGCAGCCAGGCTGGAGTCGGTTTTCAAGAGACCAGCCCGGACGAAGACGTGCTCGCTGTCGATGGGTGCGTCGAATTCGAAATCGCCGCCGCGCGCGTCCAGATCAAGTGCACCGGGCAGTTCAGGCTCAAGGGCGGCTCGACGGCGACGCGCTGCCGATCGGAGATCGATTGCCGCGCTGCAAGTGTCGGCGACCGCCGGTGAACTCGGCCGGCAGCACACATTCCGGGTCACGGCTGCGGTCGAAGCACCCGAGCCGGTGGTCGGCGGATACGCCACAGAAGCGGGTGTCGGATGAATGAGCTGGGTCGCTGGGATGCCCCATACCGACCAGGCCGACGTGTCGGCCACCCGGTCGTGTGCCGGGCTGCCCTGGGCGAGCCGGTCCTGCTCGCGAGATGCCCAACCTGCCGGAGATCGCCGTCGTCGTCACCGCGGCCGGCATTGTTCATGTGTTGCTTGACGCTCTTGGTGTCCACGAGGCTGAGCGCCGACTTACCGAGCAGTACGGGCGAAACGAAGGCTGCCGCTGTGGTCGTGCCGGCGTGTGTACTCAGGCATCAGAAGTCCGTGGGTGCTTGCCAGGCGTCGTCGTCCAGGAGGCGCTTGAGGATCTTGCCCGTCGCGTTGCGGGGCAGGTCCGGGACGAAGTAGACGTCCCGCGGCACGGCGAACCGCGCCAGCCGCTGGTGGATGTACGCGCGGATGTCCTCGGCGTGCAGCGAAGCGCCGCGCCGGGGCACGACGTACGCCGCGAGCCGCTGGCCCCACTCCGCGTCCGCCACCCCGACCACTGCGGCGTCGTGCACGCCGGGCAGCGCGACCAGCGCCTCTTCGACCGGGCGCGGGAAGACGTTCTCGCCGCCGGAGACGATCATCTCGTCGGCGCGGCCGGTGACGAACAGCCGGCCCGCCGCGTCGAGGTAGCCGACGTCGCCGGTGGCCATCAGGTCCGCCGCGCGTGCCGGGTCGGTGCCGTTGGTGTAGCCGTCGAAGAGCATGTCGTTGCCGACGAAGATCTGGCCCTCGCCGCCCGGTGGCACCGGCTTGCGGTCCTCGTCGAGGATGGCCAGGCGGGTGCCGAGCAGGCAGCGCCCGGCCGTGGTCGGCGCCGCGCGCAGGTCGGCGGGGTCGGCGATGCTCGCCCAGGACACTTCGGTCGAGCCGTAGAAGTTGTAGAGGACGTCGCCGAAGGTGTCCATGAACTGCGTGACGAACGTGCCGGACATCGCCGAGCCGCTGCTGGCGACGATCCGCAGCGACGACAGGTCGTAGCGCGCCCGCACCCGCTCGGGCAGGTCCATGATGCGCTGCAGCATGATCGGGACGGCGAACAGCGCGTCGCACTTCTGCTCGGCGATGGTCCGCAGCGTCTCTTCGGCGTCGAACTTGCGGGTCAGCGCGAGCGACGCTCGCAGCGCCATGCCGATCTGCATCGCGGCGAGGCCCCAGCTGTGGAACAGCGGTGCCGCGACGAGGATCCGGTCGCCGGCTTTGAGGGGAATGCGGTCGAGGATCGACGCGGCCGCGCCCATGCCCTTCGGGGTCGGGCGGCGCGCCCCCTTCGGCGTCCCGCTGGTGCCGGAGGTGAGCACGACCAGCCGGCCCGGCCGCTCGGCCGGCTTGGGCGGGTCGGCGGGCGCGGCGTGGATCAGCTCGTCGACGGTCGGGTAGCCGGCGTCGGCGTCCGGCCAGGTGCTGATCCGGGCGAAGTCGCCCGGCACGTTCGCGATGGTCTGCGCGAATTCGTCGTCGGCGAGCACGGCGGACGGCTTGTGCTCGGCGAGGACGTCCTTGACCGAGGCGGCGGACAGGCCGGTGTTCAGCAGGACGACGTCGGTGCCGAGCTTGCTGGCCGCGACGAACGACTCGACCATCGCGGAGTGGTTGCGGCACATCAGCGCGATCCGGTCGCGTTCGGCGACGCCGAGTTCGCTCAGCGCGTTGGCGAGCCGGTCGCTGCGCTCCCGGACCTGGGCGAAGGTGCGGACGTTGCGCTCGTCGTGCAGCGCGACGTCGTCGGCGGCGCGGGCCGCGGCGGCCTGGTAGCCGCCCGCGACGGTGGCGCCCCACTGCGAGATGGAGTTGAGCTGACGCGCCAGCTTGTCCGGGCGGCCGGGGCTGAGCACGCCGGCGCGCACGAGGATGCCGGTGGTGCGGAGCTTGGTTGCCTTGACGCCCTCTTGCGTGGACCCGGGGTCGGCCTGCCCGGACAGACGCAGCTCAAGGCGTCCGGCGATCGCCTTCAGATCTTTTTTCGCTGACGCCAACAGGTCCTGGTAGGACGGTGGCAGCATCATCCGGACCAGGAGTTCGGTCTTACCGCCGGCCAGGGGTCTCAGCTCCAGGGAGACCCAGGTGCCGTCGTCGGGGTCGCTGCACCACACGATGTGCTCGCCCGGCCGGTGAACGACGGCCTGGATCTGCTTTTCCCGCATCGGCAGGCGTTCAGGGACGATCCGGATCAGGCCCTTGGGCCCTCGGCCCCGGGCGGCCGGTTCCTGGATCTCGCACCAGCTGATCTCCGGGACGAAGCAGGGGTACCACTCCGGCGATCCGACGATCTGCCACACCACCTCCGGCGGATGTCCGACCACGGCACTCGCCTCGATCACATCGTCACGCATCGTCTGTCCTCACGGTGTTACCGAACGCACGTTTAGGTCACAGCGGCGCCAAGGTAACAGCGAATGGGTGAGCTTGATAGCCCGAACGGCGGGTACTGGAAAGTAGTTATGTTCGTAAAGATGGTGTAAATCGCTGCCACGTGGTGCTTGACACGGGTGCGCAGCAGCTCTCTCTGTCCACCGTGGACAGCAGGTCCACGCGGTCGGCAACCGTTGCGTCTTGACCACGCTCCTGCGCTACCTGCTCGGCGTGGGTCTCACCATTTCAAGCGTGTCCGCGCACCGGTTCGCCGAGCAGTCCCAAAATATGGAACGTCTGCGTTCCAGAATCTTGTGCGGTGGCGGGAGCTGCCCCATACTCCACCTTGAGTTCGTTGATGAGTCCGCCACGGAGACGACGTGCCCCTGAAGGCCGCCAGCAGGCCCTGATGGCTTTGTCATGGCGAAGGGGGGCCAGGTGCGCACAGCGCTGTTCGCGGCGGATCTGCTCAACTTCCACGACCGCACGATCCCGGTGATCGTGGTCGAGCCGATCAAAGCCGAGTTCGGCTCAACCGATGCGAGATCGGCTTGATCACCGAGGCTTCACGATCGCCCACGCGCTATCCGGTGCGCCACTGTGCAGACCGGCCGACCGCTCGTCGCCACGGGCTGTCCTGGCCATCGGATCGGAGGTGTGGAGGCTGCTCACAGCAGTCACCGGGCTCGACGGACGCATCGGAGCCGCCTTCGTGACGGGCGTGCCGAGCGCGAGGGCGCAGGCAGTCGCGAACCTCGAACCCTTCCGGCGGGCTGGTGGCGGCGGGCGTAGACGCCGTCATGACCGGGCGCGTGGTGGTACCGGCGATCGATCCGACCGACCCCGCTCGACGTCGGCGGTGATCGTGGACCTGCTGCACCCTGGGCACGACCAGGGGCGTTCCCTGCGCAAGACCGTCATGGCGGCACTCGACGCGGGCGTGAATCCTGCTCCCCGGTGACCTGGAGCCCGGGTGAACAAGTGCGCCGGTTCACCTGACGCCATACCGGTGGCCTCGTAGCTTTCAGCCGCCGCCGAGGACCCGCGCTCGCCTGCGTCGAGCCCGCCCCGGCTGCGATCCACCGAGCCCACGCCGTGCGGTGGACCTCCGTGACCGCCTGGCCGACGACCAGGGGCCCGGCTCTGCAACCGATGCCGAGCCCTGGTCGTCGCCATGACGGCGGTGCGCTATCCGCGGTGCCACTTCTGGTTCGCGCCGCCGGTGCAGTCCCACAGGACCAAGGCTGCTCCGTCGTTGCCGTTCCAGCCTTGGATGTCGACGCACTTGTTCGCCTGCGGGTTGAGGAGATCGCCGGCCGCGCTCAGGACGAACTGCTGGGCCGGGTTGCCGCTGCACGTGGCGATCTGGATGGTCGCGCCGTTGTCGGTGGAGCCCCAGGCGACGTCCATGCACATGTTGTTCTGCGTTCGCAGCGTCCCGCCCGTGTAGTTCCAGCTCTGGGCGACGGTGTCGTTGCAGCCGTAGGTCTGCAGGTGGACGCCGTCGCTGAAGTTCTGGGCCGGGACGTCGACGCACTTGCCGTTCCAGTTGCTGATGATCCGGTTGCCCGGCGGGGGAGGAGGTGTCCCGCCACCGGTGAAGCTGTTCAAGGTGATGCCCGCGGCCCGGGGACTGCCGTCGTTCACCAGCGACTCGAAGTTGCCGACGTCGTCGAAGGCGAACGCGTAGGCTTTCCCGTCAGCCATGTTCGCGTGCACCAGGCGCGCGTACTGGTTCGTCGGGTTGCTCTTGTAGAAGTCGGCGGCGTTGGTGCTCGGCTGGGTGTCGACCGTGCCGAGGGTGCCACGGTTGAGGGCTGCGCAGAGCGTTCGGGAGATCGGTCCGACGACCTGGTCGTTCGGCGCGGCCAGTGCGCCGTCGCAGCCCCAGACGTTCGCCGAGGACGGCTTGGTGAACGACGCCACCTGTTGTCCGGCGCTGTTGGTGAAGTTCATGACGTTACCGCTGGTGCGGCCGAAGTACCTGGTGTTCGGTTGGTCCGCGAACGGCACCACGGTCAGCACCTTGCCGGTGTAGGCGTTCCACGCCGAGCTGATGTACGGATCGAGGTACGTGCTGCTGAGCTGACCGGCGTCGGCGGCTTTGCCGGGGGCGAGGACGCGCAGGACCGTGCCGTCGGAGCGGGCGTAGACCGAACCGCCCCAGCCGGCCTGTGCCTTGATGCCGTTGATGACGTTTTCCCGGCCGTTCGCGGTGAGGGTGCCCGTCGAGTTCACCGCACCGGAACCGGTCGTCACGCTCACCGTGTGCGGGATGGCGAACATGTCGACCTGAGAGCTGTTCAGCCAGAGACCGGCGTCGTTGTAGGTGAACTCGCTCCAGTCGAACAAGATGTCACGGTTCGAGTCGCCGGCGGCCCACGGTGCCGGCTGGACCAGGCCGTCGGGTGTGAGGAAGAAGTTGAGGCGCCGGCCCATCGAGAAGTACACGCGACCGGAGATGTTGCGCGGGACCTGGATTGTCGTGGTGCCGCCGTTGCCAGGTCCGGCGATGGAGACGTCAGGCGCGGGGGTCGGGGGGTTACCGCCGCCGCTCCACGCGGTGAAGGTGCCGCCGGCGTTGACGTACCCGAGCCGGCCGGTGCTCAGGTTCACGCCGAGCACGTACAGGTAGACGGCGTCGGCGCGGCCGGTGTTGTTGGTGATGGACAACGGCAGGAGCGCGGGACCGGAAGCGGTGGCGGGGGTGGTACCGCCCGCCACGACGGTGGCCGCTGCCGCCGCGAGCCCGGCGAAGATCGCGGTCAATTTTCTTCGAGTTCGCACCGGCGACTCCTTTGTCCTAGGTGGGTGCTCCAGGAGCTGAACTCCGCCGTTCGGGGGCATCGATCCACCCGGTGCACGAGGTGTCACCAAGGTGTGGACACCGCCGAAACGTGGCGCGCACCGAACAGGTGTCACGGACCGAGATCGTCAGGGGAGCGGCATCCGACGGTAGGACTGCGCCGCTGACCGAGTCAATGGTCTAGACGTGTGGCGGGGCCTCTCGTGCAATCGTGGTGCCCGCGCGGACGCGGCGCCCGACGCGCCCGGCCGGCTGCGGCGGCTGTGTCGGTGAAGGACGGTCAATCCAGAACGTCTGCGTTCCGGACTCTTGCGTGATCGCTTGTCGATCCGCATACTGCGGATAGGTACGTGATCGAACTCACTGGCGAGCGACACCGCGACCGGAGGATGACATGGCCGTAGGCCGAGACGGAAGCCCGTATGCGCTGTCCGTGCCCGTGACGAGCGCGACGGGCAAGAGAACCGGGGTGGTCGCGGCGCTGTTGCCGAGGTGCTCGCCGGCCGCCGGTGAGTTCGCTGTCACCCCGATTGCCGGTGAACGGCCGAAAAGTGAGCCATGTCGTTCCACTCCGGTGATCTCCGGCGGTAACCGCCCGGCCTGACAACCCGGAAGCGAGAGCCCGTAAGTGGTGGCCCGCTGACGTTCATCGACGAAGCCATTCCGGTTCTGACGCAGTGAAACAATGGTGTCGAATAAATTAATTGGCGTGCGAAAATTCTGCCTGTGAACCGGTGTATCGCGACAGTGGTTTCTGTCTCGTTGTGACAGTGACACTCCGGTCGACGCCACCATAGAATGGCTATTGCCCGAAACTTTCCGACAACGGTTTCGTGGTCGAGTCAACCAACGGCGGCGCCTGTCGAGAAGGGCACCCGCCGCTTCCTGAAGCTCCGGAGGGGCCGTCGCGTCATGGGCCGGCGGTCTCTCCGGTACCAGCACCGCCCGTCACTGCACGCACGGAAGATCGGCTTAGCCACATGAACAAACTCAAGCAGTTCGTGGCCGGGTGCGCGACGTTCGCGCTCGCCGCGGCCGGCATCACGACGCTCGCACCCCCCGCGCAGGCAGCGGCACTGCCCTCGCCCGACTACGTCTTCCAGGCCTGGAACGACAGCTTCCTGGTCCAGGCCAACGGCGAAACCTACTACACCAATCAGCTGAAAAGCATGGGCACTCAGCGCTCCGGCTCATGGATCGCTGCACTGAACATTCAGGTGGCGCAAGACGTGTACGAGCGCACGCACACCGCGGCCGACCGCCAGAGGGTCCGCGATCTGATCGCGACCTTCCTCAAGTACGAAGGCACCAACTGGACCTCGTGGGCCACCTGGAACGACGATCTGGCGTGGATGATCACCACCGTCCTGCGCGGTTACCTCGCCACCGGAGACCAGTCCTTGCTGAACCTGGCGGCCGACCAGTGGAACAAGACGTACGACCGGGGCTGGACCGGTGACGGCGGGGGCGGCATCTGGGAGGAAATGAATTCCAAGTACAGCAAGTGCTCGTTGAGCAACAACCCGATGATCAGCACCGCGGTATCGCTGTACCAGGTCACCGGGGACGGCGCCTACCTGACCAAGGCGAAGGCGATCTACGACTGGGTCAAGAGCAAGCTCGTCAACGCTGCCACCGGTGTCGTAAACGAGTGCATCGCGTTCCCGAACGGCCCCAACGGGCCGACCGAGCTGCAGGCCTCCGACAACGCGTACAACGCGGGTTCGTTCATCGAAGCCGCCGACTTCCTGTACCGCGTGACCGGGAACGCCGGATACCGGGACGACGCCCAGCGGACGGCCGACCACTTCCTGAACACGGTTCCGATCGTGTCGAACAACGCCGGCCGCGGCTCGTCGTACCAATACTGGCTCTTCAAGGGGATCAGTGACTTCTGCACCGACACGAACACGTGCGGCAGGTACGACGCCTACATGCGCTCCAACGCGACTCATGCCTGGAACATGCGCAACGGCGCCAACCTCACCTGGAACGAGTGGACCAAACCGACGAACGAGCCCAACCCGGATGCGTTCGAAATGAACGGCATGGTCGGCCTGTTCCAGGACTTGCCGACCGCCGGCTCCTCGCCGTTCACTGGCAACTACGAACTCGAGAACGTCGCCAGCGGTCTGTCGTTGGCAGTGCAGGGCGGGTCCACCGCCAACGCGGCACCCATCGTCCAGATTCCCGACAACGGTTCCGCCAGCGGGTCGTGGACCTTCGAACTGCGCAGCAACGGGTACTACCAGATCAAGAACGCCGGAAGCGGTCAGCTGCTGAACGTCGCTGCCGAATCCGGCAAACTAGGAGCCGCGATCGTCCAATGGCCGGCCGGCAACGGCTGGGCGGGCAACGATCTTTGGAAGCCCGTGGCCAACCCGGACGGGACCTGGTCGTTCTACAACCGCAACAGCAAGCTGGCCCTCGACGATCCCGCCGGCAGTACCGCCCCGGGAACGCAGTTCACGCAGTGGGCACCCAACGACTCGACCGGCCAGAAGTTCCGCGTGGTCTCGCGGACCACCGGCGGTAACGCCACCGACGGCTCTGGCCCGGTGCGGTCCGGCATCGGGGGAAAGTGCCTCGACGTCAACGCCGGCAGCAACGCCGACGGCACTGCCGTGCAGATCTGGGGCTGCAACGGCACGGCGGCGCAGTCGTGGAAAGTGAACTCCGACGGGACGCTTCGAGCCTTGGGCAAGTGTCTCGACGTCGCGGGCTACGGCAACGCGAACGGAACTGCGGTAACGCTCTGGGACTGCACGGGCGGCGACAACCAGCAGTGGCAGCCTTACAACGGCGGTTACCGCAACCCGTTGTCCGGACGGTGTCTCGACGACCCCGGCTCGTCAAGCACCGACGGAACCCGCGTGGCGCTGTGGGATTGCAACGGCTCCGCCGGACAGCGCTGGTCGCTGCCCGGCGCCTGACGCGAACGCCGGGCTGCAGCCGGGCCTTGGATTCCCCCAGCAGGTGAGACAGGAGACGATTCAATCGTGAACATGCGGAAACTGGCCAAAGCGGGCCCACCGTCACTGGTACTGGGTCTTGCGATCTCGGCAGTCTGCGCGACACCGACGGCAGCTGTGGCCTCAGGGCTGCGCTCGATGGCCGAAGTTTTATCCACAGTTGCCGCGGCTTCGCCGACGCGTCAGTTCGTCGGCCAGGTGACCGGCTCCACGTACTTCGAAGTGAGTCCACCGGCCGCAGGGACCTATGCCCTCGAGTACGAACTTGAAGGTACCGCCTTTTTCGACACTTATGTCGACGAGGTCGAGCTGGGCTACGTGGGCGGTTCGGCAGGTGTTTACCGGACGCGTCCGCTGTCGCTGACTGCTGGCGGGCACGTGGTGCATGTTGCCGGCCCGGACGGTGCCGGAACGGCCTCGGTGTATCTGGTCGAGCTCCCGTAGCTCGGAGTTCGGTCGAGTCGATGTCCGGCCAGGACGGAAGCGGGGGCTCGCGAGGGCGATAGCAGCAGGCTCGCTCGTGGGCGGGCGAGCCTGCTGCTATCGCGTTTCCGCCGTTGTCCGGGTGACGGCGTGCCGGTGCCTGGGTCGGCCCGATCCGTGCTTCGGCTACATGAGGGTGGTCAGCAGCGAGCGGGCGAGCTCGCTGAGGTGGTCGGCCAGGATCTCGGGCGAGTCGGTCATGCCGCGGTGGAGCCAATCGATGACGACCTCGCTCACGCCGGCCACGAGCGCCAGCAAGACTCGCTCGAATCGCAGCCGGTCGCGTTGGCGGCCGACGACGCGGCGAACCAGGCGAGCGATGACTTCGGCGTCCTTGCGCAGCAGGCCGCGTCGCCGCAGCTCCATGCGTGGTGCGTTGATGTAGATGACGCGCGCGCGTGTCGGGTGCTCGAACAGCGTGGTGACGAGCGCCTGCATCATCGGTCGTAGTAGCTGTTCGAGGTCTTCGGGTCGCTTCGGCACCACAGCGGAGACTTCGGCCAGCAACCAGTCGTTCAGTTCGCGGTGGACGGTGATGAGCAGGTCGGCCCGGTCGGCGAAGTGCTCGTAGAAGTAGCGCTTCGCCACTTTCGCCGTTGCACAGACATCGGCTACCGTCACGTCGTCATAGCTGCGTGCGGCGAACAGTTCCACCGCCGCCTCGGTGATCCGGCTGCGCCGATCAGCGGTGCGCTCCTGCCGTGACTGTCCTGCGTAGGTCTCCCCGCGCTCAGTCTTGTCCTCGCGTTTTTCCACAGCATCCGTCCTTGCGCCGGTACGACACCCAAGCTTATCCCGAGGTCTTTCGTACCGCGCAACGGTTCAGGAACGTCTACGTTCCAGACTCTTGTGTGTCGCTGGGTGGCGATCCATACTGCTGGCTCAGTTCAGTGCAGAGCGCGCCGCCAGGAGGACTGCATGGCCACCGAGGATCAACGGCGGACAGCACTGGACCCGCTGCCGAGAGCAACGAGCCGGGCAGGATGGGTGCTCGCTCTGTTGTTCGCGGCCAACCTGCTCAACTTCTACGACCGCACCATCCCGTCCATCGTGGTGGAGCCGATCAAAGCCGAGTTCGGTCTGTCCGACGCCGAGATCGGTTTGATCAGCGCCGCTTTCACGATCGTGTACGCCGTCGTCGGCATCCCGCTCGGGCGGCTGGCCGACCGCCGATCGCGGAGGGTGATCCTGTCTGCCGGATTGGCGGTGTGGAGCCTGCTCACCGCGGTCACCGGGCTCGCCGGAGGCTTTGCGGCCTTGGTCGTTGTCAGGCTGCTGCTCGGCGTGGGGGAAGCCAGCTTCGCCCCGGCGACCAACTCCCTGGTGGCCGACCTCTATCCGCCGGATCGGAGAGCTCGGGCCACTGGGCTGTGGCAGCTGGGCTTGCCGGTCGGGCTGGTACTCGCGTTCTTCACCGTCGGTTCGATGACGGAAGCGTTCGGCAGCTGGCGAGCTGCCTTCTTCGTCGCGGCGGTGCCCGGTCTGGCTGTAGCGGGTGCGCTGGCGTTCATCCGCGAACCGGCACGAGGTGCGTCCGAATCCGCACCCGTGGCCACGGCCCAGGTGGGAACCCCGTTCCGCAGCCTGATGCGGGTGCCCACCTTGTGGTGGCTGGTGGTCGCGGGTCTCGGCTCCCAGATCGCCTCGTACGCGGTGGCGACCTTCAGCGTCCCGCTGTTCCAGCGGCACTTCGGCACCAGCCTGGCCGCCGGAGGCGCTTTCACCGGAGTCACGATCGGCGTTACCGGCTTGGTGGGGCTGACCCTCGGCGGTCGCATCGCCGACCGTGCCGGTCGGCGTTCACCCGCAGGCCGGGTGCTTACCGGCGCATATGGTCTTCTCGGGGCCGTGCCGCTGACCGCGGCGGCCTTCCTCGTCGACGCCTCGTTGCCCATCGTGTTCGTCGTCGTCTTTTCCGCGGGCTGGTTGTTGCAGTACCTCTACTTCACCGCCGCCTACCCGACCGTGGCCGATGTCGTCGAACCTCGCCTCCGCGGCACCGCCATGGCTCTGTACTTCGCTGCCTCGTACTTGCTCGGAGGCGCATTGGGGCCGCTGATGGCTGGTGCCCTGTCGGATCGCTTCGCCGCGTCGGCGCGAGACCTCGGAACCGAATCCGCAGCCGCGTACGGTCTGCATCTGAGCTTGGCGATCGTCATCCCTGTAGGCCTGCTGATCGCTGCGGTTGGCCTTTTCGTTGCCTCGAAATGTGTCGCGCGCGACCGGGAGAAAATGCGAAGCGCGCTGCGAGCCGCCAGGTGAGGAAAACCCGATCACGCGATGTCCCACCACCCGGATTCACAGCGCCGCGTCACCGCTGACCCATTCCCGCTGACCGGGCAACGGGCGCAGCCCTCCGGCCACGTCCGCCGTCATCCGGACGTACCACGGCGTGCCAGGCGTCGATCGACGAGGTGGTTGACCACGACTGCCGCGGCCAGCAGAACCAAACCGATCGGCAACCCGTAGCGTCGTTCCGCGACGAGCCGGACCGTGGTCGCTGTCACCAGCAGCAACCCGGCGACGATCCACGGCCATCGCTTGGGCCGCACTTCCGCCGGCACGGCTGAGCCGCGGGAATGATCGGGATCGGCCATCTTGTTCTCCCTGAGAGATGTCGCGCGATGACTGCTGCGGTAAAAGTCGATCAACGAGATCGGGTTCGCGTTGCTCAGACGGCGCCGCCTGGCTGAGTCCATTTTTGTCCTGGACTGCCGTTGCAGTCCCAGAGCTCAAGCTGAGTGCCGTTGACAGCCGAACCGCCAGGGTCGTCGACACAGCGTCCGGATGCGGAGTTGAGGAAACCACCGTCAAACGGTGTCCACTGCTGGTTCCGGAGCCCGGCGCAGTCGGACAGCTGCAATTTCGTCCCTCCGGACGTCCCTCCCGCAGCACTCTCCAGGCACTTCCCGAGGGAGCGCAATGAATGGTCGGAGTACACCGTCCACTGCTGGTTCGGCGCGGCGCCGGTGCAATCCCAGATGATCACCGGTGTGCCGTTGGCGACGTTACCCCCTTGGACGTCCGCGCACTTGCCCGCGATTCCCGACCTGACCGCACCGGAACTGCCGGGTGTCGCCGTGAACCCCGGTGCCGACCACCCTTGGTTGCGGCTGCCGTTGCAGTCCCACAGCTGCAGCTGGACGCCGTTGGCGGTGTTGTCGCCCGGAACGTCCAGGCACCGGCCGGATGTGGGATTGCGGTACGAGCCGTCGTAGGTCCGCCATTGCTGGTTTCCCGCGCCGGTGCAGCTCCAGAGCAAGACCTTGATGCCGTTTGACGTTCCGGCACCTGCTGCGTCGAGACACTTGCCGAAGGCCCGTAGCGAACCATCGGTGTAGGAGCTCCACTGCTGCGCCGCGGTCGAATTGCAGTCGTAGAGCGTGACCGGAGTTCCGTCGGCGGTGCCTGCTGCCTGGACGTCCAGGCACTTGCCGGTGACGGCGGAGTGCACCGCCCCGGTCGCGACGACAGCTGGGGGGATGGCGCCGGCCGCCCACGGTGCGGTGATGTTCCAGCTGGTGTCGGCCATGAACTGAGTGGTGGTGTCCTGTGCAGCCGGCGATTTCCCGGCGCCATCCTGCCCGGCCCAGACGGCTCCGTTGGCGAGCCGCAAGAATCTGCTCGGCCGGGACCAGGAGAGCAGGGACGTACCACTGCCGGGGTTGCCGGGGATGGGGCAGAAGGTGGCGTCCCCGGCGAACGTCGACGTGCCGTCGTAGTCGGCCCTGACAACCCGCGAGTTGCTCTGTCGCAGAAAGCTTCCCGGGTAGTTGTGGGACTCGAACGAGATGCACGAACCGCCGGCCAAGCCGGTACGAACGGTGAACGTCGAGTCCTGCTTGTCCAGGTCGGAACTTCCGCTGGTGATGACGGAAGCAGTGGCCACGCCGTTCTGGTGCCGGACGAACCGGTCGGTGGAACCGGTGGTGGTGGCCTGGATCGACACGCTTCCGTTGATCGGCAGGGAAACCTGCTGGCCGGCGAGGTCCCGTGACGCCGCGATCAGGCTCTGGTTCGCGGCCCGCACGGCCGACGGGTCGATCTTGACGACCTGCCGGTCGTACGTGGCGAAGCCGTTGCTCTCGGTTTCGACGTCGTAGGGTTCGGTGTACACAGCGGCGTTGAGACCCTTATGGACCATCAGTCCGGTCAGCGCCTTCGTCATGCCGAGAAACCTGTTGGTCAATGTGGCGGCGTCCGGCTCCATTTCGTAACCGAAGCCGCGACCCGCCTGGAATTCGTGGCCGCTGACGATAAGGCCGAGGCCGCCGTACTCACCGAGGACGTTGGCCCGGGGGCCCGTCGGTGGCGGCGAGTCGGGTCCGGTGTAAGTGTGGTAGTCCCAGACGTCGCCGTTGCCGCCGTCGGAAGCACCGCAGCAGTTCACCCCGCTCATGTTGTCCACGAGACGGCTGGGATCCCAGCTCTTGACGGTGGTCGCGACGCCGGCGGGGTCGAACGATCCCCAGCCTTCGTTCTGGTCTACCCACATGACGATCGACGGAGAATTGAGGTGCTGGCTGACGAGGTTGTGGAACTCGCTCAGCCACTGGTTTTGCGCTGCCGCGTCGGGTGGGTTGATCATCGCCGGCATGTCCTGCCACACCAGCATTCCCAGTTTGTCCGCCCAGTAGTACCAGCGTTGAGGCTCCACTTTGATGTGCTTGCGGATCAGGTTGAACCCCCAGCTCTTCTGGTGCTGGATGTCGGACCTGAGCGCGTCATCGGTCGGGGCGGTGTAGATGCCATCGGGCCAGAACCCCTGGTCGAGCATGCCGGTCTGGAACACGAAGTTGCCGTTCAGGACGATGCGGGGTACGCCGCCGACCGTCTTCAGGCCGATCGAACGCATGCCGAAGTAGCCGCCGACCGCGTCGCCGCCGCCGGCGCCGGTCAGCGTTACCGAGACGTTGTAGAGGAACGGGTCCTCAGGGCTCCACCAGTGCGGGTTCGGGATCGGCAGGTGGATCCGGCTGCCGATGCCGCCGGAGGCCGTGGCCACGACCGTTCCGCCGTCGGGCAGCGACGCGGCCACCTGCACGCCTTGACCGCCGGTACCGGCGCCACGCACGACGACGTCGAGAGCTTGGCCGGGAACGTCCGGGACCATCTCCAGGCTCGTGATGTGGGCGGGAGCGACCGGCTCGAGCCAGACGGTCTGCCAGATTCCCGAGGTGGCCGAGTAGAAGATCCCACCCGGTGAGGTGCGCTGCTTGCCGACCGCGCCGCTGCCCGCGTCGGTGGGGTCGTAGACGCCGACGATGATTTCGTTGGAGCCGGCGCGCAGGTAAGGCGTGATGTCGAACTGGAACGCGTCGTAGCCACCGGTGTGCGTACCGGCCTGGCTGCCGTTGACGTACACCGTCGCCTGCTGGTCGACCGCGCCGAAGTTGAGCAGCGTGCGGCGTCCGTTCCAGGCGGACGGCACGGTGAAGGATCTGCGATACCACATCCGGTCCAGATGACGCTGGATGCCCGACAGCGCCGACTCCGCCGGGTAGGGAACGTTGATCCGCTCCGGCAGCGTCTGGTTCACCGGAGGTGCTTGGCCGACCGAGGCGGTGCCGAACTGCCATTCACCGTTGAGGCTTTGCCAATCCGCGCGGGTCATCTGCGGCCGGGGGTATTCCGGCAACGGGTTGGCGATGTTCGCGGTGGCCGCGGCCGTCCACGGCGTCGTCATCGGCGCCGGTTTGACGGGGGCCGCGACGCTGGGAGGTGCCCCGGTCGTGAGGGTCACCGCCGTGGCGGTGACGACCACGCCGGCCAGGGCGGCCAGTCGGCGTAACCGCGGCCGTGCGGCTGGGAAGAGTCGCGCTCTGGTCGACGGCAAGGGAAGCTCCTCTGCGTGGCTGACAGTTGACGGGGCATGGTGGGGTCGGCACCGGGTGCCGACCGGCCGGGCTCAGGAGCGGAGTGTCCAGCGCTGGTTGGCGCCGCCGGTGCAGGCCCGGATCACCAGCTGCGTGCCAGGTGTGGTGGACGAGCCGGGATCGTCGAGGCACTTACCCGACTGCGGGTTGAGCACTGAGCCGTCGCCGCGGGGCTGCCAGGTCTGCGCGGCGCTGCCGTTGCAGTCGTACAGCTGAACCGGGGTGCCGTCGGCGGTACGCATAGAACACGGCTTGGGGGGGGCGACGGCCGGCGCGCCCGCCGGAGGTGCCACGGTCGCCGGGACCGTGGCTGGGGCGCAGTCACCGTGCACCCCAGCCCGAGGCTCTGTGGGTTTCCATCAGTCAACCGATCTGCTCGTGCGGTCAGGCGGCGTCGGCCGTCCACCTCTGGTTGGGGCCGCCGTTGCAGTCCCAGAGAACGAGCTGGGTGCCGTCGACGCCGGAGGAGGCGGGGTCGTCCAGGCATCGGCCCGATGCGGGGTTGCGGTAGCCGCCGGTGTAGGGCTGCCACTGCTGGTTGCTGCCTCCGTGGCAGTCCCAGATCGCCACCGGCGTTCCGTTCGCGGTGCCGTAGCCGGTGGCGTCGAGGCACTTGCCCAAGGCCTGCATGGTTCCGTCGGGGAAGTTGCTCCAAAGCTGGGCGATGGTGGCGTTGCAGCCCCAGATCTGCGCGATGGTGCCGTTGGCGGTGTTGCCGGCGTTGACGTCCAGGCACTTTCCGGCGATGCCCGAACGCACCGCGCGGCCGGCGGTGCCCGGTGGCTTGATCCATCCGGCGTTGTCGGCCGCCTGGATGCCCGCATCGAACGCGTCGGCCATTTTGCGGTAGCCGTTGTCGTTGGGGTGCAACGCATCGGAGAGGTCCGCGGCGGTCAGCGCGCTCATGTCGACGTAGCGGACGTGCCGGCCCGCGGCCTGTTCCTGTTGGACGATACCGGGGATGGCGGCGTTGAAGGGACCGCGCAGCGGTTCTTCGGTGGAACTGGTGGAGATGATCACCGAGCCGACCAGGACGGTCGCGTCCGGGGCCTCGCGGGTGATCTGGTCGAGCAGGGCGTGCAGCCGGTCCGGTGCCGTGGGCACCTGGTACTGCTGCCCGAGGTCGTTGGTGCCGATCTCCAGCGTGACGACGTTGGGCCGGTACCGGGCGAGGGTGTAGTCGGCGATGCCGGCGATCTGGTCGATGCGCCAGCCGGAGTGGCCCTCGTTGTCCGGATCGGCCATGTCGCCGTTGCGTCCGCTGCCGACCATGTCGACCGCGTGCCCCTCGGCCCGTAGCCGGTCGGAGAGGAACGCCCGGTAGCTGTTTCCCGTGCTGCTGCCGATTCCCCAGGTGATCGAGTCACCCAAGGGCAGCACCCGCAGCGTGGATGCTGCCGCCGTGGCTGCAGCAGGCATGCTTGCCGCCTCGGCCACCGCCGGCAGTGCGGCCGTGCACGCGAGTGCCGTGATCGTGACGCAGGCAGCTTTGAACCCGTTCATCTTCCGTCCTCCTGCTCGCGGTGAGCGACAATTCCTAAGTGGACAGTCCCCATTGCTGGTTGGCGGCCGCGGTGCAGTCCCAGATCTCCACCTGGGTGCCCCAGGTGGTGGACCACCCGGGCACGTCCAGGCACCGGGCGGACTGCGGGTTGAACAGTGATCCGTCCGGACGGGGCACCCAGACCTGCGCGCCGGTGCCGTTGCAGTCGTAGAGGCTCACCAGGGTGCCGTTGGTGGTGCCGCCGCCGTTGACGTCGAGGCACTTGCCGAGGACGTGCAGGGTGTTGCCGGCCCGGTCGGTGGTCCACTGCTGGGCGGCAGTGCCGTTGCAGGTCCAGAGCTGGATCGGGGTGGCGTTCGCGCTGCTCGCGTTGCGCGCGTCCAGGCACAGGCCCCCGTAGCCGCTTACGGCGCTGGGCTGGTGGTCGGACATGGTGATCTCGAGCGAGTGGCTGCCGCTCAGGGTGGCGGGCAGGAAGTGGTCGGACCGGGCGACGCCGTCGACTTTGAAGGAGGCGATGACGTTGCCGGAACCGCGCAGGGTGACGTCGAGGTTCGCTGCCCGGTAGCGCAGCCCGGACAGGGTCACCTCGCCCCAGCCCCACGGCAGCGTCGGTGTCCAGGTGATGCCGTCCGGGGTGAGGTTCATCCCGAACAGGCCGTCGTTCACCATCCGCAGGTAGGCCGTCGCCGACCAGGTCTGGTCCCGCACCGGTCCCCAGTGGCCGCCGGTTTGCCAGCCACCGTCCGGGGTACCGGAGAGGAAGTTGTAGATCTCGTAGAACCCGCCGCTCGTGTTGGCGAGTGCGGCCAGGGTGGTGGCTTCGGCGGCGAAGCGGGCCTGGTTGCCGGTTTTGGCTGCGGCTTCGGCCCAGTAGCCTTGGATCATCGGCCAGACGCTGACGTTGTGCCGGCCCGGCCGGTTGTCGTCGTAGCGGGGGAAGTGCGGGTACACGTCCACGATGCCGTGGGGCTGGACATGGGCGTTCTGCATGATCGATCGGGCCTGGTCGGTGCTCGCGATGCCGAAGAGGACGGCGAAGGAGAGGCCGGTGCCCTCTTCGGACGGATCCAGCGCGCCGGACGGGCCGCCGTCACCGTTGTGGATCAGGTAACCGTAGGTGCCTTTGGCGGGGATCCAGAAGTGCTGGTTGATGCTCGACTTCAGGGCGTCCGCCGCCGCGTTCTGGGCCGTGACTTCGGCGGCGGGCCGGGCGAGGGCGGATGCCATCAGGGCCGCGCTGCGGAATGCCGAGTAGTACAGCGTGTTGGTGCTCAACGTCATGAGCTTGTCGGTCGGGTAGGAGCCGACGAAGCCGCCTTTGCTTTCGGTGGCGTCGGCCGGCGGGGCCGGGTAGCCCGCGATCCCGTCGTTGAAGAACGACGGGCCTTGGAACAGGCCGTAGGTCGAGTTGAAGTTCGCGCTCTTGCGTGCGTTCAGAGTGTTGACGGCGGTCTGGTACGCGTTGGCCAGGAAGGTTCGGTCGCCGGTGACCAGGTAGTGGTTCCAGGCGGCGGTCAACCACACGACCTGGTCCCACCACTGGTCGTCTTGCTGGAGTATCAACTGGCCGTCGGCCTGCCTGCGGACCACCGACCACAGGGTGTTCGCGGCGGTGGCGGGATCGAGCAGGCTCGCCGCGTTCCAGGAGTTGACCGATGCGTCCCTGGTCCACGGCTGCGGGTATTCGGCGCCCGCCCGCAGGAAGGTTCCCGGAGGATCGGTCAGCAGGCCCGACTGGTTGTACACGGCCGGGTCGTAGCGGACGGTGTTGACGTCGAGGACATTGCTCAGTGCCTTCGTGAATGCGGCGCCCAGCGTCGATTGTGCGCTCGCGTCGGCGAATCGCAGGGCGGGCCGACTGGCTGCGACGGACGCGGGTTGAGCGATCTGCGGTGTTCGGTCGAGTGGGGAACCGGAAGCCACGCCAGGTGCCAGCGAAGCGGTCAAGGCGAGGCAGCACGCGGTCCGTTGCCAGCGCCGAGCTGCATCACGGCGATGTGTGTGCATGGACAGCTCCAACTTTGACAACGTTGTCGGTCAATGCGCTCGGCCCTCGGCTGCCATCGAGGTGAATGAGGAGTAGCAGCGAAGGAGAGCGCTCTCCAGTTCAGTTTCACTCCGCCTGCGGCGGGTGTCAATCGTCACCGTGAATTTGCTCTTCACCCGACAAAGCATGTCCGGGAAACGCGAATTCGCTGCGGCAAGAATGGCTCGTCAGAGCCGTTCACGGGTGCCATTGCGACCACGGCGGGAGCGGCGGCGCTGAGCCGCTCCCGCCGTGGCGGCGAGCGTGGTCGCTGACTATCTAACTACGCGACCACTTCTGATTCGAGGCGCCGTTGCACGTCCAGATGACGAACGGAGTGCCGTTGGCCGTGCCGTGGCCGGTCACGTCGAGGCACTTGCCGGATCCGACGTTGACGACCGCGCCGCTCGCTTGGACGCGCCACTGCTGTGTGGCGGTCCCGGTGCAGTCGTAGATCTGGACGGTCGTGCCGTCGGCGGTGCCGCCGCCGGCTGTCTCGAGGCACTTGGTGTCGAACACCTTGAGCTGGTTGGTCGTGGTGGACGTCCAGGCCTGGTTGTTGCCGTTGTTGCAGTCCCATAGCGCCGGAATGGTGCCGTTGGCTTGGTTCGCCGCGGGGACGTCGGCGCACTTGCCCGACTCCTGGGCTTTGAGGATGCCGACAGTGTCGGCGCGGGCCCATTTCTGGTTCGCGCCACCGTTGCAGCCCCAGATCACCAGCGCGGTGCCGTTGGTGGTGCTGTGCCCGGTCGCGTCGAGGCACTTGCCCGACCCGGTGTTGACGACCGAACCGTCGGCGTTGACCGTCCACTGCTGGGCGGCGGTGTTGTTGCAGCTGTAGATCTGCACCGGTGTCCCGTCGGCGGTGCCGCCGCCGCGGACGTCGAGGCACTTCGTGCCGTAGACGGTCAGCTGCTTGGCCGGGGTCGCCGTCCAGCTCTGGTTGGCGCCGCCGGTGCAGTCCCACAGCGCCACGGCGGTGCCGTCGGCCTGGCTCCCGGCCGGCACGTCGGCGCACAGCCCGGACTCCTGGCCCTTGAGAATCCCTCCGAAGTTGCCGTCGGCGTTCGGGGTGACGCTGAAGTTGTCGAAGAGGTTCGTCTGGTAGCCGACGACCCCGACTCCGACGAGCCCGGTGGTGAACGCCGTGTCGGTGACGGTACCGAGCGTCGCACCGTCGAGGATCGCGGTGATCCGGTTCCCGCTGAAGCCGAGCTTGATGTTGTGCCAGGTGTTGAGGCCCAGCGCCGCGTGGGAGCCGGAGGCGAGCGTGGTGAGCACGCCGCCGCTGCTGTTCTTCGCGATGGACCACGAGCCGGTGTCGGCGATGCGCAGCTGGTAGGCGGCCTGGTGGCTCTGCGGCCGGTTCTGGGTGTTGGCCCGGCCGAGCAGGGTGACGGTGCCGGCCTGTTGCATGTCGACGTCGGTGCTGACGGTGTAGTTACTCCACTGTGGATCGCCGACGAGGGTGAAGGCGTCGCTGTCGTCCTGCCAGTTGATCGGCCGGACGGGAGCGACCTGCTGGAGGCACTGCCCGCCTCGTCCGGCCGCGCACGGGCGGACTTCGTACGAGCCCTGCATGTCGGAGAAGTACTTCGCGGCGCTGCGGGAGGGGTAGCCGTCGAAGTTGTCGGAGTAGGGCAGGGCGAGGTTCCCGGCTGGGGGACTGGTCGCGGTGCCCTTGCCCTGGCCGGTGGTCGTGGTGACCGTGTAGATCCGGTTCGGCTGCAAGGTCAGGGAATACGACCCCGACGCCGGGGTCACGTCGGCCTGCTTCACGAAGTAGTCGGCCGGGTTCGACGAGCCGAGATCGGTGGACCAGACGTGCACGGTGCCGCTGTTCAGCCCACCCGAGGCGGTGACGTTCACGGTCTGGGCGGCCGTCGCACTGGTGGTCTCGTAGATCGTCGAGTAGTCGCTGTTGTTGGCGGACTTCAGGGAGATGTAGCTGCCGTTGGCGCGGTTGCCGCCGAGGTAGCCGCTGGCCGAGCCGGTGAGGAACTTCCAGCCGGGCTGAGTGAACTGGGCGACCTGCGCGTTGGCCCACAGGTTCTTACCGAGCGCGTAGGTGCCCGACCAGGGGGTGTTCGCGGTCGCCAGCCCGACGGTGTTGTACGGCAGATTCGAGTACAGCGCGGCGATCAGTGGCCAGTTCATGAACCCGGTCATCTGGCCGTCGAGGTAGCCTCGCGTGATGGTCCGGATGTAGGCGGCCGAACCGGTGTTGAAGTCCTGTGAGCCGAATTCACTGGCCCACAGGGGTTTCCCGGTGGCGACGGCGTTCGTGGTCGAGGAGCAGGTGGTCGCGTCGGAGAGGTAGCCGCACGGGTAGTGCGAGCCGACGACGCCGACCGCGTTGTTGAAGGCGGGATCGGCGAGCATGTCGTCGGCGGTGTTCCAGCCGCTGTCGTCGCCGACGATCTGCACGGAACCGTAGCCGCGGGAATTCAGCGCCGCGCGCAGGTTCTTGTACCAGGTCTTGTCGTGGCCGCGTTCGTTCCAGCCGCCGAGGTAGCTGATCGTCAGGCCGTGTTGCTTCGCGCAGTCGAGCCAGGAGATGTCGTAGTCGATCATGTCCTGGGACCAGAAGTTCCCGCCGCCGATCCAGCCCGGCGCGGCCCAGGGCAGCGCCACCAGCTTGATCCCCGGGTTGCGGGCGACGGCCTGTTCGCCGAGCCAGAATTCGTAGCCGGCGTTGCAGTTGATGTCGCCGCGCACGTGCTGGTGGCTGGGTTCGGAGCCGTCGGTGGAGTTCGCGTCGCCGCCGATCTCGAGTTTCAGCAACTGCACGGCGGCGCCGTAGCCGGGCTTGAACAGGTAATCGAGGATCTGTGATCGTTGGGCCGGTGGGTAGTCGATCAGCAAGCGGGAGTTGCCCCCGCCGCCGCTGATCGCCCCGACACCGTCGAAGGTGCGGCCGGTGCTGCCGCCGTTGACGGCGATCGTGGTGGCCGCGCCGGCGGGCGCGGCGGTCACCACCAGTGTCGCGGTGGCGAGCAGGGTGGAGAGGAGCAGGAAGAGGAGCCGGCGCAGCGTGGAGCCGCGGCGTTGCGGACGCATGGAGGATCTCCTTCGGAACTTCATCGGGGGAGGGGACGGAAGGATGCTCAGGACGACGGCAGGGTCCACTGCTGGTTGGTGCCACCGGTGCAGTCCCAGATGACCAGCTGCGTGCCGTCGGTCGTGCTGGTGCCGGGATCGTCGAGGCACTTGCCGGACGCTGGGTTCACCAGCGTTCCGTTCGCGGGCGTCCACTGCTGGTTGGCGCCGCCGGTGCAGTCCCACAGCACGGCCGCGGTGCCGTTGGCGGTGCCGCCGCCGGTGACGTCGACGCAGCGGTTGTACAGGCGCAGGGTGCCGTCGCCGGGGATGTGGACCGACTGGGCGGACGAACCGTTGCAGGTCCAGATCTGGATCCGGTTCCCATTGGTCGTGGCGGCGGTGTTGTCGTCCAGGCACTTGCCCGCGCCGACCGACGTGACGGCTCCGGTCCGGGTCTTCGGCAGGGTCCAGCGCTGGTTGGCGGCACCGGTGCAGTCCCAGATCACCAGCTGCGTCCCGTTGGCGGTACTGCCGCCGGGATCGTCGAGGCAGCGCCCCGAGGCCGGGTTGCGCAGCGCACCGGTACCGGGCTGGGAGACCCATTGCTGCCCGTTGCCCAGGTTGCAGTCCCAGAGCTGCACCGGGGTGTTGTTGGCGGTGCCACCGGCGCTGATGTCGAGGCACTTGCCGAACAGCATCACGGTGCCGTCACCGGGCACGGTCCAGCGCTGCGCGGCGGTGTTGTTGCAGTCGTAGATCTGCGCGTGAGTGCCGTTGGCGCTGCTGCCGCCCGCATCGTCGAGGCACTTCCCGGCGATCCCCGAGGTGATCGGACCGGTCGGGCCGATCACCGTGGCCGGCGGCTGCGCGCCGCCATCACCTCCGTAGGACGGCGGCGCCGACGAAGAGCCGCTGGCCCACGACGTGTTGGCGGTCGTGCCCAGCGTCAGGTTCAGCGTGCCGCCGTTGAGCGCGAAACCGGACGGTACGTAGGCGTTGTTCCACGTCGCGCCGTTGAGGGCGGCGCTCTGCACGTAGGGCGCGTCGGCCGAGGCTTGCGGGGCGTTGATCGCCATGGTGGCGCCGCTGGCCAGGGTGACGGCGACCGACGGGAACAGGGGGCTGCCGATGACCAGGTCCGAGGTGCCCGGCGTCATCGGGAACAGACCCATCGCCGACCACACGTACCAGGCGCTCATCGTGCCGAGGTCGTCGTTGCCGACGCTCCAGTTCGCCGGCGAGTTCGGCCACATCTGGTTCTGGACCTGCCGGACGATCCGCTGCGTCTTCCACGGCTGCCCGAGGTAGGCGTACTCCCACGGCAGCTCGATCGAGGGCTCGTTGCCGAGGTCGGCGTGCGTCCCGCCCGCGCCGTGCAGGTCCGACAAAACGCTGTCGAGGTAGCCGGTCAGCTTCGCGGTACCGCCCATCGCGTCGGCCAGGCCGCGGACGTTGAACGGGACCATGCCGGTGTACTGCCACGACGTGCCTTCGACGAACTGGTCACCGCTCGCGGGGTCGAACCCGCCGCGCCAGGCCCCGTTCTTCAGCTTCGGCTGCATGAAGCCGGTGGCCGGGTTCAGGCCATTGCGCCAGTTCTGCGCCCGGTTGACGAACTGGCTCTTCGCCGCCGTGTCGCCCAGCGCCCCGGCGAACGCGCCGATCGCGAAGTCCGTAGTCGAGTACTCGAGCAGTGTCGCGACCGAGCCGTAGAACCCGTACGGGTACTGGGCGTCGGAGGGCAGGTAGCCGTAGTTGGACAGGTACTCCAGCCCCGTCCGGATCGCGTTGGGGACCGTTCCCTGTGCGACCATGGCCTTCTTCGCCGCCGTGGTGTCGAAGTTGCGGCCGCCGAAGGCGTAGTAGTCGGCGATGATGGTCGGCGCGGAGTCGCCGTTCATCACGTAGGTGTCGTATTCGTTGAGCGACCACTTGGGCAGCGTGCCGCCCTGGGCGTAGTCGTTGACCAGGGACTGGGCGCTGTCCCCGGCCTGCCGTGGCGCCACGAGGGCCATCAGCTGCGCTTGCGAGCGGTAGATGTCCCATCCGGAGAAGTTGCCGTACTGCGCGCCCTGACCGCCGGAGACGGAGTGCACCTGGTGGTCGAAACCCCGGTAGCGCCCGTCGGCGTCGCTGACCACGTTGGGGTGCAGCAGCGCGTGGTAGAGCGCGGTGTAGAACACCGTCTGCTGGTCGGTGCTTCCGCCGGAGATCTGGACCCGGCGCAGCAGCGCGTTCCAGGAATCCTTGGTCGCCTGCCGGGTCCCGGCGAAGTCCCAGCCCCCGTTTTCCACCGCGAGGTTGGCCCGCGCGCCCTCGGCCGAGACGTAGGACAAGCCGACCTTCGCCTGCACCGTCCGGTTCGCCGAGGCGTCGAAGGTGACCGAGCCGCCGTTGGTGAACGTGCCGTTCGAGGTGAACGGCCGGTCGAAGAGCATGGTGAAGTACAGGGTGTAGGTGGGGCTGGAGGCGCAGAAGTGTCCGGAGGTCACGGAGCCGCGGACTTCGGTGGGGCTGACAGTGGTGAAGGCGATGCCTGTGGTGGAGGTGGCGGCGGCGCCCAGCTTGAACAGCAGGTTGGCCTGGCCGGTCGCCGGGAAGGTGAAACGCGCCATGCCGGTCCGGGTCGTCGCGGTGAGTTCCGTTTTGACGCCGTTTCCGAGGGAGACGGTGTAGGCGCCCGCACTCGCTGATTCCGAGCTGTGGGAGAAGCCTGAGGTGGCCGAGCCGTCGACGGCACCGATGGTCGGCAGGATCGGAATATCGGCCATCGCGTTGCAGCCCGGGCCCGACAGGTGCGTCAGGCTGAAGCCGGTGATGGTGCTGTCGCTGTAGGCGTAGTTGCCGCCGGGCGGCCGGGAAGGCGTGTCAGGACTCCATTGCACCATTCCGAAGGGCGCGTCGGCGCCGGGGAAGGTGTTGCCCTCGTGGGACGTGCCCAGGAAGGGGTTGACCAATGCCGCGGGATCCGCCACTGCGGCCGCGACGGGAGCCGTGGTGGCGGTCAACGAGCCGAGCAGGAGTGAGGACAGGACGAAGAGACGACTCCAGTGTCTTCCCATTGCGTCTCCAAGATCGAAAGGCCGCAGTTCCGGGCAACGGCGCGGCAGAGGCCTCCGGGTGTTCCCTAGAGTGGCGATGGATAGCCCATCCGAGGCGCCCGGTTTTTGCGCCGGTGGTGCACGGTCGTTCCGACAGCTGGGGTGATCAACCGCAACGGACGTCCGTGATTAACAGCACAGTACCGCGCTGCCGCAAAGTCAAGTTCGCGCTGTAATGCTGTCTTGTCCTTGGCCTTGTTTACGGATGCAACAGGATGCGTCATTGATGGGTCGATCATTCCGGTCGACGTTCGTGGCGGTCGCCAATGGGCCTCGGTAATCCATTACTGTGAGGCTGGACGCTGCGCGAAATTGAGCTTGGTAGCCGCTGGAAGTCTGGCAAGGAAATCGGTGAAGTTCACGGAGATTGCGACCCTCGTGGCCGTGGGTGCGAGATTTCCTGTTGCCGAATCGGCAGTCGTGACCTTCAAGGAGACTCGCTCGGAGAAGTAGTGGAAGCTCCGTCTTGGCGAGGATGTCTCCGTCGACGGGGGAGCCGGAACGGTCTGTCGACAGTCGTCGGGGCCATGTCGTCTCCGGAGCGCGCTCATCAATGAACTCGGACTAGCAGTATGAGGCAGCCGCCGCCGCTACACAAGAGTCTGGAACGCGTACGTTCCGTATTGTGGACGCGAACACGTGGTCCGGGCCGCTCGACCGATCAGCTTGGCGTCTCTCTCTCGCAAGGATCCTTGCGAGAGAGACTGGGCGCGGCGAGGACCTGCCCTAAGCCGTCTCGGCGGCAGCGCGCCGCTGACCGGTGGCCCAGGCGTCCGCCACGCCCGTTGCCGCCGGCTTCCTGACGTGGCGGCCACTGTAGGTGCCAGGTTTTCGCTGGAGTTAGGAACGCCGATGTTCCGTACAGTCCCCTCTGTAACGCACAGCCGCGTTCCGGACGATCGCTGGAGACCGGGCTATCCGCCCAGCGTGACGTGGAAGATCTTCTCGTCGCTGTTGTCGGGGATGCTGTCCTTGTCGCCGTTGTTGGTCGTGGTCAGCCACAGGCCGCCGTCGGGGGCGGGTTCCACCGTGCGCAGCCGCCCGTAGGTGCCGTTGAAGTAGGCCTGGACGTTCGTCAGGTCGCTGCCGCTGATCACTTCGCGGTACATCCGGGTGCCGCGTTCGCAGGCGACGTAGAGCACGTCGTGGACGATGGCGATGCCGGAGCAGGAGCCGTCCGCCGTCGGGTAGGTGCGCTTGGGTGCGATGAAACCGGCGGTGCCGCACGTCCCGGACGTGCCTTCGCAGGCAGGCCAGCCGTAGTTGCCGCCCTTGGTGATCAGGTTGGTCTCGTCCATGATCGCGTTGCCGAACTCCTGCTCCCACAACCGGCCCTGGGAGTCGAACGCGAGGCCTTGCGGGTTGCGGTGGCCGTAGCTCCACACGGCGTTGCCGAACGGGTTGTCCGACGGCACGCTGCCGTCCGGGTTCAGACGCAGGACCTTGCCGTTGAGGCTGGCCTTGTTCTGCGCGTTGTCGCCGTTCTGGGCGTCGCCGGTGCTGGCGTAGAGCTTGCCGTCCGGCCCGAAGCGCAGGCGGCCGCCGTTGTGGAACTTGTTGCGCAGCAACCCGCTGAGCAGGACCTGCTCGGTGCCGAGCCGGTCGTTCTCCAGCTTGATCCGCACGATCCGGTTGTCGGTCGGTGACGTGTGCATGATGTAGAGCCAGTGGTCACTGGAGAAACTCGTCGAGACGGCCAAGCCGAGCAGCCCGCCTTCGCCGTCGGTGTTGTCGACGCCGGAGACCGTGCCCACGGACGTCTTAGCCCCGGTGGCCGGGTTCAGGTGGACGATGTCGTGGGCGTCGCGCCGGGTGTAGAGGATCGTGCCGTCCGGCAGCGTCACCAGGCCCCACGGGATGTCGGTGTCGGTCGCGAGCTGCGTCACCGCGCAGACCGAGGCGCCGCAGGCCGCGCCGGTGGTGACGGTCGTGGACGCGCTGGGCGCCGACACGTTCGCCTGCGCGTCGCGCGCGACGACGTAGTACGAGTAGCTCGTGTTCGCCGCCAGCCCGCTGTCGACGAAGGTGGTCGCGGGCGGGGCGGTGGCAGTCCCGGTGACGGTGCCGACCTTCGCGCCGCCGCGGTAGACGTCGTAGGCGCGGACGCCGATGTTGTCGGTGGCGGCGGTCCAGTTCAGGGTCACCGTGGTGCCGGACGCGCTGCCGGTCAGCTTCGTGGGCGCGGTCGGCGCCTGGGTGTCCGGCTGGCACTGCGGCGGCGTGATCGGCACCGTGGCGCTGGCCTGCGAGACGTTGCCCGCGGCGTCCCGCGCGTTGACGTACAGGCCCCAGGTCACCCCGCCGACCACGGTCAGGCTGGTCGACAGGGTGCTCCCGCTCACCGACTTCATGAGCTGGCCGTCGTGGTAGACGTCGTAGAACGCGACGCCCACGTTGTCGGTGGCGGCGTTCCACGAGAACGTCACGGCGTCGCAGACCAGATCGCTCACCCGCGGGTTGCCCGGCACGCTCGGCGGCTGGGCGTCGCCGAGGGCGGTGCGCCACTTCTGATTGCCCCCGCCGGTGCAGGTGTACAGCCCGACGAGGGTGCTGTTCGCGGTGCCCGCGCCGGTGACGTCCAGGCAGAGGCCGGACTGCACGCCGGTGATGGTGCCGTCGGCGGTGATCCGCCACTTCTGGTTGCCGCCGCCGTTGCAGGGGTAGATCTGGGCGTCGGCCGGGGAAGTGGTGCTCGCGCCGGCGACGTCGAGGCACATCGCGGCGTCGTACACCCGCAGCTCGCCGGCAGGGGTGAACGTCCACGCCTGGTTGGCTTGGCCGTTGCAGTCGTAGATGTTGACGCGCGTCTTGGCCGCGGTGCTGTTGCCGACGACGTCGAGGCAGCGCCCGGAGGCCACGCCGACCACGGTCGAGCCGGTGGCGGCGGTCGCGGTGGTGGCGGTGGGCGCGACCAGCGCGGCGGCGGCGACCACCGCGGTCAGGACGCCGAGGCGCAGTCGCCGGCGGGTGCTCGAGGAGAACATTCTCCTACCTTTCGCGGGGGATCGGCCGGAGTCAGCGGGATGTCGAGTAGCCGCACCACTGTGGTGGGACGACGATCGGACGTCAAGACTTGTCCGGCTGCTTGTCCGCTTGGTCGACGATAACCGTTGTACGGTGTTTCATATATCAGATCGGGTCTAGGAGGCCTGGTGGAGTTCTCCCGTCGTCGGGCTCTGGCGATCAGCGCGGCCGGCGTGGCCGCGGCGGGATTGCCGACGTCCGCCGCCGCTTCGGCGGCCGAGGCCCGTGCGGCGCTCGCCGGTCCGGCGACCGAGACCATGCTGCTCACCGGCAGCGACGCCGACCACCCGGTCGACTGGGACTTCCAGGTCACGGCCGGTCGCCGCGCGGGGGAGTGGAGCACGATCCCGACGCCGTCGAACTGGGAGTGCCACGGCTTCGGCAGCTACCACTACGGCGGGGACCTCGTCCCGGCGGAGAAGGGAAACTACCGCCACTCGTTCACGCCGCCGGCGTCCTGGGCCGGGC
Source organism: Amycolatopsis sp. CA-128772 (assembly GCF_002904295.1). Taxonomy (GTDB): domain Bacteria; phylum Actinomycetota; class Actinomycetes; order Mycobacteriales; family Pseudonocardiaceae; genus Amycolatopsis. The sequence continues at coordinate 74,985 of NZ_PPHG01000019.1, forward strand.
GCCGGATCTTCCTGGTGTTCGAGGCCGCCATGACCGACGCCGACGTGCGGGTCAACGGCGTCTCCGCCGGGCCGGTGCACCAAGGCGGCTTCTGCCGCTTCCGCTACGACGTGACGGATCTGCTGCGGCTCGGCGAGCCGAACCTACTGGAAGCGACCGTCAGCAAGGAATCGGCCGACAACTCCGTGAACGACGCCGAGCGCCGCGGCGACTTCTGGAACTTCGGCGGGATCTTCCGCCCGGTGACGCTGGAGGCCTATCCGGCCGCCCGGATCGACCGCGTCGCGATCGACGCCCGCGCGGACGGGACGTTCGCCGCCCACGTCACGCTCGCCGGGCTGACCGCGGCGGCCCGGCTGACCGCGCAGCTGCGCCGGCTCGACGGTACGGCCGTCGGCGGCGCCTTCTCGGTCGCCGTCGCGAGCGGGGCCACCGGCGCGATCGTGACGACGACCGCGGACCGGCCTCCCTTGTGGACAGCCGAAACGCCGAACCTCCACCAGGTCGAACTGACACTCGTGGACTCCGGCGGGACGCCGTCGCACAGCACCGTCGAGCGCTTCGGGTTCCGCACGGTCGAGGTCCGGACCGGTGACGGCGTCTACGTCAACGGGAAGCGGATCGTCCTCAAAGGAGCGAACCGCCACACGTTCTGGCCGACCTCCGGCCGGGCCTCGAGCCCGCGCCTCGCCCGGCTGGACATCGGGCTGATGAAGGACATGAACATGAACGCCGTCCGGATGTCGCACTACCCCCCGGACGCGTACTTCCTCGACCTCTGCGACGAGCTCGGGCTCTACGTCCTGGACGAGCTGACCGGCTGGCAGCACCACTACGACGAAGGCGTCGGCGCACCACTGGTCGAGGCGCTGGTGGAGCGCGACGTCAACCACCCGTCGATCCTGTTCTGGGACAACGGGAACGAGGGTGGCTGGAACACCGCGCTGGACGACGACTTTGCGCAGTACGACCCGCAGCGGCGGGCCGTGCTGCACCCCTGGACGACGTTCAGCGGCGTCGACACGAGCCACTACCAGACCTACAGCAGCACCGCGAGCAAGGCCGCCGGCCCCGCGATCTTCATGCCGACCGAGTTCCTGCACGGCCTCTACGACGGCGGCGCCGGGGCCGGCTTGAACGACTACTGGAAGCTGATGGGCGGGTCGCAGCGTTCGGCGGGCGGGTTCATCTGGGCGCTCGTCGACGAAAGCGTCG
>NZ_PPHG01000020.1 GCF_002904295.1 Amycolatopsis sp. CA-128772
CGTGTTCCGTCACACGAAGCTGCTGCAGTTCGAAGCCAAGCCCGAAAAGCCCGACCCCGTCTACGCCCGCAAACTCCAAGAACTCATCGGCGGCGCCTTCGGCGAAATGACCGTCACCATGCAATACCTCTTCCAAGGCTGGAACTGCCGCATCGAAGGCAAGTACAAAGACCTCATCATGGACACCGCGACCGAAGAAATCGGCCACGTCGAAATGCTCGCCACCATGGTCGCCCGCCTCCTCGAAGGCGCCCCCGCCACCGTCACCGCCGACGCCGTCAAAGACCCCGTCATGGCCGCCATGATCGGCGGCATGGACGTCCAGCAAGCCATCGTCGCCGGCGGCGGCGCCCTGCCCGCCGACAGCAACGGCACCCCCTGGAACGGCAAATACATCGTCGCCTCCGGCAACCTCCTCGCCGACTTCCGCGCCAACGCCGCCGCCGAAGCCCAAGGCCGCCTCCAAACCGCCCGCCTCTACAACATGACCGACGACCCCGGCGTCAAAGCCATGCTCCAGTTCAACCTCGCCCGCGACACCGTCCACCAGAAACAATGGCTCGCCGCCATCGAAGAACTCCAAGCCGACGGCCTCGAAGGCGACATCGCCCCCGGCGCCCTCCTCGACGAAGAAGACCAGACCCACAACCACACCATCTGGCACCTGTCCGACGGACCCGACGGCGCCAAGGGCGCCAGCTGGACCACCGGCGCCGGCATCGAATACCTGATGGACCCCCAGCCCCTCGGCGGCCCCGGCACCGCACCTAAGCCCGACCCGGCCCTGTACGGGACCTACGCCCCGCTTCAGGACGCGAAGGGCACCGCCAAGGGCAAGGCCAAGGCCGTCAAGAACAAGCTCACCTGACGCCGATCCGGGGCCGCCGCGCGGCGGCCCCGGGCCCGGTGGTGCGTCCGGGTGAGGAGGCGCGCGTCACGGATTCGAAAGACGCCGGCCGGGTATCCGGTCGGTGTTCATTCGTGCTCCCGTGGAGGCCCTGTGCAGCCTTGGCCCGGTTCCCCCTACCCGCTCGGCGCCGACTACGACGGCGTCGGCACCAACTTCGCGCTCTTCTCCGAGGTCGCCGAGCGCGTCGACCTCTGCCTGTTCGCCCCGGACGGAACCGAGACCCGGATCCGGCTGCCGGAGGTCGACGGCTTCGTCCACCACGGTTACCTGACCGGGATCGGACCCGGCCAGGAGTACGGCTTCCGGGTCCACGGGCCGTACGACCCCGCCCAGGGGTTGCGGTGCAACCCCGCCAAGCTGCTGCTCGACCCGTACGCCAAGGCCGTCACCGGCCGGGTGGACTGGGACGAGTCCGTGTTCAGCTACCGCTTCGGCCGGCCCGAGGAGCGCAACGACGACGACTCGGCGGCGCACACGGTCCGCGCGGTCGTCGTCAACCCGTACTTCGACTGGGCCAACGACCGGCCGCCGAGCGTGCCGTACAACGAGACGGTCGTCTACGAGGCGCACGTCCGTGGGCTGACCAAGCTCCACCCGGACATCCCGGAGGAGCTGCGGGGCACCTACTCCGGGCTGGCCCACCCGGTGATGATCGACTACCTCAAGACCCTCGGCGTCACGGCCGTCGAGCTGATGCCGGTGCACCAGTTCCTGCACGACCACGCCCTCACCGAGCGCGGCCTGGCCAACTACTGGGGCTACAACACCATCGCCTTCTTCGCACCGCACAACGAGTACGCCGCCTCGATCATGTCCGCAACGCCGGGCAGCGAGGTGCACGAGTTCAAGGCGATGGTGCGGACCCTGCACGAGGCGGGCATCGAGGTCATCCTCGACGTCGTCTACAACCACACGGCCGAGGGCAACCACCTCGGGCCGACGCTGTCCATGCGCGGAATCGACAACCAGGCCTACTACCGGCTGGTCGAGGACGACCCGCAGTACTACATGGACTACACGGGCACCGGCAACTCGCTGAACGTGCGGCAGCCGCACACGCTGCAGCTCATCATGGACTCGCTGCGGTACTGGGTCACCGAGATGCACGTCGACGGCTTCCGCTTCGACCTCGCCGCCACCCTGGCCCGCGAGTTCTACGACGTCGACCGGCTGGCCACCTTCTTCGACCTGGTCCAGCAGGACCCGGTGGTGAGCCAGGTGAAGCTGATCGCCGAGCCGTGGGACGTCGGCCCCGGCGGGTACCAGGTCGGCAACTTCCCGCCGCTGTGGACCGAGTGGAACGGCGCCTACCGCGACACCGTCCGCGACTTCTGGCGCGGCGAACCGGCGACGCTGGGCGAGTTCGCCTCCCGCATCACCGGCTCGTCGGACCTCTACCAGAACGACGGCCGCCGCCCGTTCGCGTCGATCAACTTCGTCACCGCGCACGACGGCTTCACGCTGAACGACCTCGTCTCGTACAACGACAAGCACAACGAGGCCAACGGCGAGGACGGCCGCGACGGCGCCGACGACAACCGGTCGTGGAACTGCGGCGCGGAGGGCCCGACCGAGGACGAGAAGGTCCTGGACCTGCGGGCCCGGCAGCGCCGCAACATGATCGCCACGCTGCTGTTGTCCCAGGGCGTGCCGATGCTGCTGCACGGCGACGAGTTCGGCCGCACCCAGCAGGGCAACAACAACGCCTACTGCCAGGACAACGAGCTGTCGTGGGTGGACTGGTCGCAGCTGGAGGGCAACCGCGAGCTGTTCGAGTTCACCTCGGCGGTGGTCGACCTGCGCCACCAGCACCCGGTGTTCCGCCGCCGCCGGTTCTTCGCCGGCCGCCCGATCCGCCGCGGCGACGAACTGCGCGACATCGCGTGGTTCACCCCGGCCGGCGAGGAGATGACGGACCAGGACTGGGAGGCCGGCTTCGGCCGCAGCATCATGGTCTTCCTCAACGGCACGGCGATCCCGGACCTGGACGCCCGCGGCGAACGCGTCCTGGACGACTCGTTCCTGCTCTGCTTCAACGCCCACGACGACGACATCACGATGACGGTCCCGGACGGCGAATACGGCGCGGAGTGGGCGATCGTCCTCGACTCGGCGACGGGCGGGGTGTTCCACCGCTCGGTCGGCGGCGTGCTGGTCGGCGGCGTGGCCGGCGACCAGCTGGCCACCCCGCGCACGGTCGAGGGCGCCGGCACGGTGGTGGTCCCCGGCCGCGCCCTCACGGTGCTGATGCGCACGAAGGAGCAGGACGGGTAAGCCCGGGCACGCGGGGTAGCCGGAGCCCGGCGGCGGGCACCCCGGCTACCGCCGCGTGAACGGAGGCACCATGGGCAAGGCGACACACCATCTGGAAGTCCACGCACCGGCGCAGGCCTGCTACGACTGGTGGCGCCCCCTGACCCGGCTGCCGGAGATCTTCTCCGACGTCGAATCGGTCGAGGCCCTCACCGAAGACGGTTCGCGCACGCGCTGGAAGGTGGCGGGCCCGGCCGGCACGACGGTCGAGTGGGAAGCGACGATCACCGAGGACGCCCCGCCCCACCGCCTGGCGTGGACGACGGTCGCGGACTCCGAGGTCACCCAGTCGGGCGCGGTCCGGTTCGAGGACAAGGGCGGCAACCGGACCGAGCTGGAGATTTCGATCGAGTATCACCTGCCCGCCGGCAAGCTCGGCGAAGCGGTGGCGTCCGTGGTCGCGGACCCGCAGCGCAAGGTGGAGCGGGCCGGCACCGAGTTCAAGCGGGTCATCGAGACCCGGTGACAACCCGGGGACGTCGGCGGCTGTGACAGCCGCCGACGTCCCCGGTGTCCGATACCGACGCGGACCAGGTCAGCCGAGACCCTGGCCCCGGGCCGCCTGCGGCCCGGGGGTGCTGCGGCCGGCACGGGCGGTCAGCAGGCCGAGGGCGATCATGCCGACGCCCAGGCCGAGGTGCAGCCAGTTGTCCGCGGTGTTCACGGGCACGAAGTTGGCGTCGCTGCCGTGGTCGATGAGCAGGCCGTACAGCCACAGCACCAGGTAGACGACCCCGCCGGCGATCAGGTACAGCCGGGCACCGCGCGCGGTGCGGGCGGCGGCGAGGCCGACGACGCCGAAGAGCAGGTGGACGATGTTGTGCAGGACCGAAACCATGAACACGCCGAGCAGCATGGCCATCGAGTTGTGGCCGGCGAAGCTCAGCTGGTCGTAGTCCGTCGTGATGCCCGGGACGAACCCGAGCACGCCGACCAGCAGGAAGACGACCGCAACGACCGCGGCGGCGACCTGCACGGGTGATTTCGTGCCGGTGTGGGTGGCGGTGGACATGGGACTTCCTTTCGCAGGCGGCGCCCGCCCGGAGGGAGGGCGCTAGGCCCGGCGGCTACCCGGCAGTACGGCGGCTAACCACCCGGCTGGTTGCGGTACGGCCTCACCCAGGCGCCGCCGCAGTTCCCGCAGCAACCCGGGGTCGGCCCGGACGGCGGTTTCGAGGTCCACCTCGGCCGGGAGGCCGAGCGGCAGCAGGGTGTCGAGGAGCACCCCGGCCGCCCCGAGCACCCGGCCGGCGGATTCGCACAGCCACGGCGTCAGCACGACGTCGAAGGCGCCGGCGGGCCCGCCGCGGCAGCAGAACTCCACCCGGTACCGCCGGCCGCCGACCGGCCGCACCTGCCAGACCGTGCTCGACGCGCTGAAGGTCATGCCTCCCGGTACCCCGGGCGCCCGCGGGCAAACGACCGGTGCCTCCCCGATGTCCCATACCCGGACGGCTGATCACCCGTCCGCGTGTGTATCCGCGCGCGGGCGGGGGTACGCGCGGGAGAACCCCGTTCCCGGCAGCACCAGGTGGGAGTCCGATGACCGACACGGTGGCACGCCCGGCCCCGATCCCCCACCGGCCGGTGTGGCGGGGCAAGCGCGGCGCGACGATCCTCAAGACGATCCGCACCACCGACCACAAGACGATCGGCGTGCTCTACCTGACGACGTCGTTCGGCTTCTTCCTGATCGGCGGCCTGACGGCGCTGCTGATGCGCGGCGAGCTGGCCCGGCCCGGCCTGCAGTTCCTGTCGCCGGAGCAGTACAACCAGCTGTTCACCATGCACGGCACGATCATGCTGCTGCTCTACGCGACGCCGAACCTGTTCGGCTTCGCCAACTTCGTCCTGCCGCTGCAGATCGGCTCACCGGACGTGGCTTTCCCCCGGCTCAACGCGTTCTCCTACTGGCTCTACCTGTTCGGCGGGACGGTCGTCCTCTCGGCCTACGCCACGCCCGGTGGCCCGCCCGACTTCGGCTGGACCGCCTACACACCGCTGTCCAACGCCGTCCACAGTCCCGGCGTCGGCGGCGACCTGTGGATCGCCGGGCTGATCGTCACCGGCCTCGGCACCATCCTCGGCGCGGTCAACATGATCACCACCATCGTGTGCCTGCGCTGTCCCGGCATGCTCATGTGGCGGATGCCGATCTTCACCTGGAACATCCTGTTCACGTCGATCCTGATCCTGCTGGCGTTCCCGATCCTGACCGCGGCCCTGTTCGGCCTGCTGGCCGACCGGCACCTCGGCGCGCACGTGTTCGACCCGGAGAACGGCGGGGCGATCCTGTGGCAGCACCTGTTCTGGTTCTTCGGCCACCCCGAGGTGTACGTGGTCGCGTTGCCGTACTTCGGGATCGTCACCGAGATCATCCCGGTGTTCAGCCGGAAACCGCTGTTCGGCTACAAGCTGATGGTGTTCGCGACCATCGGCATCACCGCGCTGTCGGCGGCGGTCTGGGCCCACCACATGTTCGCCACCGGGGCCGTGCTGCTGCCGTTCTTCTCGATCATGACGTTCTTCATCGCGGTGCCGACCGGGATCAAGTTCTTCAACTGGATCGGCACGATGTGGAAGGGCTCGATCACCTTCGAGTCGCCGATGCTGTGGTCGGTCGGCTTCCTCGTCACCTTCCTGCTCGGGGGGCTGACCGGGATCATCCTCGCCTCGCCACCACTGGACTTCCACATCCACGACACCTACTTCGTCGTCGCCCACTTCCACTACGTGCTGTTCGGCACGATCGTCTTCGCGACGTTCGCCGGCATCTACTTCTGGTTCCCCAAGATCACCGGCCGGATGCTCGACGAGGGGCTGGCGAAGTGGCACTTCTGGACGACGTTCATCGGCTTCCACACGACGTTCCTCATCCAGCACTGGCTTGGCGACGCGGGCATGCCGCGCCGCTACGCCGACTACCTGTCGAGCGACGGCTTCACCTGGATGCACATGGTGTCCACGGTCGGCGCGTTCCTTCTCGGCCTGTCGGTGCTGCCGTTCATCTGGAACGTCTTCAAGAGCTACCGCTACGGGGAACCCATCACCGTGGACGACCCGTGGGGCTTCGGCAACTCGCTTGAGTGGGCGACGACCAGCCCGCCGCCGCGGCACAACTTCCTCGAACTGCCCCGCATCCGCTCGGAACGCCCGGCGTTCGAGCTGCACTACCCGCAGATGGTGGAACGGATGCGCGCCGAAGGCCACGTCAGCCGCGGCCACCCGCGTGGCAAGCCGTCGGGGGCCGAGGTGCTGGCCGCCGCCACCCAGCCCGGCGAGCAGGGCGAGAGCGAGGATCCGCGGGGCCGCTGACGCGGAGAAGCCGCCGGTCCCCCGCGGGGCCGGCGGCTTCCGGGTGCCACCGGGGTCAGAGGATCGGTGTCCCGCCCGTCACGGCCACCCGCGCCCCGGAGACGTAGCTGCCGTCGTCGGAGGCGAGCAGCACGTACACCGGCGCCAGCTCGGCCGGCTGGCCGGCGCGGCCCAGCGGCACCTGCTCACCGAAGGACTTCACCGCCTCCTCCGGCATGGTCGACGGGATCAGCGGCGTCCAGATCGGCCCCGGCGCGACGCTGTTCGCCCGGATCCCCTTCGGCCCCAGCAGCTGTGCCAGCGCCGCGGTCATGTTCGCGACGCCCGCCTTCGTCACGTCGTAGGGCAGCAGCTGCGGGGTCGGGTTGTCGGAGTTCACCGACGAGCTGCCGATGATCGACGCGCCCGGCTTCATGTGCGGCACCGCCGCCTTGGCGAGGTGGAAGAACGCGCTCAGATTGGTGGCGATCGTGTGGTCCCACTCCTCGTCCGGGATCTCTTCGAGGGACTCGTGGGTCATCTGGAAGGCGGCGTTGTTGACCAGGACGTCGATCCGGCCGAACTCCTCGACCGTCCGCGCGACGAGCGCCCGGCAGTGCGCCGGGTCGGCGACGTCCCCCGGCACGACGACGGCCTTGCGCCCGGCCTCTTCCACCCAGCGCCGCGTCTCTTCGGCGTCCTCGTGCTCGTTCAGGTAGGAGATCAGCACGTCGGCGCCTTCGCGCGCGTAGGCGATCGCGACCGCGCGGCCGATCCCGCTGTCCGCCCCGGTGATGAGCGCCGCCTTGCCGGTCAGCTTGCCGGAGCCGCGGTAGGTGTGTTCGCCGTGGTCGGGCCGCGGCGTCATGGCGGCGGTCGTCCCGGGCGGGGTCTGCTGCTGCGGGGGCTGCTGGGACACGGTGGCTCCTCGGATACGGGAATGGATCTCCGTCCCCGTGTTCCCGCCCGGCCGCGAATCAGTCCGTCATCTTGATGATGACTTCCCACTTGTCATCGTTCAGATGACCTGCTAGAAAAGAGGGGCGTGTTGACACCCACCGTCGAAACCAGGAGGAGGAACCGATGTTGATGCGCACCGACCCGTTCCGTGAGCTGGACCGCTTCACCCAGCAGGTCTTCGGCACCGCCGGCACCTGGTCCAAGCCGGCCGCGATGCCGATGGACGCCTACCGCGCCGGCGACGAGTTCGTGGTCTGCTTCGACCTGCCCGGCGTCGCCCCGGACGCCATCGAGCTCGACATCGAGCGCAACGTCCTGACGGTCAAGGCCGAGCGCCGCCCCCTCCCGGGTGGCGACGACGTGCAGATGCAGGTCTCCGAACGCCCCCTCGGCGTCTTCTCGCGCCAGCTGTTCCTCGGCGACACCCTCGACACCGACCACATCAAGGCCGGCTACGAGGCGGGTGTCCTGACGCTGCGCATCCCGGTCGCCGAGAAGGCCAAGCCGCGGCGCATCGAGATCGCCGGCAGCCAGTCCGACCGCCGGGAGATCCAAGCCTGACGGAGAGCGTGACCGGGCGGTCCACGCAGTCGAGAAGGGCCGCCCGGCGCACGCACCCTGGGCCGCCGCTCGGGCCTACCGCATCCCGTCCGCCCGGCGCACCGTCAGCGCCCCTTCCCCGGTCCCGGACAACGGCGTCGAGCCGAACCAGTCCAGGCACACCACCATCGCGTCGTCCTCGGCCTGGCTCCCGTGCCGGCGGGTCGACAGCTCCCGCAGCATCGCGCCCGGCACGTGCGCCGCCGGCAGCTCGGCCGTCGCCGTCACCGCCTCCGCCAGCTCGCGGTCGCCGTAGAGCTCGCCGTGCGGGCCCAACGCGTTGTACACGCCGTCGCTGACGAAGACGAACCGGTCGCCGTCGGCCGCCTGGAAGCTCTCGACCGTGTAGATCGTGCCGTCGAACGTGCCCAGCGGGAGCTGCTCGTCGAACAGGACCCGCTCGGCCTTGCCGTCGCGCAGCCGCCAGAGCCGCGGTGAGCCGGCGTCGACCACGGACACCGCGCCGGTGGCGAGGTCGAACTCCAGCAGCAGCGCGGCCACGTGCTCGGCGCCGCGGTAGTGCGCGTACAGCGCCTGGTCGGCGAGCTCCGCCTGCGCGTCCAGGGGCACCCCGGCGCGACGGGCGTTGCGCAGCGCGTTGATGGCCAGATTCGTCAGCAGGGCGGCCTCGCTGCCCTCCCCCATGCCGTTGATCAGCGTGACGGCGAGTTTCTGCGCCGACGCCGACCAGTCGAAGCAGTCGCCGTAGATGGCGTAGGCGGGCTCGAGCTGGCCGCCGAGCGCGAATTCGGCGCGGGTGCAGGCGCGCCCGGGCAGCAGCTGCCACTGCATCTCCGCCGCCAGCGTCAGCCGCGACGACCGCCGGGCCTGGATGTAGAGGTCGGTGTCCCGGTCGGCGACGAACAGCTCGTGGGCCACCGCTTCGGCGAACCGCTGCAGCTCGGCCCACACCTGCGGTTCGGGCTCCCGCGGCAGCAGCACGGCCAGCACGCCCAGCCGGTCGCCGCGGACGCTGACCGGCAGGTAGCCGGTGACGCGGTCGCCGTCGCGGGTGAACGCGGCCGCCTGCGCGACGAACGCCGCGCCCGGGATGGTTCCCTCGACCGGGATCGGCTCCGCCGTGTAGGGCTGGTCGCCCACCTGGCACAGTTCCGTGAGGGCGTAGTCGGCCATCAGCAGCTCGACCGACTCGGCGCCGAAGTGCTCGCCGAGTCCCGAACGCAGCGCCCCGGGCAGGTCGTGCGGCGGTACGTCACGGAGAAGCCGCTCCACCGCCAGGGATCTGTCCAACGCCTGCCTCCTGCTCACGGGTCCGCGCGCACCGGCGCCGGGGGTCGATCCTTCTCGAGTCTGCGCCGCTCCGGCGTGCCGGTCTACGGCGAGTCGCGTGAGCTGTGCTGCCGGTTCAGCATAGGGATGCCAGAGTGGACGCCGTGGATCGATCCCGCGAGCAGGCCGCCCCGGACGGGACGGCTGCCGTGTCGAGCCTCGCACAGCTGTTCGAGGCGGTGGTCGAGGGCGAGCGGGACGTGTCGCCGCGCCCGCTGTCGGTTTCGCAGCTGCGCGCGGTCGTCGCGCTGGACCGCCACGACGGCGTCAACCTGCGGGAACTCGCCGAACAGCTCGGTTCGACGCCGCCGCTGGTGAGCCGGCTGTGCGACCGGCTGGAGGCGGTCGGCTTCCTCGAACGGCTGCCCAGCGCGCGCAGCCGGCGGGAGCTGACGCTGCGGCTGTCCGACCGCGGGCGCGCCTACCTGCAGGAACTGCGGGCGCGGCGCCGGGACCGCGTCGAGCTGCTGCTGGCGAAGATGAGCCCCGCGGGCCGCACCGCGCTGGCCGCCGGGCTGGCGGAGTACCAGGCGCTGGCGGCGGCGTCCGGGGAGCCCCCGGATTTGCATCGCTGACATAACTGTTGTTATATGACAATACTTAGGTCGGCGTACAGCAGAGCGCGCCCCGAACACCGGAGGAGTGTCGGTGCTGGGCACGGACGACAGCCAGGTCCGCAACGTGTTGGCGCGTGTGCTGGAGGAAGACCGGACGGCGCTGGCCCACGACTGGGCCGGCCCGGATGCGGGTGACGGCGCGCGCGAACTGCGCCGCGAAGCCGCCGAACTGCTGGAAGCGCTGCGCCGCGCGCTCGGCGGCACCCTCCCGGTGTCGCGGATCGTCGAGCAGGACCCGGCGGTGCGCGACGCCCTGACGTCGCTCTCGGAACGCCGGGCCCGCGCGGGCGCCCAGCCGTCGGCCACCGCCATGGCGATCCTCGCGCTCAAGCGCACCATGCTGGGCGCGATCGAGCGCCACGCCGACGACTCCGCGCTGCGCTACCGGGCCGCACTGCTGGTCAACGAGCTGCTCGACAGCGCGGGCGTGCTGACCTTCGAGGTCTACTCGGCCGGCCGGGAACGGATCATCCGCGAGCAGCACAACCAGATGCTGGAGCTGTCCACGCCCGTCGTGCGGTTGTGGCGGCACGTCCTCGCGGTGCCCCTGATCGGTACGCTCGACAGCGCCCGCACCCAGGTCGTGATGAACAACCTCCTGGAGTCCATCCAGGCCAACGAGGCGCGGGTGGCGATCATCGACATCACCGGCGTCCCGACCGTCGACACCGCGGTCGCGCACCACCTCCTGCAGACCGTCAGCGCCGTCCGGCTGATGGGCGCGGAGTGCGTGATCAGCGGCATCCGCCCGTCGATCGCCCAGACCATCACGCAGCTGGGCATCGACCTCTCGCACATCGTCACCCGCGGCTCGCTGGCCGACGCGCTGGCGACCGCGATGCAGCTGCTCGGCGACAGCGGCCGCCCGGGCCCGGTGACCGGGTGAGCGCCGGCCTGCCGATCCTGCGGCTGGGGGACATCCTGCTCGGCGGGCTGCTGAGCGACCTCGACGACAAGACGGCCCTCGCCTTCACCGACGAGCTGACCACGCGGATCGCGAACGAGGGCATCCGCGGCGTCATCGTCGACATCTCCCGGCTGGAGATCGTCGACTCGTTCGTCGCCCGCGTCCTCATGCAGCTGGCCGCCACCGGGCAGCTGCTCGGCACGCGGATGATCGTGGCCGGGATGCGCCCGGCCGTCGCGCTGACCCTGACCGAGCTCGGGCTCCAGCTCACCGGCGTCCGGACCGCCCTCAACGCGGAACAGGCGATGGAGCTGCTGGGCTGGCGCCGTCCCGAGGCCGCCGAAGAGGCGCCTCATGCGTCCTGACGAGCGGACCACCCCGTCCGGCGAGCACCCCGTCCGCGTCGAGGAGGACCTCCTGGTGGCCCGCCACGCCGTCCGGGCGGCCGCGGTCGCCGCCGGGTTCTCGATCGTCGACCAGACGAAGATCGTCACCGCGGCCAGCGAGCTCGTCCGCAACGCCTACATCCACGGCGGGGGCGGAACGATGACCGTCGAGGCGGTGCGGGAGCCGGGCGGGCGGACCGGGCTCCGGCTGCGGGTGCGCGACGAGGGCCCCGGCATCGCCGACGTCGAGCAGGCGATGACCGACGGCTTCAGCACCGGCGCGGGGCTCGGGCACGGCCTCGGCGGCACCCGCCGCCTGGTCGACGAGTTCGACCTCGACACCGAGCCCGGGCGCGGCACCACCGTCACGGTCGTGCGCTGGAAGCCATGACCGCCACCGTCACCACCCTCACGCACCAGATCCGCGTGGACCACCCCAGTGCCGGGTACGCCGCCGCCCGCGTCGCGCGCGCAACCGCGCAGGACGCCGGGCTGCCGGACGTGCTGACCGACCGCGCCGCGGTGGTGGCCGCCGAGCTGGCCGGCAACATCGACAAGCACACCCGCGGCGGCTCGGTGTTCGTGCAGCGGTCGCTGACCGGGCGCGGCGTCGACGTGCTGGCCGCCGACGACGGCCCCGGCATGACCGACCTCGACCACTGGCTGCTCGACGGCAACACGACCACCGCCACCCTCGGCGCCGGGCTCGGCGCGGTGAAGCGGATGGCGACCGAGTTCCGGATCACCTCCTCCCCCGCGGACGGCACGCTCGCCGCCGCCCGCCTGCTCGACCCGGCCTCGCCACCGCTGCGCGGCGCCACCGGGCACTTCCGCCTGGCGCGCGACGGCGAGGAGTACTGCGGGGACGCCGTCGCGCTGGCCGAGGTCACCGGCAGCCGGACCGCCGTCGTCGCCGACGGGCTCGGCCACGGACCCGACGCCGCCGAAGCCGCCGAAGCCGCGCTGCGCGTGTTCACCGAGAACCCGGACCGCCCGCTGCCGCACCAGCTCACGAACATGCACCGGGCGCTGCGCGCGACCCGCGGCGCCGCGATCGCGCTGGTGCGGATCGCGCCGGGCCGGCTCGAGTTCTGCGGTGTCGGCAACGTCGGCGGCGCGACCATCGGCGCCGGCCCGGCGAGGTTGCTGCTCAGCACCCCCGGCGTCGTCGGGTTCACCTTGCCGGCGGCTCCGGTGCGGCACCTGGCGCTGGCCGAAGACGACGTCGTGGTGCTGCACACCGACGGCGTCGGCTCCGGCTGGCGCGTCCCCGGCCGGACCCCCGACCTGCTGCTGCTCGCCGCGGACCTCGCCCACCGGCACCGGAACCCGCGCGACGACGCGGCCATGCTCGCCCTGCGCGCGGACCGGTCCGCCTGATGCGCCCCGACCTGGCCCGGATCCGGCGGCGGCTGCGCACCGCGTGCACCCAAGCCGGCGTGCCCGCCGACGACCGGGGCCGGCTGGTGCTCGCCGTCACCCTGCTCGCCGAACCCGCGCTGACCGCCGGCGAGACCGTCGACGTGGCGACGGCGGCTTCGGACCGCCGGCTGGCCGTGACCGTGCGGCTGGAGCACGCCGTGAGCCAGGGCAGCCGCGACGCGCTGCCCCTGCTGCCCGAGCGCGGCGACGGCGACACCCTCACCTGGCACCTCACCGGCGGCCGCTCCACGGCTCCGGCCGACCCCGACGACGACCGGGCGACCCGCGAGGAGATGCTCGCGCTGGTCGCCCGCGCCGACACGCTGTCCCAAGAGCAGCGCGACCTCAAGCACGAGCTCGCGGAGACCAACAGCGGCGTGCTGGCGATGTACGTCGAGCTCGAGCAGCGGGACGAACAGCTCCGCCGCGCGCACGCGGCCATCTTCCGCGAGCTGGAGGACGCGCTGCGCCCCCGGCCGCCCGCGGTACCGGGTCTGGAGCTGGGCGTCCACTACTCCCCGACCGACCAGGACTCCCCGGCCGGCGGCGACCTGTACGACTGGTTCGTCCTGCCGGACGGGCAGGTCCACGTGACGCTGGTGGACGCGGTCGGCCACGGCGTCACCTCGACCCGGCACGCCCTCACCGTCACCCACGCGATCCGCACCCTCGCCCTCCAGGGCCACCCGTTCCCGGACCTGATCGCGCACGCGTCCCACACCCTCTCCGCGATCGAGCCGGGCCTGATGGCCACGGTCCTGCTCGCCCGCATCGATCCCCTGACCGGCCGGACCCGCTTCGCGAACGGTGGTCACCCGGAGCCGGTGCTGGTCACCGCGACGGGCGCCGCCCGGCTGCTGCCGGCCCCGCTCCCCGGCCGCGGCGTCGGCTTCCCCGACCCGGGCAGCCGCGAGCTCGTCGACGTGGTCCTGGCGCCCGGCGACTCGGTGCTGCTGTACACCGACGGCCTGGTCGAAAGCCGCAAGGACATCGACGAAGGCCAGTCCCGCCTGCTCGCCCTGGCGGCCGCCCACCGCGCCCACCCGGCGGCGGACCTGCCCCGCGAGCTGGTGGCCCGGATGCACGACGTCGTCCTGCACGCCGACGACACGGTGGTCCTGGCCCTCCGCCGGACGGCCGCGGCGTAGGACCTCCGTCGCCGGGTATCCCCCGTCCGATGCACACCACGACCACCGCCGGCGGCGTGCGAGCGCTGTCCGCCGGCCCCGAACGCCCGGACCGGCCGCCGGTCGTCCTGCTGCCGGGCCTGGGCGCCCCGGGCTACCTCGTCGACACGCTGCACGGGTGCGCCGCGGCCACCCGCAGCCACCTGCTCGACGTCCCGGGCTTCGGCGCGCCGGGGCCGCTCGCGTGCGAGCCGGAGATCGAGGCGATCGCGGACACCGTCGCCGGGTGGCTCGACCGGCCGTCCGTCCTCTTCGGACACTCGACGGCCGCGCAGGTCGCCATCGCCGTCGCGGTGCGGCGCCCGGACCTCGTCCGGTCGCTCGTGCTGGCCGGCCCGACGTTCCCGCCCGAGCTGCGCACCTTCGGCCGCCTGGCCGCGGCGTTCCTGGCCGACGTCGTCCACGAATCGCCGTCGGCGCTGCCGGGCACGGTCCCGCACTACCTGCGCGCCGGGCCGCGGCGCCTGCTCCGGATGATCCGCTCGGCGCAGCGCGACGAACCGGAACTCCGCACGGCCCGGCTGCGGTGTCCCGTCCTGGTCGTGCGCGGCCGCCGCGACACTCTCAGCCCGGAACCCTGGGCGCGGTCCCTCGCCGCCGCGGCGGGCGGCGAGTTCGTCACCGTTCCCGGCCCGCACACGTTCCCGGCGCGCGCCGGCGGGACGACGTCCGCGTTGATCACGGGGTTCGCCGGGGGTTAGCCGTGGTCCGCCCGGGTATGCCGACGACCCGTCGGATTCCCCGGAAGGAGGCACCGTGCGCGCAATGGTGTACCGCGGGCCGTACAAGATCCGTGTCGAAGAGAAGGACGTCCCCGCGATCGAACACCCCGGTGACGCGATCGTCCGGGTCACGCTGGCCGCGATCTGCGGTTCGGACCTGCACCTCTACCACGGCATGATGCCGGACACGCGCGTCGGCACGACGTTCGGGCACGAGTTCATCGGTGTCGTCGAAGAAGTCGGGTCCGGCGTGCGGAACCTCAAGCGCGGCGACCGGGTCATGGTGCCCTTCAACGTCTTCTGCGGCACGTGCTGGTTCTGCGCGCGGGGGCTGTACTCCAACTGCCACAACGTGAACCCGAACGCCACCGCCGTCGGCGGCATCTACGGCTACTCCCACACCTGCGGCGGCTACGACGGCGGGCAGGCCGAGTTCGTGCGCGTGCCGTTCGCCGACGTCGGGCCGGCGATCATCCCGGACTGGCTGGACGACGAAGACGCCGTCCTGCTCACCGACGCGCTCGCCACCGGCTACTTCGGCGCCCAGCTCGGCGAGATCGTCGAAGGGGACGTCGTCGTGGTGTTCGGCGCCGGGCCGGTGGGCCTGTTCGCGGCGAAGTCGGCGTGGCTGATGGGCGCCGGCCGGGTCATCGTCATCGACCACCTCGAAGACCGCCTGGAAAAGGCGCGCACCTTCGCCCACGCCGAGACGTACAACTTCACCGAGTACGACGACATCGTCGTGCACCTGAAGAAGCTGACCGACCACCTCGGCGCCGACGTCGCGATCGACGCCGTGGGCGCGGAGGCCGACGGCAACCTCACCCAGCACCTCACCGCGGCCAAGCTGAAGCTGCAGGGTGGCTCGCCGGTCGCGCTCAACTGGTGCATCGACGGCGTGCGCAAGGGCGGCACGGTCTCGGTGATGGGCGCCTACGGCCCGATGTTCAGCGCCGTCAAGTTCGGCGACGCCCTCAACAAGGGCCTCACCCTGCGGATGAACCAGTGTCCGGTGAAACGGCAGTGGCCGCGGCTGTTCGAGCACGTCCGCAACGGCTACCTCAAGCCGAGCGACATCGTCACCCACCGCATCCCCCTGGAGCACATCGCCGAGGGCTACCACATCTTTTCCGCCAAGCTGGACGGCTGCATCAAGCCGCTCATCGTCCCGGATGCCGGCTGACCAAGGAGCGATCATGACCTACACGTCGGAACGGCCGCCGATCGCCGAATCGAGGGACAGCCTGCGGGCCCGGATCCCGGGCTGGGGGGTGGACCTCGACCCGAAGGACCGGCCGTCGGTGCCGAAGCTGCAGTGGCAGGACGACCGGAGCGGCGCCCACTGGGAGTTCCCCGAACGGCAGCCCGAGAAGCAGCCGCGGGAACGCTCGATCGAGCACGCGTTCCTGACCCCGGTCTTCGGGACTTCGTGCCCGCCGCAGGGCGTTTCCGGTGCGTTACGCCGGTTCTCCTACCGGAAGTACAGCGAAGGCCGGGCCGCGCACTGGCTGCTCCTGCTGGCCGCGGACCGGGTGGACGCCTGGGAGAGCCACCTGCGCTCGTTCGCCACGCTCCGCCCGGACAACCCGGTCACCGAGACCGGTGTGCTGAGCGAGTTCACCCGGCACGGGCTTTCCTCGCGGGTGGGCCGGAAGCGCGCGGACGTCAAGCACCACCTGCTGGACCCGGTCATCGTCGCGGGTCCCTGGGTGCTCGCGGCCGGGCTGGCGTACTCGGCGGTCCGGAAGGTGCTGCGGTGGCGGCGCTGAGGATCCGGCGCGGGCTCGCGGCGGTGACCGCCGGGCTTGTCGTCCTGACCGGCGCGGCGTGCGCCCCGGCCCATCCCCGGCGGGCGAGCCCGCCGGGGACCGCGCACGGCGTCGCCGTCGACGGCAAGCTCACCGCGAGCGACCTGCGGGTTTCCGGGGCCGGCCCCGGGTGAGCCGGGCGCCTACTGAGGCCCGTTGGTCAGCGAAAGGTTGAACGTGTAGCGGGACGCGCGGTAGACGTGCCAGCCGTACTCGACCACGCGACCGGCGTCGTCGTAGGTCGTGCGCTGCATCGTGAGCAGCGCCGCTCCGGGCTCCTCGTGGAGCAGCTCCGCGTCCTCCTCGGTCGCGAGCCGGGCGCCGATGTGCTGCTCGGCCGCGTGCAGCCGCACCCCCGCCGAGCGCAGGAGCTGGTAGAGGCCGCGCTCGCGGAGGTCGTCGTCGCCCGGGGCGAGCACGTCGTCGGGCAGGTAGTTGTTCATCAGGGCCAGCGGCTCGCCGTCGGCCGACCGGAGCCGCTTCAGCCGCCGCACGCGCGTCAGCCCGGGTGCTTCCAGCAGCCCGGCCGCCTCGGCGCCGGCGTCTTCGACGCGGTTGACCAGCACCGCCGACTCCGGCCTGCTACCCAGCCCGGCGAGGTCGTCGAACAGGCTGCTCAGCCGCAGCGGCCGGGCCACTTTCGTGCGGACGACCTGCGTGCCGACCCCGCGCCGCCGGACCAGCAGGCCCTGGTTGACCAGCAGCTGGATCGCCTGCCGGATCGTCGGGCGCGACAGCCGCAGGCTCGCCGCCAGGTCCACCTCGTTGCCCAGCCGGGTGCCCGCCGGCAGCCGGCCGTCCTCGATCGCGGCGTGCAGCTGCCGGGACACCTGGGAGTACAGCGGTTCCGGATTGCCCGGGTCCAGGACGATTTCGCGGCCCGGATCCCAGGATCCGAAGGCGACGTCCACCTTGCTCATCCCCGGAGCCTACCGTCGTCCCGGCCAGGTAGCAATGACCTGTTGTCCATATGTCTTGACAAAGACGGCGGCCACTGGAATCGTCGGAGGCGGATCGACCCGAAGGCCGGGTACTACGCGAACGGGGAGGGGAACCGTGACCGACATGCTGCGGCGCATCGTCGCCCGGCGCGTGCACGAGCCGGAGGCGATCGCCGAGGCGGCCGCGAACCGGGTGCGGGCGAAGTCGCCCTTCAACGACAAGGGCCGCACGATGATCATCGCGGCCGACCACCCCGCCCGCGGCGCCACCGCGGTGGGCGGCAATCCCTCGGCGATGGCCGACCGCGGCGAGCTGCTCGAACGGCTGTGCCTCGCGCTGGAACGGCCGGGGGTGACCGGCGTCCTGGCGACCGCGGACGTCCTCGACGACCTGCTGCTGCTCGGCGTGCTGGACGGCAAGACGGTGCTCGGGTCGATGAACCGCACCGGGCTGGTCGGGTCGAGCTTCGAGATCGACGACCGCTTCGCCGGCCACGACGCGGAAGCGATCGAGCGGCTGCGGTTCGACGGCGGCAAGATGCTGACCAGGATCTGCCTGGAGGACCCCGCCACCCCGGGCGTCCTGGAGAACACCGCGAAGGCGGTCAACGCACTGGCCGGCCGCAAGCTGATCGCGCTGGTCGAGCCGTTCCTGTCCACGTGGGCCGGCGGGCGCCTCACGAACGATCTCTCCCCCGACGCCGTGATCCGGTCGATCACGATCGCCGCCGGCCTCGGCCACTCCTCGGCCTACACCTGGCTGAAGCTGCCGGTGGTCGACGAGATGGCGCGCGTCCTGGCGTCCTCGACGCTGCCCGCGGTCCTGCTCGGCGGCGAGGTGAAGGACGCGGACGCCGCCTTCGCGGCCTGGCAGCGGGCGCTGGCCCTGCCGACCGTGCAGGGCCTGGTGGTCGGCCGGTCCCTGCTCTACCCGCACGACGGGGACGTCGCCAAGGCCGTCGACACCGCGGTGGGGCTGCTGTGAACCCGCACCGGGCGGCCGACCCTGCGCCGCCACCGCTACCCGGAGGAGCACCCGTGAACACCATCGAGCACTGGATCGACGGCACCGCCACCCCGGCGGGTTCGACCCGCACGGCCCCGGTCTTCGACCCGGCCACCGGCCGGCCGCAGGCCGCGGTCCTGCTGGCCGAGCGGTCCGATGTGGACACCGCGGTCGCGGCCGCGAACAAGGCTTTCGAGTCGTGGGGCGACTCGTCCCTGTCCCAGCGCACGAAGGTGCTGTTCGCCGTCCGCGAGCTGCTGGTGCGGCACGAGGACGAGCTGGCCCGGATCATCTCGGCCGAGCACGGCAAGGTGATCGAGGACGCCCGCGGCGAGATCGTCCGCGGCCGCGAGGTCGTCGAGTACGCGTGCGGCATCGCCGACGCGCTCAAGGGCAGCTTCTCCGACCAGGTCTCCCGGGACGTCGACGTGCACGACTTCCGGCAGCCCCTGGGCGTGGTCGCCGGGATCACGCCGTTCAACTTCCCGATCATGGTGCCGCTCTGGATGCACCCGATCGCCATCGCGACCGGCAACACGTTCGTCCTCAAGCCGAGCGAGCGCGACCCGTCGGCGTCGAACTTCGTCGCCCGGCTCTACGCCGAGGCCGGCTTGCCCGACGGCGTCTTCAACGTCGTGCACGGGGACAAGGTGGCGGTCGACGCCCTGCTGGACCACCCGGACGTCGCGGCGGTGTCGTTCGTCGGCTCGACCCCGATCGCCAGGTACGTACACGAACGCGGCACCGCCACCGGCAAGCGCGTCCAGGCCCTCGGCGGCGCGAAGAACCACGCGGTCGTGCTGCCCGACGCCGACCTCGAGTACGCCGCCGACCACCTCACCGCCGCCGCGTTCGGCTCGGCCGGCCAGCGCTGCATGGCGATCTCGGTCGGCGTGGCCGTCGGGGCGGCCGGCGACAGGCTGGTCGAAATCCTCGAGCGCAAGACCCGCGAAGTGCACGTCGGCCCCGGCACCGACCCGGCCAGCGACATGGGGCCGGTCGTCACCGAGGCCGCCCGCGAGCGCGTGGAAAACTCCATCGCCCGCGGCGCGGACCAGGGCGCGACGGTCGTGGTCGACGGCCGCGGCCTGAAGGTAGAAGGCCACGAGGAAGGCTTCTTCGTCGGTCCGTCCCTCCTGGACCACGTCACCCCGGAGATGGACGCCTACCGCGAGGAGATCTTCGGCCCGGTCCTGTCGATCGTCCGCACCGAAACGATCGACGAGGCGATCGCGGTCATCAACGCCAACCCCTACGGCAACGGCACGGCGATCTTCACCAGCAGCGGCGAGGCGGCCCGCAGGTTCCAGCGCGAGGTCAAGGTCGGCATGATCGGCGTCAACGTACCGATCCCGGTCCCGATGTCGTACTACTCCTTCGGCGGCTGGAAGGACTCCCTCATCGGCGACAGCCCCATCCACGGACCGGCGGGCGTCCGCTTCTACACCCGGGCAAAGGTGGTCACCACCCGCTGGCCCCACACCACCACGTCGGCGGCGGCGTTCACCTTCCCCACCTCCAGCTGACTCGCCAGCTCGGTGCGGCTGCCGCCCCGGTTCGCCGACCGGTTCCCGGTGCAGCCCGAACCGGCGGCTGCTGCCCCGCATCCCCCTTTCGACCGTCCAAGGACGGGTTCCGTGGCCAACTCGGTGTTCTTCGAGGAACTGAAGAGCACCGGCAACGCCGAACTCGAACTTGGACCGCAAAACCGCCGAGCGCCGCGTCCTCGCGACGGTCGAGGTGGCCGCATCCGGCACCCGGCGCGAAGAACTGCTCCACCCCGCGCGAACTCGCGGCCATGCGGGAAGTCCGGCAGGCGTTGCCGGGGCCGAACGCGATCGAGTACCTGCTGGGCCAGCTCCGCAAGGCCGGCTCCCACGCCGAGTTCGCCGGCCGGGCCACGGGCGCCACCCAGCCCTCCCCGCAACCGGAACACCTTCCTCCGGTTTCCGGTACGGTGGACGCAGACCACCGAAGGAGACCGCCCATGGGGTACCGAGGCCCGCTCCCGAAGAACACCGTCGACCGCGTCAACACCTGCGTCGGCGCGCTCCGGACGTCACCGCGCTGGGGACGCCTGGTCCGCCGGCACCTGACCCAGGTCACCTACACGGGCCGCCGGTCGGGCCGCACGTTCAGCACCCCCGTCGGCTACCGGCGGACGGGCGACGTCGTCACGATCGGCGTCCGCCTCCCCGACGCGAAGTCGTGGTGGCGCAACTTCACCGGCGAAGGAGCCCCGCTCACCCTCGAACTCGACGACACGGACCGCACCGGCCACGCCGTCGCCCACCGCGACGCGAAGGGCCGGGTCACCGTGACCGTCCACCTGGGCGAGCAAGCCTGAAGACCGCCGAGAAATGAGCCAACCTGGGCGAGTCCGGCATGACTGATCGCCGCCCGCACCGCAGGCGGCTCGAACCCCGAGGTGCGGACGATCGCGCGGCAGCGGCAGCGGCAGCGGCAGCGGCAGCGGCAGCGGCAGCGGCCGGCCCGAGCTGCCTCCACCAGAAACCGCACGCCCCGGCCGGGCTACGCGGCCATCCCGTGCCAGAGCAGGTCGGCGAGGCTCGCCGCGTCGTGCCGCCAGTCGCCGTTCGGGTCCAGCCACAGCAAGCCGCCCAGGCCGCGCATCACCAGCACCGGGTCCAGGCCCGGGCGGACCGTCCCGGCCGCCACGTTGGCTTCGAGCATCTTCGCCACCGCGCCGAGCATGTCCTCGAAGGCGTCGACCGGCAGCTCGCCGCGGAACGCCGTCGCGGTCCGCAGCGCGTCGGCCAAGCCCTTCTTCGTCATCATGTAATGCGCGAGGTGGTCGGTCACCCACATCCGGAACGCCTCGTCCGGCGGGTGCTTCCCGAGCAGCACCGGCACGACGTCCACGATCTGCCGGACCTCGCGCCGGTAGACCGCCAGGATCAGCGCCTCCGGGTTCGCGAAGTGCCGGTAAACCGTGCCGACGCCGACCTCGGCCTGCTTGGCGATCGCGTTGAACGACACCTCGCCCGTCTCGGCCAGCGAGGCCGCCGCCGCGACGAGGATGCGCTCGTGGTTGCGCCGGGTGTCCGCGCGGCGGGGACTGACCGATCCCGTCGTCATCGTCCCTCCCGGTCGTCGTGGGCGTCCCGCTGAATCTAGCCGAGACCTGGAGCAACTCCAGCGAAGCCGGTTCGTTGCGAAGCGGATTGTAATCCGCTAGCCTCGCGACCGAGTGAAGCGGATGACTATCCGCTCCCGCCTTCACCGCCCCACCACACCGTCGGGCTGACCGCCCGGCTCCGCGGAAAGAGACCAGTGGACATCTCACTCGAAGTGAACGGCAGAACCGAACACCTGGACGTCGATCCCGGCGTCACCCTCCTGGACGCGCTGCGCGAGCGCCTCGCCGTCACCGGCCCGAAGAAGGGCTGCGACCGCGGGCAGTGCGGCGCCTGCACGGTGCACGTCGGCGGCAAGCCGGTGCTCTCGTGCCTCACCCTCGCCGCCACCGTCAAGCAGCCGGTGACGACCGTCGAAGGACTGTCCACTGAGGACGGTTTGCACCCGGTGCAGCAGGCGTTCGTCGACCAGGACGCCCTGCAGTGCGGGTTCTGCACCGCCGGGCAGATCATGTCGGCGGTCGCCGCCGTCGAGCAGGACGTCGAGGACGTGCGGGAGTTCATGTCCGGCAACCTCTGCCGGTGCGCGGCCTACCCGAACATCGTCAAGGCGGTCGAGCAGGCGAGGCGGGCCGATGCGACCCTTTGAGCTGACCGCACCCACCACCGTCGAAGCGGCGGTCTCCACGCCCGGCACCTTCCTCGCCGGCGGGACGACCCTGGTCGATCTGATGAAGCTCGACGTCCTGACGCCGCAGCACGTCGTGGACATCAACGAGGTGCCGTTGCGCGGCATCGACACGTCCGACGGGCTGCGGTTCGGCGCGCTCGAGCGGATGGGCGCCATCGCCGCGCACCCCGGCGTCTACCCCGCGATCTCGCGGGCCTTGCTGCTGAGCGCGTCCCAGCAGCTGCGGAACATGGCCAGCATCGGCGGGAACCTGCTGCAGCGCACGCGCTGCTCGTACTTCCGCGACACCACGATGCCGTGCACCAAGCGCGAGCCCGGCAGCGGCTGCTCCGCGATCACCGGCGCCAACCGGATGCACGCGATCCTCGGCACCAGCGAGGCGTGCGTGGCCACGCACGCCAGTGACGTCGCCGTCGCCCTGGTCGCGCTCGACGCGCGCCTGCGGCTGACGGACAGCACCGGCAGCCGCGAGGTCGCCCTCCGCGACTTCTACCGGCTGCCCGGCGACACCCCCGCCGTGGAGAACGACCTGCGCCTCGGCGAACTGATCACCGAGGTGCTCGTGCCGCGGCTGGACTGGGCGGCGAACTCCACCTACGTCAAGGTGCGCGACCGGCAGTCCTACGAGTTCGCGCTGTGCTCCGCCGCCGTCGCCCTGGACGTCCGGGACGGCGTCGTCGCCGACGCCCGGATCGCGGCCGGCGGTGTCGGGACGGTGCCGTGGCGGCTGACCGGCGTCGAAGCCGCCCTGCGCGGTGCCCCGGCGACCCAGGCGAGCTTCGAAACGGCCGCCGCCGTGGCGGCCGACGGCGCGCAGCCGCTGTCCGAGAACGGGTTCAAGGTGCCGCTGCTGCAGCGGACCATCGTCCGAGCGCTGCTCGAACTGACCGAGGGGAGCTCCCGATGATCACCCGGCTGGACGCGCCGCTGAAGGTCACCGGCCAGGCCAAGTACGGCGCCGACCACAACTTCGCCGGCATGGCCTACGGCTACGTCGTGCTCAGCACGATCGCCCACGGCGAGATCGAAGCCATGGACTTCACCGCGGTGCGGGCCGCACCGGGTGTGCTCGGCGTGTACTCGCCGTTCGACCCGCTGCCCCTGCGCACGCCGACCACGATGTTCGGCGAGGCCTGGGTTCCGTTGCAGGACAAGAAAGTCACCTACTACGGCCAGCCGATCGGCTTCGTCGTCGCGGAGACCTTCGAGCAGGCCCGCGACGCGGCGGCGCTGGTGAAGGTCGGCTACCGCCCGCTCCCGGCGCGGACATCGCTGGCCGAAGGCCTGGCGGACGCCGAAGACGCGCCGCCGGCCCGCGACGGCGCCCCGCCGACGCTGGAGGTCCTCGAAGACGGCGTCGAGACCTTCGACGAGGCGCTGGCCGCGAGCCCGGTGGTCGTCGAAGCGACGTACTCCACCGCGACCCAGAACCACGCCGCGATGGAACCGCACTCCGCGGTCGCGGTGTGGGACGGCGGCGAGCTGACCGTCTACAGCGGAAACCAGGCTTCGAACCTGCAGGCGGAGTACCTGGCCACGGCCCTGGACCTGCCGGCGGAAGCCGTCCACGCGGTGAACCCGTTCGTCGGCGGCGCGTTCGGCGGCAAGGCGATGGTGTCCACGCCGTTGTTCCTGGCCGCGGCGGCGGCCCGCGACCTCGGCCGCCCGGTGAAGGCCGCGCTCGCCCGGGAGCAGGTGTTCACCGCGACCGCCGGCCGGGCCGCGACCGTGCAGAAGATGACGCTCGGCGCCGAACGGGACGGCTCGCTCGTCGCCCTCCGGCACGACTCGTGGTGCAGCACGGACTCCGCGCGGTCGTTCGTCGAACCGACGTCCCACGGCACTTCGCGGGAGTGGTACACGACGCGGAACCTGGCCATCAGCCAGAAAATCGTGCCGCTGAACGTCCCGCCGACCACGTTCATGCGGGCGCCCGGCGAGGCGCCCGGCTCGTTCGCGCTGGAGAGCGCGATGGACGAGCTGGCGGTCGCGCTCGGGATGGACCCGGTCGAACTGCGGATCAAGAACAACTCGATCGCCCCGCCCGGCAAGGACCTGCAGTGGGCGAGCAAGCACCTCGACGAGTGCTTCCGCGTCGGCGCGCGGCGGTTCGGCTGGGCCCACCGCCCGGCCGGCACGCGCACCGACGGCGACTGGCTCGTCGGCACGGGCGTGGCGACCGCCATGTTCCCCGCCCTGCGGTTCCCGGCCACCGTCGGCATCACGCTCAACGCCGACGACACCGCCGTCGTCGCGACCAGCGGCGCGGACCCCGGCACCGGCCTGCTCACCGTGCTTTCGCTGGTGGGCGCGGAGTCGCTGGACATCCCGGCCGAGCGGATCACGCCGAAGCTCGGCAACTCGGCGTACCCGCCGGGCGGCCTTTCCGGCGGCTCGACGGCGACGGCGAGCGCGGGCACGGCCATCATGATCGCCGCCACCAAGGCGATCGACGAGCTGGTGGCGCTCGCGGCCGACCCCGGCGCGCCGTTCGAAGGCGCCGAAGTCACCTACGCCGACGGCCGCGTCTTCGCCGACGGGCGGACCATGACCTTCGGCGAGCTGCTGCGCGAGCTGGGCCGCGAGTCGCTGGAGGTGACCGGTTCGTCCGCGCCCGGCGAGGAGCTGACCAAGCACTCGTTCAGCTCGTGGGGCGCCCAGTTCTGCGAGGTGCGGGTGCACAAGTGGACCCGCGAGGCGCGGGTGTCGCGGATGCTCGGGGTGTTCGACGCGGGCCGGATCATCAACGACAAGGCCGCGCGCAGCCAGCTGATGGGCGGCATGATCTGGGGCGTGTCGGCGGCGCTGCACGAGGGCCTGGAGATCGAGGCCAGCGGCCGGCTCGCCAACGGCGACTTCGCGAGTTACCTGCTCCCGGTCAACGCCGACATCCCCGAGGTCGAGGTCGAGTTCGTGGAGTACCCCGACACGCTGCACAACGCGGTCGGCGCGCGGGGACTCGGCGAAATCGGCACGGTCGGCATGGCGGCCGCAGTCGCCAACGCCGTCTACAACGCCACCGGCATCCGGGTGCGGCACATCCCGATCACCATCGAGGACCTCCTCGAAGGCTGAGCCCGCGGGCGGGGCGCCGCGGCGCCCCGCCCGCGCGTTCGACGGAAATCCACGGTGCCTTCGTCCGTTCGGCCGATGCGGTCCGGGCGCCGTTATCCATCCGCGACAACGAGAGGGACGGTCCGCCCATGACGGCGGCCCGCCCGCGGTCCTAGGCTGACGGCGTTTCCCCCGACAGTCCACGAAGGGACCCTCCGCATGACCGACCCCGTCGTCCCCACCACGTCCGGCGCGGTCCGCGGTCAGGTCACCCCCGCCGGCGTCGTCCGCTTCCGCGGCATCCCGTACGCCGCCGCGCCCGACGGCGAACTGCGCTTCGCCGAGCCCGTCCCGGCGCCGCCGTGGGAAGGCGTCCGCGACGCGCAGAGACCCGGGCCGACCGCCCCGCAACGCCGGCACGACGTGCCCGGGCTCGACCTGACGCCGCTGACCGGCACCGGCTGGCGGCCCGGGCCGGAGTACCTGACGGTGGACGTCTGGACCCCGCAGCCGGGCGCCGCCTCGCTGCCGGTGCTGGTGTTCGTGCACGGCGGCGGGTTCATCGGCGGCGCCGGCTCGGCCACGGTCCACGACGGGACGGCGTTCGCCCGCGCGGGCGCGGTGCTGGTGACCGTGCAGTACCGGCTGGGCATCGACGGGTTCCTCCCGCTCGACGGCGGCACGACCAACCTCGGCCTGCGCGACCAGCTCGCGGCCCTGCGCTGGGTCCAGGAGAACATCGCCGCGTTCGGCGGCGACCCCGCCAACGTCACCCTCTTCGGCGCGGCTTCCGGCGCCGTCAGCGTCGCCTGCCTGCTCGGATCGCCGCTCTCGCCCGGGCTCTTCCACCGCGCGATCGTCCAAAGCGGACACCCCGACATGGTGCGCGACGGCGTCCAGGCCCGGCGGCTGGCCAAGGTCGTCGCGGACGAGCTCAAAGTGGAGGCGACCGCGGAGGCGTTCCGGAAGGTCTCGACCGAGCAGCTGCTCGACGCGCAGGACGCGGTCCTGCGGCCGGGCGGCGCACCCGACCTGCGCGACGCGCTGGGCTACGACCGCGGCTACGGCCTGAGCCCGTTCCTCCCGGTGGTCGGCGACGACGTCCTGCCGCACCACCCGGGCAAGGCGATCAAGGCGGGCGCGGGCCGCGACGTCGACCTGATCGCCGGCAGCTGCAGCGAGGAAATGCGCTTCTACCTGGTCCCGACCGGCGCGCTGGAGGCGGTGACCGACGACCAGGCCGTGGCCTCGCTGGCGGTGTCGCACCCCGACCCGGCCGGCGTGCTGCACGCCTACGGCCTGGGCTCCGGCCGCACGGCGGGCGAGGTCCTCGTCGAGGCCCTGACCGACCTGGTCTTCCGCGACGGCGTCCGCACCCTGGCCGAGAACCACACCGGCCGGACGTTCCGCTACGAGTTCGAGTGGGGCTCCCCCCTGCTCGAAGGCCGCCTCGGCGCGTGCCACGGGCTCGAGCTGCCGTTCGTGTTCGACGCCCTGGAAGCGGTGTCGGGCCCCCGCGGCCTGCTCGGCGAGAACCCGCCGCGCGAGCTGGCCCTCGACCTGAACGGCGCCTGGCACCGTTTCGCCACGACGGGCGCGCCCGGCTGGGCGGAGTACGAGGGCGAGGAAACGATGTTCCACGCGTACTGACGGCCGGGCCGCGACCACCCCGGCGGCTCGGCCCACCCCCTCGCCGCCACCGTCCGCACCGGACACGTCCCACCCTCCGCAAGCGATTGCCCCCACCCGTCGCCGTCCCGCACATCCCGGTTCACCTGCACCTGCACGCCCGTTCGATCACCAGGTCACGAACCGGTCGCCCCCTTTGCTCCAGCGGGCTGGCTCCGCGCCGGGACGGTTGACTCCGCCCCCGCCGCGCTGCCAGGCTCAGGCCGCCCGGACGGCCGGACGAATGGGGACCACCGATGCCCGAGGCGGGCTCTGCCGCACCGCCGCGCGCGTTCGTCCGCACGTTGCTGCGCAGCGGGACACCCGCGGAACCCGCCGAACCCGTGCCCGACGACGGCGACCTCACCGCCGTCGGGGACGCGACGCTCGCCCGTGCCTCGCGGTACTGGGTTGCCGTGCCGCTGGCCTACCGGGCCGCGGCGTTCGTCAAGGTCTTCATCGGGTTCACCGCCGCGAACGGCGGGCTCGGGCTCGGGCCGGTGCTGGGCGCCACCGTGTTCGCCGTCGTGGTCAACACCGCCGCGGTGGTCTGGGTGCTGCGTTCGGGCGGCCTGCGGGCCCGCCTCACCGGCCGCGCCCTCGGTCTGGACCTCTCCCTCGGCGTCGCCCTCAACCTCGTGGTGGCGATGACGGCCCCGGCCGCGATCCAGCCGTTCGCCGTCGACGTGTCGTGGACCTGGCTGGTCGGCTCGGTCGCCATGTGGGCGGGCACGTCCGGGCTGCCCGCGGCGCTCTGGCTGTTCGCGGCCGCCGTCCCGCTCCGGGCCGCGCTGACCCTGGCCGGCGGCCTGCCACTGGACAACCAGCTCGCCATGACCCGCTCGATCGGCTGCCTGGTGGCGCTGGCGGTGGCGATCGTGCTCGCCGTCGCCATCCTCATCATGCTCGGCGTCGGCACGCGGTTCGCCGTCGACATCGGACTCCGGCGCGGGCGCGAGGCCGAACGCCGCCGGACCCGGCGGGTCATGCACGACAGCGTCCTGCAGACGCTCGAAGCGCTGGCCATTTCGGCGCCGGGCGACGACGCCCACGCCGCCACGCGGCTGTCGGAGCTGCGTTCGGTCGCCAAGGCGGAGGCGGCCGAGCTGCGCCGCCACATCACCGAGCCGGTGCCGACCGGGACGACGCGGGGCTTCGCGGTCGAACTCGCCGACGTCGCCACCGAACTGGCGCGCGACGGCCTGCGCACGCAGCTGGTCGCCGCCGACTTCGCCGACGACCACCGGGTCTCGCAGGACCGGCGCACCGCGCTGTGCGAAGCGGTCCGGGAAGCGTTGCGCAACACCGTGAAGCACTCGGGGACCAAGCAGGTCGTGCTGCGCGTGGAGCAACGCGACGGCGGGATCGCGGTGGTGGCCCGTGACCAGGGGCAGGGCTTCGACGTCGGCGCCCGGCCGCCGGGTTTCGGCATCAGCCAGTCCATCGTGGCGCGCCTGGCCGAGGTCGGCGGGCACGGCACCGTCGACTCGCAGCCGGGCCGCGGCACCCGCGTCACGATGTGGGTCCCGGGCTGAGCGTGGCCGGATCCCGGCGGTTCCTGGCATTCCTGCCACTCCCCGGCGCCCGTCAAGATCGGTAGCTTCGCCGCGTGTCGAAAATCCTGCTCTCGGTCCACGTCCTGGCGGCGATCCTCGCCGTCGGCCCGGTCGCCGTGGCGGCCGGCATGTTCCCCGCCGCCGTCCGCCGCGACGACGTCAAGGCGGCGACCCTCCTGCACCGGGCGCCCCCCGCGGACGTCCTCGGCCGGCTGGCCATGCTGACCGGGATGTTCACCTGCTGTGGGCGGCGGTGACGGTGCTGATGATCGTCCGCCCCGGCTCGTCGACCGGCGCCTAGACCGCCACCGCGAGCGGCACGCGCACCGCCACGAAGTCCGGCCGGTACCGCAGGGCGAACCCGAGGGAGAGGTACAGCCGGATCGCGGACGTGTTGCCCGCCGCGGCGTGCATCATCGGGATCTCGCCGCGCTCGCGGATGCCCGCGGCCACCGCGAGCACCAGCCGCGTCCCCAGGCCCTGTCCGCGGTACGCCGGGTCGGTGCAGACCGCGCTGATCTCGGTGTACCCCGGCGGGTGCAGCCGCTCGCCGGCCATCGCGACGAGCGCGCCGCCGCGCCGGATGCCGAGGTACGTGCCCAGCTCGACGGTCCGCTCCCGGAACGGCCCGGGCCGCGTCCGCTCGACGAGGTCCAGCATCTCGGGCACGTCCGCGGGGCCGAGCCGGACGGCCTCCGGGTCGGGCGCGGCCGCGACCCCCTCGTCGACCAGCTGCACGCCGGGGATCTCGTCGAGCACCTCCCAGCCGGACGGCGGCCGCGCGGTGGCCGCGGCGATCACGACGGTCGCCCCCGGCCCGGCGAGCTCGGAAACGTCCCGCCAGTCCTGCTCGCCGGGGTCGTCGGGCAGCGCCAGGAACGGCGCGACGTCCTCCGGGTAGCGCAGCACGCGCCCGCGGCGTTCGGCGAAGTGCGCGTGCGGACCGGCCAGTGACGCCCAGGTCGGGTTGTCCAGCGGAGAAGCCATGGCTCCAGCATGCGGACACCGGCCGGGTGGCCGCCGCCACTCCCACATCCTGGGTAGGGTGCGCACGTGGGTTCCCAGGTCCCGGTGTGGATTCCGATCGTCGTCGCGCTGCTCGGCCTCGCCGGGGTGATCCTGACCCAGGTCCTGTCCGGACGGCGCGAGACCCGGCGGATGGCCGAGGACGCGGCCCGCGAGGAACGCCGGTGGCAGCGCGAACGCGAGGCCCGGACGCACGAGACCCGGGCCGACGCCTACGCCCAGCTGATGGGGGTGCTCGAAGCGTTCGACGGCGTGCTGTTCCAGGCCCGCGCGGTCGTCGAGGCGGGCGGTGACCTCGACGAACACCACCTCGCCGAATTGCGTGAGGTGCGCAGCGAGGCCCAGCACGCACTCGGGCCCGTCGTGCTGCACGCGCCGGAGGCGGTCCGGCGGCTGGTCAGCGACGCCACGCTGCCCCGGATGCGGCTGGCGGCGATGCTGCTCGATCCCGGCGGCGACAGCGCCAAGCTGCGGCCGGCCTGGGACGCCGGCCAGCGCGGCTACCGCGTCATGCGCGCCCGGATGCGGGCCGACCTCGGCTTCGACGCGGAGCCGGTGGACGAGCTGTACGGCACTCAGCCGACCGTGGTCAGCTCTTCGTCCGAAAGCACGTCGGATCCGGCCGACACGACGAGCCTGCCGCCGCCGACCCGGTAGCGGTAGTCGCCGTTCACCGCGACGAACCCGTCCCCGTCGGCTTCGGCCGGCAGCACGATGTGGGTGTCGCCCGAGGCCGCCTGCCCGCGGGCCTGGCCGTCGTAGAAGATCCGGCCGTCCGGTGTCCGGCAGATGGTGATGAGCGACTTCGCGGTCTGGCCGACGAGCAGCGCCGTCCCCTGGCCGCCGGGCAGGTAGTGCGCGGCGTCACCCGGGCACGGCTTCTCCGCCGTCGTCGTCGTGGCCGGCGGGACGGCGGCGTCCGCGGTGGTGACGACGGTCTTGGTGGTCGGCAGCGCGGGCGTCGTGTACTGCGGGAACGGCTCCGACGCGGCCGGCACGGGCCGTGGGCGCCCGGCGAACAGCAGGACCCCGCCGACGGCCAGGCCGGCGACGACCATCAGGGTCAGCAGCACCCACAACGCCCGCGCGCGGGCCCGGCCGGGAGCCAGGCTCGCGCACGTCCCGCAGCGTCGGGCAGCGGCGTCGTTGTCCGCGCCGCACTGCGCACACGTCCAGGGAAAACCCGCCATCGGGCCTCCTTCGGCCCGGCGCCACGCCACGCCGGTCCCTCCATCGTCACCGACGAGGGCACCGGCTGCAACGGGCCGGGCCTAGCCCTGGACGACGTTGACCATCCACGGGATGCCGAACTTGTCGACGCAGGCACCGAATTCGTCGCCCCACATCTGCTTTTCGAACGGAACCGACACGGTGCCGCCGTCGCTCAGCTTGTCCCAGTAGCCGCGCAGGTCGTCGGCGTCGTCCCCGCTCAGGCTCACCGAGATGTTCGTGCCCGGGGTGTGCTCCATCCCGGTGGGGGTGTCCGACGCCATCAGCGTGAAGCCGTTCCCGGCCTCCAGCTGGGCGTGCATGACCTTGTCCGCGTCCGCTCCTTCGGGTGACCCGAATTCCCCGAACGTGTTGAGGGTCAGCGTGCCGCCGAAGACGCTCTTGTAGAACTCCATGGCCTGCCGCGCGTCGGCGCGGAAGCTCAGGTGCGGGTTGAGGCGAGAAGCCACGGCCAACTCCTTCGATCGGAAGTGAGCAGCATCCTCGCAGAGCCCCGGAGCTGCGCCAATCGGCGGATTTTCAACGTGGCCCCCGTCAGAGCACGAACCGCCGGTGCGCGACCGGTTCGAGCGGCAGCGCGCCGTGCAACGCGGCCCGGGCACGCAGCTCCAGCGCCCGGTCCAGCGGCCGGCTCCCCGGCGCCGCGGTGTGGAAGGTCCCGCGGTCGAACAGGTACACCAACGCGAGCTTCCCCTCCCGGCGTCCGTCCGGCTCGGCGAACTCGACCGTGGCGAACCGCAAGCTGCCGCCGTACCCCGCCCTGGCCAGCCGGTCCGCGACGTCCACCAGGTCCCCGGTCAGCACACGCAGGTCGCGGTTGCGGCGCCAGCACCGGACAGTCGAGCGGCCCTGCAGGTCCTGCGTAACCAGCGGGTGCACCGGCAGCCGCGCCGACGTCGCGGCGATCAGCTCCGCCCGCGTCCGGGCCAGCGCGTCCCCGTCAACCTTGAAGTCGACGGTGCCGCCACCGGTGGGCGCCAGCCCGAGCGCGGCGCGCACCCGCGGCGCGGCCGCGGCGAGGCTGTAGAGGGACTGCAGGTGCGGGCGCGAAGTCCAGCACCGGACGAGCTTGCTGTCCAGCAGGGTCACGAACGTTCCCATCTCCGGTCGGGAAGGGCACCGGGCCGGGCGCACTGGCAATGTCCACACTGGACGTCAGGCGCGGGGACGCGGAGCCGGAAGGGACAGCATGCGCCTGGACGGGAAGTTCCGGCCCCAAATCGCCCGACCACGCGGCGAACGGCAGCACTTCGCCGCCGAACGGTCACAATCGGTCAGGTTCCACCGATCAGCGGTGTCCCTTTCGCCTTCGAACGGTTCCCGATCACGCGCTCCCGCGACTCCCCCACCCCAAGTCTGGCGCATGGTCGCCAGCGATGGTTCGAGGAGGGGTGGCGGCAGCGCGAGCCGAGGAGGACGTCACCAGACCTCCCCCGCCCCTCATCCCAGCTGCTCTTCAGCCGGCGCTCGGGTTTGTCAAGGCACGCTTTCCCGCCTTNGAGCGCCGGCTGAAAATCCAAGCGGAGGGGCGGGGGAGGTCGAACCCGGCTTTTCCGGGGGCAAGAAGTCTCTGCCGCAGCCAAGCGGTCCGCCGAGGCTTAGAAGCAAAAACATGTCCTCGCCGGACGGGCAGGCTCTGGGATGACCATCCCGACCCGCTGCCATCTCGCGTTGAGGAGGTGGGCCGCAGGGTGGTCATCCCGTCGCCTGATTGAGGCCTATCACTTTGAGCCGGGCCCGCAAGCTTGCGCTGTCCTGTTCACTGGCGCTGTGGGTTGCGGGCCCGGCTCAAAGCGATTTGACGGCCTCAGGCGACGGGATGACCACCCCGCTCCTCTGTTGCGAGGTCGCGACCTCCGGGCAATTGTCTCCAACCAGACATTTAGCGTTGCTAATAGATCTGAGTCAGAGCTAGCTTGGGTGCATGACCGAACTCGCCGACCGGCTCATGGGGGCCGTCCAGGGTATTCGGCGGGTGGTGCGCCGCCGGGTTCGCGCCAGCGTCTCGGGACCCCCGCTGCCCGGTGCGCAGGTCGAGCTCCTGCGCGTCGTGGCCGACCGGCCTGGGATCGGCGTTGCCGCCGCTGCGCGGGAGTTGCATCTGGCGAACAACTCCGTCAGCACGCTGGTCAACCAGCTCGTCGATGCCGGGCTGCTGCGCCGGGAGGCCGATCCCGCCGACCGGCGGGCGGCCCGGCTGGAGGTCAGCGCTGCGGCCGCCGAACGGATGGCGGCCTGGCGCCGGGCTCGCACCGGGCTCGTCGCCGATGCTCTCGCCGGACTGTCCGAAGAGGACATCGTCGCGATCGAACAGGCGTTGCCGTCGCTCGAAAAGCTCGTGGGCATTCTGAAGGAGCAGCCGTGACCGAAGCCGCGGCGGTGTGCTGCACCGGCCTGCGCCACTCGTTCGGCGCGACCCGTGCGGTCGACGGCGTCGACCTCGAAATCCGCTCCGGCGAGGTGTTCGGGCTGCTCGGCCCGAACGGCGCCGGCAAGACCACCACCCTCCGGATGATCACCACCCTGCTGCCCACCGCGCCGGACCGGATCACCGTCTTCGGGGTCGACGTCGCCCGCCGGCGGATGGCCGTGCGGCGGCTGATCGGGTACGTGCCGCAGCAGCTGTCCGCCGACAGCGCGCTGACCGGCCGGGAGAACGTCGCGTTGTTCGCGCGGCTCTTCGACGTGCCGCGCGCCGGGCGTCGCGAGCAGGTGCGGCTCGCGCTGGACCTGGTCGGGCTGGCCGAGGACGCCGACCGCACGGCCAAGACGTACTCCGGTGGCATGATCCGCCGGCTCGAGCTGGCCCAGGCCCTGGTCAGCTCGCCGCGGCTGCTCATCCTCGACGAGCCGACGATCGGGCTCGATCCGGTCGCCCGCTCGTCGGTGTGGGACCGCATCGGCTCGATCCGCGAGGCGACCGGCATGACCGTGCTCGTCACGACCCACTACATGGACGAAGCCGAACAGTACTGCGACCGCGTCGCCCTGATGCACGCCGGCCGGATCCGCGCGCTCGGCACCCCCGCCGAGCTGGAGGCCGACCTCGGCCCGGAGTCCACTTTGGACGACGTGTTCCGGTCGGTCACCGGCGACCGCCTGACGAGCGAAGAAGGAGGGATCCGCGGTGTCCGTGCCACTCGCCGTACCGCCCGCCGTCTCGGCTGACCCCGGCCCGCTGCGCCGGCTGCGCGTGCTCGCCGCCCGCGTCGGCGCGATGTGCCTGGTGGAGCTGCAGAAACTGCGTCGCGACCAGACCGAGCTGCTCACCCGGGCGATCCAGCCCGCGCTGTGGCTGCTGATCTTCGGCGAGACGTTCACCCGGCTGCGCGCGATCCCGACCGGCTCGATCCCGTACCTCGACTACCTGGCGCCGGGCATCCTCGCGCAGTCGGCGTTGTTCATCGCGATCTTCTACGGTATCCAGATCATCTGGGAACGCGACGCCGGCGTGCTCGCCAAGCTGCTGGTGACGCCGACCCCGCGCGCGGCCCTCGTCGCGGGGAAGGCGTTCGCCGCCGGCGTCCGCGCGCTCGTGCAGGCGCTGATGGTGCTGATCCTGGCCGCGATCCTCGGCGTCGGGCTGACCGCGAACCCGCTGAAGCTGCTTGCGATGGCCGTCGTCCTCGTGCTCGGCTCGGCGTTCTTCTGCTGCCTGTCCATCGTGATCGCCGGGGTCGTGCTGTCGCGGGAACGGCTGATGGGCATCGGGCAGGCGATCACCATGCCGCTGTTCTTCGGCTCGAACGCGCTGTACCCGGTGGACCTGATGCCGCCGTGGCTGAAGGTGCTCAGCCACGTCAACCCGCTGAGCTACCAGGTCGACGCGCTGCGCGGGCTGCTGATCGGCACCCCCGCGCACCTCGGCACCGACTTCGCCGTGCTGGCCGTCGCGACGGTGGCGGCCGTTTCGGTCGCCTCGGCCCTGCTCGGGAGGTTGGCCCGGTGAGGCACATGTCTCACCGAACGGAAGCTTTATCGCCCGATGCCTAATCTCGATTCCGTGAAACGTCGCCGGGACGTGGTCCCTTTTGCCGGGTTGTGTGTGCTCGCCGGAATTCTGGTGGCCGGGACGGCGGCCCCCGCCACCATCGGCGCGGGGCTGCTGTCGAATCAGGTCAGCGATTCCGTGGACGCCATTTCCGCGCAGCTGGCCGCAGCCGACCCGCCCTTGGTCACGACGGTGACCGACCGCGACGGCACCCCGATCGCGACGCTCTACGCGCAGTACCGCCTCCCGGTCGCCGCGGCCGGGATCGCGACGACGGTGAAGGCCGCGATCATCGCGGTCGAGGACCGCCGGTTCTACACCGAAGGCGGCGTCGACCTGCAGGGAATGCTCCGCGCGGCGGTGAACGACAGCACCGGCGGCGCGCTGCAGGGCGCGTCGACGATCACCCAGCAGGACGTCAAGAACCACCTCATCAACGTCGTCGACCGGAACGACCCCGCGGCCCAGCAGGCCGACCGCGAGGACTCGCTCGCCCGCAAGCTGCGGGAGGCGAAAATGGCCGTCCAGCTGAACGAGACGAAGAGCAAGGACGACATTCTCGCCGATTACCTCAACGTGGTGGAATTCAGCGGAACCGTGTACGGGGTCAGTGCGGCGGCAAAAGCGTATTTCGGGACGACCGCGGACAAACTGACCGTGCCACAGGCCGCGCTGCTCGCCGGAATGGTGAACAACCCGAGCGTCTACAACCCGTACGCGCACCCGGACAAGGCGCTGCAGCGCCGCAACCTCGTCATCGACGACATGGTCACCAACGGCTCGATCCCGGCTTCGTACGCGGCCACGGCGAAGGCGGCGCCGCTCGGGCTGCTGCCGAACGGGCCGGTCACGCCGTCCGGCACGTGCCTCGGCGCGGCGCCGGACGCCGGGTTCTTCTGCGCGTACGCGGAAAGCTACCTCGTGCACGCGGGGTTCACCCCCGACCAGCTGGCCACCGGCGGCTACACGATCAAGACGACCCTCGACCCGCACGTCTCGCAGGTGACGAAGGACGCCGTCGACGCGAACGTGCCGACCACGCAGGACGGCGTGGCCAACACCTTCGCCGTCGTCCAGCCGGGCCGGGCCGGCCACCAGGTGCTGGCCATGGTGGCCAACCGCAACTACGGGACGGACCCGGCGCAGGGCGAGACGTCGACCGACATCGTCGCCGACGCGAGCAACGAGTTCGGCGCGGGCTCGTCGTTCAAGATCTTCACCTCGGCCGCGGCGCTCGTCACCGGCAAGGCGGGCCTGGACACCCCGCTGGCCAACCCGGACAGCCAGTGCTTCCCGGTGCCGGACCCGCATTCGGGCTGCTACACCGTCCACAACGACGGCCACTACGCGGACCCGATCACCCTCGCCGACGGGCTGGCGACGTCGCCGAATGTGGCGTTCGTCGGGCTCGAGAGCCAGGTCGGGCTGCCCGCCGTGCTCGACATGGCGTACCAGCTGGGCCTGCGGAACACCCTCGCGACCAACGACGCCGGCCACGCGCCGGACCCGAAGTCCGGCAACCCGCAGTACAGCCGGCCGCAGTCGGAGTACTTCGAGAACCTGCTGTCGTTCACCCTCGGCAACAGCCCGGTGAGCCCGCTGGAGATGGCGAACGTCTCGGCGACGCTGATGAGCGGCGGCGTCTGGTGCCCGCCGGATCCGGTCCTTTCGGTGACCGACCGGAACGGGGCCGCGGTGCCGGTGCCGCAGCCGGCGTGCGAGCAGGTGATCCCGGCCGGCGTCGCGAACACCCTGGAAGCGGGCCTGAGCAGGGACACCACGAGCGGCACGTCGGCCGAAGCGGCCCACGCGGCCGGCTGGACCCGCCCCGACATCGGCAAGACGGGCACGACGCAGCAGAGCGAATCGGTCGCGTTCGTCGGCGGGGTCGACGGCTACGCGGTGTCGTCGATGGTCTTCGCCGACGGATCCCACCCACGCGAGATCTGCCCGGGCACCCCGGTGCACCTGGGCAACTGCGGTCACGGCGCGTTCGGCGGCACGGTCGCGGCACCGCCGTACTTCCACGCGATGAGCCGGCTGCTGGCGGGGGTCCCGGACCAGCCGATCCCGCCGGCGGACCCGGCGTACCTGACCGCCCGGGACTAGCGCGGTTCGAGGAAGACGAGCGGGATCTCCCGCTCGGTCTTCGTCTGGTACTGCGCGTAGTTCTTGAAGTCGGCGGTGATCTTCGGCCACAGCTGCGCGCGTTCACCGGCGTCGGCGACCCGGGCCCGCATCGGCTGCTTGGGCGCGCCCTTGACGGAAACCTCGACGTCGGGGTTGTCCCGCAAATTGAGGAACCACGCGGGGTGGGTGTCGTCCCCACCGCGCGAAGCCACCACGACGAAGGTCTCGCCGTCCTGGTGCGGCGAGGTCAGCAGCACCGTCCGCGGCTGCCCGCTCTTGCGGCCGGTGGTGGTCAGTTCGAGTACGGGCATGGCCACCTGCC
>NZ_PPHG01000021.1 GCF_002904295.1 Amycolatopsis sp. CA-128772
ACCCGTCAGCTTGATCAGGCCGCGGTGCACGGCATTCATCGTCTTCAGGGCGAAGTCGCTCGGCATGCGCCCAATCTAGCCCCGTCCGGACCCGCCGAGTCGGGACGGGTTCGCCGAAACCGCCCCACCGAACCCCGGCGATGTGCGAGGCTGCCGGGCGAACAGAGAACGAAAGAGAGAAGACCGATGCTGATCTGGGGCTGGCGCACGCGGATCTACGTGCTGGCGATGACGACCTTCCTGTGCGGCCGCTGCGGCAACCCCGCCTCCCACGCGGTGCGCAAGGCGGTCACGAAGTTCACGCTGTTCTTCATCCCGCTGTTCCCGATCAGCGTGAAGTACACGGCGCAGTGCACGTTCTGCGGGATCGAGAACCGGATCCCGAAGGAGGACGCGGTCCGCCTGCAGGCGCAGGAGGAGCAGAACCAGGCCCAGCCGCAAGGCGCGCCGGGGTACCCGCAGCAGGGCTTCCCGCAGCAGGGCCTTCCTCAGGGCGCTCCTCAGCAGGGCGTTCAGCAGCAGGGCGGTCCTCAGCAGGGCGTTCAGCACCCTTCGGGTTACCAGCAGCCGCAGCACCCTTCGCAGCCGCAGGGGTTCCCGCAGCCGGGGCAGCCGGGCCAGTTCCCGCAGCAGGGCCAGTAGGCTCCCGGCGGCCCGGTGGGACTGTTCCGTTCCGGGCCGCCCCAGCCGAGCCACTCGCGCAAGCGGTCGTCCAAGCCCACCCCGGCCACCACCCCCGGCGCCCCAGCGGAACCGCGCCCTCACCACCGCCGAGCCGCTAAGCCCCCACCGGCACATACCCCTCGGTCCGCCGCGCAATCCGCACCGCCCCCTCGGCGAACCGCGCGTGGATCGCCCCCAGCAGCGCGAGATCGGCCGCCACCCCCACCCCGCGCGGCCATTCCCGCCGGTCCGCCCACTCCCGCAGCTCCCGCTCGGCCGCACCGGCGAGCACCACGGCGTCGTCCAGCCCGGCGCCGTCCCCACCGGCCAGCAACCCCGCCAGCGCCCGTGCGGCGGCCACCGCCTGCGCGCCGAGCCGGCCGAGCGCGGGCCGGGCGTCCGGCGGCACGCGTCCCGGCGCCTCCGCGACCTCCCGCGCAAGACCACCCATCCGAGTGAGCTCCGCGGCGGTGTGCACGGCGCCGACAACCGCCTTCACCTCCGCCTCCCGCGGCGCGTGCAGGGCCAGCAGCGCACACGCCTGGTCCTCGCACGCGGCCCCGAGCGCGGCGGCCGCGCCCACCTGCTCCCGCACACGTCCGCCCAGCGTGTGGTCACTTTCCAGAACCGAGCGCGTGGCCTCTTCGAGCGCGACCGCGACGAGCGCGCACAGGTCCGCCAGCCGGTGGGCGAGCGTGACCAGCTCCTTCTCGAACGCGGTCTTCATGGCGGCAGGAAACCAGCCCGGCCGGGTGTCGGCATCTCGTCCCCCGGCCCGGAATTGTCGGACCCCCGTGCTCTCCTCGACGGCAAGAGCGGTGCACCCCGCACCCGGAACACGAGGAGAGACCGATGGCAGGCGAAACGACGATCACGGTGGTCGGCAACCTGACGAGCGACCCCGACCTGCGCTTCACCCCGGCCGGCGCGGCGGTCGCGAACTTCACGGTCGCGAGCACCCCGCGCACGTACGACCGCGAATCCGGCACCTGGCGCGACGGCGACGCGATGTTCCTGCGCTGCAGCCTGTGGCGCCAGTACGCGGAACACGTCGCGGAGTCGCTGGTGCGCGGCACCCGCGTCGTCGTCCACGGCCGGCTGAGACAGCGGTCGTACGACACGAAGGAGGGCGAAAAGCGCACCGTGACGGAGCTGGAGGTGGACGAGATCGGGCCGTCCCTGCGCTACGCGACGGCCAAGGTGACCAAGATCAGCCGGGCCACGGGCGCCGAGGGCAGCAGCGCGTGGACCCCGGAACCGGTGGCGGTGGGCGACCCGCCCTTCTGAGCCCATCCGTTCGCGGCCGTCCTCCGAACGTCCGTCGACGGGGCTTCGACCCACCCTGGACCGCCGGCGGTGACGATGAAGGAACGCTCCGGCCGGTTTCCACCCGCATGTCGAAATCCCGTCTTCCGGTTCGACGCACGGGTGAGGACGAGGTCGAACCACGAGCGGGAGGGACCGAGGATGAACGGGAACGAGAAGACCGGCTCACCGGCGGCGCACCCCGTGCTCAACCACCGGATGCGAGCCATGCTGCGAGCGGTCGGCGCCGGCCGCGGCCTGGTGTCCTGCAGCAGCGAACCCGACCTGTTCATCGACGGCCTCTCCTGCGGCGACCAGTTCGCCGCCCACGAGCTGGCCCACCAGGGCCTGGTCCGCGCGGCCCGCCCGGGCAGGCCGGGCGAGCTGGTCCCGGCCATCCTGACGCCGGCAGGCCAGGCCATCATCACCGCCGACCAACGCCCAGCCGCCTGAGACGGCAACGGGCAAGCTGTTTGACAACTCCACAAAGCAAGCCGGCCACCCGGCACCCGCCCGACCACCCCGGGGCCGCCGAGACGCCCCACCCTGACCGCGCACCACCCGGCGGCCAGTCCCACCGCGATCCCGGCGGCCCCGCCCGGGCGCACGCTGCGGCCGTACCCATCCGGCCGCACCCACCCAGACCCGGCGCCATCTCCACCGCCCGGACCATCCGCCGGGCTCGCCC
>NZ_PPHG01000022.1 GCF_002904295.1 Amycolatopsis sp. CA-128772
GACATCCCTTAGCAAGCTGCCCGATCCTGAGGTTGAGGCGCGCGTGACCTTGCGGGTTGGTCGTCGACGTGCGCTTACGCGTCGGAACGCGCCTGAGATGCTCGCGCTCATCGGCGAGGGTGCTTTGCGTTCGATGACCGGCGGGCCGGAGGTGATGAGGGATCAGCTTGACATGCTGCTCAAGCTCGAACGTGAGTTGCCCAACCTGCGTATCAAGGTTGTTGAGTTGGGCGTTGACTATCACGACGGGTCTAACGGTCCGTTCCATCTCTACCGGTTCGCGAACCGCACGCCGATCGTGTATTGCGAACACCTTCGCGGCTCGGTGTTCATTACGGAGCGGTTCGATGTTGAGGCGTACGAGAGTACGGTTGGCGAACTGGTGAAACTCGCGGTCGACGACGAGCCGGAGAAGTCTGACAAGTCGCTCGCGTTGATAGCGTCGATTAGGGATTCGCTCTAGTCGAACAGGAAAGAGGATCGAGAGGACGCAATGACCGGAACAGGTTTCGCATGGTCGGACGACAAGGAAGTGAAGTCGCCGTTCAGCGATCAGCAGCAGTGCGTGTTTCTTCGCGGCGACGGCAACCTGATTCGCGACGGGAAGAACAACGCCGCCATCATCGCCCCGGGCATTGGTCGTGCCCTGGTGGACGGCGTCAAGTCGCGCGCCATCCCGGTGCCCGACCAGCGCTAGGACGTCAACACGCGGACGAGCGCGCCCCCCTGCGACGAGTGCAGGGGGGCGCGTTCGCGTCATATTGGACCACGCCTGTGTGCCGTCCATGCCCGGTTTAGTCGTGTTTGCCGATGAGATCGAGCACGTCTCCGATACGGCACAACGGCCGGTCCTTGCTGCTCTGCCGTTGGGCGTAGACCTGTCCGTTGTGCAGCCATGCGCGGGGCACCAGCCGGCCGCGGTTGACCCACACGCGCAGGGTGCCGAACCGGATCTCCCGGCCGGCGACGGCCGGCACGGCGCGAGCGATTTCGCTCAGCGATGCGATCCGGTCCTCAACGGCGTTGAGCAGCCATTCGCGCCGCTTGACGGTGTCGTACTGCTCGCCGCACCCGCGGCACCGGATGACGGCCACAGCGGGCCGGCCGCGGTTGTCGGCGTGGCAGTAGAGGTCAACCCCGCACGCCGTGCACGGGCCGGCGTAGAACAGGTCCGGCGGCCGGTCGATGACGCCGCGGGTGACGGTGACGGCGTAGCGGATCTCGCCGGCGAGCTGTCCGCCGTCGGTCATCCCGCGGACGGCGTCCACGTTGCCGGCGAGCCACCGCGCGAGCGGCCACGGGTGGTTAGCGACGGCGAGCGGCGTACGGGTGCGCTCAGCGACGCTGTGAGCCCACGGTTGGACGGTGTGCAGCAGCGTTGAGAACGCCTGTACGGCCGGGTAGTACGCGGGCATCGGCTCGCCGCCGTCGCCGGCGCCGGCGGGACCGCCGAGCCGGTCGAGCCGCGCGAGGGTCACGGCGAGCTGGTCGACGAGCCACCGCACGGACACGAGATCTCGGAACAGGGCGTTCGTGCATCGGGGGCACACGAACGCGTCGGCGCCGGCGGGCCGGTCGCAGTGCTCGACGGTGCACGGATAGTCGGTCATTCCGGGGCGTTCCATTCGTCGTCTTGCCAGACCTCTTGACACTCGGGCGAGCACCAGTGCGGCGAGTCGGATTCGTCGGTCAGCTCGGTTTCGCAGACCGGGCACTCAGCGGGTTCGCTCATGCGGCGCCGGCTTCGCGCCGGCGGTAGCCGGCAAGCTCGGTGGTGAGCCGGTCGCATCGGGCGTTGGCGGCGTCCAGCTCGGCGCCGAGCGCAACGATCCGGTCGACGGGGTCGCCGTCGCAGGTGGAACACGTCGAGTCGTCTTCGTCGACGTACTCGCCGGCCGGCGCGGCGAGCAGCTCGGCGAGCACCCGGTCAGCTTCGGGGTGGACGGCGAGCGCGGCGTCACGCATCGCGAGCCCGATCACGCGACGGTGGTCGGCGTCGATGCCGGGCAGCTCGCCGACGAGCAGCACGCCGAGCAAGAGCCCGGCGGCGACGTCGGGCCGGCGTGAGGGGCGCAGGGTGCGCGCGACGGTGTCGACGGTGGACGGTCGGGGGGCGTCGTTCATCGGGGTTTCCTTTCGGGCTAGATGGTTCCGGTCGCGCCGAAGTCGGGAAGGGCGTTGCGGCCGTCGGTGCGGCCCCACAGGTGGAGCGCGTATTCGTGCTCGTTCACGTGCGCTTCGGGCGGCGCGAACACGTGGTAGGCCCATCGGTCGCCGAACACGGCGCGGTGCAGCCGGCACAGGTCGTCGTAGTCCGGGACCCGCCCGCGGCGCGTCATGCTCGCGTGTATCCACACGACGTCGTCCCAGAGCGCGGCGGAGACGAGTACGGACCCGTCGCCGTCAAGGTGCTTGAGCCCCCACACGTAGGGCAAGAGCGGCTCGGGCGCGCTCCACTGTTTGCGCCCGAGGATCTTCCGCACGCGCAGCAAGTCGACTTCTAGCAACGGGTTTCCTCCATGGGCCACTGGCACCGTTCGAGCGGCGCGCGAGATGGTTGGGGCTGGATCGGGAGCGCGCCGGTGAGCCACTGCACGCCCATCGATGCGAGTACGAGCGCGTCGGCTTCGTTGTCGTCGCCGGGCCGGCTCGGCGACCACGAGCCGCCCCACAGTTGAGCGACGGCGTCGTACACGGCGCGTTTGTCGGCGTTGCCGTTGCCCGTGACCCACTTCGCGCGAGTGCGCGGCGGGACCACGGCGACGGGCACGCCGTGAGCGATGACGCGCGACACGATGTGCCACCACAAGCCGGCCCGGTCCCATGCGGCGCCGGCGAACGCCGAGCCGTACGACGGCCCTTCGATGACGACCAGGGTCGCCGGCGTGGACCAGGCGACGACGTCGCGCGCGATCGCGCCGAGCCGCGCGTTGCGCTGCTCGACGGTGTCGTTGGTGTGGCCGGCCGACGGCCGGGTGACGGTCTCGGCTGTCCATCGTGGTGACTCGGCTCGGCTCGCCGCCGCGTGTCGGGGGTCCGCGACGGTGAGCCGAGCGAGTCCCGTCCGGGTGAGGGACGGGTCTATGCCGATGACGGCGACGGCGCTCACGGCGCCGCCGGCGGGACGGCGTCATCGGTTTCGATCAGTACGGCTTTGACCTTGCCGGTGATCGTGCACGACGCGGTGAGCTTGCCGCGGGCGCCGTCGCGCACCCATAGCGCGAGCTGGTCGCGCAGCTCGACGGGCTCGAACACGCCGCCGTCGGTGGGGGTCAGCATGAGTTTCACGGGTTCTCCGGTTCGGTGCGGCCGGCGCGAAGCCGTGCGGGGTGGACGAAATGCACCAGCTCGGGACCCCGGCCGCGCTCGGCTCGGCACGACTTGCCGGTCTCGGCGCCGCACCACGAACACGGACGGGACTTGCCGGTCGCGCGCATGACGGCGAGCGGCGGATAGCCGGCGTTCGGCGGCCGGTGCTCGTCAGTCATCGTCGCCGTCCGGCGGGTTGTTCCAGGACCACGTAAAGGCTTCGAGGACAGCCGCGTACAGGAGACCGCCGTCACGGGTCTCGTTGGCGGTGCGCAGCATCGCGCGGTGCGGTTCCGGGAGCCGCTCGAAACACCTGCGGCAGAACGGAAGCGGCACGGGGAAGCTGTCTTCGGTTCCGCATCCGCCCAAGCAGGGAAGTCCGATGGTTTCCGTGTCAGGCACGTCGTTCCTCCCGGGGAAGGTGGTCGCACTTTTCGTACGGGGTGATAGGGATGCGCCGGCCGGGCACGTATCGGAACCCGTCGCCGTCGCAGAGCGGGCAGGCTCGGGCGCGGGCGGCTTGCTCGACGTCGTGTCGCTCGGCGGCCTTGCGGGCGTCGGCGCACGCGCCGCACGGTGGGACGGCGCCGGCGACGTCGCGGTGTTGCGGG
Source organism: Amycolatopsis sp. CA-128772 (assembly GCF_002904295.1). Taxonomy (GTDB): domain Bacteria; phylum Actinomycetota; class Actinomycetes; order Mycobacteriales; family Pseudonocardiaceae; genus Amycolatopsis. Next base: position 3,921 of record NZ_PPHG01000022.1, read on the forward strand.
CATCGGTCGGCCGGCGGGCCGGTCGCGGGGGGCTCGGCTCGCGCGCGCCGCGCGCTGGTGAGGTCACCGTCTAAAGCGCCCCCCTCTTCTTCTTCTACTTCTCCTTCTATATCTGGCATATCGCCGCTATCGATCCGCGATCCCGACCGCGATGGCGGGTGCAATGGCGGGTGCGATGGCGCCCGCGAACGCTCGCGTACACAGTGGACGCACGTCGGGTCGAACCGGCCGGCGCCGGCGTGCCAGCGCTTATGCCCGCCGAGCCCACCCGCGGAACGCTTCTGAGCGATCGCGTCGGCGATCTGCTCGGCGCTCTGCTGCCAATCCAAGTAGTCGTGAACCTGGATCGTGTCGGCGTCGACGACTTCGAGCAGCGCCGCCGAAACCAGCTCATCCCGGATGCGCTGCGTCAAGCCGCGCTTGCGCCAATTCGGCCGGCGCACGACGCCGTCAGTGCGCTTGTCCGCGCACCAGCACCACAGGGCAGTGATCACCCGGTACGCCCGATCCGAAAGGACTTCCACCTTCGGGTGGTCAGGCATTCCGATGTGCACCCGGATGTACGGCCGGGGGTCCTCCGCCACCCGTCACGCTCCCTTCCGTTCCAAAGCGTTCCGCGCGGCGACGTGCACGCGCTCAGCGTCGGTGAGCTGCGCGAGCGGCAAGACGCCGGCGCGCGCGGCGTCGACGGCGGCCGGCTCGATCAGCTCGGCCGGCGTCCACAACGGACGCAGTCGGGGCCACGCGTGCGGGTTGTCGAGCGCCTGCGCCGGCCACGCCTGCGGGGGCGCCCAGCCGTGCCGGCGCGCCCAGCCGCGGGACCGGTCGCAGGGACCGGGCCGGCCGACGTGCTCGCGGTACAGCTCGGCGCCGGCGGCCCACCGCGCGTACCGCACGGTCGGCGCGCGCATGAGCCGGCTCAGGTGCGACGGGTGCCCCATGCCGAGCCGGCCGGCCTGGTAGTCCAGCGACCAGCCGACGGCCGCGAGCGCGCGCACGCGGCGCACCAACCCGCATCCCGTGACGGTGCGCTGCGTCGGCGTCGGCTCGAACCCGACGGCGAGCAGCGCGCGAGCGAACTCGGGTCGGATGCGCGCAAATCGGCCGTTCGCCAACTCGCAGACGAACGCCGCGGACACGCCGGCGGCATGCGCCACAGACCGGGCCGGGAGGTGCGCGGCGAGCAGCCGGCGCACGTGCGTGCGAGCCGGGTCGGCGTCGACGTGCACGTACTCGCCGCGCAGCAGACGCAGCCGCGCGGCCTTGCGAGCCGCGTACGGGCTCATTGGCTCGGCGGTCACGCCTTACCCCCGACCGCGTCCCGCACGGCCTTAACGAGCCGCTCAGCGCGCAACGCGCGCGTCTTCCAGTGGTCGCGATCCTTGGTGACTTCGTTCAGCGTGCCGAGCTGCGCGAGCAGCGCCGCAACCGACCCGTTCCCGTTGACGGCGTGCCCGTTCGACCCGTGGCCGTTCTGGCGAGTCTCGCGCGGCTTGTGCTTGCTCAGGTGCGGCCGAATGCTGAGCACGTTCCGGCTCACATAGTCGCAGTGCACGCAGCCGTACGCGGTGCTCTCGTCGTCGAGCAGCAACGTCCGCGTCTGCGCCCACACGACCGGCGCCCCCGGCTGCGAGATCGGCGACGGCGTCGGCTCGTCGGCGAGCACTTCGCAGCCAAACGCCCGTGTCGCGGTCACCACGCGCCCCCGTCCGCCGGGTCGTCGTCCGCCTGGTCGTCGCCGGCCGGCTCGTCGTCGGGCTCGGGCTCGTCGTCCGGCTCGTCGACGGTGAGCCCGAGAGACGTCAACTCGGCTTCGAGCCCGAGCGGCAACTCAACGCGGCCGGTGCGGCGCTCGTGCGCCCGACGCAGCAGCCGCCGCAGCTCGGCGGCGTCGGTCTCGTGCGCCGCGATCGGCTCGATAGCGCGAAGCCGGACGGTCGGGATCACGTCGCCCGAGTCGACCGACTCGACGCGCTTGACGCAGTCGAGCAGCACCACGGCGACGTGAACCGTCTTCGGGTTTTCGACGAGCGCCGGCGCGATGGCGGCAAGGCCGTTGCGCTCGCCGTCCGGCATGGCGGAAGACAGCTTGATACTCACTGGTCACCGTCCTCGGTGTCGTCGGTGTCGTGGGCGTCCAATTCGGACATGAGCGCGTCGAGCGCGGCCGGGAAGTCGTCGCCGGCCTGGTCGGCGAGCTGCGCGAGCGTGTCGATCAGTTGGCTCGCTTCGCGGATCGTCAGGTGCGTCGACGAGTCCAGGTCGTGCCGGCCGGTGATCAGCCGGGCAATGTGGAGCTTCCGCGGCTTGTCGGTGATCTTGTGCGTCGTGAAGAACGTGTGCAGCCGCTTGAGCTGCGCTTCGGTGACGGGCGCGTTGGGGTTGCGCGGCTGCTCGTCGACGACTTCCGCGTCATGCACGTCGTCGGCCGGCTCGTCGGCCGCGGGCTCGTCTACGGCCGGCCGCTCACCGTCGGCGGGCGGCTCGTCCTCTCCGGGCAACGGCGGTTGCGACTCGCCGGCCGGCCGCTCGTCGTCGCCGGCGGGCAGCTCGGCGGCCGGCTTGCGCTTGACGGCCGTGCGGCGCTGCGCGGTGCGTCGGGTGGCCTGCGCCGGCACGGCAACGTCGGCGGCCGGCTCGACGTCGGGAGCGCCGTCGGTCACTTCCTCTTCGGTGTACGCGCCGCCGATGACGTCGGCGAAGATCATCCGACACAGCTCGCCCGTGGCTCGCGCCGCGAGCATCTGCCGGGGCATCCGCGCCCAGTTCGGGCGCCGGGCAAGCCCCATGTCACGGGCGTCCTGGAGCGTCCATTCGACGACGGTCGGGCTCTTCTCGCCGCGCCGGCGGCCGGCGAGGATGCACCGTGCGCGCGTGTTCTCGCGCCACTCGATCGAATGGCCGGCCGCGAGCACCATCGCGCGCATGTGCTCGGCCTTGAGCGTCGGTGTCCCTTCGATCATCACGACACTGCGGAGACTCCGAAGCGGCCCCATGCCCAACTCGCGGCCGTAGAGCATCGCCGCGGCGACGGCCGGGCCGTTGCCGCGCAGTCCCTTCGGGACAAAGTCGGTGTCCTTGACCGTGTCCGCCAACTCAAGCAGCGGGCGGAGAACCTGAACCCACGAGTCAGCGGGGTTCATGGCCGGCCGGTGCTCGACGGCGCCGGCCGGCGCTTCGTACGTCGCGAGACTGGTCACGCGGCCTCCCTAGGCGGGGTGATGGGGTCGCCGATCAGCTCATCCCGGTCAAGTCCGGTGAACGCGGCAACCTGTTGCACGTAAAGGAAAATGCGGTGTTCGAGCGGGCCGGCGACGACGGGCACCAGCTCGGCGCCGTCGCCGCGGACGTGCACCACGCCGACGCGCTCGACGGGCAGCATGGGCCGTTCGATGCCCTCGGCGTCGACGTAGTAATCGGCGTGCCGGTACGCGGCGAGCTGTAGCGCCGTCTCGGGGTACACCCCGGATTCGGTCGTCTTGATATCGAGCAGCCACACGACGCGCCGGCCCGGCACGGTCGGGTGCCGAAGCTCGGCGATCAGGTCGAACGTGCCGGCGTAGCCGTGCCGGTAGGACACGGCGACCCGCTCAAGCTCGATCGGCTGAACGTCCCACGCGTCCAGAAAGGACACGTACGCGTCGACGTGGCCGGCGAGCGCGTCGGGCACGTCAACCGTCTCGCCGGTCGCGAGCCGCTCGCCGAGCTGGTGCACTTCGGTGCCCCGGCGCGCGGCGGCGTCGCGGTGCTCGAACCGGGCGCGAGACAGTCGACGGATTCGCTCACTCACGGGGAGCGCGGCCAGCTCGTCCCAGTAGTCAACGGCGTACTCGATCGTCTTCCGCGCGGACCACTCGATCAGCGCCGGCTTAGGGCACCCGTTGCCCAGGATCGTTGTCACGCCGGGAATCCGCGCGCCGGTCGCGTCCTGGTAGCTGTGTCCGCGGCCGTGGTTCTTGCGCTTGACCGGCGGTTCAAACCTAGACATGGCGGTGCCCCCGCGACTTGCGCCGGCGGTATCGACGCATCGCGTCGGCAAGGTCGTGCCACTGCTCGTCAGTGCCCGGCCGTTCGGGCGTCCAATGGTCGTCGACGAGCGTCGCGACGACGAGCGCGGCGACCACGGCGAGGATGGCGACGAGCGCGACGACGGCGAGCGCGGTCACTGGTCGGCCCCCGGCCGGCGAACCTGCGTGCCGTCGTGACGCGTCGGCCGGCGGCGTCGGCTCAAGTCGTCGCCGAGCCGTCGCACGATCGCGGCGGCGTGGTGCTCGGCGGTGCCCGGCTCGACGCCGTCCGGGATACGATGGCGGTCGTTCACAGGGTTAGTCCTCTCGTGAGCCGGCCGGGCGGCCGTCTGCGCGTTGGTCCGTCGCAGACGCCGCCCGGCCTTTTCGTTGCTCGGGAACGGGATCTAGGCGGACCGGCGGGCCGGCCGGCGGTTGCAGCCGCACGCGCGTTCGGAGTCCCGCGCGGCCGTGCGCTCGTCGCCGCGCACCCACGCGTCTACGGCGTCGACGTGCACGCGCCAACGCCCCTTTTTCGTGCGCTGGTGTCCGTGCAACTCGCCGGCGGCGAGCGCCCCCCGGACCCGCACGACGTGCCGGCCGGCGCGTACGGCCGCCTGGTCAGCCGTGAGCCACGGCGACGGCTCGACGACGTCGCCGGCGGCGCCCCCACCGCGTACGTGATCATGCGTCATGCGACGGACTCTAGCCGCGTTATGCGCTCACGCAACGTCAAACAACGCCATCGTGTGCACCCTCTGACCTGCAATTATGTCTCGGTTATGCGGTTACATGTGTGTAGTTTCGCAGCGTAGATGCGAGTTCTGTCAATCTCACGGCGGTGCGTCCCGTTGCATGACGTTGCAAGACTCGGCAGACTGCGACACATGACGGCGACGGAACCGGCACAAGCCGACGTGCTCGCGACGATCGGCAAGGCCGTGTGCGCGGCTCGAAACCGGATGGGGCTCAGCGTTGCGGGAGCGGCGAAAGCCGGCCGTGTCGACGTCCGAAGCTGGAGCAACGTAGAGAACGGCGAGCGGGTCAAGCCGAAGACGTACGACGGCGTCGCGAAGACGTTCGAGCTACTGCCTGAGCTGGTGAAGAACGCGCCGACGTCGTCGAACGCCGCCGCGCGGCTCGTCGCCGCGCTCGCCGAAGTCGCGCCGCGGGACGGCAAGCTCCCCGCGCCCGAGACGGTCGACGCCGTCGCGCTGAGCGATGCGCAGTTGCTCGCGCTGTTCGACGCGGTGACTGCCGAGCTGAAAGCGCGCTTAGACGACCGCGCCGGGCGGCTCGCCGAGCTGGACAAGATCCTGAGCGACCGGCGGGAAGCGGTGCGGCCGGCCGCGGAACGCATGGGCGAGAAGATCTCGCGCGAGATGGCCGGCGGCGGGACGGCTTAGCGGCGCACGAGCGCCGGCGCGCTGAGCAGCGCGGCGAGCTGCTCGCGCTGGTCCTGCGTGAACGGCGGCCAGCCGTCGACGGCGCGCGCGACGTACTCGCGCAGCGTCTCGCCGGCGAGCGGACCGGCCGGCACGGTGGCGGCGGGCTCGCCGGCCGGCTGCGCCGGTTCGTGCGGTTGCTCCGCGGTGCGAGACATGACGCCGTTCGTACCGGCTGGCGCCGACGCCCGGCAAGGCGCCGCCGAGCTGCTCGACGACGCCCGTCGACGCGGTCGCACGCAACGCCACGCAACACCCCGAACCGCGACGAAACCTGAACAGCGTTACCGAACTCCCTTGCGTCCAAAGAAAAAAACGCCGGGTCCCACCCGAACGGGTGAGCCCGGCGTTGAGTCGGCGGACAGGGAAGGGGGCTACGCCGCTTCGGCGTGCGCCGGCGGCTCGTCGAGCTGCGTCGGCCGCACGGGCAGCACGAGCACAGACCGCGGGTCGAATCCGCTTCCCCGCTTAGTCGCCGGGAGAATCGTCACGGTGCACAGCTCGCGCAGGATCGCGCGCCGCACGCCGAGCGGGAGCACGGCGAACGCCGCGCCCACATCGGGCGCCCGGATCACCTGCGCCGCCGGCGAGTCGCCGACGGTGGCCGTGACGAGCCCGTCAATCTCGTCGAGCCGAGCCCGGCCGGCTTCGGTCGCCGTGAAGACCTGTTCACGCGTGAGGCGATTCAGCGCGAGATCGGTCGCGAGCCCGTTCAGGTTCACCCGGATTGCCTGAGCTTCCGCGCGCAGCGCCGCAACGTCGATGCTCGGCGCCGCCGGCGCGAACAACGCGGCGGCGTCCGGTCGGGAGAGCCGCTCCACGATCAGCGCCTCAACGTAGGCGTCGGTGTGCGCGAGGTTCCGCGCAAGGTGGTTGGTTGCCTTGCACGTGTACCGCGGGGCGCGGCCGGCGAGGGTGACTTGCATCGTGGTGCCGTCGTTGCACTTGCCGCACCGGTAGATCCCGCTTCCGAACCACTTCGGCGCGGCGCCGGGACCGTTCCGCCGAGACGGGTCCGTCAAGATGCGCTGAACGGCCCTGAACGTCTCGACGGGCACGATCGGTGACCACGGCGCCGTCCCGATCTCCGCGCGGTCGTGAACCATGATCCCGGCGTTGCGCGGGCGGAGCAGGATGTCCCGCAGCGTCTCGGCGGACCACTTCCCACCCTTGACCGTCGGTACGCCGGCGTCGCGCAGCTCGGCGGCGAGCAGCCGCAGAGAATCGAGCTTCTCGCCCGGCCGCTTCCGACCGTCGGTGTCAACGACGCGCTTCGACGCGATGGCCACGACCAGGCACTCATCCCACCGCTTCGTGAGCCCGTCGGCGTCGAACCCGAACGGCCGCGGTCCCCCGCCGAACTCGCCGGCTTTCGCCTTGCGTCGGCGTCCGCGCTTGGCTCGTGCCCGCATCTTGCGCGCTTCCTTATTCGCGGCGTTGACGGCGTCGCGGAACGAGCCGATCTCGGCGTCGGTGCCGCCGTTGGTCAGGTTACAAACGCCCGTCAACGTGCGGACGTTCAGCCGCTTCATTTCGACCAGGTCTAGCAAGTCCTCGCCGTCGCGCCCGTCGCGAGTGATCCGGTCGCCGTCTTCGGCGAGCAGTCCGGTAGCGGTTCCGTTCTGAAAGTGCTGGAGGATCTTCCGAAAGCCGGGTCGGATCGTGCGGAGCCCGCGGGTTCCGTCGGGCAAGTCGACCATGCGCCGCTTAAACGCGCTCGCCGGTCGGTGCTTTCCGTCCCGGCTCGTGACGTCGTTCTCAACGATGACGTCAACCACGGTCCAATTCAGGTCATCGGCTTCGTCGCGCAAGTCCTGCTCGCGCGCCGCGAACGTCTTTCCCGCGCCGTCGGCGTCAAGGTCGTCGTCACGCAGGTCGGACAACCGCAGATAGAGAACGCAGAGAACGGGCTCGGTGACGGCTTTCAGTGCTCGGCTGTTCCTCACGCCTGGCCCCCGTTCCGGCGCAGCAGCGCGCACCGAGCGCGCGTGCTCCACTGCTCGCGGTTCGCGTCCCACGCGAGCCGTCCGCGGCGGGCGGTGTCCGCGGACGCCGCCCGCTCGTTCGCCGCGAAGTGGTCGGCGAGCAACGCGGCGACGAGTGAACAGGACTGGTCAGCGTCGGGGGTGTCTGCACTGGTTAGGGCGTCGGCAGGGTCCACGGCGCAAGGCTGTGAACTGCGGTTATGCTGTGTGCGAGTGATCTCATCGGGCATAAGATCCAGTGTGTGTCAGATTCCGGGGTTCGACTTGCCGACGCCGGCGGTGCCGTCGACCGCCGAAATCACGGTCGCGGCCGGGCGGTCCTCGTCGAGGAGTTCGTCCAGCCGGCCGAGCTGGTCGTCCCGGCCGGCGAAGTCCCGCACCGCCGGCGGCAGCAGCCGGGGCACCGGCAGCTTTTCCCGGGGGGCGGGTGCGGAAAGCACCAGCTGCCGGATCGAGCCCGCCTGCACGACGGAACCCGCCACGGTGCCCGGTAGCTCGTTGGTCACCGACCTCGTGCCGTGCTCGTGCTCCGGTTCGTCGACCATCGCCCTACCCCCGCAGACCAGTCGAACTTCCGGTGTATCGCATGTCGGGGGGCCGGTGAGCGGAATGTGACACGGTCGAAGCTCAGCGTCACCCGTCCGCGAGCCGGGACAGCCACGTACCCTGGCCTGGTGCGGACCCGGCCCACCCTCTCCTGGACGTCGGCGGATGCGCCGCTGCCGCGGACGTCCAGCCTCGACGAGCTGATCGGTGTCGTCGCGCGCGGCGGGGTGGCCGTGCTCAGCGGGGCCGGGCTGTCCACCGAATCCGGGATCCCCGACTACCGCGGCGAAAGCGGCAGCCTGCGCCGGCACACGCCGATGACCTACGACGAGTTCGTCACCAGCGCCGAAGGGCGGCAACGGTACTGGGCGCGCAGCCACCTCGGCTGGCGCACGATCGCCCGCGCCGACCCCAACGACGGCCACCGCGCCGTGACCGCCCTGCGCGAAGGCGGGTTCGTCGGTGGCGTCATCACGCAGAACGTCGACGGCCTGCACCAGGCGGCCGGCACCACGGACGCGGTCGAGCTGCACGGCAGCCTGGACCGCGTCGTCTGCCTCGGCTGCCGCCGCACGAGCCCGCGGGCGGAGCTGGACCGGCGGCTGCGCGCGGCCAACCCCGGCTTCACCGGCGCGGCCACCCGGATCAACCCGGACGGCGACGTCGAGCTGCCCGCCGACGTCGTGCGCGGCTTCCGGCCGGTCCCGTGCGAGGCGTGCGCCGGCGTCCTGAAACCGGACGTCGTGTTCTTCGGCGAGAACGTGCCGCGGCCGCGGGTCGAGCAGTGCTACCGCCTGGTCGACGACGCGGCGGCGCTGCTGGTGCTGGGCTCGTCCCTGACCGTGATGTCCGGGCTCCGGTTCGTCCGGCACGCGGCGAACGCGGGCAAGGCGGTGGTGATCGTCAACCGCGGCGAAACCCGCGGTGACCGGTACGCGTCCGTGCGGGTCGACCGGCCGCTCGGGCCCGCGCTGACCGAGCTGGTCAGCCGGCTCGGCGAGGGTCGCGGCCGAACCGCGTGAGCAGCCGGTCCTGGCGGGACGCGCCGGGCGCCGCGGGCGGCGGCTCGGCGAAGACCCGCGAATTCAGGGCCAGCCCCGCGAAGATTGCGTCGTAGTCCTCGTCGATCCACGCGACCAGGTCCGGGTCGAGCGTCTCGCGGGCGCCGAGCGCGCGGGCGAGGTCCCAGGTGTGCACGACGCTGTCGGTGGTGCGCACGGCCAGGGCCCGCCGTCCGGTGAGCTTGCCGAGCGGGTAGTCGACGACGCGGTCCAGCGCGCCTTCCTCGGCGAAGGCGGCCGCGCAGGCCCGGACCGAGCCGGTGAAGGCGGCGACGGGGTCGGCCCCGAGCGCGTCTTCGTCGCGCAGGGCGAGGAATTCCTCCCGGCCGGCCCCGCGGAGCAGGCCGACGTAGTTGAGGTTGCCGCGGGTCATGTGGTTGACCAGCGCCCGCACGTCCCATTCGGGGCAGGGCGTCGGCGCGTTCCAGCCGTCCGGCGGCACGGCGCGGAGGTGGCGTTCGAAGCCCCGGGAAGCGAGGAGGAAGCGGTCGAGGAGCATGGCGGCCAGTCTGGCCCGGGGCGGCGCGCCGGCGCTCGCGGAGATCGGACGTCGTGGGCGAGCCGGTCCGGGCGGGTGGGGGGAACCCGTCCGGACCGGCTCTGGCGACGGACCTCCACAGCCGGTCGTCGCCTGCAAGACGCGGGGATCGCCCCGGTCGTTACAACGGCTGCAACCCGGACCACGACCAGTGCGGCACGGCCAGCCCGGCGGGCACCTCGCCGGGTGGGCCCGGGTAGGTCAGGACCTCGGCCACCGCCCACTCCATGTAGGCCCGCAGGGCCGCGCGGAACTCCGGATCGGCCGGCAGGCCGGCGTCGTCGGCGGCCTGGACGAAGCAGGCGACGAACCGGCGCCCGAGGTCGCTCATGTCGCCGTTGCCGGCGTGCATCCGGAGCATCGCCGAGTGGTCGCTGCACTCCGCGGAGAACCGCGGCGGGCCGCCCATCACCTCGGCCCAGTACCAGGCCAGCCGCTCGACGTGCCGCGGGTGCTGGTCGCGTTTCGAGAACGGGTGATTCAGCTCCGGATCGGCCAGGCAGCGCCGGTGGTGGGCGGCGGCCAGCCCGCGGAACGCGGGGTCGCCGCCGGCGAATTCGTACAGCGTCGGGCGCATCCGCCGAGCCTGGCACGCCGGGCCGCCGGACGCCAGGACGTCAGCGTGCCCCGGCGGCCGCGCGTTCCGCGGCGGGGGAGAACCCGGCGAGCGCGTCGACCGCCCGCCGGACGTCCTCGGCGACGAGGTCGTGGTTGAGCGCCCCGGCGGCGGCCGCGCCCTGGGCCGCGGCGATGATCACGGTCGCCCGCGCGTCGACGACGTTGCCCGCCGCCCACACGCCCGGCACGCTCGTCTTGCCCGACGGATCGACGTCGCCTTCGAGGTGGCCGAGGCCGCGCAGGAGTTCGTCGTGCGGGACGGTCCGGGTGCGCAGGAACAGCGCCGTCCGCGGCACGAACCGGGCGCCGAGCTCGACGCCGGCGAGGTGGCCGGCTTCGCGCCTGAGCGCGGTCACGAGCCCGTCGACCACCCGGATCCCGCGCGCGTCGAGCCGGTCCCGGTCCTCTTCGGACACTTCGGTGGTGTGCGCGAAGTAGACGACGTCCGGCGACCACTGGCGGACCAGCAGGGCGTGCTCGACGCTCGCCGGTTCGGTGCCGAGGACGCCGAGGGGCTGGTCGCGCACCTCGTAGCCGTGGCAGTAGGGGCAGGTCACCGCGTCGGTGCCCCAGCTTTCGCGTAGGCCGGGCAGGTCCGGCAGGTCGTCGTGGACGCCGGTGGCGACCAGGACGCGCCGGGCGGTCAGCACGCGGCCGCCCGCCAGCTCGGCCGTGAAGCCGGGTTCGAGCCGGGTCACCCGGTCTTCGAGCAGTTCCACGCCGTAGCCGCGGAGTTCTTCGCGGCCGATCTGCAGGAGTTCGGACGGCGGCAGGCCGTCGCGGGAGAGGAAGCCGTGCATGTGCGAGGCCGGCGCGTTGCGCGGGGCCCGGGCGTCGACGACCGCGACGCGCCGCCGCGCCCGGCCGAGCATCAGGGCGGCGCTGAGTCCCGCGGCGCCGCCACCCACCACCAGTACGTCGAAGCTGTTGTTGTCGGTCATGCCGCCACCATGGCCGCGCCTTCGCGAATCCGACAACTAATGTTGCCGTTTCCGGGACGAGCGGGTTTCCTGGAGCCATGACGGACGCGATCACCCAGGCCCTGGCCGAGGTCGGCCCCCGGCTCAAGCGGGTCCGCACGCAGCGGCGGGTCACCCTCGCCGACCTGTCGGCGGCGACGGGCATTTCGAAGAGCACGCTGTCCCGGCTGGAGTCGGGCCAGCGCAAGCCCAGCCTGGAGCTGCTGCTGCCGATCGCCCAGGCCCACCAGGTGCCCCTCGACGAGCTGGTCGGCGCGCCGGAGGTCGGCGACCCGCGGGTCCGGCTGACCGCCCGCCGCATCCCGCGCCACAACGGCGCGGCGATGACGGTGCTGCCGCTCACCCGCCAGCCGGGCGCGCCCCAGGCGTTCAAGATGATCCTCGAGCCGGAGACGGGCGAACCCGACCCGCAGGTCCACGAGGGGTACGAGTGGCTGTACGTCCTGTCGGGCCGGCTGCGGCTGGTCCTCGCCGACCGGGACATGACGCTGGGCCCGGGCGAGGCGGCGGAGTTCGACACGCGGCTCCCGCACTGGTTCGGCGCGGCCGGCCGGCCGGCCGAGATCCTCAGCCTGTTCGGCAAGCAGGGGGAGCGGCTGCACCTGCGGGCGAAGTCGCGTTAGCCCAGTTCGCGCTGCATCAGCAGGGTGTCGAGCCAGCGGTCGTGCTTGAAGCCGACGCGGCGCAGCACGCCGGCCTCGGTGAACCCCGCCGCCGCGTGCAGCCGCCGTGACGCCGGATTGCCGGAGTCGACGACGACGGCGATCGCCTGCCGCGCCCCGGCTTTCTCGCAGCGCGTCAGCAGTTCGTCGAGCAGCCGGCGCCCGTGGCCGCGCCCGGCCGCCTTCGCGGCGAGGTAGATCGTCGACTCCACCGAGTACCGGTACGCCGGCTTCGGCCGCCACGGCGTGGCCAGCGCGTAGCCGAGGATTCCGCCTTCACCGGTGAGGACCAGGAACGGCCACGCGCTCGCGCGGATCTTCGTGCGCCACTGCCCGGCGGTCGGCGGTGTGGTCTCGAACGTGACGACGGAATCGGTGACGTACGGCGCGAAGACGGCGGCAATGCCTTCGGCGTCCGCCTCCGTCGCTTCCGCTATAGTGGACATGGTCGGTATTATAGAGGAATGATTGATCCGGTGATGCTCGGCCGCCGCCTGCACGAACTGCGTGCCGGCCGCGGCCTCGCGCTGACGGCGCTGGCCGGGCGGGCCGGGGTCAGCGTCAGCATGCTGTCGGCCATCGAGCGCGGCGAGAAGACGCCGACGGTCGTGGTGCTGTCCCGGATCGCCGACGGCCTCGGGCTGTCGGTCTCCCGGCTGCTCACCGACCTGGAGGCCGACCGGGTGATCGTCCGCCGCGCGGCGGAGCAGGACCACATCGCCGAACCCGGTGGCTGGCACCGCACGGTCCTGACGCCGGTCGTCCCCGGCGTCAACTTCGAGTGGATCCGCACCACCCTGCCCCCGCACTGCGACGCGGGCACTTTCCCGGCGTACGCCCCGGGTTCGCACGAGTTCGTCGCCGTCGAGGCGGGCGAGCTGTGTTTCGGTGTCGGCGAGGCGGAGTACACCCTGGCGGCGGGCGATTCGACGTACTTTCCCGCCGACGCACCGCATTCCTACGCCAACCGCGGCGACGAGCCGTGCGTGTACCACGTGGCGGCCCTGATCATGCGGCCGCGTACGGCTTGACTCATCCGATCAGCTGCCCTCGGCTGATCACCAGGAGCTGCAGGGACTTCCGGCCGGATCCCGCCGCGGGACCCGGCCGGCTCGGCTCAGCGGCCGCGCAGCTTCGGGCGGGCCAGGCCGACCACGGACAGCGCGATCAGGCCGACCGCCGCCGCCGCGGCGATCACCGTCAGGACGGGCGCGCGGCCGTCCGTGCCGGTCAGCGTGACGATGCTGGAGACGAGAAGAATCGCTCCCACGCCCAGGTACAACCAGCACAGCGAAGCCGTGGTCGGGATGAAGTGCCAACGCCGTTCGGCCATCGAAACCTCCTCGATCGGGTTGCTTTTCCGGAACTGCCCCGATCCGGAGTCGATCAAACCGGCGGGAATCCGCCGTGACCCCGCGCCGGCGACGGAGCTGTCGCAAACCCGCCAGACCGGGCGCGCCGGCCCCGGTTCACTGGGGCACCATGAACGCCTCCCCGCCCCGGTGGTCCGCGGTTTTCGCGGTCACCACCGGCATTTTCCTCATCGTCACCACCGAAATCCTGCCGATCGGGCTGCTGACGCCGATCGCGGCGACGTTCGGCGTCCCGGCGGGCACCGCCGGCTGGACGATGACCGTGCCCGGTTTCGCCGCCGCGGTGGCCGCGCCGGTGGTCACCGTCGCGACCGGCCGGTTCGACCGGCGCCCGATGCTGGCCGGCCTGCTGGTCCTGCTCGCGGCGGCCGGCGTGCTCGCCGCCGCCGCGCCCGCGTTCTGGGTCCTGCTGCTCGCCCGGCTCCTCGTGGGCGTCGTGATCGGCGGCTTCTGGTCGATCGGCGCCGGTCTGGCGCCCCGCCTCGTCGGGACGGCGGCCGCCGCGCGGGCGACCGCGGTCATCTTCGCCGCCGTGCCGCTCGGCTCGGTGCTGGGCGTGCCGCTGGGCACCCTCGCCGGGCAGCTCGCGGGCTGGCGGACGACGTTCCTCCTGCTCGGCCTGCTGAGCCTCGGCACCGCCGCCGCGCTCGTCCTCTGCACACCGTCCCTGCCGGCCACACAGGTCACGCGCCTGACTGTCCTGAGTGGACTGCTGCGGCGCCGAGGTGTCCGAAGTGGACTTATCGTGACCTTCCTCGTGGTCCTGGCCCACTTCGGCACCTACACCTACGTCACGCCGGTGCTGCGGGACATCGTCCGGCCGGAACTTCTCAGCGCCTACCTGCTGGCGTACGGTGCCGCCGGGATCGCGGGCACCTTCCTGGCCGGGCGGCACCGGGCCACCTTCGCCGTCGCGGCGACGCTGATCGCGGCAGCGGTCTTCGTCCTGCCGCACACCGGGCCGGCCGGCGCCCTCGTCACGCTCGTCGTGTGGGGCGTGGCCTACGGCGCGGTGCCGGTCAGCTCGCAGGCGTGGTTCGCGCGCGAAGCGCCCGACGCCCCCGAGGCGGCCACCGTCCTGTTCACGGCGTCCTTCCAGGCCACGCTCTCGGCCGGGGCGCTGGCCGGCGGGTTCGTCGTCGACGCCGTGTCGCTCCCGGCCGTCATGACCTTCGGGGGCGTGACCGCCCTGCTGGCCGCGGCGGTGATCCAGGGCGCGCGCCGCACCGCCGGCCCGGCCCGGCCCGGCCCGACCGAGCAGGTCGGCGTTCCGCTGGCCGGAACACCAGGCTGTCCCGGGCGGACGGCGCGGTGCGACGGTTCCGGGCATGGCTCCCGTGATGGCGGCGATCGTCGGCCCCGGCAACATCGGCACCGATCTGCTGGCGAAGCTGCGACGCAGTGACGTGCTCGAAGTCGGCTACGTGGCCGGCGTGGTCGAATCGGACGGCCTCGACCGCGCCCGCGCGCAGGGGATCGCGGCGTCCGCCGGCGGCGTCGACTGGCTGCTGCGCCAGGATCCCCTGCCGGAGCTGGTGTTCGAGGCGACGTCGGCGAAGGCGCACGTCGCGAACGCCCCGCGGTACGAGGAAGCCGGCATTCAGGCGATCGACCTGACCCCGGCGCACCTCGGGCCGATGGTGTGCCCGCCGGTGAACCTCGGGGCGCACCTCGACGCCCCGAACGTTTCGATGATCACCTGTGGTGGCCAGGCCACGATTCCGATGGTGTACGCGGTTTCCCGGGTGACGCCGGTGCCGTACGCGGAGATCGTCGCGTCGGTGGCTTCGCGCGGCGCGGGCCCGGGGACGCGGGCGAACATCGACGAATTCACGGTCACGACGTCGCAGGCGGTGGCCGGGATCGGCGGGGCCGGCCGCGGCAAGGCGATCATCATCCTCAACCCGGTCGAGCCGCCGATGATCATGCGGGACACGGTGTTCTGCGCGATCGGCCTCGACGCCGACCGCGACGCCGTCACCGCGTCGATCCACGAAATGGTGGCCGAGGTCCGGAAGTACGTGCCCGGCTACCGGCTGCGGGCGGATCCGCAGTTCGACGACGCGCGCGAGGAGTGGGACGGCAACGCGCGGGTCGGGATCTTCCTGGAGGTCCGCGGCAACGGCGACTACCTGCCGGAGTACGCCGGCAACCTGGACATCATGACCGCCGCGGCCGCCCGGGTCGGCGAGCTGGTGGCGCGCGCGAAGCAGGAGGTTTCCGCATGACGCGGCCGGAACTGCGCCACGACGTCCGGATCGTCGACACCACGTTGCGCGACGGCAGCCACGCGATGGCCCACCGCTTCACCGAGCGGCAGGTGCGGGACACGGTCCGCGCGCTCGACCGCGCGGGTGCCGAGGTGATCGAGGTGACCCACGGCGACGGCCTCGGCGGATCGTCGTTCACCTACGGCTTTTCCGCCGTCGACGAGCTCCGGTTGATCGCGGCGGCGCGCGAAGAGGCGAAGCAGGCGAAGATCGCGGTGCTGCTCGTGCCGGGCATCGGGACGGCGGAAGACCTGCGGCGCGCGTTCGACGCGGGCGCGGAGATGGTCCGCGTGGCTACGCACTGCACCGAAGCCGACGTGTCGCCGCAGCACTTCGGCCTGGCGCGCGAGCTCGGGATGGAGACGGCCGGCTTCCTGATGATGGCGCACCGGACACCGCCGGAGGACCTGGCCAAGCAGGCCCGGATCATGGTGGACGCGGGCTGTCAGACGGCGTACGTGACGGACTCGGCGGGGGCGCTGCTGATGCACGAAGCCCGCGCCCGGTTCGAAGCGCTGGTCGCGGAGGTCGGCGACACGGCGTGGGTCGGCTACCACGGGCACCAGAACCTCTCGCTCGGCGTGGCGAACTCGGTGCTGGCGTACGAGGCCGGCGTCCGGTACATCGACGGGTCGCTGTGCGCGCTCGGCGCCGGCGCCGGCAATTCGCCGACCGAGGTCCTGGCGGCGGTGTTCGACCGCCTGGAGATCGCCACGGGCCTCGACGTCGGCGCGTTGCTCGACGCGGCCGAGGAGGTCGTGCGCCCGTACCTGCACCGCTGGCCGAAGCTGGACCGCAACGCGATCGTGCAGGGCTGGGCCGGTGTCTATTCGAGCTTCCTGCTGCACGCGGAGCGCGCGGCGGAGCGGTACGGCGTCCCGGCGCAGGCGATCCTGCGCCGCTGCGGCGAACTCGCGCTGGTCGGCGGCCAGGAGGACATGATCATCGACGTCGCGGTGCAGCTGGCCGCGGAGAAATCGGGCTAGCCGGGGTCGCCGCCCGGCTGGGGGGCGCGCCGGGAGCCCGGCGCGCCCCCGGCGTCACGCGGGTTCGCCGAACCACCGGCGCAACGCGGCGTCGAGGCCGTCCGCCGAACCGTCGTCGCGGGCCCAGGCGATGTGACCGTCCGGCCGGACCAGCACGCCCGTCGGGGCCGGGTCGCCGACGCTCTTGGCGGTCAGCACGTTCACGCGGCCCGCCCAGCCCGCCGCCGCCTCCCGCAGCTCGGCGCTCTCGGCCAGGTCCAGCAGGAGCGCGTGGCCGTCGTGGAGGTGCTCGCCGAGGCGGGTGCCATCGGCGAGGGCGAAGTCGGGCGCCGCGCGGCCGGTGAGGTCGTGCTCGCCTTCGATCGGGTAGCGGTGCAGCACTCCGGACAGCTTCTTCGCCAGGTACGTCGCGCCGTCACCGGTGTGCAGCAGGTCGTCGACGACCCGGCGCAGCGCCTTCGTCCGGACGTCGCTGCGCATCAGCGCGACCTGCGCGCGGGTCCATTCGAGCACCCACTCGCCGATCGGGTGACGCTCGGTCGTGTAGCTGTCGAGCAGCCCCTCGGGCGCCCACCCCCGGATGGTCGCGGCGAGCTTCCAGCCCAGGTTGACGGCGTCGCCGATGCCGAGGTTGAGCCCCTGCCCGCCGAAGGGGGAGTGGACGTGCGCGGCGTCGCCGGCCAGCAGCACGCGGCCCAGCCGGTAGGTGGCCGCCTGGCGCGCGTTGTCGGTGAAGCGCGTCGCGCTGTGGACCTTCGTCACCCGGACGTCCGCGCCGGAGACCCGCCGGAAGCTGTCTTCGAGCTCCTGCGCGGTGATCGGCGCGTCCCGGTCCGCGGGCGGCCCGTCGAACTCGACGGTGAGGAACCGGCCGGGCATCGGGCCGTGGACGTAGAGGCCGCCGTCGCCGTGCTGCCAGCCGCCGGGCAGCACCTCGGTGCCGGTGAGCTCGGCCATCGCCTGCCGCCCGGTGATGGCGGGATCGGTCCCGGGGAATTCGAAGCCGGCCAGCTTGCGCACCCGGCTCCGCCCACCATCGGCCCCGACGAGCCAGCCGGTCCGCACGGATTGGCCGTCCCCGAGGTGCACGGTCACCCCGCTGTCGTCGGCGTCGAACCCGGCGAGCTCGACACCACGCCGGATCTCGACCCCCAGCTCGGTGGCGCGTCCGGCCAGGATCGCCTCGACGGCCTGCTGCTGGATGACGACCACCCGCGCGGCGGGCCCGACGTCCCGGAAGTCGGCGTCGTCGAAGTCCACCCCGGTCGAGGCGACCATGATCCCGGCGAAGTGCCCCACCGGGACGGCGCCCTTGGGCCCGCCCGCCCCGCGTGACTCGAGGAACTTCTGGATCTGCGCGAAGTTCTGCTGGACCACCTCGTCCATGGCGGGCAGCAGCCCCCGCCGGTAGAAGGCTTCGGCCGTGGTCAGGTTCACCGACCCGGCCTTGATCGTCTGGTCCGGTTCGGCCAGCCGTTCGACGACGAGCACATCGACGCCCGCCAGCCGCAGTTCACAGGCCAGCATCAAGCCGACCGGTCCGCCCCCGGAGATCACCACATCCCTGTTCATGGGTCCGATGATGCCCGGAAACTTTTACCGAGTCAAACTTTGAGCCCGGTCTATACTCTCGCCTCATGGCGGATCACGGACTGCGCGAGCGGAAGAAGCAGGCCACCCGCCTGCTGATCTCGAACGTGGCCACGGGCCTCTTCGTCCAGCGAGGCTTCGAGGAGGTGACGGTGGCGGAGATCGCGGAGGCGGCGGGCGTTTCGAAGATGACGGTGTTCAACTACTTCCCCCGCAAGGAGGACCTGTTCCTGGACCGCCACGCGGACCGCCTGGAGGAGCTGACATCGGTGGTCCGATCGCGACCGCCGGGGATCTCGGCGTGCGAGGCGTTGCGCCGCCACCAGCACGGGTTGCTGTCGTCGGGCCATCCGTTGTCGGGCGCTATTGCCGGTGGCCCGGGCTTCTGGTGGGTGCTGACCTCGAGCCCGGCGTTGACGGCCCGCTGGTACGAGCAGGAGCGCGAGATCGCGGCGGCGTTCGCGGAGGTGTTGACGGAAGAGACGGGGGAGCCGTTCCGGTCCCGGATGGTGGCGGGTTTGCTGACCACGGCAATCACGACGATCTTCGCGCACGCAATGGGCCGGATCGTGGCGGGGGACGAGGCCGAGACGGTCCGGCAGGAGCAGGCGGCGGTGATCGATGAGGCGTTCGACCTGGTGGAACACGGGGTGAACGGCTTCCCCGGCTGAGCCGGGCCTGGAATCCGTGCCGGTACGCCACTAGGTTTGACCGCATGCCTGCTCCCGTTCCCGCGTCCGCCTGCTGAACGACTGATGACCGAACACCGCAACGAGATCAAGGACGGATCTTTCTCCGGACCGGTGGTCCAGGCGGGAAGCATCGAGCAGTTGAGCATCCATGTCGGCGCAGAGGCGCCGCCGCGGCCACCGCTGACGTCCTGGGACGACCGGCCGGAGCTCACGCCGCAGCTCCGGGACCTGCTGACCGCGCAGCAGGATGCGACCGAGTCGCTGCCCTACACGCTGCTCGGGGTCCGGCAACCCGACCTCGTCGACGTCTACGTGCAGCAGACCATGCGGGCCCAGGCCACCGACCGGCCGGCCGAGCCCGACCGGCGGTCGGCGGATCCCGAGCGTCGAGCCGGCGAGCCGGGAGAACGAACCCTCACGATGACCGAGGCGCTCGACCGCGGTGGGCACCTGTTGGTCACCGGCGAGCCCGGGGCGGGGAAATCGACTGTCGGCTACATGTACGTCCAGCAGCTCTCGAAATACTGGCTCGGCGTCCACCGGGGTCAGCCCCCGATTGCCGAGCCGATGCTGCCGGTGCGGATTCCGGCGCGGGTGCTGGCCGAAAACATGGCCTGGAGTGAGCTGCTGGCTTCCGGGCTGCAGGCCGCGCTCGGCCGGCGGCTCAACGAGAAGCCGCGGTCCGAACTGCTGGCGCGCCGGGCACTGGGAGCTCGCTGGCTCGTGTTCATCGACGGCCTGGACGAAATCGTCGACCCCCAGACTCGGGCCCAGGTGATCGCCGCGCTCGCCACCCGTGTCCGGCGAAGCACGGATCACCGGCTGGTCATCACGACCCGTCCACTGCCGCGCAACGAACTGCTGCCCCTCGAGCACGCCGACATCGACGCCGTCGAGATCCAGCCGTTCAGCCCGCTGGAACTCGAAGAGTTCGCCCGTGTCTGGTTCCGGGACCAGAACCCGCTCGAGCCGATCAAGCAGCGGGAGCAGGCCGCCGAATTCGTGCGGCAGATCCGGGACAGCCGGCTGCGCGAGCTCGTCCGGAATCCCCTCCAGGCGACCATCGCCGCGATCACCCACACCTTGGAACCGAACCGACCGCTGCCCAACAGCAGAATCGACCTCTACGGCCGATTCATGGCGTACCTTCTCGACGAGGGGGCGAGCCGCCGCGACACCTTCGCGGAGCTGCGACGCGGGGCCCGTGACCACCTGGCACGCCTGGCATTGCTGGACTGGTTGCGGAGTCACCGTGTCGAAGTGGTCGAGCACCTGGCCGTCCACCGCTTGGAGAGCGAGTCGCCGCTGCTGGACGCGGCAGGAGTCTGGGTCGCCGATCGCTTCGCCGACATGCCGGACGGGTGGCAGGAAGACCTTCGCGCGATCTTGACCGGGACTGGTGTTTTCGTACCGTTCGAAGGCGACCTGCAGTTCCGGCACCACTCCTTCGCCGAATTCCTGGCCGCCCGGTCCCGAGCCGGAGAGATTCCGGCCGATTTCCCCGATCTGGAAGTGTGGATCGAACGCGGTTTGAGTGGCACGAAAAGGGTGCTCGCGCTCTTCACCTTCGTGTTGTGGGGACGAGAGAACAACGACGTCGGACGTATCCTGCGTGCGCTCCTCCAAGGCACCGGCGAACGAGTGCTGCTAGCCGGGCGGCTCGTCGGCGAGGGCATCGACGTCGATGAGGACCTCACCGCGGCAGTCGTCGACCGGCTCCTGGATCTCCTGATCTGCCATGGTGTACGGGACGACCCGTGGGATGGCACAGAATCGATCGGCGAGGTGCTGAGCCTGCTGGTGCCTCGGATGCTGGGATCCGTCGGGCTCGGCCGTTTGCGCGCGCTGCGGGACGATACCGACCTGGCTGAAGCCACCCGGATCGAAGCTGCCGGTGTGCTCGGCCGCCTCATCGATGCACAGGCCGAGGCTGACTGGTTCGAAGGCTTTCTCCGGCACGCCAGTCCGTCCGGCATCAAACGCGGTGTCGAGGTGCTGCGGGCCGTCGTGCCGGACGGGGCGCAGCGCGTCGAGAACCTCGTCGCCCGGATCGCGGCGACGAACGAGCACGACCGCGTGCTGACCATGGCGCTGATCTCGTTCCTGTTGGAGGCCGACTGTACGGCCTCGGCCGCCAAAATGGTTCGCGACCTGGTCGGCGATCTGCGTACCAGTGCTGATGTCGAGGGCGGCAACTTCGGGTACACCGAGAACGACAGCCGCCTGGCGGATTCCTGGGACGACGACGGTGCCGCGAGCTGGGGTGTGTTGGCCGGTCTCGCCGCTCGGGCGGCTTGCCGCGAAGAAGCCCTGTGGGCCGCTCGCCGAGCCTTCGCCTCACCTGATCCCCGTGCAGCGGAGTTCCGGGATGCTGTGGAGGCGGTGCTTTTCGCGGGTGAACCCGACGCCGTCGACGAGATCGTCGCCGCCGCGGTCGGACGGCCGACCCGTCACCTGGTGGAAGCCGCCGGAGTGTTGCAAACGAATCTGCACACGGCGGCCGCTCTGGAACTCGCCGGCCAGGCTCTCGCCGAACCGCACGCAGGAGAGCTCGAACTGATGCTGGCCGCCGTGGTGTTCACCACCTGCAATGCCGCGGTCGACCTCCTGGAGAGGGCGGAGAAGCTACCGCGTCGGCGGGCACAACGCTTGATCAAGGTCGCTTTTCCGTTCCTCGGCGAAAAGAGCCATCCCCTGGTCCGAGAAACGGCACGGCTTGCGCTTGTCGATGGTTCGGCCGGATACGGGGATCTCGGCAACGCGTACCGTGTTCTCCTTGACGGAGCGGACCAGGAGGGGGCTCGATTCGTCTATGAAACCAGCGTCGACCGTGGCCCGGAAATCTGGGTGAGGGCAGCCGTTGCCCTGTGCTCGTCCGGCCACGAGGCCCTCGGAGACGACCTTATTGCCAAGGTGCGTGCCGACGCCACAGTGGACAGCTGGATCGATCTCGCTGTCGAGCTCGTCGGGAAGAAGCACTTCGACCGGGCGGCGGACCTGCTCACCGCGGCGGTCGAATACATTTCGGAGTGCGCGGACTACCGGCAGCGGCGACTCGCCAATGCTCTTTACGAAGCGGGTCGAAAGACCGAGGCGATCGATGTGGTGAAGCTCGTTGTGGGCAACGGAATCGAAGGCAGCGGACTGGAGTTGTGGGTCGACCTGTGGATCGAAATCGGCGGCGCCGTCGGCGCGGAGAACATGTTGACGGAGGTGCTGAGCCGGGACGTCGGCGCCGAGCAGCGCATGAAGGTCGCGGACGAGTTCGCGAAAGCCGGTCTGCCGGCCCCGGCGACCAAGGTTTGGCTCAATGTTCTCCGCCACCACGGTGAGGCCGTCGACCAAGGTGTGTTGGCCGCTTCCAACCTGGTGAAGTCCGGACACCGAGCCGACGCCGCCGCCCTGTTGACCGACACGCTCGCCGACAAACGACTGCCCGCCCCGACCCGTGACCGGCTGCGGTCGCTGCACGCGTGGGTCACAGCCGTCCGGCCGCCAACAGGATAGCGTTGGTCAGGGCAGTTCCCGCTGGTCCGCGGCGAGCCGGCCCGACGGATCCGGGCGGCGATCGGCGAGGCGACCACCTGGACCGCGAGCTGCGCGTCGGGAAGCGGCGGGGGGTGGGTGCTCGCCTTCGCTCCGCACCGGTCGGTCGTTAGACTGGCCGGCCTCTGCCAGTTCGCTCTCCGACGGGACGACGATTGTCCGGAACCCACAACGTGGTCAGCGGGAGCACCCAGTCGGTGATCCAAGCCGGCGGTGCTCGCGACATCACGGTAGTGCACGTCAACTCCGAAGGCACGGCTGGCCGGCCGATCACCGCGGTCCCGGAAACGCGGAACCTCGTCCCTCGACCGGATCTGACCGAGCCGCTCATCATCCGCCTGACCGGCAGCCAGGGCGACGGCGGCATCGTGGCGTTGACGGCCATCGCGGGGGTCGGCGGCTTCGGCAAGACCACGCTCGCGGCCGAGGCATGCCGCGACCACCGGGTCGTCGGCGCCTTCCCGGACGGAATCCTCTGGGTGACCATCGGCGAGCACACGGCCGCCGCCGAACTGGCCGGCAAGATCAACGACCTGGTCCTGCACCTGTCCGGCCGCAGACCCCTGTTCACCGATCCCGAACAGGCCGGCCGCCACCTCGGTCAGCTGCTGGAGGACAGGTGCTGTCTCCTCGTCGTCGACGACGTGTGGCGGTCGTCGCAGCTCAGCCCGTTCCTCGTGGGCGGCGCGAGCTGCGTGCGCCTCGTCACGACCCGGGTCAAGGACGCCCTACCCTCCGGCGTCACCCCGATAGTCGTCGACGCCATGACGGAGGTCCAGGCGGTGGCTTTGCTGAGGGTGAACCTGCCCGACACCGCGGCGGAAGAGCTGCGAGGCGTCCTCGCCCGCACGGGGAAGTGGCCGGTGCTGCTGGCGTTGGCCAACCGTGCGCTGGGCAAGTACGTCCAACGCGGTCTCACCGTTGCCGAGGCAGCCGGCCGGCTGGTGAAACTCCTGGACGCACAAGGACCGGTGGCTGTCGATATCAACGACCTCGGTCAGCGGAACCTGGCTGTCGCCGCGACCGTCGAAGCGAGCCTTTCGCTGCTGGAGAACAGCGGCGCCGGCCGGCTCAGCCGCTACCTGGAGCTGGCTGTGTTCCCCGAGGACGTGGCCATCCCACAGGACGTTCTGGAGAACTACTGGTCCCACACCGGAAACCTCACCGCTGTCGAGGTCGAGCAGCTTTGTTCGGAGCTGGATGATCTTTCGCTGGTCCAGGGGTACCAGCTCGTACCGAAGGCGGAGCTGAGGCTGCACGACGTGATCCGTTCGTACCTCCGGCACCGGGTGGGTTCGGAATTGGCCGGCCGACACCGGAATCTTCTGGACGCTCACCGGAGCGGGCCGTGGTGGGAGTTGCCCGCCGCCGAACGGTATTGGTGGGAGCACCTCTGGTACCACCTCGAGCAGGCGGACCTGCTCGACGAGCTGAACGCGACCGCGAGCGACTTCCGGTGGATCATGGCCGCGCTGGTGAACGGGGGACCGGACGTCGTCGACACGTTCCTGGGTGCGGCATCGGATCCGTTGGCGGTATATCTGCGGGGGGCACTGAGACAAAGCTCGCACCTGCTCGTCCCGTTCCGGCCGGCGAGCGATCTGGCGCCGACCGTGTTGTCCAGATTGGCGGGATACGCTGAGTTGGTGGGATATGCGCGGCGTTCGTCGGCGTCGTCGGATCGACCGCATCTCTTCCCGGCCTGGCACCTGCCCGACCTTCCGCACCCGTCGTTGCGACGGGCGATCTACAACGAATCCCACAACTTCGTCGCTGTTGCGATCAGCCCGGACGGAACCTGGTTCGCGGCGGCTCCGGCCGATAGCACCGTCCTGCTGTTCGATGGGGACGGAAGGCAACGCGGAGTCCTCCGCGGACACGGAGACAACGTATGTGCCGTGGACATCAGCCCGGACGGCACCTGGCTGGCCACCGCGAGCGTCGACGGAACGGTTCGGCTTTGGTCGGCAGAGGGGACCGAGTTGAAGAACTTCGTCGCGCATCGTGGCGCCGTGTACGCCGTGGCGATCAGCCCGGACGGCGACTGGCTTGTGACCGGAGGCCGGGATGGAGCGGTCCGGTTGTGGCGTCCGGACGGGACCCGGCTCGGCATGCTCTCCGGGCACACGAGCGCGGTCTTGGCCGTGGCGGTGAGCCCCGACGGCGCCTGGCTCGCCAGTGGAAGTGACGACGGGACCGTCCGGCTCTGGCACCCGGACGGAGGCAGGGGGCGGGTCCTGAAGGGGCGCACCGGGAGGATCTCCGCCGTGGCTGCCGGCCCGGACGGTACTTGGCTCGCCGCCGGCGGAACGACCGGCGTCGTTCGGCTGTGGGGAATCGACGGACGTGAGCAGCGCACGCTGGTGGGTCACGAGAGTTTCGTCAGGGACATTGCGATCAGCCCGGACGGGCAGTGGTTGGCGTCGTGCGGTGAAGACTGTTCGGTCCGGCTGTGGAGCCGGGACGGTGTCGAACGCCAGGTGTTGAACGGCCACACGGACATGGTGCGCGAAGTGGCCATCAGCCCGGACGGCGGCGAGCTGATCTCGGTCGGCGACGATCACACCATCCGATTCTGGCGAGGCCGTGACGCGGCGGTCACCGACGGAACCGAGGTTCGTGGTCAAATCACCGACATCGCGATCGATCCGGCCGGTTCGTGGCTGGCGACGACCGGTCACGACGACACGATCCACCTCTGGAATCCGGACAGCAGCGCCCGCGGGACGATGAACGCGGGCACAGCCTGGATCACGTCTGTCGCCATCAGCCCCGACGCCTCTTGGCTGGCCGCCGCGGGTGCGGATTCCCTCGTGTACCTGCTCGGTGCCGACGGCACCGAGCGAGTGACCTTGATGGGGCACGAAGACGGCAGCTGGATCTATGACCTCGCGATCAGTCCCGACGGCTCTTGGCTCGTCTCGGCGGGTGAGGATTCCACGATTTGCCTTTGGGACGCGGACGGCACCGCACGTGCCTGCCTCACGCAGCACACCGGTGGCGTGCCCTGTCTGTCGATCAGCCCGGACGGCACCTGGTTCGCCAGTGGCGGTGGTGATGCGGTGATCCGCCTGTGGGATCGCGAAGGTGCTGAGCAGCGGGTGCTGCGGGGACATCGCCGGTGGGTCAACGCGGTCACGATCAGCCCGGACGGCACCTGGCTGGCGAGCGCGAGCCGGGACGACACAATCCGGGTGTGGGGCGCCGACGGTGCTGAGATCGGGGTCATCGAAGGACACGGTGACGGTGTCAACGACGTCGCGATCAGTCCGGACGGCGGATTGATCGCCAGTTGCAGTGAAGACCGGACGATCCGGTTGTGGAGCAGCGAAACCCTTGCTTGTGTTTCGGCCCTGCGTACCGAATCATCGTTGGATTGCCTTGCCTGGTTCCCCTCCGGGGACCGCATTGTGGTCGGAGGACGACTCGGCCCTTACGTCTTTGACCTGCTCAGGTGACTGTTGGTTCAGCGGAGCGACTCCTTCGCACCGCGTGCTATCGCGGCTGCCACCGCAGCCAAGGTTGGGCTGTCCAGTTTCCACTGCTGCCAGTGCAGCGGTACGTCCAGCGGCCTCTCCGGCGCCAAATCCACCAAAGCCTCTCCACGGGAAGCCGCCTGGAGTTCGGGGACCATTCCCCAGCCGAGGCCGGCTGCTACTGCGTCCACGAAGGACTCCGAGGCTGGTATGTGGTGGCGGGTCATGGTCAAGGTGCGGCGGCGGGTCAGGGCGCGCAGGAAGCGGTCCTGGAGGTCGTCCTTGCCAGGGAGTCCGCGTTCACCGCGATCGTCATCGTTCTGGCGGACGAGCCCAGGCCCAGTTCGGACAGGGCGTCCTGCTCCAGCTGGGCCAGTGAGCGGGCGAAGCGGACCAGGACCTGGCCGGACGAGGTCAGGCGGATCGGCTTGGTGCGCAGGCGGAGGACGCGGCCGGTGCGGTGCTCCAGGGCCTTGATGCGCTGGCTGACCGCCGACGGTGTCACGTGCAGGACCGCCGCGGCCGCGTCGAAGCTCTGCTCGTCCACCACGGCCAGCAGGGTTCTGACCTGGTCGAGCGAGAGATCTGACATCACGATCGCTGATGTTACGTAAGAATCTTCAGCTGGAGTGATCCCGCGGGACGGTCATACCGTGAGGAGCGTGGTCACGCTCCTCCTCGCCGGGTTCGGCACCGGGCTGTCGCTCATCGTCGCCATCGGGTCGCAGAACGCCTTTCTCCTGCAGCAGGGCCTGCGCGGGGGCAGCGTCGCTCCGCTCGTCGTCATCTGCGCCGTCTCGGATCTGGTGCTGATCGGGCTCGGGGTCAGCGGGATCGGGGCAGTGGTGGAACAGTGGCCGACGGCCGTCGGTGCCATCGCCGTCGGGGGTGGGCTGTTCCTCGTCGGGTACGGCGTCCTGGCCGCGCGGCGGGCGTTGCGGCCGTCCGTCATGACCGTCGGGGCGGAACGGACGCCGCTGCGGAAGGCCGTGCTCGCCTGTGTCGCCTTCACCTGGCTCAACCCGCACGTCTACCTCGACACCGTCCTGCTGCTCGGCTCGGTCGCCGTCGCCCACGGCGATGGGCGGTGGCTCTTCGGCGTCGGGGCGGGGATCGCCAGCGCCGTCTGGTTCAGTGCGCTGGGGTTCGGGGCGAAACGGCTGGCCGGGGTGTTCGCGAAGCCGGTGGCGTGGCGCGTGCCGGACGTCGTGATCGCCGTGACCATGACCGGGCTGGGCGCGACGATGCTGCTCGGCCACGCGTGATTCACCACAGCTGGCCCCGCTCCGACGCCGGCGGGCGTTCCAGCTCCAGCAGGAACTCCTTCCGCTCCAGGCCGCCCGCGTAGCCGGTCAGCTTGCCGTTCTTGCCGACCACGCGGTGGCACGCCACCAGGATGCTCAGCGGGTTGCGGCCCACCGCCGCCCCGACCTCGTGCGGCAGGCCGCCGACGGCCCGGGCCAGCTCGCCGTACGTTGCCGTTACGCCGTACGGGATCTTGGCGATCTCGGCCCACACCGCGCGGTCGGTGCCGGGGCCGGTCGCCTGCATCGGGACGTCGAACGCGGTGCGCCGGCCGGCGAAGTACTCCTTCAGCTGCCGGACCGCCTCCGGGAACGCCGTGTCGTCACGCTCGCCGAACGCCGTGCGGTCCGGGCGGGTCCAGTGGTTCGGGAAGTACACGCCGGTCACCGTGGTTCCGGTGCCGACCAGGGTCAGCGGGCCGATCGGGGAATCCGTCACGAGGTGTTTCACCAGGTCTCCCAGGTGGTGCCGTCCGCCCGCGTGCCGCGCAGGCCGGGGATGGGGAAGTGCGCCGACGCGGACGTGAGGATCGTCCGGTGGGGACTCCAGGACGTCGAGAGCTGCAGCCACCGCGCCATGCCGGTCCAGCCCGCCGGGGTGGCGCTGACCACCCAGGCGTCCGGCTCCGGCGCCGCGAACCGGCGCGCCTGGCGCAGCCACGACGCCGCCGTCTCCGGCCACGTCACCCTGGCCAGGACCGGGCCGCCCCAGGCCGCGGCGATCCGCTCGCCGTCCGCCCGGGACGCCGGGGACGCCGCCGTGCCGAGGACGATGTGGCGGGCGCGGCCGATCAGGCCCACGAGCGCCTCGAGTTCGGCGGTGGTCATGCCGCGTCGTGGAAGACGAGGCCGAGGGTGTGCCGTCGGCCCGAGCGGACCACCGAAACGCCGTGGCGCACCGGCGCCGCCGACCAGCCGCGGGCCGAGCGGACCGGGCGGTCGCGGGTGGTGAACACCAGGCCGTGGCCCTGCGGGATCAGCGTGGCGGTGGCGCGCGACTGCGCGCGCGGCCGCTGCTCCACCAGGAGGAACTCGCCGCCGGTGTGGTCGGTGCCCGGATCGTTGAGGTTCAGCACGACTTGCGGCGGGAACACCTTGTCGCCGTAGAGGTCCCGGTGCAGCGCGTTCCAGCCGCCCGTCTCGTAGCGCAGCAGGATCGGCGTGGGCCGCTGCTGGCCCGCCGCGTGGCAGACCGCCAGCCATTCGTCCAAAGTGGACGGCCAGGCTTCGGGACGACCCAGCCGCGCGGCCCAGTCCCGGGCGATCGGCAGCAGCCGCGGGTACAGCGCCTGCCGCAGCCGCTGCACCGGGTCCGGGAAAGGCGCCGCGAAGTAGTGGTAGTCGCCGTTGTCCCCGAAGCGGTGACGGCGCAGGTTCACCGTCGCCCGGAAGTGCGACGGCTCGTCCCACAGCGCCACCAGCCGCGCGCACTCCACCGGGGTGAGCAGCTGCGGCAGGAGCGCGCAGCCGTAGTCGTCGACCTCCGCGGCGACCGCCGCCCAGTCCGCCGAGGCGACGCGCTGCTCGTAGGTGGTCACGCCGCCTCCATGGTCAGCAGCGTCCGCTTGGCTTCCTCGCCGCCCGCGTACTGGCCGTACGAACCGTCGGACCGGACCACCCGGTGGCACGGCACCACCACCGGCAGCGGGTTGTGCGCGCACGCCGTGCCCACCGCGCGGACCGCCTTCGGGCTGCCCGCCGCCGTGGCCACCTGGGCGTAGCTTTCCGTGTGCCCGTAGGCGATCTCCGCCAGGTGTTCCAGCACCGACAGGCGGAACCCGCGGGCCAGCCGGAAGTCCAGCGGGACGTCGAAGTCGCGCCGTCCGCCGGTGAAGTACTCGTCGAGCTGGCGGGTCACCTCGTCGAGGCGGCTCGGGGCACGCAGGATGCGCGGGCTGATCGCCGCGGCCAGCTCCGCCAGCACCGCGTCGTGGTCCTGGCGGTCGAAGGCCACCTTGACCAGGCCGCGTCCGGTGGCGGCCAGCAGCAGGGAGCCGACCGGGGTGTCGAGCGTCCGGTAGGCGACGTCCAGCAGGCCGTGGCGCTCGGCGTCGGCGACCAGCCGCTCGTGGCGGACGTTCGGATCGAGCTGGACTTTGAACGGCGGGAAGACGATGTCCGTCATGTGTGCGCTCCCTCCAAGGGGTAGGTGGCCCGCAGGGCCTTGACGCCGTCGGCGGCCGCGCGGCGTGCGGCGTCGGCGGTGCCCCCGGTGATCTCCGCGATGTCGCGGTACGGCAGGCCGGCCAGGTAGTGGTAGGCGACGGCGAGCCGCTGCTTGTCGGGCAGTCTCGCCAGCGCGTCCCACACGTCGCCGGTGAACGCCTCCGCGCGGCCCGGCCGGTCCGGGATGTCGCCCACCGGGAGCGGGCGACGGGCCCGGTCGCGCGTGACGTCGATGGCCTTGCGGTGCGCGATCGTGACCAGCCACGCCTGGACGTTGGCGTCCGGCGGCAGCTCCGGGTACGCCTTCAACGCCGACAGGAACGTTTCCGACCAGGCGTCTTCGGCGTCGGCGGGACCGAGCACGGCCCGGCACACCCGGAGGACCATCGGCCCGTGCTCGGTCACGATCTGCTCGAACGGTTTCACGATCACACCTTGAAGACGTCCGGCAGCGCCGGAACGTGAGATCACTCCTGCGCGGTACCGGTGACGACGGTCGCGCCCAGGTCGTCGGACTCGTGCACGGCCGGGGTCAGCCCGGCCGCGGTGAAGATGCCCGCCAGCACCGGCGCCTGGCGTTCGCTCGATTCCACCAACACGGTCCCGCCCGGCGCCAGCCAGCCCGGCGCGCCTGCGGCGACCCGGCGGGCGAGGTCGAGCCCGTCCGCCCCGCCGTCCAGCGCCACCAGCGGCTCGTACAGGCGGGCCTCCGGCGGCATCGTCGCGACCGCGTCCGAAGGGACATAAGGGACGTTGGCCAGCAGGACGTCGACCCGCCCGCGCAACGACGAAGGCAACGCGTCGTAAAGATCGCCCTGGTACACCCGAGGCACGTTCAGCCGCGCGCATTCCACGGCCGCGGGCTCGACGTCGGCGGCGTGCAGCTCACGCGGCGGGAGCGCGGCGGCGAACGCGGCACCCAGCGCGCCGGACCCACAACAGAGGTCGAGCACCACCGGGTCCGGCGGCGACAGCGAGACGGCGACGTCGACGAGGAAGCCGGTGCGGCGCCGCGGCACGAACACCCCGGGCCGCACGGCGATCCGCAGCCCGTGGAACTCCGCCCAGCCCAGCAGGTGCTCCAGCGGCAGCCCGGCGGCCCGGCTCGCCACCAGCGACTCGAGTTCGCCGTCGCTCGTTGCCGCGTCGACGAGCAACGCGGCTTCGTCCTCGGCGAACACGCAGCCGGCGGCGCGCAGCCGGGAGATGACCGTTGAAGTGTCCACCGGGGACGGAGCCTACAAGACCTGCACCGCGTCGCCGACGTTCAGCCCGGCGAAGAACGCCGCCGAGTCGCCGTCGGTGAGGTGGACGCAGCCGTGCGACGGCGCGTCCAGCGGACCGGCGTGGAAGGCGATGCCACCGGCGGCGAAGAACACCGAGTTGGGCATGTCGGTGCCGTACACGCTGCTGCGGTGCTCGCGGTCCTTCCACACGACGTGGAACGACCCGGCGGGCGTCGCCTGGTCCGGCGGCCCGAACCCGGCCGGGACCGGGCCGCGCACGACCCGGCCGTCCCGCACCAGCCAGGCCAGCCGCTGCGCCAGGCTCACGCAGGCCCCGGTGGTGACCGCGCACGGCGGCGCGGGCGGCGGGGTGGTCGTCGTGGCGGGTACCGGCGTACGCGACACGGACAGCGGCGCCGGCTCCGCGATCGGGGCCGGCGTCGTGGCGTGCGGGGCCGAACAGGCCGTGACCAGCATCAACCCCAGCAGGGCCAGTGCCCCGGTGCTGCGCATCCGTGTCCCCTTCCCGCCGGTCCTCCCGGAGGGAGTACGGGTGAGCGGTCCCGAAGGTTGAGCCGGGCTGTGCACGCGGGTTGTCCCTGCGTGCAGCGCGGCTACCGGCCGGAGTACCCCACGGGTCAAGGTCGGACACATGACCAAGCTGAGCGCCGGGGAGATCGCCCGGCACGCCTACGCCGCGGGCTTCCGCGGCCCGGGCCTGACCACCGCGGTCGCGGTCGCGCTGGCCGAGTCCGGCGGCCGGACGACCGCGCACAACGCGACCCCGCCGGACGACTCGTACGGCCTCTGGCAGATCAACATGCTGGGCGCGCTCGGCCCGGAACGCCGCCACCAGTACCACCTGAAGTCCGACGACCAGCTGTTCGACCCGGCCACCAACGCGCGGGTCGCGAACCGCATCTCGGGGGACGGCCACGATTTCACGCCCTGGTCGACGTACACGAACGGGGCCTACAAGCACCACCTGGCCGCTGCGCGCGAGGCCGCCCGGGACGTCACCGCGCACCACGGCGAAGCGCACCCGCGCGGTGGTGGCGAGCCGCTGCGGGTGGACGACGCCGTGCTCCGCGGCTACGTGCGGCGCACCCGGCACGTCGCCGACGCCCTGGACGGCGCGTCCGGGCAGCTGCGGGACGTCCGGGACATCGCGGAGGACAGCTTCGGCCGGATCGGCCGGGAATCGGGGTTCGCCGCCGCGCTGGCCGGCTTCGGGCTGGCGCTGCAGCGGCAGGTCAAGGGCGTCGGCGCGCACGCCGACGGGCTGGCCTCGGCCGCGCAGAAGGCGGCGAAGTCCTATCGCGACCACGAGACGGCCACCGCCGCCGCGCTGAACGGCCGGAGCTGACGTGGACACCGCCGCACTCGCGCGCTCCTTCGCGGAGGACCTGATCGCGCACCGGAACTCCCTCGCCGGGAAGGCCGAGGACGCCGTCCGCGCCGAATACGCCCTGCACCGGGTGGCGACCGCGCTCGACGACCAGCACGACGCGTACCACCGGGAAAGCACCGCGGTCCTCGGACACTGGCACGGCCGCGGGGCCGGCGGTTTCCGCCACACGAGCGCGAAACTGACGAAGGAGCTGCGGGTCACGGGCGCGGCCGGGGCGGCGGCCGAGAAGGTCGTCGCGCACGTGGCGTCCACAGTGGACAGCGGGCACACGGCCGTGCAGCGGCTGGTCGACGAGTACACCACGAAGGCCGCGCAGGTGCTGGACGCCGGCGTCGCCGCGGGGACGCCGGCGGCGCTGATGCGGGCCGTCGGGCACGTCGCCGACCTGGTGCCGCACTACACGCGCCAGTCGACGGCGACGCTGCGGCACGTCCGCGCGGAACTCGAAGCGTCGGCGAAGAAGCTGGACGCGCTGCGCAAGGACCTGACCCACGACCACGCCGGTGACAAGCCGGCGCACCCGGCGGCCGGCCCGGGCACGGAAATCGTGCACGCCGCGCGCAAGGAGCTCGGCACCCGCGAGAACCCGCCGGGCAGCAACCGCAACCCCTACGGGCCGACCGCCGCGTGGTGCTCGTCGTTCGCCACCGCGATGTGGCGCAAGGCGGGGGTGAAGATTCCCGTGCTGCCCTTCAGCGGTGATGTCTTCCACTGGGGGCAACGCAACGGGCACGCGTACGGGAAGCAATCCCTGCACGAGGCCCGGCCGGGGGACGTCCTGATCTTCGGCACCGGCCCGCAGAGCACGGCGACGAGCACGCACATCGGCATCGTCGAGAAGGTCGAGGGAAACCGGGTCACGATGATCGAAGGCAACTCCGGGGACGCTGTCCGCCGGAACACGCACACGCTCTCGGCGTCGACGTTCTACGGAGGGGTGCACCCGTGATCACCGGAAAAGCCGCCGACCGGACGGTGGCCGTGGAGGTCGCGCCCGGCGGCGCGCTGCAGGAACTGACCCTCGAAGCCGCGGCGCTGCGGCTGGACCCGGACGAGCTCGCCCGCCGGATCCTGCTGCTCACGGCGACGGCCTCGGCCCGCGCGACGGCGTCCCTGTGGCACACCCTGGACGGCGAGGTGCCCGGCCTCGGGCTGCCGGCGCCGGACGAGGCCGCGGAAGCGACGACGCCGGAAAGCTGGCGGGCGCAATGACCGAGTACGGCACGCGGCTGGCGGCGATCCGCGCTTCGGCGGCGGCCGCTGGGGTCCGCGTGGTGGTCGATCTGCACGGGGCGCTGGTGGACCTGCGGCTGGAGCGGCGGGCGATGGCCCGGCCGGCGCGCGAACTCGCGGACCTGATCCGGCGGCTGGCCGGGGAGGCCGGGGCCGATGCGCTGCGGCAGGGGCAGGAGGTGCTGGGTGAGCTGCTGCCGGCCGAACCCGGATCGGACGGGGAGCTCGGCGATCGTTCCGGCCGGCGCCCACCCGAGCGGGACTCGTTTCTCTCGGGTGGGGAGCTCGGCGATCGTTCCGGTCGGCGCCCACCCGGGCAGGACTCGTTCCTCCCCGCGACCTGGGCGACCTGACCCGGGCTCAGCGAGCGGCCTCGACGAGCCGGGCGACGCGGCCGGCCAGCCCGGCCACCGGCGTGATGCTCACCCAGGGCTCGCCGCCAGCGTCCTCCGGGGTCACCGCGTACCGGCCCGCCGCCGTGTCGAACCAGGCCAGCACCGGGGTGCGGCCCGCCGGGCCGGTCGCCGCCAGCTGGCCCGCCGTGTGCCGCTCCGCCGTCACCAGCGTGGCCAGGGGGCGGACCGCCCGGCCGGTGATCCCCGCCGCGGCCAGTGCCCGTTCGAACGCGTCGTAACCGTTGCGGGCGTAGGCGTCCATCGCCGCCGAGTACGCCGCGCGCGGCAGCCGCAGCGGGTCGCCGGGCCCCGGCGGCTGGTCGCCGAGCATGCGGGCCACCGCCGGGACGAGGTCCGCCGGGCGCAGCGGTTCGAGCACCAGGTCGCGTTCGTCGAGCACGGCGAGCACGCCCGCGGTGTCCCGCACCGCGGCGAGCAGCCGCCACGGCGCTTCCCCGAGCACCAGCGCGTCGACGCTCAGCGCCGGCGAACCCAGCAGCCCGACCAGGTCCGCCAGCGCCGGGTCGACGTCGTCGCCGTCGGTCAGCCCGGCCCCGGCGAGCCCGGCGAACACGCCCACGCCCAGGTCGTCGCGTTCGGCGTGGGTGCGGCCGTGAGCCGGCACGTCGAGCGGGTACGGCGGCGGCCTGCCCGGTCCCAGGTCCTCCCAGAGGAGGTCGAACTCCAGGTGCGACAGGATCACTCCCGCCGTCGTCACGGTGCGGCGCGCCATGGTCCCCCTTCCCGTCGTGGGCGGCCGGCGTCGGGCACGATGGTGCCGATGGCCGAGCCGTACCCGGTGGACGTACCCGCGAGCGGGTACCTCGTCGTCCGCGCCTCGGGCGCCGCGGCGGCGCGCGCGGCGATCCTCGGCGGCGTGGCCCGCGATCCCGAGGGCATCCAGCTGGTGCTGCGCTGCCCGGTGCCGCGGGCGGTCGCCGGATCCGGCGCGAAACTGACGTTCGCCGACGCGACGCTGCACCTGCTGCCGTCGGACCGCGGGGTCGTCATGCTGACCGTCGCCGCGGCGAAGCTGTCGATTTCGTTCGCCGAGCTGCGGCCGCTGATGTTCCGGCCGGTCGAGGTCGACGCGCCGCTGCGGGCCCTGTTCGCCGGCGCGGTGGCCCACGTCCTGGCGGCCGGGCCCCGGCTCGACCCGCACGGACTGGCCCACCACCTGCTGGGCCTGGCCGAGCTGGTGCTGCGCAGTGCGTTGCGCACCGAGCTCGACCGCGTCGACGCGCTCGCCGCCCGGCGCCGCGAAGCGCTGGAGTACATGCGGGCCCACCTGGCCGACCAGTCGCTGACGGCGGACCGCATCGCCGAAGCGCTGTACATCTCGCGCCGGCGGCTGTACCAGCTGTTCGACGACGGCCAGGGGGTCTCGGAACGGCTCAAGGGACTGCGGATCGAGCGCGCGAAAGCGCTGCTGGCGGACCCGGCCAAGGCGGGCCGGGGCATCGCGGAGATCGCGCGTGACTGCGGGTTCACCAGCGCCCCGCACTTCTCGCGGACGTTCCGCCGGGCGACCGGCCGGACCCCGCGCGAATACCGGGAGCGGGCGCTGCGGGGGTGAGGTCGACGCCGGCGACGAGCGTCCCGGCCAGCCCGGCGACCTCGAGCCAGCCCCGCCCGCCGGGGGAATGCAGGGTGAACACCGCCGCGCGCGGCCGGTCGGGGTCGAGCACGACGGCCTGCAGCTGCGCGCCGGACAGCCCGATCCGTTCGACGATCACCACCGGGTAGCCGCGCCGGGTCTGGGCGTGGCTCACCTCGCGCAGGCCCGGCGTGGTGTCGGCGACGAAGTGCCCGAGGTCGGCGGCGTCGGCGGCCGGACCGGACAGGGGGACGATCCCGGCGATGAGCAGCGCCGGGTCGGCGTCGCGGTGCTCGACCAGCGCCAGCAGCCCCGCGTGCTGGTCGTGGGCGATTTCTGCGGACTGCACGGCGGCCGCTTCCAGCCCGGGGTCCCGGGCGGCGTCGGGGCCGCGCAGGCGGGCCATGAGCGCGTGCAGCTCCGCGGTGGTGCGCTCGACGGAGGCCAGGCTGACCGGGGTGATCCCCGGGACGGCGGGCAGTTTCACCGGCCACCCAGCGCGGCGGTGAACGCGCCCACGGCGCCGGACGGCGGAGTCACCGGGGCGACGGGTGTGCGCGCGACGGTCACGCCCAGCTCGCGCCCGGCGGCCGAGAACGTCGCCAAGGCGGTGGTGAGCTGGGGGAATGCGGGTGCGCTGGGCAAAGGCGCGCCGTCCCCGAGGGCCCTGAGCCGTCCGGCGACGCGGGCGGCTTCGGCGGTGTGGACGCGTTCGAGATCGCGGGCTTCGCGGCGGATGCGGTCGAGTTCCGTGCGCCGGTCGGCGAGCCGGGCGCGGGCCGCGGCGGCTTCGGGGGCGGTGGCGGGGGAGAACTGCG
Source organism: Amycolatopsis sp. CA-128772 (assembly GCF_002904295.1). Taxonomy (GTDB): domain Bacteria; phylum Actinomycetota; class Actinomycetes; order Mycobacteriales; family Pseudonocardiaceae; genus Amycolatopsis. Next base: position 39,846 of record NZ_PPHG01000022.1, read on the forward strand.
CGGTCGTCTCGGCTTGTTCGACGGCGTCTTCGGCCTCGACGACGGCCCGCTGGGCCGGCACGGCCCGGCGGTCGAGGTCTTCGGCCTGGCGGCGGTGGGCGAGCAGGGTCCCCGCCCAGTCTTCGAGGACGGCGGCGGCTTCGCGGAGGGAGTCCGGCAGGGTGGCGACGCCGGCCGCGGACCGCCGGGCCCGCTCGGCGAGCGCCTGCGCGGACGGGCCGGCCCAGCCGGGGAGTTGGGCGGGAAGCGGGATGTCGCCGAGCCGGGCGGCGGCCGCGGAGCACCGGCGCGCCGCTTCGGCGACGGCGTCGGGGCTGCCGGGGGCGGGGTCGAAACCGAGGGCGCGGAACTCAGCCATCGGTGCGCCTCAGCTGGTCCACGGCGTTCGCGTCTCCGGTCCGGTAGACCGCCGCCGCGGTCCGGACGCTCGCCGCCGTCGCGTCGAGGTCCGCCCGCACCGCCCGGATCCGGTCCGCCCACTCGCCCGTGAGCGCCCGCAGCACGTCCGACACCACCGGCCCGAGGTCGCCCGAAGCGCCGGTTTCGTCCGCCGCGGTGCCGTACTCCTCCGCCGTGTCCTCCAGGGTGCGCGCCAACGCCTCCAGCGCCGCCGGGTCGGCCTCGAAGCCGGTCATTCGCCGAACACCGGCGGGTACGCGGGCGGCAGGTCGTCCATCAGGTCGTAGCCCGACGCGTACTTGTCGTGGTGCTCGGTGTCCTCCTCACGCTGGGCGCCCTGGCCCGGCGGGTACATGCCGTACCCGCCCGCCGGGCCGCGACCGCCTCCCGTGCCGCCGGGACCGGAAACCGGCCCCGGCGCTCCGAACCGGCCCGATCCGGCCCGCGCGCCCTCGCCGAGCGCGCCCGGGACGCCCGGCGCCGGTACGCCGCCCCACCCCGACCCCGAAAGCCCGGTGCCACCCGCCGTGCCGATCACCCCGTCAAGACCCACCGGCAGGCCGGCGCCGGTCACCGTGCCGGCGCCGGACAGCGCCGTGCCGGGCACCACCGAGGCGGTCGAGGTCGAGTCGCCGGGCGCCCGATCGACGAACGGCGGATCGAGACCCGGACCAGAACCCGGATCGGAACCCGGGCCGCCACCGGGGTCGGAACCCGGCCCGGACGGCGTGACCGCGACCCCCGGGTCCGCCGCGCTCACCGCCGGCGCGGTGTCGAACACCGGGGGCAGCCGGTGGCGGACGTCGTGGCTCGCGCTCTCGTACTGCTCCATCACCCGGACGGCTTCGGCCTTCGCGTCGGCCGCCTGCTGGCGGGTCGGCAGCTGGTCGTCGAGCAGGTCGTCCAGCAGGTACGTGCCCTCGGGCCCGTCGAGGCGCTTGACCGCGTACCCCTCGCGGAACCACCGTTCCGCCCAGTAGTGCACGGGTTCCGGCATCTTCCGCCGGGCCTCGCCGATCGCCGCCGTGTACGTGTCGAGGCCGTCGCCGATCTGCCGCGCGTTCTCGCTCGCCGTGCTCGCCCAGGTGGTCAGCTTCCGGACCGAGCCGGCGGCGCCCGCCGCGGACGGGCCGCGCCACGACAGCAGCAGCTTCTGCACCAGCGCGTGGACGTCGCCGGTCGCCGTGTCGACACCCTTCGCGAGCTCGGCCCACCGGTGCGCCTGCTCGCCGAGCTTCGGTGGCTCCGCCGACTGCACCATGTCCCACAGCTCGCGGTGGTCGTAGCTGTCCCAGTGGATCCGGCCGAACGCGGCCTCGCGGGCGTTGGCCGCCTTCTCACGGCGGACGCGCCGCGCGCGAGCCTGCTCCCGTGCGGTCGGGCGGTGGTGCGTGGAATGGAACTCAGGCATCGCGCTCACCCGCCCGCAGGGCCGCGGCGGCCTCGTCGTCGTTGCGCGCGTGCGTCGTGGCGACGGTCTCGAGCGCCTGTCGCAGCGAAGCGAGCTCGGCCAGGTACGACGTGAGGGCGGCCTGCACGCCACCGGCGTCCGCGCCGCCGCGCAGCCCGAACGAGCTGCGCATCCAGTGCGACACCGGCCCCTTGCCGTCGGCGAGCGGGGTGCCCAGCTCGCGGGCGCTCGCGAGGTGGCCGGAAAGCTCCTGGTAGCGCTCGTCCAGCGCCTTCTTGGCCGCTTCGACCTCGGCGTAGTCCAGCGCGAGGACGTCGGTGTCGGCGATCAGCGCGGCCGAACCGGCGCCCTGCGGCCTCGCGACGTCCGACGCCCCTTCCCGCGGGTCGTCGGGTACGTCGGGCCGGTGCTCCGCCTTCAGCTGCCGCCGTGCGTCGGACTCGTCGCGCACTGTCGCCATGGACGTCCTTCCCTCGCCACCCAGGCGTCCATCCTGGCCAATGCGCGGCGCGAAGAGAAGCGGCCCCGCCGCGGCTGCACGGGTGGACACGAAGACTGCACGGGCGGATAGGGCAGGATGTCCGGATGATCCCCCGTCGTGCGTCCGGAGCGGTTTTCGCCGCCCTCGTCGGGCTGGTCGTGCTCGCCGGGCCGGCCTCCGCCCACACCGAGCTCGAGTCCAGCTCACCTGCGGAGGGCGCCTCGCTCGCGACCGCGCCGGCGCAGGTCCAGCTGACCTTCGGCGAGCCGGTGACGCTGCCGCCGGACCCGGTCAAGGTCACCGGCCGCGACGGCACCGCCTGGCAGATCGGCGCCGCGACGGTCGACGGCGGGGTCGTGACGGTCCCGGTGACGCCGTCCGGCACCGCCCAGGCCTACACGCTGACCTGGCAGGTCGTCGCGAAGGACGGCGACAACGTCACCGGCACCGTGCACTTCACCCTCACCGGGGCGGCTTCGGCGGCGCCGCCGGCCGCGTCCGGTTCGGCGGCGCCCACCCCGACGCTCGACTCCGTCGGCATCCCGGCCTGGATCTGGGCGCTGGTCGCGATCGCCGGGCTGCTCGCGGTGATCGTCGTCGGCGTCCGGCAGCTGCGGGGCCGCCGCTAGTCCTGCGGGACCGTCACCACCCAGCGCCCGGGCCGCCGGCGCAGGTAGCCCCACCAGTACAGCGCCGACACCACCAGCACGCCGGCGGTGATCCCGAGGTCGAGCGCGCTCTGCTCGACCAGGACGTAGGCCAGCGCGGCGACGGCGAGCACCGGTACGAACGGCCACGCCGGCATCCGCCACACGGCCGGCTTCCGGTGCGCCGCCCGGCGCGCCCGCAACGTGGCGGCGGCGACGCTGAGGTAGAGCGCGACGACGGCGACCCCGGTGACGCCGCTGAGCGTGTCCACCGGCACGAAGCAGAGGACGGCCTCGGACGAGCCCGTCACCAGTGTCGCGACCCACGGCGAGCCGAACCGCCCGCTCACCACGCTCATCGCGCGGTTCACCGGCGCCGGCCAGGCCTGGTCGCGGGCCGAGGCGTAGAGCACCCGCGAGTTCTGGATGACCATGACGATCACGGCGTTGACGATCGCGGCCGCGATGCAGAGGCTGATCGCCACCCCGACGGCGCTCGTGCTCCAGCCGGTGACCAGCGCGGAGAGGTCGACGCCGGCGAGCGCGGCGGTGTCCGGCACGGCCAGGGTGACGGCCACGACCGGCACCAGGATGACCACGGCGCTGATCCCGAGCGTCCAGAACACCGTCCGCGCGACCGTCCGGCGCGGCTCGCGCATCTCCTCGGCGAGGTAGACGGCCGTGCTGAACCCCTGCACCACGAACAACGCGACGGCGAGCCCGGCGACGACGGCGATCAGCCCGATCCCGTTCGGGCCGAGGTTCGGCTTCAGCAGCACGGCCGGGCTCTGCGTGGTGTGCGTGAAGCCCAGCAGCGACACGACGAAGATCGCGACGATCTCGATGACCAGGAAGATCCCGGTGATCCAGGCGTTGGACCGCAGGTTCAGCAGGCCCATCACGGTCGAAGCGAGCATCACGAGCGCGCCCGCGACCGACGGGCTGACGTCGGCGACGGCAGCGAGGTAGTCGGCGACGCCGATCGCGATGATCGGCGGCACGACGAGGATGACGACGAACGAGAGCATGAACGTCAGCCAGCCGGCGAACCGGTTCGCCACCGTCGTGACCATCGCGTACTCGCCGCCGGCGCTCGGCACCAGCGTGCCGAGTTCGGAGTAGCAGAAGGCGATCCCGACGCACAGCAGCACGGCGAGGCCGATGGCGAGCGCGGTGCCGGTGCCGAGGTCGGCGAACAGCGGGGGCACCAGGACGAACAGCGACGACGCCGGCGTCACGCAGCTGAGCGTGAGGAGCGTGCCGCCGCCGACGCCGATGGACCGGGTGAGCGTGCGGGTCTTCTTCGCGGCGGCGGCCGCGACGTCGGGCGGGGCGGGAGTGCGGGGCATGGCGTTCCCTCCGGCCGGGAGCAGGGTGCGACGGATGGAACAGCACCGATTCGGGCTTGTCAACGGCCGGATGACGACTAAATCCGTTGCGGTGTCCGCCTTGGACATTCGGATTCAGTCACCTACGGTCACGGCGCACCGGGTTTGCCTGGCGTCGCCCGCGTCGGGGATGATCCCGGGCGTGAGCAGCCAGGACACCACCGGCCGACCCGCCCCGCCGGTGCTCGACGACATTTCGCGGCAGATCATCGCGCAGCTGCAGGAGGACGGGCGGCGGGCGTACGCGACCATCGGCAAGGCGGTCGGCCTGTCGGAAGCGGCGGTCCGGCAGCGGGTGCAGCGGCTGTCGGACTCCGGTGTCATCCAGATCGTCGCCGTCTCGGATCCCTTGCAGGTCGGGCTGTTCCGGCAGGCGATGATCGCGATCACCGTCGACGGCCCGCTCGAACCGGTCGGCGACGCACTGGCCGGAATGGACGAAATCGCCTACGTGATCCTCTGCGCCGGGCGCTACGACCTGCTGTGCGAGGCCGTCTGCGCGGACGACGAGGCGCTGCTGCAGCTGATCTCGACGCGGATCCGCGCGCTGCCGGGCGTCCGGCACGCGGAGGTGATGGTCTACCTCAAGCTGCGGAAGCAGACGTACCAGTGGGGCACGCGCGGAACGTGACGACTGAATCCGAAGGCTGTGGCCGGTAGTTGACCATGGATTAGTCGTCCAAGTTCGGCTAGACGACTGAATCGCTTGCGCCTCGATGCTGAGGCGTGCGATAACCGAGGCATGACCACCACCGCCGACCGCGCCTCCGCCGACGCCTCGAGCCTCGCCCGGGCGGCCCGCAGCAACCTCTGGATGCACTTCACCCGCCACTCGGCCTACGACGAGACCGACGTCCCGGTGATCGTGCGCGGCGAAGGCCCGTACATCTGGGACGCCCGCGGGAAGCGCTACCTGGACGGGCTCGCCGGGCTGTTCGCGGTCCAGGTCGGCCACGGCCGCGAGGAGCTCGCCGAGGCCGCCGCGCGGCAGACGAAGCAGCTCGCGTACTTCCCGCTTTGGGGCCACGCGCACCCGACGGCGATCGAGCTGGCTTCGCGGCTCGCTTCGGCGGCGCCGGGCGACCTGAACCGCGTGTTCTTCACGGTGAGCGGCGGCGAATCCGTCGAGACGGCGTGGAAGCTGGCGAAGCAGTACTTCAAGCTGACCGGGAAACCGGGCAAGCACAAGGTGATCAGCCGCGCGCTGGCCTACCACGGGACGTCGCAGGGAGCGCTGTCGATCACCGGCATCCCGGGCGCGAAGGCGGACTTCGAGCCGCTGGTGCCGAGCACGCTGCGCGTCCCGAACACGAACTTCTACCGCGCCCCGGAGCACGCCGACGACTACCAGGAGTACGGCCGCTGGGCTGCGGACCGGATCGAGCAGGCCATCGAGTTCGAGGGCGCGGACACGGTCGCGGCGGTGTTCCTCGAGCCGGTCCAGAACACCGGCGGCTGTTTCGTGCCGCCACCGGGCTATTTCGCGCGGGTACGCGAGATCTGCGACAAGCACGACGTCCTGCTGGTGTCCGACGAGGTGATCTGCGCGTTCGGCCGGCTCGGCCACGACTTCGCGGCGAAGCGCTACGGCTATCAGCCGGACATCATCACGACGGCGAAGGGGCTGACGTCGGGCTACGCACCCCTGGGCGCGGTGCTGGCTTCGGAGCGCCTGATGGAGCCGTTCACCCACGGCGAAACCACCTTCATGCACGGCTCGACGTACGGCGGCCACCCGGTGTCGTGCGCGGTGGCGCTGGCGAACCTGGACCTGATGGAGCGCGAAGACCTCTACGGGCACGTCCTCCGCCGCGAGCCGGCCTTCCGGTCCACTTTGGACAAGCTGACGGACCTCCCGATCGTGGGCGACGTCCGGGGCGCGGGGTTCTTCTACGGCATCGAGCTGGTGAAGGACAAGGCGACGAAGGAGACGTTCAGCGCGGCGGAGTCCGAGCGGGTGCTGCGGGGGTTCCTGTCGGAGGCGCTGTTCGAGGCGGGGCTGTACTGCCGCGCGGACGACCGGGCCGAGCCGGTGGTGCAGCTGTCGCCGCCGTTGGTCTGTGATCAGCGGGAGTTCGACGAGATGGAGCAGATTTTGCGGGACACGCTGACGCGGGCGTGGCAGCTGCTTTAGCGGGGTGGTCGCGGAGGGCGGGTTGCCTGCGGCGGGTCGTGCGTAGCGGGGGCGCGGCGGTTGTGACGGGGTGCCGCGGCGCGGGGATCGTGCGTAGCCGTTGCCTCGCTGCGGCCGCGGAACGCCGGCCGTTCGCGGAGGCTGCGTCTGTGAAGCCGTGCCTGAGGAAGGGGACCGCTGGGTGGCCTCCGGCCCCCGGAATCCACGCTACCCCGCGGCACCGACACTTCCCGCCCGCCCGGGCAGGCACGCTGACCCGATCGGGCGAGGACCTCCTTTTCCCTCCCCACAGGCGGCTCCGCTGCGTACCGTGGAGTGCGGGGGACCGGGGGGAATGGCCGGTGACCGGGCCGCCCGGGTTCGTGCCGGCCGTGCCGTGTCTTCCGGGAGGAGACCCGATGACCGCCCTGCGCCTGCCGTTCGATCGGCCGAACGTGCTCGAGATCGCTCCGCTCTTCGAGGTGCTCCGGCGGCAGGGACCGGTGGTCGCCGTCACCACGCCCGCCGGGGATCCGGCGTGGCTCGTCACCGGGTTCGACGAGGTGCGGGGTGTCTTCACCGATCCGCGGTTCGGGCGGTCGCACCCCGCGCCCGAGGAGGCGTCCGCGCTTTCGGACGCCGCCTTCCTCAGCCGGCCGCAGGGGGACCACGAGACCGAGCACAGCGAGCACGCCCGGATGCGGCGGCTGCTCGTGCCCGCCTTCTCCGCCAACCGGATCCGGCGGCTCGCCGGGCACGTGCAGGAGCTCGCCGACGGCTGCTTCGACGCCATGGACCGCGCCGGGCGCGGTGGCGAGGTTGTCGACCTGCACGAACACCTCTCCTTCCCGCTGCCCGTGCTGGTCATCTGCGAGCTGCTCGGCGTCCCGTACGAAGACCGCGAGACGTTCCGGGTGCTGTCGGACCGGATGGGCCGGATGGACATCGGTGACGCCTCGAACGCGGCGCTCGAGGAGTTCGCCGGCTACATGAGCCGGCTCGCCGACGCCAAGCGGCGCAACCCCGGGCAGGACGTCGTCTCCGACATGGTGCGCGCGCAGGCCGGCGATCCCGCCTTCGGTGACGACGACCTCGCGCGGCTCGCCGCCGGCCTGTTGTTCGCCGGCCACGAAACCACCTCCAACCGGATCGACCTCGGCGCCCTCTTCCTGCTCTCCGACCTCGCCCGGCGGGACGCGCTGGCCGCCGACCCCGAGGGCCGCGTACACGGCGTCGTCGAGGAAATCCTGCGGCTGTCCGCGCCGAGCGGGCTCGGGGTGCTGCGGTACGCCCACGACGACGTCGAGCTCGGCGGGGTGGCGATCGCGCGCGGCGACGCGCTCGTCCTGTCGATCGCCGCCGCGAACCGGGACGGGGCCGTGTTCCCCGATCCCGCGGCCTTCGACCCCGGGCGCAAGCCGAATGCGCACGTCTCCTTCGCCTACGGCGGCTGGTTCTGCATCGGCGCCAGCCTGGCCCGCACCGAACTGCGCGTCGTGTTCGGCTCGCTGTTCCGGCGGTTCCCCGGCCTGCGCCTGGCCGTCGGCCTCGATGAACTCCGGATCCGGACGAACCGTGTCACCGGGGGAGTGGACCGCGTGCCGGTCCTCTGGTAGACCAACGGCGGCCGCATGTGGAGGAAAAGACGTGACCCTGTGGGACAAGCTCGGGATGGACGACAAGCTCGTCAAGGTGCTGACGGAGATCCCGCCGGGCCCCGACGCCGGGGAGTTCGGCCGCGCCTACATCACCATCCACCAGCTGGCCGTCGAGCTGGATCAGCGGTTCCCCGAGGTCCGCGCGCAGCTGGACGTGCCGCTGGGCGGAGGCGGCGCGACCCGGCACGCGGGCCTCGTCGAGCTGCTCGGCAAGGAGCTGGTCGACAAGATCCGGCGCTACGGCGACGTCTACCCGATCGAAGCCGCGCAGCTGTCCTCGGTGCGCTTCCGCGAGCTGCGGCTGCGCGGGCCGGGCGGCCGCGACCTCGTCGGCGCGTCGAAGGCCGACCTGCCGCTGATCCGCCTGCGGGCCAAGGACTGATCCGTGCTCGCACCGCCGGTCCGGGTCCTGGTGGCCGAGCGCGACGCGGCGGTGCGCGCCCGCCTGAGCTCGATCCTCGACGCGGCCGACGGCATCGAGGTGATCGGCTCGGCCCCCGACGCGACGGCGGCCCGCGTCACCCTCCGGCGCCGGCTGCCCGACGTGCTGCTGCTGGACCTGCGCCTGCCGTGGCCCGGCGCCCTGCCCCGGCGCCCGGCGGTGGTGGCCCTGGCCACGTTCGACTCGGACGCGGCCATCCTGCGGGCGCTGCGCGACGGCGCCTCGGGTTTCCTGCTGCGGTCCGCCCGCCGCAACGACCTGATCAAGGTCGTCCGCCTGGCCGCCGACGGTCACGTCGTGCTGTCGACGGACGCCGCCCGCCGCCTGCTGTCGGCGGCCACCCGCCTGTCCGGTCCCCGCGACGACCGGCTCGCGCAGGTGGACCGCCTGTCGGCCCGCGAGACCGACGTGCTCGCCGGCCTCGGTGCGGCGTTGACCGACGCCGAAATCGCGCACCGGCTGGGGCTGCCGGAGCCGGTCGTGCGCGAATGCGTGGCCCGCGTGGTGCGCAAGCTCGGCTGTGCGCACCGGACCGGCGCCGGGCTGCTGGCGTACGAGCGCGGGCTCTGCCGCCCCGGCCCGGGCTGAGGTGACCGGCGCCGGCAGCCGGTCACCCCGGAGCCCTCAGAAGCCGCTCAAGCCGTCCGGCACCCCCACGCCGGTGGGGGCGTCGTAGCCCGGACCCGCGACGCACAGGTAGTCGCCGCCGCACTTCTTGCCGGCGCCCGAAGGATCGTTGTCGCCCGTGGTGACGTCCACGAACCGGGCCGCGTTCGCGTACACCCCGGCCGGCTGGGCCGTGCCCGCCCGGCCCGATCGGCCGTACAGGCCCGCCACGAACGGCGCCGAAGCACTCGTGCCGTTCACCGGCAGCCAGCCGCCCACGTCGGTGTTGTGGACGGCCAGGCTGTCGGCGACCGCCGCCACGTCGGCGACGGTCCGCTTGCCGCAGTGGGTGTCCTTCTGCCACTTCGGTTTGGCGATGTACGCCGAACAGCCGCTGCCGCCGTACTGCCACGCCGATTCCGCCCAGCCGCGCGGCGAATCCGGGTCACGGGCCAGCGACGTGCCGCCGACCGCGACCGTCGAGGCCAGCACCGCCGGGTAGCTCGCCGCCGTGAAGCCGCTGTCGCCCGAAGAGGCCACCACCGTCACGCCCGGGTGCTGGTAGTGGCTCGCGAACGCCAGCGGTGCACCGCCTTCCCGGGCGCCGTAGCTGTTCGACACCACCTTCGCGCCCAGCCGCACCGCGGTGTCCTCCGTCTCGGCGAGGTCGGCGAACCCCGGCGAACTGCCCTCCACGACGAGGATCCGGCAGGACGGGCACGCCGCCGACACCATCGAGACGTCCAGAGTGGACTCAAGGCCCCAGCCGAAGCTGGCCGGCGGCAGCGGGGCCGCCGCGCCCTGCTGGTTCACCTTGCGGAAGCAGCCGTTCGCGCTCGTGCACGGCGGCAGGCCGTACTGCGCCCGGTAGGTGGCCAGGTCGGCCTCCAGGTTCGGCGCGTCGTAGGCGATCGAGATGCCGACGACGGTGTCCGGCCCCGCCTGGCCGGGCAGCCGGTACGCCGACGCGAGGTCGTCGGCGCCCCAGCCGGCCGGGCCGTCCGCCCGCGCGCGAACCATGGGGGAGGAGTACGTGGTCAGGCAGCGCACCTGGCCCGGCGCCGGCTCCGGGCACGCCGCGCGGGGCACCGGTGCGGCCGCGGCCACGGCCGGCGTGATCGTGCCGGCCACCACGACGGCGGCCAGCACGGCGATCCCTCTTCCGTTCACTGTGGACCTTCCCCTTAGGACAGGTAGACGTGGTAGGCGGCCGCGACGCTCTCGGCGATCGTCGCCCCGGCGGCGTCGGACGCCGTGACCCGCAGCGAGACGTCCGTGCCGCGGAACGCCTCCGTGGTCGCGGGGAAGTCCGCGTGGAAGACGCCGTTGCCGCGGGCGGTGACGGCCGCGTCCAGCCAGGTCGTGCCGTCGGTCGAGTACTGCACGGTCGCGCCGGTGACGGGCGAAGCGGCGCTCTGCTGCAGGTGCCCCACCGTCAGGTCCAGGCTCTGCGGGCCGCTCAGGGTGGACCCGTCCGGCCGGAGCCCGCCGACGGCGTACTGCAGCGTCAGCAGCGGCTCGACCGCACACGCGCGGTCCGGCCCGTTCTCCCCGCGCGCGCAGTACAGCGCCGGCGGCAGCGTCGCGCCTTCGACGTGCTGCGACTGCCACGTCCACTCGGTGTGGCTCGCGGTGCTCTGGTGGTACATCGGCCCGGTGCGCCCGGCGTCGACGGTGAGCCCGAGCGTCGACGGCGCCGCGCCGGCCTCCCGCTCGAAGGCGACCTCGAAGCCACCCGACGGCGTGCCCTCGGCCAGAGTGGTGCCGTCCTGGGTGAGCCGGTAGTGCCCGGTGACGGTGTCCCGCGACTCGCCGTAGTAGCCGAACCCGGTGTGGCCCGGCTCGTTGTCGCTGAACGGCGTGATCGAGAACCGCAGCAGGTCACCGGCGCGGGTCGCGGCCGGGAGGGTGTAGACCGTCGGGTCGGTCCGCAGCGCCACCGCGCCCGCGGGGTGCAGCGGGAAGCGGTTCCAGCCCTCGGTGACCGTCGAACCGCCCTGGTAGCCGTGGAACGCCTCGTACTGGCCGCCGGCCCAGCCGGGGAACGGCCCGGGCAGCACGTACTTCGACACACCGCCGAACCACACCAGGTCGGGCGCCGCCGAGACGTACTCGGTCTGCTTGCGCGGCAGGTCGATCGGGTGCGACGGCCGGCCGCCACCGTCCTCGAAGGTGAACATGCCGCTGCGCTGCCGCAGGCCCGCCGAGCGGTACTCGCTGTAGTAGGTGGCGTCCACCGAGGCGACGTCCTTCGCCGTGATCACGTACCGCTGCTGCGGAATCGTGCCGATGCTGGCCTTCTGCAGCACGTATTCGTACGGCGTGCCGGGTCCGGGCGGGGACACCAGCCGGCTGTACGGGTAGGTCTGCAGGGCCCCGGTGCGCACCGGCACGGCGGACGGCGACACCGAAATCGGCACGCCCGGCCCGGCGTCGAAGTCGACGACCAGCGCCGGCCCGGTCTTCGCGGCCCGGCGGAAGAGGAACCCGGTGTCGTCGAGCAGCGCCGGCCGCGGGGTCACCCAGGTCAGCTTGGCGGACGCGCGTTTCGCGTCGACCCGGACGGTCGCGTCCGCCTTGACGGCGAACTCCGGCTGCGCGCTGAACCGCAGTTCGGTCGGGTTGCCGTCGGCGTCGGCCGTCCAGAACACGCCGAGCGCGCTGTAGTGGCCGTCCGGCACGCTGAACTTGGCCGTTCCCCCGGCGAAGTAGTTGAAGTTCTCGTCCGCGGCGAGGGTGTTGCCGTCGTCGGTGTTGTAGAGGAACGCGATGCCGGTGTCGGCCGGCTCGCCCGCGATGTCGGTGGCGTCGACGGACACCGTCCGCATCACCGAACGCGGCTGGACGGCCTCCCGCTGCGGCGCGCCGGCGAGCGCGTACCGCGCCCCGTTCGCGAAGAGCCCCTGCCCGCCGAAGTGCCCGCGGGCGTTGTCCTCGTTGAACTGCTTCGCCAGCGCGGCCCCGAAAGTCGCGGCGTCGGCCGGGTTCGCGGCGCCCGCGAGCAGTGCCTCGACGTCGAACAGGTTCAGGTCGAGCCCGCGCCCGAGGTAGGGGAGCGCGGTGCCGGGCACCTCGTAGTCCCGGCCGCCGAGCCGCAGGTGGACCAGCGCCCGCGCCATGCCCTTGGCCGCGGCCGGCTGGATTTCGAACGTGTCGCGGCCGTCCGGCGCGGTCCGGACGGTGATCCGGTCGCCGGTGATCAGGGTGGCGGTCGCCGACGTCCCGGCCGCGACCGCCGCCGGCGGGGCGAGCCCGGTCAGCCCCGCCGAACCGGCGAGCAGCACCGCGAACACCGAAAGAGTTCTTCGCACTGGCACCTCCTGGTGGTGGTTGATCACCACTTCCGACGAGCCGGCCGCCCGGACCGTTGAGAACGGTGCTCGAACTCCCGAGAATTACCTCGATCGGAGCAACGACGGAGAGTCAGCATCGGCCGCGGGCCCGAACCGCTGCGGGACAGGGCTTTGCGCCGGCCGTAGCGCCGTAGCAGCGGTTTGCTGCTAGGTGGTCGACCGCGCCGTCCTCGCGGCGGGCGGCCCTGGACTTCAGAGCGTCCGGCACGTGACGGCCGGGCGGGCGTCGGCGCTTCCGTTCTGCGTCAACGCGATCAGGCCGAACGTCGTCGTCGCGTCCGCGTCGAGCTTCGCGTTCCAGTCGGCGTTTTCCACCGTCACCGTGGATCCGTCGACCGTGAAGGTGCCGTTCCACAGGCCGCTGATGCGGTGACCGGCGGGCAACGTCCAGCGCACGCGCCAGCCGGACAGGCCCGCGGCCCGGTCGTTGCGGACCGTCACCTGCACCTGGTAGCCGCCGGGCCAGGAGTTCGTCACCTCGTACCGCGCCGCGCAGCCCAGGTCGGCCGGGGTCGAGGGCGCCGGGGACGGGGACGAGGATATCGACGACGTGACCGGGGACGGGACCGGCGCGGCCACGGGCGTGCCGTCCGGGACGATCACCGTGCCGATCACCACGCCCAGCGCCAGCAGCACCGCGCCGGCGGCACCCGCCAGGACGAGCCGGCGGCGCGGCCGGCGGACGCGCAGCAGCCGGGTGCCGGCCCGCGGCCGGGGGCGGGGCGGGGGCAGCGGGCGGCCGCCGGTGACCGCTTCGAACAGCTCCTGGACCTCCGCCATCGCCGGGCGGGCCCCGGGATCCCGCTGCAGCATGCGGGTGAGCACCTCGGCGAGCGGGCCGTCGTGGCGCGGCGGGACGACGTCCTCCTTGGCGATGCGCAGGAGCAGGGCGATCGCGTTGTCGTCGTTGCCGAACGGCGGGGCGCCCTCCAACGCCCGGTAGAGCGTCGCACCGAGGGAAAAGACGTCGGCCGGGAACCCGGCTTCGAGGCCGCCGGCGACTTCGGGGGCCAGGTAGGCGGGGGTGCCCGCGATGAACCCGCCGCCGGTCACCGTGCCCTCGCCGGTCGCGCGGGAGATGCCGAAGTCGGCGATCTTGACGGCGCCGGACTCGCCGAGCAGGACGTTGGCGGGCGTGACGTCGCGGTGCACGACGCCCTCGGCGTGCGCGGCGGCGAGCGCCGACGCGATCCGCGCGCCGATGCGCGCGGCCTCGCCGGCGGGCAGCACCTCCCGGTCGAGCAGGATCTCCGCCAGGCTGCGCGACGGGAGGTACTCCATGACCAGGTACGGGCCGCCGGGCGCCTCGACGACGTCGTGCACCGTGATCGCGTGCGGGTGCCGCAGGCGGGCGGTCAGCCGGGCCTCGCGCAGGGCGCGCTGCGCCGCCTGCTCCCCGGCGGCCGGCCCGATGGTCGCGTCGTAGTCCAGCTGCTTGATCGCGACGACCCGGTCGAGCCGCTCGTCGCGGGCGCGCCAGACGACGCCCATCGACCCCTGGCCGATCCTCGCCGCCAGCCGGTAGCGCCCGGCGATCAGCTGTCCTGCGTCGGTCACGGCGACCTCCCGGCTTCCCCCGGAACACACGGATGCGGGCGACGTTCGGTTCGAGCTTAACGACCTGCCCGCCGGTCCGCCGACGGACAGGCCGTGCTCACGCGCCCGGCCGGTGCAGCTGGTCCCACGCCGGGACGTACGGTGTGAACCGCAGCTTCATCCCCGCCTCCGCGGGCAGCTTGTCGGCCTTCCGCGCGTTGCAGCTGCGGGCCGTGCCCCCGCAGGCGGCGACCGTGTTCAGCCACGACGTCCGCTCACCGCCGCGGCTCAGCGGCGTCACGTGGTCGATCGTCGTCGCCTTCGCGCCGCAGTACGCGCAGCGGTGGCCGTCGCGGGTCAGCACCCCGCGCCGGGACCAGCGCGGCGGCTGCGTATATCGCCACTTCATGACGACGTACCGCAGCAACCGCACGATCTTCGGGCGCGGGAACAGCCCGTACGCGAGACCGTCTTCGGCCTCGTGGATTTCGGCGACGTGCCGCACGAGCATGCGGATCGCGTGCGGCACAGAAACAGTCTGCAGCGGCTCGTAACCGGCGTTCAGGACGAGGACCTTCACAGCGCACCCCTTTTTTCGTGGCGAGATACCGGAAGCCGCCTCGCGGGCGGCTTCCGGTCTGGTGCGCATCATCGTCGCCGAGCGCCCTGAGCTGCGTCAATCGTGTTTCACCGCAGGGGATGCGCGCGGAAGAACCGCCAGACGACCGGGGTCGCGTCGATCACCGTGGGCGTCGCGGAATCGTTGTTCGGCCGGGTGCTGGGCCAGACGTGCCCGGCCCCTTCGACGCGGTAGTGCTCGAGGGCGCCGCGGCCGTCGCAGCCGAGCCACTTCTGCGCCACCACCCCGGGCACCGGCGTCCACGAAACCGGGTCCGGGCGGCAACCGTCCCTTGTGGACCATCCGGCGAGCCAGTCCGGGACGGCCGGCAGGCCCTTCGCCGGGTTGCCGGCGTAGGGGATGGTCGTGTCGGCGGTGCCGTGGAAGTCGAGGACCGGCACCGGGCGGCGCGGCAGGCAGGCTCCGCCCTGCGGGTAGAAGGCCCCCGACACCGGCGCGAACGCCGCGATCCGGCCGCCCAGCCGGCACGCCAGCACGTCGACGAACCCGCCGCCGTTGGATTTGCCGGCGGCGTAGATCCGGCCCGGGTCGACGCACAGCGTGCGCTGCAGCGCGGTCAGCAGGTCGCTGGTGAACAGCACGTCGTCGGCGGCGGCCGAGTAGGGCGCCCCGGTCCAGGCGGACTCGCCGTCGGTGCCGATCAGGCCCTGCGGGTAGACCGCGATCGCGTCCAGCGCGGAGAAACCGGACAGCTCCTCCTGGTACTGCGACGTCCGCTTGTGCCCGTGGAAGGACAGCACCAGCGGGTAGGGCCGGTGCGGGTTGTAGCGGGCGGGCAGGTGCACGGTGTACTCGCGGTCGATCCCGCCCGAGCTGACGTGCCGGGTGGTCGTCACCCCGGCCGGGAAGCCGGGCGCGCGCCCGCAGCCGGTGGTGCGGACGGGGTGGTCGGCGACGCCCGCGGCGGCGGCGGGCGCGGCGAAAGCGGTGGTCAGGGCACAGGCCGTGGCGAACACGGCCGCCCACCGGGGGAAGCGTCCGGGCACTCGATCCTCCTTGATCGGCAGCGGGGCGTGGCCAGCATCACACCGGGTGCGCACGGATCCCGGGTTGCGTTCATAAAGTGCGCGGGCGGAACTGTCGGACCCGCTCGGTAGGATCGACCCAACGACGGCCACCGGACCCGCGAAAGGAATGGAAGTGACTGCCCCGATCGAGACCCTGGAGTTCCAGTCGGAAGCGCGTCAGCTGCTCCAGCTGATGATCCATTCGATCTATTCGAACAAGGACACGTTCCTGCGGGAGCTGGTGTCCAACGCCTCCGACGCCCTCGACAAGCTGCGGCTGGAGTCGTACCGCGACAAGGACCTCGAGGCGGACACGTCCGACCTGCACATCACGCTCGAAACCGATCCCGGGGCGCGCACCCTGACGGTGCGCGACAACGGCATCGGCATGACCCGCGACGAGGTCGTCGCCCTGATCGGGACGATCGCCAAGTCCGGCACCGCGGACTTCCTGACCAAGCTGAAGGAAGCGAAGGACGCGGCGGCGTCGCAGGACCTGATCGGGCAGTTCGGCGTCGGGTTCTACGCCAGCTTCATGGTCGCGGACAAGGTCACCCTCGTGACGCGCCGCGCGGGCACCGCCGAGGGCGTCCAGTGGGAGTCGACCGGCGAAGGCACGTACACGATCCAGCCGGTCGAGGACGCGCCCCAGGGCACCGCGGTCACCCTGCACCTCAAGCCCGAGGACACCGAGGACCACCTCTACGACTACACGTCCGCGGCGAAGATCCGCGAGATCGTCAAGAAGTACTCCGACTTCATCACCTGGCCCATCCGCATGCGGGGCGACGGTGAGGACGCCGAGGCCGAGACGGTCAACTCGATGAAGGCGCTGTGGGCGCGCTCGTCGAGCGAGGTCACCGAGGACGAGTACCACGAGTTCTACAAGCACATCAGCCACGACTGGCAGGACCCCCTCGACACGATCCGGCTGCAGGCCGAGGGCACGTTCGAGTACCAGGCGCTGCTGTTCCTGCCCTCGCACGCGCCGATGGACCTGTTCCTGCGCGAGCGCAAGCGGGGCGTGCAGCTCTACGTCAAGCGCGTCTTCATCATGGACGACTGCGAGTCGCTCGTCCCCGAGTACCTGCGGTTCGTCAAGGGCGTCGTCGACGCGCAGGACCTCTCGCTCAACGTGTCGCGGGAGATCCTCCAGCAGGACAGGCAGATCCAGCTGATCCGCCGCCGCCTGGTCAAGAAGGTCCTCTCGACGGTCAAGACGATGATGACCGCCGACGCCGAGAAGTACGCGACGTTCTGGCGCGAGTTCGGCCGGGCGGTCAAGGAGGGCCTGCTCGACGACTTCGAGAACCGCGAAGCCATCCTCGAGATCTCCTCGTTCGCCTCGACGCACGACGCCGAGAAGCCGACTTCGCTGCGCGACTACGTCTCGCGGATGAAGGACGGCCAGGAGCACATCTACTTCATGACCGGCGAATCGCGGTCCGCGATCGAGAACTCGCCGCACATGGAGGCGTTCCGCGCCAAGGGCTTCGAGGTGCTGGTGCTGACCGACCCGATCGACGAGATGTGGGTCGACTCGGTGCCGGGCTTTCGCGAGCTGCAGTTCCAGTCGATCGCCAAGGGCCAGGTCGACCTCGAGTCGGAGGAGGACAAGAAGGCCACCGAGGTCGCCCGCGAACAGCGGAACAAGGACTTCGAGGGCCTGCTGACGTGGCTGGGCACGGCGCTGGGCGACACGGTCAAGGAGGTGCGCCTGTCGTCGCGGCTGACGACGTCGCCCGCCTGCATCGTCGGCGACACGCACGACCTGACCCCGACCCTGGAGAAGATGTACCGGGCGATGGGGCAGGAACTGCCGCCGATCAAGCGCATCCTCGAGCTCAACCCGGACCACGGGCTGGTGACCGGGCTGCGCGAGGCGCACACGGCCCGGCCGGACGACGAGGACCTGGCCGAGACGGCCGAGCTGCTGTACGGCATGGCCCTGCTGGCCGAGGGCGGCGAACTGGCCGACCCGTCCCGGTTCATCAAGCTGCTGGCCGGCCGGCTGGAGAAGACGCTCTGACGCGTGATTGAGCCCGTGACTCGCGTGATCGGAGCCGGAACCGGCGAGTTCCGGCTCCGATCACGCAAGATCCGGCCCTGTTCACGCGAGTTCCGGTTTTGCTCACGCGAGTTCCGGTTCTGCTCACGCGAGTTCCGGCCCTGTTCACGCGAGTTCCGGCTCCGATCACGCGAGTTCCGGATTCAGGGGGCCGCGTTCATCAGGTCGAGCGCGGTCTGCTGCCGGGCCGCGTCGGCCTGGTCGAACGGGCCGGCCCACATCAGGCCGTAGGCGTCGGCGCTGGTGCGGTCGTTCGCGTACGCCGAGTTCGCCTGGCGCTGCAGGTAGGCCGTGTACGGGTGGTCCGGCAGGGCCGCGTTCAGCACCGCCAAGTCGCGGACGTACACGCCCTTGAACGTCGGGCCGTCGAGACCGCCGCCGCCCGCCGTTTCGCCCGGGTCGCGGAGGATGCCGCCCGGGTTCAGCGACGCGTTCGTCGTCGACGCGTTCGCCATCGCGCGGGCCTTCGTCAGCAGGCTCGCGTCGCCGGTGGCGCGGGACAGCTCGGTCAGCGCGGCCAGGGGCACGCCCTGGTTGTACGTCCAGACCGGCTGGCCGTTGTTGCGGCACGTCGCCATGTCAAGGCCGTCGTTCACCAGGTTCGCGCTGGTGATCACGCCGCTGGCGGAGAACCACGACCAGCCCGCGCGGGCGCGCGCCAGGTAGGCCGTGTCACCCGGGATGCGGTTGTGCAGGGCCGCGTTCAGCTGGATGTACAGCGAGTTCGGGATGGCGTTCTTCGTCTGGCGGCCGGTGTTCCACCAGACCCCGCCGCCGCAGACTCCGTCCCAGTAGGCGGACATGTGGTCGGCGTCGGCGCGGGCGGTGGTCAGGTACCGGCTGTCGCCGGTGAGGTCGTACGCGTCGACCCACGCCAGGCCCCACCACGCCGTGTCGTCCAGGTAGTCGTTGCGGAAGCTGCCGCCCTGCGCTCCCAGGTTCTTCGTGTACGTCGTGTCGATCGCGTAGCGGTAGCTGCCCATGCCGCTGACCCGGACGTTGTCGATGAGCGCGGTCAGCGCGTTGGCGGAGTTCCACCAGCCGGTCGTGTCGAACAGGCCGGTGTTCTGGTTGTAGCGCTCCATCAGCGCCGTCGCGGCCGCGGTGCGGCGGTCCCGGGCGTTCCACGTCGGGCGGGCCCAGCCGGTGCAGGCGATCGTCCCCGAACCGGCAGGCTGGCCGCACGCGCGCAGCAGGCCGACGCCCCGGTTCGCCCAGTCGTCGGCGTTGTACATCAGGGTCCGCCAGCCGGTCGCGCCCGACGGTGTCGCGGTGTCGCCGAGTTTGCTGCCGGAGGCCCACGTGCGCCCGGCGTCGAACGAGCGGTCCAGCCAGACGTGGTCGCCGGCCGCGCCGCCGGTGATGGCGGCCCAGCCCATGTCGTCGCCGTCGTCGAGGTGCAGGGAGATCCGGCGGCCGCCGACACCGGCGGAAGCGCCTTCGCGGTCGCCGGGGGAGAGGGCGGGATCCCGGGCGTCGCAGTACTTGCCGCAGATCGCGGCGGCCGGCGCGGCCGGGGTGGCCGCCGGTGTGGCGGCCAGGACGAGGGTCATCAGGGGGACGAGGAACTGCATCGGTCACCTTCCACGCTGAAGGGGCGATACCTCCATTGTGGGCGGCCGATATCAGTGGTCCAGTCCTTTTCGGGACAGGTTCCGCGACAGATTCCCGTCCGCGGGCCGTGTGGCGCCGCCGCCGGGCGGGTATTCCGGGCGCATGACGAATCTCGACGACACCACGACCGCGAAGCTCGACGAATTCGTGCTCGCCCGGCTCGCGGAGGACGAAGAGCGCGTCCGGGCGGGCGAACTGCCGCTGATCGACGAGGCCGAGCGACGCGGGCGGCTGCGGATCATGTACGCCGACGACGAGGACGGGCTGCTGCTGGCCGGCGGGCCGGTCGAGGCGATGGAGGACCGGCACCCGGTGCCGTTCGCCGAGAAGGCCGAGTTCCTGCGCCGGGAGATCCAGGACGCGCACGACGACGTGTCCGTCAAGCTGATCGCGTCGGTGTACGAGGCCCACCCCGACTGGCGCGACGAGTGGCGCCCGTGAGGTGAGGGCCGCGCGGGTCTTCGCCGACCGGGCCGACGGCGGCCGCTGCCTGGCGGAGGAGCTGCGGCACCGCACCTGGGCCGACCCGCTCGTGCTCGGGCTGGCCCGCGGCGGGGTCCCGGTCGCCGCCGTCGTCGCCCGGCGGCTCGGCGCCGGCCTGGATGTCGCGGTCGCGCGCAAGATCGGCGCTCCGGGCCGTCGTGAATACGGCGTCGGCGCGGTGACCGCGGAGGGCCCGGCGATCTACGACGAAGCCGCCCTGCACACCCTCCGGCTCACGGCCGCCCGGCTGGCCTGGACCGAGGCGGGGGAGCGGGCGGAGGCGCGCCGCCGGCTCGGGCGTTACCGGGCCGGCCGGCCGGCCGCCGTCCTGGCCGGGCGCGACGTCATCGTCGTCGACGACGGCCTGGCGACCGGCGTGACGGCGACGGCGGCCCTGCGTGACGTCCGGGAAGGCCGGCCGCGAAGGCTTGTCTTCGCCACACCCGTCGCCGCGCCGGGCGCAGCCGACCGCGTGCGCGCCGAAGCCGACGACGTCGTCTGCGTCGCCGAGCCGCCGGGCTTTCGCGCGGTCGGCCAGTGGTACGCAGATTTCCGCCAGACGAGTGATGACGACGTGCTGGATCTGCTGTTCCGGTGAACTGTGGGCCTCCACAGAGGACAGCCGGTGACGTGCTGCTCCACCCGGGTCGGTCCGGATTGACCGGGTGGGTGACGGGGTATCACCCGTCGGAGGCACCGACCGGGGAAGCAGGTGCGGGATGATGGAACGGGATGGACTCGGCCCGGCAGCGCGCGGCCTGCGGCAGTACCTGCTGGCCGTGGCGGCGAAGCTGGACGCGCCGGCCTGGTTCTGCGAGGTCGACGTCCCGGCTGGCGCGTACGTCGCCCTGGAGCAACGGCTCGCCCGCTTCCCGGACCACGAAACGGCCCTGCTGTGGGACGAGCGCGACGGCTGGGCCGCAGCGGTCGAATCGGCGACCGGCGACGACCTGATCGTGCTGGCCTACCTCGGCCAGGACGTCCTGCCCCCGCCGGAAGCCGTGGAGACGTTCGTGAAGGACCTCTACCGGGAGGGGTACCCAGGCCGCCCGGACCCCCCGGACTTCCGCAGACCCGGCACCCCGGACGGCTTCGACGACCGCCTGGCCGCCCACGCCGGCGACCCCGTCGGCCGCGCCTGACTCACCGCTGAATCACCGCGGCGGCAGTACGCAGAACTCGTTGCCCTCCGGGTCGGCCAGCACGATCCACGGGTCGTCCGGCGGGTCGTCGAGGACCTTCGCCCCCAGCATGACCAGGCGTTCCACCTCCGCGCGCTGGTCGCGATCCACCGGCGCCAGGTCCAGGTGCAGGCGGTTCTTGCCGGCCTTCTCCTCCGGCACCGGCTGGAACAGCAGGGCCGGGCCCTCCTCGAAGTCGACTTGCCGATACGTCGTGCCGTGGGAGTCGGTCCAGGTTCTCGCCTTGCCGTTGCCCAGGGCCGCCGCCCAGAACCCGGCCAGCAGGTCCGGCCGGCGGCAGTCGATCGCCACCGCGAGCATGCGCGTGGCCGTCATGAAGCCGCCACGATGCGGTTGACGGCCTCGGCCACGAGTTCCGGTTCGGACACCGTCACCGTCAAGCCGGGGTGGCGGATGCGGCCCCACGGGTCGATGCCCGCCACCGGCTCGCGGAAGCGCAGGCAGACGCCGCCGCGGGTCGTCGTGCCGAACGTCAGGCCGCGGTCGGCGAGCGACAGGCGGACGCCGAGGCCGCGCAGGGCGCTGTACGGGCCGGTTGCTTCCGCGCCGGCGAGGTTGGCCAGCGGGGTCTCGACCCGCCAGGGCCCGAACCGGACGCGCAAACCCGCGGCGTCCAAGTCCAGGCCGCTGCCCGGGCCCAGCAGGCGCTGCAGCAACGGGAACGGCACGGCGAAGTCCGCGTGGAGCTTGTGGTGCACGACGACCGTGTGCCGCTCCACGCCCGCGCTCATGCGCCTCCGCCCAGCGGCGGGACGTCGGTTTCGTCGTCGGCCGGGAGCTCGGGGTCGCGCCACTCCTCGGCGTGGGACGGGCCGTTGCCCTGCAGGGCGCCCCGCAGTTCGGCCTTCTGCGCGTCGTCCTCCCGCGGCGAATGCCGGTCGCTTTCGCGGTGCATGGGAACCTCCTTCACGCGTGTTCTCCCGCGGCTACCCGGTGCTCGGCCGCCGAAACGGCCGCGCTCACCGGGCCGCGGCCCGGTTGACGGCCCGCGCGGCGACGATGCCGAGCACCAGCCCGGCGACCGCGGTCAGGCCGTGCAGCCAGTTGTCCGCCCAGTTCAGGTTGATCGGGTCTTCGGGGTTGACGATCGCGGTCGCCAGGATCCCGTAGGCGGTCATGCCGGTGAAGCCGACGAACAGCACCCAGCAGTAGATGATCGCCCCGGTGCGCCGGGTCGCGGCCAGCAACCCGAGCACGCCGACCGCCGTGTGGACGAGGTTGAGCAGCGGGGTGACGCTGAAGATCCACACGGCGCGGCTCGTCTCGTGCCCGACCGCGGCGGTTTCCGGGGTCAGGAACCCGGCGATCCCCAGCGCGAGGTACAGCAGCCCGAGCACGGCGACGACCGGGCGCAGCCAGGTCGCCCCGGGCCGGGGACGGGTCTCGGCGGACGTCATGGGTGCCTCCTTCTCGCTCGGGGCGCGGATACCCGCGGTAGCCGGGGAGAAACGGGGGAGTGAAAAGGGCCGGACGGCGGGCTGGGGGAGCCGCCGTCCGGCCCGTGGCCGGGACCCGCGCCCGGTCCCTGCAGCCGGACGCGGGTCCCTGGTCTCAGGGGGAACGCCAGTCGTGATCGCGGTACGCGGTGCCGTGCTGGGCGCCCATCAGCAGCAGGCCGCCGTCGACGACGAGCGACGTGCCGGTGATGTACCCGGCCGCCGGGGTGGCCAGGAACGCGACCGCGGCCGCCACCTCGGCCGCGTGGCCCGGGCGCCCGAGCGGGATGCCGGGCCGGTCCTGCTCGCGCGGGTCGGCGTCGGTCTGGCCGGTCATCGGCGTCGAGATCTCGCCCGGTGCCACCGAATTCACCGTGATGCCGTGCTCGGCCAGCTCCAGCGCGAGCACCTGGGTCAGCGCGCCCGCCCCGGCCTTCGCGGCGCAGTAGGGCGCGGCGCCGACCCGCGGCACGTGCTCGTGGACGCTGGTGATGGTGATGATCCGGCCGCCGCGGCCGGCGTCGATCATGTGCCGCGCCGCGCGTTGCGAGAGCAGGAAGACGCCGTCGAGGTCGACGTCGAGGACCTGGCGCCACTTCTCGTAGCTGAGCTCCGTGACGCGCTCGCTGCTGCCGGTGCCGGAACAGTTGACCAGGACGTCGATCCCGCCGAGGTCGCCGGCGAACGCGTCGACGACGTCGGCGGCCCCGGGCAGCCGGGTCAGGTCGAGCTGCCGGACGTGTGCGGTCACCCCGCGCGACCGGACCTCGGCGGCGGTTTCTTCCGCGCCGCCGGCGTCCGAGTGGTAGGTGAGGCCGACGTCCAGGCCACCGCCGGCGAGGGCGACAGCAACCGCGCGGCCGATGCCGGAGTCGGCACCGGTGACGACGGCGCGTCGCGGCGAAGCGGCTTCGGCGGGCAGAGGTGCCGGGAGCGACACGGGCAGCTCCTTTCGTCGCCGGTCGGCTACCACCCCGCCCGGCGCCTAAACGCGGCGGCCGCCCCGCCGGGCGCCACCGCACCGCGGGCCCCACACGCGTTCACCCGGCGGGGGAGCAGCCGGTGCTGTCCGGAGCGTGTGTCGACCGGAAGTCGGGGTAATCGCGCCATTCCCGAACGGAAGGAGAGCTCCCGTGAGCAAGCCGAACCCGATCGAACTGCAGAAGTACCTGTCGGGCGTCGACTACCCGGCGCAGCGTGACGACCTGGTGCAGGCGGCCGAGAAGAACGGTGCCGACTCGGACACCCTCGACATCGTGCGCGGCCTGCCCGACCGGACCTACGAGGGGCCGAGCGGCGTGAGCAAGGAGATCGGCGGCTGACCCGCGCCCGCTGAGCCCGGGCGGGCTGCCGCCCGGGCCTAGCTCGGCGAACTCAGCGCGGCGTCTTCCGCCGCCAGGGCGCCGGGCAGGGCCAGCGCCGTCACCGCGCGGCAGACGTCGGCGGGGTCGATCGTGTCGAGGCAGGGGTGCCCCGGGACCGGGCAGACCCGCGCGCGGGTGGCGCGGCAGGGCGCCTGCTGGTCGCCGAGCACCACCGTGGGGACGCCGTAGGGCGCCCACCGCTCCTGCGGCACGACCGGGGCGAACAGCGACACCACCGGGGTGCCCGCCGCCGCGGCGAGGTGCGCCGGGCCCGTGTTGGGGGCCACCACGACCTGCGCACCGGACAGCACCGCCGCCAGTTCCGCCAGCGACGTCCGGCCGCCGAGGTTCACCGCCGACGTGCCGGCGACCTCCTGGGTCAGCACCCGATCCGCCGGCGCGCCCGTCACGAGCACCCGGTGCCCGTCGGCCACGAGGGCACGCACGGTCTCGCGGCTCCACGACGACGAAGGCTGGCGGGCGGGGACCGACGCCGCCGGGTGCACCACGACGTACCGCCCGCCGCCGGTCAGCCGGCTGACGTCCGGCAACGGCCGGTGCAGCGCCAGGGCGCCGTGGTCGTCCGGCGGCAGCGAGAACCCGGCGGCTTCGGCGAGGGAAAGCATGCGGACCGGCTCCGGGGGATCGCCGTCGACGCGGTGACGCAGGTCGAGCAGGCTGCCCGGGTAGTCCTCGGAAATCGCGCCGATCCACGGCACCCCGGCCTGCCGCAGCAGCAGCGCCAGCGGCAGCGGTGACTGGTGGAACGACGTCAGGATCAGCGCCCGGTCGAACGCCCCGCCCCGGACGAGCTCGACGAACGCGCCGGTGTCGGCCGCGGTCACCGGCGGTGGCTCGGGGTCGATCCAGGGCGCGGTCCAGGTGAGCAGGTCGGCCACCCCCGGCAGCAGTTCGCCGGCGGCCCGGCCGTGCGGGCCGGTCAGCAGCGTCACGTGCGCTCCGGACGCGGCGACCGCGCGGACGCAGGGCCCGGCGAGCAGGACGTCCCCGAGGTTGTCCTGGCGGGCGACGAGCACCCGGGTCATCCGGCGACCCCGGCGACGCGCAGCGCTTCGGACAGGTCGCGGGCGACGGCGGCGTGCCGGCGGGCCCGGGCGATCTCCGGTTCGAGCGTGCGGGCGGTCGGCACCAGCACCGCCCGCGCCCCGGCGGCGAGGGCGGCGTCGACGTCGGCGCCGGTGTCGCCGATGACCACGCAGGACGCGGGGTCGACGCCGAGTTCCCCGGCGGCCTTCAACACCATGCCGGGCGCGGGTTTGCGGCACGCGCAGCCGTCGCCGTCGTCGTGGACGCAGACCTGCCAGGTGCCGAACGGGCCGAAGAGTTCCTTGACGCGGGCGTTCACCGCGGCGAGCTGCTCGGGGGTGATCAGTCCTTTCGCGACACCGGACTGGTTGCTCACCACGCCGACCGGGACCCCGCGCTCCCGCAGGCCGCGGACGAGCTCGACCGCGCCGGGCACCGGGCGGACGCCGTCCGGGTCGTTCAGGTAGGGGACGTCGACGATCAGCGTGTCGTCCCGGTCGAACAGCACGGCCACCGGCGGCCGCGGGCGCCGGGCCGCGATTTCCCCGCGCAGCCGGTGGTAGCACGCGGCGGGCGGGATCAGGGCGCTGGTGACGACCATGCGCGCCACCTCGCCGGGGGTCCGCGGGCCCGGCCGGATCCGGCGGGTCGCGAACTCCGCCGTCAGCCCGGCCCACACGCCGGCCGCGAGCAGCGCCTTGCCGCGCCGGCGCAGCACCGGCAGCGCGAGCGCGGCCAGACCGGCCACTGTGGACAGTGCGTGCAGGCCGAGCCGGCCGTGCCCGGCACCGGTCTGCTGCCGCCAGAGCACGCCGTGCTTGGCCCGCATCAGCGCGTTGTCGGCGTTGCCGCGCTGGGCTTTCAGGCTGTAGAAGAACCCGGCCCGCCGGGCCGGGTGGGTGGTCCGCCGTTCGCCCTGGTCGATCCGGTGCCCCGCTTCGGCGACGCGCAGCGCGAGGTCGGAGTCCTCGCGGAAGGCGCGCGGGAACCGCTCGTCGAAGCCGCCGGCCTCGACGAGCGCGTGGCGTCGGTAGGCCATGTCCGCGGTGATCCACCGCGCGTGCTCGAGCCCCGCGGTGCCGCGCTCGTCGTCGGTGGGCCGCCGGTCCGCGGGCAGCGGAACCGTGATGCGGCCCTGCGACGCGGCGACGTCCGGAGGCAGGGGGATGAGGTCGTCGGCGAGCCGGCGCGGCCAGTCGGGCGCGAGCACGACGTCGTCGTCGACGAAGGCGATCCACTCGCTCTTCGCGGTGCGCCAGCCGAGGTTGCGGGCCGCCGCCGGGCCGCGCCCGCCGGAGCGGAGCACGCGGACCCCTTCGGGGACGGCGAGTTCGCCGCCGGCCGGCCGGTCGTCGACGACGAGGATTTCCGCCGGCCGCGGGCCTTCCCCGCCGAGCAGGGTGTCCAGCAGTGGCCGAAGCGTCCCCCGGCCCGTCGTGGGGATCACCACGGTGTAGTCGAGCGAAGCAGTCACCGGATGCGGATACCCCCGGCGGAGGTGATCAAACGGCGTGTCGAAGTCCCCGCACCCGGGTAACCGCCGGGCGACGAGAAGGAGGTGCGGATGACCGCGGGGACGATCGAAATCCGGAACCCGGCCGACGGCAGCGTGGTGGGCAGTGTGCCGACCGCGGGCGAAGACGAGATCGCCGAAACGCTCACGCTGGCGAACGGGATGAAAGCGCAGTGGGCGCGGACGCCGGCCGCCGAGCGCGGCGCGCTGCTGCACACGGCCGCCGAACGGCTGCGCGCGCACGCCGACGAGCTGGCGAAGGCGAACGAAGCGGAAACCGGGCGCCCCCGGGGCGAAGCGCGCGAAGGGGTGCTCGCCGGCGCGGGCACGCTGGACCAGTACGCCGAGCTCGGCCCGGTCCACCGCGGCCGCAGCCTGCTCGGCGACGTGGGCGCGACCGACCTGATGGTGCCGGAGCCGCGGGGCGTCGTCGTGGCGCTCACGCCCTGGAACGACCCGGTCGCGGTCGCCTGCGGGCTCATCGGGGCCGCCCTGGCCACCGGGAACACGGTGGTGCACAAGCCGAGCGAGCGGGCACCGCACACGGGACAGCTGCTGGGCGAGGTCCTCGCCGGCGTCTTCCCGGGTGGCGTCTTCCAGACGCTGCACGGCGACGGCGGCGTCGGCGCGATCCTGGCGATGCGCGACGACGTCGACGTGCTCGCGCACGTAGGCAGCACGGCGACCGGCCGGTCGATCGCGGCGAGCGCGGCCGCGACGGGCGCGAAGACGTTGTTGGAGAACGGCGGCAACGACCCGCTCCTGATCGACGAGGACGTCGACCCGGCGTGGGCGGCCGGTCAGGCAGCGCTGGGCGCGTTCGCCAACTCGGGCCAGATCTGCGTGGCGGTGGAGCGCATCTACGTGTGTTCGGCGATCGCGGAGCCGTTCCTGGCGGCCCTGGTGAAGGAGGCCGAGTCCCGGACGCCGGCCCCGCTGGTGGACCGGCGCCACCGCGACCACGTGCACTCGCACGTGTCGGACGCGCTCTCGCGAGGGGCCCGCCTGCTGACCGGCGGAGCGGTACCGGACGGCCCGGGCGCGCATTACCCGGCGACGGTGCTCACGGAGTGCACGCCGGAGCTGCGGGTGATGGCGGAGGAGACGTTCGGCCCGGTGGCGCCGGTGCAGGTGGTCCCGAACTTCGACGCGGGCCTGGCGGAGGCGGCGAAGGGCGAGTACGGACTGGCAGCGACGGTCCTGACGGGCTCGATGGCGAACGCACAGCGTGCGTGGCGCGAGCTTCCGGCGGGAACGGTGAAGGTGAACAACGTGTTCGGCGGCGCACCGGGCGGCGCGGCGCACCCGCGCGGCCGCAGCGGCAACGGGTACGGGTACGGGCCGGAGCTGCTGGACGAGCTGACCCAGACGAAGCTCGTGCACATCGCCCCGCCGGCATGACGCGGCCGGAAAGACGCGGGGGGCCCGGCCCGGAGAGCGGGCCGGGCCCGGGGGAGCCGGTCGGGGGTGCTTCGGTGGGTTCGGAGGAGCAGCGGGGCCGCGGCCGGCCTGGGTCGGCCGGCGGTCGGCGAGATGCCGGCTCTGCGGCGGAGGCGGATGTGCGCGAGCGCCCCGGCCCTTCCCCGGCCCGGCACCCTCGCAGCCGGGCCCTCATCACCCGTGTCGCCCAAGCCTTCCGGGCCGACCCCGCCGACTCATCCGACCCCGCCGACTCCTCAGCGGACAACGAACGCCACGACCGGTCCCCGTTCGGCTGGTTCGCCCGGGCCCTCCGGGTCCCCGGACAGGAACGGCGGGTGCTCGTCCAGAGCGCCAAAGCCACCCTGGCCGCGTCCGCCGCCTGGCTGCTGGCCACCCTCGTTCTGCGTCTCCCGCAGCCCTTCCTCGCTCCCTACGCCGCCGTCTTCCTCGTCGAAGCCACCGTCTACCGGTCGCTCCGGGGCTGGCTGCAGCAGGTCGGGTCGGTTGCCACCGGTGTGCTTCTCGCCGCCGTGGCCGCTCAGCTCATCCCCTGGCAGGCCGTTGCGCTCGCCGTCGTCGTCTTCGTCGGGTTGCTGGCCGGGAGCTGGCGGCGGTTCGGGAGCGCCGGGGTGTGGGTCGGGGTCACCGGGATGCTGCTGATCTCCTACGGGACCGCCCGGGAACCCGTCCTGCTCGGCGATCGCCTGCTCGAAACCGCGCTGGGGGCGGCCATCGGGGTGGCCGTCAACACGCTGATCTTCCCGCCGCTCTACGGGGAACGGCTGGCCGCCGCGGCCGGGCGGCTGGCCACCGCGCTGGCCGGGCTGCTCGAGTCGCTCTCCGATGTCGTGCGGCGGGACGAACCGCCCGAAGACCTCGATCACCTGCTGTCGCAGGCGCAGGACGCGCGCAGCCAGGTGCTGGCCGCCGAAGAAGCCGTCGGGCTGACCCAGGAAGGGCGGCGGCTGAACCTGCGGCGGGGGCGGCCGATCGCCGGGGCGCGGCACGAACGTCCGCTGCGGACGCTGCTCGGGCTGTGGCCCGCCGTCTCGCAGCTGATCTCCGCCGTGCGGACCACCGCCGGCCGGCGGGAACACCCCTTCGAGTACCCCTGGCCCGACGCGCGGGAAGCGCTGGCCGACCTGATGCACCACCTGGGCGGTGCCGTGCAGGCGGTGGCGCTCGTGGGGGAGCCCGTCGAACTGGACGAATGCCGCGCGCTGCTCGCCAAGCTGGAGAACCGGCTGCTGACGGCCGAAGACGACGGCGTGCCCGCCCGGCTCGGCCTCGGCACCATGATCCTGCCCGCCCGGCTGCTGGTGGAGCAGCTCGAACAACGCTGAAGGCCGCCCCGGGGGAGCGGCCTTCAGCGGTTCACTGGATCGCGACCGCGTCGGCTTCCGAGCGGTGCCGGCTGCAGGCGGTGCACACCATCGTCTGGCCCAGCAGGGTGCCGTCGCCGGACACCAGCCGGGCGACGTGCAACGCGGGCAGGCCGCACTCCTCGCACGGGATCGGCTTGCTGTCTCGGCTGATCATGACGCGGTTCGGCATCGGTGGAGCCCCCTGACGAGGTTCGAAGGTACCGGGCGGTTACCCAGTGGCCTGCGCCACACTCGTCCGGAGCAACGACGTCACTCGAAAGGAGTAGTCATTCCGCCGGGTATTGCTCGCGCAGCAGGTCCGCCAGGTGGACGGCGTTGCGGACCAGGGTCGCGTTCGTCGAAGCGACGGCCTTGGGGGTCTCGTCGAGGTCCTGGTAGTCGCCGCCCTGCATGGCTTCGCCGTTCCAGTAGGTGGCGCCTTGGGCCGGGACGGTGAACCCGGTGTCGTTCAGCGCCTGGAACAGGTCCGCGATGATCTTGTGGGCGCCGTCCTCGTTGCCCACCACCGCGGCCACCGCGACCTTGCCGAACATCGCCGGCCGGCCCCGGTCGTCGGTTTCGGACAGTTCCGCGTCGAGCCGCTCCAGGACCCGCTGCGCCACGCTCGACATGTGGCCCACCCACGTCGGGGTGGCGATCAGCAGGATGTCCGCGGCCGCAATCTTCTGCCGGATACCGGGCCACGCGTCGCCGTCGCCCATGTCCGCTTCGACACCCGGGCGGACGTCGTGGTCGACGACGCGGACCAGCTCGCCGGTCGCGCCGCGCTCGGCGAAGAGGTCGAGCAGCTGGTGCGCGATGAGATCGCTGCTCGACTTCGCCGGCGACGGCTTGAGCGTGCAGGTCAGCGCGAGGACGCGCAATGTCATGAGAGCCTCCTGGGATGGGTGCCGACGCCGATGTGGGTGAACCCCGCGGCGGCGAGCGTGTCGGGGTCGAGCAGGTTGCGCGTGTCGACGACGACCGTCCGGTCGGCGGACGCGGCCAGCCGGGCCCAGTCGAGGTCCCGGAATTCCGGCCACTCGGTGAGTACGACGAGCGCCGCGGCGTCCTTGGCCACCAGGTACGGGTCGTCGACGACCTGGACCGCGCCCATCCCCGGCACGCACGAGACGGCCGGGTCGTGTGCGGTCAGTTCCGCGCCCGCGCGGGCCAGGTCGTCGGCCACCGCCAGCGCGGGGGAGTCGCGCAGGTCGCCGGTGCCCGCCTTGAAGGCCAGGCCCAGCAGGCCGATGCGGGCGCCGGCGAGGGAACCCGCCGCCGAGCCGGTGACCGCCTGCCGCACGGCGCGCACCACCCGGGCGCGCTGCCGGGCGTTGACGCGGACCGCGTCACGCAGGATGCCGAAGTCGACGCCCGCCGACTCGGCCGCGTGCAGCAGCGCCGAGGTGTCCTTCGGCAGGCACGAACCGCCCCAGCCGGGGCCCGGCGCAAGGAACTCCGGGCCGATCCGCGCGTCGAGGCCCATGGTGCGCGAGACTTCGCGGACGTCCGCGCCGAACCGCTCGCACAGTTCGGCGAGGACGTTCACATAGGACAGTTTCACGGCGAGGAACGCGTTGCTGGCGTACTTCGCGAGTTCGGCGCTGGCCGAGTCGGTCGCCACGACGGGGGCGCCGGTCGGCTCGTACAGCCGCGCGACCCGTTGCGCCGCCGGGGATTCCGCCGGGTCGGTGCCGACCACCACCCGGTCCGGGTGCAGGAAGTCCTCGACGGCGTGGCCTTCGCGGAGGAACTCCGGGTTGGCCACGACCGGCAGGTCGTCCCGGCCCAGCAGGTGCGGCAGCCGCGCCGCGGTGCCGACCGGCACCGTCGACTTGGTCACCACCACGCAGCCGGGCCGCAGCAGCCGGCCGAGCTGCGGCAGGACGTGTTCGAGCACGCCGAGGTCGGGGCGCCCGTCTTCGGCCGGCGGCGTCGGCAGGCACAGGAACACCAGGTCCGCGCCGTAGAGTTCGGCCTGGGCGGTGGTGAAGGTCAGCGTCCGGTCGCCGAGGCCCTGGGCGACCAGGTCGGCCAGGGCGGGCTCGGCGATCGACACGACCCCGCGGCCCAGTTCGTCCACTTTGGACTCGTCGGCGTCCACGCAGGTGACGCGGTGCCCGAGCCGGGCGAAGCAGGCGGCACTGGTCAGGCCGACGTAGCCCGCGCCGACGATCCCGATGTGCTCAGCCATGCGCCACCCTCGCTTCGAGGGCCGAACGCGCCGCGGCGAGCACGCGTTCTTCGCCCAGCAGGAGGAGCCCGCCGTCGGGCTCCTCGCCGTGCGGGTCGCCGACGTTGCCAGCCCAGAGCACGATGTGTTTCGGCGGGGGTTCCGGGTGGCGGCGCCCCCGGCCCGGGACGGAGCCCCGGATGTCACGGTGCTGCCGCGCGGACGGCGGCGGGCCCCACAGGCGGGGCGGGGTCGGGCCGAACAGCAGCACCGAGGGCGTGCCGAATGCCGTGGCGAGGTGCCCGACGCCGGTGTCGCCGCAGACGACCAGCGCCGCCCCGGCCACCAGCGCAGCCAGGTCCGCCAGGCCGGTGCGGCCGGCCAGCACGGCGTCCTCGCCGAGCCCGGCCGCCTCGGCGATCGAAACCGCCAGGTCGCGTTCGCCGGCGTTGCCGGTGAGCACCACGCGGTGCCCGGCCGCGGCCAGCTCACGGACCACGCCCGCGAACCGCTCCGGCGGCCAGCGCCGGGCGGGGAACGCCGCGCCGGGGTGCACCACGACCGCGTCCGGGACCGGGTTCGGCCCCGGCGGCACCGGCAGGCTCAGCGCCGACCGGTCCGCCTCCAGGTGGTGGTACTCGACGAGCCGGCACCAGCGGTCGACCTCGTGCACGTCGGCGCGCCAGTCCAGGCCCGGCACGTCGGGGAAGTCGGGGTGGCGGTGGGTGAGCAGCTCGGCGGGGTCGGTGGCCAGCAGGTCGTGGATGCTCTCCGGGCCGCTGCCGTGCAGGTTCACCGCGAGCCGCGGCGGCGGGCCCGGCCAGTCCAGCTCCCCGAGCCCGGGTGTCGGCAGCAGCTCGTCGACCGCGTCGATCAGCTCCACCAGGTCGCGCAGCTGCTCCGGCGCGGCCAGCACCAGCCGGTCGCCGGGGCAGGCCGCACGCAGGGCGCGCAACGCCGGGACCGCCGTCAGCAGGTCCCCGACGCCGAGCGCGCGCAGCACGAGGACCGCGGCACTCACGGCCACGACCCCTCCTCCGACGCGCACACGACCAGCTCGCGGACTTCGGCGCCCGGCGGCTGCTGCAGCGCGAACACCACGGTGTTCGCGACGTGCTCGGGCTGGTTGAGCTTCGCGTCCGGACCCGGCTTGTACTGGTCGGTGCGGTCGTCGAAGAAGTGCGTCCACATCCCGCCCGGGACGAGCAGCGTGACGCCGACGCGCCCGGCCAGCTCGGCGGCGAGCGCGCGGGTGAACCCGACGACGCCGAACTTCGAGGCGCAGTAAGCGGTCGCGTCGCTCACCGCCTTGATGCCCAGCGTGGACGCGACGGTGACGACCGTGCCGTGCGAACGTTCCAGGTAGGGGAGCGCGGCGCGGATCACCGCGGCCGTGCCGAACAGGTTCACCTTGACGACCCGCTCCCAGTCCTCTGTGGACACTTCGCCGAGCGGGCCGCAGGCGTCGGTGCCGGCGGCGGTGAAGACGCCGTCCAGGCCGCCCGCGCGCTCGGCGAGTTCCCGCACCGCGGCTTCGGTCGCCGCGGTGTCGGTCAGGTCGGCTTCCACGTATTCGGCCGGGTCCTCGGGACGGACGCGGTCGAGGACGTACGGGGTGCCGCCCGCCTTGCGGACGGCGTCGACGGTGGCGGCGCCGAGCCCGGAGGCGCCACCGGTGATCAGGACGTTGCCGAGGGGTCGCATCGCACTCCTTCGGGGGTTGGGGGTCAGGCGGTGGCCGCCGCGGCGACCAGCCGGGACGTCGAATAGCCGGGGACGGTGGGGACCAGCACGACTTCGCCGCCGTGCCGTTCGACGACCGCGCGTTCGGGGAGGTCGGCGGCCGCGTAGTCGCCGCCCTTCACCCACACGTCCGGGCGCAGCTTCTCGAGGACGGCGATGGGCGACGGCTCGTCGAAGATGGCCACGGCGTCCACAAAGGACAAAGCGGTGAGCAGCCGGGCCCGGTCGCGGTCGCGGACCAGCGGGCGGCCGGGTCCCTTCAGGGCCCGCACCGACGCGTCGGAATTGAGGCAGACGACGAGCGCGTCGCCGAGGGCGCGGGCCTGCCGCAGCAGGCTGACGTGCCCGGGGTGCAGCAGGTCGAAGCAGCCGCCGGTGGCGATCAGCCGGCCGCCGGTCTCCCGGACCCGGCCGGCCAGGCCGAAGGCGTCGGTCGCCGGCTGGGGATCGGGGACCGGGCCGTCGTCGGTGGACAGCGCGGTGGCCCCGCCGTCGGCGACGAACCGGGCGGCCGCCTCGACCGCCGTCGCGACGGCTTCGGTGACGTCCGCGCCGCCGAGCAGGGCGGCGGCGGCCGCGGCAGCGAACCGGTCGCCCGCGCCGCAGGTGTCGGGCGCGCTGTGCCCCGGGGTCCGCGCCGCGGCGGGAATCGGGACGGCCGTTTCGCCGAGGCCGTCGGCCAGCACCGCGCCGCGGGCGCCGACGGTGACGGCGACCGCGTCGGCGTGCCAGTGGCCGCGCAGCAGCTTGGCGAGCTCGGCCGGTTCCTCGTGCCCGGCCAGCACCGCGCGGGCCTCGGCGAGGTTCGGCGTGACCAGGCCGGTGCCGGGCACCGGCTGCGCGCCGCGGGGGTGCGGGTCCCAGACCACCGGGATCCGCTCGGCGAGGTCCCGCAGGAGCCGCCGGACGTCGGGATTGCGCGTCAGGCCGCGGCCGTAGTCGGCCACGAGGATCGCGCCGGCGCCCGCGAGGACGTCGTGGGCGCGGGCGGGCAGCGCGCCGGCGGTCGCCGTGCCGTCGCCGGAATCCAGGCGCAGCAACGACTGCCCGCCCGCGCGGACCCGGGTCTTGCACACCGTCGTGCCGCGCAGCGGCAGCGGCAGCACGGTGACGTCCGGTTCCAGCAGCCCGGTCAGCGCGTGGCCGCCTTCGTCGTCGCCGAGCGGGGTGATCAGCACGACCTCGGCCGCCGACCGCGCGGCGAGCAGCGCGGCCAGTCCGGCGCCACCGGGGCGGCGGCGCCGGGCCGTCAGGTCGACCACCGGCACCGGCGCCTCCGGGCACAGCCGTTCGGCGGTGCCTTCGGCGTCGACGTCCAGCAGCGTGTCGCCCAGGACGACCAGCGGTTTCACGCGGTCACCCCGAGCGCGTCGTCGAGCGCCGCGCACAGGCCGTGCACCAGCGCCAGGTGCATTTCCTGCACGGTCGCGACGGTGGGCGCTTCGACCGTCACGGCGTCGTCGCACAAGGCGGCGAGCGGGTTGGGGGCGGGCCCGGTCAGGGCCCACGTCGTCACGCCGAGTTCGTGCGCGGCCTTCGCCGCGGCGACGACGTTCTGGCTGGTGCCGCTGGTGGACAGGCAGACCAGCACGTCACCCGGGCGCCCGTGCGCACGCACCTGGCGGGCGAAGACCTCGTGGTCGCCGTAGTCGTTGACGATGGCCGTGGTCGCGGACGTGTCCGCGTGCAGCGCGATGGCCGAGAGCGGCTGCCGTTCGTGGCGGAACCGGCCGACGAGCTCGCCGGTCAGGTGCTGGGCTTCGGCGGCGCTGCCGCCGTTGCCGCAGGCGAGGAGCCGGCCGCCGGCCTCGAACACGCCGGCGAGGTGCTGTCCCCACGCGGTTATCCGGTGGGCGGATTCGCGGGTCCGGCCGGCCGCTTCGGCCAGCGCGGCGAGATGGTCTTCCATCACGGCACCTCCTTCTCCTCCGGCGACGCCGCGCCGGTTCGGGTGGTTCGGGTGGATCGGGGCCGCCGGAGCACGAACGGCCCCAGCGCAAGCAGGTCGATCGGGGCGGAGCCGAAGCATTCGAGCGCGTCGCGGGGCGAGTCGACCATCGGGCGGCCCGCCGTGTTGAGGCTGGTGTTGATCACGACCGGCACGCCGGTCCGGCGCTCGAAGGCGGCCAGCATCCGGGCCAGCACCGGGTTTTCGCGCTCTTCGACGGTCTGCACGCGAGCCGTGCCGTCCACGTGCGTGACGGCCGGGATGCGGTCGCGCCAGGCTTCGGCGACGTCGTGCACGAACAGCATGTACGGGCTGGGCAGCGGGCCGCGGGTGAAGATTTCGGCCGCCCGTTCGGCCCGCACCATCGGCGCCACCGGGCGGAACTGCTCCCGGCCCTTGACGTCGTTGAGCCGCTCCAGGTTCGCCTTGCGGCCCGGGTGGGCCAGCAGCGACCGGTGGCCCAGCGCGCGCGGCCCGAATTCGGCGCGGCCCTGGAACCAGGCGATCACGTCGTCGTTCGCCAGCGCTTCGGCGACGGTCTCGGCGAGGTCGTCCGGCCGTTCGTACGGCAGCTTCGCCTTGATCAGGATTTCTTCGAGTTCGTCGTCGGTCCAGCCGCGCCCGAGTCCGGCGTCGCCCATCGGGGCGCCGCGTTCCCCGGCTTCGGCGGCCAGCTGCAACGCCGCGCCGAGCGCCGTGCCGGCGTCCCCGGCGGCGGGCTGCACCCAGATCCGGTCGAACGGGCCTTCGGCGTGCAGCCGGCTGTTGGCCACGCAGTTGAGCGCGATCCCGCCCGCCAGCGCCAGATCCCGCTGACCGGTGGCTTCGTGCAGCCAGTCCGTCAGCTCCAGCAGGATGTCCTCGAGGACTTTCTGGACGCTCGCGGCGAGATCGGCGTGGCGCTGGGTGAGTTCCTCGCCGGGTCCACGGCGCGGGGCCAGCGCGGCCAGGTCGACGCCGGCGGCGCGGAAGCCGCCGTCGCCGGTGACGTGGACGTGCTCGCAGAGTTCGTCGAGGAACTCGGGTTTGCCGTACGAGGCGAGCGCCATCACCTTGTACTCGTCGCTGGACCGCGCGAACCCGCAGTGCTCGGTGAGGTCCTCGTAGAGCAGCCCGAGCGAGTGCGGAAGCCGTTGCGCCGCCAGCTCCTTGAACCGGCCGTCGCGGTATTCGCCGGCCAGGTAGGACGTGCTCTCGCCGCGACCGTCGGCCACCAGCACGGCGCAGTCTCCGAACGGCGCGGCGAGCGCGGCCGACGCGGCGTGCGCGACGTGGTGGCGGACGAACTTGACGATGCCCGGGTCGAGGCCCGGCAAAGCGGACTTCAGGAACAACGGCGCCCGCTGGGCGAATTCCGTCCGCAGTTCCTCGCCACTCGGGTCGTGGCCGGGCAGGCCCGGTTCGACCAGCGCGGGGTCGTAGGAATAGCCGACGGCGTCGAGGTCCTTCGCGGACAGTCCCGCCTGCGCCAGGCACCAGGCGGCGGCCTGGACGGGCTGTTCCCAGGTGGAGAACGGCACCGCCTGCTTGCCGTGCTTGCGGCGGCTGAAGCGTTCTTCCTCCGCCGCGGCGACGATCTCCCCGTCCACCACCAGCGCTGCGGCCGGGTCGTGGAAGACGGCGTTGATCCCGAGTATGCGCATCGACCTGCCTCTGGCGTTTCGGTGCGGACTCGTCCGGCCCGCTCTCGCCTATAGCGCTACCCGCCGAAGTCGTTGATAAACGATGGCGCGCAAAAGCCCTGGGCGTCGCTACTCAGCGCGACGGCGCCCGGCGGAACCACGCCGCAGTGCGACGGAGCCCGTCGTCGGCGTCGACCTTCGGTTCCCACCCCAGGACGTCGCGGGCGAGACCGATGTCGGGGCAGCGGCGCTGCGGGTCGTCGACGACGGCGTCGACGTACTCGATGGGGGAGGCGGACGCGGTGATGGCCTTGATCCGTTCCGCCACCTGGCGGACGGTCAGTTCGTACGGGTTGCCGATGTTCACCGGCCCCGGGTGGCCCGACCGGGCCAGGGCCAGCAGGCCGCGGACGGTGTCCTCGACGTAGCAGATGGACCGCGTCTGCTCGCCGGTTCCGGTGACCGTGAGGGGCACGCCGTTGAGCGCCTGGTCGAGGAACGCCGGGATCATCCGGCCGTCGTGGGCGCGCATGCCGGGGCCGTAGGTGTTGAAGATGCGCGCGATGCCCGTGTCCACCCCGTATTCGCGGTGGTAGGCGGAGGTGAGGGCCTCGGCGTAGCGCTTGGCTTCGTCGTAGACGCTGCGGGGCCCGATCGGGTTGACGTTGCCCCAGTACCGTTCGTGCTGCGGGTGTTCCAGCGGGTCGCCGTAGACCTCGCTGGTCGAGGCGAGCACGAACCGGGCGCCGTCGCGGCGGGCCAGGTCGAGCGCGTTCTCAGTGCCGTGCGAGCCGGCGCGCAGCGTCTCGATCGGCAGGGCCAGGTAGTCGCGGGGCGAGGCGGCGGAAGCCAGGTGGAACACCACGTCGGCCCGGCAGCTCAGCGGCATCGGCTGGGTGACGTCGTGGCGCACGAACCGGAACCGGTCGTGGCGGCGCAGGTGCTCCAGGGTGTCCGCCGAGGACGTCGCGAGGTTGTCCACGGCGATCACTTCGATGTCCTCTTCGAGCAGCAGCTCGCACAGGTGGGCGCCGACGAAGCCGGCACCCCCGGTCACCACCGCACGCTCGAACCGCCTGGCCATTCCCGGATCCGTCATGCCGTGGCGGCTACCCGGCCCCGGTGGGCGCAAACCCGTGTAAGGGGGTGGGGAGCGGGTAAGCGCCCGGCCATGCGAGTTCTGCTCACGGGTTGGGCCAGTTTCCTGCACGGCGAAGCGACAGCGGGTGACGTCTTGAGCCTGAGCGCGGCGAGAGCCGCGCTGGCCGAGGCGGGGATCGACCACGACGTCGCCTGGAGCCCCGGCTTCCGCCCCGGCACGCTGCACCTGCCGGACGCCCCCGCCGGGGACTACACGCACGTGGTGTTCGCCTGCGGTCCGCTGCACGGGCCGCAGGTGCGTTGGCTGCACGAGCGGTACGCGTCCTGCCGCCGGATCGCCGTCGGCGTGTCCGTGCCGGACGCCGGCGATCCGGCGGTGACCGGGTTCCACCGCGTCCTGCCGCGCGATGATCGCGGGACCGCGGCCCCGGACCTGTCGCTGGCCGGTGCGGTGTCGGCCATGCCGGTGCTCGGCGTGGTCCTGGCCCCGCACCAGCCGGAATACGGCAGCGCGGGCCGCCACGACGAGGTCCACCCGGCGCTGACCGGGTGGCTGGCCGGGCTGGACTGCGCCCGCGTGCCCCTGGACACCCGGCTGGCGCACGAGGACTGGCAGCGGTGCGCCACCCCGGACCAGTTCGTCTCGGCTCTGTCCAAAATGGACGCCGTGGTGACCACTCGCCTGCACGGGCTGGTGCTCGGGCTCAAGGCCGGCGTCCCGGTGGTGGCCGTCGACCCGGTGGCCGGCGGCGGGAAGGTGACCGCGCAGGGCGCGGCGCTGGGCTGGCCGGTCGTCGCGGCCGAGGACGCGGCGGACGCGGCCGTGCTCGACGCGCGGCTGAAGTGGTGCCTGTCCCCGGAAGCCGCCGCCGATCCGCCGGTCCCGCGCCTGACCGCGCTGGTCGACGAGCTGGTGGGCGCGCGGTGAACCCGCGCACGACCGTCGTCATCGCCACCCGCAACCGCGCCGCCGAGCTGGCCCGCACCCTCGATCAGCTGTCCTCTTTGGCCCCGCGGCCGCCGGTCGTGGTGCTGGACAACGCATCCGAGGACGACACGGCCGCGGTCGCCGGGCGGCACGCGAACGTGCGCGTGATCCGCCTGCCGGAGAACCTCGGCGCCGCCGCCCGCACGCTCGGCGTCGTCGTGGCCGATACGCCGTACGTCGCCTTCAGCGACGACGACTCGTGGTGGGCGCCGGACGCCTTGGCCGAGGCGGAGCGCATCTTCGACGTGCACCCGCGCACCGGCCTGCTCGCCGCGCGCACCCTGGTCGGCCCGGAATGCCGGGACGATCCGGTGACGCCCGAAATGCAGCGCAGCCCGCTCGGCCACCCCGCCGGCGCGCCGGGGCCGCTGGTGCTCGGCTTCCTCGCCTGCTCCGCGATCGTGCGGCGCACGGCGTACCTGCAGGCCGGCGGCTTCAGCCCGTTGCTCCACTTCGGTGCGGAGGAGCAGCTGCTGGCCTACGACCTGGCCGCGCGGGGCTGGGAGGTCTGCTACGTCGAGCGCCTGCGTGCCCACCACCACCCGTCCAGGTCGCGGCCGCCGTCGTCGTGGCGCCGCCGGGCGGAACTGCGCAACCGGCTGCTGATCGCCGTGCTGCGCCGCCCGCCGCGCGTCTGCCGCCGGGAGGTGGCCCGGACGCTGGTGCAGGCCCCCGGCGCCGTCCTCGGCGCGGTGCCCCGCCTGCCGCGCGCGCTGAGCTCGCGGCGCGTCCTGCCCGCCCACGTCGAACACCAGGCCCGGACTTTGGAAAGGACCGCCGAATGGCGCGAATCTCGGTCGTGATCATCACCTGCAACCGCCGCGAGCAGTTGCGCGAAACGTTGGCGCACATGACGTCCCTTCCGGACCGGCCGCCGGTCTTCGTGGCGGACAACGGGTCCGCGGACGGCTCGGCGGACATGGTTGCCCGGGAGTTCCCGCAGGTCCGGCTGTTCCGGCTCGCGGAGAACCTGGGTGCGGTGGCGCGCAACGTCGCCGTCGAGGAGGTGACGACACCGTACGTCGCCTTCTGCGACGACGACACGACGTGGCAGACCGGCGCGCTCACCCGGGCTGCGGACCTGCTCGACGCGTATCCGGCCCTCGGCTCGGTGACCGGCCGCTGCCTGGTCGAGCCCGGCCTGGCCGAGGACCCGATCACGCCGGAGCTGCGCGAGTCGCCGGTGCCCGGGCCGGACTGGCTGCCGGGACCGGCGCTGCTGGGCATCATGGCGGGGCTGACGACGGTCCGGGTCAGCGCGTTCCGCGAGGTCGGCGGCTTCTCGACCCGGATGTGGCTGGGCGGCGAGGAGGAGCTGTTCGCCTTGGACCTGGCCGCCCGCGGCTGGTGGATGTGCTGGGCGGAGGACGTGGTGATCCACCACGCGCCGTCGAAGCTGCGCGACCCGCGCCACCGCCGCCGCCTGGGCATCCGCAACACCCTGTGGACGCTCCTGCTGCGCCGCCCCTGGCCGGCGGTCCTCCGCCGCGGCCGTGACGTCCTGCGCACCGCCCCGCGCGACGCCGCCACCGCGGCGGCGTTGCTGGACGTGGTCCGCGGCCTCCCGTGGGTGCTGCGCGACCGCCGCGTGGTGCCCCCGCACGTCGAGCACGGCCTCCGCCTGCTCGAGGCGCCCCAGCGCGCCTCGAAGGCCCGCCGCTACGTGGGCTGACGCCCCCGACCGTCACTTTCACGTGAAAGCGACGGTCCGGGGCGGCACTTTCACGTGAAAGTGCCGCTTCAGCGGGCCGAGGCGGTGGCTGCGGCCTGGGGGACCAGCTTGAGGTACGCGCGCAGCGTGTCGGCGGCGACGCGGTCCCAGGAGTAGCGGGCGACCGCGCGGTCGTGGCCCGCGGTGCCGTAGGCGTGGCAGAGGGCCGGGTCGTCGATCAGCCGCCGGACCCGGGTGGCGAGCTCCTTCGGCTGGTGCGGGCGGACCAGCAGGCCGGTGACGCCGTCGACGACGGTGTCGGTCAGGCCGCCCACCGCGGCCGCGACCACCGGGACCCCGCAGGCCATCGCCTCCAGCGGCACGATCCCGAACGGCTCGTACCACGGCGTGCACAGCACGGCGTCGGCCGAGCGCAGCAGCGCCGGCATGTCCTCCCGGGACACCTGGCCGGGCCAGCGCACGCGGTCGCCGACGCCGAGCCGGTCGGCGAGCTGCCGCAGCCGCTGGGCCTCCGGGTCCTGCGACAGCCGGCCGCGCTCGGGGCCGCCGGCGATCACGAGCTCGGTGTCCGGCAGCTGGGCCAGCGCGGTGATCGCGATGTCGAACCCCTTGCGCGGGACCAGCCGGCCCACGGCGACCAGCCGGTGCGCCAGCCGGCGACGGGCGATCGGCCCGTCGGGGGAGAAGCGGCCGAGGTCGACCCCACAGGGGACGATCGAGATCCGCGACCGCGGCACGCCGAGCCGGGACAGCTCGAAGACCTCGTCGGAGCAGGTCGCGATCACGCGCCCGGCCTGGCGGCCGATGATCCGCTCCAGCCGGATCCGGTCGGCCGGGCTGGTGTCCTGGTCGCCCTGGTAGCGCTTCTTCACCACGCCGAGGGCGTGGAAGGTCTGGGCGACCGGGGTGCCGGTCGCGCTCGCGGCGAGCGAGGTGGCCAGGCCCGACATCCAAAAGTGCGCGTGCGCGACGTCCGGGCGTTCGAGCGCCCACCGGTCCCGCAGGAAGCTGCCGAATTCGCCCATGTAGGGCAGCAGGTGGTCCTTCGGCTCCTTGCGCGGTGGCCCCGCGGGCACGTGCACGACGCGGAACCCCTGGGACGTCTGCACCTCGGTCGGCTCGTCGCGGCTCTCCCGGCGCGTGTAGACGGTGACTTCGTGGCCGGCGCGCGTCATGGCGGCCGACAGCTCCGCGACGTGCACGTTCTGGCCGCCGGCGTCGGCTTCGCCCAGGGCGGCGAGGGGGTTGGCGTGCTCGGACACCATCGCGATCTTCATCGGTGAGGCGTTCCCTTCGGAGTCAACGGGCCGTCTCGGCGAGGAGGTGGTCCCAAGCGGTCAGGAAGGCGTCCAGCCCGAAGTGCTTCAGGGCGTGTTCGCGGGCGTTCTTGCCGGCGAGCGCGGCGAAATCGGGCTCGTGCAGCAGCTCGCGGAAGCCGCGCGCCAGCACGGACACGTCGGTGGAGAGCACGCCCGCGTCGGCCGGCACCGCGTCGACCGCCTCGGTGCTGGCGAAGACGACCACCGGCATGGCCAGGTGCATCGCCTCCAAAAGGGACAGTCCCAGCGACGTCCACCGGGCGGTGTGCAGGTAGACGCGGCGGCGGGCGATCTCGTC
Organism: Amycolatopsis sp. CA-128772; assembly: GCF_002904295.1. Taxonomy (GTDB): domain Bacteria; phylum Actinomycetota; class Actinomycetes; order Mycobacteriales; family Pseudonocardiaceae; genus Amycolatopsis. The sequence goes on from NZ_PPHG01000022.1 coordinate 81,907, forward strand.
GTGCAGCTTCGGCGCCGGGACGTCGCCCAGGCCCCGCAGCGGCGCGGCGAGGTCCTCGGTCCCCATGCCGAACACGTCGACCGGAGCGGCTCCGGCCAGCGTGCCGAGCAGGTCGGCGCCGGTCACGCGGGTCCGCCGCACCGGCTCGTTGATCATCGACACGCCGGCGGCGAGCTCACCGGTGTAGCGGGGTCCCGGATCCGGGATGCCGTGCGGCACGACGGTCGTGGGCGCCCGGCCGCAGTCCCACATCGCCGCGTTGAAGTGGGTCACGTGCGCGACGGTGATGTCGGCGCGGCCGGCCAGGGGGTGCTCGCTCGCCGCCGCGTACGGCCGGGGCGCGTTGTGTTCCACGTAGACGGACGGCACGCCCAGGCGCGCGACGAGGTCGAGCTCCTCCGGGCGCTGCAGGACGACGACGTCGGGTTCGGCTTCGGCGAGCCGGTCGAGCGGCACCTCGGTCACCGACGGCCAGTCGCGTCCGGCCTTGCCCAGGCCCCACGGCGCCCCGTCGGGTGACACCGGCAGCAGGTAGTCGTGCCGCCCGCGGACGAAAGCGTCGGTCCACGAGCCGTGCACGTGCCAGAGCAGTACTCTCAGGCGCCGGGATCCGGGATCGGTCATACTCCCTGGTTTCCCGGAGATCGGCCGTTAAACGTACGGCCGGACGGGGTACTCGGCCCCGGACGGCTGTGCAGTGAGGAAGGGACGTCCATCCATGCGGTTCACCCCACGGGGCACCCGGTTCTTCGACCTGCTCGCCGAAGCGGCGAAGAACCTCGTCTCCGCGACCGCGCTGCTCAGCGACCTCGTGGCCGCCGACCCGGCCGAACGGGAACCCCTCGCCAAGCGCCTGCACGAGGTCGAGCACCAGGGCGACGAGCTGACGCACACCATCATGGTGGAGCTCAACAGCTCCTTCGTGACCCCGTTCGACCGTGAGGACATCCAGGCCCTCGCCGCCAAGATCGACGACGTCCTGGACTTCATGGACACCGCGGCCGATCTCGCCGTGCTCTACCGCATCGGCGCGTTCCCGCCCGGGACGGACGTCCTGCTCCGGGTGCTCTGCCGGTCCGCCGAGCTGACCGCCACGGCGATGCCCGGCCTGGCCAAGGTCGGCGACCTCGAGCCGTTCTGGATCGAAATCAACGAGCTGGAGAACGAGGCCGACCGCGTCTACCGGCGGATACTGGCCCACCTGTTCGAGCCGGGGGGCGACGCCCTCGAGGTGCTCAAGACCAAAGAGGTCGTCGAGCAGTTCGAGCTGGCCGCCGACGCGTTCGAGCACGTGGCCGACGTGGTGCAGACCATCGCCGTCAAGGAGTCCTGAGTGACGGGGACCGCCGCACTGGTCACCGTGATCGTGCTGACGCTCGTCTTCGACTACACCAACGGCTTCCACGACGCGGCCAACGCCATCGCGAGCGCGGTGTCGACGCGGGCACTGACGCTGCGGGCCGCGCTCGTGCTGGCGGCGGTGATGAACCTGGCCGGCGCGCTGCTGTCCACCGGCATCGCGGCGACGGTGGCCAAGGGGATCATCGACGTCCCGGCCGGCCCGGACGCGCTCACCGTGGTGTTCGCGGCGTTGCTCGGGGCGATCACCTGGAACCTGATCACCTGGTACTTCGGGCTCCCGTCGTCGTCTTCGCACTCGCTGATCGGCGGGATGGTCGGCGCGGCGCTGGCCGCCGCGAGCACCGTGCACTGGGCCGGCATCGCGGAGAAGGTGCTGATCCCGATGGTGGCGTCGCCGCTGCTCGGGCTGGTGCTGGGCTACCTCGCGATGGTCGCCGCGCTGTGGTTGCTGCGGCGGGCGAACCCGCACCGCAGCGGCCGGGTGTTCCGCCGGTTCCAGATCCTTTCGGCGTCGGCGCTCGCGCTCGGCCACGGCCTGCAGGACGCCCAGAAGGGCATGGGCGTGATCGTGCTGGCGCTGGTGGCGGCCGGGCAGCAGTCGACGTTCTCGGTCCCGCTGTGGGTGACCCTGGCGTGCGCCGGTGCCTTGTCGCTGGGCACCTATTCGGGTGGCCTGCGGATCATGCGGACCCTCGGCCGCCGGGTGTTCCCGCTCGACCCGCCGCACGGCTTCGTCGCGGAGTCGGTGGCGTCGTCGGTGTTGTACGTGACGGCGTTCGCGGTGAAGGCCCCGATCTCGACGACGCACGTGATCACCGCGGCGATCATGGGTGTCGGCGCGACCCGGCGGCTTTCCGCGGTGCGGTGGGGGATCGCGCGGGACATCGTGCTCGGCTGGGTGCTGACGTTCCCGGCCGCGGCGGCGGTCGCCGCGGCGGTCTACCTGGTCGCCGATCTGCTCACCTGACCGCGGCGCGGGTTTGTCCGCCGCCGCCCGCGGGAAGCCGGGGCGGAGACACCCGCCCCGCGGAAAGGGAGAGCCATGAAGGCAGTGACCTGGCACGGCAAACGCGACGTCCGCGTCGACGAGGTGCCGGATCCGAAGATCGAGGAAGCGACCGACGCCGTCATCCGCGTCACCTCCACCGGGATCTGCGGCTCCGACCTGCACCTTTACGAGGTGCTGGGTGCGTTCATGACCGAGGGCGACATCCTCGGCCACGAGCCGATGGGCATCGTCGAGGAGGTCGGGCCCGGGGTCACGGACCTCAAGCCGGGCGACCGCGTGGTCATCCCGTTCAACATCTCCTGCGGCCACTGCTGGATGTGCGAACGCGGCCTGCAGTCGCAGTGCGAGACCACGCAGGTCCGGGAGCAGGGCAAGGGCGCGGCGCTGCTGGGCTACACCAAGCTCTACGGCCAGGTCCCCGGCGGCCAGGCCGAGTACCTGCGCGTGCCGCAGGCCCACTACGGTCCGATCAAGGTCCCGGAGGGCCCGCCGGACGAGCGGTTCGTCTACCTCTCCGACGTGGTCCCGACCGCCTGGCAGGCCGTCGAGTACGCGAACGTCCCGAAGGACGGCACGGTCGCCGTCTTCGGGCTCGGGCCGATCGGGCAGATGAGCTGCCGCATCGCCCGGCACCGCGGGGCCGCGCAGGTGATCGGCATCGACCTGGTGCCCGAGCGGCTCGCCCGCGCCCGCGAGCACGGCGCCACCGCGCTGGACACGCGTGACCACAAGGAAATCGGCGACGCGATCCGCCAGCTGACGAACGGGCGCGGCGCGGACTCGGTGATCGACGCGGTCGGCATGGAGGCGCACGGCGCCCCGGTCGGCAAGCTCGCGCACACCCTGGTCGGGCTGCTGCCGCAGCCGCTCGGCGAGAAGATCACCGAGAAGGCCGGGATCGACCGGCTGAGCGTGCTCTACGCCGCCATCGACAGCGTCCGCCGCGGCGGCACGATCTCGCTGTCGGGCGTCTACGGCGGGATGGTCGACCCGATGCCGATGATGGAACTGTTCGACAAGCAGGTGCAGCTGCGGATGGGCCAGGCCAACGTCCGGCACTGGCTCGACGCCATCATGCCGGTGCTCACCGGCGACGGCGACCCGCTCGGCGTCGAGGGGTTCGCCACCCACAAGCTGCCGCTGGAAGACGCGCCGCGCGCGTACGAGATCTTCCAGAAGAAGCTGGACGGCGCCCAGAAGATCCTGCTGCAGCCGTAACCCCCGGGGAGGGAACTGACTCTTGCGAGCCGTCACCTCGCTGCCGTACGAAACCACCGAGTCCGACCACGTCCGGATCCCGGTGTCCGACGGGACCGTGTTGTCCGCCCGCATCTGGCGGCCGGTCTCGTCGGACACCGAACCGGTGCCGGCGATCCTCGAATACATCCCCTACCGCAAGCGGGACCTCACCGCGCCCCGCGACTCGATTCACCACCCCTACCTCGCCGGGCACGGGTACGCCTGCGTGCGCGTGGACATCCGCGGCACCGGCGAGTCCGAGGGCGTCCTGGAGGACGAGTACCTCGAACGCGAGCAGCTCGACGCCGAGGACGTCCTCGAGTGGATCGCCGCCCAGCCGTGGTGCACCGGCGACACCGGGATGATGGGCATCTCCTGGGGCGCGTTCGCCGCGTTGCAGGTGGCGGCCCGGAAACCGCCGAGCCTGCGTGCCCTCGTGATCTCGTCGTTCACCGACGACCGGTTCGCCGACGACATGCACTACATGGGCGGCTGCCTGCTCTCGGACAACGTCGCCGAGTCCGGCACGATGTTCTCCTACGCCACGCTGCCGCCGGACCCGGCCGTCGTCGGCGGGCGGTGGCGCGAGATGTGGCGGGAGCGCCTCGAGAACTGCAGCCTGTGGATCGGCAACTGGCTCGGCCACCAGCGCCGCGACGACTACTGGCGCCACGCGTCGGTGTCGGAGAACTACAGCGACGTGCAGGTCCCGGTGCTCGCCTCGAGCGGCTGGGCCGACGGCTACTCCAACGCCGTGACCCGGCTGCTGGCCCACCTCGACGTGCCGCGGCGCGGGCTGATCGGCCCGTGGTCGCACAAGTACCCGCACCTGGGCGAGCCCGGCCCGGCCATCGGCTACCTGCAGGAGGTCGTCAGGTGGTGGGACCACTGGCTGCGCGGCGCGGAGAACGGCGCCATGGACGGGCCGATGCTGTGCACGTGGATGCAGGAAAGCGTGCCGCCGTCGACGTCCTACGAGGACCGGCCCGGCCGATGGGTGGGCGAGGCCACCTGGCCCTCGCCGCACGTCAAGCCGGCCGTCCTGCCGCTCACCCGCCATCGCCTGGGCCGGCCGGAGGAGACCTTCGAGGACGAAGCGCTGACGCTGTCCTCGCCGTTGTCGGTCGGGCAGTTCGCCGGGAAGTGGGCGTCCTACAGCGCCCCGCCGGACCTGCCCTACGACCAGCGGGAGGAGGACGGCGGGTCGCTCGTGTTCGACAGCGACGTGCTCACCGAACGCTGCGAGATACTCGGCGCGCCGAAGGTGCGGCTGGAGGTCTCGGCCGACCAGCCGGTCGCGATGGTCGCGGTGCGGCTGTCCGACGTCGCGCCGGACGGGCGGGCCACCCGCGTCACCTACGGGCTGCTCAACCTGACCCACCGCGACGGGCACGACGAGCCGGCGCCGATGGTGGCCGGTGAGCGGTGCGCCGTCGAGGTCGAGCTGAACGCCGTCGCCCAGGCCTTCCCGGCCGGGCACCGGATCCGGCTGTCGGTGTCCACGTCGTACTGGCCGCTGGCCTGGCCGCCGCCGAAGCCCGTGCTGCTGAGTGTCCACACCGGACACAGCGGGCTGGAGCTGCCGGTGCGCCCGGTCGCCGAGCCGGACGAGCTGCCGCCGCGGCCGTTCGGCGAACCCGAAGGAGCGCCGCCGATCGCGGTCACGCAGGTGACGCCGGGGGAGCAGCGCTGGCGCGTCTCGCGTGACCTCGTCGGCTACGAGTCCGTGCTCGAGATCGTGAAGGACGAGGGCACCCGGCGCTTCGACGACCTCGCCCTGGAGATCACCCGCGACGTCCGGGAACGCTACCGCTGGGTCGCCGACGACTTCTGCTCGCCGGTCGCGGAAACCGAATGGGTGGTGACGTTCGCCCGCGGCGAGTGGCAGGCGCGCAGCGAAACCCGGACGCGGGTGTCCTGCACCGAGACCGAGTTCGTCATCGATGCGCAGCTCGACGGCTACGAGGGCGCTCGGCGGATCGTTTCGCGGAACTGGCACGAGCGGATTCCGCGTGACCTCGTCTGAGTTTCGGGTTCGCCACACGGGGTAAGCCTTCCGGGTGCGGATCGTGATCACCGGGGCCACCGGCAACGTCGGGACGGCGTTGCTGGCCGTCCTCGACCCCGTCCACGACGTCGTCGGCCTGGCGCGCCGGCTGCCCGACACCACGGCCGAGCCGTACCGCCGGGCGGGCTGGCGCGCCGCCGACATCGGCGTCCCCGGCGCGGAGGAGGAGCTGGCCGCGCTGTTCGCCGGCGCGGACGCCGTCGTGCACCTCGCGTGGGCGATCTCGCCGCTGCGCGGTGACCCGCCGATGTGGCGCACCAACGACCACGGCACCCGGCACGTGCTCGCCGCGGCGGCGGGCGCCGGGGTGCCGCACCTGGTCGTCGCGTCTTCCGTCGCCGCCTACGGACCGGCGCCGCGCTGGGAGAAGGTCACCGAGGACTGGCCGTGCGACGGCATCGCGGGCAGCGCCTACAGCCGCGGCAAGGCCGCGCTGGAAACCCTGCTCGACCGGTTCGAAGAGCAGTACCCCGAGGTCCGGGTGGCCCGGATCCGGCCGTGCGCGATCCTGCACCGGCGGGCGGCCGGCGAGTTCGCGCGCTGGCTGCTGGGCCCGGCGGTGCCCGCCGGCCTGGTCGGCGGCCGCCGGCTGCCGGTTCCGCTGTGGACGGAGCTGCGCGCCCAGGCGGTGCACACCTCCGACGTCGCCGAGGCGATCCGGCTCATCCTCGACCAGCGCTTCGCCGGCCCGGTCAACCTGGCCGCGCCGGAGGTGCTCGACGCCGACGCGCTGGCCGCCGTCCTCGGCGGGACCCGGGTGCCGGTGCCGAAGCCGGTGGTGCAGGTCGCGGCCCGGGCGGCGTGGCTCGGCGGCGCGCTGCCGGCCCACCCCGGCTGGCTCGAACTCGCCGACCGCGCGGCTCTCGCGGACACGACGCTGGCGGAGACCGCGCTGGGCTGGCAACCTCGGTATGACGCCGCGGCCGCGGTCGCCGACCTGGTCACCGGGCTCCGGTCGGGCGCGGGGGCGGCGAGCGCACCGCTGGCCCCGCCGCGCCGCGACGGGGTTCTGGGACGGCTCCGCTCGCTCACCCGGGTCGGGCCGAGCCACCAGTCGCAAGCCTGACCAACCGGGAGGCCGCAGTGAGTACGGAAGCCGTCGACGCGGTGGTGATCGGCGCCGGCCACAACGGCCTGGTGGCGGCGAACCTGCTGGCCGACGCGGGCTGGTCGGTGCTGGTGCTGGAGGCGACGGACCACCCCGGTGGCGCGGTCCGCACCGCCGAGGTCACCGAGCCGGGTTTCCGCAACGACCTGTTCAGCGCCTTCTACCCGCTTTCGGCGGTGTCGCCGGTGATCAAGGGCCTGCGGCTGGACGAGCACGGCCTCCGCTGGCGGCACGCGCCCGAGGTGCTGGCGCACATCCTGCCCGACGACCGGTGCGCGGTCCTTTCGCGGGACATCGACCGCACGGCGGCCTCGGCCGACGAGTTCGCCCCCGGCGACGGCGACGCGTGGCGCCGGCTGTTCGGGCAGTGGCGGGAGATCCGCGAGCCGCTGCTGAACGCGTTGTTCACGCCGTTCCCGCCCGTCCGCCCGGCCCTGAAGCTGTTGCGCCGCACCGGAACCGGTGACGCGCTGCGGCTGGCGCGCATGCTGACGCTGCCTGCGCGCCGCTTCGGCGACGAGCTGTTCACCGGCGAGGGCGCGAAGCTGCTGGTGGCCGGAAATGCGGCGCACAGCGACCTGTCCGTGGACAACGCCGGCAGCGCGGTGTTCGGCTGGCTGCTGGCGATGATCGGCCAGGATGAAGGTTTCCCGGTGCCGGAAGGAGGCGCGGGGGAGCTGATCGCGGCGCTGGTCCGCCGGCTCGAGTCCCGCGGCGGCCGGGTCCACTGTGGACGTCCGGTGCGGGAGGTGCTCGTCGGGGGTGGGCGGGCGCTGGGCGTGCGCGACGCCGCCGGCGACCCGGTGCGGGCGCGCAAGGCCGTGCTCGCCGACGTGCCCGCCCCGGTGCTGTACCGCGACCTGGTGGGCGAGGACCAGCTGCCGGCCCGGCTGGTTTCCGACCTCGGCAATTTCGAGTGGGACAGCGCGACGGTGAAGGTGGACTGGGCGTTGTCCGGCCCGATCCCGTGGACGGCGGAGGCGGCCCGCGGCGCGGGCACGATCCACCTCGGAACGGACCTCGACGGGCTTTCGGCGTTCGGCGGCGAGCTCGCCCGCGGCCGGACACCCCGCCGCCCGTTCCTCCTGCTCGGTCAGATGACCACGACCGACCCGACGCGGTCGCCGGCGGGCACGGAGGCGGCGTGGGCGTACACGCACGTACCGCGCGGCACGATGGAGAACCGGGCGGCCCTGGACCGGCGCGTCAAGCGGATCGAGGAGACGGTCGAGGCGAACGCACCGGGCTTCACGGGCCTGATCAAGGCCCGCTACGCCCAGGGCCCGGCCGAGCTGGAGGGCCACAACCCGGGCCTGGTCGGCGGCGCGATCAACGCGGGCACGACGGCCATCCACCAGCAGCTGTTCTTCCGCCCGGTCCCGGGCACGGGCCGCGCGGACACCCCGGTGGACCGCCTGTACCTGGCGGGCGCATCGGCTCACCCGGGCGGCGCGGTCCACGGCGGCCCGGGAGCGAACGCGGCGCGGGCGGCAATGGCCCGCGCGGGAATGCTGGGCGGCGGCTACGCGGCGGTGATCAAGGCGGCACACCGGGCGATCTACGGTTAGGGCGCGTTCGGTGCCGCGAAGCCGGAGGCCGTTTCCGGGGTCGAAGTTCGCCGTTCGTGGTTCCGCGGCCGGGTGACCGCGCCGCGGCGGGCCGCCGCCCAGGACACCCTCACCGTCCCCGGGCGGCCCTCGCGCGGTGGCGGTGCAGCAGCCACACGAAGCAGGGCGCGCCGATGATCGCGGTCACCAGGCCCGCCGGGAGCTGGCCGGGGGCGATGAGGGTGCGGCCGGCGGTGTCGGCCGCGCAGACCAGGGTGGCGCCGAGCACCGCCGCCGTGGGCAGGAGGCGGGCGTGCCGGCTGCCCACCATCGCGCGGGCCGCGTGCGGGGCGACCAGGCCGACGAACGTCAGCACGCCGATGCCCGCGACCGCCGCGCCGGTCAGCAGGACCGCGCACGACAGCAGCAGCAACCTCGTCCGGGCCACCGGGACGCCCAGCACGCGCGGGGTCTCGTCGTCCAGGGCCAGCAGGTCGAGTTCGCGTCGCGTCCGGACCAGTACCGGCGCCACCAGCAGCAGCGCCAGCGCCATCGGGACCAGGTGCGGGAACGTCCGGCCGTAGGTCGATCCGCCCAGCCAGGTCAGGGCCTTGGTCTCGTTCCACGGATCGGACAGGGCGATCAGCAGCGTCACCAGCGCCTGCGACGCCGCGTGCACGCCGAAGCCGATCAGCACCAGGCGTTCGCCGGCGAACCCGCCGCGGGCGGCCACGGCGAAGACGACGGCCATCGCCAGGGCGGCACCCAGGCCCGCGGATCCGGTCAGCGTCCAGAACCCGGCCCCCGCCACGGCCGTGAGCACGGCGACCGCGCCGAGCCCCGCGCCGCCGACGACGCCGATCATCCCCGGCTCGGCCAAGGGGTTGCGGGCGACCGCCTGGGTCAGCACGCCGCCCAGCGCCAGTGCCGCGCCGGCCAGCAGCGCGGCCACCACCCGGGGGACGCGGGTGTCGAGCACGCCGGTGACGATCGGGCCCGCCCGGCCGGTCACCCCGTTGACGATGTCCCCCAGCAGCAGTTTCGTGTCCCCGAGCAGCACCGCGCCCACGGCGACGCCGATGCCCACGAGGACCAGCGCGGCCAGGAGCACGCGGTACCGGCCGGCGCTCAGCCCGCCGCGTGCGCCGGCTGCGGGCGGTTCGGCGGTCGCGGCCGTGGTCCGGGCGGTCCGGGCCAGGACGACGAGGAAGAGCGCGCCGAGGATCGTCGTGACGACGCCCGTCGGCACTTCGAGGGCGCGTTGCGGGCCGATGATCGCGCGCAGCAGCACGTCGGCGCCCAGCAGGAGCACCGCACCGAGCGCCGCCGAGCAGGGGAGCAGCGCCGCGTGCCGGTGCAGGCCGGGTACCGCGGACGCGAGCAGCCGGGCCACGGCCGGCGCGGCGAGGCCGACGAACCCGATCGGGCCGGCCAGGGTGACCGCCGTCGCGGCCAGCAGCACCGCCAGCGCGATCGCGGCGAACCGTGTCCGTCCGATGTGGACACCGAGGGTCCTGGCGTGGTCGTCGCCGACGTGGATCAGGTCGAGCCGCCGCGCCATGCCGAGCAGCACGGCCAGCGCCACGCCGGCCACCGGGCCGAGCGTGCGGACACCGCCGAGCCCGTTCTGCTCCAGCGATCCTTCGCCCCAGGCGAAGAGCCCGCGGGTTTCCTGGGCGTACAACAGCAGCAGGACCTGGGTCACGGAGACCAGGGCGAGCGCGAACGCGGTGCCCGCCAGGACCAGCCGCACGACCCCGGTGCCTTCGGTGCCGGCCAGCGCGAGCACCACCACGGCTGCGGCCAGCCCGCCCGCGAAGGCGATCCCGGCCGCGCCGAGCAGGGGCAGCGAGACACCGAACGCGGCGACGGCGACCACCGCCAGGTGCGCACCGGCGTTGACGGCCAGGGTGTCCGGCGACGCCAAGGCGTTGCGGGACACCGACTGCAGCACCGCGCCGGCCACGCCCAGCGCACCTCCGACGACCAGCGCCGCGAGCAGCCGCGGCAGCCGGGATTCGAGGACCACCGCGGTCGTGTCGCTCCCGGCGCCGCCGGACAGCAGCCGCAGCACGTCCAGCGCGGCCAGGTCCGCGGTGCCCTGCGTCAGGTGCACGGCCGAACCCAGCAGGATCAGCGCGGCGAGCCCGCCCCCGAGCAGCACCAGCCGCCCGCGTCGCCGGACGGCGACGGCGGGCGGCCGGGGTTCGGTCAGGGTGACCACCGTCAGGTCCCGAGCGCGGCGACGGCCGCGTCGGCGAACTGCGCCATGGACTTCGGCCCGCCGAACATCCAGAGGGAGTCCGGGAAGCGGTGCACCTTGCCGCTCTTGACGAACGGCAGGTTCGTCCAGATCGCGTTGCCGGCCAGCTGCTGCCGGTAGGGGTCGCCTTCGGCGTCGTTGGCGATGTACCAGAAGTGCACGTCGGGCAGCTTGGTCAGGCCCTCGACGTCGGCCTGCGCGAGGCCGTAGACCGCGTCGCCCTCCATCGGCCAGGCGGTCTCGAGGCCCAGCCTGGCGAACACCGCGGACACCAGCGCGCCCTTCGTGAAGGGCCGGATGCCGACCGAGCCGGAGGTGACGTTGGCGTCGGAGAACGCCACTTTCCGGCCCAGGGCCCCGAGTTTTTCCACCGCGGCCCGGCCTTCGCTGAGCTTTCGGTCGAACTCGGTCTTCAGCTGCGCGGCCCTGGCTTCGGTGCCGGTGGCCCGCGCGATCACGTCCAGCCCGGCGTACATCCCGGCGATCGGGTCCTTCGCGTTCCCGCCGTTGATCACGACGACCGGGACCTTCGCCTCGATCTGCTCGAGCGCCCCTTCGGTCACGCTGTCGGTCACGACCACGAGATCCAGGCCCAGGGAGCTGAGCGTGTCGAGGCTCGGCTCGCCGCGGGTGCCGATGTCCTTCGGGGTGCCGTCGAGCTTTTCGGCGCTGACCCACTGGCCGTAGCCCTTGACGTCGGACACGCCGACCGGCATGACGCCGAGCGACACGAGGTGTTCGACGGCGTTCCACTCGGTCGCGGCGACGCGCTTGGCCGGGCCGGGCAGCTTGACCTCCTTGCCGCGCGCGTCGACGACCGTGATCGGGGCGCCGGCGGTCGCGGCGGCGTTGCTGGTGGGCGCCTCGGTGGTGCCGCAGCCGGCCACGAAGAACGTGGCGGCCGCGGACAGGCCGAGGAGCATCCGGGTGATTCGCATGGTTCTCCTGTTGTTTCGATGACTCAGCCGTGACGGCGCACCGGTCAGACCGACGCGGTGCGCGCTCCCGTGTCGTTGAAGCGGCCGACCGCGCGGGTGTGGATCCGCCCGCCGGCCGGGTCGGCCACGACGTCGACGCGGATGCCGTAGGCCCGGCTGAGGTTTTCCGCCGTCAGCACGTGGGCGGGGGAGCCCTCGGCGGTGACCCGGCCGCCTTCGAGCAGCAGCACCCGGTCGGCGACCGCGGCGGCCTGGTCGAGGTCGTGCAGCACCACCCCGACGCCGACGCCGTGCCGGTCGGCGAGATCGCGGACGACGTCGAGGACCTCGACCTGGTAGCGCAGGTCGAGGAAGGTCGTGGGTTCGTCGAGCAGCAGCAGCGCGGTGTCCTGGGCCAGGCAAGCGGCGAGCCACACCCGCTGCGCCTGGCCGCCGGAGAGGGCCTGCACGGGCCGGTCGGCGAGCGCGGACAGCCCGGTCAGCGCCAGTGCCCGCTCGACGGCGGCGGCCCCGCCGGGATCGCGGCCGCCCCAGCGCGACCGGTGCGGGTGCCGTCCGAACTCGACCAGTTCCCGGACGCGGACCCCGCCCGGCGCGGTCCGCTGCTGCGACAGCAGGGTGATCCGCCGGGCGATGTCCTTGGGGGACAGGGCGCGCAGGTCGGCACCGTCGTCGAAGGTGACGGAGCCGGCGACCGGCGGGTGCAGCCGCGCGAGCGCCCGCAGCAACGTCGATTTCCCGCTGCCGTTCGGGCCGATCAGCGCGGTGACGGTCCCGGCGTGCAGGGAGAGGGACGCGGCGCGCACGACGACATCGCTGCCGTAGGCGACGTCGACCTCACAGGCGTGCACGCTGGTCGCGGCGTGGCGGGGGACGAGGGACACGGGAGGACGATAAGGTCAGCCTTACCTAAGTTACAAGGTGGCCAACGGCACAATTCGCCTGGCCGCGTGGTGCCACCGATGCCCGGCCCCGGTGTGCATCGGCACGTCCGCCCCAGGTCAGGGGCGCGGGCGGCCGTTCTTCGCGCGGACGTGCTTGCCCGTGGCGAGGTCGGCCAGCCGGGCCAGGGACTCGGTGTTGCGCGGCTTGGCGATGAGGGCCTGCACGGCCGCGGGGAGGAACTTGCCGGGGCCGCGGACGATGTGCTCGGTCATCCGGACGAGCGTCTGCCCGTCGCCGTGGGGGACCAGGGTGAGGCCGACCGCCGCGGCACCCAGGGGCCAGCCATGGGCCTCCAGGGACAGCGACAGGTCCGGCTCGACCGCCCGGACCACGGTGACGTCCTGGATGTGCAGGGGCCACGGGCCGACGCTGTGGTGGATCCGGGAACCCACCGCCGGCCAGTCGCCGTCGACGTCGCGGATGTGCGAGCTGCCGACCACCCACCCGGCGTAGAGCCAGCCGTCGGACAGGACGGCGAACACGGCCTCGGGTGGTACGTCGATCACGCGGCTGACCTCGGGCACGGCTTCCTCCTGCTTCGGGTGACGAACCAGGCATACCCACTCACGGACGGGGTATGCCCGCTCGTACCGAGTGGAGGTGGCGATGTCAGCCGGAAGAGAAGAACCCGAAGGCCCGGGCGAGCTGTCGAAGCGTTCGTGGGGCGCGGTGCTCAAGCGGACGTTCAAGCAGTTCGGCCGTGACAACCTGACCGACTGGGCGGCGGCGCTCACCTACTACGGGGTGCTGTCGCTCTTCCCGGGCATCATCGTGCTGACGGCGATCCTGGGCCTGCTGGGCCCGGACAAGATCCAGACGGTGATCGACAACGTCAACCAGCTGGTGCCCGGCCAGGGCAAGGACATCCTGGTCGGCGCGATCAAGGAGCTGACCGGCAGCCGCAGCCTGGCCGGCCCGCTGGCGATCATCGGCCTGCTCGGCGCCCTGTGGTCGGCGTCGGGCTACATCGGCGCGTTCATGCGGGCGTCGAACGCGATCTACGGGATGCCGGAAGGCCGGCCGATCTGGAAGGTGATCCCGCTGCGGGTCGCCCTGACGGTCGCCATCGTGGCGCTGCTGGCGTTGTGCGCGCTGGGGGTGGTCGCGACGGGCTCGGTCGCCCGCCGGATCGGTGACCTGATCGGCCTGGGGTCGACCGGGATCCTGGTGTGGGAGATCGCGAAGTGGCCGGTGATCGCGGTGCTGGTCAGCGTGGCTTTCGCGTTGCTGTACTGGGTGGGCCCGAACGTCCGGCAGCCGGGGTTCAAATGGCTGACGCCGGGCGGGGCGCTGGCGGTGGTGCTGTGGGTGCTGGCTTCGGCGGGGTTCGCGTTGTACGTCGCGAACTTCGGTTCGTACAACAAGACCTACGGTTCCCTGGCCGGGGTGATCGCGTTCCTTGTATGGTTGTGGATCTCCAATCTCGCGATCCTGCTGGGGGCCGAGCTGGACGCGGAGCTCGCCCGTGGCCGTTCGATCGAGGCGGGTGCCGACGACGACCAGGAGGAACCGTTCCTGCCGCCGCGGGACACGAAGGCGATGGACGAAGACGAAGCCGCGGCGGTGGCGAAGTCGGAACGGGAGTGAGCGGATGGCCTGCCGCATCACGGGTCTGGTCCTGGACTGCCGCGACCCGGACCGCCTGGCGGAGTTCTGGTGCGCGGTCCTGGGCTACGAGGTGATCGGCCACGAGCCGGACGGCCTGGAGCTGGGCGTCCCGGACGCCCCGCTGGGCGCAGGGCCGCCGACGCTGGTGCTGGCCCAGACCGAAAACCCGAAGCGGGCCAAGCTCCCGTTGCACATCGACGTGAACCCGGCGGGCAGCGACCAGGAGACGGAGCTGGCCCGGCTGACGGCACTGGGAGCCCGCCCGGCGGACGTGGGTCAGACGGGGGAGGAGTCGTGGGTGGTGCTGCAGGACCCGGAGGGCAACGAGTTCTGCTTGCTGCGCAAGGACATCGGCCCGGCTGGGTAGCAAGGGACGTCGGCCCGGCTGGGTAGCAAGGGACGTCGGCCCGGCTGGGTAGCAAGGACATCGGCCCGGCTGGGTAGCAAGGGACATCGGCCCGGCTGAGTGGCAGGGGAGGCGGCCGCCGCCCTCTCTGCTGCTCAGCGGGGCTCGCGTCTCAGCGCAGCGTCCCCAGCGCCGCCTTCACTCCCCTGGGCCCGCCGCGGGGGAGCGAAGTCCTCACCGATCCTCAGCCGCGCACCGCCGCCACTCCACCCGGTCCCCGGCCCGATCGGCATGCCAGACCGGCGTCCCCTCACCCTCCCAAACCGGCACCAATCGATCGGTGGCCACCCGCCCCCGGGCCACTACGCCGAACAACTCCACCCCGTCGGCCCGTCGCGCCGCCGGAATCCACGCCGGGAACCGCGTCCGGGGCAGCTTCCGCTCGATCCACTCCCGCGCCGATCCCTCGCTCCCGTGGTCCGACTCGACGATGCTCGACACCGGCCCGTCGCCGCCGACCGTGAGGCCGATCGACGCGCGCCAGCGCACCGGGGACAGTTCGGATGTCATTGCCTCCAGGCTCCCCGATGAGCGTGGTCGGCGGCCAGTACACGTTCGGATGGATTGGAGCTCACTCACCGTGCCTCCCTCATGATGCGTTGAGCAGCCGCGCGCACGCCCTCTCCAGGACCGCCCGGGCCTCGTCGCCCTCCAGGCGTGCGGCGCGCTTCAGCGCCGGGGCGATCGTGCGCTCGGCGCGGTAGGCCTCCACCAGCCGGGGGTCCACATAGGACGACCGGCAGACCGCCGGGGTGTTGCCCAGCGCCGTCGAGACCTCCTTCATCACCTTGGCCTCCGCGCGCTTGCGGGCGGTCTCCGACGTCGGCGGGTCCGCCGCGGCGAATGCGGCCGCCGCCAGGACCGTCGCGTTCCACGTGCGCATGTCCTTCGCCGTGCAGTCCTCGCCTGCCAGTTCCTTGAACCGCTCGTTGATGTCGGCCGCGTGCACCTCGTGCCACGTGCCGCCCTCGCGGTAGACGAGCAGGCGGTCGCTGCCGGAGCGGCTGCGCAGCAGGGATTTCATCACCGACGCCAGTTCCGCGTCGCAGATCGCCACCTCGCGGTCGAGCCCGCCCTTGGCGACGTAGCAGAACCGGCATTCGTCGCCGCGCACGGACACGTGCGAACGCAGCAGCGTCGCGGCGCCGTGGGTGCCGTTCTCCTCCGCGTACTCCTCGCCGCCGGTGCGGAAGATCCCCCGGTCGAGCATGCGCAACGCGGCGGCGAGCACCCGCTTGCGGGTCAGCCCGGACCCGGCCAGGTCGGCCGCCACCGAATCCCGCCACTGCGGCAGCCGGCGGGCCATCTGCAGCACCCGGTCGTGCTTCTCCTCGTCGCGGTCGCGGCGCCACTGCTCGTGGTAGAGGTACTGGCGCCGCCCGGCGTCGTCGGTGCCGACCGCCTGGACGTGCCCGTTCGGGTACGGGCAGATCCACACGTTCCGCCAGGCCGGCGGGATGACCAGCCCCTTGATCCGGTCGAGGAGCTCGGCGTCGGTCAGCGGCGAGCCGTCGGGCATGGCATAGGAGAACCCGCGGCCGCGGCGGATCCGCTTGATGCCCGGGCCGCGCAGGTCACTGCGCCGGAGTCTGGTGCGTCCCACCGCCGCGAAATACCCGCCCCGCGTACCGGGAAACCATGGTTGCCGGCCGCGACCGCGGGTAGCCGGGGCACGAAACCACCGGAAGGAGCACGGATGACCACCGCAACCAGGCCGCTGGCCGTCGTCACCGGCGCGTCCAGCGGGATCGGGCTCGAGCTGGCGAAGCAGTTCGCCCGGCACGACTTCGACCTCGTGCTGGCCGCCGAGGACGCCGAGCTGGCCATGGCCGCGGACGAGGTCCGCGCGTGCGGCGCCCAGGTCGAGGCGGTGCAGGCCGACCTCGCCGCCCCCGACGGGGTCGAAGAACTGGTCCGGCACCTCGCGGACCGCCCGGTGGAGGCCCTGGCGGTCAACGCCGGCGTCGGCATCAACGGCGAGTTCGCCGGCGACACCCGGCTGGAGGACCAGCTGACCGTCGTCGACCTCAACGTGCGCTCGGCCGTGCACCTGACCAAGCGGGTGCTGCCCGGCATGGTCGGCCGCGGCCGCGGCCGCGTGCTGTTCACCTCGTCGATCGCCGGCACTTCGCCCGCGCCCTACCAGGCCGTCTACGCCGCCTCGAAGGCGTTCCTGACGTCGTTCTCCGAGGGGCTGCGCGCCGAGGTGAAGGACACGGGCGTCACCGTCACCGCGATGCTGCCCGGCCCGGTCGACACCGAGTTCTTCGACCGCGCCGACATGACCGACACCAAGCTGGCGGCCGGCGACAAGGACTCCCCGGCCGAGATCGCCGAAGCCGGCTACGAGGCTTTGATGGCGGGGAAGGACAAGGTCGTCCCCGGCGCGGCGAAGAACAAGCTCCAGGCGGCCGCCTCCCGCGTGCTGCCGGACGAGGCCAAGGCGAAGCAGCAGGGCAAGATGATGAAGCCCGGATCGGCGGACGCATGAGCGTGCTCGAAGACGTCGCCGAGAAGGCGAAACGCGTCCAGCGCAGTTACGCCGGCGACGAAGACCGGCCGCTCGCCGGGTACGTCGCCACGATGGGCGCCTACAGCGCGCTGGTGGGCGGGCTGACGCTGCTCGGCCGCGCCCTCGGCGCCCGGTTGCCGGACCGGTTCGGCGTCGGTGACACGCTCCTGCTGGGCGCGGCCACGTTCAAGGCCAGCCGGCTGCTGGCCAAGGACGCGGTGACCAGCCCGCTGCGCGCGCCGTTCACCCGCTACGAAGAGCCGGCCGGGGACGACGAGCTGAACGAATCGGTGCCCGGCAAGGGGCACGTCGAGCACGCCGTCGGCGAGCTCGTGTCGTGCCCGTTCTGCCTGAACGTCTGGGTCGGCACCGGCCTGGCCGCCGGGCTCGTGATCGCCCCGCGGCCGGCCCGGCTGGCGGCCACGGTGCTCACCGCCGTGGGCGTGGCGGACGCCCTGCACCTGCTCTACGACGCGGGCAAGAAACTCGCCTCCGGTTAGCCCGGCGAGCCGGCGGGGGACGTGCCCCGCCGGCTCAGTCCGGGCCGCGGCGCAGCGGCCGGACGGCCGGGCCCTGCACGACGTCGCCGTCCACGCCGAACCGCGAGCCGTGGCAGGGGCAGTCCCAGGTCTTCTCGGCGTCGTTGAACGAAACCAGGCACCCCAGGTGCGTGCAGTGGGCGCCGACGGTGTGCAGCTTCCCGGCCTCGTCGCGGTGGGCCGCGACGAGCTCGCCGCCGACGCGCACGACCTCGGCTTCCCCGGGCTGCAGGTCGTCGAGCTTCTCCGACCGCCACAGCGCGGCGACGTGGTCGCCGACCAGGTACTTCGCCACGGTCAGGTTGTCCTGCGCCACCTCGAGCACCGAACGCGCGTCGAAGCGGTTGGGGTCGAACAGGTCCGCGGCCGGGTGCGGCTCGCCGAGGATCCGGGCCGCCAGCACGTGTCCCGCGGCCGTCCCGCCGGTCATGCCCCACTGGCCGAACCCGGTGGCCACCCAGAGGTTCTTCGTCGCGGGCAGGTAGCGGCCGACGTAGGGGAGCAGGTCGGGGGTGGACATGTCGTGGGCCGACCAGCGGTGGGTCACCCGGTGCAGGCCCGCGTGCGCGTCCGCCCAGTCCGCGAGCCGCCGGTAGCGGCGCCCGACGTTGACGTGCGCGCCCACCCGGTAGTGCTCGCCGCCGGCGATCACCATCGGCGTGCCCCGCTCGGTGTACCCGCGCACGGAGTGGTGCGTGTCGGCGTCGAGGAACATCCCCTCCGGCGGGGTGGTCCCGGCGGCCGGGCCCGCGACGACGAGGTCGCGCACCGGGTCGAGCCGGGCGAAGTACAGGCCGCGGTCGAGCACCGGGTAGTGGGTGGCGACGACGACCTCGCCCGCCACGACGTCGCCGCGCGAGGTGCGGACGGTCTGCCCGTTGACGGCGGTCGCCCGGGCGTGCTCGACGATGGTGCCGCCGAGCCGTTCGACCTCGGCGGCCAGGCCGAGCAGCCACCGGCGCGGGTGGAAGTGCGCCTGCCCGGTGGTCCGGACGGCGCCGAGCGCGGGTACGTCGAGCGCGACACCTTCGGTGAAGGACGCGGGCAGCCCCGCCGCGGCGGCCGCGTCCGCCTCCCGCTTGAGGGAGTCGACGGTGCTTTCCCGCGTCGTGTAGACGAAGCTGTCCGCGCGGGTGAAGCCGCAGTCGATGCCCAGTTCGGCCGCGGTGGCGGCGATCCACTCGCCCGCCGCGGCCTGCGTCCCGGCGTAGGTCCGCGCGGCGCCCTCGCCGTGGCGGGACGTCAGGTCCGCGTACTTCGCCCCGTGCTGGGCGCTCACCTTCGCGGTGGTGTGGCCGGACACCCCGGCCGCGACCCGCTCGGCCTCCAGCACGACGACCGAGCGGCCGCCGCGGGCGAGCAGCAGCGCGGTGGTGAGCCCGGCGATCCCCGCGCCGAGCACCGCGACGTCGGCGGATTCCGGCACCGGCACCCCGGTGCGGTCGGGGGCGGGTGCGGTCTCGACCCACAGGGAAAGCGGTTCGGGCAGGACTGTCATACCTGTGGATGCCCGTTACCGGCCCGGCGAAACCGGCCATCCGGCCCGTTTCGGCTGTTCGGGGCCTCGGGTAGCCCTCCGGCATGAGTACCGACATCTTCGTGATCGGCCTGGACGAGGAGAACCGGCGGGTCCTGGAACGCCTGCCCCTGGCCGGGACCTACTCCTTCCACGGCCTGCTGACCCCCGAAGAACTGCAGCACGGCGAGATCGACTTCGAAGCTCTGCTGAAGACCGCCCAGCACGAACTCGACGCGTTCGACGGCGACATCGCCGCGATCGTCAGCTACTGGGACTTCCCGGCCGCGTCGCTCGTCCCCATCCTGTGCGCCCGCTACGGCCTGCCCAGCGTGTCGCTGGAGGCGGTGCTGAAGTGCGAGCACAAGTACTGGAGCCGGCTGGAGCAGCGGAAGGCCATCGACGAGCTGCCGGACTTCGGCATCGTCGACCTCGACGACCCGCACCCCGCCCCGCCGGCCGGCGTCGAGTACCCGATGTGGCTGAAGCCGGTCAAGTCGTTCTCCTCCGAGCTCGCCTTCAAGGCCGGGAACGACGCCGAATTCGCCCACGCGGTGGCCGAGATCCGGGCCGGCGTCGGCCGCGTGGGGGAGCCGTTCGGCTACGTGCTCGAACAGGTCCCGCTCCCGGCCGAGATCGCCCGCGTCGGCGGCGCGGCCTGCCTGGCCGAGGCGGCGCTGCACGGCGTCCAGGCGGCCATCGAAGGGTACGTCCACCAGGGCGAAGTCACCGTCTACGGCGCCCTGGACTCGATCAACTACCCGGACAGCTCATCCTTCCTGCGCCACCAGTACCCGTCCCAGCTGGGCGAGGAGCCGGTCCAGCGGATGCGGGACGTGGCCGAGCGGGTGATGAAGCAGATCGGCTTCGACAACGGCACGTTCAGCATCGAGTTCTTCTGCGACCCCGAGTCCGGCCAGGTGTGCCTGCTGGAGATCAACCCGCGGCACTCGCAGTCGCACGCCGAGCTGTTCGAGTTCGTCGACGGCGTCGCCAACCACGAGATCATGGTCCGCCTGGGCCTGGGCCAGGACCCCGGCCGCCGCCCCCGCAAGGGGACCTACCAGATCGCCGGCAAGTGGTACCTGCGCCGCTTCGAAGACGGCGTTGTGACGCGCGTGCCGACCCGCGAGGAGGTCGAAGCCGTGCAGGAGCGGGTCGACGGCACGCAGATCGAGATCATCCCGCAGGTGGGGCAGCGCCTGTCCGACCTGCCGGAGCAGGACAGCTACAGCTTCGAGCTGGCGCAGCTGTTCGTGGCCGGGCACACCGAGCACGAGATGGTGCAGAAGTACCAGGCGTGCGTGGACGCGCTGCCGTTCGAGTTCACCGAGGCGTGACAGCCGTCGGGGGTCGCGTTCGGACTGTCCGAACGCGACCCCCGCCTGGTGCCTGGTCCTAGCCCGACTGCGGATCGCTGTCGTCGTGCTGGTCCCCGCTCGACGTGCCCTGCTCGCCGCGGAGGGTCTCGCGCTGAGCCTCCGGCGTGTCGCCGTGCGGGTCGTCGCCGCGGGGGCCCTCGGCCGGGTCGGTCGGGTGCTGCGTACGTTCTTCGGACGTCATCTCGTGCCTCCTTCACGGTCCGTTCCGCACCGGATACCCCGCCGCGCCCGGCTCAACCGCCGGCGTTTGCCGCGATGATCGCCGGGTAAGCCGGATGACGACGCGGTTGTCTCACCGGCGATCGCGCCGGAGACCGCGGCGAGTGGAGGAGACCCAGATGACCACGTCGGCGGAACCCGTCCGCCCGGGCCCCTTGGCCGCCCGGTCCGTCGTGCACGCGCCCGTGCCACCCGCCCCGCGGATGCTGCGGCTGCCCGGCGTCTACCGTCCGCAGGAGGACACCGCCCTGCTCGCCGCCGCCATCGCCGAGCTTCCCATCCGGCCTGGCGCGCGGGCCCTCGATCTGTGCACCGGCACCGGCGCACAGGCCATTACCCTGGCCCGCCGCGGCGCGGGAACCGTGTTCGCCGTGGACCTTTCGCGCCGGGCGCTGGCTTCGGCGCGGCTCAACGCGCTGGTCCGCCAGCTCGCCGTGCGCCCCTGCCGGGGTGACCTCGGCCGAGCGCTGCGCGAGGGCCCGTTCGACGTCGTCGTCGCGAACCCGCCCTACGTGCCGTCGCCGGCGCCGACGGTCCGGTCCACCCGGGGCTGGGACGCGGGCCCGGATGGCCGCGCGCTGCTCGACCCGCTGTGCACGGCCGCCGGCGCGCTGCTGCGTCCCGGCGGAACGATGCTGCTCGTGCAGTCCACGATGTCCGATGTGGACAAGTCACGGGAACTGCTGGCCGCACAGGGCCTCCGGACGTCGGTGGCCCGGCACGCGCGCATCCCGTTCGGCCCGGTCCTTTCCGGACGGACGGCATTCCTCGAGGCGGCCGGCCTGATCGAGCCGGGGCAGCGGGTGGAAGAGCTGGTGGTGCTCCGTGCCGACCGCTGAGCGCGCCCCCCGCCGGGTGACCGTCGTCCCGGGCGGCCCGGTCCTCGTGGAAGGGCCGGTCGAGCTGAGCACCCCGGAGGGGGAAACCGTGCGCTCGGACCGGTTCGTCGTCGCGGTGTGCGCGTGCCGGCGCAGCAAGCGGTTCCCTCTCTGCGACACCAGCCACCGCAAACGAGTACGCACCCAGACGGACGACTGACCTGGTGGCCTCCCGGAGAACCGGGAGGCCACCGGGTCGTCAGCCCAGGGGCAGCCGCAGGGACGACTCGCCGGCTTTCCACCGGCTCAGGAGCAGCTCGCCGAAGCGGCCTTCGAGGAACTCGGTCGCCTGGATGCCGAACACGACGTCGGCGGCCAGGGCCGGCTCCTGCTCCAGCAGGTCGCCGAGGACGTCGTGGCGCATCACCTGCTCGTGGACGGCGTCGGCTTCGATGTGTTCGGTGTAGAAGAACCGGCACGCCTCCGGTGCCTCCAGGCGCTGCAGGGCCTGGTCCATCCGCTGCGCCGACGGGGCCGTCGTGATCTCGGCCGCCGCGAAGTGCCCGCACAGCGCGCCGCGCAGGGACCGGTGCAGGCCGAACAGCGACATCATGTTGACCACCGCCAGCATCTCGGCCGGGACGTGGTCGATGAGCTCGAGGTAGCCGTCCGGCAGGCCCGCCGCGCGCAGCAGGTCCGCGTAGAGCCGCGCGTGCATCAGCTCCGCGCGGCCGCCGCCGAACTCGTCGAACTCCACGGCCACCAGCGCGGCCTTGGCGCGGCCGCGCAGGCGGGGGATCACCCACGCGTGCGGGTCGGCTTCCTTGTGGTGGTAGATCGAGCGGTGCGTGAAGTACTCCCGCACCTGCGCCCAGTCGCCGTGGTCGCGCAGGAAGTGCGAGAGCCCTTCGACGTCGATCGGCTCGACCAGCAGCCCGTCGAGCTCGCCCGCCACGTCGTCGCCGCCGGCGACGTTTTCCCGCAGCGCGGCCAGGAACCGCGCCTCCAGCGCGCCGCGCAGCCGCAGCAGTTCCGGGTCCCATTCCCAGTCCGGCGACACCCCGGGCAGGCCCTGGTAGTGCAGCTCGTAGCACAGGTGCAGGGCGAGCTGGACGTCGTCACCGAGCGGGTCGGCGTCGGCGAGCCCGTCGAAGTCCAGGTCCGCTCGTGGCTGCTCGCGCAGGAGCGTCCCCAGCACGGACGCCGACAGCGGACCCCGGGCGGTGGGCAGGGTGGCCGCCCCGGCGGTGATGGAGGTCGTCATACCCCTGGCTACCCGGTGAGCAGCGTTCCATGCCCCACCGGCACGGTGGCAGCGGTGAGCCAGCGCACCGCCGCCGCCGTCCCGTGGACGGCCGCCGCGCGCTGCTGCACGGACCCGGTGCCGTCGGTGCGCAGCGCGTCGAGCAGCCGCTCTGCTTCGGCCAGGTCCCCGTTCTCGTCCAACGGCACCCGGACGTGCGCCAGCAGGGCGTCGACCAGGGTCCACGCGGGCCGCCGCGTCTCTTCGGCGGCGTCCACGAGCTGCCCGGCGAGGCCGTGGCGCGCCGCGGTCCACACGGCCGCCGCGGTCACCTGCGGCGAGAGCGGCGCGGCTTCCCGGCCTTCGCCGAGGTCGGTCAGGGCCCGCCGCACCAGGGCCCGGCTCAGCAGGGCCTGCAGCACGGCCTGGTCGACGGTCAGTGCGGTGTCGGCGACCCGGAACTCGACCGTCGGGAACCGGCCGGACGGGCGGGCCAGCCAGAACGTCTGGTCGGGGTCGACCAGGGCGCCGCAGTCCACCAGCGTCTCGACGGCACGGCGGTATTCGTCGTGGTTCCGCAGGTGCGGTGCGACGCCGGAGCCGGGGAAGCGGGACTGCAGGACCATCCGCCAGCTGTGGTAGCCGGTGTCGCGGCCCTGGTCGAACGGCGAGTTGGCGGACAGGGCGAGCAGCGTGGGCAGCCACCGGCCCAGGTGGTTGACCACGGCGACCGCGGTGTCGGGGTCGGGCACGCCGACGTGGACGTGGCAGCCGCAGGCTTCGTAGTCGGCGACGACCGCGCCGTAGGCGGCGTCGATTTCGGCGTACCGGCCGGTGCTCGCGGGCGGCGGCCCGACCGGCCCGGGCCCGACGGGGGTCCCGGTGGCCAGCAGCGCGCAGTCCTCGGCCGCGGCGGCCCCGGCCAGCACGCGGCGGGCCGCGGTCAGGTGGTGGCGCAGCTCGTCCGCGGTGGTGCAGACGCCGCTGGCCGCTTCCAGCTGGGTGAGCCGCAGCTCGCGGTGGACCTGCACGCCTTCGGGCAGCGGGCCGTGGTGGCGGTAGCGGCCCAGCACCGGTTCCGCGCACGGCGACGCGTGCCCGGTGCGGGGGTTCACGAGGAGGAACTCCTCTTCGACACCCATCGTGGGCGGGCCGTCGGACATGGGCGGGCTCCTTCCGGACGGGCGTCGCAGCGGGGATACCCGCTCCGGGCGCGGAAATGCGCCGGGACCCGGCCCTTGTTTCGCCGCGCGCCCGCCGCGGGTACTTCGCGGAAATGACACCTCACGAGTGGCCGCGGGCGGCCGGGGTGACCGTCCCGCCGGTGCACCGCCTGCCCGCACCCCGCGCCCCGTCCGACGACGACCCGGGCAGCCGCCTCCGCTGGAAGAGCGCCGACGCGGTCGTCGTGGAGATCACCGGCGAGGTCGACCTGTGCACGGTGGCCCGGCTCGCGGCGGTCCTGGACGAACACGTCCGCGCCCGTCCCGGCGTCCTGCGGGTCGACCTCGGCCAGGTCCGCTTCTTCGGCGCCGCGGGCATCGGCGCACTGCTGCAAGCCGCCCGGCACGCGGAAGCCGCGGGCGTCCACCTCGTCGTGGACCCGGGCGGCTCGCGGGCCGTGATCCGCGCCCTCGAACTGCTCGACCGCCTCGAGGTGGATTAGCCGCGTCCGGCAAAGACTGCCGGCGCTTCGCCGGGCCGGAGCCGGTCGAGCCCCGACCCGGCCCCGACCGTCTTCCGCGGTCAGGGCCAAGGCCTTGTCAGGTCCGCGCTATTCCCCGGCGAGCAGGTCGACGACGTCCTCGCCGCGGTTGCGCTCGGCGAACCGGCGCCGCTGGCGGTCGGCGCCGCCGCCCTCGGTGGCCAGCCGGGCGAGGCCTTCGCGCGCGAAGTCGAGGTCGCCGGCCGCGGCCAGGGCCGGGGCCGTCAGGTCGACCAGGGCGTCGAGGACCACCTTCGAGGGTTCCAGGTCGCCGGACTTCGGGTGCGGGCAGCAGCCGGTGACCCCTTCCCGCGACGCCCGCCAGAGCTGGGCGCGCAGCACCTCGTTCGGCAGGTGCGGCAGGGGAGCGTCGCCGGCCAGCGCGGTGGCGACCAGCCCGCGGGCCAGCACGGCCAGCAGCACCGCGTCCTCCGGGGTCGCGGCGACGTCGGCGATGCGGAACTCCAGCGTCGGTTGCCGGTCCGACAACCGGACGTCCCAGTAGATCATCCCGCGGTCGAGGATCGAGCCCGCGCGCAGCCACGCGTCGACGATGCTTTCGTACTCGTCCAGCGACGCGAACCGCGGCGGCGGCCCGGCCGACGGCCACCGGCTCCACTGCTGGTAGCGCCAGCTGCAGTAGCCTGTGTCGTAGCCGTCGGAAATCGCCGAGTTCGCGGTCACCGTGAGCAGCGCGGGCAGCCACGGCCGGACGTGGTTGAGCACCTGGACGCCGGCTTCCTTGTCCGGGATGGCGACGTGCACGTGGCACCCGCAGGTGAGCGAAGTCCGCGCGGTGGCGCCGAAGTGCTCGGCCATCCGCTCGTAGCGCGGGTTCGGCGTGATCACGGGCGGGTTCTCTTCGAACAGCAGCGGGGACGCGGCCGGCAGCAGCCGGCACCCGCGCCTTCGTGCGGCCCGGTCCAGCTCGCCGCGCAGCCCGCGCAGCTGGCGCAGGGCCTCGCCGTGGGTCCGGCACACGTCGGTGGCCGCTTCGGCCTGGGACCGGGTGAGTTCGTGCTGCAGCTCGCCCTGGTCGTCGCCGGCTGCTTCGGCGGCGTCGACGACGTCGTCGCCGGCCTGGGACAGCTGGCCCCGGCGGTCGACGACGAAGAACTCCTCTTCGACGCCGAACGTGAGCGCGTCGCCCGTCGGTTCGTTCACCGGTGTTCTCCTGGAGGTCGGGAGCCCGCTGAATACCCGGATGGGGGAACGGGCAAACGGCGTTTTCGCCCACGCGGAACGGGTATCCGCCCGCTCATGAACCCGAGCGCCGCCGCTTCGCCTTCGCTCCTGGCCGCCGACGCGGGTGCCACCGTGCGCCGGCTGTCCCGTTGCGTGGGCGACGGCGAGCTCGACTCCCCGGCCGAGATGTACCGGGTGCTCGGGGCCCTGCGGCTGCTGACCGACGACCTCACCCAGCTGCTGCCCGCCCTGCAGGGGCGGCTGGAGGACGGCCTGCTGGCCGGCCGGGTCGTCTGTCCCGGCGCCGACGCGGTCGCCGCGACCTGGGCTTCGGTGGGGGAGGTCGGCCGGGCTTTGGCGCACGCCAGGACCGTGGCCCTGCTCATGACGAAGGAACTGGAGAACTCCCAGGTCGCCCTGCGGGACCTGGCCACACCGTGAGGACACCGATGTCGACGGACGCGATCGTGCTGCTCAAGAACGACCACAAGACCGTGGAGAAGCTGTTCAAAGAGTTCGAAAAGGCGGGGGAGGACGCGTACGACGAGAAGCGCCGGATCGCCGACTCGATCATCGAGGAGCTGACCGTCCACGCCTACATCGAGGAAGAGATCTTCTACCCGGCCGCGCGCGAAGCCGTGCCGGAGACCAAGGACCACGTCCTGGAAAGCGTCGAGGAGCACCACGTCGTGGTGTGGATGCTGTCCGAACTGCTCGGCATGGACCCGAAGACGGAGACCTTCGACGCGAAGGTCACCGTCCTCACCGAGAACGTCCGCCACCACGTCGAAGAGGAAGAAGAGGAGTGGTTCCCCGAGGTCCGCTCGGCGATGGGCCGCAAGCAGCTGCAGGAACTGGGGCAGCGGATGATCGACGCCCGCTCGAAGGCGCCGAAGAACCCCCTGGAGCTGAAGAGCGCCAAAGCCTGACCCCACGCGACGAAGAGGGCGGTACTTCCCCGGGGAAGTACCGCCCTCTTCGCGTGGTTCAGTGCCGGGCGACGACGCGGATCGACTCGAGTTCGGAGTCGGCCGGGTCGGGCAGCTGCATGCCCGCGCCGAGCCCGCTGCGCAGGTAGTCGAGCATCGGCCGGGTGATAACCTCGCCGGGCAGCACACCGGGCGCGCCGGGCGGGTACGGCGTGATCATCTCGGCCGCGATCCGGCCGGCCGCCTCCGCCACCGGCACCTGCTCGGTCTCGCCGAAGAAGGCGTCCCGCGGCAGCATCGCGGTCTCCAGCTCCATTTCCCGCGGCGAGGGCAGGTCGACCTTCGGCGGCTTCTCGAACGAAGGCGCCGACTTCAGCAACGCGCCGAGCGCGTCGATCAGCGTGCCCGCGGTCTTGTCGTCGTCGGAGTGGGTGAACTGGGCGACGATCCGCCGGTGGTCGGACAGGCCGACGGTGACGCGCTGGTGTTCGCGCAGCCAGTCGGCCGCCTGGTAGCCGCTGATGCCCAGCGGATCGAGGTCGAGCACGACCTTGAGCGGGTCGGCCGAATCGGCGAGGTCCGGGCCGAGGAACTCGTCGTGCATCACGGTGAAGCCCAGCTCGCCCAGCCGGCCGCGGACCGACTTCACGAGCGTCAGCGCGCCGTCCAGCAGTTCCTTGCCCTGCTCGGCCATCTGCCGCCGCCAGCCGTCGAGGGCCGCGTAGACCAGGGAGCTCGCGCTGGTCGTGCCGAGCAGGTCCTCGCGCGCCTTCAGCACGTGCGGGTCGACGCGGTCGCCCTGCAGGTGGAAGACCGAGCTCTGCTCGACCGCGGCGCCCATCTTGTGCACGCTCGTGACGCAGACGTCGGCGCCCGCGTCCATGCCCCACGGCGGCAGGCCGTCGTGGAACGGCAAATGCGCGCCCCACGCCTCGTCGACGATCAGCGGCAGCCCGCGCTCGTGGCACCACTCGGCAATCGCCGCCAGGTCACCGCACGTGCCGTAGTCGGTCGGGGTCACCACGAGGGCGCCCTTGACCTCGGGGTCGCTTTCGTAGGCCTCGGCGAACTCCCGGACGCCCGGCGGGTGGCTGAGGTGCCGCTCGGCGTCCCAGTGCGGCCGGACCCACACCGGCCGGACACCGCTCACGATCAGTCCCGAGATCACCGACTTGTGGACGTGCCGCGGCACCAGCAGCTTCTCGTGCGGGCCGGCGACGGCGAGCATCGCGCTCTTCACCGAGAGGGAGCTGCCGCAGGTCGAGAAGAACGTGTGCTCGGCGCCGACCGCGTCGGCCATCAGTGCCTGCGCCTCGGCCAAGACGCCCTGGCGCATCAGCCGGTCGTCGAGGCCGTTGAGCGCGATCACATCGGACTTGAACACGTCGCTGCCGACGACCTCCAGCACCCGCGGGTCGACCCCGCGGCCCTGCTTGTGGCCGGGCGCGTTGAACGGGACGTAGCCGGCGCTGTGGTAGTCGCGCAGCGCCTCGAGCACCGGTGCCTTGCTGTGGTCCATGGCGCCGGAGTAGCCGGGGCGGCGCCGCGTGAAACACCCTGCTGGTATGACCGTGCGTGGTTGGGGTATCCCGGAAGGCATGGAGTGGCACGAAGAGCTGCACGAGCGGGCGGACGAGCGGATCGAGCACCTGGACGAGCGCCTGTGGGCCGTCGCCACCGCGCTGCACGAGCAGCCGGAACTGTCCTATGCGGAGCACGCCGCGGCCGAGCGCCTCACGCGCGAACTGGCCGAGGACGGCTTCGCGGTCGAACGGGGGATCGCCGGGCTCCCCACGGCGTTCGTCGCGCGCGCCGGCGAAGGGCGGCCGTGCGTCGCGCTGCTGCTGGAGTACGACGCCCTGCCCGGTCTCGGGCACGCCTGCGGGCACAACCTGATCGCGGCGAGCGGCCTCGGTGCCGCGCTGGCCGCCAAGGAGGTGCTGGGGGACACCCCGGGGTCCCTGCTCGCGGTGGGCACGCCGGCCGAGGAACGCGGCGGCGGCAAGGTCGCGATGGCGGAGGCCGGGGTCTTCGACGACGTCGACGCGGCCCTGATGATCCACCCCGGCGTCCACTCGTGGTCGTGGGCGCCGCTGACCGCGCAGGTGGAGCTCAGGGTGACCTTCCACGGCCGCGCCGCCCACCCGACCGGCGACCCGCAGGCGGGCATCGACGCGCTGGCCGCGCTGATCCAGGCGTTCGGCGCGGTTTCCGCGCTGCGCCAGCGGTTGCCCTCGGGCTCGCACGTCCAGGGGATCATCACCCACGGCGGCGAGGCGACGAACATCGTCCCGGACCGCGCCGAGGGCCGCTTCGGGCTCCGCGCGCTGACCACGGACGCGCTGGACCGCCTGGTCGACGACGTGAGGACGTGCGCGAAAGGCGCGGCCCTGGCGACCGGCGCGAAGGCCGAGGTCGAACGCCTCGGCCGCGGGTACGCGCACTTCCGCGACAACCCGGTGCTGTCGGAGCGGTTCACCGAGCACCTGGCGGCGTGCGGGATCCACGCGACCCCGCCGGCGCCCGGGGTCTACCTCGGATCGTCGGACATCGGCGACGTCAGCGTCCGCGTCCCGGCGATCCACCCGTTCGTCGCGATCGCGGCGGAGGAGTACTCGGACCACACCCCGGAGTTCGCGGCGGCGGCGGCGAGCCCGCGCGGCCGGGCGGCGATGCTGGCCTCGGCGGCGGCCCTGGCCCGCACGGCGATCGACCTGCGCACGCACCCGGCGCTGGTCAGCCGCGCGTGGGACTGCTTCCGCGACCTGGAACGGACGGGGTGGTGACCCGGCGCGGGTGCCGGAGCGATTCCGGCACCCGCGCCACCTCACGCGACTGACGTGTAGTGCGAGGCGTCACCTTCGAGTGACTCGCTCGGCCGCCCGTCGGTGCCCACCGGGATGTCGCCGGCCACGGTGACGCGGTCGAGCCGGCGCGGCAGGCCGTCGTAGTTGTCGATCGCGTAGTGCTGGGTGATGCGGTTGTCGAACAGCACCAGCTGGTCCGGCTCCCACGCCACCCGCACGACGTTCTCCGGCCGGGTGACGTAGGACTGCAGCAGCCGCAGCAGGTCCCGTGACTCCGTCACCGACAGGCCCTCGATCCGCTGGGCGAACCCGCCGATGAACAGGCCGCGCTCGCCGGTCACCGGGTGCACCCGCACCACCGGGTGCACGGTCCGGTACTTGCGCGAGACGAACTGCGCCCGCCGGGCCTGCTCCTTCTCGTCCACCGTCTCCGGCGGCTGGACGTAGTCGTAGTCGTTGGTGTGCACCGCCCGCAGCGTGTCGGCGAAGGCGCGCAACGGTTCCGGCAGGTCCCGGTAGGCCGCGGCGGCGTTCGCGATCAGCGTCTCCCCGCCGTAGGGCGGCACCACCAAGCTGCGCAACGTACTGGCCTTCGGCGGGTTGAGGACGAAGGTGACGTCGGTGTGCCAGTGGTTGCGCGGCCCTGCTCGCTGTCGACGGGCAGGATCGTCGGCGCGCCCTCGACGGCGGGCACCGTCGGGTGGGCCTTGGTCAGCTCGCCGAAGCGCGCCGCGAACCGCTGCCGGCCCTCGTCGTCGAGCCGAACGTTCCGGAACACCAGCGCCTTGTGCTCGTGCAGCGCGTCGGCGAGGAACGCCACCTGCGTGGCGTCCAGCTTCCCGGCGGGGTCGAAGCCGACGATCTCGGCGCCGATCCTCCCGGTCAGCTTGCGGACGTCGGTACCGATGGTGGTCATGCGGGCTCCTTCACTCGGTTGCGGTTGACGGGCCGCGCGAGGCCGTAGTGCTCGCGCAGGGTGGTGCCGGCGTACTCGGTGCGGAAGAGCCCGCGCCGCTGCAGTTCCGGGACGACAAGGTCGACGAAGTCGTCGAGCCCGCCGGGGAGGGTGGGCGGCATGACGTTGAGGCCGTCGGCGGCGCCGCCGCGGAACCACGCCTCCAGCTCGTCGGCCACCTGGACCGGCGTGCCGGCGAAGACGCGGTGCCCACGCCCGCCTGCCAGCTGTTCGAGTAGCTGCCGGATGGTCAGGTCCTCGCGCCGGGTCAGGCCGACGACCAGGTCGAACCGGCTCTGGCCGCCTTCGGTGAAGCTGCCGACGTCGGGTAGCGGCCCGTCCAGCGGATAGCCGGTGACGTCGTGGTCGAGCATCTCGGACAGCTGCCGCAGCCCGTAGTCCGGGATGATCAGCGCGTTCAGCTCGGCTTCCCGCGCCCGCGCTTCGGCTTCGGTGCGGCCGAGGATCGGTGAGATACCCGGCAGGATCTTGATCTCGTCGGGTGTCGGGCCGTACTTCGCGAGGCGGCCCTTGACGACCTCGACGAACTCCTCGGCCCGGTCGTAGCGTGCATCGTGCGACGGGCGCTTGGCCAGGGTGAAGTTGCGGGCCTCGTCGATGCCCGCCGAGGTGACGATGTTCCAGCCCGCGCGGCCGCCGGAGAGGTGGTCGAGCGAGGCGAACTTGCGGGCCAGGTGGTAGGGCTCGTTGTAGGTCGTCGACGCCGTCGCAATCAGTCCGATGTGGACCGTGGACGCGGCGAGCGCCGAAAGCAGCGTCAACGGTTCGAAGTGGCTGTGGGAGTTGTGCTTGACGTTGCCCCGCAGGGCGACACCGTCGGCGAGGAAGATCGAGTCGAGCCGGCCGCGCTCGGCGGTCCGCGCGATGTCGACGTAGTGCTGAAACGTCCGCGCCCGGTGCGGGTCGGTCGACGGGTGCCGCCACGCGGCTTCGTGGTGGCCGTTCGGCATCACGAACGCGTTGAGGTGCATCAGGGCTTCTCCTTGGGACGCCAGGTGGAAAACCGCCGTCCGAGGCCGACGAAGCCGGCGTTGACGACGACGCCGAGCACCGAGACCGCGATGATCCCGGCGTAGGATCGAAGAGGCCGCCGCCATCCGGATGCCGGTGAACACCGTCGGCACCGCCGAGGGCAGGATCACCTTCCGGAACAGCCGCGGGCTCGACAGCCCGAGCGAGCGGGCCGCCTTGACCAGCAGCGGATCGACCGTGTTGACCCCGGCGATCGTGGTGAGCAGCACCGGCCACACGCAGGCGTACACCACCAGGCTGACCTTCGACAGCTCGCCGATGCCCAGCCGCAGCGTGAACACCGGCAGCAGGGCCGGCGCGGCGGTGTTGCGGGCCAGCTCCAGCAGCGGCTGCAGGAACCGCGCCACCGGCCGGTACCAGCCGATCAGCGGCCCGAGCGGCACCGCCACCGCGACGGCGACGGCGAACCCGGCGGCGGAGCGCCCGATGCTGGCCAGCAGGTGGTCGGCGAGTTCGCCGTCGAGCGCGAGGTCCCCCAGCGCCGGCAGGTCCTCCGACAGCGGCGGCAGGAACGTCCGCGTGCTCTCGTCGAGGACGAACCGGGGGACCAGCTCCCAGAGCGGCACGAACAGGACCACCGCGGCGGACGCGTGCACCGCCCGGGTGAGCTTCTTCGTGAACCGGCGCGGTTTCGCCGGCGGGTCCGTCGGTCTGGTGTGGACGGTGGGGGCGGCCGGGGTGGTGGTCATCGGGCCGCGCTCCGTTCGTGTTCGGCCGCCTTGCGGACCTCGTCGTGCAGCAGTTGCCAGAGCCGGTGGCGCTGCCGGCCGAACCTCGATGCCGTGGGTGATGAAGACGATCGTCTTGCCGGTGCGGCGCCGGATCCGCAGCAGCTCCTCCTGCAGCTGCTCGCGGGTCTGCGCGTCGAGCGCGGCGAACGGCTCGTCCATCAGCAGCACGGCCGGGTCGTAGGCGAGGCTGCGGGCGATCGCGACGCGCTGCTTCATCCCGCCGGACAGCTCGTGCGGGTAGCGGTCCTCGAAGCCGGACAGCCCGACCAGGGCGAGGTATTCGCGGGCCCGGTCGGCCCGCTGCCGCTTCCCGAGCGACCCGCCTTCGAGGCCGAACTCGACGTTGGCGCGGGCGGTGCGCCACGGGAACAACGCGTACTGCTGGAAGACGACCCCGCGGTCGAGGCCCGGGCCGCGCACCGGCTCGCCGTCGATGAGCATCTCGCCCGAGGTCGGGGTGGCGAGGCCGCCCAGCAGGTCGAGCAGCGTCGACTTGCCCGAACCGCCGGGGCCGACGAGGGACAGGAACGTGCCGTCGGCGATGTCGAGGGAAACGTCGTCGAGGGCGGTGAGTTCGCCGAAGGTCTTGGCCACCGAGCGGATGCTGATCACCTGGTCACCGCCGGGGCGCCGTCGCGGTAGGGGTTGAACTCGTTGGTGTAGAGCTTCGAGGTGTCGACCTTGTCGTGCTTGAGGTAGCCCTCCTGCTTCAGCCACGGCTCCCACCGGGTGTAGTCCGCGTCGGAGATGAGACCGCCGTGGGTGATGCCGACGCTCTTCCAGTACTTGAGCGTGTCGGTGCTTTCGTTGCGGCCACGGGCTTTGATGATCTTCGTGAAGCGCGCGATCACCTCGTCGGGCGGAGTCGTGCGTTCCCACTCGATCGCCCGGGCCACCGCGGAGACGAAGATCTTCGCGGTCTCCGGGTTCTTCTTGATGAAGTCGGTGCGCAGCACGTACGGGCCGCCGTCGTAGGGCCCGAACGCGCCGACGTCGGTGAACAGCGGGCGGATCCCGCCGGCGGCGGTGGCGTGGTCCTGCAGGATCCCCTGCAGCGCGGCGACGTCGAGCCGGCCGTTGCGCAGCGCCTGTTCGGCGTTCACCGGAGGGATGACGACGAGCTGGACCTGCTTGATCTCGTCGTCGGAGAGGCCCTGTCCCTTGAGCCAGGTGTCGAGCGCGGCCTCGAGGTTCGCGCCGGCGGTGTTGACGCCGACCTTCCTCGGCGAGTTCGGGGAGGGTGACGGCGTTCGCGCTGCCTTGGTAGCGCAGTTCCAGCTTCTCCGGTTGCCCGGGCGCACCGGTGGCCGTCGCCGAAGCGCAGCCGGCCAGCAGCATCACGGCGGCGGCGAACAGGGGCAGGGTTTTCTTCACGGTGGTTTCGTCCGTTCCGGGAGTCGGTGGGGATGGGAGCTGCCGCCTGGCCGATCAGCCGCGCGCGTTCGTGGAACAACCGCACCGCCGCGGAATTGCCGTCGACGGCGAGCGCGAGCAATTCCGGGAAATCCGGTTGTTCGAGCACACCGTTTTCCACGGCTTTGCGGGCGAGGGTCGCTTCCGAAACGGCGGCCTCCAGGCAGCCGGTGCGCCCGCAGCGGCACGGCTCGGTACCGCCGTCGACGGGAAGGTGCGCGACCCCGCCGGCCGCCGAGCGCGGCCCGTGGTGCACTCCTCCACCGGTGGCGAACGCCGCGTCGACGACTTTGCCGGTGAACAGCTGCACGACGCTGTCGCGGGCCCGCGGGTGCCCGAAAAGCCGATCCGCGTGCACCGAAGCCCGCGCGTGCCCGTCGACCTCGACGGCCGGCCCGGTGCTGCCGGCCAGGAGCTCGCGGACCGGCACGTTCTTCCAGCCGAGCAGCGGGTGTTCGGCCACGGTGCCGGATTCCCGGTCGACCCAGCCGCCGGTGGCGACGCCGAGCCCGAGCGGCTCGCGGTCCGGGGCGTGCCCGAGCAGCAGGTCGTCGAAGATCTCGGCGGCGCGGGCCAGCAGGTCCTCGGCGGCCAGGCCGTCGTGCGGTTCTTCTTGCTGCACAAGGACATTCCCGCGCAGGTCGAGCAGCGCGACGGTGGCGTGGTGCGCGGCCAGGTGCAGCGCGCCGGCGACGTGCCGGCCGGTGTCGAGGTCGGCCGGTACGTGCGGCCGCCCGACGCCCCCGCGTGATTCGGCTTCCGGCAGTTCGCGCAGCAGTCCCAGCCGGGTGAGTTCGGCGGTGTGCCCGGTGACGGCGGCGGCGGACAGCCCGCTCCGCCGCGTGATGGTGCTGCGCGCGACCGGGTCGCTGTCGAGCACGGCCCGCAGCACGGCGCTCGCGCCGGCGCTGCGCCGGGCCCCGCGCGCGTCCGTCCTCTGTGGACTGCCGGCCCGGCTGGTCATGGCCCGATCGTCGCAGATGGAGCGGCCGGCGCCCAGCGTGCCCAGGATGCGGGCAGGGCCGGCCGCGGTCTCCCGACGACAGCCGCAAGCGCCCCAATGTGGCGTTGGGTGCATCTGACGCACCGAACGCCACATTGGGGGCATCTGACGCACCGAACGCCACATTGGGGGCATCTCGCCCGGCGACCCGACCGGCGCCGGGGGCGGGCTTGACGCATACCCATATGGGAATATGATGAGCCGCGTGGCACGAGCAGCGACGACGGCGGACACCTTCAACGCGGTCGCCGAACCCCGGCGGCGGCAGATCCTCGACGTCCTCATGGACGGGGAGCGGTCGGTCGGCGACCTCGTCGACCGGCTCGGGCTGGCCCAGCCGCAGGTGTCGAAGCACCTGCGCGTGCTGCGCGAGGTCGGCGCGGTGGACGTGCGCGGCGACGGCCGCCAGCGGCTCTACCGGCTCAACGGCGCCGCGCTCAAGCCCATCCACGACTGGGTCAAGCGCTACGAACGGACGTGGGCGGCGCGGTTCGACCTGATGGACGACGTCCTCGAGGAACTCAAGGAACAGGAGCAGTGACGTGGAGATCACCACCCCCGCCGACGACCGGATCCTCATCACGCGCGAGTTCGACGCGCCGAAGCACCTGGTCTACCGCGTGTGGACCACCCCGGAGCTGGTCGGCCGCTGGTGGAGCGGCCACCGCGGCACCACCACCGAGGTCGCCATGGACCTGCGGCCCGGCGGCCGCTGGCGGTACGTGCTGAAGACCGGCGACGGCGCCGAGGTCGGCTTCCACGGCGAATACCGCGAGATCGTGCCGGACGAGCGGCTCGTCTACACCGAGGTGTTCGAGCTGCCCGGCGTCGACCCGGACGACGTGGACGGCCCGCTCAACACCGTCACCTTCACCGCGCTCGACGGCGACCGCACGCGCCTGGAACTGCTGACCGAAACCGGCAGCAAGGAACTGCGCGACACGATCCTGCAGTCCGGCATGGAGGTCGGTGCGCAGGGACAGCTGGAGCTCATCCAGGAGCTGGCGGACTCCCTGCGCTAGCGGCCCGCAGGAACCGCTCGCCCGTCTTCGCCAGCGCCCTCGGCCGTCACGTCGACCGCGATCGGCAGCCGCTCCCGGACGTACTCGACCGGTGTGTGCAGCCGCACTCGCGCGTGGCACCGCCAGGTCGCGGCGCCCGCGCTGCGCCGGACGAACTGCGTGACGTCGTCCTCCGGCGGCTCGCGCGGGGTGAAGCGCGGGCCGTTCGGCACCTTCGGCGTCATCCGGTCGACGCGGAAGGTGCGCCAGTCGCCGCGGGCGGTGTCCCAGGCGACCAGGTACCAGCGGCGCCCCCAGCCGACCAGCCGGGGCGGCTCGACCTCGCGGCGGCTCGGCGTGCTCTGGTGGCTCGTGTAGTCGAAGCGGCGGGAGCCGGGCACCCGCGCCCAGCCAGTAGCCGCCCTGGACGCCGGGCGCGGCCTCGACCGGTAGCCGAGCTCCCGCAGCTTGCCGATGTCGGTGCGGACGGTGCGCGCGGAGACGCCGAGCCGGCCGGCCAGGTCGGCGCCGGTCCAGTCACGCCGCGTCTCGAGCAGCGACAGCAGCCGCAGCAGGCGGGCGGAGGTCTGCAACACCTCCCTTCCGCCCGGTTCGCCGACCCGGTGCCCGGCGACGAGCCGGTGCCCGGCGACGAGCCGGACTGGTCGCGCGGCATCCCGACTTCCGAGACCCAGGCCCTGGCCGTGGACCGGCGCCGGCGGCATCGACCGCGACCGGCTGCTGACGAACGTGAGCCTCTACTGGTTCACTCGCAGCGGCGCGTCCGCGGCGCGGTTCCTGTACGAGGCCGCCCACTCGGACCACGGCTGGCTGGCGCCCTCGGACGTCCCGGCGGGCTGGGCGGTGTTCGACACCTCGCCGGTGGTGCGGCGGATCATGGATCCGGAGGAGAAGATCGCGCACTGGTCGGACTTCGCCGCCGGTGGGCCCTTCGCGGCGATGGAGGAGCCCGAGCTGCTCGTCGCCGACATCCGGGCGTTCTTCCGCGGGCTGCGGCCGTGCTCTGCCGTGGCTGTCGTGAGCGTCAAGGAGGGTTTCCCCTCACGACGGCGGTGAGTGGGCCAGAATCGGCGGCGTGCAGTTCGCCATCCTCGGGCCGGTCGAAGCCCGTCGTCCCGATGGGACCCCCGTTGCCCTCGGCGGCCCCCAGCTGCGGGGGCTGCTGGCCCTGCTCGCGCTCGACGCCGGCCGGGTGGTCGGCGCCGAACGGCTCATCGACGGCCTCCACGGCGAGCACCCGCCCGAAGGCGCGGCGGAGGCGCTGCAGTCCCAGGTCTCGCGGCTGCGGCGGCGGCTGCGGGACGGCGGCGCGCCCGACGGCCTCGTCGAGTTCACCCCGGCCGGCTACCGGCTGGCCGTCGACCCCCGGGACGTCGATGTCCACCGCTTCGAACGCCTCACCGCGCAAGCGCGCGAAACCCCCGATCCCGCCGCGAAACTGACGCTGTTCACCGAAGCACTGGCGCTCTGGCGCGGCCCCGCGCTCGACGGCCTCGCCGACCCGCCGCGCGCGGCCCGGCTGGCGGAACTGCGGCTGGCCGCGACCGAGGACCGCGTCGAAGCCGGGCTCGCGCTCGGCCACCACGAGCGGCTCGTCGCCGAACTGCGGGAGCTCACCCGCGAACACCCGCTGCGCGAACGCCTCACCGCCCAGCTCATCCGGGCCCTCCACGGCAGCGGCCGGTCCGCCGAAGCCCTGGCGGTGTTCGCCGAGGTCCGGGCCCGCCTCGCCGACGAACTCGGCGCGGACCCGTCGGCCGAGCTCGCCGAAGCACACGTCGCGGTGCTCCAAGCCGCGCCCGCTCCGGCGCGCCGGCTGCCGGTGCCGCTGACCGCGTTCGTCGGCCGCGCCGAGCTCGACCGGCTCACCGCGGCCCTGCGCGACGCCCGGCTCGTCACCCTCACCGGGCCGGGCGGCGCGGGCAAGACCCGGCTCGCCGTCGAGGCCGCGGCCCGGGCGACGGGCGAAGCCTGCTTCGTCGAACTCGCGACGGCCACCGACGTCCCGCGGGCCGTGCTCGCCGCGCTGGGCCTGCGGGAACAGGGCGTGCTGACGCCGGGCGCGGCCGCGGACCCGGCCGACCGCCTCGCCGCCGGGCTCGCCGACCGGCCGCTGCTGCTCGTCCTGGACAACTGCGAACACGTCGTCGCCGAGGCCGCGCGGCTGGTGCGGCGGCTGCTGGGCGAGTGCGCCGGCCTGCGGGCGCTGGCCACCAGCCGGGAAGCGCTCGGCCTGACCGGCGAGACGCTGGTGCCCGTCGGCGCGCTGCCCGCCGACGCCGCGGCGCGGCTGTTCACCGACCGGGCCGCGGCGGTCGCGCCCGGCGAAGCCCCGGCCCCCGGCGCGGTCACCCGCATCTGCGCCGCCCTCGACGGCCTCCCGCTGGCGATCGAGCTCGCCGCCGCCCGGCTGCGGTCGTTGTCCGCGGACGACGTCGCCGCCCGCCTCGGCGACCGCTTCGGCCTGCTTTCCCGCGGGGACCGGACCGCCGACCCGCGGCACCGGACCCTGCGCGGCGTCGTCGAGTGGAGCTGGGACCTCCTCGATCCCGACGAACGGCTCCTCGCGGGCCGGTTTGCGGTGTTCGCCGGCGGCGCGCGCCCGGCCGCCGTCGAGCGCGTCTGCGACGTCCCCGACGCCGTGCTCGCCGGTCTCGTCGAAAAGTCCTTCGTCGAGTTCGCCGGCGGCCGGTACCGGATGCTGGAGACCATCCGCGCGTTCTGCGCCGGGCAGGGCGAGGACCGCCGCGCGGCGCACGCGAAGTACTTCCTGGAGTTCGCGCTGGCCCACGAGCCGAAGCTGCGCGGCGCCGGCCAGCTGACGGCACTGGCCGAGCTGACCGCCGAACACGCCGACCTGCTCGCGGCCCTGCGCTGGAGCGCCGCCGAAGCGCCCGAAACGGCGTTGCGGCTCATCGCGGCCCTGTCCTGGTACTGGTGGCTGCGCGGGCTGCGCAGCGAGGCGACGCCGATCGCGGACGCCGTGCTCGCCGCCGTCGGCCCCGAGCCGCCACCGGACCTGGCCGAGGAGTACGTGTTGTGCGCGATCCACGCGTCGGCCACCGACGTCGCGATCGAGCCGATCCTGCAGCGGCTCGACGGGCCGCTCGAATACCCCTACCTCTTCCTGCTGTGGGCGTTTTCCCCGCGCACCAAGGCAACGGAAGGCGCGCGGCTGGCCGCGTTGATCGGCCCGGACGCGTGGTCCCGGGCCTTCGCGCGGATCGGCGACGGCCTCGGTGCGCAGTACGGCGGCCGGATCGCCGAAGCCGAAACGCACTTCTCGGCGTCCCTGGCGGCGTTCCGGGCCCTGGGCGACCGCTGGGGCGAGGCGAGCGCGCTGGAGAAGCTCGCCGAGTTCGCGGACTGGCGCGGCGACCACGCGCGGTTCCGCGAGCTGATGGACGAGTCCGTGCGGCTGGCCGGCGAGCTCGGTGTCACCGAAGACGCGGCCGACCTGCTCTGCCGCCGGGCCGACGGGATGCTGCGCACCGGGGACGTCGAGGCGGCGCGGGCCGACTACGAAGCCGCCGCCGGCCAGGCCCGCGCCGCCGGCACGCCGCTGACGCTCGCCCGCGCCCGCGGTGGCCTGGGGGAGATCGCGCGGCGTGCGGGCGACCTGGCCGGAGCCCGGCGCTGGTACGCCTCGGCCCTCGCCCTGGCCGCCGACCCGGTCACCGGCGGCGAGACGCGCATCCGCCTGCACACCGGCTTCGGCTGGACGGCGGCCGCCGAGGGCCGCCTGGACGAGGCGACCGACCTGCACCAGGAGGCCCTGGCCACGGCGTTGGAGCACGCGAACCGGCCCGGCGCGGCCCAGGCGATCGAAGGACTGGCCGGGGTGCTGGCCGGCCGGGCCGAGGACGAGCGGGCGGCGTTCCTGCTCGGCGTGGCGGTCGGGCTGCGGGGCGCGCCCGTCACCGGGGACGCCGACGTCGCCGCGGTGGCCGAGGGCGTCCGGGCGCGCATCGGCGCCCCGGCCTACGCCGAGGCGTTCGCTCGCGGCCGGGAAACGCCGCCCGAGCAGGCGGTGGCGGAGGCCGGTCAGCGGCGGTTCGCGCTCGGTTCGTGAGCGGTCAGCGGCCGCGTCCAAAGTCCGGGGCATGACGAAGAACGTGCTGATCTCCGGCGCCGGTATCGCCGGCCCCGCCCTCGCCTGGTGGCTGCACCACCACGGCTTCCACGCCACCGTCGTCGAGCGCGCCCCGAGCCTGCGCGAAGGCGGCTACAAGGTCGACATCCGCGGCGTCGCGGTCGACGTCGTCCGCCGGATGGGCCTGCTGGACGAGGTGCACGCGGCGAGCACGGACATGCGGGGCGCCGCGTTCGTGAACAAGCGCGGCAAGGAGCTGGCCACTCTCGACGCGGACACGTTCGGTTTCCGCCACGGCGACGACACGGAAATCCTCCGCGGCGACCTGTCCCGCATCCTTCACGAAGCCACGCGCGAGCACACCGAGTACGTCTTCGGCGACTGGATCACCGGTCTCGACCAGCGTCCCGACGGCGTCGAAGTGACATTCGCCCACGGCGAGCCCCGCCGGTTCGACCTGGTGGTCGGCGCCGACGGCCTGCACTCGGGCGTCCGCGCCCTGGCGTTCGGCCCGGCGGAGGACTACCTGCGCCGGTTCGACGCGTACATCTCGATCTCGACGGTCCCCAACAGTTTCGAGCTGGACCGCTGGGAGCTGCTGCACTCGGCGGCGCCGGGCAAGATGGTGAACGTCTACAGCACGGCCCGGGCGGCCGACGCGAAGGCGGCGTTCTGGTTCACGGCGCCCCCGCTGCCCTACGACCGCCGCGACGTCGAGGGCCAGAAGTCCCTCGTGGCGGACCGGTTCGCGGGCCTGGGCTGGCAGATCCCGGCGCTCCTGGAGGCCATGCGCGAGGCCGACGACTTCTATTTCGACCCGGTGTGCCAGATCGTCATGGACCGCCTGTCGGCCGGCCGGGTCGTCCTGCTCGGCGACGCGGGTTACTGCGCGTCCCCGGCCTCGGGCCAGGGGACAAGCCTGGCCCTGGCGGGCGCGTACGTCCTGGCCGGCGAGCTGGCCGCGGACTTCTCCGAGGGCCCGGCGCGGTACGAGACCCTGATGCGGCCGTTCATCGAGAAGAACCAGGCGCTGGCGAAGACGGCGTTGCGCGGCATCATCCCGCAGTCCCGGGCGTTCGCGTGGTTCAACACCCGCATGATCAAGCTCATGCCCCATCTCCCGGGCCGCAACCGCGTCCTGGAGCAGATGTCCCGCCCCATCCGCGAGGCGGCGAACGCCCTGGAACTGCAGGACTACGCGGCTAGTGCAGGGGATCGTGCCCCCAGTTCATGAGCGAGTGCCGCCAGGTGGTGTCCTTTACGTCCCCCGACGGCCGCTGGGCCAGGTGGCGGTGCACGTACCCGACCACCTTCCGCATGTGCGCGAGGTCGTCCCCGGTCAGGTCGTCCTTCTTCTTCCGGAGGATCTCGACGATGCGGCGGCCGGACTTGTGGCCGATCGACTCGCTGTCCTTGTGCTGCCCCGCCGCCTTCGACTCGTCCGTCTCCAGCCAGTCGCCGAGCTGCTTGGCCGTCATGTTGACGCTGGTGCCGAACTCGCGGCGGGTTTCTTCGTCGTCCATCCCGGACGGGTACCCGCGGCGGCCGCGCAGCACGCAGGTCAGCATCGGAAGGGTGAACTCGCCGTCCGCGGTCTCTGGCCGGCCGGCGAGGAACGCCCGGAGCCGGCCGAGCGTGTCCGCTCGTTCCCGCGGCGGCATGAGCAGCACGCCCGCCCGGGTGGCCAGGGCCGCCACCAGGGACTCGGCCGTGCGGCGCTGCCCGTGCGGGAACTCGGCCTGCTGCGGTGTCCCGAATCGGCCGGCCGGCACCGCTCCGGCGGTTTCGGCGCGCCAGCCGGCGGGCGTGTCGCGTGGTCCGATCACCGCGCTCCCGCCGGCCTGCGCCAGCCCGGTCACCCAGCCGGCCCGGTCGTCCACGACGTTCCACAGACCGGCCAGGACGCCGCCCGGCACCAGGACGCGGGCGATCTCCGGACCGGCGACGGCCATGTCGAACCAGTGCAGGGCGTTGCCGGCCAGCACCGCGTCGACGGACGCGTCCGGCAGCGGGATCGCCTCGGCGCGGCCCGGCCGCGCCTGCGGCAGCACCGGGCGCAGCTCGGCCGGCATGGCCGGGTCGGGCTCGACCGCGGTCACGTCGAGCCCGAGCGCCACCAGCGTGGCGGTGAGCTTGCCCGTTCCGGCGCCGAGGTCGAGCACCCGCCGGCCGGGTGCGGGCCCGAGCGCCCAGCGCACCGCGGCGGGCGCGTAACCCGGCCGGTGCTCGGCATAGGCGGCCGCCACCGCGCCGAACGACGAGGCCAGCGCCTTCCGGTCCACGCCGTCACCGTATCGGTGCTCGCCGCCCGGATTTTGTCGTGAACGGCGCTATCCGGGGTACCCGCAGGTCATGACCCAGGAATTCAAGAAGGGCGACCGCGTCCGCTGGGACGCCGGCAACCAGAGCTCCGTCGGCACGGTCGAAGAAAAGATCACCAAGGACACCCACGCCGGCAAGCGGGACGTCAAGGCTTCCCCCGACGACCCGCAGTACCTGGTCAAGAGCGAGAAATCCGGGAAGACCGCCGTCCACCACCCCGACAAGCTGCACAAGGCCTAGCGCGCCGCCCGGACCTTCGCCGCGACCTCCGTCAGCTCCTCCCGCGAGCGCACCCGCCAGTCGGCGCTCAACACGAAACCGTCGCCGGCGAACCGCGGGATCACGTGCAGGTGGACGTGCGGGATCTCCTGGCCGGCCGCCTCTCCGTCGGCCAGGAACAGGTTGATCCCCTCGCTTCGCAGGTCCGTGCGCCGCAACGCCGCCGCCAGATCCTGGGCGATGGTGAACATCCGCGCGCCCGCGGCCGCCGGGAGCGCAGCCAGGTCCGGGTGGTGCGACCGGGGGAGGACCAGCAGGTGGCCGGTCGTCACCGGGCGGAGGTCGACGATCGCGACGAACTCTTCGTCCTCGTGGACGAACGCCGCCGGGGCGCGGCCCGAGGCGATCGCGCAGAAAACGCATTCTCCGGCCGGTGTGGTCGCCGGCAGCCGGGGAGGTTCAGCCATGCGGACGACCCTATCGGCCACCCAGCCAGTGGTGCAGCGCCCACCACGAGCGGACCGCGTCGAGGACGCGACCGCCGCTGTTCTCCGCCAGGACCACCGGGGTCAGCTCGGCCAGCCGGTCGAGGCGGTAGCGGACCGTGTTCGGGTGCAGGTGCAGGGCGTCCGCCGTCGGGCGCAGGCGCTGGCCGTGGTCGAGGTAGGCCAGTGCCGTCGCGGCCAGCTCGCGGTGGAACGCGTTGACCGGGTCGAGCGCGCCGAGCAGATCCGTCGTGAGCAGGTCGCCGAGCCGCGGCTGGGCCGACAACGCGAGTTCGCCCGCCAGCCTGGTCAGGTCGTGGTAGCCGGGGCCGGTGAGCCGTGCCGCCGCCGCGCACAGCCGGTGCACCTCCCGCAGCTCGGGCAACGCCGACGGCGGCGCGACGACCAGCAGCACGCCGTCGGCCAGCGGCACCCCGCCGGGCGGCCGGGCCGCCAGGCCGGTGAGCCGGCCCTCGACCAGCCCGTACACCCCGCCGAACTCCAGCAGCGCCTGTTCGAGCGTCCGGGCCCGCGCCGGGTCGCTGACGTCGGACACCACGCACGAGTAGCGGCCTTCGGGACGCAGCCCCGCCTGCCGGAGCTCTTCGGGCGTCGGCGGGTGGCCGGCCAGCAGCAGGGTGCGCAGCAGCTGGGTCCGCGCGTCGCGGACCGTGCGGGACAGCTGCAGCTCGGCGGCGTGGTAGCCCTTGACGATGTGCCGTTCCAGCGCGCCGGTGTAGCGCTCGGCGTCGAGGACGGTCTCCAGGATGACGTCGTCGGACAGCCCCGCGGCCCGGCAGCGTTCGACGGCGACGCGCGCCGCGAGCGTCCGGCCGGCCTGGACCCCGCGCAGCAGATCGGTGAGCGGGACACCCTGTTCGGCGCGGTCGGCGCCGAGCGCTTCGGCGGTGGTGTAGTCGGCGGCGTCCGGGCTGGTCGTCGCGCGCAGAGCGGCGGAGAGCAAAAACTGGACGTGCCGCCGGTTCTCGGCCTCCGGCAGCCGCGCGACCTCGGGTGACTGGCTCCGCGCGGCCTTCACCAGCTCGTTGACCACGGTGTCATCGGCGGCCATCGCGTCCAGCACCTGCCGGAGCAGCGGCGAGGCCGGCACGGCACCCTCCCGTTGTGGCGGGGCCACAACACCGCGTCCGCGATGTTGGGCGAGCGGCCCTACCGGATCGGCTCCGGTGGCCCGTTATCGTGACAATACCGGACAGTAACCCCGTTCCCCCGCGAAATCCACCGCACCTCTTCAATGCCGAAAGGGTGTTCCCCGTGCCCCCTTCCCGCCGGAAACGGTCGTACCTCTCGCGCCTGGCCTGTCTCACCGCCTCGGTCGCCCTTCTGGCGACCGGCGCCGCGGTGCCGGCCACCGGCGCCTCCGCGGCCCTGCGGGAGGTGATGTTCGTCGGCAACAACTGG
The DNA here is from genome assembly GCF_002904295.1 of Amycolatopsis sp. CA-128772. Taxonomy (GTDB): domain Bacteria; phylum Actinomycetota; class Actinomycetes; order Mycobacteriales; family Pseudonocardiaceae; genus Amycolatopsis. The sequence continues at coordinate 125,973 of NZ_PPHG01000022.1, forward strand.
GACGGCACGGCGGACGTCATCCAGTCCCGCGGTTCCTTCGCCCGCATCGGGCGGGTGAACATCATCCCGGACAAGGACCAGCGCCTGACCGAGATCTACCTCAACCCGGTCAAGCTCGCCTTCTTCCTCGGCATCCGCAACGGGCCCGGCGAAGGGCACGACCAGTTCGTCGACGACATGTACACCACGCCCGACGGTGGTTCGGTCGTGGCGTCGCGGCCGAGCTTCGCCGACGTCGTCTCGATCAACCTGATGACCGGCCGGATCAACTGGCGCTTCCCGGTTTCCGGCTTCCGCTCCGACCACATGGCCGTGTCGCCGGACGGGCGCCGCGTCGCCGTTTCCGCGTCGACGGCGAACACCGTGCACGTGCTGGACATCGTGACCGGGCAGCAGGTCGGCTCGTTCGCGACCGGCGACAAGCCGCACGAAAACGTGTTCACCGACGGCGGCCGCTACCTGTGGAACATGTCGATCGGCGAGGTCAACACCGATCTCGACGACCCGGGCTGGGACTTCACCAAGGGGGACCGGCACATCACCGTGGTCGACGCCGCGACCTTCCGCCAGGTCAAGGTGATCGACATGCGCCAGCGGCTGGACGCGTTCGGCCGCAGCGACCTTTCGGACGCCGTGCGCCCGGTCGCGTTCACCCCGGACGAGTCGAAGCTGTACTTCCAGGTGTCGTTCTTCAACGGTTTCGCGGAGTACGACGTCGCCACCGACAAGATCACCCGGGTCAAGGAGCTGCCGAAGAACCCGGCCACCAGTGACGACCGCAAGACCTTCGTCAACGATTCCCGCCACCACGGCATGTCGATGAACCCGGCCGGCACCAAGCTCTGCATCGCCGGGACGATGGACGACTACGCGACGGTGGTCGACCGCGCCTCCCTGCAGCAGGGCACGCTGGTGCCCGCGGTGAAGCCGTACTGGGCCACGGTGAGCGGTGACGGCACCGCCTGCGTGATCTCCGAGGCCGGCGCCGACCAGGTCACCGCGATCGATTTCGCGACCGGCCGGAAGCTCGTTTCGGTGCCGGTCGGCGACCACCCGCAGCGGGTCCGCATCGGCCACGTGCCCGACGGCTGGACGGGCCCCACCGGGTCCTGACGTCAGGAGACGGCGAAGGCCGCGGTCAGCCAGCCGCGGACTTCGCCGTCCACATCGGACACCGCCCGCAGGCTCAGCCTGTGCCCGACCCGCGGCCCGCTCGCCCAGCTCGCCGGGGCGATGCGGGCCGTTTCCACCGGGCGCGGCAGCCACAGGTACACCAGCACGTCCCGCGAGCGCGGGCGCAGCTCGGCCAGCTTCCGGTCGCGCTTGAGGAACACCCCGACCTTGACCGCGTCCTCGTGGACGTCGCCGAGGGTGCGCAGGTGCGCGAGGACCGCGTCGTAGACCGAGCGCTGCCACGGTGCCTTGCCGGCGAAGGTCTCCTCGACCGTGCAGCCCGGCACGCACGTGTGCCCCTGGCCGGTGCGCGCGAACTCGCGGTCGCAGCGCGGGCACGTCCAGCGGGTCGGCATGCCGTCCAGGATGGCACTCACAGCGGCGCCGGGCCGAGCGCCGGGATGGTGGCCGCCGCGTGCACCAGCCGCCGGGCCGCGGTGGCCGCGGCCTTCCGCTGCGCCGGCGGCAGCTTGTCCAGCAACGAACCCAGGGCGGCGTGCCGCCGGCCGAGCAGCCGCCGGACGATCTCCTGCCCGGCTTCGGTCACCTCCAGCGTGACGACGCTGCGGTTGCCCGGGCTGCGGCCGCGGGCCACGTGACCGAGGGCCTCCAGGCGGTCGGCCAGCCGCGTCACCGAGGACGCGTTGACACCCATCGCCGCCGCCAGCTGCGAGCTCGGGACCCGGCCGAGGCGGTCGAGGACGAGCAGCAGCCGCGTCTGCGGGAACGACACCTCGGGTGGGGCCGCGTGCGCGCACTCCCAGGCGATCCCGACCAGGACCACGGTGAGGCCGTCGAGGGCGGCCACGTCCGGGTCGGCGCCCGGGGCCGCGTCTTCGAGGGATTGCATGGGGCAATACTTGCCAATCACAAGAGCATCGGTCAAGATGGACATCCCCGGCGCTCGCCGGCGGTGTCCGGCCGGGTCGGCCGTCTCTCCTTTTTTCGTCGGCAAGAGCGCGTTCGAGCGTTGAATTTGTTGGTACACAAGAAAAGTTCCCCGGATTCCGCTGAACCTCCGCGCGACGGCATCCGTGTACCGCGTATCTGAACTGTCGTCAGAAGGAGGAACCATGCCGGATCACCGTGGCATGACGGGCCGCGCCAAGGCCCGGACCGCGCTGGTCGTCGTGGCCACGCTCGCCGTGATCGGCGTGGGCTCGGTGATGGTGCTGAACGCCAGCGCCCAGACCGCGCCCGGCTCGACGCAGGCGCAGGTCCCGGCGCACGACCCGGACATGGCCGGCATGCAGATGGGCTCGGCCGCCCAGGCCGGGGCCGCGGACAACGTGGCCGGCGCCGGCCCGGTCACCGAGCTCGACAAGACGTTCCTGGTCAAGGTCCGCCAGGCGGGGCTCTGGGAGATCCCCGCCGGCGACCTCGCCCAGACCCACGCCAGCAGCGAGGCCGTGAAGCGCGCCGGCCTGCACCTGCTGGACGGGCACTCGCACCTGGACCAGCTCGTCCGCGAGGACGCGAAGATGCTCGGCGTGACGCTGCCGGACCAGGCCAGCGCCGAACAGCAGGGCTGGGTCCGCCAGCTGACCAACGCCCAGGGCCTGGAGTTCGACAAGCTGTTCGCGAACCTGCTCCGCGCGTCGCACGGCAAGATCTTCGCGACCATCGCCGAAGTCCGCGCGGGCACGCAGAACGACGTCATCCGCCGGCACGCGACGCAGGCGAACCAGACGGTCCTCGACCACATGACGGTCCTCGAGGACACCGGCCTGGTCGACGCGAAGACGATCGCCGACGTCGCCGCGGCGGTGAACCCGCCGGCGAAGTGACGCCGGCGCGGGGGAGGGAGGGTAGCCGCCCGCCGGGGATGCGGGCGGCTACCGGGCCGGGGGGACGATGCCGTACTCGTGGATCTTGCGGTAGATCGTCGCCCGGGAGATGCCCAGCAGTTTGGCCGCGCGGACCTTGTTGCCGTCCGCGTCCTCCAGGCACCGCACGATGGCGTCCCGCTCGATCGACTCGAAGCGGTTGAGCGGCCGGCGGGTCACCGCGTGGAACTCCGCCGGGAGGTCGCCCGGGCGGATGGTGCCCGCGCGGCGGCGCTGGGCCACCTTGCGCAGCACCTGGTGGAGCTGGCCGGTGTTGCCCGGCCACTCCGCCCGCATCAGCAGGTGCAGCGCCGCGGCCGAACACGTCAGCCGGCCGCCGTAGCCGAGCTTGCTCAGCACCAGCGGGACGAGCTCCGCGAGGTCTTCGACGTGGTGGCGCAGCGGCGGCACCCGGACCGTCCGCGGGAACGACTTCAGCAGCTCGGCCAGCGCCGGTTCGGTTTCGGCTTCCGGCACGAGCGTGCCGACCACCCACGGCGCGTCCGGGGCCTCGCGCAGCTGCCGCAGGACCAGCGCCAGCGCGTTGGCGGCCGGCGCGGCCAGCCGCTCGACGTGCCGGATCACCAGCGTGCGGATCGGGGCCTCGGCGTGCTCGCGCCGCAGCGCGTCCCAGTCCTCGCCGAGCGCCGCGTCGACGGTCAGCAGCCGGGCCGCCGGGTGGTGACGCTGGTGGAGGCCCTTCGCCAGGGTCAGCTTGCCGGTCCCGGGCTCGCCTTCCAGCGCGACCCACTCGCCGCGCTGGTGACCGGAGTCGAGCTCGTGCCCGCAGCGCAGCCACAGCGGCGCCGATCCGACGACGCCCGGCAGGTACATCGGCAGCATCGGCGTCGGGACCGCCAGGGTCTCCTCGGCCTCGATCAGCTTCACCGACAGCACGCCGCCCGCGGTCTCCGATTCGCGCCGGCCCGCGACGCGGCGGCAGAACACGCGCACCCGCAGCCCGCTCGACAACGCCAGCGTCGCCGGGGCCCGCCGTCCCTCGGCCAGCGCCTCGGTGGCGTGGCCGAGCAGCACCGACTGGTCGGCCGGGTCGAGCAGCTGCCGGGCCCGGTCGTTCATCATCACGATGTCCTCGTTGAACGCCAGCACGATGCCCGTCCACCGCCGGCAGGTCTGCAGGTACGCCTGGAACAGCATCATTTCCCGCAGGTCGCTGTGCCGCAGCAGGGCCTGGCGGATCTGCTCGGCCGTGGACCGCGCCAGCGCGACGAGCAGCCCGCCCGCATCCTGGTACCAGCAGGTGAGGTCGACGGCGCCGACCTTCTTGCCCGAGATGGGGTGGTGGATCGGGACGCCGGCGCACGCCAGGTTCTCCAGGTGCTCGGCGTAGTGCTCGTGCCCGAACACCGTCGTCGGGCGGCCGTCCTCCAGCGCGGTCCCGATGCCGTTCGTGCCGACCGACTGCTCGCCGTAGCTGAATCCCGGCACCAGTTCGACGCGCTCCAGGTGCCGGGCCAGGTCGGCGTCGCCGGTCTGCTGGGTGAGCACGACGCCGCTGGCGTCGGTGAGGATCAGGCTGATCGGCTGGCCCTCGAACTGCTCGCCCAGCTTGTGCAGCACCGGCTCGGCGCCGCGCATGAGCGGGATGTCGAGGTTCTGGTCGCCGAGGTAGAGCGGGTCGATCCGGTCGGCCTCGACCTGGAACTCCCGCGACCGCCGCCACGAGGACAGGATCGTCGGCCGGACCGTGCCCGCGGGGACCGCTTCGGCGGTCAGGAAGCGCACCCGGGTGCGGGCGAGCGCGTCGTCGGCGAGCAGGGTGCCGGGCGCGATCTCGTCCACGTGACCTCCCGTAGTGACGCCCGTCCAGCGTAAGCGCGCGGTGGCGGCGGCGGTGTCTCAAATTGAGACGCTCCCGTGCCCGCGGCGGCGGTGCGATGGACCCATGGCCGCCGAGACGTACAACCCCTGGACGATCGTCAACCTGGTCTTCACCCACCTGGCGGAGCAGGACCTGCACCCGACGCTGGGCGCCGCGGGCGACCCCGGCGAGCCCGCCGCCGCGCTGCTGCGCGCGTTCGGGATCGTCCCGGCCGCCGAAGGGGACGCGCGGGTGCGAGCCGGGATCCACGACGAGCTGACCGCCCTGCGCGCGCGGCTGCTCGACCGCCCCGCCGGCCGCGGTCCTGTCTCAGATTGAGACCCGCGCCCGCCCCGCGGGCGGCGCTTAATGGTCGACGCCGGGCCGGCGAGCCGCGAATAAGGAGTTGATCCATGAGCCGCCAAAGTGTGGCGAAAGCCCACCAGAAGATCCAGGAACTGTCGTGGGAACCGGCGTACCACACCCCGGTCTCGCACTACGGCACCGACTACACGTTCCGGAAGGCGAAGAAGAAGGACCCGCTGAAGCAGGTCCTCCGCTCGTACTTCCCGATGCAGGAGGAAAAGGACCACCGGGTTTACGGCGCCGAGGACGGCGCGATCCGCGGCAACATGTTCCGCCAGGTCCAGGAACGCTGGCTGGAGTGGCAGAAGCTGTTCCTGTCGATCATCCCGCTGCCGGAAATCTCCGCCGCGCGGGCGATGCCGCTGCTGTTCCGCACGGTCCCGAACCCGGAACTGCACAACGGCCAGGCGATCCAGATGATCGACGAGGTCCGGCACTCGACGATCCAGCAGAACCTCAAGCGCCTGTACATGCAGAACTACATCGACCCGGCGGGCTTCAACTCGAGCCTGCGCAACTTCCAGAACGACTACTGCGGCACCATCGGCCGCCAGTTCGCCGAAGGCTTCATCACCGGGGACGCCATCACCGCGGCGAGCATCTACCTGACGATCGTCGCCGAAACGGCGTTCACGAACACGCTGTTCGTCGCCATGCCGGCCGAGGCCGCCGCGAACGGCGACTACCTGCTGCCCACGGTTTTCCACTCGGTGCAGTCCGACGAATCCCGCCACATCAGCAACGGCTACGCGACGCTGCTGATGGCGCTGTCCGACGAGAGCAACCACCAGCTGCTCGAACGCGACCTCCGCTACGCGTGGTGGAACAACCACGCCGTCGTCGACGCCGCGATCGGCACATTCATCGAATACGGCACGAAGGACCGCCGCAAGGACCGCGAGAGCTACGCGGAAATGTGGCGCCGCTGGATCTACGACGACTACTACCGTTCGTACTTGGTCCCGCTCGAGAAGTACGGGCTGATCATCCCGCACGACCTCATCGAAGAGGCGTGGAACCGGATCTGGAACAAGGGGTACGTCCACGAAGTCGCGCAGTTCTTCGCCACCGGGTGGCTCGCCAACTACTGGCGGATCGACCCGATGACCGACGAAGACTTCGAATGGTTCGAGTACAAGTACCCGGGCTGGTACGACAAGTACGGCAAGTGGTGGGAGAACTACAACCGCCTCGCGACGCCGAACGGGCACCACCCGATCGTCGCCGAGGACGTCGGCTACGTGTACCCGCACCGCTGCTGGACCTGCATGGTGCCGTGCCTGATCCGTGAGGACATGGTGGTCGACGAGGTCGACGGCCAGCACCGGACGTACTGCTCGGAGACCTGCCGCTGGACCGACGCCGAGGCGTTCCGGCCCACCTACCAGGGCCGCAACACGCCCAACATGGGCCAGCTGGTCGGCGCCCGCGAGTGGGAGACGCTCTACCACGGCTGGAACTGGGCCGACGTCGTCTCCGACATGGGTTTCGTGCGCGACGACGGCAAGACCATGGTCGCCCAGCCGCACCTGGACCTGGACCCGAAGAAGATGTGGACGCTCGACCACCTGCGCCGGATGCCCGAGGTGCAGTCGCCGAACGTGCTGCTCAACCGGATGACGCCCGAGCAGCGCGCCGCGTTCGTGGCCGACTACAACCGCCAGGGCCCGGCCGGGCGTCCGGCACCGCAGGCCTGACGGGCGGCCCGGCATGACAGCGGAGAAGCACCGCGTCCGGTTCGAGCCGGTCGGGATCGAAATCGACGTCGCCGAGGACCAGACGATCCTGCGTGCCGCCGCCGAGCAGGGCGTCATGCTCATGCACGGCTGCAAGGAAGGGCAGTGCGCGGCCTGCAAGTCGTTCCTCCTCGACGGCGACGACGTCGAACACGACCGGTACTCGACCTTCGCGCTTCCCGACTACGAAAAGGAGGAAGGCTTCACGCTGCTGTGCCGGGCCCACGCGTACGAAGACCTGACGATCGAGCTGCTCAACTACGACGAGGAGATGATCCAGTCCGGCCTGCCGATCCAGGAGGCCGACGTCGAGGTCGTCGCCAACGACCCCGTCACGCACGACCTCCGGCACCTCGTCGTCCGGCTGGCCGGCGACCTCAAGTTCTTCCCGGGCCAGTACCTGGACTTCGCGGTCCCGGGCACCGAGGAGACCCGGTCGTTCTCGATGGCCAACACCTCGGCGCGCGGCGGGCTGCTGGAGTTCGTCATCAAGATCTACCCCGACGGGCTGTTCTCCCGGTTCCTGGCCGAGCGAGTCGCGGCCGGCGACCGGCTCCGGGTGACCGGCCCGTTCGGGGTGTTCACCCTCCGGGACAACCCGGGCGCGGACCTCGTGTTCGTCGGCGGCGGGGCCGGGATGGCGCCGATCCTGGCCCTGCTGCGGTCGATGGCCGAGCGCGGGATCGACCGGAAGGCGACCTTCTACTACGGCGCCCGCCGCCGCCGCGACCTCTGCTTCGAGGACGAACTGCGGGCGCTGGAAGAGAAGCTGCCGGACTTCCGTTACGTGCCCGCGCTTTCCGAGCCGGGCGACGCCGACTGGACGGGCGAAACCGGCTTCGTCACCGACGTCCTGCGCCGCACCGGGCTCGATCTGACCGGCGCCGACGCCTACGTCTGCGGGCCGCCGCCGATGGTCGAGGCCGCGCTGGAGCTGCTGCCCGCCCTCGGCGTCGACGGCAAGCGCGTCTTCCACGACAAGTTCACCACCACGGGCGAAGGGTAAGGAACCCATGACAGCCACCTCCGAACGCAGCGTGCCCAAGCCGGCGTTCACCGACGCCGAGGCGGGGGCGAAGGTCTTCCCGGACTCCACGGCCCGCCAGTACAACTACTTCACCCCGGCCAAGCGCAAGCAGAGCCACTACGAGGACGTCACCGTCGAGGTCCAGCCCGACCCGCGGCACTACCTGTCCCAGGGCTGGCTCTACGCCTTCGCCGACGGCAAGGGCGGATACCCCCTGGAATGGACGGCGCTGAAGGCGTGGGGCTCCGACCGGCCCCTGCCCGAACGCGGACCAGGGTCCGGCGGCAAGGGCTACGACTGGCCCGCGCACGGCTGGCACGAGTTCCGCGACCCCAACGAGGAGTGGGAACTCACGCTCTACCGCTACAACGCGAACGTCGTCCGCCAGCTGAACCAGAACATCGACGCCGCCCGCCAGGCCAAGGCGTTCGAGCAGTGGAACCGCAACTGGGTCGACTTCGTCGCCAAGCACGTCGGCGCCTGGATGCACGTCGACCACGGCCTGGGCCTGTACCTGTTCGCCAACGCCAACCGCCGCGCCCCGACGAACATGCACAACAACGTGATTTCGGTGAACAGCATGCACCGCATCCGCGCGGCGCAGGACCTGGCGCTGTACAACCTGACCCTCACCGAGGAGATCGAGGGCTTCGACGGCACCGCGCACCTGTCCACTTGGAACGAAGACCCGGCCTGGCAGGGCGTGCGGGAGACCGCCGAGCAGCTGACCGGGATCTGGGACTGGGGCGAGGCGATCTTCGCCGCCAACGTCGTCTTCGAGCCGCTGGTCGGCGAGCTGTTCCGCAGCAACCTCGTCCAGCAGGCCGCGCCCGCGAACGGCGACTTCGTCACCCCGACGCTGATCGGCGCCGAGGAGTTCGACTTCTCCGAACGCGACCTCCGCTACACGAAACCGCTGTTCCACCTTCTCATCAACGACAAGGAGTTCGCCGACCACAACAAGGCGCTGCTGCAGAAGTGGCTCGAGGACTGGGTGCCGAAGAGCATCGCCGCCGCCCGCGCGCTGCAGCCGCTGTGGTCGCAGCCCGACGCCAAGCCGATCCGGTTCGAGGACGGCCTCGACCGCGTGAAGAGCCGGTTCGCCGGCATCCTGTCCGAACTGGGCCTCAAGGCACCCGAGGAGCTGGGCCAGTGACTGTCTTCAAGACCGCGGAAAGCCCGTTCAAGGCCGACAACACCGCGTCGAACATGTGCGGCTTCACCCTGATGAACAACCAGGTCGGCGCGATCATCGCGGAAGTCATGGCCACCAAGGACAACGTGACCGTGACGCCGTTGCCGTCGATGATCCGCGTCGACGCGAAGGGCCGGACGGACCTGGTCTACGCCGAGGTCGACGAGGCCGCCGGCGAGGAAGAAGGCTGGTTCACCGCCGCCGAGTTCGAGGAGAGCATGTCCACCCACTACGGCCGGATGATCCACGAAGACGACCGCACGATCATGTTCGCCAACCCCGAAGACGCGGCCGAGTACCTCGACTTCGACCTCAAGCCCATTCGCTAGGTACCAGCACTCGATCCCGCTCAGGAGGGTCAACCATGTACGAAAAAGACGGCGAAAAGTATTTCGTGGTGGACGCCCACACCCACTTCTGGGACGCGAGCCCGGAGAACTGGGTCGAGGGGCAGGAGGAATACGCCAAGGGCTGGATCGAGTGCTTCCACGCCTACCAGGGACTCGGCCCGAAGGAGACGCACTGGCCGCTCGACCGGTTCCGGAAGTACTCCGAGGAGCTGATGATGCACGACCTGTTCGAGGTCGGGCACGTCGACACGGCCATCTTCCAGCCGACCAACCTGCGGCAGTGGTACAAGAACGGGTTCAACACGACCGAGGCCGACGGGGCGCTGGCCGACAAGCACCCCGGAAAGTTCCTCGTCAACACCACCTTCGACCCGCGTGAAGGCGACGAGGGGATGAAAGCGTTCGAGGAGCGCGTCAAGCGCTACGGCTGCAAGGGCGTCAAGCTGTACACGGCCGAATGGCGCGGGGACTCCCGCGGCTGGAGCCTGAAAGACCCGGAAGCCGCGCGCTACCTGGAGAAGTGCGAGGAACTGGGCGTCAAGAACGTCCACATCCACAAGGGACCGACGATCTGGCCCCTGGACAAGGACGCCTTCGACGTGTCCGATGTGGACCACGCGGCGACGAACTTCCAGGGCCTCAACTTCATCGTCGAGCACGTCGGCCTGCCGCGCATCGAGGACTTCTGCTTCATGGCCACCCAGGAGCGGAACGTCTACGCGGGACTGGCCGTCGTGGTCGGCGGCCTGATGCACGCCCGCCCCAAGTTCTTCGCCAAGGTCATGGGCGAGCTGTTGTTCTGGCTCGGCGAAGACAAGCTCATCTTCGGCGCGGACTACGCGATCTGGGAACCGAAGTGGCAGGTCGAAGGCTTCGTCGACTGGAACATGCCCGGCGACGACGAGCTGTCGGACTTCCCGCCGCTGACCGTCGACCAGAAGAAGAAGATCCTCGGCCTGAACGCGGCCCGCCTCTACGACATCGACGTCCCTTCGGAACTGCAGCTGGCGAATCCGGAGAACGTCGAGCCCGTCGGCGTGCCGAACTCATGACCGCCGTGGTGACCGGCGCCCGCGCCGCCGTGTGGGCGGCGCTGGGCACCGTCCGGGACCCCGAACTGGACGAACCCCTCACCGACCTCGGGTTCGTGGCCCGCTGCGAGGTGAGCGACGCGGGCCACGCCGTCGTCCGGCTGCGGCTGCCGACGTACTTCTGCGCACCCAACTTCGCGTTCCTGATGGTCGCGGACGCCTACGACGCCGTGGCCGGCGTGCCGGGCCTGACCGGGCTCGACATCCGCCTCGACGACCACTTCGCGTCCGACGTCATCAACCGCGGGGTGGCCGCGCGGCAGGGGTTCGTCGCGTCGTTCGACGGCGAGGCCGCCGACGAGCTCGACACGCTGCGGCACGACTTCGTCCGCAAGGCCGTGCTGGCCGGCACCGACCGCGTGTGCCGGTCCCTCGGCCGGGACCCGCGGTCGCTGACCCTCGGCGACGTCCCGCCGAGCGCCGACCTGGACCGGCTGCGTGCCCGCCGCCGCGAGCTGGGCCTGCCCGCCGAGGACGGCGACCCGCTGCTGCTCGACCCGGCGACCGGGACGGCTCCGGCCGACGCGAAGCGCCACCTGGCCTTCGCCCGGCTGACCCGCACGAGCATGGAGGCCAATTCGGGCGTCTGCCGCGGCATGCTGCGCGCGCGGTACTCGCTCGACGCAGAAGAGGAGGGCACGGGATGAAGGCCGTGCGGCTGCAGAAGTACCACCAGCTCCCGGTGATCGAAGACGTCCCGGAGCCGCGCGCCACCGGGCCCTTCGACGTCGTGGTCAAGATCGGCGGCGCCGGCGTCTGCCGCACCGACCTGCACATCATCGAGGAACAGTGGGCCGGGAAGTCCGGGGTCGAACTGCCGTACACGATCGGCCACGAGAACGCGGGCTGGGTGCACGAGGTCGGCCCGGCGGTGACGAACGTCGAGGTCGGCGACACGGTCATCCTGCACCCGACGCCGACGTGCGGGCTCTGCCACGCCTGCCGCGCGGGCGACGACATGCACTGCCCCAACGGGACGTTTCCCGGCATCAACACCGACGGCGGGATGGCCGAGTACCTGCTGACGTCGGCGCGGGCGTGCATCAAGCTCGATCCGTCGACCCAGCCGGAAGACGTCGCCGCGCTGGCCGACGCCGGGATCACCGCCTACCACGCGGTCCGCAAGTCCGTGCCGCAGCTGTACCCGGGTACGACCTGCGTCGTCAACGGCGCCGGCGGCCTCGGGCACATCGGCATCCAGTCGTTGCGCGCGCTGACGGCGGCCCGCGTGATCGTGGTCGACCGCAACGCCGACGCCCTCGAACTGGCATCGACGCTGGGGGCCGACGAGACCGTGCCGGCCGACGGCAAGCAGGTCGAGGCCGTCCTCGACCTGACCGGCGGCAACGGCGCCGAGGTCGTCCTCGACTTCGTCGCCGAGCAGGGCGCCCAGCAGGACGCCTTCGCGATGACCCGGCGCGCCGGGTCGCACTTCGTCATCGGCTACGGCTCGAACATCGAAATCCCGACGATCGACATCATCTCCACCGAGCGCAACGTCATCGGCAACCTCGTGGGCACCTACAACGACCTGGCCGAGCTGATGGTGCTGGCCCAAGCCGGGAAAGTCACCCTGCACACGAAGAAGTACCCCCTGGACGCGGCGCTCGACGCACTGGCCGACCTCGACGCCGGGCGCGTGCGCGGCCGGGCCATCCTCACCCCCTAGGAGCAGTCATGGCGAAGGAACTGCGGTTCGGCTCGGACGCCCGCGACCTGCTGCTGGCGGGCGTCGACAAGCTGGCCGAAGCGGTCAAGTCGACCCTGGGCCCCAAGGGCCGCAACGTGATCATCGAGAAGATCACCGGCTCGCCGGTGGTCACCAACGACGGCGTCACCATCGCGCGCGAGATCCACCTGAAGAACCAGTTCGAGAACATGGGCGCGCAGCTGGTCAAGGAAGCGGCGATCAAGACCAACGACGTCGTCGGCGACGGCACCACCACGGCGACCGTGCTCGCCCAGGCGATCGTGCGCGAAGGCATGCGGGCCATTTCGGCGGGCGGCAACCCGGTGCTGGTCAAGCGCGGCATCGACCACGCGGTCGGGCTGCTGTTGGCGCACCTGGAGAGGCAGGCCCACCCGGTGGTGTCCGAACAGGACTACGCGCGGGTCGCGGCGATCTCGGCCAACGACGACGACGCCGTCGGCGCGGTCATCGCCAAGGCCCTGCACACCGTCGGCGACGGCGGCGTGGTGACGGTCGAGGAGTCGCCGTCGATCGGGATGAGCGTCGAGTTCGTCGAGGGGTTCGAGTTCGACAACGGCTACCTCTCGCCGTACCTCGTCACCGACCCGGGCCGCCTCGAAGCGGTGCTCGACGACCCGTACATCCTGATGTGCGCGGAGAAGATCACCAAGGTGCAGCAGCTGATGCCGTTGCTGGACAGGGTGATGCGGGTACCGCGGCCCCTGGTGGTCATCGGCGAGACGGTCGAGGGCACGGCGCTGTCCATGCTGGTGCACAACCACCTGAACGGCACGTTCCAATCGGTGGCCGTCCGGGCGCCGGGGTTCGGTGACCGGCGGCTGCACAAGCTGGAGGACCTGGCCGCCATCGTCGGCGGTGCGGTGCTTTCGCGGCAGTCCGGGTTCACCATGGAGACGATGACCCTGGACCACCTCGGCCGCGCCAAGCAGGTCCGCGTCACCGAGAACCGCACGACCATCGTCGGCGGCGCCGGTTCTTCCGCCGGGGTCGATTTCCGGGTGGGGCAGCTGCGCGCGGAGCTGGAGCGCGCGCAGTTCGGCGTCGACGAAGACGTCCTGACCGAACGGATCGGCGCCCTGACCGGCAAGGTCGCGGTCGTCCGCGTCGGTGCGGCCACGCCGGCCGAGCTCAAGGAACTGCAGCACCGGGTCGAGGACGCCCTGTCGGCGACCCGGGCGGCGATGGCCGAGGGCATCGTGGCCGGCGGGGGCGCGGCGCTGCTGCACGCCGAGAAAGCGCTGGAGAACCTGGGCCTTTCCGGCGACCAGGCGATCGGTGTCGAGATCGTCCGGCGGGCCCTGGCCGAACCGGCGTTCCTCATCGCGCACAACGCGGGTCACCCGGCGCACGAGATCGTCGCGCGCACCCGCGAACTCGGCGACGACGAGGGCTTCGACGCCCTGCACGACCGGTACGGCGACATGGTCGCCCTCGGGGTGGTGGATCCGCTGCGGGTGTGCCGGTCCGCCGTCCAGAACGGGGCTTCGGTGGCGGGGCTGCTGCTCACGACGAACTCGCTGATCGCCGAGGAACAGACCCCGTGGGGTGGCAGTCCGGCGCTGATGACCGAGTTCGGGCCCTTGGACGAGGGCCTGCACCAGCCCTCGCCCGACGCAAGCACGCCGCAGTCCCTCGGGATGGGCCCCTCCGTCGGCTGAGCCGGCGGAGTGCGGAGGTCTCCCCGCCGGTGTCCTGAGCGCCGGCGGGGGGCCTCCGGCTCAGGGAGCGAGGCCGTGGCGGGCCAGCTCGTGGCCCGCCAGCTTCTCGATGACGTCCCGGTCGCGCTCGCGCCAGCCGGTCGCGACCTCGCCCGCCGACGCCAGCCGGCGCAGCGGCTGCGTGGCCAGTGCCCGCAGCGCGAGCAGGTCCAGCCCTTCGTCGCCGAGGGCCCGCAGCTGCGCGGCCGCGGTGGCCCGGCGCGTGAAGTGCCAGCGCAGCGGCAGCCACGTCACCACGAGCGTCAGCACCGGCAGCGCGATGATGATCGCCGCCAGCCACCACGCCAGGTTCTCGACCGCCTCGATCTGCCAGTGACCCGCGTCCGTGAGCTTGGTGCCGACGTCCGAACCGCCGTGCAGGGCTTGGGCCAGTGCGTCTCCGACGAGCGGGATCCGGTCGGCGGAGTTCGCGGCCGAGTCGAAGGTGCCGCGCAGGCCGGTGCCGGCGTCGACCAGCCCGTCGCCGGGCGCTCGCAGCTTCATGACCTGGTCGTACACCGAGGTCCCCAGCCACACCGCCAGGACGACGAGCAGCACGGCGAGAAGATCGCTGACGAGCTGGGCGGTGCGGCGGATCGGCCGTTCGGCGTAGAGCTGCATCGGGGGCGCCTTTCGCGGTGGGGGAGCGCGGCCACGGCAACGTACCCGCGTCCTCGCGGGGCGAACCGCCACGGTGGTCTATGACGGCGGTCATAGTGTGCTCGGCGCCGTCGTGTGCTCTCATGGCTCTATGACCACCGTCATAGAGGCCGCGGATCGCGCAGGTGTCGCGTCCCTGGTCGCGGCCTGCTCGCCGGGCAGCCTCCGGCGCCGGTTCCTGATGGGCGGCCCCGCCCGGCCGGCCGACGTTTTCCAGCGCTACCAGCGGTTCCTGCTCGCCGGACCACCGCACGGTGTCGCGCTGCTCGCCGTGCGCGGCGGCGTTCCGGTGGGGCTGCTCAACTTCGTTTCGGAGACGCCGGGGGAGGCGGAGGCCGGGATCCTCGTCGCCGACGCGTGGCAGCGGCAGGGGGTCGCCGGCGCGCTGAGCCGGTGGCTGTGGGCGTCCGGGCGCTGGCGGGGCTGGACCGTGCGCGCCACCGTGCAGGCCGGCAACACCGGCGCCGAGGCGCTGCTGCTGGGCCAGGGCTTCCGGCCGGTCCCGTCCTACGAGCGCGGCGAACGGGACTTCGCACTGGTCGTGCCGGAGTCCGGATGGGCTACCATGACGGACGTCATGAAGGAGGCAGCCGATGACGAGGACGCCGCGCGAGCGGATGGTGCTCAGCGCCGCGCAGCTGGTGCGGATCCACGGGGTCGGGGCGACCGGCATGCGGGACGTGGTCGCCCACGCCGAAGCGCCCCGGGGCTCCCTGCAGCACTACTTCCCGGGCGGTAAGGACCAGCTGATCGCCGAAGCGGTCACCTGGGCGGGCGACTACGCCGCCCGGCGCGTGGCACGCTTCGCGGCCAAGCTCGAGGACCCCACGCCGGGAAACCTGTTCGCGGCGATGGCGGCCCAGTGGACGGACGAATTCACCCGCGACGGTTTCGATGCGGGCTGCCCGCTGGTCGCGACGGTCGCCGACACGGCCGCGACCAGCGACGGCCTGCGCGAAGCGGTCGGCAAGGCGTTCGACGGCTGGCAGCGCCCGGTCGCCGCCACCCTCGAGCAGCTGGGCGTGCCCCCGGCCCGCACTGCTTCCTTGGCCGTCCTGATGCTCAGCGCCCTGGAGGGCGCGATCGTCCTGGCGCGGGCGCACCAGGACGTCGCCCCGCTCGACACGGTGGTCACGGAGTTGCGGCCGCTGCTCGACGGCGCGGTCGACAAGCGCCGCCGCCGGGCCTAGAGGTCGCGGAAGAACTCCCGGATGTCGCGGACGAGCACGTCCGGCGCCTGCAGCGACGCGAAGTGCCCACCGGTGTCGTACTCCGACCAGCGCGTGACGGTGTTCGACAGCTCGGCCAGCCCGCGGAGGGCGTGGTCACCCCGGAAGTTCACGACGGCGGTCGGAACACCGGAGGGCGGCGGCCGTTCCCCCACCCGTCCTGGCCGGCTTCGAGGTAGAGGCGCGCGGCCGAGCCGGCGGTGCCGGTGAGCCAGAAGATGGTGACGTTCGTCAGGATGGCGTCCCGGTCCACGGGGGTCTGGTCGGTGGCGGTGGGGTCCCAGCCGACGAACCATTCGAGGTTCCACGCGAGCTGCCCGGCGGGGGAGTCGTTGAGCGCGTAGGCGAGGGTCTGCGGGCGGGGGGCCATCTGTGTGGCGTAGCCGGAGTGGGTGTACCACCAGGTTTTGTTCTCCGCCGCTCGCTTCCGGTCCTCTTCGGACAGCCGGTCTTCGTCGCCGGGCGCGGTGGGGACACCGGCGTTCGCAACGGCGTTGACGTGCACGCCGATGACCGCTTCCGGGGCGACGCGGCCGAGCTCGGGGGAGACGATGCTGCCGAAGTCGCCGCCCTGGGCGCCGTAGCGTTCGTAGCCGAGCCGTCGCATCAGTTCGGCCCAGGCCCGGGCGGTCCGGCGCGTGTTCCAGCCGGGTTCGGTGGTGGGGCCGGAGAAGCCGAACCCGGGCACGGACGGCGCGACGACGTGGAAGGCGTCGCCCGGGTCGCCACCGTGGGCGCGGGGGTTGGTGAGGGGGCCGAGGACGTCTCGGAAGTCGGCGACCGTGCTGGGCCAGCCGTGGGTGATGATCAGGGGG
The DNA here is from genome assembly GCF_002904295.1 of Amycolatopsis sp. CA-128772. Classification (GTDB taxonomy): domain Bacteria; phylum Actinomycetota; class Actinomycetes; order Mycobacteriales; family Pseudonocardiaceae; genus Amycolatopsis. The sequence continues at coordinate 142,671 of NZ_PPHG01000022.1, forward strand.
TGGCGTCCGGTTCGGGGGAGCGGATGTGGAGGAAGTGGATTCGCTGGTTGTCTATGGTGGTGGTGAACTGGGGGAGTTCGTTCAGGTGCGCTTCATGTTCGCGCCAGTTGAAGTTTTGTTGCCAGTGAGTTACCAGGTCTTGCAGGTAGGTCTGGTTGACGCCGTAGTTCCAGGCGGCGTCGGGGAGTTCGCCTGGCCAGCGGGTGTTGGTGAGGCGGTTGTTCAGGTCGTCGAGGTCTTGCTGGGGGATGTCTATGCGGAAGGGGTGCACGGGGGTCAGCTTGGCTTGGATCTAGGACCGGTGTTGTCCTAGATGGTTGGCTCTGTTTTACGGATACGGCTTCGCCGTTGTTTGGGGAATCGGCGCGCCCTGTGGTTGTGTTGTGTTTGTGGTCGGCAGCTCCCATTCCTTTGAGGCGGTGGCTCTGGTCAACCGTACCGGCGAGCTGCTCGCGGATATCCGGTCCGCCGAAGCCGAACTCGGCGCCCTGTGGGTCGAGATCGACCACCGCGGGGTTTTGGACTTGTCCGGCTACCGCACTGCCGAGCGGCTTCTCGAGCATCTCACCGGGTGGGAGGTCCGCATCGCCCTCGACGGTCACCCCGGATTCCTGCCACCCCCGTTCTTGGACGAACACCGAAAACCTTGGCGCATCAACCGTTGCCGTTTGCGGCTTGAACAATCGAATACGGGATAGGCCCAGTCTTACGGCTAAGGACCCAAACCCGCGCCCGCTCGCCATCTTCTCGATCGCGAAATCACCTTCGGGCGCCAGCGCTGGCTGCCACACGTCGCCTCGCAAGCGCACCGATGACCGCGGGTGGCGAAATCCGCTCGACCGCACCCCGGACACCAGCGCCTCCCCGCAGCCCATGCAGGCCACCGACTCCGCCGCCGTGCCGAACCCATCAGCTCCCCGCAACCGCAGCAGAGGTTGCAGGCGGTGAACCCAGCTCGGCCGCCATCGCGATCGCGGCAAAGGCCGCAGGCGGCGAACCTCGCTCGCCGCTGCGCGGACCCACCGGCCCCGCGACCGCAAAGGCCGCCGGCGGCGAACCGTTCGGCGGCCGCGCTGAACCCGCCAGCCCCGCAACCACAGAGGCCGCCGGCGGTGAACCCCGCTCGCCGCCGCGCCGACCCGCCAGCCCCGCAACCGCAGCAAGAGCCCCAGCAGCCCCGGGAATCACCTCGCACCAGCACCCCTGCAGAGAGCCCCACCCCGGCACCTCCCCCACCACCCATCCGAGCGACAACCCCTTTGCCCAACCGGTCCCCGAGATCGTGGTCTTTCGGGCATCCGGGTGGCGGTCTCGGCGCGGTCTGCTCGTGCACTGATACTGTTCGTGAGGCAACTTGCTTGAAGGCTTGACGAAAAGGATCCGGCGAGGGGAAATGGCGGAGCGGTTCGAGTTCGTCCTCGAGGTCTTCGAAGCCCTCGTTGTCGGCCGGGCGACCGGGGGCGATGTGCAGCGTTATCCCCTTCGGGCCGGCAACCTGCCCAGTGATCCCGTGCGGTTCGTGCGGGTGGCGCGGCAGGTCTACGACGCCCTTGAAGAGCGGCGGCTCTCCGTGTCCGGGGAACTTCACCCCGGGGTGCGGGCCGCCTTCGAGCTGCTGGCCGAGCCTCGGGTTTCGGTGGCCGTCAGCGGGATCGACGGGCTGGGGGCCGATGTGGCCGTTCTCGTCGTCACCGATGGGGCCCAGGCGCTCGGGATCACCCAGGCGCCCGATACCGATGACCTGCTCTTCTCCCTCTTCGCGGACGAAGATCTCGTCGAGGTCGTCACCGGGGTGCTGCCGCCGGCTCCGGCCGCCACCACCGGGCGGCACGTCGTGCACCGGGCCGCCGGGCGGGAGGTCTCGGCCATGACCGCCAAGCGGATCGCCGAGGCCGAATTCGACGAAGAAGAGACCGATGCCTTCGGGATGATCGAGGTCAAGGCCGTCGTGCGGCCCGGGCGGCGGCCGCCGGCTCCGAAGTCCTCCGATGTCGCCGTGCTCGAACGGGTGCTGGCCGAACCGCGGCTCGGGGGTGGGCACATCGCCGTCACCGCGCAGGGGCGGCGGGGGGAACGGCTGGCCGGTGAGCCGCTGAGCTGGCTCGACACCGCCGATGGCCGCTACCTCGTGCACACCCGGACCGGGGAGTCCGGCGAGCTGACCGCCGAATACGTGCCGGCCGGGCGGGCCGATCTCGCGCGGGCCATCCGCGACGCGATCGCGGCTGTCTACTGATCGGGGAGGACCAGATGACGACGGAAGAGACCGCGGCGACGGTCCAGGCTGTCCAGGCCACCATGCAGCTGCAAGCCGCCACGACCCCCGAGACGAAGGCCGTGGCCGCGCTGCGGGTCGGGCTGGCCGGGGCGCAGCTGAAGCGGCTCGCCCAGACCGGTGGCTTCGCCATCGACGACACCACCGGCAACCAGCTGATCGAGGCGCTCGAAGGCGTGCTCGAGTCACTCGAAGCGCGGTGGGCCGCGCTGCAGCGGCTGCACGACGCCCCGGCCATGAGCCGGACCGCCACCGGGCAGTGGGTCTCCGCGCACATGGTCAGCACCGCCGCCGACGAGCACGGCCTCGTCACCCAGCTGCAGGCCGCGCGGCAGGAGTTCCCGACCTACATCGAGGCCATCAAGCTGGCGAAACAGAACTACAAGACGCGGGAAGAGACGACGCAGAAGACGTTGACCTCGCTCCCGACCGCCGACCAGAGCTGAGGGAGACCGTGGCACCCACCGCCGAGTCCGTCTCGGACCCGTCGTCCCCGGACTACGACCCGCGCAGTCCGCTCTACGACGTGACCGCCGATTCGTCGTCGAAGTACTACGTCGGGCCGCTGACCACGGACAAGTCGCCCTCCGGCGACGAGATCCGCGAGATGGCCACCCGGCAGGTCGACGACGAGATCCGGCGCGGCTGGCTCGGCCCGGTCGTCGACCCGGTGCTGCGCGACAAGAAGATCCAGGAGCTCTACCAGCAGCACCTCGACGACGCCAAGCACGGCCTCGACGAGGGCCTCACCATGCGTGAGAACGGCGGGGCACCGCGCACCCTGTGGAACAACGCCAGCCACGAACAGATGAACGAAGCCATCACGCTGGACGCCAACCCGGCGACCGTCGCGGAAACTTCGGAGGAATGGGTGCGCGTCGGCAACGACCTCGGCACCCACCAGAAGACCCTCGCCGACGCGATCAACGCCAGCACCAGCAACTGGCAGGGCGGCGCCGGTGACGCCGTCCGCGAACACCTCGCCGGCGTCGGCAAGTGGCTGGGCGCGACCGCGCAGGGCGCCACCCTCGCCGGCCGGCAGCAGGAGATCCACTCCCAGGCGCTCAACGAGACCCAGCGGCAGATGGCCGCGAACCCGCCGGTGCAGTTCGACCTGCAGTCGACCAACCAGCGGCTGATGTCGATGACCGACCCGGTGCAGTACGCGGCCGCCGCGGGCGAGGCCATGCAGACCTACCGGGCGCAGCAGGCCGCGCGGGAACACGCCGCGCAGATCATGACCCAGTACGACGAGACCATCGGCAGCGCCGTCGCCACCCCGCGCTTCCCGGCCCCGCCGAAGCTGCCGACGGCCACCGCGATGAGGCAGGGCGTGGCCGCCGGCGGCGGCGCCGGGGCGGGCACCGACGCGCAGCCGCTGCTGGCGCGGACCGCGATGGACGGCGTCACCCCGCAGACCCCGGTCGACGCGAACGCGGCCGCCCTGAACGGCACGGGCGCGAACGGCGCGGGCATCCCCGGCGACGGCTCGGGCACCGGCGGCTCCGGGTTCTCCGGCAGCGGCATCCCGGGCGCCGGCGGCAGTGGCAGCGGCATTCCCGGCGGTGGCTCCGGTGGCGGCTCCGGCTTCTCGGGCAGTGGCATTCCGGGCAGTGACATCCCGGGCAGCGACATCCCCGGCGGCGGCAGCGGTGCGGGCGGCGCCGGCGGCGCGGGCTTCACGCCGCCGAACTTCGACGCACCGGGCGGGCCCGGTGGCGGCAACTTCAGCGGCGCCGGCATCCCCGGCTCGTCGCTGCCGCACTTCGACGACTCGACGACGTCGTCGGGCTTCACGCCCTCCGGCATCCCGGGCGGCGGGGGCAGCGGCGGCAGCGGGTTCACCCCGCCGTCGATCCCGAACATCCCGGACGTCTCCGGCGGGGGCGGCGGCACCGTCCGCGGCGGCTCCCCGATCCCCGGCTTCACCCCGCCCGGCATCGACCCGCTCACCGGCCTGCCCACCGGCACCGGCCCCGGCGGCATCCCGGGCGGCGGCACCGGGACCGGCAAGATGCCGACCATCGGGCGCCTCGGCGGGATCAACGGCGAGAGCATCGCCAGCCGCCTCGGCGGCATCGGCGGTGGCGGCGGTGCCGGAGGCGGGTCCCTCGGCGGGATCGGCGGCGGTGGTGCCGGCGGTGGCGGTGCCGCCGGTGGTGGTGCCGCCGGTGGTGGTGCCGGTGGCGGCGTGCGCGGCACGGGCGCAGGCAACCTCAGCGGTGGTGCCGCCTCCGGCGCGGCCGCGGAAGCCGAAGCGGCGGCGGCGCGCAACGCGACGTCGGGCCGGGGCGCGGCCGGTGCGGCCGGGTCCCCGGGCATGGGCGGCATGGGCGCCGGCGCCCGCGGTGGCAAGAAGGACGACGACAAGGAACACAAGTCGGCCGACTACCTCGAAAGCGACGACCCGAACTTCTTCGCCGGAGAGCAGGTCGTGGCGCCGCCGGTGATCGGCGACTGGAAGAACCAGGATTGGAAGTGAGCGCATGACGGCCGCCGGCTTCGAGGTCGAACCGGACGACTTGGTCGCGCACGCGAGTCACGTCGAGAGCCTGGTGGAACGGCTCAACACGGCTTCGCAAGCGGCCGACACGGCGATGTCCGACCACGCCTACGGGCTGCTGTGCGCGTTCCTCCCGCCGATCATCCGGCCGACGAACGAGCAGGCGAAGGAAGCACTGACGGCGTCGGGCGAAGGCGTGCGCGGCCTCGCCGACAACGTCAGGACGGCCGCGCAGTCCTATCGCGAGGGCGAAGAGGGCAACGCGCAGCCGTTCGAACGTCAGCTCGCGGCGTCGTCGCCGCGCGCGGTGGAAGCGAGGACGAACGCATGACCGGCCCGAACGGCCTGGGGGACCTGATCCGGGACCCCGACGAGACCATCCGCCGGATGGACGACTGGGCGGCCGGGTTCGCGGCGAAGGCGCAGCGGTACCAGGCGGCCCAGGAGCAGACCGAACGGCTGCGGCTCACCGCGACCAGTGCCGACGGCGCGGTCAGCGTCACCGTCGGCGCGGACGGCACCGTCACCGACCTGACGTTCTCGAACAAGGTCAAGTCGTTCCCGCTCGAAGAGCTGTCGCGGCAGATCCTGACGACGATGCGCCGGGCGCAGGCCGGCATCGCCGAGCGTGTCGCCGGGGTGATGGCCGAGCAGCTCGGCGACGAGGACCGCGAAACCCGCAGCGTGCTGCTCGACAACCTGCGCGGCCGGTTCCCGGACCCGGACGAACCGGACGAGCAGCCGCCCGTGCCGCCGGCTCCGGTGCCGCCGGCCCCGGCGGGTGGCGCGGCGTCCCCGCCCGCCCCCGGCACCCCTCAGGCGCCGCCGCGGCGACGTACCCACTCCGACGATGAGGACAACAATCCGTGGTGAACCCATTGGTCGCCGAGACCAAGGATTCCACGAAGGCGTATTCGGGTGTTTCGCTGCTGGAGTCGGCGAACGACCTGAAGTCGGCCATCGAAAGTGGCGACTGGGCGTCGGTGGCCCTTGGTGCGGTCGGGACGGCCCTGGACGCGCTGTCGATGGCGATGGACCCGTTCGGGGCGATCCTGGCCGCGGGCGTGGGCTGGCTGATCGAGCACGTCGGGCCGTTGAAGGAAGCGCTCAACGGGCTGACCGGCAACGCCGACGAGATCGCCGCGCAGTCGGAGACGTGGAAGAACGTCGCCACCGAGCTGGGCAGCGTCGGCGAGGACCTGACCGGGATGGTCAAGGCCGACACCGCCTCCTGGACCGGGAACGCGGCGGACACCTACCGGCAGCGGGCGCAGGACACGGTGACGCTGCTGGAGACCGCGCAGAAGGGCTGTGAAGGCGCTTCCAGCGGGGTCAAGACCGCCGGTGAAGTCGTCGCCGCCGTCCGGGCGCTGGTGCGGGACATCATCGCCGAGCTGGTCGGGCACCTGATCAGCTGGGCGCTGCAGGTCGTGTTCACCCTCGGCATCGGGTTGACGTGGGTGGTGCCGCAGGTGATCAACGCGGTGGCGAAGACCGCGTCGAAGATCGCCGATCTGGTGAAGCGGCTGGTGACGGCGTTGAAGGCGCTGATCCCGCTGCTCAAGCGGGCGGGTGACCTGTTCGCGGACGCGGCGAAGGCGCTGAAGAACATCAAGCCGGGCAAGGCCGCGCCGCCGCCGAAGCACGCCGACATCAAGAGCGGCCCGAAGGACATCGGCGGCCCCAAGGGCAAGGGCGGTCCGGACGCACCCCCGCCGAAGACCGACCCGCCGCCGAAGGGCGGCGACGGCAACACGACCCCGTCGGGCGCGCACGGCGACGGCAACACCACGCCCTCCGGGGCCAAGGGCGGCCCGGACACGCCGCCGAAGACGGACCCGCCGCCCACCTCCAAGGGGCCGGACGAGACCCCGAAGGCCCCGGACCCGACGCCGCCCCCGGCGTCCAAGGGCCCGGACGGTGGCACCAAGGCGTCCGGGGCGGGCAAGGGACCGGACACCCCGCCGAAGCTCAAGGACAGCAACCCGAAACCGGACGAGCACACGACCCCCGCCGCGAACCGGTCACTGTGCGGCGACCCGATCGACGTCGCCACCGGCGCCGTGCTGCTGGAACAGACGGACCTCGAGCTGCCCGGTGCGCTGCCGCTGGAGTTCGGCCGGACGCACCTGTCCAGCTACCGCGCGGGCCGCAGCTTCGGTCCCACGTGGACGTCCACAGTGGACGAACGGATCGAGGTGGAGCCGGACGGCCTGCACCTCGCACTGGCCGACGGGACGATCCTGCGCTACCCGGTGCCCCGCGGCATCGAGCCGGTGCTGCCCGAGCAGGGCCCGTACCTGGCGCTGCGCCGGGTGCGCCACGGCTTCGTCGTCGGCGCCCCGCAGCACGACCGGATGCGCTACTTCGCCGCCAAGCCGGGGGAGACCACCCTGCCGCTGCGCGCGCTCGTCGACGGCGCCGGCAACCGGGTCGTCATCCGGCACCGCGACGGCGTGCCCGTGGGGATCGAGCACTCCGGCGGGTACCGCCTCGAGCTCGACTCGGCCGCCGGGCTGATCACCGCCGTGCGCGTGGCGGGAGAACCCGTGCCGCTGGCCGAATACCGCTACGACGAGCGACGGCGGCTGGTCGAGGTCACCGACGCGGCCGGGACCCCGCAACGGTTCACCTACGACGCCGACGGCCGGATCGTCCGCTGGGAGGACGTCAACGGCCGCTGGTACGGCTACTCCTACGACTCCGAGGGCCGGTGCGTGCAGGCCCGGGGCGCCGAGGGCTACCTCGACGCCTCCCTGTCCTACGAGCCCGGGCTGACCACGGTCACCGACTCGCTCGGTGCCGTCACCCGCTACCGCCTCGACGAGCGGCTGCGGGTGATCGGCCGGACCGACGCGCTCGGCGGCACCACCAGCACCGAACTGGACCGCTTCGGCCGGGAGATCGCGCGCACCGACGAGCTCGGGCACGTCACCCGCTGGGAGCGCGACGGGGCGGGCAACGTGACCACCGTGGTCCGCGCCGACGGCACCCGGATGGTCACCGAGTACGACGAGGGCGGCCGCCCCGCCTCGGTCACCGGGCCCGACGGCGCCGTCTGGCGCTACGAGCACGACGAGCGCGGCCGCCTGGTCCGCGACATCGACCCGACCGGGGCCGCGACGAGCTACACCTACGACGAGACCACCGGCACGATGGCCACGGTGACCGACGCCCTCGGCGGGGTCACCCGGTTCGAGGCGAACGCGGCCGGGCTGCCGGTCGCGATCACCGCGCCGGACGGTGCGGTGACCCGGTACACCTACGACTCCCTCGGCCGGCTCGCGAGCGTCACCGACCCCACCGGCGCGACGACGCGCACCGTCCACAACGCGGCCGGCGACCTGGTCGAGCAGGTGGACCCGGACGGCGCCGTGCACCGCTTCGGTTCGACGGCGGTGGGCCACACCGACGAGCGGACCGACCCGCGCGGCGGCGTCAGCCGGATCGCCTACGCCCAGTTCGACCTGCCGGTCAGCGAGGAGCGCCCGGACGGCGGCGTCCTGCGCTACGGCTACGACACCGAGCTGCGGCTGACGTCGGTCACCAACGAGGCCGGGCTGGTCTGGCGCTACGAGTACGACCCGGCGGGCCGGCTCGTCCGCGAGGTCGACTACAACGGCCGGTCCCTGGACTACGCCTACGACGCCGCGGGCCGGCTGGTCCTGCGCGGCAACGGCGCGGGGCAGACGATCGCGCTCGAGCGGGACGCCCTCGGGCGGGTGATCCGGCGCCGCAGCGGCGACGAGGTCGCCGAATTCGCCTACGACCCGGCCGACCGCGTCGTCCTGGCCCGCAACGCGCACAGTGAGCTCCGGTTCGCCTACGACGCGCTGGGCCGCGTGGTCAGCGAGTCGGTGAACGGCCGGGCCGTGTTGTCGGCCTACGACGCGCTCGGCCGCCGCACCCGCCGGCGCACCCCGACCGGCGCGGAAGCGGTGTTCGCCTACGACGCCCGCGGCCGCGCCACGTCCCTGGCCACCGGCGGGCGCACGCTGCAGTTCGGCTACGACGCCGCCGGCCACGAGACCGCGCGCCGGCTGGTCACCCGGTACGGCGTGGCCGCCGAGCTCCACCAGGCGTGGACCCCGGCCGGCCAGCTCGCGGTCCAGACCGTGCGGCGCGGCGAAGCCACCGTGCAGCGCCGCGAATACGGCTACCTGCCCGACGGGTACCTGGCCACGGTCACCGACCTGATCTCCGGTCCCCGCAGCCTCGAGGTCGGTGCGGGCGGCCGGGTGCTGGCCGTCCGCGGCGCCCGCTGGCAGGAGAGCTACGGCTACGACACGGCGGGCGCGATCACCGCGGCCGACTGGCCGGGCGCGCCGGAGGCGAGCGGCCCGCGCAGTTACCAGGGCACGCTGCTCACCGCGGCCGGCGCGACCCGCTACACCCACGACGCCGAAGGCCGCGTCGTGTCGCGGGAGCGCGGCGGCCGGCGCTGGGAGTACCGCTGGAGCGCGGAAAACCGGCTCACCGCCGTCCGCACCCCCGAGGGCGTGGTCTGGCAGTACCGGTACGACGCCGTGGGCCGCCGGATCGCCAAGCAGCGGCTGGACGCGGCCGGCGCCGTCGCCGAGCAGGTCGAGTTCTCCTGGGACGGCACCCTGCTCGCCGAACAGGTCCACGGCGTTCCCGGCGGGCCGCTCGTGGCCACCGTCTGGGACTGGGCGCCGGACGCCGAACGCCCGCTCGCGCAGACCGAACGCGTGCTCGGCGACGGCACCGACCGGTTCCACGCCGTGCTGACCGACCTCGTCGGCTCGCCCGCGGAACTGCTGGACGAAACCGGCGCGCTGGCCGGGCACCAGCACACGGCCCTGTGGGGCGCCATGGTCTCCGCGGGCGGTCACGCGGGCACGCCGCTGCGGTTCCCCGGGCAGTACCACGACGCGGAAACCGGGCTGCACTACAACCTGCACCGCTACTACGACCCGGAGACCGGGCGGTTCGTCTCGCACGACCCGCTCGGGCTGGCCCCGGATCCGGACTCGCTGGCCTACGTCGGCAACCCGACGGCGTCGATCGACCCGCTCGGCCTGGCCAAGGTGACCCCGTGCGCCGCGTCGGGCTCGGGCGGCGGTGGCGGCGGCAAGAAGCCGGACCGCTTCCACCCGTACAGCAAGCCGAACTCGGCCCCCGACAAGGGCAAGCGCCGGGCGCACAAGTACCCGGAAGGCTCCTACGGCGACAAGGACTTCGAGCGCAAGCGGCTCGAGGACAAGTTCGGTTCCAAGATCGACGGCAACAAGACCCACCAGTCCGAGCACACCGCGGGCTTCGACGTGCTGAACGACAACGGCGCCCCCGGCAAGGTGCCCCGCAAGGACGGCCGGGACCTCGAGAACAACGCGTGGGCGTACTACGAGGAACACGGCGCCCACCGCAACCACCCGGGTACCGGCACCAGCCACGCCACGCACGATTCGGGCTGGAACGCGCCGACCTACCGGCGTGACCAGCGGGCCGCGATCGAGAACAACGACCCCAACACCGCCGTCCAGCTCAACCAGCTCGGGTACGCGCACCAGCCGGGCTTCCAGGGCAACCACGCCGATCCGGTGATCCGGAACCGGATGGACATGGCCGACGACTCTTACCACCGGATGGTGAACGACGTCCACGCCGGCGGCGAAGGGATGCGGTACAACCCGCGGCCGGGCGCGGCCACGCCGGACGGGGGCGCCACGGTAGGCAGTACCGGGCACGTGACGACCCGCCCGCTGTCCGACGCCGACGCCTTCGAGCTGCACGAAGCCCGCAACGCGGCGCGTACCGGCAACTGGCCCGGCGACGACGCCTGGCAGCGGTACTACCCGGACCCCACGCCGGCCGACTGGGCGCGGCTGGAACGGGGCGACTTCGACCCGCCGCAGCTGCCCCCGATCCAGCCGGGCAGCCCGATGACCCTCGACTGAGGCGCCCGGCGCCCGCGTCACGACCCTGAGCAGTCCTTTCGGGGTCTCGACAGCGGGCGCCCGGGCGGGTGACACTGGGCCGATGACCGGCCTGATCACCGGAAGCCGTGTCCGGCTGCGGCCTGCCGCCGCCCCGGACGCCGCCCGGTTCGAGGAGATCCTGTCGCACCCCGAAGTCGCCCGCTGGTGGGCCGACGCCGAGGAGCCGGTGGCCGCCCAGGTGTCCTACCTGCTGGACCCCGACGAAGGCACCACGACCTACGCCATCGAGCTCGATGACGTGCCGAACACCGTGATCGGCATCGAACTCGCCTTCGAGGAGGCCGATCCGCAGTACCGGCACGCCGGGATCGACATCGCGGTCGACCCCGGGTTCCAGGGCCGCGGCCTCGGCTCGGACGCCATCCGCACGCTGGCCGAGCACCTGTTCACGGTGCGGGGCCACCACCGGCTGGTGATCGACCCGGCGGCCGGCAACGAGGCGGCGATCCGGCTCTACCGGTCGCTCGGCTTCCGGCCGGTCGGCACGATGCGGTCCTACGAGCGCGGCCCGGACGGCAGCTGGCACGACGGGCTGCTGATGGACCTGCTCGTGGACGACCTGGTCCCGGCAGCCGCACTAGCCGGTTCGTGAGCGGCCCCGCGGTCGCGGCCCGGCCCTTGCGGCGGGTCGCCGTGGCGAGCGCGGTGGGGACCACCATCGAGTGGTACGACTACTTCATCTACAGCACGGCGACGGCACTGGTGTTCAACAAGGTGTTCTTCACGACGCTGTCGCCCGCCTCCGGCACCCTCGCCGCCTTCGCGACCCTGGGGGTCGGGTTCCTGGCCCGCCCGGTCGGCGGCATCCTCTGGGGACACTTCGGCGACCGCGTCGGCCGCAAGGCGATGCTGGTGCTGTCGCTGCTGCTGATGGGCGTGGCCACCGTCGGCGTCGGGCTGCTGCCGACGTACTCCGCGATCGGCGTCTGGGCGCCCATCCTGCTGCTGGTCCTGCGGTTGCTGCAGGGCCTGAGCGCGGGCGGCGAATGGGGCGGCGCCGCGCTGATGGCGGTCGAGCACGCACCCGAGGGCCGCCGCGGCCGGTACGGCGCGTTCTCGCAGATCGGCGTCCCGGCGGGGTTGATCCTGGCGCAGCTGATGTTCTTCGTCCTCGGCCGCGCGCTGACCGACGCGCAGTTCGCGTCCTGGGGGTGGCGGGTGCCGTTCCTGGCGAGCATCGTGCTCGTCGCCGTCGGCCTGGTGATCCGGCTGCGGATCGAAGAGAGCCCGGTGTTCGCGAAGCTGCGCGACGCGGAGACGCGCAGCAGCCGCCCGATGGTCGAGGTGCTGCGCGAGCGGCCGCGGGCGTTGCTGGTGGCGTCCGGCAGCTTCATCGCCAACACCGCGATCGGCTACATCTTCCTGGCCTACCTGCTGTCCTACGGCACTTCGGTGCTCAAGATCAACCGCACCACGCTGCTGGTCGTCGTGATCATCGGCAGCGTGACGTGGCTGGTGAGCATCCTCGTCTCGGCGGCGTGGTCGGACCGGGTGGGCCGGAAACCGGTGTACCTGGCCGGATCCGTGCTCCTGGTGCTCTGGCCGATCCCGTTCTTCCTGCTCGTCGACACGAAGGCGACGGGGTGGCTGATCGTGGCGGTGGTCGTGCTCAACATCGGCCTCGGCGCCACCTACGGGCCGCAGTCGGCGTTGTTCGCGGAGCTGTTCGAGCCGCGCTACCGCTACAGCGGCGCGTCGTTCTCCTACGCCGTGGGCGCGGTGCTGGGCGGTGGCTTCGCGCCGTTGATCGCGACGGCGCTGCAGACCGCCACCGGCACTTCGCTTTCGGTGTCGCTCTACCTGGTGGCGGTGGCGGTGCTGAGCCTGGTGGCGGTGCTGTTCATCCCGCGGGATCAGAGCCGGTCGAGCCGGACGGCGGCGGCCATCCGCTCGTAGCCGGCGTCGCCCGGGTGGAGGTGGTCGCCGGAGTCGTAGGCCGGCAGCATCCGGAGCGGGTCGGCCGGGTCGCGGACCGCCGCGTCGAAGTCGACGACGCCGTCGAAGACCCCGCCGGTGCGGATGAAACCGTTCACCGCCTGGCGGGTGGCTTCGAGGGTGTCGTCGTAGACGCGCCAGCCCTTGAACGGCGTCAGCGTGCCGCCGAGGACCCGGATGCCGCGCGCGTGGGCCTGCGCCACGAGCTGGCGGTACGCCGAGGTGATCGCGTCCGGGTCGGTCTGGTGCGGGTCCTGCTGGATGTCGTTGATGCCCTGCAGCACGATGAGCGTCCGCACGCCGCCGACGCTCAGCACGTCGCGGTCGAAGCGGGACAGCGCGTTCTGGCCGGCGCCGGAGCCGGGCACGTCGAGCAGCAACCGGTTGGCGCTGATACCGGCGTTGAGCACGCCGAAGCGGCCGTGCAGCCGGTCGGCGAGGTAGTCCGGCCAGCGGTGGTTGGCGCCGGAGGCCGAGCCGACGCCGTCGGTGATCGAGTCGCCGAGCGTCACGATCGAAGCTTCCGCTCCGCCCTGGACGTCGACGCCGGAGACGTAGTGCCACACCGACGTCTGCTCGGTGTAGGGCGCGCCGGACTCGCTGGCGGCGAAGTCGCCGGTGCGGGTGAAGTACGACGTCTGGGCCGCGGCCGGGTGGAAGGTCACCGGCCCGGACTTCGCCGGCACGTACGTCGTCACGAGCAGGTTCGCGTCGGCGGGGATCCGCAGGTTCACCGGATCGCTCAGCGCCTCGGCACCGGCGGGGACGACGACGCCCGGGGCACCGCCGAAGGCCAGCGACCGCAGGGTGCCCGGCACGGCGTCCGGCCCGGTGCCCTGGACCGCGACGGTGACATGCCCGAAAGTCACCGGCGTGGCGCCGAAGGCGTTCGACAGGTGGACGCGGGCGCGGCCGCCGCCGGCGCTGGTGTGCACGACGTTGCGGATCGAGTAGCCCGGGTAGCCGTCCGGCGTGTTCGGGACGGCGGCCGCGGGTGCCGCGGCCCAGGTGCCGACCCAGCCGCCGACTGCCTGTTGCGTGCGGAGGGGGAGAGCGCTTTCCGGATTCGCGCTGCCGGACGTGGTGAGGAGTCCGATGCCCGCCAGGACGGCCGCGCTCACGGCCACGAAACGTCGCATGTCCTTCACCGTCGCGTGCCGGTGCGCGGGGCGGCGACCGCTGATCAGGTGAGAGTGCGGGACAAGATCCGGGACAGCCGGGGCTGGGGCGGGCCCGTCCGGGATTCTGGGGATGCCGGACGGGCCCGCGCGAGGTGGCCGTTGCCGCGACGGCCGCTCGCCGGGGTTACCCGGTCCCGATCGGGCGGAGGCTGGCCCGGATCGTTGCGTCGTGGTGACCCCGGAGGGCGTGTGCGAGACGCCCTCACCCCAAGCACGGCCGCCGGCCCGCTGCGGTTCAGCGCCGGCCCGACAATTCTTCGTCCGCGGGCGGCTCAGGCCGCGGCGGCGGGGAATCCGCCGAGGGCGCGGTGACCGGCGTCGGTCAGTTCGGCGGGCGCCCACTGGCCCGGCGCGACGAGGCGCGTGGCTCTGACCAGTCCGGCGTGGGCGAGGTCGTGGGCGGTGTTCTGGTCGCAGCACGGCAAGCCGTCGACGCGGAGGTCGGGTTCACAGCTGCAGCGGAGCTCGGCACGGCCGTCGGCGACCGCCTTGAGCATGGCGATCGCGCGGCGGCTCAGCGCGTTCGGGTGGGTGGACATCGGCTGGCCTTTCGGTGCGGCGGTTTCCGGTGCGAGTGCTGCAGCTCGTCACCTAGGGATACGCGGTGCACACGAGCGCGGTTCACGCCGATCGGTCGGTATCGCCCTCGGTGGTGCCGCCGCGCTCACCGCGGCCGGCCTGACCCCCGCCGGCGCCGCCGTGCCGGTGGACGCCGAAGCCGACCGCGCCGACACGCCGATCGTCCCGCCCCCGCCGCCCGTGCCGGTCGCCCTCGAACCCTGGTTCACCAACGACGGCATCGACAGTGCCTCGGCGACCGGCGGCGACTTCGACGGCTCCGGCTACACCTTCCCGGCCGAGCACGTCCCCGCCGGGCAGACCGTCACCGCCGGCGGCGTCCCGTTCGCGCTCGGGTCCGCGGCCGCCGGCGCGAAGAACAACATCGCCGCCACCGGCCAGCGCATCGACCTGCCGAAGGGCCGCTACTTCGTCGCGTACTTCCTGGTCGCCGCCAGCTACGGCCCGGCCGGTGGCCCGGCGAGCGTGCACTACGCCGACGGCAGCACGAGCACCGGCTCGCTGTCCGGTCCCGACTGGTACACCGGAAGCGGTGCGCTCGTCTCACCGTTCCGCTACGCGCCCGGCGGTGTCGTCGACGACAACCCGGTTTCCCTGGCCACCGGCCAGGTCTGGATCGACCCGGCGCGCGAAGCCGTCGCGCTGACCCTGCCCACGACGGCGAACCCGGCACCGAACGTGTCCAGCCTGCACGTCTTCGCGCTCACCCTCCAGCCGGTGGCCGTGGGCCGCTCGGCGCTGGTCCTCGACGGCCGCTCGACGGCGAACCTGCTGACCGACGGCGGGCCGCAGGCCGCCGAGGCGACGATCGTCAACGCCGGAACCGTGTGGCTCGGCGCGGGCGACCGGGTGAGCGTCACCGTAGACGTCCCCGGCGGCCGGACAACCGTGCCCGCGGCCCTCCGCGCGCTGGCGCCGGGGGAGCAGGCGACGGTCCGGCTCGGCCTCGCCCCGAACGCGTCCGTGCCGCCCGGGACCACCACGAACGGCCAGATCCGCGTCACGGCCGGGCGCGGCACCCTCGCCACCCGGCGGGTGCCGATCACCCTCGGCGTCCCGGATTTCCGCGCGACCGATGCTTCGCTCTCGACGCACCGCGCGCCCTACTGGTTCGACGACGCCAAGTTCGGCATCTTCATCCACTGGGGCGTCTACGCCGTACCCGCGTGGGCGCCGGTGGGGCAGCAGTACGCGGAGTGGTACTGGCAGAACCAGCAGGACCCGAACGGCGCGACCTACGCCTACCACCGGGAGGAGTACGGCGAAAACTTCACCTACGACGACTTCATCCCGCTGTTCACCGCGGCGAAGTTCGACCCGCGTGCGTGGCTGAAGCTGATCGCGGACGCGGGCGCGGAGTACTACGTCCTGACGTCCAAGCACCACGACGGTTTCGCGTTGTGGGACACGAAGATCAGCGACCGCAGCTCGGTCAAGCTGGGCCCGAAGCGGAACATCGTCGCCGAGTTGTTCGCCGCGTCGCGAAAGTACACCCCGCAGCTGCGCAACGGCCTGTACTTCTCCCTGCCGGAGTGGTTCAACCCGGACAACCCGTGGATGGGGCACGCGCCGCGCAACCCCTACACCGGCGCGCCGGTGCCCTACACCGGCTACACCGCGGGCAAGGACTTCGTCCGCGACTACCAGGCGCCGCAGGTCCTCGAGCTGGTCTCGGAGTTCGACCCCGACGTCCTGTGGTTCGACATCGGCGGCGTCAACGACAGCCGGGCCGTGCTCACCGAGTACTTCAACCGCGCGAAGAACCGCAAGCGCCCCAAGGACGTCACCTACAACGACCGCGGCGGCATCCCGGACCACGACTTCACGACGCCGGAGTACACGACCTACCCGAACACCGTGGTGGCGAAGTGGGAGGCGAGCCGCGGCCTGGACCCGTTCTCCTACGGCTACAACCGCGCGACCCCCGACAATCAGTACATGACCGCGGAGGTCGTCCGGACGCTCGTCGACATCGTCTCGAAGAACGGCAACTTCCTGCTCGACATCGGCCCGGACTTCGACGGCACGATCCCGGACGTCATGCAGCGGCACCTGCGGGACGCCGGCGCGTGGCTGAAGGTCAACGGCGAAGCCATCCACGGCTCGACGTACTGGTCACGCACGGCGCAGCTCGGCGACCTGCGGTTCACGGTCAAGCAGAACGAAGCGTTCTACGTGCACTCGCTGACCGCGCCGGGCAGCAGGCTGGTGGTGGACGCGCCGGTGCCGGTCCGCCGCGGTGACCGGGTGACCATGCTCGGCTACCGCGGTGCCCTGCACTGGACGGTGGAGAACGGCTCGCTGGTGATCGACATCCCGGCCGCGGCGCGCGAGGCGGGCCGCTACACGTGGGTGTTCAAGATCGCCTGGAGCTGACCGGCCGTTCCACCAGCGAGGCCAGCTCCGGCGGGACCGGCCCGGGATGGACGACCCCGAGCGACCGGGTGGCCCGCGTCATCGCCACGTAGAGGTCGTTGGGTCCGTGCGGGCCGGCCGCGAGGACGGCGGCGGGGTCGGCGATCACCACCGAATCGAACTCCAGTCCCTTGGCCTCGGCCGGGGTCAGCAGCACGATTTCGTCCACCGGGTCCGGCGGCCGCCGCAGCGAGAGGGCGGCCGCCAGCTCGCGGGCCGCCGGCGCGATGATGGCCAGCTTTCCCCCGGTGTGCTCGCCGGCGAGTTCGGCGAGCGCCCGGGGGACGTCGTCGGCGGCCCACCGCCACGGCGGCTCTCCACTCGCCCGCACCGAGGCCGGCGGCCGCACCGCCGGGTGGTGGACGGCCAGCACCTCCGCCGCGGCCGCCATGACCTCGCGCGGGGTGCGGTAGCCGACGGTCAGCTGCGCGATCCGGTGCGGCCGCGGCACCCGCTCCCACGACGTGGCCCCGGCCGCGCTCCCGGTCTGGGCCAGGTCCCCGACGACGGTCATCGACCGGGACGGGCAGCGGCGCACCAGCATCCGCCAGTCCATTTCGGACAGTTCCTGGGCCTCGTCGACCACCACGTGCCCGAACACCGGCACGCTCGCGCCGACCAGCGCGGCGGCCTCGTCCAGCAACGGGATGTCCGCGGCGCTCCACGGCCCCTCGACCACGTCCGCCGGGGTCAGCGGCGGCCACAGCCCGTCGAGGACGTCGCGGAGGCCGGCGTCGGCGAGCAGGGCCGTCCGCAACGCTTCGGAGTCCACCTCGTCCAGCAGCGTCCGCGGGCCGTCGTCGTCCTCCGGGCCGAGCACGACGCCCGCGGCGGCCAGCGCCCGCAGTTCGGCCTCGCCGAGGCGGCCGTCCGCGCTGCCGCCGTCGAGCGCCTCGCCGGTTTCGGTGAGGACCACCGCTTCCATCCGGCCGGCCAGTTCCCCGGTCAGCGTGGCGACGACGTCCCGGTGGAACACGAGGCGGGCCTGGTTGTGCGGCAGGCCGGTTTCCCGGGCCGTCCGCACGGCCCGGCGGAGCGTCGCCGGATCCAGCCGCAGCACCTGCTGCTCGAACTCGACGTCCACGGCGTGCCCGGGCACGGCCACCGTGGCGCGGACCCGGTCGGCCAGCCGAACCGCCATGTCCGCCCGGCCCTTGCGCGCGGCTTCGCCGTCGGTGTCCACCCGGGTGACGACGACGCCGGGCACGAGGTCGGGCACGGTCGCCGTCACCACCCGGTTCTCGCCGAGGCCGGGCAGCACCTGGCCGATGTAGCCGAGGAACACCCGGCTGGGGCCGAGGACGAGCACGCCCCGGGTGCGCAGGTGTTCGTGGGTGTAGAGCAGGTACGCGACCCGGTGCAGGGCGACGGCGGTCTTGCCGGTGCCCGGCCCGCCCTGCACGACCAGGACACCTCGGGCGTCGGCGCGGACGATCCGGTCCTGCTCGGCCTGCAGCGTCGTGACGATGTCCCGCATGCGCCCGGTGCGCTCGGCCGTCACCGCGGCGAGCAGCGCGGCCTCGCCGACCAGCCCGTCGCCCGGCGCGTCGGGATCGAGCAGTTCGTCGTCGAGCGCGACGACGGTCCGGCCCCGGGTGGTGATCCGCCGCCGGCGGACGACTTCGACCGGCGCGGCGGCGGTCGCGGTGTAGAAGGGCCGGGCGGCGGGCGCCCGCCAGTCCACCAGCAGGGGTTCGTCGTCGCCGGTGAACAGCCCGAGCCGTCCGATGTGGACACGCCGGCCGCCGGTCAGGTCCAGCCGGCCGAAGCACAACCCGTCCTCGACCGCCGCCAGCCGCGCCACCTCGGCTTGCCACACATCGGTCGCGTGGCCGCGGGCGAGCGCAGCGGCGGCCTCCGCCCGAAGCGCGTCGAGGCGGGCGTAGAGAAGGTCCAGGTGTTCCTGCTCGGCGGTGAGTTCGTGCATGCCGGAGAGCGTGCCCGCGAATTCGCGGAAAGTGCAGTCTTGTTCTTCTTGACAGCATCAGCCGCGCCCCGGAACCGCTAGTAGTACTGCCGCAGCTGCGGCCACGCCACGGACCAGGGCCGCGTCAGCGTGCACAGCGAAACCACCACCCCTTCCTCGTCGTTGTCCACGCCTTCGGCGTTGTGGTGCTTCGCCACCGCGCGGCAGGCCGTGATCAGCCGGGACGCGGGTGAGCCCGGGCGGATCCGGCCGACGAGCAGGACCGGGCCGACCAGCCGGTCCGGCGGTGGTCCCCAGTCCGCGTACGTCATGTGCGGCGAGTACGCCTGCGGCAGCCCGCGCTCGGGGCCGTACCGCTCCAGCGCCCCGGCTTCGCCGTAGTTGCCGGTGACGATCACCGCGGTGTCGCGTTCGGTGGCCGGGATGCGGGCCCAGGCGCCCGCCACCGTGCCGGCGAAGTCCGGCCAGCCGACCTGTTCGCCGGGTTCCTTGTTCATCGCCAGCAGGGGGCCGTTCAACGCCGCGGCCGGCACCACCGGGAGTCCGATGAGGACGGACACCACCACGCACACCGCGGCGGCCGCACCCGTCAGCGCCCGCCGCGTCGTCCCCGCGCGACCGAATCGCCGCAACGCCGGCTCCGCGCCGAGCGCCACCAGCGGCAGCAGCAACGGCACCGAGTAGTACGGCTTCCCGCCGACGACCAGCAGTTCGGCGCAGACCACCGGGTAGGCGATCGCCAGGGAACGGGCCCAGCGCAGGCCGGGATCGCGCCACGGCCGCACGAGCCCGGCGACCCACACCGGCACCAGCACCGGCGAAAGCAGCACCAGCTGCATCGGCACGAACAGGAGGCGGTTCTCGGTCCCGTCGTCCGCGCTGATCCCGCCGGCCACGGTGAGCATCGGCCAGCCGTGCGCCGCCTGCCAGAGCACCACCGGGGCGGCCAGGACGACGGCGATCCCGGCGCCGGCCGCGAACCACCAGGTCCGCAGCACCCCGCGCGGCCCGGCGACGGCCACGCCGACGGCGAGCCCGGACAGCAGGAGCAGCACCAGCCACTTGTTCGCCAGGCCCACCCCGGCCGCGGCGCCGACGGCGAGCCACCACCGGCCGTCGCCGGTGCGCAGCAGCCGCAGGCCCGCCAGCGCGAGCACCGACCACAGCAGGACGTCCGCGGAGTTGGTCGCCAGCATGTGCGACATGACCAGCACGTACGACGACAACGCCGTCGCGATCGCGGTGAACAGCTGCGCCCCGCGGCCGCCGCCGAACTCGCGGGCGATCAGCGCGACGACCACGACGGTCGCCATCCCCAGCAGGGTCGCGACCACCCGCAGGCCCGCCGGGGTCTCGCCGAACACCGCCGTCGACGCGCGGGCTAGCCACGGCGTGATCGGCGGGTTGTCGATGTACCCCCAGCCCGGGCGGTGACCCGCCGCGACGAAGTACAGCTCGTCGCGGTGGAAGCCGTAGCGGCCGGACAGGGCCGTCAGCACGATGGCCTGGACGGCGACGACGATCCCCACCGGCCGCGCGGCGAACCGCGGCAACGCCCTGCTGGCCCCCATGACAACCCCCTTCGGCGTGCCCGGGATCGTAACGCGGTCGATCACGCCGCCGGGAGCGCTCCGAGGAATTCGCCGCCGGCGTCGGCGACCAGCTCGGCCAGGGTCTGGGCGCGGCGGATCGGCGTGAACTCCACGTCACCGCGCGGCGAGACGGTGAAGCCGTACACCGCCGGGCGCGGCAGCGTGTTGTAGGCGTAGTGGGCGCCGAAGTAGTACGCGCCGGTGTCGTGGGCGACGACGAGGTCGCCGGGCTCCAGCAGCGGCAGCGGCCGCTCGCGGGCGAGGAGGTCACCGGCGAAGCACAGGGGACCGGCGATGTCCTGCGGCACGGCGGGGCCGGTCTTGGGGACGCCGGCGGCGTCGAAGGCGCCGATCCGCAGCGGCCAGTGCTCCGGCTGGAGCACCGTGCGGGCCGCCACCTGGGCGCCCGCGTGCGTCACGGCGATGTGCCGCCCGCCGGCGACCTTCGTGTACTCCACCGCGCTGACGAGGAACCCGCTCTTCGCCAGCAGGGACCGGCCGAACTCGGTGACGAACGAGTAGCCGCCGTCGGCCAGGGAGGGGACGCGGGCCAGCAGCGTCGCCACGTAGTCCGCGTAGGCCGGGGCGGGCTCGTCGGAGGTGAAGTCGACCGGCAGGCCGCCGCCGAGGTCCAGGCTGGTCACCTGCCGGTACCCGGCTTCGGCGTTGATCTGCTCGGCGAGTTCGTGCACCACGGCGACGCCCTCGGCCATCAGCTCCGGCGGGCAGCCCTGCGAGCCGACGTGGACGTGCAGCCGGGTCAGCCACGGCCGGCACGCGAAGGACTCGAGCAGCAGCCCGCGATTTCCGTGGTCCCGCACCGGGATCCCGAACTTCGACGCCGCGGTCGCGGTGCTGGTGTCGCCGATCCGGCCCGCGCCGACCTGCGGGTTCACCCGCACGCCCAGCACCGACCGCGGCGGTGCCGCGCCGACCAGCGCGTCGAGCCGGGCGAGCTCCTGGAAGTTGTCGGCGTTGACCGCCGTGCCCTCGGCGAGGGCGTGCGCGAGCTCGCCGGTGGTCTTGGCGGGGGAGTCGAGGACCAGCCGCGGGCCGCGCAGGCCGGCGGCTTCCGCCACCGCCGTCTCGCCGGGGCTGGCCACCTCGGCGTCGATCCCGAGGTCGCCGAGGAACCGCAGCAGGGGCGCGAGACCGCAGGCTTTGGCGGCGACCGTGTGCTGGACCCGGCCGAGCGGCGCGAACGCCTCCGTCAGGTCCGCCACGGCTTCCCGGACGCCGGCGAGGTCGACGAACCCGGCCATCGGGGCGGCGAGCCGCCGGTCCGCCGCGGCGGCGACGGCGACGGCGAGCAGCTTGCGGTCGGTGCGGGTGAGGGGTGCGCTGGTCGTGGTCACCGGTCCAGGACAGCAGCGTGCCGGCCCGCCGGTCCAAGACTTCGTCCCGATGAAATCATAGGCGAGCCCTATAATCGCTGCGTGGACCTGCGCCGATGGCACTACTTCGCCGTGCTCGCCGAGGAAATGCACTTCACGAAGGCGGCCGCCCGGCTGTTCGTTTCGCAGCCGTCGCTGAGCCAGCAGATCCGCGCCTTCGAGGCCGACCTGGGTGTCGCCCTGCTCGACCGCACGGGACCGCGGTTCGCCCTGACCGAGGCCGGCCGCGTCGCCGCGGAAGAGGCGCGGGAGCTGCTCGGCCGCCTGGAACGGGCTCGCGGCGTCATCGCCGCGGCCGGCCGGGGCGACGCCGGACGGCTGCGGATCGCCTACACGCGGTCGGCGCCCGGCCCGCTGGCCGGTGACCTCGTCGCGGCCTACCGCGACCGGTACCCGCGCGTCGAACTCGCCCTGGAAACGGGCTGGACGAGCCTGAACCTGGCCCGGCTGGCGGCGGGCGAGATCGACGTCGGGTTCGTGCGGCCGCCGGTGACCGCACCGGGCGTCGAGGTCGCGGTGGTCGGGTCGGAGGAGGTCCTGCTCGCGCTGCCGTCGGCGCACCCGCTCACCCGCCGCCGCGGCCGGGTGCGGCGCGCCTGGATCGCCGCCGAGCCGGTGGTGTTCTGGCCGCGGGCGAACGGCCCCGGCCAGTATGACGCCATCAGCGGCCAGGTCTGGCCGGGCGGGCTGCCGCCGATCGTCCGCGAGGAACCCGAGGACGAACAGCTGATGCGCGCGGTCGCCGAAGGCGCGGGCCTCGCCGCGGTCCCGGAACACCGGGCGCGGGCCCTGCGGCGCCGCGGTGTCGTGCTGCGGCGGCTGGAGGACCCGCCGCCGCGGATCGACCTGGGCCTGGCCTGGCGAGCCGGCTCGGCGTCCCCGGTGGTGCGGGCCTTCGTGGACCTCGCCGCGGGCCGCTAGCCTTCGCCGAGCGCCGATCGCACCGCCGTGACGACGTCGGGGTGCCCGAGCGGCAACGGCGGCGGCACCCGGTCGTCCGGGCGGTCGCTGCTCGACGCCACCACCCGCACCTCCGTGCCCGCTTCGCGCAGCTTCGAGACCACGTCGTCGTGTTCGGCCAGCCAGGCGTCGTTGGCCTCCCCGGCATCGCCGGACGGCAGGAACGCGTCCGACGCCGGGTCGACCAGCAGCAGGTGCGTGGCCGCGCCGGGGTGCCGTTCGACGAGCTGCAGGGCCTCCGCGGCGAAGGGACCGCCGGCGACGACGGCGATGTCCGGATCACCGGGACTGGCGTCCCCGAGGACGTCGTCGGCTTCGGTGAGGGCGCCGCCGGCGGGCACCCGGCACCAGAAGACGGCCCGCTGGTCGGCCAGCGGCCGCCAGGTCGCGGGCAGTTCGTCGTGCTTGCCGGCGCCGGCCGGGTCGAGCACGATCACCTTCGGCCCCGACGCGTCGCCCGCGGTCACCACCGACGGGCCTTCGGAGCGGGCGGAACGGGGTTCGGCAGGCATGCGTTCTCCTCACGAAGCAGTGCTTTTCCGAGGCAAGGTTTTCAGCGGTGGGGGAGCTCCGGGGCGTCGGTGTCGAGCGGCACGGCGCCGGACCGGACGAGTCCCAACTGGACCGTCTGGCGGCCGATCAGCGCCTCCAGCAGCCAGTCGACGGCCGTGCGCACCCGGTTGCCCGGCATGGCCATCAGGTGGTAGCCGCGCGTCACGGCCTTCGCCGGGCGCCCGGACAGGGGGACGTGCAGCGGGTTCGCCGCGGCGGTGCCGGCCCCGAGGTCGACGACGAAGCCGAGGTCGTGGTGCCGGTAGGTGCCGGGGCGGCCGTACCCGAGCGACGCCGCGACGTTGCGCCCGGCGAGCTTCCCCTGCCGCTCGGCGTGCTGCGCCGTCATCGCGGTGTACTGGCCGGGGCGGGTGGAGTCGGGCACCGCGGCCGCGTCGCCACAGGCGAACACGTCGTCGCGGCCCGGCACGTTCAGCTGCTCGGTGACCACCAGCCGGCCCTTCGCGGTTTCGAGCCCGAGGTCGGCCACCAGCGGGTCCGGCCGCACGCCCACGCACCACACGAGGGTCCGGGACGGCACGGCGTCGCCGTTGGTCAGCGTGACGCCCTTGGCGTCGGCGTGGTCCACCGAAGTCTTCATCAGCACTTCGACCCCGCGGGACCGCAGCACCTCGTCGGCGGTGCGGGCGAGCCGCTTGTCGAGCTCGGGCAGCACCCGCTCGGCGAGGTCGAGCAGGAGCCAGCGGATCTGCTGCCCGGCCAGCTCGGGGTGGCGCTTGGCGAGTGCCGCGGTGAACGCCGGGCCCTGCGCGGCCACCTCGGTGCCGGTGTAGCCGGCGCCGACCACCACGAACGTGCAGCGGGCGGCGCGTTCGGCCGGGTCGTCGGCCGCGGCGGCCAGTTCGATCTGCCGCGTGATGTGGTCGCGCAGGTACAGCGCCTCCGGCACGCCGCGGAACCCGTGCGCGTGCTCCGGCACGCCCGGAATCGGCAACAGCTTGTTGACGCTGCCCGCGGCGAGCACCAGCCGGTCGTACCCGATCCGGTGTTCTCGGTCTTCGGGATCGGTGTAGGTGACGTTCCGGGTGTCGAAGTCCACACCGGTCGCCGAGCCGAGCACCAAGCGGACGCCGGGCATCGTTTCGGGGAGGGAAACCGTGACGCGTCGCGGGTCGAGGATGCCGGCCGCCACTTCGGGCAGCAACGGCAGGTAGAGGAAGTAATCCGTCGGGTTCAGCACGACGACTTCGACGTCTTCCGCGGCCTCTTTCCGCAGGCTTTTCGCGGCGTGGAAACCGGCGAAACCGCCGCCCACGATCACGACACGCATGGATCTCCCTCCGGGCCGGATTGCCGTCCCGAACGGATTACCCGAGGTCGGAGCCGGGAAACCCGCGGGGTTGACCTCACCCCACAGGGGCGTACGGTCAGGGGTGTTGGCTGTTGTTCAGACACGTGCTCCGGTCAGCGCCCCTGCACCGCTGAACATAGGGAGCGCCATGTACGACTGTTTTCGCACGCTCTACGAGCCTTCCGGCCTGACCGTCACCACCACCGAGCGCCCCAACGGAATCCGGGTGTTGACCCTGGTGGGCGACATCGACGCCGCCACCGTCGGCACGCTCGAAGAAGCCCTCGCCACGGGGGACCGGCTGGTCGCCGACCTGACCCGGGTGGCCTTCCTCAGCTGCGCCGGCGTCCGGTCGCTGCTGGCGGCGCACGCCCGCGCCGAACTCACCGTCGTGATCGGCGGCCACGCCGTCGCCCGGTCGCTCGAGGCCACCGGGGCCGACCTGCTGCTGACGATCCACCCCGCCGTCGGTGCCGCCCTCGTCGGGATGGGCCCGGAACTCGGCCGGGAGGCGTGACCGCCCGCCGGGCACGCCTCCCCACCGTCCACTGTGCTCACCAACCCGGTGGTCAGTCGTCGTCGCCCGGCCAGTCGCCGGTGGCCTTGCGGTAACCCTCCGCACCGGCCCGTTCGGTGGCGGCCTTGACCGCCCCGAAGATCGCCCCCTGCACCGCCGCCGCGAGGATCACCTGACGCCAGGTGTAGTCGCGGTCGGTGGCGTCGGGGGCGTCTTCTTCGCCGGCCACCCGCTTCCACACCTGCTTGAACACCTGGCCGGCGAGGATGCCGCCCAGGGCACCCACCACCCAGCTGAGCGGCTTGTAGAGCGCTTTGTTCACGACTGCCTCCGGCGCAGGATCAGGCGGATCAGGATCAGCAGGCCCAGCACACCGGCGAAGACCGGCACCGGGTTGGCGCGCACGGCGTCGGCGCCCTGGCGGAACTTGACCGCGGTGGGCTCGTTCGTCACCCCGGCTACCTTCGCGGTCGCCTGGTCGAGCTTCTCGTCGACGTTCTCCTTGACCCGGGCCTTGACGTCGAGCTTGTGCCCGAGCGCCTCCAGGGTCTCGGTCAGCTCTTCCCGGGTGGCGTCCCGGTCGAGCCGCGCCTCTTCGGCGTTCTTGGGGAACTCCCCGCTCATGACCGCACTCCCTGCTTCACCGTGTCCACGTCTTCGCGGACCCCGGTGATCGCTTCCTCCGGCACCGGCGGCACCCCCTGCGTCACTTCCTTCTTGCCGACCAGGGCCGCGATCCCGGCGACCACGAACAGCGCGACCGCGACGATCACCGCCGCCAGCCAGCCGGGCACGGCCAGCGCGAGCGCGAGCACGGCGGCCGCGACCAGCGTGCCGGCCCCGAGGAACGCGAACAGGCCCGCCGCGCCGAACAACCCGGCGCCGAGGCCCATTTTCTTGCCCTTGCGCTGCAGTTCGAACACCGCGAGCCGCATTTCGTCCCGGACCAGCCGCTTCACTTCAGCGGTCAGGTCCGTCACCAGCTCGCCGACCGAGCGGTCGGCCGCCGGTTTCTTGTTGACCTCTTCGATCACGGAACACCTCCTTCACCTGGCCGGCGGATACCCGCGCCCGGCGCGGGTCAATCACGGCGGGTTTGACCCCGGCGGCGCCGGGTAGCCGAAACGCAACCGGAAAGCCCGACCACCGAGCAGGAGGAGTGCATGGGCACGATCACCGAAGTCGTGGACGTGGAAGTCCCCGTTTCGACCGCCTACAACCAGTGGACGCAGTTCGAGGAATTCCCGCAGTTCATGGAAGGCGTCGAGGAGATCCGCCAGATCGACGCCACCCATACCCACTGGGTGACGCGGTTCGGTGGCGTGACGCGCGAATTCGACGCGACGATCACCGAACAGCACCCCGACGAGCGGGTCGCCTGGACGTCCGACTCCGGCCCGGACCACGCCGGCGTCATCACCTTCCACCGGCTCGACGACTCGCACACCCGGGTGACCGCCCAGATGGACATCGATCCCGAGGGCTTCGCCGAGAACGTCGCCGACAAGCTCGGCGTGCTCGACCGCCGGGTGAAGGGCGATCTCAAGCGGTTCAAGGAGTTCATCGAACAGCGCGGCGGCCGCGAGACCGGCGCCTGGCGCGGCGATGTGGACCGCCCGGGGCAGTAACCCGTTCCGGGTGAGATCCGGCGGCGGGGCGGGTGGATCCCGCCCCGCCGCGTTTCGCGTCCGGGAACCCTCGGGTACGCCCCCGGCATGACGACCACCACGGCCGGCGTTCCCGCACTGGAGCTGAACAACGGCGTGCGCATCCCGCAGTTCGGGTTCGGCGTGGCCGGCATCCCGCCCGAGGAGACCACCCGGGCCGTGCGGACCGCGCTGGGACTGGGGTACCGCCACATCGACACCGCGCAGCTGTACCGCAACGAGGCGGCGGTGGGTGCGGCGATCGCCGAGTCCGGGCTGGCCCGCGAAGACGTGTTCGTCACCACGAAACTGGCGAACGACGCGCACGGCCACGACAACGCGATCACCGCGCTGGAAGGCAGCCTGCGCCGTTTCGGCTTCGACCACGTCGACCTCTACCTGATCCACTGGCCGCTGCCGGCCCGGGACAACTACGTCCGGACCTGGCTGGGCTTCGACGACCTGCTGCGGGCGGGCAAGACCCGCGCCATCGGCGTTGCGAACTTCCAGCCCGCGCACCTCGACCGGCTGGCCGCGGAGACTCCCGCCGTGCCGTCGGTGAACCAGATCGAACTGCACCCGGCGCTGCAGCAGGCCCCGCTGCGCGAGTACCACCGGGCGCACGGCATCGCCACCGAGGCGTGGAGCCCGCTCGCCCGCGCCGAAGTCCTCGGCGACAGCGTGCTCGCCGGCCTGGCGGAGAAACACGGGCGGACGGCCGCGCAGGTGGTGCTGCGCTGGCACGTCCAGCTCGGGAACATCGTGTTCCCGAAGTCGGTCTCACCCCGGCGGATGCGGGAGAACCTCGACGTGTTCGGCTTCGAGCTGGACGAGGGGGACATGGCGGCGATCGGCCGGCTCGACGCCGGCCGCCGCACCGGACCGGACCCGGACACCTTCACCGCGTGACGACGGCGTTTCCCTGTGCGACCTGCCGGGTATTCCTCCGGCAAGGTCCCCCAGGAAGGAGCGTCCGCATGACCACGAACGCGTATCTGTCGTTCCTCGCGATCGGTATCGCGCTGGTCCTCGTCGACGGGCAAGTCATCTACCGCAGCGGCCGCCGGTACCTGGAAAACTCCTACGGTGACCCGGCGGCGGGCGCGTCGATGACGCGCCTGGTCACCGTGCTGTTCCACCTCGCGACGCTGGGGGTGCTGGCGCTGATCTCGACCATCGACATGGGCGGCAGCGACCTGCCCGGCGTGGTCGGGCGGATCGGCGTGCTGCTGCTGATCCTTGCCGTGGCCCACGCGATCACCCTCGGTGTGCTGGCCCGCATCCGCGGTGAGCAGGAGGTGGAGGCGGTCGTCCAGCGCGGCCCCCGCCAGCGCCTGGAGCCGGAGCAGGGCACGACGGTGGCTCCGGTCACCCCGGTGCCGGGTCAGGACGGCCGCTACCCGGCCGCCGGCCCGTCGCTGGAGAACCGGTCCCCGTACACGGCGCAGTAACGCCGCACAGCGGCCGAAGGGCGGTGCTTCCCCGGGGAAGCACCGCCCTCGGCGTGCGTGCGGTCAGGCGGTGCCGGGCCGGGCGGCGGGCAGGTCGACCTCGGTGTGCCGCGTGGCGAGCGTCTTCGCCAGGTCGGCCAGCTTGACGTTGAGGTCCTGGGACGCGCGGCGCAGCACGTCGAAGGCCTCGTCGGCGGTGATGCCGCGGCGCTGCATCAGGATGCCCTTGGCCTGGCCGATGACGTCGCGGCTGTCGACCGCCCGGCGCAGGTGCGCCGACTCCAGCTCGGCCGAAGCCACGGCTTCGGTGTGGGCGAGCGCGAGCGAGGCGTGCGTCGCCAGCAGCAGCGCGATGTCGATCGCCGGCCCGCCGAACGCCCCGGGCGTGCGCGAGTAGATGTTGAGCGCGCCGGACAGGCGCGGCGGCCGGGCGTCCGGCAGCAGGGCCGTGGCCAGCACCGAGTGGTAGCCGTGCCGGGCGGCGGCCGGGCCGAACGCCGGCCAGCGCGGATCGCGGCCGAGGTCCTGCGACCAGCCGAACGCCGGGCCGTCCGGCCGGGCCGATTCGACGCACGGGCCTTCGCGGTGGTCGTACTGCACCTGGTCGAGCTGTTCGGCGACCGGATCGGTCCCGACCGGCGTGTGGAACGTGCCGTTCGCGTCACGCAGGGTGACGCTGACCAGGTCGGCGTCCGGGACGAGCGCGGCCGCGGCCCCGACGACCAGCTTGAGCACCCCGGCGACGGTCGGCGTCGCGTCGAGCAGGGTCCGCGTCAGGTCGGCGAACTGCCGCGCCAGCAGACCCGGCGCCAGGTCGCCGTCCCGGCCGAACCAGGTCCGTTCCCGGGCCCACTCTTCTTCGCCGACGCTCATCGGTTCTCGCTGCCTTCCGTCGGGGTGGCGGACCCCCCATTCAACCCGATGCCGGCGGGTTCAGGGCGGCCCGGGCCCGGTCGACGAATCCCGGCCCCGGCCAGAGCTGGTCGGCCTGCGGCACCCGGTCGGCCAGGTCCGGGTGCGGGAGGGTCGCCGCGGCCTCCCGGGCTTCGAGCACCTCCCGGCCCAGTTCGGCCTGGCGGCCGGGGGAGCAGGTGCGCCCGATTTCGGCCACCACCGCGGGCCCTTCGTCGCGGACGTGCCGGCGGACGGCCCGGATCAGGCCGCCCAGCAGGCGTTCGAACCGGGTCTCCTGCGGCCCGGCGCCCTCCAGCTGCCGCATCAGGCGGTCCGCCTCGGCCAGGTCGCCGCCACCGTCGAGGAACGGCTCTTCGGCGACGGTGTGCCGGATGACCTCCGCGATCAGGTGGTCGGCGAGGTCCTTGCGGTTCTCCGGGCTGCCCTGGCCGAGCTCGAGCTCGGTGCAGAGCCGGTCGAGCTCGCGGTGGTCACCGGCGAGGACGGTCGTCAGGTCGGTTGCGGGCGGGCTGCCGTTCATGCACTCTCCTGGTCCGGACGTGGGTTTTCGAAGGAATACCCGCTGCTCCGCGGCCGAATCCCGTGTCGGCCGCGGCCCGGACGGGTACTTCCCAGGCGAACCCCGGCTCCCGAGGAGGACGACCATGGCAGCGCCGGCACCGGTGCCCGAACGCGAACGCAAGTACGAGATCGTGGCGGGCAGCGGCATCCCGCACCTGGTCGGCGTCGGTGGCGTCGCCACCCAGGAGGACCCGGTGGAGCACGTGCTCGACGCGTCCTACTA
The DNA here is from genome assembly GCF_002904295.1 of Amycolatopsis sp. CA-128772. GTDB lineage: Bacteria > Actinomycetota > Actinomycetes > Mycobacteriales > Pseudonocardiaceae > Amycolatopsis. Next base: position 172,569 of record NZ_PPHG01000022.1, read on the forward strand.
CGACACCGCGAGCTACCGGCTGGCCCGCGGCGGCATCACCCTGCGGCGGCGCGTCGGCGGGCCCGACGCCGGCTGGCACCTCAAACTGCCGGTCTCGGCCGACGAACGGCAGGAGGTGCAGGTCCCGCTGGGCGGCGACCCGCACAAGGTGCCCGGCCGGCTCCGCCGCCTGGTGCGGGCGTACACGCTGGGGGAGAAGCTGGTGCCGGTCGCGCACCTGCGCACCGACCGGTTCTCCCACCGGCTCGCCGGCGCCGACGGGACCACGATCGCCACCCTCACCGACGACCACGTCACCGGCGAGGCCGGCGGCGCGACCGCGCGGCTCGACGAGTGGCGTGAGCTGGAACTGGAGCTCGACCCGGGAACCGACCCCGCACGGCTGCGCGAGTTCGACCGCGCGCTGAAGAAGGCCGGGGTGACGGCGGCGCCGTGGCCGTCGAAGCTGCGCCGGCTGCTCGGCGACCGGCTGCCGGCGCCGCCCCGGGCCGGCAGGAAGCCGTCGGCGGGCGACGTCGTGCTGGCGTCGCTGCGCGAGCACCGCGGCCGGTTGCGCCGGGCGGACGTCGGCGTGCGGCTGGACGTCGAGGACTCGATCCACCAGATGCGCGTCGCGACCCGGAAGCTGCGGAGCACCCTTCGCATTTTCGGGTCCGTCGTCGACAAGAAGGCGACGGCGTCACTCGTGGCCGAGCTCAAGTGGCTCGGCGGGCAGCTGGCGCCGGCGCGGGACACCGAGGTCACCGAGGAGCGGCTGCGCGCGCAGCTCGGCGACGTGCCGTCGGAGCTGGTGTTCGGGCCGGTCCGCCAGTTCCTGACGCGGTATTTCGCCCGCGAAGCGGAGGAGGGCCGGACCCGCGCGATGGCGGCGTTGACCGGCAAGCGCTACCTCGAACTCTTGCGTGCGCTGGACGCCGTGCTGGAGGAGCCGCCGCTGACCGCGAAGGCGGGTAAGCCCGCGAAGGCCGGCCTGCGCAAGCCGCTGCGGAAGATCGCCAGGAAGCTGAGCCAGGCCGAGGCGGCGGCGCACGGCCTGACCGGCGACGAGCTCGGAACGGCCCTGCACGCTGTCCGCAAGAAGGCCAAGCAGGCCCGCTACGCGGCCGACACCGTGAAGCCGGTGTACGGGAAGAAGCTGCGGGAGTGGCGCAAGAACGTCAAGGCCGTCCAGGAGACCCTGGGCTCGCACCAGGACACCGTGGTCGGCCGGGACGTGCTGCACCACCTCACCATCGCCGGCCACGGCGAAGGACAGAACACGTTCACGTTCGGGATGCTGTACGCCCAGGCCGCCGGCCGGGCGGCGGACCTGCGCGGGACGTTCGCACGGCAGTGGCGGCGGCTGCGCAAGGGCGGCCGTCCCGGCTGGCTCGGCTGAGAGCGGCGGGATAGGAGGCGGCCCGCCGGGCCGCCTCCTAGCCTTCGCCGGTGAGCTTCCCGCGCAGCTGCTCCAGGGTCTGCGAGAGCAGCCGGGAGACGTGCATCTGGGAAATGCCGACCCGGTCGGCGATCTGGGTCTGGGTCAGCCCGCCGAAGAACCGCATCACCAGGATCGCGCGCTCGCGCTTCGGCAGTTCCTGCAGCAGGGGCTGGAGGGCCTCGTGGTTCTCGACCATGGCCATCTCGTGGTCCGGTTCCCCCATGGTGTCCGCCAGCGACAGCGCCTCGGCGTCGTCGTGCACCGGCTTGTCGACCGACAGCGCCTGGTAGGCGTTGCCGGCGAGGAGCCCTTCGCGGACTTCGTCGACGTCCAGGCTCAGGTGCTCGGCCAGCTCGGTCGGCGTCGGGGCGCGGCCGAGGCGCTGCGAGAGCACCGCCGAGCCCTGGCTCAGCGACAGGTGCAGCTCCTTGAGCCGCCGCGGGACGCGGACGGACCAGCCGGTGTCCCGGAAGTGCCGCCGGACCTCGCCCATGATCGTCGGGACGGCGAAGGACAGGAAGTCGTGGCCCCGGGTGGGGTCGAACCGGTCGACGGCGTTGATCAGGCCGATCCGCGCCACCTGAACCAGGTCCTCCCGGGGCTCACCGCGGCCGGAGAACCGGGTCGCGATGTGCTCGGCCAGCGGCAGCAGCTCCGTCACGAGCTTGCTCCGCACGACCTCCCGTCGCGGGTCGTCGGTGTCGAGCTCGCCCAGCTCGGCGAACAGCGGTTCGCAGTGGGCGTATTCGTCCGGGCGGTGGAGGAGGGTTTTCCGCTCGCTGCTCACGCGCTCGTTCCCGGGTTGAGCACCAGCTCGATCGTGACGATGCCCGCACCCCCACCGGGAAGCGCATCGCAGTGCGCGGTCACCGACCGGCTCAGGGTGGTCAGCACGTGCCAGCCGAACGTGCGGTCGCTCGGCGGCCGCGGGTCGCTGGAGCGGGTGGAGACGATGACGTGCAGGCCGTCCGGCGCGAGCCGGAAGCGGCACTGCAGCTGGGACCCGAGTTCGGCCAGCTGGACGAGCTGCGCGCACGCTTCGTCGACCGCCATCTTGGCGTCGGCGATGGCGTCCAGCCCGAAGTCCGCGCGTGACACCACGCCGTGCGTGAGCATCCGGACCAGGGGAATCTGCTCCGCCATCGCGGGGAGCCGCAGCTCGACGAGTTCGTCGAGCAGCTCCTCGACGGTCGGCTTGCCGCCGAACGAGCTGTCGCTTCGAATTTCTTCCATGCGGGAGGTACTACCCATCTGGGGGAAAGCGGACACGTCGTGATCAGGGGTTTCGGGTTTGGTCACCGGCCCAGCGCCCGTTCGAGTTCCTTCTTGGTCATCGTCGAGCGGCCGTTGATGTTGCGTTTCTTGGCTTCGTTGTACAGCTGGGCCTTCGTCGGCCCGCCCGGACCCTTGCGGTTGCCGGACCGTTCGCCGCCGCGCTGCTGCGGCGACTTGTCCTTGAGCGAGGTCTTGCTGGCCTGCCGGGACTCACCCGACTGCGCGCGGTTCTTGTTGACGGTCCGGGCCGCGATCTCCTTGGCCCGTTTCGTGCTCGCCCCGCGGTCCTCGGCCGAGTCCTTGATGTGCTCGTACTGGCGTTCGCGCTTGCCGCTCCACGACTGAGGCATGCCGCTCCCTTCGTCTCGCGGGGTGAGTACCCGCCTGATCACCCGGCAAACGTCGCGCTCGCGCGGTTACCCACCGCAGCACAGGGGTACGCGAGGGGCTGACGGAGAGGAGACGCCGATGCGGATCGGCTACACCCTGATGACCGAGCAGGCCGGCCCGAACGACCTGGTCCGGTACGCCGCCGGGGCGGAGCAGGCCGGCTTCGACTTCGAGGTGATGAGCGACCACTACTCGCCCTGGCTGGCCGAGCAGGGGCACGCGCCCTACGCCTGGAGTGTTCTCGGCGCGGTCACCCAGGTGACCGAGCGCGCCGAGCTGATGACCTACGTGACGTGCCCGACCATGCGCTACCACCCGGCGGTGGTGGCGCAGAAGGCGGCGACCGTCCAGGCCCTCTCGGGCGGCCGGTTCACCCTGGGGCTCGGTGCGGGGGAGAACCTCAACGAGCACGTGGTCGGCCGCGGCTGGCCCGGGGCGAACGTCCGGCACGAGATGCTCGCCGAGGCCGTCCAGATCATCGGCGGCCTGTTCGACGGCGGCTACTTCGACTACGACGGCAAGCACTTCCGCGTCGACTCCGCGAAGCTGTGGGACCTGCCGGAGACGCGGGTGCCGATCGGGGTCGCGGTGTCCGGTTCGCAGTCGATCCGGCGGTTCGCGCCGGTCGCCGACCTGATGATCGCCGTCGAGCCGAAGAAGGAACTGTCGCAGGAGTGGGACGCCACCCGGCTCGGCCCGCCGACCCGCAAGGTCGGGCAGCTGCCGGTGTCGTGGGGCACCGACTCCGGCGCCGCGGTCCGGCGCGCGCACGAGCAGTTCCGGTGGTTCGCCGGCGGCTGGAAGGTCAACGCCGAGCTGCCGGGACCGGCCGGGTTCGCCGGGGCGACGCAGTTCGTCCGCGAAGAGGACGTCGCCGGCTCCATCCCGTGCGGCCCGGACGTCGAACCGATCGCCGAGGCGGTGCGGGAGTTCGCCGAGGCCGGCTTCACCGACGTCGCGCTGGTCCAGATCGGCGGCGACCAGCAGGAGGGCTTCCTCGACTTCGCCGAAAAGGAACTGCTCCCGGCCCTGCGCGGGTAGGCCCGCGGCGCCGGCGGTCAAGCCGGCGCGGGGGCGGGCCGGCGTTCGGCCACCGCGAGCCGCCGGTCCGCCCCGGTCACCCGCAGCGCCCGCCGGACGACCGCGTTCGGCCCGGTGACGACGAGCAGCTCGGTCCCGCCCTGCTCGGCCTGCAGCGCGGCGTGCAGCAGGGCCCGGACGCCCGCCACGCCCAGGAAGTCCACTTCGGACAGATCGACGGCCAGCCGGGCCGGCGTCGCCCACAGGCGGTCGGACAGCAGCGTGGCCAGATCGGCCGCCGTGACGCTGTCGAGGTCACCGCGCGCGGTCACCAGTACCGCGTGCGGGGCCGGCCACGTCGTGCGCAGCCGGAGGCCCGGGTGCCGGGCTTGGGGCAGGTTCATGGCGGTTCGCCACCGTCCTGGTGCGGCGCGGGCCCGCGGCGCCGCGCTCGGGGAGATCGGGCGGCTGCTGGTTGAACCGGTCCACCGAGCCTAGCTGCGGGTGTACGGCCCGCAACCGTCGTTGCTCCGAACGGGCGCGTGGCGCGCGGCGGCGGTGACCGCTCGTGCCCGACGCCACCGGGATGCAGTAATCTCGCGCTGGACCCGTTAAAGCGCTAGCGGCCCACTAGTGGCGCGCGCCCGGGTCCTCCCTGGTCCAGAGCGCCCTGAGGAAAGAAGGGGCGTCACCAGGATGACGGGCGGCGATGAGCGGCTCTCCGCACGGCTGGACGAAGTCACGCTCGCGATGGAGTCGCTGACCGCGATGCTGGACAGCGAACTCGATCTCGGCCAGATGCTGCAGGCGGTCTGCGACCACGCCGTGCAGGTGGTGCCGGGGGCCGACATGGCGAGCATCACTCTGGTGCGTGACGGCGTGCCGGAGACGGTGGCCAGCACCGACCAGCGGGCGGTCAACTTCGACCGCGAGCAGTACCGCATCGGTGACGGGCCGTGCCTGCGCGCGGCCGAGACCGGGCAGCCGGTCCGGGTCGGCGTCGGCGCGGCGGGGGACCTGTGGCCGCAGTTCGTCTCTTCGGCCGAAGAGCTCGGCGTGGCCAGCTTCCTCGCCGCGCCGCTGACGGTGGACGAGGACATGTCGGGCGCGGTGAACCTGTTCGGCTTCGGCGAGCACGGGTTCAGCGAGCTGGGCACCAAGATCCTGGAGCTCTACACGGCGACCGTGGTGATCGGCCTGCGCAGCGCCCGCCGCTACTTCGCGGCCCGCGAGCTGGTCGACCAGCTCAACCGGGCGCTGGAGACGCGGGCGGTGATCGACCAGGCCAAGGGCATCCTGATGGCCGCGCACCGGATCACGGCGGAGGAAGCGTTCCAGCGGCTGGTGAAGCGCTCCCAGGACGGCAACCGAAAGCTGCACGAGGTGGCGGCGGAGTTCGTGACGGCGGTGGCGACGACCACGTCCTGACCTAGCCGGCGGGCACCTCGTCCGGAGGGGCCTCCGACCCGACGGCGGGCGGTTCCGTGCGGTGCTTGCCGCGCTGGCACGTCGTGCAGACCAGGGTGCGGCCGAGCACGGACCCGTCGTCGGCGACGACCTTGGCCACGTGCATCGTCGGGAAGCCGCACACCTCGCAGGGCAGGGACCCGTCTTCGCGGCTGATGCGGAGCTGGGTGCCCATCCGGCCTCCTGTGTGACGTGGGTCTCACCACCTTGCCCGCGTCCGGGCGGAGACCCCGGTGAATTCACTCGTTCGGCCTAGCCGGCGCCGGATCCGGTCGCCTGTTCGGTGACTCCTGTGTCGCCTGCGGTGATCCGGGGTAACCCGCCCGCGAACGGTTCACCGGGGATCACCCGAGGGGAGCGAACATGCGAGACAAGCGCAACGACCTGCGGCCGGTGGCGGACCTGCTGATCGACGGCGGGGACTCGCCGGACCAGGAGCGGCTGCGGCGCAAGGCGGCCCGGACCGTCGCGGCGCGCGCCAAGGACCCCGAAGACTGCGCACGGCTGCTGGAGATGCTCGGGCTGCACCGGAGCGGCCGCCGCGCCAGCGACGTCGCCTGACGCGGACGGGGAGGACGACATGGCCCGACCGGTGTGGAGCGGCGCGCTGAGCCTGGGACTGGTCACCGTGCCGGTGGAGCTGTACCCGGCGGTGGCGGACCACACGATCCACTTCCACCAGTTCGAACGCGGGACGTCGGACCGGATCCGCAACCGCCGGGTCAACGAGCGGACCGGCGACGAGGTCACCCAGGACGAGATCGTCAAGGGCTACGACCTCGGCGGCGGGGACCACGTGCTCGTCGAACCGGACGAGCTGGACGAGATCGCGCCCGAGCGGTCCCGCCGGATCGACATCGAGCAGTTCGTCGAGCTCGACGAGATCGACCCGTGGTTCTTCGACAAGACGTACTGGCTCAAGCCGGCGAAGGAGGACTTCGCCAAGGCCTACGGCCTGCTGCTGCAGGCGATGGACCGCAGCGAGAAGGCCGGCGTGGCGAAGTTCGTGCTGCGCGGCAAGGAGTACCTCGCCGCGATCCGCGCCGGCGAAGACGTCATGGTGCTCAACACGCTGCACTTCGTCGCCGACCTGCGCAAGCCGAAGGACGTCATGGGCAAGCTGCCGCAGCTGCCGAAGCCGCGGCCCAAGGAACTCGACATGGCGCTCGCCCTGGTCGACGAGATGACCGCGCCCTGGAAGCCCGAGGACTACCGCGACGAGTACTCCAAGCGCGTCGAAGACCTGATCAAGGCGAAGGAAGCGGGCAAGGAGATCGCCCACGAGGAGGAGCCGGAGCCCTCGGCCGACGTCGTGGACCTGTTCGAGGCGCTGTCGCGCAGCGTCAAGAACCGCAAGAGCGGCGGCAAGGCACCGAAGAAGAAGGCGGCCGGGCCGGAGAAGCCCGAGCTCTCCGAACTGTCCAAGGCGGATCTCGACAAGCTGGCCCGCGAGCAGGGCGTGAAGGGGCGCTCGAAGATGTCGCGGGCCCAGCTGGAAAAGGCGCTGAAGGCATCGTGAGCGGGCCCGGCTGCGGAGCTCGTCGAAGCGCCGGCGGACCAGGGCGGCCCGCGGTTCGTCGCGGACGGCGAGATCGTGGCGTTCGCCCGCGGGGACACGAGCTTCGCCGCGCTGCAGCCGCGGATCCACGTCAGCGACCCCGACCGCGCCCGCGCGACCGGCGTGCGGGTCCACTACCTGTTCGACCTGCTGTACTTCGACGACCACGACTCGACCGGGCTGCCGCTGCGGCAGCGCAAGGCGTTGCTGTGGGACGCGTTCGGCTTCGCAGACCCCCTGCGGCTGTCAGCGCACGGCAACACCGAAGGCGAGCGGTTCTACGCGGAAGCGTGCCGGCGCGGCTGGGAGGGCGTCATCGCCAAGCTGGCGGACGCGCCGTACCACCACGGGCGCTCACCCGACTGGCTGAAGTTCAAGTGCGCCCAGGGGCAGGCACTGGTCATCGGCGGCTTCACCGACCCGGCAGGGCGCCCGCCACGGCTTCGGTGCCCTCCTGCTCGGCTACCACGAGGACGGCGGCCTGAAGTACGCCGGCAAGGTCGGCACCGGCTTCGACGGGAAACTGCTGACGTCGCTGCACGCGCGGCTGCAGGAGCGGGAGACCGCGCGGTCGCCGTTTCGCCGGGCTGCGCGAGGACAAGAAGGCGGCCGACGTCGTACGGGAGTACGCGTGAAGACTTCCCACCCGGACAAGGTGTACTACCCCGAAGACGGCCTGACCAAGGGCGACGTCGTCGGTACTACCGCACGGTCGCCGACGTCATGCTGCCGCACCTGCGCGGCCGCCCGCTGACCCTGCGGCGGTTCCCCGATGGCATCGGGAGACCGGGCTGGTTCCAGAAGCACCCGGGGGAGCACTTCCCGGACTCGATCCGGACCGAGCGCGTCCCGCGCCGCGGCGGTGGCACGGACGATTACGTCGTCTGCGAGGACGCGGAAACGCTGGCCTACCTGGCGAACCAGGGGACGCTGGAGTTCCACGTCTGGCTGTCCACGGTGGACGCCCCCGAGCGGCCCGACCGGCTGGTGCTCGACCTCGACCCGCCGGAGGGCACCCCGGTCGCCGAGCTGCGCGCGGTCGCCCGGTGCATCCGTGACCAGTACGAGCGGGTGGGCCTGACGGCGTTCGTGCAGGCGACCGGCGGGCGCGGCTTCCACGTGCTGGCACCGCTGGACGCGAAGTCGGACACCGAAACCGTGCTCGAGCTGTCCCGCGCCCTCGCCGACCGGGTTGCGGACGCCGACCCCGGCCGGCTGACCACGGCCCAGCGCAAGGACAAGCGCGGCGACCGGATCTTCCTGGACGCCAACCGCAACGGGTACGCGCAGACGTTCGTCGCCCCCTACTCCCTGCGGGCCCGCCCGGGCGCGGCGGCCGTGACCCCGCTGGACTGGCGGGAGCTGGGCGGCGCCGACCCGGCCGGCTGGGCCCCGACGAAGGAGAAGCGCCGGCTGGCGCGCAAGGAAGACCCCTGGCGGAACCTGAACCAGCACGCCGCCTCGGCGGAGGCGGCGCTGAAGCAGCTCACTTGAGCAGCTTGCCTGCGGCCTTCAGGTCGGCGACGAAGGCCGCGTAGGCGTCGTCGCGGTCCGGCGCCCGCAGCACGGCCGACGGGTGGACCGTCGCCACCGCCGAGGGCACCAGCTCGGCCACGTCCGCCGGCGCTTCCACCGCCTCGCCGCGGTGGGCGGTGAGCCGGAACTTCGGGCCCAGCAACGACTGCGCGGCCGTAGCGCCCAGCAGCAGCACCAGGTCCGGGCGCACCGCGCGCAGCTCGGCCAGCAGCCACGGGCGGCAGGCGACCACCTCAGTGCGGCCCGGCTTCTGGTGGATCCGGCGCTTGCCGCGCTCGTCGCGCTTGAACTTGAAGTGCTTGACCGCGTTCGTGACGTACAGCGACCGCCGGTCGAACCCGGCTTCCTCGAAGGCGCGGTCCAGGAGCTTCCCGGCGGGCCCGACGAACGGCTCGCCCGCGAGGTCCTCCTTGTCGCCCGGCTGCTCGCCGACGACGAGGACCCGCGCCCCGGCCGTCCCTTCGCCGAAGACGGTCTGCGTGGCGTCCTGGTACAGGGGGCACCCGTGGCAGCCGGACGCCGCCGACCGCAGGCGGTCCAGGTCGGTGGTGTCCGGCGGCTCGGCGCCGCGGGAATCCGGCATGTGCCGGGAAATTCCCCGGGCGGGCCGCGGGTAAACCCGCCGCACCCGGGTAGCCGGAGGGAGAACGGCTCACAGAAGGGAGTTCACGATGACCACCGCACGCGACATCATGACGTCGGACGCGACCTGCGCCCGCGAGTCGGACACCGTGCACGACGCCGCGGTCACCATGGCGCAAAAGGGCGTCGGTGCCCTGCCGATCTGTGGTGAGGACAACCGCCTGAAGGGCATGGTCACCGACCGCGACATCGTGGTGAAGGTGCTGGCCGAGGGGAAGGACCCGCGGGCCGTCCACGTCGGCGAGCTGGCCCAGGGCGAGGTCGTGACGATCGGCGCGGACGACGACGCCCAGGAGATCCTGCGGACGATGTCGGAGCACCGCGTCCGCCGGCTGCCCGTGATCGACGGGCACGACCTGGTCGGCATCGTCGCCCAGGCCGATGTGGCCCGGGCGCTGTCGAACCCGACCGCCGGTGAGCTCGTCGAGGCGCTGTCCTACGACTGAGTGCGTCACCCCGCAACGCAGTGCGGCCGCCCACGTCAGACGTGGGCGGCCGTCGTTCGTGGCGGGATCAGGCCGAGCCGGTCGTCGCCGCACCGTCCTCAGTGGACTCGCGGACCGCTTCGGCGCGGGCGATGTGCCAGGCCACCAGCGCACCCGCGCTCACCGTGCCCCAGAGCACGAGCGCGGCGTCCCGGGCGAAGAGCCCGACCACGAGCATCACCACCGCCGTGACGTCGCAGAGCACCAGCAGCAGGTTCCAGCGCCTGGGCGCGCGCAGCTTCCGGCCGCTGAAGGCGGCGGCGAACGCGGGATCGCTCGCTTGCAGCTCCGCCTCGATTTCGCGCAGGGCGTGGCGTTCACGATCCGGGAGCATGGGGGGCCTCCTCGCCTCGGCTACCGGGCTGGATACCCGTTTTCCCCGCTTCCGAAGCGCCGAAACTCAGTGGTTGTCGCGCGGAATCCCCTTGGTCGCCGCGATCCGCTGGTACGCCACGGCCGGGCGCAGCACCATGCCGTCGCACAGCTGGTCGACCATCGACCGCTGGATCTCCTGCCACGGCGTCTGGGACTCCGGCACCGGGTAGCCGCCGGCCTCGGCCAGCTCCTTGTGCCGCCGCGCCAGCTCCTCGTCGGTGACGAGGACGTCGGCCGTGCCCGCCCCCAGGTCGATCCGGACCCGGTCGCCGGTGCGCAACACCGCGAGCCCGCCGCCCGCCGCCGCTTCGGGGGAGGCGTTGAGGATCGACGGCGAGCCGGAGGTGCCCGACTGGCGGCCGTCGCCGAGGCAGGGCAGCTCGTGCACGCCGCGCTTGATCAGCTCCGCCGGCGGCCGCATGTTGACCACCTCCGCCGAACCCGGGTAGCCGAGCGGGCCGGTGCCCCGCATCACCAGCAGCGAGTGCTCGTCGACGCCGAGGCCGGGGTCGTCGATGCGGGCGTGGTAGTCCTCGGGGCCGTCGAACACGACCGCGGTGCCTTCGTAGACGCCGCCGGCCAGGTACCGCCGCCGGAACTCCGGCGAGATGACACTGGCCTTCATGATCGCCGCGTCGAAGAGGTTGCCGGTCAGCACCAGGAAGCCGGCGTCGGGGGTGAGCGCGGTGCCGAAGGTCCGGATGACGTCCCGGTCGCCGGCCTCGGCGTCGCGGCAGTTGTCGCCGAGCGTGCGGCCGTTGACGGTGGGGGCGTCCTCGTGGATCAGCCCGTGCTCCATCAGCTCGTGCACGACGGCCGGGACGCCGCCCGCCCGGTGGAACTCCTCGCCGAGGTACTTGCCCGCCGGCTGCAGGTCGACCAGCAGCGGGACGGCGTGGCCGAGCCGCTGCCAGTCCGCCAGGGGCAGGTCGACGCCGATGTGCCGGGCGATCGCGCCGATGTGGATGGGCGCGTTGGTCGAGCCGCCGATCGCGGAGCTCACCACGATGGCGTTCTCGAACGCGGCACGCGTGAGGATGTCCGACGGCTTGAGGTCCTCGCGGACCATCTCGACGATCCGCAGCCCGGTCCGGTAGGCCATCCGCGCCCGGTCGCGGTGCGGGGCCGGGATGGCCGCGCAGCCGGGCAGGCTCATCCCGAGCGCCTCGGCGAGCGCGTTCATCGTGGACGCCGTGCCCATCGTGTTGCAGTGCCCCGGCGACGGCGCGGACGACGCGACGAGCTCCATGAACCCGGCGTCGTCGATCTCGCCGGCGGCGAGCAGTTCCCGCGCCTTCCAGATGATCGTGCCGGACCCGGTGCGCTCGCCGTTGAACCAGCCGTTGAGCATCGGGCCGCCGGAGAGCACGATCGCGGGGAGGTCGACGGTCGCCGCGGCCATCAGGCACGCCGGGGTGGTCTTGTCGCAGCCGGTGGTGAGCACGACGCCGTCGATCGGGTAGCCGTAGAGCGTCTCGACCAGGCCGAGGTAGGCGAGGTTGCGGTCCAGGGCCGCGGTGGGGCGCTTGCCCGTCTCCTGGATCGGGTGCACCGGGAACTCGATGGCGATCCCGCCGGCCTCGCGGATGCCTTCGCGCGTCCGGTCGGCCAGCTGCAGGTGGTGCCGGTTGCACGGGGTGAGGTCGGAGCCGGTCTGCGCAATGCCGATGATCGGCTTGCCGGACTGCAGCTCTTCGCGGGTGATGCCCCAGTTCATGTACCGCTCGAGGTAGAGGGCGGTCATTCCGGGGTCGGCGGGGTTGTCGAACCAAGCTTCGCTGCGCAGTCCCATACCGGCCAGTCTGGCAACGGGGGGCGCGGAATGCACGCCCCCGGGGGTCCGTGAAGGCCACCCGCGCCGGTGGCCTTCACGGACGGGTTCAGCCGAGCCCGTTCAGCCCGATCACCCGGGCGTACCAGTGCGCGCTGCGCTTCGGGGTCCGCTGCTGGGTCGCGTAGTCGACGTGGACCAGGCCGAACCGCTTCGCGTAGCCCTCGGCCCACTCGAAGTTGTCCAGCAGCGACCAGTAGAAGTAGCCGCGCAGGTCGACGCCGGCCTGGATGGCGTCGTGCGCCGCCCGCAGGTGGGAGTCCAGGAACGCGACGCGGTCGGTGTCGACGATGTCACCGCCGTCGGAGACGACGTCGGGGTAGGCCGCGCCGTTCTCGGTGATGTACAGCGCCACCGGCCGGTAGCCGCGGTGCACCTGCAGCAGCGACTCGGTCAGCCCCGCCGGCTGGACCTCCCAGCCGGAGTCGGTGCGGGGCGCGGCCGGGTCCGGGACGAAGTGCACGTCGGCGGCGCCGGGCCACTCCGGGCCCGCCGGCTCGCTGCCCGGCACCGGCCGCCCCGCGACGCGGTAGTCGCGGTAGTAGTTCACGCCGAGCCAGTCGACGTGCGCGGCGATGACGGCGGCGTCTTCGTCGCGCACGACCGAGCCGAGCCCGAACGGCTCGAGGTCGGCGACCAGGTCGTCCGGGTAGCCGCCGCGCAGCACCGGGTCGAGGAACAGCCGGTTCTGCAGGCCGTCGATCCGCCGGGCCGCGGCGACGTCGGCGACGTTGGCCGGGTCGTGCGGGACGACCGGGTACAGGTTCAGCGTGATCCCGGCCGGGGTGTCCTTGGCGTGCCGCCGGATGGCGTCCATCGCCAGCCCGTGGCCCAGCAGCAGGTGGTGGGTCGCGGCGACGGCGGCGGGGTGGTCGGTGCGGCCGGGGGCGTGGATGCCGCCCGCGTAACCGAGCATCGCCGCGCACCACGGCTCGTTGAGCGTGGACCAGCTGGCGACCCGGTCACCCAGCCGCTCCAGCACGGTCTCGGCGTACTCGGCGAACCGGTACGCGGTGTCCCGGTTCGCCCAGCCGCCCTTCTCCTCCAGCGCCTGCGGCAGGTCCCAGTGGTAGAGCGTCGCCCACGGCTGGACCCCGGACTCGAGCAGGCAGTCGACCAGCCGGTCGTAGAAGGCGAGCCCGGCGGTGTTGACCGCGCCGCCGTCCGGGCGCACCCGCGGCCACGCCAGCGAGAAGCGGTAGGCACCGAGGTTGAGCCGGCGCATCAGGCCGACGTCTTCGGAGTACCGCCGGTAGTGGTCGGCCGCCGGTTCGCCGTTGTCGCCGCCCCGGACCGCGCCGGGACGGCGGGCGAAGACGTCCCAGACCGAGTCGGTGCGCCCGTCGGCCGTCGTGGCCCCTTCGACCTGGAACGCCGCGGTCGCGGCACCCCAGACGAAGCCGGGCGGGAACATCAACGCGGCGTTTTCCCGGACCTCGGTCGCCCGAACGCTGTCGGGTTCTACGGACATGTTCACCCTTTCACGGCACCTTGCATGATCCCGGCCACGATCTGGCGGCCGAGGAGGACGAAGACGATGAGGATGGGAATGGTGGCCAGGGTCGTGCCGGCCAGGACGAGCGAATAGTCGACGTAGTAGCCGCTCTGCAGCTTCTCCAGGGCCACCTGGACGGTGGGGTTGCCGGCGTCCAGCACGACGAGCGGCCACAGGAAGTCGTTCCACGACATCATGAACGTGAACATCGCGAGGATCGCCGCGGCCGGGCGCACCGCGGGCATGCAGACGTTCCAGAAGATCCGGATCATGCTGCAGCCGTCGACGCGCGCGGCCTCGATGAGCTCGTACGGCAGCGCGTCGAGCGTGTACTGCCGCATCCAGAACACCCCGAACGCGGTGACCAGGTTGGGCACGATCACCGACTCGAGGTGACCCGCCCAGCCCAGTTCCGACATCGCGATGAACAGCGGGATGATGCCGAGCTGGGTCGGCACGGCGAGCGTGACGACGATGAACACGAACATCCCGTTCTTCCCGCGGAACCGCAGCTTGGCGAAGGCGAACCCGGCCAGCGACGAGAAGAGCACCGTCGTCAGCGTGACCGTCCCGGACACGATCACGCTGTTGGCGAGCGCCTTCCAGAACGGCACGCTGTCGAACACCCGGGAGGCGTTCGCGAAGAAGTTCCCGCCGGGCAGGAACGGCGGGACGCGCTCGGTGAGCATCCCGTTGTCGCGGCTGGCCACCAGGAACGACCAGTAGAACGGGAACAGCGAGCCCAGCACGAAAATCGCCAGCACGACGTAGGTCGCCTTGCGCGGCCTGCCGAGGGTGGCGACGCTCTTGCGCAGCCCGGTCTGGACTGTTGTCATTTCTTCTTCACCGCCGGAGTACGGGCGAGCCGGCCGGTGAGGAAGAAGTTCACCAGCGCGATGAGCACGATGACCAGGAACAGCACCCAGGCGATCGCCGAGGCGTAGCCGAGGCTCGAGTTCTCGAACGCCATCTGGTAGAGGTACAGCGTCACGGTCTGGAACTGGTTGGTCGAGCCGCCGTTGTTCGACCCGGGCATGGCGTCGAACAGCTTGGGCTCGGTGAAGATCTGCAGGCCGCCGATCGTCGAAGTGATGGTGACGAAGACCAGCGTCGGCTTCAGCAGGGGCAGCGTGACGTTGAAGAACCGGCGCCACAGGCCCGCGCCGTCGATCAGCGCCGCCTCGTGCAGCTCCCTGGGGATGGCCTGCATGGCCGCCAGCACGATCAGGGCGTTGTAGCCGGTCCAGCGCCAGTTCACCATGATCGCGATCGCGACGTGGCTGGCGAACCGGTTGGCCTGCCAGTCGATCGGGTCCAGCCCGAGTGTCTGCAGCACGCCGTTGATCAGCCCGTACTTGGAGCCGAACAGGTTGGCGAAGATGATCCCGATCGAGACCAGGCTGGCCGCGTACGGGAGCAGGATGCCGACGCGCCAGCCGGTCGCCCCGCGCAGGCGGGCGCCGAGCAGGGCGGCCAGCAGCACCGCGATGATCAGCTGCGGAATGCTGGAGAGCAGGAAGATGCTGATCGTGTTGACCAGCGCGTTCCAGAACTGGCTGTCGGCGAACAGGTCCTTGTAGTTGTCGAGGCCGATGAAGTCCGGGTCGTCGCCCCCGGCCTTCCACTTGAACAGCGAAACGTAGGCGGTGTAGAGCAGCGGGAACAGGCCGACGATCCCGAAGACGATGAAGAACGGCGCGACGTACAAGTAAGGCGACACCTTGACGTCCCACCGGCTCAACCGGTGACGGAAGGTGGGCCGGGGAGACGTGCGCTCCCCGGCCTTACTCCCTTCTGGCGCGACCTTGTCGAGGACGGTCATCGGTTCAGCGCGTGATCTTCTTCGCGGCTTCGACCATCTGGTTCCAGCCGTCCGCGGCCGACTTGCCCTGCTCGACCGCCTGGAGGGCCGGGCTCGACGCGTTCTCCTGGATCTGGCCGTCACCGGGGCCCTTGTACTGCGGCTTCTGCACCTTCTTGGCCTGCTCGGCGAACAGCTCGCCGGTCTTGGCGTTGCCGAAGTAGGCGTCGGTCTGGCTCAGCAGGGCCGGGTCGGACAGCGCCTTCACCTGGCTGGGGAAGTTGCCCTTGGCCTGGAACGCCTTGACCTGCTGCTCCGGCGCGGTCAGCCACGCGGCCAGCTCGGCGGCTTCCTTCGGGTGCTTGGACTGCGTCGGCACGGTCAGGTACGAGCCGCCCCAGTTGCCGCCGCCGCCGGGGAAGGCCGCGGTGACGGCCCACTTGTCGGCGTTCTCCGGGCCCGCCTGCTCCTTGATCACGCCGAGCATCCACGACGGGCACACCTTCGTGGCGAACGCGCCCTGCTTGAAGCCGGTGTTCCACTCGGGGCTGAACGCGGTGAGCTTGGCGGACTCGCCCTTGGCGACCGCGTCGGTGACCTTGGTCCAGGCGTCCTTGATGCCCTGGTTGTTCTCGACGGCCAGCTTGTCGTCGGTGTTGATGTAGCCCTCGGGGAGCTGGTTGACCATGGCGTTGAAGTTCTGCGCGGCCGAGTCGAACCAGGCCTTGTGCGTCTTGGCGGAGTAGTCGGCACCGGCCTGGAAGTAGCTGTCCCAGGTGGCGAACAGCGGCTTGACGGCCTCGGGGTCGGTGGGCAGGCCCGCGGCCTGGAACAGGTCCTTGCGGTAGCACATCGCGAGCGGGCCGATGTCGGTGCCGTAGCCGATGACCTTGCCGTCCTTGGTCTTGGCGGCGTCGTACTTCCAGCTCAGCCAGCGGTCGGGGGAGGCGTCGGCCGGGCCGATCTTGCTCAGGTCGTTGAACTTCGAGCCCTTGTCGAGGAAGTCGGACAGGTGCCCCTCTTCCAGCGCGGTGACGTCGGCGAGGCCCGAACCGGCGGCCAGCTTGGTGGTCAGCTCCTGGTGGTAGGGGCCGCCCTGACCGGTCTTGCGGTGGGTGATCTTGATGTTGGGGTGCAGCCGCTCGTACTCCGGGATGAGGGCCTCGTAGCCGAACTCGGTGAAGGTCGCCAGCGTCAGGTCGACGTGCTCGTTCGGAGCCGCCGCGGCCGGGGTCTGCTGGTCGCCACCTCCTCCGTTGCAGGCCGTGGCGCCGAGCGCCGTCATCGTGATGCCCAGTGCCAGGACCAGGCCATTCCGGATCGTTCTCACGTGTCCAACCACCTTGTTGACGGGAATGAGCGCTCTCACTGCTGGGAGCCAATCTGGGAGCGCTCCCAGGTGTGGAGAGTCTGCTGGGGGCGTTCACCGGTGTCAAGGGGTCGTAACCGGAGTGTTTCCTGCGAGGAGCGCTCCCGGACGCGGAGGAGGGTGAACGTTAAGCTGGGTCCGTCAGAGTTGCAGAGGGTGAGCGAGGGCGGTGCCGTGGGGCCTCGAGCAGGCGATGAAGAACGGCCGACACTGGAGGACGTCGCGGCGTTCGCCGGCGTGTCGCGGTCGACGGCGTCGCGGGCGTTGAACGACGACGCGTACGTCAGTGCGGCGGCGCGCGAGAAGGTGCTCGCCGCAGCCCGTGACCTGGGCTATTCCCCGAACCAGGCGGCGCGGTCGCTGGTCACGCGCCGCACCGGCGCGATCGCCGTGGTGCTGTCCGAGCCGGAGGCCCGGCTGCTCGACGACCCCTACCGGACCGCCGTCATGCGCGCCGGCTACCGCGAGCTCGCCGACGTCGGCCGCCAGATGGTGCTCATCTTCAGCGACACGCGCGAGGACCTGAGCAAGACCGTGCGGTTCCTCGAGGGCGGGCACGTCGACGGTGCGCTCGTCTTCGCGCCGCACCGCGCCGACCCGCTGCCCAAGGCCCTGCGGCTGCTGCGCATCCCGATCGTGTTCGGCGGGCAGGCGGCCGGCATCCGCCGGGGCGTGCACGTCGTCGACTTCGACAACGAGGGCGGCGCCCGGCTGGCGGTCCAGCACCTGGTCGCGGCCGGCCGGCGGCGGATCGCCACGATCGCCGGCCCGCAGGACCAGAGCGCCCCGATCGACCGGCTCGCCGGCTGGCGCAAGACCCTGCTCGACGCCGGGCTCGACCCCGCCGACCTGGCCGAAGAGGCCGACTTCACGCTGGCCGGCGGGGCGAACGCGATGTCCGCGCTGCTGGCCAGGCACCCCGACGTGGACGCGGTGTTCGTCGCCAGCGACATGATGGCGGTGGGCGCCCTGCGCACCCTCGACGGCGCCGGGCGCCGGATTCCGGACGACGTCGCGGTGGTCAGCTTCGACGACAACGCGACGCTGGCCCCGGCCATGGACCCGCCCCTGACGTCGGTCCACCAGGACCCGCGCGAGCAGGTTCACTCGATGGTGGAGATCCTCCTGCAGCTGCTCGACGACCAGGACCTCAAGCCGCGCCAGCACGTCCTTCCGGTTTCCCTGGCGGTCCGCGCTTCGAGCTGACCCGCCGTGTCCGGCCGAACACGTGTGTCGTCCATCCGGATACGCGGGTCGGCCACCTGGGTGCGCCCCGGCTTGTCCGGCCGCGCTCAACTCCCCGTGTGCTCGGTGAGCCGACGTTGCCCGGTCGTGGGGAGCCTTCGTGCCCAGGTGTACACGTTTGGCGCTAAATAACGTTTCACGAAACGGAACGTCACCGCTTCGCTAGGCCGAACGAGTGGTGGTGCGACGATCGGTGGGGGCTGTTCAGGAGCGTTCAGCGGGCCGGTGTTCGCCCGGCGCGTAGGTGTGACATCGGGGTCCGCGGTGTCCTTCTGACTCGATTCTTTACATCCAGGTTTCCGGCTGGCTACCGTCTGCGCCTGGAAGCGCTCCCAGATCGCTGGCTCCCTACGGACAAAGGAGTTCCGCAGCCATGCGTTCCTCTCCTCGAAAGCGCGCCCGTGCGCTGGTACTGGCCTCGGCCGTGCTGGCGGTCACGGGTGCGGTGGTCGCCCCACCACCGGCGCTCGGCGCCGACATCGCCTGTTCGGTCACCTACACCACCAACGACTGGGACAGCGGGTTCACCGCCAACGTCTCGCTGCGCAACGACGGCGCCCCGCTCGACAGCTGGAAGGTCGGCTGGACGTTCCTCGACGGCCAGAAGGTCCAGCAGGGCTGGAGCGCCACGTTCGCGCAGACGGGCGCCGCGGTCACCGCCACGAACATGTCCTACAACGGCCACCTCGACACCGGGGCCAGCACGTCGTTCGGGTTCAACGGCTCGAAGGGCTCGGCCAACCGGCCGCCGACGGACTTCTCCGTCAACGGCAGCTCGTGCACCGGCGCCAACAAGGCGCCCACGGTCACGCTCACCGCACCGTCGTCGACCGGGACCTTCTACGCCCCGGCGACCATCCCGCTGGCCGCGACCGCCGCCGACAGCGACGGCACCGTGAGCAAGGTCGAGTTCTACGCCGGCGACACGCTCCTGGCCACCGACACGGCGGCGCCGTTCGAGGGCAGCTGGGGCAACGTCCCGGCCGGGACGTACTCGATCACGGCGAAGGCGTACGACAACAAGAACGCGAGCACGACGTCCAGCCCGGTCAGCGTGAAGGTCCTCTCCGGGCCGACGATCGTCGCCTCCCCGGCGACCGCGCAGGTCAAGCAGGGCGCCACGACGACGTTCGCGGTCAGCCTCGCCGGCGCGCCGAGCGCCTCGGTCACCGTCGCCGTCGCGCGGACGGGCGGCAGCACCGACCTCACGGCCAGCCCGGCGAGCCTCACCTTCACCGCGGCGAACTGGAACGTGCCGCAGAACGTGACGGTCGCCAGCGCCGACAACGGGGGAGAGCTGGGCAGCGCGACCTTCACCGCGAGCAGCAGCGGCTACACCGCCGCGACGGTGACGGTCAACGAGATCTCGTCGTCCACTTCGGACTACCAGCTCGCGTTCCTGACCCAGTACAACAAGATCAAGGACCCGAACAACGGCTACTTCCGCAAGTTCGGGAACATCCTGGTGCCCTACCACTCGATCGAAACGCTGATCGTCGAGGCACCGGACCACGGCCACGAAACGACGTCGGAGGCGTTCAGCTACTACCTCTGGCTCGAAGCGGCTTACGGCCGGGTGACCGGTGACTGGGCGCCGTTCAACCAGGCGTGGACCTCGATCGAGACGTACGCGATCCCGTCGGCGGCTGACCAGCCGGGCAACTCCGGCTACAACGCGAGCAAGCCCGCCACCTACGCGGCCGAGTACCCGACCCCGAAGTCCTACCCGTCACCGCTGCAGAGCAACGTTTCGGTCGGGTCCGACCCGATCGCGGCCGAGCTGAAGGCGGCCTACGGCTCCCCGGACGTCTACGGCATGCACTGGCTGCTCGACGTGGACAACATCTACAAGTTCGGGCACTGCGAGGACGGCACCAACACCGCGCCGGCGTTCATCAACACCTTCCAGCGCGGCTCGCAGGAATCGGTCTGGGAGACGGTCACCCAGCCCAGCTGCGACCTGCTGAAGTTCGGCGGCAAGAACGGGTACCTCGACCTGTTCACCGGCGACTCGTCCTACGCCAAGCAGTGGAAGTACACCGACGCGCCCGACGCGGACGCCCGCGCCGTGCAGGTGGCCTTCCAGGCCGAGGGCTGGGCGAAGGCGCAGGGCAAGAGCGCCGACGTCGCGGCGGTCGTGAAGAAGGCGTCGAAGATGGGCGACTACCTCCGGTACTCGCTGTTCGACAAGTACTTCAAGAAGATCGGCAACTGCGTCGGAGCGTCGAGCTGTGCGGCCGGCACCGGCAAGGACAGCGAGCACTACCTGATCTCGTGGTACTACGCCTGGGGCGGCTCGATGGATTCGTCCAGCGCCTGGGCGTGGCGGATCGGGGACGGTGCGGCGCACCAGGGTTACCAGAACCCGCTCGCGGCGTACGCGCTTTCGGCCGACCCCGGCCTGAAGGTCACCTCGGCGACCGGCGCGCAGGACTGGGCGACCAGCCTGGGCCGGCAGATGGAGTTCCTGCAGTGGCTGCAGTCCTCCGAAGGCGGTCTCGCCGGCGGCGCGACCAACAGCTGGGAGGGCCAGTACGGGACCCCGCCCGCGGGCACGCCGACGTTCTACGGGATGTTCTACGACTACCAGCCGGTCTGGCACGACCCGCCGAGCAACCAGTGGTTCGGCTTCCAGACCTGGGGCATGGAGCGGATCGCCGAGTACTACCAGGCGACGAACGACCCCCGCGCCAAGAAGATCCTCGACAAGTGGGTGCCCTGGGCGATCGCGAACACCACGGTCGGTGCCGGCGGGAGCTTCCAGATCCCGTCCGACCTGACCTGGAGCGGCGCGCCGGACACCTGGAACGCCACCAGCCCGGGCGCGAACACCGGTCTGCACGTCGCGGTGAAGAACTACAGCCAGGACGTCGGGGTCGCGGCCTCGCTCGCCAAGACGCTGCTGTACTACGCGTCGGGGTCGAGCAACGCCCAGGCCAAGACGGTCGGGGAGCAGCTGCTGAACGCGCTGACGGCGAACGCCGACAGCAAGGGCATCGCGGTGCCGGAGACCCGGACGGACTACAACCGGTTCGACGACACCTACAACGCCACCACGGACCAGGGGCTGTACGTGCCCTCGGGCTGGAGCGGCACGATGCCGAACGGCGACCCGATCAACGCGAACTCCACGTTCCTGTCGATCCGGTCGTTCTACAAGAGCGACCCGCAGTGGCCGAAGGTTCAGGCCTACCTGGACGGCGGCGCCGCGCCGACGTTCACCTACCACCGGTTCTGGGCCCAGTCGGAGATCGCCACGGCGTTCGCCGCGCACGTCGCCCTGTTCGGCTGAAAGGCACTCGATGAAGCGACTGCTCTCTCTGGTGGTCGCCGCACTGGTCGGGGGCGCCGTTCTCACGGCGTCCCCGGCCGCCGCGGCCCCTCAGACCACCGCGGCGGCCGGCACCGGCACCGGGTTCTGGCACGCCTCCGGTTCCCAGCTGGTCGACTCGACCGGCGCGCCGGTCCGGATGACCGGGATCAACTGGTTCGGCGCCGAGACGGCCAACTACTCGCCGCACGGCCTGTGGAGCCGCAACTACCAGGACATGCTCGACCAGATGGCCGGGCTCGGGTACAACACGCTGCGGCTGCCGTACTCGAACCAGCTGTTCGACGCCGGGTCCAAGCCGGTCAGCATCGACCAGGTGCAGAACCCGGACCTGCAGGGCCTGTCCGGGCTGCAGGTGATGGACAAGATCGTCGCGTACGCCGGGGTCAAGGGCATGCGCGTGCTGCTGGACCGGCACCGGCCGGACTCCGGCGCGCAGTCCCCGCTCTGGTACACCGGCGCGTACCCGGAAAGCCGCTGGATCTCCGACTGGACGATGCTCGCCCAGCACTACAAGGGCAACCCGACGGTGATCGGCGCGGACCTGCACAACGAACCGCACTCGATCCAGGGTGGCGGCGGCGCCTGCTGGGGCTGCGGCGACACCGCGACCGACTGGCGGCTCGCCGCCGAACGGGCCGGCAACGCCGTGCTCGCGGCGAACCCGGACTGGCTGATCGTGGTCGAAGGCGTCGACTGCGTCAGCGGCACCGGCGACCCGCAGTGCGGCTGGTGGGGCGGCAACCTCTCCGGCGCGCAGCAGTTCCCGGTGCGGCTGTCCAAACCGGACAAGCTCGTCTACTCTGCACACGAGTACGCGACCTCCGTGTTCGCCCAGACGTGGTTCTCCGACCCGGCCTTCCCGGCGAACCTGCCCGCGCTGTGGGACCACTTCTTCGGGTACCTGAAGAAGCAGAACATCGCGCCGGTGCTGCTCGGCGAGTTCGGCTCCACGCTCGCCGACCCGCGCGACAAGGTCTGGCTGCAGGAGCTGATGAAGTACGCGGGCACCGGCCCGTCCGGGATGAGCTTCACGTACTGGTCGTGGAACCCGAACTCCGGGGACACCGGCGGCATCCTCAATGACGACTGGACCACGGTCAACCAGACCAAGCAGGCGATCCTGCAGCCGTACCTGATCCCGCCCGTCGGCTCCGGCGGCGGCCCGGGCGACCCGCCGCCCGCGGCGAGCTGCGCGGTCACCTACCACGTCGACAACACGTGGCAGGGCGGGTTCATCGCCACCGTGACGCTGAAGAACACCGGGTCGTCCGCGCTGAAGAACTGGGCGCTCGGCTGGACCGTGCCGGCCGGCACGCAGATCACCGGCGGCTGGAACGCGACGGTCTCGCAGAGCGGGCAGCAGGCGAGCGCGAAGGCACCCACCTGGGCGCCTGACCTGGCCGGCGGCGCGTCGGTGTCGATCGGCGTCCAGTCGACCGGCCCCTCGACGGGCACGCCAAGCGGGTTCGCCGTCGGCGCGACCGCCTGCACCACCTGACCCACCGACCCACCCGACCCACCCACCGATCGATAAGGAGCACACTCGATGAGGAGTGAATTCTGGTCCGCGAAGAGGAAGTCACGGTTCGCCGTGGCGTCCTCGGTGACAGCGGCAGCGGTCACCGCGGGGCTGCTGGTGGCCGGGGGCAGCCCGGCGGGTGCCGCCACCGGCTGCAAGGTCACCTACACGGTCAACCAGTGGGACACCGGCTTCACCGCCAACGTCGCCGTGACCAACCTGGGTGACGCCGTCTCGTCCTGGAACGTCGAATGGGACTTCGGCGGCAACCAGCAGGTGCAGCAGGGCTGGAGCGCCACGTTCAGCCAGAGCGGCAAGCACGTGAGCGCGAAGAACCCGTCGTGGGGCGGGAACCTGGGCGCGAACGCCACGGCCAGCTTCGGCTTCAACGGCTCGTACTCGGGCACGAACGACATCCCGACGTCGTTCTCGCTCAACGGCGCCCACTGCGACGGCACGTCCCCGACGACCACGCCGACCACACCCACGACGCCGACCACGCCGACCACGCCCACCACGCCCACCACACCGACCACGCCCACGACCCCGACTACGGTCACCACGACGCCGCAGCCGGGGACCCACGTGGACAACCCGTACGTGGGGTCGAAGGGGTACGTGAACCCGGACTGGTCGGGCGAGGTGTCCGCGGCGGCCGCGGCCAAGGGCGGCACCCTCGGTGCCCAGATGGCCAAGGTGGCCAACACCTCGACCGCGGTCTGGCTGGACCGGATCGCCGCGATCGCCGGCACGGCGGACTCGCGCGGCCTGCGCGGGCACCTCGACGCGGCGCTGGCCCAGGCGAGCGGCGGGACACCGGTGACGATCCAGATCGTCGTCTACGACCTGCCCAACCGCGACTGCGCGGCGCTGGCGTCCAACGGTGAGCTGAAGGCCGCCCAGAACGGCCTGGCCCGCTACAAGAGCGAGTACATCGACCCGATCGCGTCGATCATGTCCGAGGCGAAGTACGCGCCGCTGCGGATCGTGACGATCGTCGAACCGGACTCGCTGCCGAACCTGATCACGAACACTTCGATGGCGACCTGTGCGGAAGCGCAGTCCACCGGGGTGTACACGCAGGGCATCCAGTACGCGCTGAACAAGCTGCACGCGATCTCCAACGTCTACAACTACCTGGACATCGCGCACTCGGCGTGGCTGGGCTGGGACAGCAACTTCCAGCCCTTCGTGAACCTGGTCAAGCAGACGCTGCAGGGCACCACGGCCGGCGTGAACAGCATCGACGGGTTCATCAGCTCCACGGCCAACTACACCCCGCTGACCGAGCCGAACCTGCCCGACCCGAACCTGACGGTCGGCGGCCAGCAGCTGAAGTCGGCGACGTTCTACCAGTGGAACCCGTACTTCGCGGAAGTCCCCTTCGCCACCGCGATGTACAACGCCTTCGTGGCGGCGGGCCTGCCCAGCGGCATCGGCATGCTGGTCGACACCTCGCGCAACGGCTGGGGCGGCTCGGCCCGGCCCAGCGGCGCGTCGGGGTCCACTGTGGACGCCTACGTGAACTCGGGCCGGATCGACCGGCGGCTGCACCGCGGCAACTGGTGCAACCAGAGCGGTGCGGGTCTCGGCATCCGGCCGACGGCGGCCCCGGCGGCGCACTTCGACGCCTACGTCTGGGTCAAGCCGCCGGGTGAGTCCGACGGTGCGAGCTCGCAGATCCCGAACGACGAAGGCAAGGGCGCGGACCCGATGTGCGACCCGACCTTCCACGGCACGCAGCAGGCCAACGGCGGCAACCTGACCGGCGCGCTGCCGAACGCCCCGCTGTCCGGCAAGTGGTTCGAGGCCCAGTTCGAGGAACTGGTCCAGAACGCGTACCCGCCGGTGCAGTAGCAGTAACAGCTCCGGGCCGGGCGGTGCCGCGCAGCCGCCGTCCGGCCCGGTCTCCACCTCCTCCCACGCAGGAAAGGACTTCCCATGAGGAACCGGCTACGGGCCACACTGGCGTCGTTC
Organism: Amycolatopsis sp. CA-128772; assembly: GCF_002904295.1. GTDB lineage: Bacteria > Actinomycetota > Actinomycetes > Mycobacteriales > Pseudonocardiaceae > Amycolatopsis. The sequence continues at coordinate 197,308 of NZ_PPHG01000022.1, forward strand.
GGAGCCGCGACCGTGCTGCTCTCCGGCGGTGCCGCGCTGACCGCCCCGGCGGCGGCCGCGGACACGCAGCTGTGCGACAAGTACGGCTCACTGCGCATCCAGGGCGGCCGCTACATCGTGCAGAACAACAACTGGGGCGACGACACGCGGCAGTGCCTTTCGGTGTCGTCGACCGGGTTCACCATCACGACGGCGTCGCACAACCGGCCGACGAACGGCGCGCCGGGCAGCTACCCGTCGATCTACGCCGGCTGCCACTACGGCAACTGCAGCTCCGGCAGCGGCCTGCCCCGCCAGGTGCGCTCGCTGGGGTCGCTGACGTCCCACGTGGACTACACGACCGTCCAGTCGGGACAGTGGGACGCCGCCTACGACGTCTGGTACGACCCGCAGCCGAACCCCGCGGGCCAGAACACCGGCGCCGAGGTGATGATCTGGGGCAACCACCGCGGTGCCCCGCAACCGGTCGGCAGCGTCGTCGGCACGGTCCAGCTCGCGGGCGCGACCTGGACGGTCTGGTCGGGCAACATCGGCTGGAACGTCATCTCCTACGTCCGCAACGCGGGGACGAACAGCCTCGACGTCAACCTCGCCGAGTTCACCCGCGACGCGGTGAACCGCGGCAAGATCAGCGACGCGTGGTACCTGACGAGCGTGCAGTTCGGCTTCGAGCCGTGGGAGGGCCAGACCGGCCTGGGCGTGCGCTCCTTCAGCGTGTCCGGCTGAGGTCCTTGCGGAAGCTGAGCCGGTCCAGCCCCGGCCCGTCGTAGTCGGGCTGGACCGGCACCCCCTCGAACTCCTTCGGCCCTGGTTCGGTGACGAACCCCATCCGGGTGTGGAACGCGTGCGAACCCTTGTTGACCGGCGACGTGATGGCCCGTACGACCGAGCGCCCGTGCGCGCGGCTGTAGGCGAAGAAGCGCTCGTACAGCGCAGCGCCCAGGCCGCGCCCGCGCTCGGCGGGATCGACCCCGACGAAGTGGATGTAGCTCTCCGCCGGACGCGACGGCGAGAGGAACCCGATCAGGAAGGCGACGATCCGGTCGCCGGAGGTCACCAGGAGGCTGCTGTCGCCGAAGTGCTGGAACATCAGCTTGGGCAGCAGCAGGGCCCGCTGGCGGGAGCCCTCCTCCCCGCCGAGACCGCCCCACCAGCCGTCCAGGACCGCGAGGACGGGCAGGTGGTCGCCGGGCGTGGGCCGGCGCACCCCGAAGGCTTGCCACGGCGCGGGCAGGGGAGTGGTCATGGTGGCCACCCTGCCGGTTCCGGCCCGCACCGGCCAGCGGATTTCCGCCGGTCAGGGTACGAGCCGGTGCACCCCGATCAGCACCTGCTGCCAGACCGCGGCCGGATCGGCGCCCTGCTCGACCGACTTGAGCGCCGGCGCGATCACCGTCTCCTGGATCTTTCCGTCGCCCGGCCCCTTGTACTGCGGCTTCCCGACCTTGCGGGCCTGCGCGACGAAGACCTGGCCGCTCAGCGTCCCGCCGAAGTAGCCGTTCATTTCGCTGAGCAGGTCCGGGGAGGTGAAGGCGTCGACCTGGCTGGGGAAGTTGCCGCTCACCCGGAACGCGTGCAGCTGCTGCTCCGGCGCGGTCAGCCAGGCGGCGAGCGTGGCGGCCTCCTTCTGGTGCGGGCTCGAGGCCGGCACGGTGAGGAAGGACCCGCCCCAGTTGCCGCCGCCGTCCGGGAAGGCGTCGGTGAGCGCCCACTTGCCCGCGTTGCCGATGCCGGCCTGCTGCTCGATGACGCCGAGCATCCACGACGGGCAGACCTTCGTCGCGAAGGCACCGGTCCGCAGGCCGTTGTTGCCGTCGTCGGCGAAGGCGGTGAGGCCGGCCGACTGCCCCTGCTGCACCGCGGCGGTGACCTGGTTCCAGGCGTCCCGCAGCGCGGTGTTCGTCTCCAGCGTCGACCGGTCCTCGCGGTCGAGGTAGCCGACCGGGAGCTGGTTGACCTTGGCGTTGAAGACCTGCGCCGCGGAGTCGAACCAGGCCTTGCCGTGCGAACGCTTGACGTACTTCTCGCCGGCTTTGAAGAAGCTGTCCCAGGTCGCGAACATCGTCTTCACCGAACCCGGGTCGGTCGGCAGCCCGGCCGCCTCCAGCAGGTCCTTGCGGTAGCACATGGCCAGCGGGCCGATGTCCGTGCCGTAGCCGACGAGCTTGCCGTCCTTGCTGCGGCCCGCCTCGTACTTCCACTCCAGCCACCGGCCGGGTTTGACGTCGGGCGGTCCGACCTTGGCCAGGTCGGCGAATTTCGCCGACTGCGCGAGCACGTCGGAAAGGTGGCCCTCCTCGACGGCCTGGACGTCGGCGAGCTCCCCGCCCTTCTGCAGCTTGTCCAGCAGGTCCTGGTGGTACGGCCCGCCCTGCTCGGTGCGGACCCGGCGGATGGTGAGCCCGGGGTGGGTGAACTCGTAGCCGGGGATGAGGTCGTCGTAGCCGAACTCCCCGAACGTCGCGATGGTGAGCGTGATGCGCTCCGGCGTGCCGGGCCCGCACCCGCCGGTCAGGACGAGCAGGACGGCGGCGGTGGCGACGGCCAGCTGTCTTCGGATCTGCCTCATGCGCGCGTACTCCCCGTTCGCGACCCGCTCCCGGCCCTCGTTGGTTGGGAGCGCTCCCGGAGGGAGTCTTGTTTCCCGAGGTGGCGGGTGTCAAGGTTCGCGACGGCGGGTGTCCGGGCGGACACGGACCGCGGGCCGCGGCTCTCGTGGTGCAACGAAGGGGTGCGATGAAGCGTCCGACGATCACCGACATCGCGCGGGAGGCCGGCGTCTCCAAGGGCGCGGTCTCCTACGCCCTCAACGGCCGCCCGGGCGTCTCCGAGGCTACCCGGCAGCGGATCACCGAGATCGCCCGGGAGCTCGGCTGGGCGCCCAGCAGCACCGCCCGGGCGTTGTCCGGCGGCCGCGCCGGGGCCACCGGCCTGGTGCTCGACCGGTCCCTGGAGGCGTTCGTGCCGGCCCTGCTCGACGGGTTCGAGGGCGAGCTGCTGCTGCAGGTCGCCACCGGCCGCGACGCCGCGCTGGCGATCCACCGCCGCTGGCGGGCCGAACGGAAGGTCGACGGCGTCCTGCTCACCGAGCCGGGGTGCGCGGCCGAGCTGGTCCGGATCGGGCTGCCCGCCGTGGTGCTCGGTGGCCCGGGCGGCGTGCCGGGCGTCCCGTCGGTGCTGGTGGACGACGTCGCCGGCGCGCTCGAGGCGCTGGAGTACCTGGCCGCGCTGGGGCACCGGCGCGTCGTCCGCATCGCGGGCGCGGCGGCCTTCGCCGACCCCGAGGCGCGCAAGCGCGCCTTCACCACGGCGGCGACCGGCCTCCCGTACCCGGGCACCGTGCACCCGGAACCCTCGGCCGACGCGATCCGCCGGGTCCTCGCCGCGCGTCCCCGCCCGACCGCGCTGCTGTGCGACACCGACGACCTCGCGCTCGCCGCGCTCGCCGCCGCGCGCGAACTCGGCCTGGCGGTGCCCCGCGACCTTTCGGTCGTCTCGTGGGACGACACCCCGCTCTGCCGGCTGGTCCGCCCCGCGCTGACCGCGATCCGGCGCCCGCTCGCCGAACTCGGCGCGCTCGCCGCCGCCGTCCTGCACGACGTGCTGGCCGGGGAACGGGCCGGCGACGTGTGCGCGTCCCGGCCGCGGCTGATCACCCGCGGCAGCACCGGGCCCGCGAACCCGTGAAGGCCGCCCTGCGGTGCAGGGCGGCCTTCCCGGGTGTCCGCTTCGGATGATCAGCTGCCTTGGCAGGTCGGCGACGGCGCGGCGTTGCCGCCCGTCGTGGTGACCACCAGCCCGAAGGTGGTCTGGCCGTCGGCGGCGATCCCGCCGTTCCAGTCAGCGTTGCGGACCGTCACCGCCGAGCCGGACTGGTTCAGCGTGCCGTTCCACACCGAGTTGACCGTCTGGCCCGAGGGCAGCGTCCAGCCCACCTGCCAGCGCGAGTACGCCGACGTGCCGTGGTTCATCACCGTCACCGTGGCCTGGTAGCCGCCGCTCCAGGTGTTGGTGATCTCGTACATCGCCATGCACGAGCCCGTCGGGGACGTCGGCGTGGTCGGAGTGGTCGGTGTGGTGGGCGTGGTCGGCGTCGTGGGCGTGGTCGGGGTGGTGGTCGGGCCGGTCGGCGTGGTCGGGGTGGTGCTCGGGCCGCCGCCCTGGTCCTTCACGCCGGTGACCTCGCCGTGCCCGCCGTCGAACACGACGTCCGAGCAGCCGTAGAACGTTTCGGCGCTGTCCGAGCGCTTCCACACCGAGTAGACGATGTGCCGGCCGGACTTGTTCGACGGCAGGGCGCCGCTCCACTTGTACTGGCCGTCCACCGTGCCCACCTGGCCGGTCACCGGCGGGTGGTCAATCGTCAGGAACGGCTGGTCCTCCAGCGAGTCCCAGGTCAGCGGCTGGTTCGGGTTCCAGCCGTCCTTGGTCACGTACGTGTAGAACCAGCCCGGGTGGGCAGCCCACGCGTTGTAGGAGAAGTCGAACTGGGCGCCGGCGGTGAGGTGGGTCAGCGGCCACGCGCCGACGCCGTCGAAGCCCGCGTAGTTCGGGTTCCCACCCGAGCACAGCTTCCCGTCGGGGATGAACCCGCGCGTGCGCCCGGCGCCGTCGGACCGCAGCACGCCGAACCAGTTGTACAGCGAGTTGGCGCTGCTGACGGCCACCGCGGCCGCGCAGGCCGGGTTGACCGGCTTGATCTCGCCGGTCGAACTGAGCCCGTCCTGCCAGCACAGGAAGGTCCGGCTGCCCGGTTTCATCATGGCGCCGTGCGCCTCGGCCGTGCCGGTGTTCAGCAGGATGGCGGTCAGGCTCGCCAGCAGCACGGTGACGGCGGCGAGGATGGTACTTCGTCTCCTGGTCACGTCAGTCCCTTCATTGGGTTGCGTGCGTCGAAGACTGGGAGCGCTCTCAAGGTCAGGATACGCGGCGGCGGTCACTTCCGGAACAGCCCGCGGTGACCTTGGCGGCCGCCTTGGCCTACCTTGGCGCAGGGCGGGCGCACCGGGCCGGCCGTGGCGAAAGGCAGCGAGTGGACAGTCCGTCATCGGTTCCCGCCTGGGTGCGCGCCGAACCCGCCCGGCTGCTCGGGTTCGCCCGCGCCGCGGTGCACCCCGGCGGCGGGTTCGCCTGGCTCGACGACGCCGGGCGGCCGGTGCTCGACCGGCCCGTCGAGACCTGGATCACCTGCCGGATGATGCACGTCTTCGCGCTCGCCTCGCTGCAGGGGGCGGACACCGGCGAGCTGGTCGCGCACGGCGTCGCGGCGCTGACCGGCCTGCTGCGCGACCCCGGGCACGGCGGCTGGTACGCCTCGACCGAGCTGACCGAGAAGCGGGCCTATGAGCACGCCTTCGTCGTGCTGGCCGCCGCGAGCGCGGCCGCCGCCGGCGCCGCGGGCGGGGAACCGCTGCTGGCCGAGGCCCTCGAAGTCGTCGAACGCCGGTTCTGGGAGCCCGGCCCCGGCCGGGTGGCCGACGTCTGGGACCGCGGCTGGACGCGCCTGGAGGACTACCGCGGCGCGAACGCCAACATGCACACCGTCGAGGCGTTCCTGGCCGCGGCCGACGTCACCGGCGACGCGGTGTGGCGGACCCGCGCACTGTCCATTGTGGAGCAGCTGGTGCACGGCGAGGCCCGCGCGCACGGCTGGCTGCTGCCGGAGCACTACGACGCGGCCTGGCACGGGCGCCCGGAGTACAACCGCGCCGAACCCGCCGACAAGTTCCGCCCGTTCGGGGCCACCATCGGGCACCTCTTCGAATGGGCGCGGCTGGCCGTCCACCTCGGACGCGCGCTCGGCGACGACGCCCCGGCGTGGCTGGTGCCCGACGCCGCCGCCCTGTTCGGAACCGCCGTCCGGTACGGCTGGGCCGCCGACGGCCGGCCGGGCTTCGTCTACACCACGGACTTCGCCGGGACGCCGGTGGTGCGCACCCGGCTGCACTGGGTGGTGGCCGAGGCGATCGCCGCCGCGTGGACGCTGCACCAGGAAACCGGCGACCCGGCGTACCTGGCCCGGTTCCGGGAGTGGTGCGAGCACGCGGAAACCTGCTTCGTCGACGGCGAACGCGGGTCGTGGCACCACGAACTGGACCCGGAGAACCGGCCCGCCGCGACGGTGTGGGCGGGCAAGCCGGACGTCTACCACGCCTACCAGGCGACGCTGCTGCCCGCGCTGGCGCCCGCCGCGTCGTTCGCCGGCGCGCTCGCCCCGCGCCGTTAAGCTGCCGAAGCCGTCCCCTTCCGACAAGGAGAACCATGTCGCCTTTCGTCGCGGCCGAAGACCGGTATGCGGGCATGCCGTACCGGCGGGCCGGGCGCAGCGGGCTGAAGCTGCCCGCCGTGTCGCTCGGCCTGTGGCACAACTTCGGGGACGACAAGCCCCTCGACGTCCAGCGGGCGGTGCTGCGCCGCGCGTTCGACCTCGGGGTGACGCACTTCGACCTGGCCAACAACTACGGCCCGCCGCCCGGCGCGGCCGAGGCGAACTTCGGGCGGCACTACGCCGCCGACTTCCGCCCGTACCGCGACGAGATCCTGGTGTCGTCCAAGGCCGGCTACCTGATGTGGGACGGCCCGTACGGTGAGTGGGGTTCGCGCAAGAACCTGCTGGCCAGCCTGGACCAGAGCCTGGCCCGGACCGGGCTGGACCACTTCGACGTCTTCTACTCCCACCGCCCGGACCCCGGGACGCCGATCGAAGAGACGATGGGCGCGCTCGACACCGCCGTCCGCTCGGGCAAGGCGCTGTACGCGGGCATCTCGAACTACTCGCCGGAGCAGACGACGACGGCGCTCGCCGCCCTGAAGGACCTCGGCACGCCGCTGCTGATCCACCAGCCGTCCTACTCGATCCTCAACCGGTGGGTCGAGGACGGCCTCCTCGACACCCTCGACGAGCACGGCGTCGGCTCGATCGCGTACTCGCCGCTGAGCCAGGGCCTGCTGACCGACCGCTACCTCGACGGCGTCCCGGCCGGCTCGCGGGCGGCCGGCGCCAGCCCGTTCCTGACCCGCGACCGCCTCACCGAGGACACCCTCGCCACGATCCGCGCGCTGAACGACGTGGCGAAGCGGCGCGGGCAGACGCTGGCGCAGCTGGCCATCGCCTGGGTCCTGCGCCGCGGCCGCGTCACCTCCGCGCTGATCGGGGCCAGCAGTGTCGCGCAGCTCGAGAACACCGTCGCGGCCACCGCGAACCTGGAGTTCACCGACGAGGAGCTGGCCGAGATCGACCGGATCGCCCGCGGGTAGCCCGGCCCCTCAGCAGCCGATCCGCGACGAGCCGACGGCGACGTCGTCGTACCACAGCGTGTCGGCGTCGCCGGCGTAGCTCTCCCAGCCGAGGCGCAGGTCGGTGAGCGCCGGGTGCCAGGCCCGGGCGAGCCACTGCTGGTCGATGTCCGGGGTCGGGACGCCGTCGACGACCAGCCCGGGCACCTCGGCCGAGTTGAGCCACGTCCGCAGCTGGCCGGCGGCGCCGTCGACCTCGAACTCGAAGCAGGACCAGGTGCCGGTGGCCAGCGGGACGCTCTGGGCGACCCCGGCCGGGCTCTGCGCGGGCAGCGTGGCGTCGTCGGATTCGCGGTTCCACTGCAGGGCGCGGTTCTGGCCGCCGGCGCGCAGGTCGCGGCCGCCGTCGGCGGTGTCGCGCAGGGCCATGAACGCCACGTGCCCGGTGGGCAGCGCGGTGGTGTGGCGCACCCAGAACCGGCCGAAGAGCGGGCCCGAGCCGAGCCCGGACAGGCTGGTGCCGAGGAACGCGTGGTTGCAGTAGCCGCCCTGGCCGGTCACCTTGACCGAGCGGCTGCCCGAGTGCGCGACCGTCCCGTCGACGGCGACCGTGCCGGTGCCGGTGCAGTTGGCCGCGCCGACGGTCCAGCGGCCACCCGGCGTGCTGCCGGTCTGCTGCTCGAAGTCGTCGCAGATCGTCGCGCCCGCGCAGCCGGCGGGCGGCGGCCCGGACGTCGTCGTGGTCGGGCTGGTCGGGGTGGTGGCGGTGGTCGGCGTCGTCGGCGTGGTCGACGTCGGGGGAGCGGGGTCGCCGCACGGGACGCCGTTCAGCGCGAAGTCCGTGGGCGTGGCGTTCGTCCCGCTGTAGGTGCCCTGGAGGCCGAAGGAGATCGAGCCGCCGGCGGGCACCGAGCCGTTGTACGGCAGGCTTTCGGCGGTGACCGCGGTGCCGGACTGGCGGACGGTGGCGTTCCACGCCGACGTCACGGACTGGTTGCCGGCGTAGTGCCAGGTGAGGGTCCACGACGAGAGCGCGGTGGCGCCGTTGGTCACCGCGATGTCGGCGGTGTACCCGGTCTGCCACTGGTTGACGCGGTAGGCGACCGAGCACGCGGGCGCGGCGGCGGCCGGCCCGGCCACGACGACCGCGGTGGTGCCCGCCGCGGCGAGGCAGAGCGCGGCGAGGGCGCCGGCGAACCTGTTCATCGGGTCCTCCCAGGACGCGGACAGGGGCGCCGTGGCCTGCACCACGACGCCCCTGGGTGGTGGCCGCGTTCTGGCGAGGCGACCTGGCATGGGAGCGCTTCCAGCCGCCGGAAAGGTAACCCCCACGTGTCGCTCTTGTAAAGCGCGACCCGGACGCGGCCCGATCCGGTGGTCCGTTTTCCGCAGCCGCGCCGCGCGCAGTGTCCACTGAACACTCCTGAACGGCCGAATCCGTTGTGGCGTAGGCCATGTCCGTGGTTGCGCTGCGCCACCGCCCGGCGATCGCCGACACCGCCGTTGGGGTGGTTTCCGGGAATCCCGCCCAAGATCACCGAGGAGGGTTCGCGGCCCCCTGCGCTGGGAGCGCTCTCAGCGTTCATTCTTGTTGCGCACTCAACCTCTCGGGAACTGCACCGTCCCGGCGCCGTGACGTCCTGGGCTCCCGCCGTCACGCTGCGGTACTGTCGTCGGGTGCACCCGTACTCCGGAAATCGTTGGATGAACGATGAGTCGACAGGCCAAACCAGGGAGTAAGCCGTACCGTGCACAACTGCGCGAGCGGCTGGCCGCCTTGGGCTTCCCCGAAGCGGCGATTCCGGCCCGGGTGGCGCACAACCTGATCGTCGAGTGCCGGATCCCGCCGCGCACCGCGTGGCGGCTGGCGTCCGAGCTCTCGCTCGACGTCGCCGCGCACCAGTACAACGCCGTCACCGGCGATCCCCGCGCGGGGATGCGCGGCACGCGGATCTGGGAGTACGAGCAGTGGCCCGACCGCGGCGTCCGGCCCACCGTCGCCGCGCTGCGCGTGCTGGCGCAGGTCTACGGCACCGGCTGGAAGTGCCTGCTGGGGCTGCGTGACCTCGAGCAGCTGCCGGCCAAGGACCTCGCCGAGTACCACGCCGCGGAGGAGCCGGCGGCCGTCGCGGCGCCCGGGCCCGAGGCGCCGCCGCCCGTGCGCGCCCTCACCCGCGCCGAGGTCCGGCCGGACGACGCCCGGCCGGACGAAGAGATCGGGGCAGGTGCCCTCGATGACGCGATCCTGCTCACCCGGACCAACGTCGACGACGTCCAGCTCGACGACCTGTGGTCGGACCTCGACTTCCTCGGCGGCGCCTACACGCGGACCGCGCCCGACTCGATCCTCGGCCAGCTCGCCGTCATCGAAGAGCGGACCGCAGCCCTGCTGAAGGGCCGCCAGCGGCCGAAGCAGACCCAGGACCTCCTGCTCATCGGCGCGAAGTCGAGCGCGATGATGGCGTGGATCGCCGGCGACCTCGGCCGGTACCGCCTTTCGCGCGAACTCAACTCCGCGGCCTGGCTCTACACCCAGTACGCCGACGACTTCCTCGCCCGGCGCTGGGTGCGCACGTCCCAGGCGCGGGTGGCGTTCTGGTCGGGCAACGGCATCGAGTCCGCGAAGCTCGCCGCCGACGGGCTCAACTACCAGGTCGGCGGCCGGCTCACGGACGCGCCGCTGATCCTCGCCGAGGCCCGCGGCTGGTCGTCGGTGCAGGCCGAGCCGCAGGTGCTGGACGCGATCGCGCGCTGGACCTCCATCGAGAACCCGGACCTCGCGGCCGGCGGTGACGACCGGTTCTTCAACATCACCAAGGACCGGCGGCACTACATGGCCGGCAACTCGCTGCTCGCGGTCGGGCAGGCGTCCGCCGCGCTGCGCGAGTTCACGACCGCCCGCGAGTCCTTCGAGAAGCTGTCCATGGAGAACCGCTGGGAAGCCATGGACCCGATGATCCGGATCGACACCGGCCGCGCCCACCTGCGGCTCGACGATCTCGACGCCGCCGCCGCGCAGGTCGGACCGCTGCTCGACGCGGGGGTGGGCAAACAGCCGGACATGGTGCGCGCCATGCTGAAGCTCATGGCCACCGAGCTGACCGCCCCGCGCTGGCGCTCGGCCACGACCGCCCGCTCCCTCGCCGAGGCCCTCCTGGACGCCCACGCTTCGGCGCGCCCGTGACTGTGACATCCGGGGCCCCGCCCCGAGCCGGGGGCTCCAGCGGCGAAGCCACCCGGAAGCCCCGCAAAGACCTGCCTGACCCGACCCGGACGGAGGCTGCCCACGTGGCACCCGACGATGTCTCGTGCCCGCAGACCCCGCGCCGGGAGATCCCGGCGCTCGACGGCCACACCCGGCGGGACGTGGTGGTGGTCGCCGACCGGTTCGCGCGGTTCGCCCGCGGGGACCGCGTGCTGACCCTGTCGAGCCTGCTCGGCCTGCTCGATTCCGGGGTGCCACAGGTGTCGGGCTGCCACTGGGTCGTCCACCTGGGCCAGGGCATCGACGCCACCGACGGCGACCTGCTCGAGGCCGCCTGCGACAAGACCGAGGGCACCGTGTGCCTCGCCGACCCGCAGGCGTTCCGGCGGGCCCTCGAGCAGCCGGCGGTCGTCCACAAGGACCGGCCGGAGAACGTCCTGCTCGCCGGCGTGCACAGCCCGGTGCCCGAGCGCTGCCGGGCCGAGCTGCGGATCCACCGCGACAACGAACTCGTCCTCGACCACCACACCGGCGAGCACGTGCAGGGCATCGTGATCATCGAGGCGATGCGGCAGATCTGCATCGCGCAGTTCGAGACCGCCGTCCGCCCCGGCCTGGCCCCGGCCGCGTACGCCGGGGTGTGGCAGCGGATCGACCTGTCCTTCCAGGACTTCCTGTTCCCGCTGCCGGCCACGGTCGAGTCGCTGATCGTCGGGTCCGACCTCGGCCGGGACACCAACCTGAAGTTCCGCGCCACCACCGCGGTGCGCCAGCAGGGGCGCACCGTGGCCACCGCGGCCATCGAGTATTCGATGATCGCGCAGGGACGCATCGACACCCTCGAACGGCGCAAGTCCGACCAGGCCACCCGGGCCTACCTCGGCTGAGCCGGCTCGCCACACGGAAGGGAAACCACCGCACGATGTCCGACGTTCAGGAGCAGGACCGCTCCGCGTCCTTCGCCCAGGGGCTCAAACTCATCCAGCAGCTCGGCGGCGTGGAACGGCCCGCCGTGCTGGACCTGTTCGCGAGCATCGGCGAGGCCGAGTTCGGCGAGCAGTGCGTCGGGTTCATCTACGGCGACGTCTACCACCGGCCCGGGCTGCCGCTGCCGGAGCGGCAGCTGGCGACGGTCGCCGCGCTCACCGCGCTCGGCTACGCGGGCTCGCAGCTGCAGTTCCACGCCAAGGCCGCGCTCAACGTCGGCTGCACCCGCCGCCAGCTGGTCGAGGCGGTCATCCAGGTCAGCTCGTTCGCCGGGTTCCCGGCCACCCTGAACGCGCTCACCGCGCTGAAGGCCGCGTTCGACGGCCTGCCGGAGGACGAGCCGGCGGAGACGCCGGAAGACGTGCCGTGGGCCGGCATCGAAGACCGCTACCAGCGCGGCCTGGCCGCGATGAAGGCTGTCGACGGCGAAGCGGGGGAGAAGGTCGCCGCGGCCCTGGCGGACATCGCCCCGGACCTGGCCACGTACATCATCGAGTTCACCTTCGGCGAGGTCTACACCCGGCCGCACCTGAGCCTGCGCCACCGCGAGATCGTCACGATCGCCGCGTGCGTCGCCCTGGGCACCGCGCTGCCGCAGCTGAAGGTGCACATCCACGGCCTGCTCAACGTCGGCGGCACCGAGCAGGAGGTCGTGGAAACCGTGCTGCACCTGGCGTTCTACTGCGGGTTCCCGGCCGCGCTCAACGCCATCGCGGCCGCACGGGAAGTGTTCGCGCAGCGGTGACCCGGTTCGAAAAGCTGCGCGTGGTCGCGCTCGACTGCGACGGCGTGCTCATCGACGACACCTACCTGGCCATGATCGCGCGGTTCGTCACCGGGCACGGCGGGGTCTACGACGCCGCGGCCGAGCGGGACGTGATCGGGCTGCGCGACATCGTCGTCGCCGGGAAGGTCACCGAGCTCTGCGGCCTGGACCAGCCGGCCGAGGAGACGCTGAAGCAGCTGTGGGCGGCGCGGCAGGAGTACCTGGCCGAGCACCCCATCCGCGTCGCCGAAGGCGCGCGGGACTGCCTGGCGGCGTTGGCGAAGCTCCCGGTGCGCCTGGTCTGCTACGGCGGCCGGACCCGCGAGCACACGTTCGACCACCACCTCGGCGACTACGTGGACCTGCTCGACCCCGAGGTGCCGTACGTGAGCATCAACGAGCACCGGCCGGGTGTCGACCACATCGCCCGGACCGTGTTCGGCGTCGGCTTCGACGAGATCGTGTTCGTCGACGACGTCAGCCGGGTGGCCGAGGACGCCCGTGCGCACGGCGCCGGGTTCGTGGGCTTCCCGTCGAGCCCGGCCCACGCGCGGCAACGGGACTTCATGGCCGGCCTCGGGGTGCGGCACTTCGCCGCGTCGCTCGCCGAACTGACCCCGGAACTCCTGGCGATCGTCGACGGGGAGCTCGCGACTTCGACACACTGGCCTCGTTGAGGAGTTCCCGCACCCCTTGGAGCCGCTGTGAAGTACTTTTCCCTGCCCCGTCCCGGCGCCGGGCTCGTCCTGGGCGAGCGTGACGTGCCCGAACCCGGTCCGGGGCAGGTCCTGGTCCGGTTGCGCGGGTGGGCGCTCAACGCCCGCGACCTGATGATCCTCAAGGGCTTCTACCCGAAGCCGGTGAAGCCGGACGTGATCCCGCTGTCCGACGGCGCCGGCGAGGTCGTCGCGGTCGGCGACGGGGTGCGGGCGTGGGCCACGGGCGACCGGGTCGCGGCGACGTACTTCCCGGACTGGCTGTCCGGTCCCGGCGCGCCGGAGAAGACCGCGGACGACCTGGGCGGCACGCTCGACGGCGTGCTCGCGGAGTACGCCGTGTTCGCCGAGGACGCCCTGGTCGCCGTGCCCGCGCACCTCGACTACGCCGAGGCCGCCACGCTGCCCAGCGCCGGCGTGACGGCGTGGCGGGCCGTCGTCGAGGAGGGCCGCCTGACCCCCGGCCAGACCGTGCTCACCCTGGGCAGCGGCGGCCTGTCGACGTTCGCGCTGCAGTTCGCCGCGCTCGGCGGCGCCCACGTCGTCGCGACGTCGAGCTCGGACGAGAAGCTGGCGCGGCTGCGCGAGCTCGGGGCCGCCGAGACGCTCAACCACGGGACCACTCCGGAGTGGGGCGCCGCCGTGGCCGAGCTGACCGGCGGCGGCGTCGCCCACGTCGTCGACGTGGGCGGCGGCGGCACGATCGGCCAGTCGATGCTCGCCGCCCGGTACGGCGGGCACGTCAGCGTCGCCGGCGTGCTGACCCACGAGGGCGGCGCCGACCCGATCCTGGTGCTGGTCAAGCAGCTGACGCTGCGCGGCCTCACCAACGCCTCCCGCGAGACGTTCCAGGCGATGAACCGGGCCGTCGAACGGACCGGCCTGCGGCCGGTCGTCGACCGCCGGTTCGGCTTCGACGAGGTCGACGCCGCCGTCAAGCACCTGGAGTCCGGGACCCACATCGGGAAGGTCGTGCTGGAGAGCGCCTGAGCGACCGCGCCCGTCCGCGCTGTCCGCCGGGTAAGTTTTGCCCGCCCGGCTGGGTATTTTCCGCACCCCCGGATGGGGTTTTCGCAGCTCAGGCGGGGTGTGGTCCGCCAAAAAAGTCCCCTTTGGGCAGGAATGGCGGCTACCCGCGTCACCAGGGAGAGTGGTGGTTACCGGGACATCGCCCGAGCAGGCTGCGGCTGCTCGGGCGGAGCACCCGGACTGGGGGCGTGGGGAGGGGGTTTCAACCGCCTGGGGGTGGGTTGAAACCCCCTCCCCCCGCGTGTGTGCCACCGCAGGTCGTGCGGGGTGAGGCGGGGTCCCGACCCGCCTCACCCCGCCCGGCGAGCCGGCGACGGGCCGGTCACGACGTCGTGCAGGCCCGCCCGTCGAGCGAGATCGAGTTCGGCTTGGAGTTCACCATCCCCGAACTCCCGGTGAACCCGAACTCGGCGCTCCCACCGGCGGGAATGGTCCGGTTCCAGCCTGCGTCCAGCGCCGTCACCGCCGCGCCGCTCTGGCTGACCTGGGCGTTCCACGCCTGCGTCACCTGCTGGCCGTTCGCGAACGTCCACGTCACCGTCCACCCGGTCACCGCGGCGGTGCCGGTGTTGCCCACCTTCACCGACGCCTGGAACCCGCCCTGCCACTGGTTGGTGACCGTGTAGGCCGCCGTGCAGGACCCCGACGGCACCGGCGTGGTGGTCGTCGTCGTGGGAGTCGTCGGTGTCGTGGGCGTGGTGGGTGTCGTGGGCGTGGTCGGGGTGGTCGGTGTGGTCGTCGTCGGGGGCGGCTGGCTGCCGCCGGACTCGCCGATGATCACGCCCCGGCCGTTCGTGCCCACGTAGACCCGGCCGTACACCCGCGGGTCGCCGGTCAGTGCCGCTCCGATGTTCCCGTACTGGTGCTGGTCGTCGTTGATCCGCGTCCACGAGCTCCCGGCGTCGTCCGACCGGAAGATCCCGCGCACCCCGCCGATCTTGGCGATCGTGTATAACGCCGGATACGTCCGGCCGGCGGCCGCCTTGCCGAACCCGACGTTGTCGGCCTCGGCGACGTTCGCCAGCTTCGTGAACGAGGCTCCGGAATCGGTGGAGTGCCAGAGGCCGTACGCCGTGCCGGAACCGCCGGCCAGCCAGATGTCCCCGGCCGTTCCCGGCAGCGCCTTGAAGTGCGCGGAGCCAGACGGCAGCCCGGTGACCGCGGTCGCGGCGAAGGTCGCGCCGCCGTCGGTGCTGACGTAGAACCGGCCGGCCGCGAACCCGTAGAACCGCTTGGGGTCCACGCGGTCGGACTCGACCACCGCGCCGGCCGGGATGCCGGTGGACGCCGTCCACGACGAGCCGAACCCGATCGAATAGCTGACGTTGGCGCCGTCCGGGCTCCAGACGAACCGGCTGCCGTCGGCGGCCGCGGCCACCGTGCCGCCGCTGGCGTTGCCGCCCGGCTCCGCGCCCTGGAACCAGTTCTTCCCGCCGTCGGTGGAGAAGGCGATCCGGTTGTCGTTCGGCCGCGCGGACCGGTCCAGCGTGCCCACGCGCACGATCGTCGCCGGGCTCAGCTCGGCGTAGTCGAGGCTGGTGGTCGTGGTGAACACCGGCTGCGTGTACATGGTGGCCGGGACCGCGTCGAGGCTGTCGTGCCGGAACCCGCCGATGTCGCCGAGGCCGGACAGCAGGGGAGCGCCCGCGGGCGGGCTGATCAGGTCGAGCACCGAGGTCTCCTCGAGGCCGCCGACGACCGGTTTGATCGTGATCTTCCCGCCGCTGTCCCACTTCGTGAGGTCGGACGTGCCGTAGATGGTCGCGCCCGTGCCGTAGAGCAGGTGGTTCGAGTCGAACGGGTCGATCTCCACCGACTCGGTCATCCAGCCCAGCTTCGGCGAGGGCACCGGGGGAGCGGCCTGGACGCCGAAGGTCAGCCACGGCACCGAGGAGATGTCCTGGGTGTAGCGCAGCGACCGGTCGGGGTAGCCGGAGAAATCCCAGATGCGGGTCCAGGTGGCGCCGCCGTCGGTGCTGCGGAAGAAGATCACGTCCGGCCACCACGACACCTGCGTGGCGACCATCAGCGTGTTCGGGTGCTGCCGGTCGATCGTCAGGCCGCTGTAGCCGAAGTAGTCGTCGCTGCTGTCGGAGGGGATCGGGCTGATCCGGGTCCAGGTGCCGGTCTTGATCGCGTACTTCCAGACGTCGCCCTTCGCGCCGTCGTATGGGCCGCCGGTGTCGCTGGTCGCCAGGTAGAGGTAGCCGCCGGCGCTGTCGACGACGCCCTTGTGCGCCAGGAACCCGGTGGGCTGGCCGGCCAGCCGCGCCCACGTCGTGCCGCCGTCGGTGCTGCGGTAGACGGTGTTCTGCTTGTCCGCGACCCCGGCGTAGATCGTCTGCGTGGTGGTGCCACGGGTGCCGGTCGACGGGTCGAACGTCACCCAGGTGACGCCCTGGTTGTCGCTGGAGTAGCCCGTCGTGTCGTTCGGGTCGGCGACGTAGTTGCCGGGGTTGGGAAAGGCGGTCACCTTCGCCCACGTGACGCCGGAATCCGTGCTGCGCCAGAGCCCGTTGCCGCTGGGGGCGCCGAGGTAGAGGACGCTGGTGCGGTTCGGGTCGATCGCCAGCCGCTCGCCCATGCCCCGGCCGGGCATGTTGCCGCCGAGCTTGAACGGGAGCGCGGCCGCCTGCCAGGTGGCGCCCCGGTCGGCCGATCGCAGGATCGCGCCGTTGTTCGGGTCCCAGCTGTTGGTGTACATCCCGGCCGCGACGTAGACCCGGTCCGGGTCGACCGGATCGGTGGCCAGGCTGACGACGCCGTTGTGGCCCCAGTCGGTCCAGCCGACCGAGTCCAGCAGCGGCAGCCAGCGCCCGGTGGCGGTGTTCCACCGGTACGCGCCGCCGATGTCGGTGCGGGCGTAGACCAGCCCGGGTTCGGTCTGGTTGAAGATGATCCCGGGGACGAAGCCGCCGCCGGCGATCTCCGCGTTGCGCCACGTCGTGGCGGCCGCGGCCGGGGCGGCCGGGGAGGCCGGCGCACCGACGGTGACCGCGAGCGCGGCCGGCAGCAGCACGGCGAGCGCGGAGACGAAGAGCCGTCTCGCTGATCGGGACCTGGACGGGGAATGAGTTCTCGGCACGACGTTGTGCACCTCTGCCTCCACATTCTGGGAGCGCTTCCAGAGGGAAGGTAAACCAGCGTTCCGAGCGTTGTAAAGCATTCGACGATTTCGGTGATCCGCACTGTCCACAGTGGAATTCAGGTCGGCCGGTCCGCAGCTCGGTGCCGGTTTTGCCGGAATCACATACATGAACGGCGATCAGCTTTCTGAATCGTTATCAACGACCGTCTTGCCCGGGTTTTTGCGGCGTGTGAATGTGGTGGCCGCTGGCTGGACTGGACCTACGAAAGAGGCGACCCGGCAATGACGCAAGCAGCCCCGGCGCGGCACATCGGCAGAACCACGTTGTACTTCTTCGGCGCGCTCGGCGGCATCCTCTTCGGCTACGACCTCGGCGTGATCTCCGGGGTGCTCCCGTTCATCGGGAAGCTCTGGGCGCTGACGAGCTGGGACAAGGGCGTGATCACCGCCAGCCTGTCGGTCGGTGCGATCGTCGGGGCGCTGTTCTCCAGCCGTACCAACGAAGCTCTCGGCCGCCGCCGCACGATCATGGTCGCCGCGGTGATCGTCATCGTCGGCACGCTCGCCGCCAGCTTCTCGCCGACGTTCGTGCTGCTGGTGCTTTCGCGCCTGGTGATCGGGCTCGGGATCGGCCTTTCGTCCTCGACCGTCCCCACCTACCTGTCCGAACTGGCGCCGGCGAAGTGGCGCGGCGCGATGGGCGCGCTCAACCAGATCTTCATCGTGCTGGGCATCCTGATCGCGTTCCTGGTCAGCTACTGGCTCGGGCCGATCTCGGCGTGGCGCTGGATGTTCGCCGGCGCGATCGTGCCGGCGGTGATCCTGCTCGTCGGGCTGGTGTTCCTGCCGGAGACGCCGCGGTGGCTGGTCAAGAACGGCCAGGAGGCCGAGGCCCGGCGGGTGCTGGCGAGCGCGCACGGCAGCACCGTGAACCTCGACGAAGAGATCGCCACCATCCACGAGGTCATCCGGCTCGACACCGAGGAGAAGCCGCGGATCCGCGACCTGTTCTCCGGCTTCGTGCGGCCGATGCTCGTCGTGGCGCTGCTGCTCGCGATCGGCCAGCAGTTCAGCGGGGTCAACGCGATCAACGCCTACTTCCCGACGATGCTGATCGGCCTCGGCTTCGCCACCCAGGCCGCGCTGCTGTCGGGCGTGCTGCTGGGTGTGACGAAGTTCCTGTTCACCGCGTGGGTCGTGTTCGTGGTGGACCGCTGGGGCCGCAAGCCGCTGCTGCTCATCGGCAACGTCATCATGGTGCTCACGCTGGTGGCGGCCGGGCTCGTGGTGCTGAACGTGCACGACACCGGCACGCGCGGCATCCTGATGCTGGTCATGATGGTGCTGTACCTGGTGGGCTACGAGCTCGGCTGGGGCGCGGTGGTCTGGGTGATGATGTCCGAGGTGTTCCCGCTGAAGTACCGGGCGACCGGGATGGGCGTCAGCAGCGTGGTCCTCTGGGCGGCGACGGGCATCGTGAGCGCGGTGTTCCCGATCATCTCCGACCCGAAGTCCCTCGGCGTCGGCGGCTCGATGTTCCTGTTCGCCGGGGTGAACGTGGTCCTGTTCGTGCTCACCAAGTGGCTGGTCCCGGAGACGAAGGGCCGCTCCCTGGAGCAGATCGAGCTCGACCTGCGCGAGCGCCAGGGCGTCGCGGCCAAGAGCTGACCCCGGGGGGTCGATCGCCGGCGGGGCACGGAGTTCGTCCGTGTCCCGCCGGCTTCTTCAGTGCGCCGGGGCCAGGGTCAGCTTCCCGGCCAGCCGCCCGATCCACGCCTCGACATCGGCCGGCGAACGGTCCGGGAGGCCGAAGATCGTCTCGGTCACGCCGAGGGAATCCAGGTGCGCCAGGCGTTCCGGGTCGGGCCGCTCGCCGAGGGCGCAGATTTGCGGAGCTCCTTCACGGCCTTCGGCACGCCAGATTTCCTCCAGCAGGGCCACGTGCCCGTCCAGGTCGGTGTCGGCGGGCGTGGTGATCCAGCCGTCCGCGTGCCGGGCGATCCAGCGGAACGTCTTTTCCGTCGGACCCGCGCCGAGCAGCACCGGGATGTGCGGCTGGACCGGCTTCGGCCACGCCCAGCTCGGCCCGAAGGAGACGAACTCCCCGGCGTAGGAGGCTTCCTCCTCCGTCCACAGGGCATTCATCGCCTCGAGGTACTCGCGCAGCGCGGTGCGGCGCCGGTTCCCGGGCACCCCGTGGTCGGTCAGCTCGTCGACGTTCCAGCCGAACCCGGTCCCGAGGGTGACGCGGCCGCCGGAGAGGTGATCGAGGCTGGCGATCGTCTTGGCGAGCGTGATCGGATCGCTTTCGACCGGCAGGGCCACGGCGGTCGAGAGCCGGATCCGCGAGGTCACCGCGGCCGCCGTGGCCAGCGCGACCCACGGATCGAGCGTCCGGCTGTAGCGGTCGTCGGGCAGGGACGCGTCACCGGTCCGCGGGTGCGGCGACTCCCGCTTGACCGGGATGTGGGTGTGCTCGGGGACGTAGAAGGTCGCGAACCCCGCGGCTTCGGCGGCGCGTGCCGCGGAAGCCGGGGTGATGCCCCGGTCGCTGGTGAACAGCACGATTCCGTAGTCCACCCGCGGAGCTTATTAGAACGTGTTTCAGTTTTCAACCCGGTCGGGTGCGGCGATCGGTGCTCGAGACGACCGCGGAGCGTAACGTCGAGCGCCGCTCGAACGATGCTGGGGGTGGTGGCACCTGCGCAGGCTGGAAGCAGCGCGCCGCCGCGTGCCGCGGCATGGTGGACGGATTCGGAAACGATCGCTACGCGGAGGCAGGGTGGCTCGGGTGATCCATTGTGGACGGACGGTGTCCCATACCGTGGACGCGTCGGCGGGGCGGGATGGCGTGCCCCGGCCCGGTTCCGATACCGTGGACCACAGGCCGAGAGGCGCTGCGACGGACCACCGGGTCCGCCACGCTCGGCCGGGACTGACCGACCAAGGGCGCCTCCCGACCGAGGGAGGCTGCCGGTGAACACCCCGCACCAGTCCGAAGCAAGGTTGCGTGAGCTGCTCGCCAAGCGGGTGGCCGTGCTCGACGGTGCCTGGGGCACCATGCTGCAGGGCGCCGGGCTGACCCCGGCCGACTACCGCGGCGACCGCTTCGGCGAGCACACCCACGACGTCACCGGCGACCCCGACCTGCTCAACCTCACCCGCCCGGACGTCATCCTCGACGTCCACCGCCAGTACCTGGCCGCGGGCGCGGACATCACCACGACGAACACCTTCACCGCCACCAGCATCGGCCAGGCCGACTACGGCCTCCAGGACCACGTCCACGAGATGAACGTCCGCGGCGCGCAGATCGCCCGCCAGGCCGCCGACGAGGCCGGGGGCAAGTTCGTCGCCGGGTCGATCGGGCCGCTGAACGTCACCCTCAGCCTGTCGCCCAAGGTCGACGACCCGGCGTACCGCGCCGTCACGTTCGAGCAGGTCAAGGCGGCGTACGCCGAACAGATCGCCGGGCTCGCCGAAGGCGGCGTCGACCTGCTGCTGATCGAGACGATCTTCGACACGCTGAACTGCAAGGCCGCGATCGCCGCCGCCCGCGAGGTCGCCCCGCACCTGCCGCTGTGGATCTCCGTGACGATCGTCGACCTGAGCGGCCGGACGCTGTCCGGGCAGACCGTCGAGGCGTTCTGGAGCTCGATCGAGCACGCGAAACCGCTGGTCGTGGGCGTGAACTGCTCGCTGGGGGCCGAGGAGATGCGCCCGCACGTCGAGGAGCTCGCGCGGATCGCCGACGCCTACGTCGCCTGCCACCCCAACGCCGGCCTGCCGAACGCGTTCGGCGGCTACGACGAGACACCCGAGCAGACCGCCGGGCTGATCGGCGGGTTCGCCCAGGAGGGCCTGGTCAACCTGGTCGGCGGCTGCTGCGGCACCAGCCCGGCGCACATCGCGAAGATCGCCGAAGCCGCGAAGGGCGTCACGCCGCGCGAAGTGCCCGTGCCGCGCACGCACATGCGCTTCAGCGGGCTCGAGCCGTTCGGCATCGGCGCCGACACCGGGTTCGTGATGATCGGCGAGCGCACCAACGTCACCGGGTCCAAGCGCTTCCGGCGGCTCATCGAGTCCGGCGACCACCAGGGCGCGGTCGACGTGGCGCTGGAGCAGGTCCGCGGCGGCGCCAACCTGCTCGACGTCAACATGGACGCCGACCTGCTCGAATCCGAGCAGGCGATGACGACGTTCCTCAACCTGATCGCCACCGAGCCCGAGGTGGCCCGGATCCCGGTGATGGTCGACAGCTCCAAGTGGAGCGTGCTCGAAGCCGGCCTGCGCTGCCTGCAGGGCAAGGGCGTGGTCAACTCGATCAGCCTCAAGGAGGGCGAGGAGCCGTTCCTCGCCCAGGCCCGCACCATCCGCAACTACGGCGCCGGCGTCGTCGTGATGGCCTTCGACGAGCGCGGCCAGGCCGACACCGCCGACCGCAAGGTGGAGATCTGCGGCCGCGCGTACGACCTGCTCACGCAGAAGGCCGGTTTCGCGGGCGAGGACATCATCTTCGACCCGAACGTCCTCGCCGTCGCCACCGGCATCGCCGAGCACAACGGCTACGCGAAGGCGTTCATCGAGGCGCTGCCCCGGATCAAGGAGCGCTGTCCCGGCGCCCGGACCAGCGGCGGCATCTCGAACCTGTCGTTCTCCTTCCGCGGCAACGACGTGGTGCGCGAGGCGATGCACTCGGCGTTCCTGTTCCACGCGGTCAAGGCCGGGCTGGACATGGGCATCGTCAACGCCGGCCAGCTCGCCGTCTACGAGGACATCCCCGAGGAGCTCCTCGAACTGGTCGAGGACGTGCTCTTCGACCGCCGCGAAGACGCCACCGACCGGCTGGTCAGCTTCGCCGAGAACGTCAAGGGCAGCGGCACCAAGCGCGTCGTGGACCTCTCGTGGCGCGAAGGCACGGTCGGCGAGCGGCTCTCGCACGCTCTCGTGCACGGCATCGTCGACTACATCGAGGACGACACCGAAGAAGCGCGGCAGCAGATGGCGCGGCCCCTCGATGTCATCGAGGGCCCGCTGATGGACGGCATGAAGGTCGTCGGCGACCTGTTCGGCTCGGGCAAGATGTTCCTGCCGCAGGTGGTCAAGAGCGCCCGCGTGATGAAGCGGTCGGTCGCCTACCTCGAGCCGTACATGGAGGCGGAGAAGGAGAAGGCGCGCCAGGAGGGCCGGCTCGCCTCGGCCGGCGGCCAGGGCAAGATCGTCCTCGCCACCGTCAAGGGCGACGTCCACGACATCGGCAAGAACATCGTCGGCGTGGTCCTCGGCTGCAACAACTACGAGGTCATCGACCTCGGCGTGATGGTGCCGGCGGGCAAGATCCTCGACACCGCGGTCACCGAAGGCGCCGACGCGGTCGGGCTGTCCGGGCTGATCACGCCGTCGCTGGACGAGATGGTGGCCGTCGCCGCCGAAATGCAGCGGCGCGGGCTCAAGATGCCGCTGCTCATCGGCGGCGCGACGACGTCCCGCCAGCACACCGCGGTCAAGATCGCCCCGGCCTACGACAACGCGACCGTGCACGTGCTCGACGCGTCCCGCGTGGTCGGCGTCGTGTCCGACCTGCTCGACCCGGACCGCTCGATCGTGCTGGCCGAGAAGAACCGGGCCGACCAGGAGGTGCTGCGCGAGCAGCACGCGAGCAAGCAGCGCCGCCCGATGCTCACCCTCGAGCAGGCCCGGGCCAACCGCGAGCGCGTGGTGTTCGCCGACGTCCCGGAGCCGCTGTTCACCGGCGTCCGCGTCGTCGAACCGGCCATCACCGAACTGCGCGAGATGATCGACTGGCAGTTCCTGTTCCTCGCCTGGCAGCTCAAGGGCAAGTACCCGGCCATCCTCGAGCAGCCGGTCGCCCGCGAGCTGTTCGACGACGCCAACACCCTGCTCGACCAGATCATCGCCGAGGGCAGCTTCACCGCGAAGGGCGCGTACGCGTTCTGGCCGGCGCACAACGAGGGCGACGACATCCTGCTCGACGGCGAGTTCGCGCACGTCCGGTTCCCGATGCTGCGCCAGCAGACCGCCAAGCCGGAGGACCGCGCGAACCGCTGCCTCGCCGACTACATCGCGCCCGAGGGCGACCACCTCGGCGGGTTCGCGGTGGCGATCCACGGCGCCGAAGACCTCGCTGCCCGCTACGAGGCCGAGCAGGACGACTACCGGGCGATCATGGTCAAGGCGCTGGCCGACCGGCTCGCCGAAGCGTTCGCCGAGCACATCCACCTGCGGGCCCGCCGCGACTGGTTCGAGCCGGACGCCGAGCCCGAGCTGGCGGACCTGCACGCGGAGCGGTTCCGCGGCATCCGCCCGGCGCTGGGCTACCCGGCCAGCCCCGACCACAGCCAGAAGCGCGAGCTGTTCGAGCTGCTGGAGGCGGGCGAGCTGGGCATGGACCTCACCGAGTCGTTCGCGATGACGCCGGCGGCGAGCGTGTCCGGGCTGATCTTCGCCCACCCGGACTCCCGCTACTTCACCGTCGGCCGGCTCGGCCGCGACCAGGTCGAGGACTACGCGCGCCGCAAGGGCGTCGAGGTCGCCGAGGTCGAGCAGTGGCTGCGGCCGAACCTGGCCTACGACCCCGAGGGGTAGTCCGGCAGCTCGATGTCCGTGGCGAACCTGTCGGTCGCCTTGAGCATCAGGCCGAGCAGGAAGCGGGACTTGAACGTCCAGTCCCGCAGCTTGATCCGCAGCGGTGACGGCGGCGCGAGGAACGGGCCCGCGCTGCCGCGCTGCGAGATCCTGGCGTAGTCCCGCATCAGCTCCTCGTAGCGGGCGAAGGCGATCCGGTGGTCGCCGTCCGCGGCGCGGAGTTCCCCCGCGAGCACGTACGCGCCCACGACGGCCAGGCCGGTGCCGAAGCCGCCGAGGGTGTTGCCGTAGGCCGCGTCGCCGAGCAGCACGACGCGGCCGCGGGCGTAGCGGTCGATCGTGACCCGGCTGAGCGAGTCCAGGGAGAACTCGCGGGCCTGCGGGATCCGGGCCATCAGCTCCGGCACCCGCCAGCCGGCGCCCTGGTAGGCGTCGATCAGCAGCTGCCGCTGCTCGTCGGTGTCGGCGCGGTCGTAGTCGAGATCGGGCGAGGCGAAGACGAAGAACGCCGACGCCTTCGGCCCGCCGACGGCGGCCATCCGCCCCGGCTCGTTGTACATCTGCGCGTCGCCGCCGCCGAGCCCTTCGCCGAGCTCGGCCAGGGCGTAGTGGTAGCCGAGGTACCGGACGTGCTCGCGTTCCGGGCCGAACGCCAGCCGCCGGACGTTCGAGTGGATGCCGTCGGCCCCGACGACGAGGCCGAAGCGGCGCGGCTGCGCGTGGGCGAAGGTGACGTCGACGCCGTCCGCGGTCTCGGTGAGCGATGTGATGGTGTCGCCGAAGAGGTATTCGCAGTCGCTGTGCGCGTACAGGATTCCGGCCAGGTCACCGCGGCGGATTTCGACGTCGCCACCGGTGAACTCGCCGGGGATCACCGCCCGCGCCCGCCCGCCGGCGTCGACGATGGTCTGGTCCTGCCCCCCGGTCTGCCGGCGCAGGACGTCGTCGAGTACGCCCATGCGCCCGAGCACTTTCCGGTGGGTGGCGCCCTTGAAGTCGACGGCCTGCCCACCGGGCCGAAGCGCGGGAGCACGTTCGACGACGGTGACGGCGCAGCCATGGCGGGTGAGCAGCCCGGCGAGGGCAGGGCCGGCGATGCCGGCGCCGGAGATGAGGACGGTGTGGTTCTTCATGCGGCCGAGCCTCGCCAGAGCCGCTTACCGGCTCCTGGCGAAGTGCTGACGGCCGTTGTCAGCCGCCGTCAGCCGCGGGGGCGCCCCCCGGTTTCCACGCTACCGGAGGGCACCGACAGTTCCGGCCCGCCGCCTACTCCACCGCGCCCGCCTGGACGACCAGGTTCTGGTACCAAGCCTCGTACGGGTGGTTCGTCGCCGGGTAGTTCGCCAGGGGCGTCGTCGCCTGGCTCGCCGCGTCGAAGTCCCAGCCGCGGACCAGCTTGCCCGCCTGGCGGGCGGCCGTGATGAACGCCGGCTCCGTTGCGGGTGCGCCGTAGAACAGGGCGCCCTGCTGGAGTTCGGCGCTGTCGCCCTGCTGGAGTTCGGCGCTGTCGCCCTGCTGGAACTCGTCGAAGGCGACCTGGCGGTAGCGAATCCGGTCGCCGGCGACGCGGTCGGTGTCGGCGCGCAGGGTCTGCGCCGGTGTCGGGCCGTCCGCGGCGGTCCGGACCGACACCGTGCGGCCGGCGCTGGTGGCCGTGGCCTTCGCGAACCGGGCGTCGGCGGTCTTGCCGTTGCCGGTCCACGTCACCGTGGTGCCCGCGAGCACGCCGTTCCAGGTCCAGTCCTGGCTGCTGTTCTGGCTCTGGTGGATCTCCCGCAGGTGCGTCGCGTCGGTGAAGGCGATGGTCGGCAGCACGCCGTTGTCGTACTGGTGGCCGGCCTGCCACGTGATTTCCCCGTCCGCGCCGAGCTTGCCGACGTGGTACCAAAGGGTCGAGGCGCCCTGGGACCGGTGGACCTCGACCAGATCACCGTTGTCGTTGAGCGCGACGGCCGGCGTCTGCCCGCTGTCGTACTTGCCGTGCCGCAGCCAGGTGAGCCGCCCGTCGGCGCCGTAGGTCCCGGTCCAGTACCAGAGCGCGCCGGCGCCGGAGTCGTGCACCTCGACGACCTGGCCGCGGCCGTTGAGCGCGACCGCCGGGTGGTAGCCGACGTCGCGCTTGTACTCGGTGCGCGACCCGCCGTCACCGGACAGCAGCGGCAGCACGCGCCCGCGCAGCGCGTCGACCTCCGGCTGCGCCGCCGGGTAGTCCTGCGCCCGCAGGAGCCGCGCGCCGAACACCGATTCGAGCTCCTGGTTGAGCGCGGTCAGGTTGCCCGCCGCGAAGGACGGGTTGTCGGTCAGGTCGTCCTTGAGGTCGAGCATGACGACGATCGGCGCGGCGGCCGGGTGCTGCGCCGACCAGGTGTTCACCACGGCCAGCCAGTCACGGAGGTTGTTCGACGCCGGGTTACCGCCGCTGTGGTCGACGAGGTTGCCGGGGGAGTCGTGCCCGACCGCGTAGTCGTGGGACGTGCTGTAGCCGTTGTCGTGCACGTCGAGTTCCAGGAACCGCACGCCGTGGTCGAGCTGGTAGGCGAGCGAGTTCTTGGCCCCGTCGACGTTGCCCGAATAGCTGTTGTGGGTCGCGCGGAACACCGACGCGGGGAACGGCGGGCTCGCGGCGCGGGCGGTCCCGCCGGTCAGCAGGGCGGCGGTGGTGACCGCGGCGGTGGCGAACACGGGCAGACGGCGCATCCTCGGATCCTCACGTCGGGGAACGGGGCGCCGCCCATCCTGGCCGCAGAAGGGTTGCGCTGTCTCGAATTCCGGATGAACCCGTGGGCGGTAGCCTCGCCGCATGGCGGCGGAACACGTGATCGTGACCTCGACGACGGACTCGGAAGCGGCGGCGCGGGAGCTGGCCGCCCAGGCGGTGGACGCCCGGCTCGGGGCGTGCGCCCAGGTCGTCGGGCCGATCACCAGCGTCTACCGGTGGGACGGCGCCGTGCAGACCGGCCGGGAATGGCGGGTGGAGATCAAGACGACCGCCGACCGGGTGCCCGCGCTCACCGCACGCCTGCGGCAGCTGCACGGCTACGACCTGCCGGAGGTGATCGCCACCCCGATCGTCGGCGGCAGCGCCGAATACCTGGCGTGGCTGACCGGGGAGACCCGCGACGCTGGCTAGGTTCTCCGGTATGGAGCATGAAGATCTCAGACCGCGCTTCGCGACGCTGACCACCGCCCACCTGGCCGACGCCTGCATCCGGGCCGGGCTCCCGGTGCGGTGCGCGCCGGCGCCGACGCGGGCGGTCGTGCCCGGCACCCGGCTGTTCGGCCCGGCCGTCCCGGCCCGGCACGTCGGGAGCGTCGACGTCTTCCTGGAAGCCTTCGAGGACGCCCCCGAGGGCGGCGTGCTCGTGGTCGACAACGGCGGCCGCCTCGACGAAAGCTGCGTCGGGGACCTCGTCGTCCTCGAAGCGCGCGCCGCCGGGCTCGCCGGGGTGGTGATCTGGGGCCTGCACCGCGACACCGCGGACATCCGCGCCATCGGGCTGCCGGTGTTCAGCCTCGGCTCGCTGCCCACCGGGCCGCTCAGCCTGGGCCCGCGCGTCGACGGCGGGCTGGCCGAAGCCATCGTCGGCCCCTGGCGGATCGGGCCGGCGGACCTCGTGCTGGGCGACGACGACGGCGTCCTGTTCGTCCCGCTCGCCCGGGCGGGGGAACTGTTCACCCTCGCCGAAGGGATCCGGGACACCGAACGCCGCCAGGCCGACCGGATCCGCGGCGGCGAACCGTTGCGGCAGCAGGTGCGGTTCGGTGAATTCCTGGCCGCCCGGGAAACGAATCCGGGCTTGACCTTCCGCGGGCACTTGCGGGCCGTGGGCGGCGCGATCGAAGAATAGGCACGAAAGTGTGATCGACCGCCTGATCGGGTACTCCTGCCGTGCAGCGGGCGCGGGAGGCGGAAACCATGAACACGCTCATCGGCTTCGGCAGAGACGTCGAATACCACTTCGCCCGGGGCTTGCGGGCCTACCTCGGCCGGGTCGCGAAGGCCGCCGGCGTCGGGTTCGAATCGTGTTCACTCGACCTGGACGTCCCCGCCTCCGGCTACGTCGCCCTCGACCGCACGCTCCCGGACCTGCCGGGCCACGACCTGGCCCTGATCTGGGACGAGGTGCACGGCTGGTCGGCGGTCGTGGAGCCCGCGGGCGGGGGTTCGGCGAAGCTGCTCGGCTACCTCGGCGGCCCGGAAGTCCTGCCCCCGCCGCGCGCGGTGGTCCGGTTCCTCGAGGTGCTGCGGGCGGCCGGGCCGCCCGCCGGGTCGTTCCGGCCGCCGGTGTTCCGGACGGCGGGCCACCACGAGGACCTCGTCGACTGGCTGCCGGTCACCGGACCCGAGGGCCTGCTGCGGCCGAGTTCCCCCGCGTGGTGATTCCGCGCCCGGGCACCGGGCCGGGCCCCGGCGCCTAGGATGGGCGGGCCGCCTCCGCCGGAACGAGGGACCACCGTGAGCAGCGCCGACGATCCCCGACCCGTCCGGGTCCTGCTCGTGGAGGACCACGACATGGTCGCCGAGGCCCTGCAGCTGGCCCTGGAGCGCGCCGACGGGATCACCGTGGTCGGCCGGTCGCGGTCGCGGGCGGAGGCCGTCGCCCACGCGCGCGAGCACGCTCCCGACGTCGTGCTGCTGGACCGGCGGCTCGCCGACGGGGACGCCCTCGGCGTCGTCGCCGAGCTCGGCTCGGGCGGCGCGCGGGTGCTGGTGCTGACCGGAGACGCGACCCCGGCCGTCGCCGTGCAGGTGGCGAAGTCGGGCGGGGCCGGGCTGCTGCTCAAGTCGTCCCAGCTCGGCGTGCTGGAAGCCGCCGTGCGGGACGTCGCCGCCGGCGGAGTCGTCTTCGACCCGGAGCTGCTGCCCGGCGTCTTCGACCGGCTCACCGGCCGGGCGCCCGCGGGCGGCGCGGCCCTGACTGCGCGCGAGCGCGAAACCCTCGACCTGCTAGCGGAAGGCGCGACCACCGAAGAGATCGGCCGTCGGCTGGGCGTCTCCCGCAACACCACGCGCAACCACGTCCAGCGGGTGCTGGAGAAGCTCGGGGCGCGCTCGAAGCTCGAAGCCGTCGCGGTCGCCCGCCGGGAGGGCCTCATCGGCTGATGCACCTGCACCAGCCGCGCGCAGGAGCGTTTGCCTCTCGCGCCCTCCGGTGCGGTCGGCCACGCTGGACCACGTGAACACCCCTGCCCCGCTCACCGCGGAGTGCGTGCTGACCGACCTCGCGGGCGGCCTGGCCGCCGCTCGCCGGTTCACCCGGCTCACCCTGCTGGCCTGGGCCGGCGGCGTCGCCGTGGACGACGCGCTGCTGGTCGTCACCGAGCTCGCGGCGAACGCCCTGCGGCACGGCGGCGGCGACCCGGTCCTGCGGCTGAGCGTGGAGGGCGCGGACGTCCGCATCGAGGTCTTCGACGACAACCCGGCGCCCCCGGTCCGGCGCCCGGCGGGGCTCGGTGGCGGCTGGGGCCTCGCCCTCGTCGACCGCCTGTCCACGGTGCGGGGGACCGCGCGCCACGGCCGCGGGAAGGTGGTCTGGTGTGTCCTGCCCGTCCCTTCCGCCGAGCTTGCGGGCTGAGCCGCGGCCGGCGGCCGTGCCGGGCGGGCGGCGATCCGGCAGAGTTGCGCCATGGACGACGACCGGTTCCGGCTGCTGGTGCAGGGCGTGCTGGACTACGCGATCTTCATGCTCGACCCCGAAGGTCACGTGATGAGCTGGAACGCCGGGGCGGAGCGGATCAAGGGCTACGCCGCGGACGAAATCATCGGGCGGCACTTTTCGGTGTTCTACCCGGCCGAGGACGTGGCGGCCGGGAAACCGGCGCGGGAGCTGGAAATCGCCGTCGCCGACGGCCGGCTGGAGGACGAGGGGTGGCGGCTGCGACAGGACGGCTCCCGGTTCTGGGCCAACGTGGTGATCACCGCCCTCTACGACGAGCAGGGTGAGCTGCGCGGCTTCGGGAAGGTGACCCGTGACGTGACCGAGCGCCGTGCGGCCGAAGCGGCGTTGCGGGAGAGCGAAGAGCGCTTCCGCCTGCTCGTGCAGAGCGTCCAGGACTACGCCATCTTCATGCTGGACACCGGAGGGCACATCGCGAGCTGGAACACGGGCGCGGAGCGGATCAAGGGCTACGCCGCGGACGAGATCATCGGCCGGCACTTCTCGGTGTTCTACCCGGCCGAGGACGTGGCGGCCGGGAAACCGGCGCGGGAGCTGGAAATCGCCGTCGCCGACGGCCGGCTGGAGGACGAGGGGTGGCGGCTGCGCCAGGACGGCTCCCGGTTCTGGGCCAACGTCGTGATCACCGCGCTGTACGACGAGCACGGCCGGCTGCACGGCTTCGGCAAGGTGACCCGTGACATGACCGAACGCCGCAACGCCGAGCAGGCGCTGCGCGAACGCCGCCGGCTGGTCGGGCACCTCGTGGAGGCCCAGGAGGTGGAGCGGCGCCGGATCGCCTGGGACGTCCACGACGAGTCGATCCAGTCCATGGTGGCCGTCGGCATGCGCCTGCAGCTGCTCGCCGCCCGGCTCCCGGACCCGCACGCGAGTGCCGTCAGCGGCCTCGACGAGTCGGTGAGCGCCGCGATCGCCCGGCTGCGCGGCCTGGTGTCCCGGCTGCGGCCGCCGGAACTCGACCGGCACGGCCTGGTCGAGGCGGTGTCGGCCTACGTCGACGACGTCGCGGGTCGCTGGGGACTGGCGCACTCGGTGCGGGACGAGCTCACCGCCGAGCCGTCGCCGGAAGCGGCGATCACGGTGTACCGGATCTGCCAGGAGGCGCTCAGCAACGTCCACCGGCACGCGCAGGCCACCCGGATCGCGGTCCGGCTGTCCACAGTGGACAACGGCACCCTGGTGCGGATCACCGACGACGGCGCCGGCACGGCCGGGGGCGACGCCGGTGAGGGCCACTTCGGGCTGGCCGAGATGCACGAACGCGCCGAAGCGGCGCACGGCTGGCTGTCGGTGGACAGCACGCCCGGCGAGGGCACGGTCGTCGAGTTCTGGCTGCCCCTGCTGCCCGACGTTCCGGAGCTCGAACCGTGACCGAACTGCGGGTGCTGATCTCCGACGACGACGTGATGATCCGCGACGTCCTGCGGGAGGTGCTGGACTCCGAGGCCGACATCGCCGTGGTCGCGGTGGCCGGCGACGCCGACGAAGCGATCCGGCTCGCCGAACGGCACCGGCCCGCGGTCGCCGTCCTCGACGTCCGGATGCCGGGCGGTGGCGGGGCGCGGGCGGCCCGCGAGATCGCCCGGTGCAGCCCGGGCACCGCGATCCTGGCCTTTTCCGCCTACGCCGACCGCGCTTCGATCGCCGGGCTCGCCGCGGCCGGCGTCACCGAGTACCTGGTGAAGGGCGCGCCCAACACGGAGATCGTGGACGCCGTGCGGCGGCTGGGCCGTCAGGCGCCCGGGTGAGCGGTCACCGGACCGGCCGGACGTTCACGGCGCTGTCGAGGTCGGTCGGGATCAGCGTGAACAGCCGCCGGACCGCGCGGGACCGCCCGGCCTCCACCGTGAGGTGCGCGCCGGCGGCGTCGGCGAGCAGCCGGGCCCGCAGCAGCGAGTTCAGCCCGGCGACGGAGAAGAACGTGACGCCGGAGAGGTCGATGACGAGCTCGTCGAGCCGGCCGGGGACCCGGGCCTGCAGGACCTCGTCGAGGCGGCGGGCGGTGCCGAGGTCGATTTCCCCGGTCACCTCGGCGACGACGGTGCCGGGCTCGGGCTCGTGGACGCGAAGCGACATCTGGTCGCCGGCGTGCAGCCAGCCGGCGGCGGAAAGCAGCTGGCCGGCCGGGCGGGGTTGAGGAACCATCGCGGCACACCCTTTCGTCGGCAGGGGGGCGGGCCGGACGTTGCGGGACGGACGGGAGCACAAGGCAGCCTGCCGGCCCGGGCGCGGAACGTCCGGCAGCGGCTGACGGCTCAACCGTGAGCCCTCAGCATAGTGCATCTGCACTAGGTGAACCACCCCGCGTAGCCGTGGACCAGCCGGGTGGCGGATTGCGCGGTGCCGGAGCTACGTTGCGGACCGCGAAGGAGGCGCCATGCCGGCCACCGTCGTCAACCTGAAGGGGCACCGGGACGACCCCGCGTACGCCGATGTCGTGTACGTCGGGCGGGCCATGCACCGCGGGGGCCGGCACCTCGCCGGGTCGAGACTCGCCAGCCCCTTCCGGCCGGGTCCGGACGGCTCGCGGGAAGAAGTCGTCGCCCGGTACCGGGAATACCTGCTCGCCCGGCCGGACCTGCTCGCCCTCCTGCCGGAGCTGCGCGGCCGCCGGCTCGGGTGCTGGTGCGTGCCCGAACCGTGCCACGCCCAGGTCGTCGCCGAACGGGCGGATCACGCCCCGTAACGAAACGCACCGCTGTGACAAGCGAGGCTTCGCCTCGCGCCGGGGGCTTCGCCACCCGGACCCCGAAGAGCGGTAACGAGTAACCTTTCACAGGGGGGTGGTTGATGTGCGCGCGCGCCGGTTGGGCGGCTTCGACCAGGCCGAGCTGCCCGAGGCCCACCGGATCCGGTGGTGGTTCGCGGCGGTGACGGCCGGGCTCGTCGCGGCGGCCTTCGCCGTCGTGCCCTACCTGCCGTTCTTCCAGGACCTGGCCTTCGTGAAGGACCCGAAGGTCAGCAGCGTCATCACCTGGACCGTGCTGCAGACGTCCGTCGTCATCATCTCCGCGGTGCTGACGCTGTACTTCGTCGGCAAGGCGCGCCTGGAAACCGCGGCCTACCGGGCCAACCAGATCGACATCCGGGTGTTCGTCGACGAACGGCCCGAAAGCAGCCACGACCGCGAAATCGACTCCGCCGTCGAGCTGACCGCCACCTTCAAGCGGTTCCTCAACGACTCGCGCCTCTACACCCCGACCCCGGTTCCCGGCGCCGGGAGCTCGTACGACTTCATCCAGATCGTCGAGCACGCCGGCGACTCCACGGACGGCTGGTGGAAGGCGGCGACCAAGCTGATCCGGCTCGCCCAGCCGCCCGCCGCGTTCACCGTCACCGGGACCGTCCGGCCCGGCAACACCGCCGGGCGCTACCAGCTCATCCTCGAACTCGTCCGCGTCCCGCGGTTCGCGGCCAGCCCGCTCGTGATCGAGGACTAGAACTGGCCGCGCGTGCTGCACCGCGCGGCCAACGCCGTGGCCGCGCTGGTCATCCCGCGCAGCGCCTACGTCCGCACGAACATCCACTGGGCCGCCTGGCGCGGGGCGAAGATCCCGTACGAGCTGTTCGACGCCTACCAGCGCGCCAACCACTTCATCACCTACCGCCGCTACGACGAAGCGCTGGCCGAGTACTACCGGGCGGTCAGCCTCGACCCGGCGAACGTCTACATCCGGCTCGAGATCGCCGCCCTGCAGGAACAGCTCGACCTGCACCTGGACGCGCTCGCCACCTACGACGACGTGATCACCGTGTGCAGCCGCGGCCACCCGGACCTGGCCCGCTGGTGGATCGGCCCCGACTTCGCGCGCCAGCCCCGCCGCGACGCCCGCGGCCGCGAGGTCGCCCTGCTCATCGCCCGCTACCGGCACGCGCTCGTGCTCGGCCACGGCGACTCGGTGGCCGGTTCCTGGTGGGTGCGGCGCACGAGCGCGGGCGTCCCCGGCGACGCGCGGGCGCAGCGCCGCGCCGAACTGCGGGCCGCGGTGGAGCTGCGGTTCCGCCGGTACGTCGACCTCGACGTCCGGACGCGCCCGGAGGCGATCCCGCGCGAGCAGCGGCTCGAACTGCACCGGCGCGTCCTGCGGGTGCCGGTGGAGGAACTGCTCGTCCACCAGGCGACCCCGGCGCAGCTGGCCGAGTACAACCAGCGCGCCGCGGAGATGCGGTCGTACTTCTGCGCGCTGTCGCAGTACGAGATCGAACGGCTCGTCGAGGACTACCGCCGGTTCGGCCGGCGCTGGCGGCGCAGCTGGCGGCAGCTGACCAACCGCGCCCTCGACCTGTCCCTGGTCTGGACGGTGCTGCGGCGTGCGATGGCCGACGTCGAGCCGGAAACCGGCGCCGTCCCCGAGCCCCGGCCGGCCTACCCGGGCAGCCGGGTGCGGCTGGCCGACGTCTGCCCCGACCGCAGCTGGCCACCGGACCCGCGGGCGCTGGACGACACGGTCGAAGCCGCCGGGCCCCGCCGGTCGTGGGAGGAGTGCTACAACGCGGCCAGCGTGTACGCCGTCGCGATGCTCGAAGTCGGCCCGCGCGGCGAACGCGACCTGCGCAACCGCGCCCGCAACCCGCGGCTCGAAGGCGACGCGCGCGACGAGGTGGCCCGCCGCGCGGTCCGCGAGCTCTACCACGCCGCGACGATCAGCCACAGCGGCCGGCTGCCCGAGCGCCGCTCCTGGGTGATGGGGGAGGACCCCGACCTCGCCGCCCTGCGCGGCCACGAGCTGTTCCGCGTCTTCGAAATGGTGACGTTCTCCCCGGACCGCGCGGCCCCGCTGCGTCCGCAGCGCGCCCACGTCTGGGAGCAGGTCAGCTACGTCCGGCGGCTCGTCGCCGAGATCGCGGGCTGCCGGGCGCACTTCTGGCGCGTCCGCGCGCTCGACACCGGGCCGCCCCCGGACAGCCGCACGCTCGACCGCTGGCGCTCGGCCGACCGCGACGCCTGGCGCAAGCTCGCGCAGCTGGCGGCCGGAAAACAGGACTGGTACACGCGCTACCAGGCGATCTGCGCGTTCCGCGAATGGTCGGCCGAGTCCGGCTACCCGGGTTCGATCTCCGGATTCCCGTTGTACTGCGAGGAAAGCCTGCACGCCCAGCTGCGTGGCGCGGCGGGCTCGCGCGCGAAAACGGGCTTCGACGCGAACATCGTGGTCCGCGAGTACGTGCGTCTCTGCGACCGCCGCCTGGACTACCTGGTCGCCGACGTGGCCGAAATCGAGCAGCTCCCGGTACGGGCCGACGACTTCCCGGCCCGCAGCGAACTGTGGGCGGCGCTGTGTTCGTGGTTCGACGACGACATCGCCGACGGCTCATCCGCCGACGAGCGCCGGGAACGGTTCCGCAAGCTGGCCCGGCCGTGAGCTAGGCCGGCCGCGTGTAGCGGTGCTTCACGCCCACCGGGAAGTACTCCGGATCACCGGCCGGGCGCAGGACGACGTCGGGCAGCTGCCGCTCCGGCGGGACGTAGTGCGCGAACTCGCTGTTGAGCCGCACCAGCTCCGCGCGGACGGCCGCCGCGATGCGGCCCGCGTCGGCGGTCGCGCCCGGTGCCGTTTCGACGGTGATCCGCAGCCGCCGGTCGCGGTCGGCGTCCTCGATCGCCTCGATGACGAACTTGCCGGTCACCGTGTCGCTGATGCCCGGCTGTTCCAGGCCGACGGTGACGTTCTCCGGGTAGACGTTCGCGCCGAAGAACGACACCGTGAACAGCGACCGGCCGAACACGTACACGAACGGCAGTTCCGGGCCGGGCGGCGGCGTGAAGCCGTGGCGGGCGCAGAAGGCGAGCAGCTCGGCGTGCGGCAGGACCCCGCCGTCGTCGGCGATGTGGTAGCGGATCAGCGGGATGCCGCCGTCCCCGGTGAAGACGAGCGTGCCCTCGTGCACCTCGAAGAAGCGGCTCGCCGGGTCGTACTGGACCAGCGTCGGCAGCCGCGCGTCGCCGAACACCTCCCGCGCCAGGTCCGGGCGGCCGGCCAGGAACCGGCGGATGCCCGCCGACACCGGGGTTTCGGTGCCGAGCACGCCCGCGTCGGCCGTGCCGTACAGCGACGCGATGTCGCGGACCGGGTCGGCGATCCCGGCGCGCCCGGCCACCAGGTCGCGCCACTGCTCGCTGAACACCTCGCCCGCCAGCACCAGCTTGATCGCGTACGCCGGCCAGTCGACGCCCCCGGCGAGCCCGGTGTCGACGACGTCCTTGACGAACGGCGGGTAGCCGAGCAGCACGACCTGGTCGAAGTGCGGCGCGAGCTCGGGCAGCACGCGCAGGATCTCCGCCTTGTTGTTGCCCGGCGCCACGACGGTGATCGGGCACCCCTTGGCGGCGAGGTGGCGCACGCACGCGGTGGTGAACAGCCCGCCCACCCAGGTCCCGAGCGGGAAGCAGACGACGGCGAGCGTGCTGCGCCGGTCGGCCGCGAAGGCGTCCACGAGCACCTGCTCGAACCGCCGTGCGACGTGCAGTTCGTCCTCGAGCGCCCGGGGCCAGACGGTGGGTCGCCCGCTGGAGCCGGAGGAGACGGCGATCATGTCGTTCCCGGCGAAGGTGCCGCCGCGGCACCGCTCGGGCAGCGGGTACTTGTGGTGGTACCCGGCCTTGTCGGTGCGCGGCAGCTGCCGGAAGGCGGCCATCGTGGTGACGCTGCCCGGCTCGATCCCGTGCTCCCGGAGGAACTTCCGGTACGCCGGAACGGTTTCCGCGGTGCGGTGGAAGAGGTCGAGGACGTGGTTCCCCGGCGGCGGTTCCGGGGCCCCGAAGAAGGTGTCGAACGCCTGCCGCACGCGGGTCTGCCGGCCGAGGTCCATGATCGGAGCATAGCGGCCGGTCCGTGTCATGATGGGCGCCGTGAGCACCCCCGCCCAGGAGCAGCCCGCCGGCGCGCCGTTGACCCTCTACCTGGTCAAACGGCTCGAACTGGTGATCAGGGCCCTGCTCGACGACGCCCTGCGGCCGCTGGGGCTCACGACGCTGCAGTACACGGCCCTGACGGTCCTCGAAGCCAGCGGCGCGCTGTCGTCGGCCCAGCTGGCCCGCCGGTCGTTCCTGCGCCCGCAGACGATGCACGAAATGGTCCTGACGCTGGAAAAGCGCGGGCTGATCGCGCGAACCCCGAAGCCGGGCAACAAGCGCGTCCTGCTGGCCGGCCTCACCACCGCGGGCCGCGACCTCCTGGCCGGCTGCGCCCCGGCGGTGGCGGAGCTGGAGCACGCGCTCCTGGCGGAGATGAGCCCGGGCCAGCGCGCCACGTTCCGCGAGGGCCTGCAGCACGGCGTCACGGCGCTGGGCACGCTTTCGGGTCAACGCCGGGCCCAGGAAGCCTGACGACGGCGCGGAAACCCGCAACCGGCCGAGCGTTCTCACCCGACTGGCGGCTTGAGTGGGGGGTGTGCGGTCGGCACCGCTAGGCCGGACGAGTGGAAGCGCCGAGCGGCCCGTAGCAGGGGTGTCACCGGCGACGTTGAGGGGTAAGACCCAGTCCCGCACCCTGTGGAGGTTCACCGAAGTGTCCAGGACCGGCAACCCGGGCGACACAGCTGTCGCCATCAGGCGGTTGCTGGTGTTGGCGGGAGCGGTGGCGGGGTTGTGGTTGGTGTGGTGGCTGTGCTCGGGTGCAGCGGAGGCGGCGCCGCGGGTGCCGGACCCGGTGGGCGGGTCGGTTTCGGCGCGGAGTTCCTGGCCGGTGGATGTACTGCCGACCGCGGCTGAGCGCAGCTCGCGAACGGTTGCTGCGGCGGCTGAGCCGGTGGCTCGCGTAGTGGGGGCTGTGGTGTCGCCTGCGGCGAAGAGTGTCGCCGCGGCGGCTGAGCCGGTGGCTCGCGGAGTGGGGGCTGTTGTGGCGCCTGCAGCCGGCAGGGTTGGGGCGCCTGTCGCCCGGGCTGCCGGTGCGATCGTGGAGCCGGTGGCGGGCGCGGCCGGCGCTGCTGTGGCGCCCGTGGCGAAGAGCGTCCTCAAGCCACAAGCGCGCACCCTCGGGGGCGCCCTCTCGCCCGTGACCGGGAGCGTCGGTGCCGTCGTCAAGGCCGTCGGGCCCGCGGTTTCGCCCGTTGTCGGGGGCGTCGGTGTCCTTGCGCGGCCACTCTCGCCAGTGGTTCAAGCCGTGGTTTCACCCCTCGTCGAGAGCGTCGCCGCGGTTGTCGAACCGGTGCTGGGTGCCGCCGATCCGATTCTCTCGCCCGTCACCCGGCCGGTGGCCGCCCCCGTGCTTCGCACCCCTTCTCCCGCGCTGACCAGCGCCGCCGCCGCCGTCGGGCAGACCGTCTTCGCCCACGCTTTCCAGGTCGCCGGCCCGCCCGTGACCGGCTCCGCCGGCGAGGCCCCGGGCCCACCCGGCCCCGCCGCAGCGATCAACCCGGCGCCGAGCCGGCCGGGCCGTGCCTGTGCCGCCGCCGTCACCCCGCACCGAAGTGGCTCAGCGGCCGCACTCCAGCACCACCGCGATACCCCCGGCCACACCCCGGCGCCGGGGCACCCTGCGCCGAGCGATGTGGTTTCCGGGGCCGATTTCACGAATTCGGCCGTTTTCCCGGCCGCCGGTCGGGGAATTCCCCGGTTCCAGGCGGCCCGGTGGCCGCACGGGGACTTCTTGCCGCTGTGGCGGCCGTGCAAACCGGGTACCGGCCCCGGCTAGTCCGTTCCGATTCTCCGCCCGTCGTGTGCTCCGCGGCGTGTTCCGCGCTGCCCGCGACCGCAGAACCGGAACCGAAACTCCATGCGTGGAAGAGGGAACGAAATATGGAACCAAGCGTGTTCGACCTCGGGAAAGTGCGAAGAGACGCGGTGGTCACCGTCCGCCTGGACGCGATGGCCAACGTCAGGCTGCTGACGGCGGTCAACCTCCAGGCCTACCGGCGCCGGCAGTACTACCGGATGCACGGCGGGGTGGCCACCGCGCCGATGTTCAAGATCCACATCCCGGCCAACGCCCACTGGTTCCTGGTGATCGACGTCGAGGGCCTCGAAGCCCGGCCCCTGCGCCCGAGGGTGAGCGTCGAACCGGAAGCGGCCGTCACGGCCCGGGAACGCACCGGCCCCCGGTGACCGCCGGCGGCCCCGATCGACCGGTCGGGGCCGCCCGGTCCACTGTGGCGGGTTCCCGGCGGCCCGGCGGGGTACCCGCCCGGGATGCAGACGTTCCTGCCGTGCGCCGACTTCACCGCCAGCGCCCGCACGCTCGACCGCCGCCGCCTCGGCAAGCAGCGCGTGGAGACCCTCCAGGTCCTGCGCGCGCTGGTGATCCCGGGCTACGGCTGGCGCCACCACCCGGCGGCGAAGATGTGGACGGGCTACGAGGAGGCGTTGACGCGCTACGGCCTCGAGGTCTGCGCGGTGTGGTGCGAGCTGGGCGCGGCGGACACGTGCGCGGTCAAGCTGACCGGCGAGTTCGAGCAGTCGGTGGGCGCGACGGCGATCCGCACGCAGCCAGAGCTCACGGCGGCGGGGGAGGTGCCCCCGTGGCTGGGCGACGAAGCCCTGCACCGCAGCCACCAGTCGGCGCTGGTGCGGAAGGACCCGGACCACTACGGCACCCGATTCCCGGGGGTGCCCGCGGACCTGCCGTACGTGTGGCCGCCCTCGGACCGGCCGAGCCGCACGTCCTGAGCCGGCCGCGCTGGAGTCGCGCGCGGTGGGGGCGGGTGAGGCTGCGGCGGTGGCGCTGGGATCGCGGCTGCGGCGGCCACCATCCCGCTGACCGCCGCGAACCAGCCGCCGCCGCCCTACCGGCGCCGGAATCCGTACCGGACCTGCGGTCCCACTGGTCCGCATCCTTCCCCGCACCGACCTTCGGCGGATTTACAACGTTGTACCAACGATGTAAAAGTGTCCCTGCGCTGTTCGCCGCTCGGCTCTCACGCCGTGGAAGGGGCCACCGATGTCCTCCCGAGAACGCGATCACCTCACCCGCCGCGACCTGCTCCGGCTTACCGGGGGTTCCGCCGCCGCCGTGGCCGCTGCTCTCTGGCTGCCCGGGACCGCCGCAGCCAGAACCGCCGCCACAACCGCGGCCGAAACCGCGGCCGCCACAACCGCCGCCGGAACCACCGCCGCAGGCAGCTTCAGCCCGATCCGGCCGCCCGCCACGCCGCTGATCGTCCGCTCGCCCTACCTCTCCACCTGGCAGCCCTCCGACAACCTCGCCGGCACCTGGGCGAGCTTCTGGACCGGGCACATCACCGCCCTCTGCGGTCTCGCCCGCATCGACGGTGCCGGCTACGTCTTCGCCGGGGCGCCCGCCCTCCCGAACGGCCCCGCCCTCACCCCGATGACCCAGCTCAGCCTGCAGGTCACCGGCACCCGCTCGACCTACGTCCTCACCGGCGGCGGCGTCAACCTCACCGTCACCTTCTTCTCGCCCGTCGACCCGGCGAACCTGCAGCGCCAGTGCGTGCCGTTCGGGTACGTCACCATCCAGGCCGCCAGCGCCGACGGCCGGGCCCATGCCGTCGACCTGCACTTCGACACCTCCGCCGAGTGGGTGCACGGGAACACCGCCACCCCGGTCACCTGGACGCAGCAGCAGTCCGCCGGCTACACCCTGCTCAGCTGCACCCCGGCCAGCCCGGGCGTCCTCCAGGAGAACGGCGACCAGGCCAGCTGGGGCTCGCTCGTGCTCGCCGCGCCCACGTCGGGGACCAGCTGGCAGATCGGGCAGGACACCGTCGTGCGCGCCGCCTCGGCCGGGCAGGGCGCCCTCGGGAACACCAGCGACGCCGCCCAGCCGCGCGCCATCAACGACCGGTGGCCCGTGCTCGCGTTCAACCGGAATCTCGGCACCATCCCCGCCGGCGGGACGGCGAGCCCGTTCACCGTCGCGATCGGGCACGTGCGCACCCCCGCCGTCCGGTACCTCGGCGCCGACCTGCGGCCCTGGTGGACGCACTACTGGGGCAGCTGGCAGGACATGGCCGTCTGGTTCGCCAACGACTACGCCGCCGCGCTGGCCGCCGCGAGCGCGATCGACCAGCGCCTGCACGACGACGCCGTCGCCGCGGCCGGGGGCGGGAGCACCGGCGAGCACTACGCCGGGATCTGCGCGCTCGCCCTGCGCCAGGCCTTCGGCGGCACCGAACTGGTCGACCGGGGCGGCGCGCCCTGGGCGTTCCTCAAGGAGATCTCCTCCAACGGCAACATGTCCACAGTGGACGTCACCTATCCGGCGTTCCCGGCCTACCTCTACCTGTCGCCGGCCTACCTGCGGCTGCTGCTGGAGCCGCTGCTCGACTACGCCGAGCGCGGCGGCTGGCCGATGCAGTTCGCCGAACACGACCTCGGCACCCACTACCCGGACGCGACCGGGCACAACGACGGCAACGAAGAGAGCATGCCGGTCGAGGAGTCGGCCAACCTGCTGATCATGGCCGCCGCGCTGGTGCAGCGGCTCCCGGCCGCGGAGGCGACCGCGTTCGCGAACACCCACTACCGGATTCTGCGGCAGTGGGCCGAATACCTGATCGGCACCACCCTCGACCCCGGCTTCCAGAACCAGACCGACGACTTCACCGGCTTCATCGCCCACAGCGCGAACCTGGCGCTGAAGGGGATCATCGGCGTCGGCGCGATGGGGGTCATCGCCGCCGCCGTCGGCAACGCGGGTGACGTGCAGCGGTACCGTTCGACCTCGCGCAGCTACGTCAGCCAGTGGGTGACGCTCGCCGAGGACGGCCAGCACCTGCGCCTGGCCTACGACCAGCCCGGCACCTGGAGCCTCAAGTACAACGGCTTCGCCGACCGCGTGCTCGGCCTCGACCTCGTCCCGCTCGGCGTCGCCGCGCAGGAGGCCGCCTGGTACCAGGGCCGCGCCGGCGCCCACGGTGTCCTGCTCGACCCGCGCAACAACTACACGAAGGCCGACTGGGAACTGTGGACCGCGGCCTGGCTCACCGACCAGCCGAACATCCGCACCACCCTGGTCGAGGGCGTCTACGGCTACGCCAACACCACGCCGCAGCGCGTGCCGTTCAGCGACTGGTACGTGGTCGCCGACGCCACCCAGCGCGGGTTCCAGGCCCGCCCGGTCGCCGGGGGCTACCTCGCCCTGCTGACCCGCCCGGCCGCGTCGGCCACCGTCTGGCGGAAGCTGCAGAATCAGCGCTCCGGCAAGGTCCTGGCCGTCTCGGAGATGTCACTGGGCGACACCGCCGAGGTCACCCAGTGGTCGGACAACGGCACCGCCGACTACCTCTGGGCCGTCGTCGACAACGGCGACGGCACCGTCCGGATCATCAACCGCAACAGCGGCAAGGTCCTCGCCGTGCACGACCAGAGCCTCGACAACGGCGCGCACGTCCAGCAGTACCGCGACAACGGCACGCCGGACCACAACTGGCGGATCGTCGACGCCGGCGGCGGCTGGTCGAAGCTCGTCAACGTCCGCAGCGGCAAGGTGCTGGCCGTCGACCAGCAGTCCACGGCGGACGGGGCCCAGGTGACCCAGTGGGACGACAACGGGACGCCGGACCACCTGTGGCGGTTCGCCTGAGGGCCGTTTGCGACACTGGCGCCCGTGTGCGCCGACTTCACCCGGATCCGCCGGTTCCTCGACGAGCGGGACCCGCCGACGCCGTGCCTGGTCGTCGACACCGACGTCGTCGCGGCGCGGG
The DNA here is from genome assembly GCF_002904295.1 of Amycolatopsis sp. CA-128772. Lineage (GTDB taxonomy): Bacteria > Actinomycetota > Actinomycetes > Mycobacteriales > Pseudonocardiaceae > Amycolatopsis. The sequence goes on from NZ_PPHG01000022.1 coordinate 239,222, forward strand.
CGCGGGAGTTCCGCGCGGCGTTCCCCGGCGCGCTGATCCGGTACGCGGTCAAGGCCAACCCGGCGCCACCGGTGCTCGACGCGCTGGTGGCGGCCGGGATCGGCTTCGACGTCGCCGGGCCGGGGGAGATCGCGCTCTGCCTGGCCCGCGGCGCCGATCCGGCCGGGCTCGCCTACGGCAACCCGATCAAGAAGCCGCGGGACATCGCCTTCGCGTTCGAACGCGGCGTCCGGGAGTTCACCTCGGACGCCGCGGACGACGTCGACCACCTGGGCCGGTACGCCCCCGGTTCGGCGGTGTCGATCCGCGTCGTGCTCGACGCGCCGGACTCCGCGACGCCGTTCGGCCGCAAGTTCGGCTGCGCCCCGGCCGGCGCCCTCGACCTGGTGCTCCGCGCGGCCGCGCGCGGGCTCCGGCCCGGCCTCGCCTTCCACGTCGGGTCGCAGCAGCCGGACGTCACGGCCTGGGAGATCGGCATCGCCACGGCCGCCAAGCTGTTCGACGAGGCCGCGGCGCAGGGGGTCGCGGTGACGCGGCTCAACCTCGGCGGCGGCTTCGCGACCACCCACCGCACGGCCGTCCCGCCGCTGGCCGCGTACGCGGAGACGATCGCCGCGGCCCTCGGCGCGGCCTTTCCCGGCGGCCGGCCGGAGCTGCTGCTCGAGCCCGGCCGGGTGCTCGTCGCGGACGCCGGCCTGCTGCGGACCGAGGTCGTGCTGGTCGCGCCGCGGGACGAGCGGCGCTGGGTGTACCTCGACATCGGCCGCTACAACGGGCTCGCCGAGGCCGAAAACGAAGCCATCGCCTACCGCTTCGAACCGGTGGGCGCGTCCGGCGGCCCGGACGGCCCGGTGGTCATCGCCGGGCCCACCTGCGACGGCGACGACGTGCTCTACCAGCGGACGCCCTACGCGCTGCCCCTTTCGCTGCGGACCGGCGACCGGCTCGACCTGCCCGGCACCGGCGCCTACACCGCGAGCTACGCCTCAGTCGGGTTCAACGGGATCGAGCCGCTGCGCACGCACTGCATCGGGCGGTGGGGCGATGCCTGACGTGGGCCGGTTCACCGGGCGGCACGTGCTCGCCGAGCTGCACGGCGTCGACCCCGCCCTGCTCGACGACCCGGTCCGGCTCGGGGAGCTGCTGCGGGCCGCGGTGACGGAGGCGGGCGCGACGGTCCTCGACGTCGTGGCGCAGCGGTTCGCGCCGCAGGGCGCCACGGTGATCGCGCTGCTGGCCGAGTCGCACGCGTCGGTCCACACCTACCCCGAGCACGGGTCCCTCTTCGCCGACGTGTTCACCTGCGGGGAACGCGCCGATCCCGAGCACGCCCTGCGGCTGCTGGCCAAGTCGCTGCACGCCGCGCCGGTCCACCTGTCGGTCCTCCACCGGGGAGAACGCTGATGCCCCTGATCCACGAGCCGGTCGGTGCCGGCCTCACCCGCGTCTGGGAGGTCGGCGACGTGCGGTTCCACGCGCGCACGCCGTACCAGGAGGTGCTGATCGGCACGACCGCGCAGGGGGTTTCGCTGTTCTGCGACGGCGAGCGCCAGAGCACCGAGGCGAGCCAGCTGGTGTACCACGAGGCCCTGGTGGTGCCCGCGCTGCTGCTGGCCGAGCGGGTGCGCCGGGTGCTCGTCATCGGGTCGAGCGAGGGGGTCGCCTGCCAGCTCGCCGTCGCCGCGGGCGCTTCGCTGGTCGACCACGTCGACATCGACGAACAGGCCGTCCGCGCCTGCGCCGAGCACCTGCCCTACGGCTACACCCCCGCGGACCTCGCCCGGGCCGAGCGCGGGGACGGGCCGATCCGGGTGTCCTATGCGGACGGCTGGGCGTTCCTGGCCGCGGCGCAGGAGCGGGGCGACACCTACGACGTGGTCGTGATCGACCTGCCGGACGAGAACGGCGATCCGGACGCGCAGCACAACCGCCTGTACGGCACCGGCTTCCTCACCCGCTGCGCGCGGCTGCTGGCGCCCGGCGGGGCGGTGACCGGCCAGGCCGGCTGCCCGACGCTGTGGCGCAACGAGACGCTGCGCGCGTCGTGGCGGCGGTTCCGCGAAGTGTTCGGCGCGGTGCTGTACTTCGGTTCCGACGAGCACGAGTGGGCCTTCCTCTCCGGCCGCGCGGACCCGGTCGAGGAGCCGGGCGCGCTGGCCGCCCGGCGGTTCGCGGAGCGGGGGAGCCGGGCGGCGACGCTGGACGCCGAAGCCCTGCTCGCCGGCTGCACCCCGCCGTATTCCCTCCGGCACGGCGTTGGTCCGGACCAGTCTTGACCTTCGATTCCCCGAATATCGCACCCCGCGAAAGGTGAAATGGCGGGAAATGGATTTCCTGTGCAGTCGGGCCTTGTCGTGTTACTCCGTTCAGTGGCCGTCGTAAACGTTGCGATCGCGCTACGATCCTCTCCGCGCGCGATCATCATGACCACCAGGCACCGTGGCCCGTTTGGAGGAGCGTCATGCTCGGTATGTCGGTCGTTGCCGCAATGATTCTGTCCGCCCTCGCCGCCCCCGTCGTTTCCGGGGCGGATTCGGTTCCGTCCGAAAAAATCACGCTCGACATCAAGACCATCAACGGGTCCGGCTGCCCGGCGGGCACGGCCACCGCTTCGGCCGACGTCGCGTCGGACAACACGGTGTTCACGGTGCACTACACGAACTTCACCGCGAAGGCCGGCGGCGGCGTTTCGGCCCTCGAAGCCCGCAAGAACTGCCAGATCAACGTGCTCGTCCACGTGCCGCAGGGGTTCACGTACGCGATCGCCAAGGCGGAGTACCGTGGCTTCGCGCACATCGAGAGCGGCGCGAACGCGCTCGAACAAGCCAACTACTACTTCACCGGGACCGCGCCCACCGCGCGCGTGCGGCACACCTTCCCCGGCCCGTTCCACGGCGTGTGGCGGGCCACCGACGAGACCGACGTCGCCGAACTCGTGTTCGCGCCGTGCGGCGAGAGCCGAAACCTGAACATCAATGCGGAACTGCGGGCGGACGCGGGCACGTCTTCCGCCGGAAGTTTCATCGAAATGGATTCCGAACACGCGAGCGTGGACACGATTTACCACTTCGCGTGGAAGACCTGCTGAATGGGCGTTGCCATTGTGGTGGCGGCCCGCTCCCCGGAACCCGGCCGGTGAGCGGGCCGCTCGCGCCCGTCAGACGTGGGTGACCAGCAGGGTCACGCCCGCCTCGCCGCCGCAGTCGACGAACACGGGCCCGACGCCGTTGCCGATGTGGGCGGCCACGTTCGCCTTGGCCACGAACCGGTCCGGGCCGGTTTCGAGGATGCGGATGTTCTCGAGCGCCGGGTGGTCGGGAAAGCCGCCCAGCACGGACTTCAGCCCGGTGCCGCCCCCGCAGTTGCCGGTGATCGTCACTTCCTGGCCGCGGTGGGTGGTGGGGTTCGGGCTCACCTGCACGGTCGCCCGGGCGCCCTTCGGTGGCCGGCGCGCGTCCGGTCCCGGGTCCGCCGACGCCCCGCCGGCGATCGCGATGCTCACGACGGTGACCAGCCCGGCCGCGACCGCCGGCGCGAGGGCGGTGCGGGTCTTCCTGGTGCCACGCATCTGGTTCTCCTCCCTTGACCCGGTCCCTGGCGCCGGATCCGCCCAGTCAGTCGCCGGGAGGGCCGGCCGAGGTTCTCGGCTCGGGAGAACGAGACGTGGCTCACATGAGGAGGGTCAGCCGCGGACCAGCGGGCGCTCGCTGTCGGCGCCGGGCGTCAGGCGGCATCGCCGCTCGAACCGCTCCATCAGGACGGTAGCGATCAGGAGGGCCACTGGGGTGCTCACCGCGATCCACATGTAAGAAGAGCTACCCAGCCCCGGCCGCGGTCAATCGCCCGCGGACAGCCGGGTGATCAGATCCAGCAGGCCGGCGCGGAACCCGTCGTCGTCCCCGAGGCCGCCGAGCAGGGCGGGTTCCGCGCGCACGGCCTCCTCGTGCACCGCGGCGCCGGAGGCGGTCAGCCGGGTCAGCTGGCGGCGGCCGTCGGCCGGGTCGGCCGCCCGGGTGACGAACCCGGCCCGGGCCAGCCGGTCAAGCGTGCGGCTCATCGTCTGGTCGGTGACCCGGCAGCGCTGGGCCAGCGTCCGCTGGGGGAGTGGCCCGTCCCGCAGCGTGTGCAGCGCGATCAGCCCCGCGTGGGTGAGTCCCATGCCGTCGAGCACGGCCACCCAGCGTTGTTCCACCAGCCGGGCGGCCGCGGCCAGCAGGCGCCCGGTGGGCCAGGTGCTCCAGTCGGGCTCGGGGGTTGTGCTCACCGTCACTCCGGGTCGTCGTGCAGAATGTTCAGCTTGCTGAACAATTGGGCGTGTCCGCCCTCGAAAGGACTTTAGCGACCATGAACGACAAGCCGCGCCGCCTCCGCTGGCTGATCCCGGCCCTCCTGGTGATCGCCTGGCTCGGCCTGGGCGGGTTCGGCGGCCCGTTCGCCGGCAAGCTCAGCGAGGTCGCGAAGAACGACAACGCCGCCTTCCTGCCGCAATCGGCCGAAGCCACCGAAGTCTCCGACGAGCAGAAGGCGTTCACGCCGCGCCAGGTGCTGCCCGCGACCGTCGTCGCCGAGCGCACGAGCGGCCTGACCGCCGACGACCGGCGCTTCCTGGAGACCAAGGCGCAGGAGCTGGGCGGCGTGCCCGGCGTCGCCGGCCCGCTCGGCAAGCCGCAGCCGGCGCCGCGGGACGACCAGGCCGTGCAGCTCGCCGTGCCGATCTTCGCCGACGGCAACCCGGCCGACGTCGTCAAGGAGGTCCGGGACCGGCTCGGCGGCGCCCCGGCCGGGCTGACCGTGCTCGTCACCGGGCCGGCCGGGCAGATCGCCGACCTGGTCAAGGCGTTCGGCGGCATCGACGGCATCCTGCTGCTGGTCGCCGGCGGCGTGGTCGCGCTGATCCTCGTCGTGGTCTACCGCAGCCCGCTGCTGCCGTTCCTGGTGCTCCTGTCGGCGGTGTTCGCCCTCGGGCTCGCCAGCCTGGTCGTCTACCTGCTGGCGAAGCACGACATCCTCGCGCTCAACGGCCAGAGCCAGGGCATCCTCTCCATCCTCGTCTTCGGCGCGGCGACCGACTACGCCCTGCTGCTGGTCGCCCGGTTCCGCGAGCAGCTGCGCGACACGCCGAGCCGGTTCGACGCGCTGAAGCTCGCCTGGCGGGCGACCCTCGAACCGATTGCGGCGTCGGCGGGCACCGTCGTGCTCGGCGTGCTGTGCCTGCTGTTCAGCGACCTCAACTCGAACAAGGGCCTGGGCCCGGTGGCGGCCATCGGCATCGGCGCGGCGCTGCTGGCGTCCACGACGTTCCTGCCCGCGGCGCTGGCCCTGTGCGGGCGCGGCGCGTTCTGGCCGTTCAAGCCGGCCCTGGGCTCGCCGCACCCGGAGACGTCCGGCATCTGGGGCCGCGTCGCACGCCTGGTCGGCCGCCGTCCGCGCGCGGTCTGGGTGGTGACGGCGCTGGTGCTCGGCGTCGGCGTCGCGTTCCTGCCGCAGCTGAAGGCGTCCGGCACCGCGCAGTCCGACGTCTTCCTGACCCAGGTGGAATCGGGGACGGGCCAGGAGATTCTCGGCCGGCACTTCCCGGGCGGCCTCGGCGCACCCGCCATCACGATCGCCGACGCCGGCGCGCTGCCCGCCGTCCTCCAAGCGTCCGAACCGGACGGTGTGGCGCAGTCGTTCCCGTTGCCCGGGCCCGACGGGCGCCCCAAGGTCGTCGGCGGCCGGGTGCAGATCCTCTCGGTGCTGACCGACCCGGCGGACTCGGAGGCGGCGGTCGCCACGGTCGGCCGGCTGCGCGACGCGGTGCACGCGGTGCCCGGCGCGAACGCGAAGGTCGGCGGCCCGACCGCGATCCAGCTGGACACGCAGCAGACGTCGAAGCACGACCGCGCGCTGATCATCCCGATCGTGCTGCTGGTGATCTTCCTGGTGCTCGCCCTGCTGCTGCGGTCGTTCCTGGCGCCCCTGCTGCTGATCGCCACGGTGGTCCTGTCGTTCGCCGCGACGATGGGCGTGTCGGCGCTGGTGTTCAACCACCTCCTGGGCTTCCCGGGGGCCGACCCGGTGGTGCCGTTGTTCGGGTTCGTCTTCCTGGTGGCGCTCGGCATCGACTACAACATCTTCCTGATGACCCGGGTGCGGGAGGAAGCGCGGACGCGGGGAACGCGCGAAGGCACGTTGCGCGGGTTGTCGTTGACGGGCGGGGTGATCACGTCGGCCGGGGTCGTGCTCGCGGCGACGTTCTCCGCGCTGGCGGTGATCCCGATCCTGTTCCTGGCGCAGATCGCGTTCATCGTCGCGTTCGGGGTGCTGCTGGACACGCTGCTCGTGCGGTCGCTGCTGGTACCCGCGCTGACCGTCGACGTCGGGCGGCGGATCTGGTGGCCGTCGAAACTGGCGCGGCAGGAGGGGTAGGCCGGTCAGGGCACCGGGTCGATCCCCTCCGGGAGCTGTTCGAGCTCGGCGGGGACCGGGTGGCGCTGGACCAGCTGCCGGACGGTCGTGAGGTCCCGGTGGGGCCGTGGTGGCGCGGTGAAGAGTTCGCTCTTCCAGGTGGCGAACCTGCGGTCCCAGGGGGCCCGGAGGGCGGTGAGCTTCGTGTCCAGGTCCGCGGGACTGTGCCCGGCCACGGTGGCGTGCGCCTCCTGGCCGGTCCGCCACGCGTCGGCCTCGAACGACAGGCCCAGCTGGTAGGCCTTATACGCCTGGCCGTACTGCACGAAGGTCACGTCGAACCGCTTCTTCAGCTCCTTGAACCGGTCCTGGAACCGGCCGCCGGCCACCGGCATCTGCGGCTGGTCCGGCCGCTTCGGGGCGAGGGCGAGGTCCCCCTCGAACGTCCGGACGTCCAGGCAGGTCGCCTGCCAGGCGGTCGACGCCTTCTCCAGTTCCGCGTGCGCCACGGCGTTGAAGGGAATCGACTGGGACCAGGCGTCCGCCTCGGCCTCCTCCTCGCCGCTGAGCCGGGCGCCCTGCTGCTGCGCCGTCGTCACCACGCCGACGTCCATGCCGATGGCGGCGGACACGGCGGCGGCGATCGCCGGGGCGTCCCGCCTCTCCCGCTTCTTCTTGCGCAGGTCGGCCGCGTGTTCCCGGGTGCACAGCAGCCGCGCCACGCGGAAGAACTGCTCGGCGTGCCGGCTTTCGTGGAGCACCGTGTCGGCCAGCTTGGCGCGCCGGGTCACGTCCAGGGTCGGCTCCTTGAGCAGGTCGAACGAGATGTCCATGATCCACAGGTCCGGCTTGAAGGTGCCGAGCACGCTGCCCCCGGTCGCGGTCAGCCCGGGCAGCAGGTCGACCTTCGGGACGTCCAGCTGCCGCAGCTGGTCGTTGATGGCCGTGTAGAGCGCTTTCCGGCGGGTACCGGCGTCGGCGCCCGGGGCATCCCATCCCTGGAACACCCCGGCGAGACCACCGACGAAGCCACCGACGTCGGCGGCCAGCCCGGTGGCCCGTTGCACGACGGGCCGGGACTCCCGGCCGACGATCCGCTGGACGGCCTGGTTCCCGGCGTGCGCCTGCAACGCGAGCAGCAACCGTTCCCCGGCCCGCAGATCCGGACGACGGCCGGCCGCGTGTCCGTCGCGCTGGTGCCGATGTGCCCGCGGTCGCTCAGTGTGCTCCATTGACTGCGCTCCTTCGCCGTCATTCCGGTATCCCAGCCGGAGGGTCCGGGCGGAACCCGCGGCGGGGTAGGGGCGAGGGTGAAGATCGCTGCCCGTTCGCGCACTGTCGGGGATGCGCGGCCGCGAGACCGCTGATGCGGCCCAGTCTCGTGTGCACCGGCAACCGGCGGGCCGGCTTCCATCGCCAGGGCGCCGCGGAGTTTCGCCCCGCAGATCCCCTGACCGATCGCCGCCTTGAAGCCCGGGCATTCGACCAGTGGTACGTGGTCGCAAGTCGCCGCGTGGCTGAGGCTGTTGCGCATGCGGGACAGGCGTTCGATCTTCTCCGTCACCTCGGCGGCCTTCTCCGCCATGCGCTCGCGCAGGGCCGCGTCGGCCGGGGTGGCCGTCAGGAAGCGGGCGATCTCGGCGATCGTGAAGCCCGCGCCGCGTGCGCAGGCCACCAGGTCCAGGCGCTGCAGGACGTCCGGGGTGTACGTGCGCCGCAGGCCGTTGCGGCCCGCCGGGGTGATCAGGCCGCGCTTCTCGTAGAAACGCAGGGCCGAGGCGGTCATGCAGATCCACCACCTCGACTGCGGGTCCGTGCGGCCCGTCGACGCCCCCGGCCTGCCCACCGCGCCCGCCGTCGACCACTGCCTGCTGATCGAGGCCGGGGGCGACGGGCTCGTGCTCGTCGAAACCGGCCTCGGCCTCGGCGACGTCCGCGATCGCGGCGCCACCCTGGGCGGCGACTGGGTGGCCATGGCGCAGCCGCGCCTCGCCGAGGCCGAGACCGCCGTCCGGCAGGTCGCCCGGCTCGGCTTCGACCCGGCCGACGTGCGGCACGTCGTCGTGACCCACCTCGACGTCGACCACTGCGGCGGGCTGCCCGACTTCCCCGACGCCCGCGTCCACGTCCTCGCCGCGGAGCTCGACGCGGCCCTCGCCGAGGCGCCGAGCTTCCGCTACCGGCCCGCGCACTGGGCGCACGGCCCGAAGTGGGAGACCTACGACGCTCCGGACGGCGACGACTGGTTCGGCTTCGCGTCCACCCCGCTGACCGGCGTGGCGGCGGACGTCCGGCTGGTGCCGCTCGGCGGCCACACGGCGGGCCACGCCGGGGTCGCCGTCCACGACGGCACCCGCTGGCTGCTGCACGGCGGCGACGCCTACTACTACCACCGTGAACTCGCCGCCGACCCGGAACCGCACCCGGTGCTGGACATCGTCCAGACCCGCTCGGAACTCCACCACGACCTGCGGCTGGGCACGCAGGCGAGGCTGCGCGAGCCGGTCCGGCGGCACGGGGACGCGGTGACCGTCTTCAGCGCCCACGACCCGTGGGAGCCGGCGAGGCTGCAGGGTCAGGAGTCTTGGCGGGCGCGGACGTCCGCGGTCTCGCCGGTCAGGTACCCGGCCGTGCCGGTGAGGGCGAGCAGGCGGTCCAGTGCCGGCTGCCGGTCGTCCAGGTGCAGCCGGGCGCCCGTGGCCGTCACGACGCGGTACACCTGCATCAGCTCCGACAGCCCGGACGAGTCGCAGAAGCCGAGGGCGCCGCAGTCCAGCCGGACCGCGTGGACGCCGGGGTGGCCCGCCAGCCGGGCGGTGACCAGGCGCAGCAGCAGCCCGGCCGTGGCGAACTCCAGGTCACCCGTGATCGTCACGCGGGCGGTCGTCTCGTCCGGCGTGCTCCACGTGCACGTCAGGGCGTTCTTCATGCCGGCAGCTCCGCTCCGGCGGCCTGTCCCGCCAGGTTCGTGCGCGCAGCTTGGAGCAGGCCGGTCGCCCGCGGGAAGTCCCGTAGCTCCGCCCCGAGCAGCTCGAGGGCGGGCACGAGGGAGGCGGCCGGGACGCCGCGCGCGGTGAGGATCCCGGCGGTCCAGGTCAGGAACCCGGTGAACAGCTCGGCGTCGCCGACGTAGAGGGCCGTGGCCAGGAACTCGACGATGTGCGCCAGGTCCTCGGCCGTGTACTGGCGCTGCAGGTCGGTGTAGGAGCGCATCGCCGGGATGCGCTCCTCCAGGCCGGCCAGGACGGCCTTCACCAGCCGGCCCGAGCTGCGGGTGACCAGCGTGTACTCCTGGTCGGCCAGGTGCGGCAGGTCGTCGAGGGGCTGGTGCGCCGCGTGCGGGCGGGGGAGCGGCCGGGCCAGCCGGTCGGCGGCCGAGCGCGCGTCCGGGGCCCAGGCCTCGGCACCCAGCAGCCGGGCGTAGCGGCCGTCGGGCCCGAAGGCCGCGCCGCCCGCGATGACCGGGGTCGCCGCTGCCTGGCACGCGGTGATCGTCGCGTGGGCCGTCGGGAGCCGGGTCGCGATCGACCCGGACAGCGCGACCGCGTCCGGGCCGGTGCGGTGCAGGTGGGCCACCAGGTGCGGGGCCGGCACCTGCGCGCCGAGGTAGTCGACCTGGAACCCGCGCAGGCGCAGCACCTCCGACAACAGCCGGGCCGGCATCGCGTGCCATTCGCCGTCGACGCAGGCGACCGTGATCCGGCCCAGGTGCGGTTCGGGGCGGCGCAGCACGTAACCGAACGTGGCGATGACGCGGTCGTTGATCGCGGTCGCCGCGTGTTCCTGCGCGACGGTGAGCCGGTTCGCCGCCCATTCGAGGCCGACCCGCCGCTGCACCGCGCCGATGACGTCGAGCAGCACGCTTTCCGGGTCCGTCCCGTCGCCGAGCGCCTGGACCACGACGTCGCCCGCGGCGTACTCGTCGCCGGTCGTGACGGCGTTCCAGAGCCGTTCGGCGTGTTCGGCCACCGCGGTGCCGCGGGTAGCGGTGCTCATGCGGTGTACCTCCCGCGCCCGTGGCCGCCGACCGCGGCCAGGTGCTGCCCGCGCGGCGCGGTGATCGCCACCACGGCCATGTCGTCGTGGGTGCCGCGCCCGATCCACTGCGAGGCGAGCATCTGGACGCGCTCGACGACGGCGTCGGCCGGCATGTTCGCGCACTCGGCGACGGCCTGCTTCAGCCGGTCTTCGCCGAACATGGCGTCCCCCAGCGGGCCGCCCTTCGCCTCGATGATCCCGTCGGTGTAGAGCAGGCAGGTTTCCCCGGGGTGCAGGGTGACGTCCGCGCTCACCGACGCGATCTCGGGCAGCACGCCGATCAGGGTGCCGTGGCTCTCGGCCTCTTCGACCCGGCCGTCGGCCCGCACGATCAGCGGCGGCGGGTGCCCCGCGCAGGTCACGCGCAGCCGGACGTCCGCGCCTTGGCGCCGCGCGGAGGCCAGCACCAGTGTGACGTACCGGGCGTCGGCGTTGTCGCCGAGCGTGCGGTTCAGCAGGTCGAGCAGCCGGTGGTGGTCGCCGGCCATCGGCAGCAGCGCCCGCAGCGTGGTGCGGATCTTGCCGGTCAGCACGGCCGCGTCGAGGCCCTTGCCGCAGACGTCGCCGAGCACGGCGAGGGACTCGTCGCCGTCGGCGGTGATCGCCGAGTGGACGTCGTAGAAGTCGCCGCCGATCCGCTCGCCGTCGCGGGCCGGGCGGTACCGGCCGGCGAACTCGACGCCGCCGAGCTGCTCGAGGGTGGGCGGGAGCAGCTCGCGCATGAGCGTGTCGGTGATCGACGCCTGCAGCGCGAACACCCGCGCCGCCGACATCGCCGCGCCCGCCCGCGCCGCGAACAGCCGGGCGAAGAGTTCTTCCTGGTCGGTGAACGACGCCCGGTCGTCCCGGCGCAGCAGCACCAGCGCGCCGGCCGGGACGCCGTGGCCGGGCAGCGGCGTCACGACGATCGAGCCGACCGGCCCGAAGCCCGCCGGCAGCACCCAGCGGGGTGCGGCGTCCGGGTCCAGCCAGCGCGACGGCACCGGCGGGAAACCCTGCAGCGCCTCGCCGAGCCCGGGCAGCTCGTCGGGGTCGATCGTCATGCTCGACCGGACCGGCTCGCCGCCGCGCACGCAGGTGACGGCCGGGAAGTTCCCGCTGGTCGTCGGGGCCAGCAAGAGCGCGGCGTCGGCGAGGTGCTGCGCGGCCAGCCGGGCGGCCACCTCCATGCAGCGGTCCAGGTTGAGCGAGCCCAGCAGCGCGGCGGAGGCTTCGCTGAGGAACGTGGTCTGCTGCTGCTCGCGGGCCAGCGCGTCGCGGGCCGAGCGGGTGTCGGTCTCGTCGAGCAGCCACCAGGTGACGGCGTCGCCGTGCGGGATCGGGTGCGCCGCGAAGCACCGCTCGCCGACCTCGCCGCGAACGACCTCGGCCGAACCGCTTTCGTGCGCGGCGGCCAGCCAGGCGGTGACCGTGTCCGCCACCGGGCGGCCGGGGGCGGCGGCGGGGAAGAGCAGGCGGGCGGCCTCGTTGAGCGAGCGGATCACCCCGGCGTCGTCGGCCACCAGGGCCGCGACCGGCGCGGCGGTCCAGCCGCGGGTGCCGTCGACCGGGGCGGCCGGCGCGGTGCGCGCCGGGTCAGCCACGGGCCCCGGCCGGATCCGGGTCGGTGGTCAGTTCCGCCCACAGCGTCTTGCCGCTGGGCCGGCGCAGCTGCCCCCAGGCGGCGGCGCAGCGCTCGACCAGCAGGAGCCCGCGCCCGCCGTGGTCCGACGGCGTCCGGCGGCGGGCGGCTTCGCCGCCGCCGTCGTCGACCTCGATGCGCAGCTTGGCGGCGCCGGGCAGCAGCCGGACGTGGTAGGGCGCGCGGCCGTGGCGCAGGGCGTTCGACGTCAGCTCGTCGACCACCATGACCGCGGTGCTGACGAAGTTCGCCGGAAAGCCGCGCAGGACGGTGCGGACCCAGTGGCGCACCCGCGCCAGCTCGGCGAGTTCGGCGGAGATGCCGAGTTCGTGCCGGACAGATCGCAGTTTCACGTCGGCCTCCTTCGCCGTGCCTGGCCCCTCGGGGAGGCCGTCCCCTTCTTCATGCCCGGAACCGGGGCCGCTGACACGGGTATCGGAGGTGGTCATGCCGCCCCCCAGGAAGCTTCGACCGCTTCGAGGGCCGGGTGCACCGGCATGACGTCGCCGAGACCCAGCAGGGTGATGGGCCGGGACACGGCCGGTTCGGCCGTCACGACGGCGAACCGCCCGCCCGCCGCGTGCAGCCGCCGGGCCAGCCGGAGCAGGACCTGCAGGCAGCTGGAGTCGCAGTACCGGACCTCGGTCATGTCGGCGACGACCCGCGTGACGCCGGCGTCCGGCGTGAGCAGGTCAGCGAGCCGGGGCGAAACCGCGAAGTCGAACTCACCGCGCAGGGTGTAGACGGTCAGTTCCCCGGCGTCGCACGCTTCGAGCGACCAGCCGTCACCGGAGAACCGCTGCCGGGGCCGCGCTGCGTCGGTGGTCATCAAGAGCTCCAGAATGGGGATCGGGACGCGGGCTGGCGGCTCAACCCCGTTCCGGTCGCAATCTACCAGCGCTGTCGACCCCGGGCAGGCCGGTGTGCGGTCACGGTCCTTTGAGGACTTCCTCCGGCCGGGCCGGTTCGGCGGCCGGTGCGGGCTCTGTGACGTGCGGCACGACGGCGGTGTTGACCGTGCGGGTCAGCCGTTCGTAGGGCGCCCGGTGCTCGTTGTCGAGCAGCACGGCCAGCGGCGTCCAGATCCCGACCACGAACACCGACGCGGCCAGCGCGACCGGCAGGAGCAGCTGTTCCGGGTGCCGGCCCAGGTCCCAGCGGTCCAGGTCCAGCAGCAGCCAGGTCAGCCACAGCGGCGAGAGCAGGACGCCGTTGCGGACCAGCAGCGCGACCGGTCCGGCCCGGCGCCCGCCCCGGCGCGTCACCCGCAGCAGCATGGCCCGCTTGCCGGGCGTGGACCCGGTCACCGCGGGCAGCACGACGAACCAGACGAGGGCGAGGATGACCACCGGCGTGTCGCGGTGGCGCAGGTCCTCGCCGAACAGCGTCAGCAGGCCGAACAGGAACCCGAGCAGCGCGGCGAACCCGAGCAGGTCGGTGGCCAGCGCGAACAGCCGCCGGGTGAAGGTGACCTTCGCGGCGTACCGGCGCCGGTCGTGCTCCGGTTCCGGCGACGGGAGCAGCCGGCCGAGCGGCCCGGCCAGCAGCCAGCCCACGACGACGCCGGCCGTGTTGAGGATCAGGTCGTCGACGCTGAAGAGCCGGTACGGGCACGGGTAGACGAACCACAGGCCGGTCAGCTGGGTCAGCTCGAAGAACAGCGACACGCCGAAGCCGATCAGCGCGGCGGGCAGCAGCCGCACCCGTTGCGCGTACCGCACGTAGAACCCGAGCGGGGCCAGCATCACGACGTTGAGCGCGGTGGTCCAGACCGCCGGGTTGTGCAGCAGCGCGCCGGGGCCCCAGTGGCCGCGGGCCCGCTGGGACACCACTTCGACGAAGTAGAACGGCCGCAGCTGCGGCGAACTCGCGTAGGTGTGCCCGGCGCAGTACGCAGGGTCGGCGGGCAGCGGCAGGACGGTCTGCGTCGCGATCGCCAGCAGGTAGAAGAGGAACGTGTAGAAGACGAAGGTCGGCCAGCCGCCGGCGCGCCCGCGGCGGCGGTAGCTGACGAACGCGGCCGGCAGCATCACGGCCAGCACGAGGAACGGGAAGAGCAGCAGGGCGGTCCGGACGGGGACGAGGTAGGTGGCGACCACGGAGCCGGTGGTACCCAGCCGCGGGAGCGGTGAAGCGTGCATTCCCCCGGACGGCTGGGCGCTCACCAACGGCGGCTCACTGCGGAGGCGCGTCCTGCTGCCCGCCGCCCTGCTTGTGCAGGAATTCCTTGGCCTTGTCGGACCCCTGGTCGATCTTGTCGGCGTGGTCGCCGAAGCGCTGCTTGGCCGCGTCGGCCGCCTTGTCGACACCCTGGTCGGCCTGGTCCGGGTGCTTCCCGAGCGCTTCCTTCGCCTTGTCGAACATGTTCATCGGTTCGCCTTTCGTTCGGGATCGGTCTTCGGACCCTCCGAGGAGAACACCGGCGGCCGCGGGCCGCAACGCTGCTTCACCTGGGGTGGGGAAAAGGGAGGGTTGCGCGGGTGAAAGGCGAG
>NZ_PPHG01000023.1 GCF_002904295.1 Amycolatopsis sp. CA-128772
CGCGCAGCCGCGCGGTGGTCACGAACACCACGCCGGTCGCGGCCTACCGCGGCGCGGGCCGCCCGGAGGCGACCGCCGCCGTCGAGCGGGCGATGGACCTGTTCGCCGCCGAGCTCGGGCTGGACCCGGCCGACGTCCGGCGGGTCAACTTCATCCGGCCCGAGGAGTTCCCGTACCGGACGCCGACCGGCGCCTTCTACGACACGGGGGAGTACGCGGCCGCGCTGGACAAGGTCCTGGCCGCCGCCGGCTACCCGGAACTGCGGGCGCAGCAGCAGCGGCGGCGCGAGGCGGGGGACCCGGTCGAGCTCGGTCTCGGCATCGCCGCCTACGTCGAGATCACCGGCGGCGACGGCGGTGGCGAGAGCGGCCGGGTCGACATCCATCCGGACGGCTCGGTCGTCGCGTGGACCGGCAGTTCGCCGCACGGGCAGGGCCTCGGCACGTCCCTGGCCATGCTGCTGTCCGACCGGCTCGGCGTGCCGCTGGAGAAGATCACCGTCCGCCACGGCGACACCGACGAGGTGCCGAAGGCGATCGGCACGTTCGGCTCGCGGTCGCTGCAGCTGGGCGGCTCGGCGATCCGGCAGGCGGCCGACGCGGTGATCGCCCAGGCCCGCGAGCTGGCGGCGGACCTGCTGGAAGCCGCGTCCGACGATCTGGAACTGGACGTCGAGCGCGGGGTCTGGCAGGTGCGCGGCGCGCCGTCGAGCACCGTGCTGAGCTGGGCGCAGGTGGCTGAAGCCGCCTCGGACGGCAAGCTGACCGCCGACGTCTGGTTCGGCGACGGCCAGCCGACGTTCCCGTTCGGCGCGCACGTCGCGGTGGTCGAGGTCGACACCGAAACCGGCAAGGTCGAGTTGCGGCGGATCGTCGCCGTCGACGACGCCGGCCCGATCGTCAACCCGCTCACCTTCCGCGGGCAGCGCCACGGCGGCCTCGGGCAGGGCGCTGCGCAGGCGCTGCTGGAGGTCGTCACCTACGACGAGGACGGCAACCCGACGACCGCGACCCTGGCGGACTACTCCTTCGTCACCGCCGTCGAGCTGCCGGACTTCGAGCTGGTCGACATGGCCACCCCGACCGACCGGAACCTGCTGGGCGTCAAGGGGATCGGCGAGGCCGCGACGATCGGCTCGACGCCGGCGGTGCACAACGCCGTGGTGGACGCGCTTTCGACCCGCGGCGTCAAGCACCTGGACATGCCCACGACCCCGATCCGGGTCTGGGCCGCACTTTCGGAGGGGAACGCGCAGTGAAGGTCTCGATCGAGGTCAACGGGCGGCCGGTGACCGAGGAGGTGCCGGACCGGACGCTGCTGGTGCACTTCCTGCGCGACACCGCCGGGCTGACCGCCACGAACATCGGCTGCGACACGACGTCGTGCGGCGCCTGCACGGTGCTGCTCGACGGCGAGTCGGTCAAGTCGTGCACGGTGCTGGCCGCGCAGGCCGACGGCCACGCCGTCACCACCGTCGAGGGTCTGTCCTCTTCGGACGGCGCACTGCACCCCGTGCAGCGCGCGTTCCGCGAGCAGCACGGCTTGCAGTGCGGGTTCTGCACGCCGGGGATGATCATGGCGTCGGTGTCCCTGCTGGCGGACAACCCGCGGCCGACCCGCGACGAGGTCCGCGCCGGGCTCGAGGGCAACCTCTGCCGCTGCACGGGCTACCACAACATCGTCAGCGCCGTCATCGACGCTTCGGGCCAGGAGGTGGACCGGTGATCCCCGCTGCGTTCCAGTACCTGCGAGCGTCCACAGTGGACGAAGCGGTGGCGTTGCTCGCCTCGCACGGCGACGAGGCGAAGGTGCTGGCGGGCGGGCATTCCCTGCTGCCGCTGATGAAGCTGCGGCTGGCCGCGCCCGAATACCTGGTGGACATCGGCCCGCTCGACGAGCTGCGGTACGTCCGGCTCGAGGGCGACGAGGTCGTCATCGGCGCGCTGTCGAGGTACAGCGCGCTGGAGCAGGACCGGGTGCTGCTGGCGCACGCGCCCCTGCTGGCGCACGTGTCCGGGCTCGTGGGCGACCGCCAGGTCCGCCACCGCGGCACGATCGGCGGGTCGCTGGTGCACGCGGACGCGGCGGCCGACCTGCCCGCGGCGGTCCTGGCGTCGGACGCGGTCCTGGTCGCGCGCGGGCCGTCGGGGGAGCGGCGCATCCCGGCGGCGGAGTTCTTCCTGGGCCCGTTCACGACGCCGCTGGAGCCGGCCGAACTCCTGACGGAGATCCGCCTGCCCGCCCAGACGGGCCAGGGCTGGGGCTTCGAGAAGTTCACCCGCCGCGCGATCGACTGGGCGATGGCCGGGGTGGCGGTCGCCGGCGGCCGCGTCGGCCTGGTGAACCTGGGCGGCGTCCCGCTCCGGGCGACGGCCACCGAGGAGGCACTGGCGGCCGGGGCGTCCATCGAAGACGCGGCCGCGCTGGCGGCGGAGGGCACGAACCCGCCGGACGAGCCGCACGCGACCGCGGAATACCGGCGTCACCTGGCGCGGGTGCTGACCCGGCGGGCGTTGCAGCAGGCGGCTTCGCGGAGTTGACGACCCGGGGCGGCACCTCGCGTTCGCGGAGGTGCCGCCCCGGTCGGCTACCGTGGTCTGTCCAGCCGGTCGGGGGGCGCCATGGACCGCAAGTCCGTGAGCCTGCAAGACCTGATCCGGCGGCGGCAGGCCGGCGGCTTTGTCGGGCGGCGGGAGGAACTCGGGCAGTTCCAGGACAACCTCCGCCTCCCGGTCGACGACGTCCGGCGGCGGTTCCTGTTCGCCATCCACGGCGACGCGGGCACCGGGAAGACCTTCCTGCTCCGGCAGTTCACCCGGCTCGCGCAGGAGAGCGGCTGCCTCACCGCCTCGATCGACGAGTCGGTCTACGACATCCCGGCCGCCCTCGAAGCGATCTCGGCGAGCCGCGCGCGGCAGGACGCGCCGTGCAAGGAGTTCGCGAAACGGGCGGAGACCTACCGCAAGCACCAGTACGAGCCGGACTCCGACCCGGCGGCTCCGGAGGGGCTTTCGTCCGCGCTGACGCGCTCGGCGGTGCGCATCGGCCTCCGCGCCGCCGAGGACATCCCGCTCGTCGGGCCGTTCGCGAAGGAGCTGAACACCGACGCGGTCGCCGGCCAGGTCGACCGGCTGCGGGCCTACCTCAGCGGCAAGCTGCGCAGCCACCACGACGTCCGGCTGATGCTGTCGCCGGTCGAGGTGCTCACCCCGCTGTTCGTGGCCGACCTCGGCGAGATCGCGGCCGAGCGGCCGGTCGTCCGCTTCTTCGACACCTACGAGCGCACCGGCGGCTTCCCTCGACGCGTGGTTGCGGACGCTGCTGTCGGGCCGCTACGGCGACCTGCCCGCGAACCTGGTCCTCGTCGTGGCCGGCCAGCACCCCCTGGACGTCAACACCTGGGGCGACTACCTGGGCATCCGCGCGAACATCGCGCTGCCGGTGTTCACCGAGGCGGAGGCGATCGAACTGCTGGCCGCGAAGGGCGTGACGGACCGGAGCGTGGTCGACGTCGTGCTCGGGCTCACCGGCCGGCTGCCGGTGCTGGTCGCGATGCTCGCCGAAGCCCGGCCCGGGCAGGCCGAGGACGTCAGCGACCCCAGCGACAACGCCGTCGAGCGGTTCCTGGAGTGGGAGAGCGACCCCCGGCGCCGCGAAGCGGCCGTGCTCGGCGCGTTGCCCCGCCGCCTGGACAAGGAGACCTACGCCGCCGTGACGGGGTCGGCGTCGTCCGAGGCGGACTTCGCCTGGCTGCTGGGACTGCCGTTCGTCGCCGGCTACCGCTACCACGACGTCGTCCGGCAGGCGATGGTCCGGGTCCAGCGCCGGCGTTCGTCGGCCGATCGGCGCGCGCGGCACGAGAAGCTGGCCGAGCACTACCGCGCGGCCGCGGACGGCTCGTGGAAGGACGACCGGTTCGAGGCCATGGTGCTGGAGGAGCACTACCACCGGCTCTGCGCCCAGCCGTCGGCGGCGGTGCCGGCGGCCCTGACGGCGCTGGTCGAGACCCTGCACCTCGACCCGGAGTTCGTCCCGCGCTGGACGGCGATGATCCGGCAGGCGGGCCTGGACAGCGGAACACCGGCGCTCGCCGCCGCGGCGAGGAGCTGGCGGCGCTGCACGCGGACGAGGGCCGCGGCCGCCTGGACTTCTGCACCCGGCTGGCGTCTGGCCGGTCGCCTTCCGCGGCGAGGTCCACCGCGAAGCGAAGCGGTACGAGGAGGCGGTGGCCGACCTCAGCCGGGCCATCACCCTGGACCCCGGGTACGTCTGGGCGATCTCCTGCCGCGGCCTGACGTACCAGCTGATGGAGCGGTACGCCGACGCCCTCGCGGACTTCGACCGCGCACTGGAGCTCGACCCGGGCTCGGCGTGGGCCCTCGGCATTCGCGGCGAAACGTACCGCCTGATGGACCGCCGCGAGAAGGCCCTCGCCGACTTCGCCGACGCCCTCGAGGCCGATCCGGGCTACCACTGGGTCCTGAGCAGCCGCGGCGCCCTGCACCGGGACGCCGCACGGTTCCGGGAGGCCCTGGTGGACTTCGACCGGGCGATCGAGCTCGAACCCGACGGGCTGCCCTCGGTCGAGAAGCGCGCCGAGACGTACCGGGCGATGGGCCGCTTCGACGAGGCTCTCACCACCTTCGGCGACGTGCTCCGGCGCGAACCGGAGAATGCCTGGGTCCGCTACCAGGTCGGGCTGATGCGGTGGCAGCAGGGCGAGAAAACGTTGGCGGACAACGAGTTCGCGGAGGCGGTCGAGCTGGAGCGGGTGGTCCTGCCGCGCGCGGCGGGCCGTGAGTTCACCGTGGCTGTCCACCTTTCGGCTCGCGGCCTTCCCGAACCCGCCCTGACCCAGCTCCGGGCGGCCCTGGCCGCGCCTCACGACGCCGAAGACGTCCAGGCGGCGTTGGACGACTTCGCGGAGCTGCACCGGACGACCGGCCACGACGTCTCGCGTCCCGTGTCGCTGCTCCGCACCGCGATGGCCGATTACCGCCAGCGATGAGTCGCGTGTGGACGGCAGACTCCGGTGTGTGGAAACTGTTGTGCATACGGTTATCGAGCCCGGAATCCTTTACTTCGGTACCCCGGTGGTGCTCATCTCCAGCGTCAACGAGGACGGTTCGGCCAACCTGGCGCCGATGTCGTCGGCGTTCTGGCTCGGGTGGCGGGCTGTTCTCGGGCTCGGGGCTCGGTCCAAGACTGCGCAGAACATGTTGCGTACGCGGGAGTGTGTGCTGAATCTGCCTTCCGATTCCCAGGCGTCGTCGGTCGACCGGTTGGCGTTGACCACCGGGTCGGATCCTGTTCCGGCCGGGAAGCGGGAGCGAGGGTACTTTCATGTGGCCGGCAAGTTCGAGCGAGCCGGGTTCACGGCTGTTCCTTCGGAGACGGTTGCGCCGCCGCGGGTGGGGGAGTGTCCCGTTGTCATGGAGGCGGTGGTCGAGGCGGTGCATCCGGTGGGGGATGATGGGGGTGTGGTTGCGTTCGAGGTTCGGGTGCAGCGGGTTTTCGTTCATGACTCGGTTCGGTTGGCCGGGAGTTCGGATCGGATCGATCCGGATTCCTGGCGGCCGCTGATCATGAGTTTTCAGAAGTTCTATGGGTTGGGGTCTCAGGTTCATCCTTCTACGCTGGCGCGGATTCCGGAACGGCTTTATCGCGGGCCTGATATTGACCGGGCTCGGGGGGCCGGGTGCTAAATCTCGGGATAGGCCCGCAGCCTTAACGGCTACGGGCCCACACCCGCGCCCGCCTCCGCGGTACCGGCTGCTCACGCAGGGCCCGTCGCTCCACGGCCGCACGGTGCTCGCCGCCCGCAACGTCTGCTGCCCCTGTCGCCGCGGCAACTGAAGCCTCACGGAGCCCGCCGCCCGCCGCAGCTGCCCCGCGAGGGCACCCTCGCGAGCTCGCACCCGCCGACCGCCGCCGCTGCCCCGCAGTCCCGGTGCTGCGCCGGCCGCTACCAGCGATCCCGCCGCAGCCCCCCCGTCATACCAGTGCGGGCACCCTCTCCTCCGCCGGAGGCGGGCCCGGTGGGGTGCCGTCGCCGAAGGGGTGTCCTCCCAGCTGTTCGCGGTCGTGGCGGGTCAGCCAGCCCGCCGTGTCCGGGCCGGCCGGGATTATGCCCGTGGGGTTCACGTTCTTGTGGACCACGTAGTAGTGCTCCTTGATCTGGGGGAAGTCGATCGTGTCGCCGAAGCCCGGGGTCTGGAACAAATCGCGGGTGTACGCCCACAAAACCGGGAGCTCCGCCAGCTTCTGGCGGTTGCACTTGAAATGCCCGTGGTACACCGCGTCGAAGCGGACCAGGGTGGTGAACAGCCTGATGTCCGCCTCGGTGATCGTGTCGCCCACCAGGTAGCGCTGGTTCGCCAGGCGCTCCGACAACCAGTCCAACCGGGCGAACAGCTTCTCGTACGCGCGCTCGTACGCTTGCTGCGAGCCGGCGAAGCCGGCCTGGTACACCGCGTTGTTGACGTCCGTGAACACCTTCTGGGCCACGTCGTCGATCTCGTCGCGCAGCTTCTCCGGGTACAGCTCGGGCGCGCCGGAGCGGTGGTGCGCCGTCCACTCCGTCGACATGTCCAGGGTCATCTGCGCGAAGTCGTTCGTCACCACCTGGCCGGTCGGGATGTCGACGAACGCCGGGACCGTGATGCCGCGCGGGTACTGGGGGTCGCGCTTGAAGAACGCCTCCTGCAGGCGCTCGATGCCGAGCACCGGGTCGCGGCCACCGGGGTCCAGGTCGAAGCTCCAGCTGCGCTCGTCGTGCACCGGGCCCGCGATGCCCATCGACAGGACCGGCTCCAGGCCCAGCAGCCGGCGCACGATCACCGCGCGGTTCGCCCACGGGCAGGCGCGGGCCACCACCAGGCGGTACCGGCCCGGCTCGACCGGCCAGCCGTCGCGGCCGTCCGCGGTGATGCGGTCCGGGAGGTAGTTCAGGTCCCGCTTGTACTCGCCCTTGTCGGTCATCGGCGTCCTCAGCAGTCGTCGGTCGGGGGAGTGGTGTCCAGTGCCGCGGCCAGCCGGGCCAGCACCGGCCCGGCCGTGCGGATGTCCTCGGCGCTCAGGTGGTCGAACACCGAAGCCCGCACGCGGGCGAGGTGGCTCGGGAAGGCCGCCTCCAGTCTGGCCAATCCGGCCGCGGTCAGCACGGCGTTGGACGCGCGGCCGTCCTCGGCGCACCGGCGCTTCTCGACCAGGCCGCGGCGGGTCAGGTCGTCGACCACCCGGCTGATCCGGCTCAGGGACAGGCCGGTCGTCGCGGCCAGCGCCGAGATGCGGAGCAGGTGCTCCGGCGCCTCGGACAGCGCGACCAGCACCCCGTAGTCGGTGATGGTGAGGCCCGTCTCGGGCAGGAAGTGGTCCTCGAGCGCGCGTGGCAGCGCCGTCATGATGCGCATCAGCGGCCGCCAGAAGGCGGCTTCGTCGAGGTCGAGCGCGGACAGATCACCCATACCGGCGAGCTTACCCAAAGCTTGCTTGCGCAACCAGTAAAAGTGAGTACAGTGTCGTTGAACCCTCAATCACCGGGGGGCGCCACCACGAGGAGAGAAGAACAGCGATGACCAGCGCGACCACCTACCCCCAGCTGACCGGCGAATACACCCTCGACCCCACGCACTCGCGGATCGGGTTCGTCGCCCGGCACGCCATGGTGACCAAGGTGCGCGGCAGCTTCAACGAGTTCACCGGCTCCGCCACCATCGACGGCGACGCGCCGGAGAAGTCGTCGGCCCAGGTGACCATCCAGGCCCACAGCATCGACACCCGCAACGCCGACCGCGACGGGCACCTGAAGAGCAACGACTTCCTGTCGATGGACGAGTACCCCCAGATCACCTTCACCTCGACCGAGATCAAGCAGGCCGGCGAGACCAGCTTCGAGGTGACCGGCGACCTGACGATCAAGGACGTCACCCGTTCGGTGACCATCCCGTTCGAGTTCGAGGGCGCCGCGAAGGACCCGTTCGGCAACGACCGGATCGGCTTCGAGGGCTCCACCACGATCAGCCGCAAGGACTACGGCATCACCTGGAACGCCGCCCTCGAGACCGGTGGCGTGCTGGTGAGCGACAAGGTCACGCTGGAGTTCGAGATCTCCGCGATCAAGTCCGCCTGAGCCCCGGGGGCGGGGACCGGCGTCAGCGCCGGCCCCCGCTCGCCCGCAGGTTCCCGATCCCGACGTCGAGAGCCGCTTCGAGGTGATCGAGGCGGCCGGTCGACAGCATCACCACCACGCCGCCCTGGATGCCCGCCAGCAGGGCGGCCGCCGTGCGTTCCGCATCCAGGTCCGGGCTGACCTCGCCACCTTCCTGCAGGTGGCGGATGCCCGCGGCGATCTCGTCCTGCCAGCGCCGCAGCAGCTCGCTCACCACGGCCTGCGCCCCCGGCGTCGCGCGGCCGAGCTGGGAGATCAGCACGTTGAGCGGGCAGTGCTGCCCGCGGCCGCGGTAGTGCGAAACCACCGTGTCGCGCCAGCGCTGCCACGCCGCCCACGACGTCAGCCGGCCCAGCTGCGGCTGCTGGACCTCGATGACCTGGTCGGCCTCGAACCGCGCCACCGCCAGCAGGAGCTCGTCCTTGCCCTCCGGGAAGTAGTGGAAGAGCTGGCTCTTGCTGGTCCCCGTCCGCGCCCGGACGTCGTCGAGCGTGGTGACGGCGACCCCGCGCTCGCGGATCTCCGCCGCGGCGCCTTCGACGATCCGCTGCCGCGTCGCGGCACCCTTCGGGGTCAGCTTTGGACTCACGGGTCCACATTAACCCTCGCGGATCGGCAGCTCCGCCCCGTCGCGGAGGAACACCGGGATCCGCGCGGCCGGGGCCGGCGCGTCGATCCAGCCGCCGCCGTCGTGCCGCGTGCCGGTCACCGCGTCCGTCCAGGACGCCCCGGCCGGCAGGTACACCCGGCGGGCCGTCACCCCGGGTTCGAGCACCGGAGCCACCAGCAGGTCCGGGCCGAGCAGGAACTCGTCGTCCACGTCCCAGGCCGCCGGATCCGCCGGGAAGTCGACGAACAGCGGGCGCATCGGCGGGATGCCCTGCTCGTGGGCCACCCGCATCTGCTCCATCAGGTACGGCCGCAGCCGCTCCCGCAGCCGCAGTGACGCCGTGATCGCCTCGTAGGCCGGCTCGCCGAACGACCAGACCTCGTTGGGGCCGCCGGTCATCTCCGGGCCGAACGCCGGCCGCGGGTCGCGGAAGCCGTGCAGGCGGAACAGCGGGCAGAACACCCCGTAGGAGAACCAGCGGACCATCAGCTCGCGGTACCCGGGCGAATCCGGGTCGCCGCCGTGGAAGCCGCCGATGTCCGTCGTCCACCACGGGATCCCCGCCAGGGCCACGTTCAGCCCGGCCCGCACCTGCGCCCGCAGCGATTCCCAGGTCGCGCCGACGTCACCCGACCACAGCGCCGCGCCGAAGCGCTGGCTGCCCGCCCACGCCGACCGGCTCAGCAGCACCACCTCGTCGTCGCCCTCGGCGCGGATGCCGTCGTGGAACGTCTGCGCGTTGACCTGCGGGTAGAGGTTGAACACCTCCGCGCCCGGGCCGGCGTGGAAGCCGAGGTTGTGCGGGTGACCCGGCTGGATCTCCGGCTCGTCGCCGTCCAGCCACCACGCGCGCACCCCCAGGTCGTAGTAGTTCTGCTTGACCTTGCTCCAGACGAACCGCCGCGCCTCCGGGTTGGTGGCGTCGTAGAACGCCACCGGCATCTCGACGCCGAACCCCTTGTCCTTCCACGGCGCGTGCGCCGGGACACCGCTCTCGGCGGCGACCAGCAACCCCCGCTCGTGCAGTTCGCGGTAGTTCGACGACAGCGGGCTCACCGACGGCCACACCGAGACCATGAGCTTGACACCGAGGTCCGAAAGCTCGCGTACCAGCCCGGCCGGGTCCGGCCATTCGGCCGGGTCGAACCGCCAGTCGCCGAGGTGCGTCCAGTGGAAGAAGTCCGCCACGATCACCGACAGCGGCAGCCCGCGCGAGTGGTACTCCCGCGCGACCGCGAGCAGCTCCTCCTGCGTGCGGTAGCGCAGCTTGGACTGCCAGAACCCGGCCGCCCACTCCGGCAGCATCGGCGCGTGCCCGGTCGCGTCGGCGTAGTGGCCCAGGATCTGGCGGGGGCCGTCGCCGGTGGTGATCCAGTAGTCGAGCTGGCGCGCGTCGTCGGCGACCCAGCGGGTGCCGTTGGCGGCGAGCTCGACCCGCCCGACGGCCGGGCTGTTCCACAGGAACCCGTAGCCGCGGCTGGACAGCAGGAACGGCACCGACACCTCGGCGTTGCGCTGCACCAGGTCGAGCACCAGACCCTTCTGGTCGAGCCGGCCGTGCGTGTGCTGGCCGAGCCCGTAGAGCCGCTCGTCGTCGTAGGCGGTGAACCGCTGCTCCAGCCGGCCGTACCCGTTGCCCGACGGCATGAACAGCCGCGCGCCGGGCCACCAGAAGTGCGCGCGCTGCTCGGCCAGCAGCTCTTCGCCGGTGTCGGTGCGGACGAACCGCAGCTGCGCGTCGATGCCCGTGTCGGTGTCGGCGATCTCGACGATGGCGGTGAGCGGGCCGTTGACGACCCGGCCGGTGCGCCCGTCCACCGACGCGGTGGCGGCGGACGGCTTCGCGGGCAGCAGCGCGCCCGGGACGTCGTCGAGGATGCGGTGCCGCCCGGCGCGCACGCGCAGGCTGCCGTCGCCCCACGGCTCGACGCGCAGCACCTCGTGCCGGACGCTGACTTCGAGCGAGCGGCCGTCTTCGGTCGTGGCGATCAAGCGGACTCCTTAGTCTTTGACGGCGCCGCTGGTCAGCCCGGCGACGACATAGCGCTGGGCGACGACGAGCAGGACGGCCGCGGGGATCGCGGCGAGGAGGGCGGTGGCCATGATCCCGTTCCAGTCGGCGGACTGGTTGCCGACGAACCGGTAGATGCCCACGGTGATGGGCTCGAACGACTGCCCGGTGGTCAGGGTGACGGCGAACAGGAAGTCCGCCCAGGCGAACAGGAACGCGAACAGCCCGGCGGTGACCAGCGCGTTGCGGCTGACCGGCAGGATGATCGAGAAGAACGTGCGCCAGTACCCGGCACCGTCCACCCGGGACGCCTCGGTCAGCTCCTTCGGCACCGAGATCATGAACGCCCGCAGCAGCAGGATGGCGAACGGGATGGTCGCGGTGGAGTCGGCGAGCACCAGCCCGAGGTAGTTGTCGATCAGGCCGAGATTGCTGAACACGGTGTAGAGCGCGTTGGCCATCACGATGCCCGGGATCATCTGCACGATGAGCAGCACGAACATCAGCACCGGCCCGCCGCGCACCTTGAGCTGGGCCAGCGCGTACGACGCCGGTGCGGCCACCAGCAGCGAGACCAGCACCGAGCCGAGCGCGACGACCACGCTGGAGAGCAGGTTCGGCCCCTGCGTCGCGAGGGCCTTCCGGTAGCCGTCCAGGGTGCCGCCGGTGGGGAAGAACGCCGGGTCCGGGCGCAGCAGCGCACCGCTCGGCTGCAGGGAGGCGTTGAGCATCCAGTACAGCGGGAACAGCAGCACCGCGACGATCAGGACGCCGAACACCGTCCGCGGCCAGTTCGAAGTCCTCATACCGCCGCCTCCGCCAGCGTCGCCTTCGCCGAGCGCAGGTACAGCAGCCCGAACACCGTCGCCACCACGATGAGGACGTTGCCGACCGCGGCGCCCTGCCCGAACGCGAAGTCCTGGAAGGACAGCCGGTACGACCACGTCGTCAGCGTCTGCGTCGCGTTGGCCGGGCCGCCGCCGGTGACGACCATGATCACGTCGAACACCTTGATCGTGTAGACCAGCCCGAGCATCAGCACGATCCCGGTGACCGGCCGCAGCAGCGGCCAGGTGACGTGCCGGAACCGCTGCCACGCCCCGGCGCCGTCCAGCTCGGCGGCTTCGTAGAGCGACGCCGGGATCGCGCGCAGCCCGCCGTGCAGGATGACCAGGTTGAACGGGATGCCGATCCAGATGTTGGTCAGGATCACCGCCGGCAGCGCCCAGTTCGTGCTGCTCAGCCACGGCACCGCGTCGAGGCCCACCGCGCGCAGGAAGGCGTTGAGCACGCCGTGGTCCTGGTCGAACATCCACCGCCAGACCGCGCCGCTGACCACCAGGGGCAGCAGCCACGGCAGCAGGAGCAGCGACCGCAGCAGCGCGCTGCCGAGGAAGCGGCCGTTGAAGAACACCGCCAGCGCCAGGCCGAGGCCGAACTGGAAGACCAGCGACCCGGCGGTGAACAGGACCGTGTTGAGCGCCGCCGTCGAGAACAGCGGGCTGGTCAGCACGGCGGAGTAGTTCGCGAACCCGACGAAGGGTGCTTCGCCGGTGTAGAACGACTTCACCGTGTAGTCCTGCGTGCTCATCACCAGGTTCGCGGCCAGGGGGTAGCCGAAGAACACGACGACGTAGGCCACCGCGGGCAGCAGGAACGCCCACGCGGCGAACCGGTTGTCCCGGCGGGACTTCCGGCGCGCGCGCGTCGCCGCCGAGACCGCCGGGGCGGCGGCGAGCGTCACGAGCCGCTCGTCTGCTGCGCGGCCTTGAGGGCCTGGTCGACCGGGGTCTTGCCGGTCAGCGCCGCCTGGAGCGCGTCGGCCAGCGCCTGCGAGACCTTCGGGTACTTTTCGCCGAGCTCGGCGGTGCGGGAGCGGGCGGTGCCGACCTCGTCGACGAACGCCTGCATGGCCGGCTGCCCGGTGCCGAACTTCTGCGCGGTGGCCGTCTTCGACGGGATGTAGGCGTGGGCCTTGCTCCACTCGAGCATCGTCGGCTCGGACAGGATGCAGGAAAGCACCTTGCCGGCGGCCTGCTGGCCCGGTCCGTTCGTGACCGGCACCGTGCCGACCTCGCCGCCGAGCGCGACCACCGGCTTGCCGCCGGCCTGCGGCACCGGGATCGGCACGACGCCGTAGTGCAGCGCCTTCTGCTCGTCGAGCCGGGCGATGTTCCACGACCCGTTGATCATCATCGCCGCGTTGCCGCCGACGAACTGGTCGGCGACGTCGTTCTGGTTCCAGGTCACCACGGACTTCGACGCCGAACCCGAGTTCACCAGGTCGGTGACGTACTGCAGCGCCTGCACCGACTGCGGGGAGTCCAATTGGGACAGTTCCGCGCCGTTGCTCCAGAAGAACGGCAGGAACTGCCAGGTGCCCTCTTCGGACGGGACGGCGGAGAAGGCCAGGCCGTACTTGCCGTCCTTGGTCAGCTTCGCCGCGGCGGCCTTCAGCTCGTCCCAGGTCTTCGGCGGCTCGACGCCCGCGGCCTGCAGGAGGTCCTTGTTGTAGATCAGCGCCAGGCCGTTGACGCCGGGCGCGACCCCGTACACCTTGTCCTGGTAGGTCCCGGCCTTGACGATGCTCGGGTAGTAGCCGTCGGTGGTGATGCCGTAGCCGTCCAGCGGGGTCAGCGCGCCGGTCGCGGCGACCTGCTGCAGCGTCGGGTTGTCGGTGAACAGCAGGTTCGGCAGCGTCTTCGAGCTGGCGCCCTGCAGCACCTTCGGCAGCATCTGGGCGGTCGGCACCTTCTGGCGCTCGATCTTGATCCCGGTCTGCGCGGCGCACGTGTCGAGGATCTTCTGCCAGGCGGCGGACCCCTGCTCGTCGGCGTAGTAGTCGAGTTCGGTGATCGACGTGGCGGCCGGGGCGCCGGCGCCGCCCGGCGCGGACGGGGCCGGGCTGGGGCTGCAGGCGGCCAGCAGCGCGGCACTCGCGGACAGCAAAAGGGCGCGTCGAACTACGGACATGGTGATTCTCCTTCGGCAGCGGAGCAGAACCGGATCAGGCGCGCGGCGATGCGGTGCTCTCGCGCCGGGTGAGGCGGGGCCCGAGCAGCCGGACCTCCGGGGTGGTGTGGCCGGCGAGCCGGCGCATGGTCATCTCGACGGCCTGGGTGCCGACCTCCTCGGCCGGGATGGCCACGTTGGTCAGCGAAACCACGTGCTGCTCGGCCATGCTGTCCGGGCACACGGCGATGACCGAGATGTCCTCGGGCACCCGCAGGCCGCGGTGGCGCAGGTCCGACAGCAGCCCGGGCAGCACGGCCTCGTTGTGCACGACCAGGCCGGTCAGGTCCGGGTCGGTGGCGAGCAGGTCGTCCAGGCAGGCGCTCACCGCTTCGTAGGAATGGGCGCACGACCGGGAGGCCGCCCGGACGTCCCGGCTCTTCGCGGCTTCGTCGAAACCGCGCAGGAACCGCGTCGCGTAGCTGGTGCCGCGGCGGTAGACGGCGGGGGAGGGGCCGATCAGCGCGATCGAGCGGTGGCCGAGTTCGGCCAGGTGCGCGACGCACGCCGAGCCGGCGGCGGTGAAGTCGAGGTCCACGCAGCTGAGCCCGGCCGGGTGGTCGGGCACGCCGATGAGCACCACCGGCAGGTCGAGGGCCAGCAGCATCGGCACCCGCGGATCGGCGGTTTCGATGTCCATCACCATCAGCGCGTCGGCGATCGCCGACGACGCCACCCGTTGCAGCGCAGCGGGTCCCTCGTCCTTGGTGAGCAGCAGCAGGTCGTGGTCGTGCGCGCGGGCCGCGGTGACCGCCGAGGCGACGAACTCCATCACCACGGCGACGTTGAGGTCCGTGCGCAGCGGCACGACCAGGGCGAGCACGTTGGTCTTGCTGCTGGCCAGCGCCCGCGCCCCGGCGTGCGGGTGGTACCCGAGCTTGCGGATGCTGTCCTCGACGAGCCGCCGGGTCTTCGGCGAGATCGAGCGCTTGCCGCTGATCACGTACGACACCGTGCTGGGGGCGACCCCGGCCGCGTTGGCGACGTCGTTGATCGTGACCACGGGCGGCCTCCTGGGGACGGGGGAGGAGAGCGTCGGTGTCGAAGCGCATCGACGATGGCACGAAGGTAAGTGACACCCGCCGGAAACACAAGCGCCATTCGCCGTTCGCCCGTATTCGATTCACTTTCGACAACGGCCGCCTTCGTCGAAATTGTCGAACAGCCCAGTTGGCGGTTTTTCTTGCAGCTCAGCGCGGGATTGCCGCCCCTCGGCCGCCCCGTCTGGGAGCGCTCACGGACAGTCTTGACCCCACGCTCACACGGCTGTAATAGTCGTCAGGCTCCCCACCCTTCGACGCGAATGTTCCGCGCCGCGCCGTCGAAACGATTCGACGATTCCGGAGGCTGTCCGTGCGCAAGTCCCTGTTCCGCCGTGCCCTCGTCCCGGCGGTGGCCGCGACCCTGCTGCTGGCCCCTTCGCCGGCGCTCGCGGCCCCGCCACCCCCGTTCCGCGACCCGTCGCTGCCGTTGCCGGCGCGGATCGACGACCTGCTGTCCCGGTTGACGGCGGACGAGAAGATCTCGCTGCTGCACCAGTACGAACCGGCCATCCCGCGGCTCGGCATCGGCGTGTTCAAGACGGGCACCGAAGCACTGCACGGCGTGGCCTGGTCGACCGACTACGACAACAAGGGCGCCGTCGTGAAGGCGGACGGCACGGTCTTCCCGCAGGCCATCGGCCTGGCCACCACCTGGAACCCGGCGCTGGTCAAGCAGGTGGGCGCGGCCGTCGGGCAGGAGGCCCGCGGGTTCAACGCCCGCAACCCGACGCTGTGGGGCCTCAACCTGTGGGCGCCGGTGGTGAACCTGCTGCGCGACCCGCGATGGGGCCGCAACGAGGAGGGCTACTCCGAAGACCCCTACCTGACCGGCGAGTTCGCGAAGGCCTACGGCCACGGCATGCAGGGTGACGACCCGCGGTACCTGCAGGCCGCGCCGACGCTGAAGCACTTCCTCGCCTACAACAACGAAGCCAACCGCGACACCAGCAGCTCTTCGGTGCCGCCGAAGATCCTGCACGACTACGACGAGCAGGCGTTCAAGATCCCGCTGCAGGCGGGCGCGGCCAACGCCGTGATGCCGTCGTACAACCTGGTCAACGGCCGGCCCAACCACGTGAGCCCGGACCTCGACGGCAAACTGCGGAAGTGGGCGCCGCAGGACATCGCCGTCGTCAGCGACGCCGGTGCGCCGTCCAACCTGGTCACCTCCGAGAAGTACTACGCCACCAAGGCCGAAGGCGACGCAGCGGCGATCAAGGCGGGGCTCGACAGCTTCACCGACAACGACACCGACGGTTCGATCACGGTCGCCGCGGTCAAGGAGGCGCTGGCCAAGGGCTTCCTCACGATGGCCGACGTCGAGAACGCCGACCGGCACCTGCTGTCGCTGCGGTTCCGCCTCGGCGAGTTCGACCCGCCGGGCCGCAACCCGTACGCGAAGATCACCCCGGCCGTGATCGGCTCCCCCGAGCACCAGGCCCTGGCCCGCAAGACCGCCGACGAGCAGATGGTGCTGCTGCGCAACAACGGCGGCGCGCTGCCGCTGAACGCCGCGCAGAACAAGAAGATCGCCGTCGTCGGCCCGCTCTCGGACACCCTGTACGAAGATTGGTACAGCGGCGCGATGCAGTACAAGGTCACGCCGGTGCAGGGCATCAAGGAGCGGCTCGGCTCGGCGGGCACCGTCGCGTCGTCCGAAGGCGTCGACCGGATCGCGCTGAAGGACCTCGCCACCGGCCGCTACCTGACGGCCCCCGCGACCACCGGCAAGATCACCGCCGGCGGGACCGTCGCGGGCACCGCGGAGTCCTTCGACGTCTACGACTGGGGCGCGGGCAAGAACACCCTGCGCGCGGCCGCGAACGGCAAGTTCCTCAGCTACTCCGGCGGCGCGCTGGTCAACGACGTCGACCAGCCGGCCGGCTGGTTCGTGCAGCAGCAGCTGAAGCTCGACGCCCAGCCCGACGGCAGCTACGTGCTGGAGTACGCGGGCAACGAGGTCAACGAGCCCTGGTTCGGCCCGGACAAGTTCGCCGTCGTCGGCGCCGACGGGATCCTGACGATCTCGTCCCCGGACGCCGCCCACGCGACCAGGTTCGGCCGTGACGTGCTGACCAGCGGCGTCGGCAGCGCGGTCGCCGCGGCCGAGGACGCGGACACCGCCGTCGTCGTGGTCGGGAGCATGCCGTTCATCAACGGCCGCGAGGCGAACGACCGCACGAGCACCGAGCTCGCCCCGGCGCAGCGCGCGCTGGTCGAAGCCGTGCAGAAGGCGAACCCGCACACCGTGGTCGTGGTGGAGAACAGCTACCCGACGACCGGCTGGGACAGCCTGTCCGTGCCCGGCGTCCTGTGGACCAGCCACGCCGGGCAGGAGACCGGGCACGCGGTCGCCGACGTGCTCTTCGGCGACCAGGACCCGAGCGGCCGGCTGACGCAGACCTGGTACGCCTCCGACGCCGGGCTGCCGGGCATCCTGGACTACGACATCGCCAAGACCGGGATGACCTACCAGTACTACCGCGGCAAGCCGCTGTTCCCGTTCGGCTACGGCCTGAGCTACACCAGCTTCCGGTACACCGAGGTGCGCGCGTCGCAGGCCGGCGGGAAGGTCCAGGTCAGCGTCGACGTGACCAACACCGGCGCCCGCAGCGGGTCCGACGTCGTCCAGCTCTACTCGAAGAACGCCGGCGTGCAGCGGTTGCGGGACTTCTCGAAGGTCACCTTGGCGCCGAAGCAGACTCGCACGCTGCGGTTCGAGGTGCCCGTGGCGGACCTGGCGACCTGGGACGTCGCGCGGAACCGGTCCGTGGTGGCGGAGGGGGTCCACGAGTTCTCGGTGGGGCGCAACGCCACCGACCTTTCGGCACCGCAGCCGGTCCACGTGCCGGGAGAACGCCCCCTGCCGCGCGACCTGAGCCGTCCGACGCAGGGCCGGAACTTCGACGACTACGCCGGGACGACCTTGACGGACACGTCGAAGGTTTCGGGCACCTCGGTCGCGGGCGTGGCCGGGAGCTGGGTGGCGTACCGCAACGTGGCGTTGGCCGGCCCGGCGCGGTTCTCGGCCTCGGTGTCCGCCCCGGCGGCGTCGAAGATCACGATCCGCCTGGACTCGCCGACGGGCCGCGTCCTGGGCACGGCTCCGGTCGCGAGCACCGGCGACCACTACGCCTACGCGACGGTGACGGCCGCCCTGGCGAAGGCGAGCGGCCGGCACGACGTCTACCTGACGTTCGACGGCCCGGTGAACCTGGCGACGTTCTCGCTGCGGTGAGCTAGGGCTTCCGGCCCACGCCGGCGTACGGGAGGGAGTTGACCGACGGGTCGTCGGACATGTCGCCGGCGCCCTCGGGGTTCCACATCGCGCAGCCGACCAGGCCCGGTTCGACCAGGTCGAAACCCTGGAAGAACCGGAGCACCTGGTCGTGCGTGCGCGGGAACGGGCGGTTCTGCTGGTTCTGCCGGTGCGTGTACACCTCGATCGCCTTGTCGAGGCCGGCCGAGCCGGAGTCCGCCGCCACGTGCGTGAGGGCGAGGAAACTGCCCGGGGCGAGGCGATCGCGGTAGCGGGTGAGGATGCCGGCCGGGTCCCACGAGTCGGGCACGAAGTGCAGCAGCAGCAACATGAACACCCCCGTCGGCTGCTCCGGGTCGAGCAGCCGGCGGGCCGGCTCGGCGTCGAAGATGTCGTTGACGTCGCGCAGGTCGGCCTGCAGCACCGCGCAGTTGTCGTTGCCCTGCAGCAGCAGTTCGCTGTGCGCGACCGCGACCGGCTCGCGGTCGACGTAGACCACCCGGCACGCCGGGTCGATCTGCTGGACGATCTCGTGCAGGTTCCCGACGGTCGGGATGCCGGAGCCGACGTCGAGGAACTGGCGGATCCCGGCGTCCACCATGTGCCGCGCCGCGCGGCGCAGGAACGCGCGGTTGAGCCGGGCCGCGTCGCGGATGCCGGGCATGATCTCGAGGATCTGTTCCCCGAGGGCGCGGTCGGCGGCGAAGTTGTGGTCGCCGTCGAGCCAGAAGTCGTACACCCGGGCCGGGTTCGGCACCGTGGTGTCGATCTCCGGCGGTACCCAGCTCAGCTCTCCGGTCACGGGACCTCCCACCCTCGTGGACTCTCGGGTCGCGAAGCTTAGCCCCCTCAGCCGTTCGTGTGACTCGCGCTCCCGGGGCCCGGCGTCCCGCTAAGGTGTTGCGGTCGCGAGGAGACGAGGCCATGACGAACCCGCGTCCCGCGCCCGGCCGGGTTCCCCTGCTCGGGCACACCGTGCCCCTGCTGCGTGACCCGCTGAAGTTCTTCACTTCCCTGCCCACGCACGGCGAAGTCGTCGAAATCCGGCTCGGCCCGCTGCCGGTGCACGTGGTCACCACCCCGGAACTGGCCTGGCGGGTGCTGGCCACCGAGGCCGACAAGTTCGACAAGGGCCTGGTCTTCGACAAGATGCGCCCGCTCTTCGGCGACGGCCTGGCCACCTCGAACGGCGAGCTCAACCGCCGCCGGCGCCGGCTGGTGATGCCGGCCTTCGGGCGCGCCCGGATCGCGGGCTACGCCGAGCACACCATGACGAAACTGGCCGCCGAGCTGGTGGATTCGTGGCAGCCCGGCGAAGTCGTCCAGTTCGACCGCCGGATGCAGGACCTGGTGCTGACCATCGCCGGGCAGACGATGTTCTCCACCGCGCTCGGCGACGAAGCCCTCGCCGAGATCCGGCGCTCGATCCCGATCATGCTCAAGTACGTGCTGGTGCGGGCGTTTTCGCCGCGGTTCGTCGAGAAGCTGCCGATCCCGGCGAACCGGGAGTTCGACGCCGCGGCCGCGCGCCTGCGCGCGGTGATCGGCGAAACCGTCGTCGCGGCCCGCGAAACCGGCGCCGACCACGGCGACCTGCTCTCGATGCTGCTGCTGGCCCGCGACGAGGACACCGGCGAGGGCATGTCCGACCGCCAGGTGCACGACGAGGTCATCACCATCCTGACCACCGGCGCCGAAACCACCGCGGTTGCGCTGGCCTGGTTCTTCCACGAGCTCGGGCAGCACAGGGAGGTCGAACGCCGGTTCCACGCCGAGGTCGACGCCGTCCTCGGCGGCCGGCCCGCGCGCTTCGAGGACCTGCCGGATCTGGTCTACACGCACCAGATCGTGAACGAGATCGTCCGCCGCACCCCGCCGCTGATCCTCATGCGCCGCGCGCGGGAGGACGTCGAGCTGGGCGGGGTGGTGCTCCGGGCGGGCAGCGAGGTCGCCGTCAGCCAGCACACGCTGCACCGCGATCCGCGCTGGTTCCCCGAGCCGGATCGGTTCGACCCGGACCGCTGGACGCCCGGCCGCACCGCGGAACTGCCGAAGGGGGCGTACATCCCGTTCGGGGCCGGCGCCCGGCTGTGCCCGGGGCACGTCTTCGCGCCGGCCGAGATCGGTATCGTCGCGGCGACCATCGGCGCCCGCTGGCGGTTGGTCCCGGTGCCGGGGCAGCGGGTGTACGCGCAGATCAAGGCGACCATGCAGCCGAACCGGCTGCCGATGACCGTGGTGCCCCGCCGGACCTGAGGGTGCCGGTTCCACTACCGGGTGTAGTGTTCCCGGGTCCCGAACAGCAGCTGTGCCCGACGAAAGGGAAGTACGGCGTGAGACGGCCGCTCAAGCTGACGTCGGCGCTGGTCGCCTGCGGTGTCCTGCTCGCCTCGCTGACCGCGGCGGTGCCGGCCGAGGCCGTCGCGATCTCCTGCAGTGACACGGATCTCCCGGTCACCGGGCCGGGCCTGCCACCGCTGGTGCCGGGCGCTCCGGCGACCGTGCACGGCCGGCTGTGCCTGCCCGCCGGGGACGCACCCGGCACCGTCCAGCTGCTCGTGCACGGCGGCACGTACAACAGCGTGTACTGGGATCTGCCGTACCAGCCGGAGCGCTACTCCTACCAGCGCGACATGGCCGCGCACGGCTACGCGACCTTCGCCGCCGACCAGCTCGGCGCCGGGCGCAGCAGCCGGCCGCTGAGCCTGCCGCTGTCGGTCTGGGCCGAGGCGGAGGCGCTGCACGAGGTGGTCGGCCACCTGCGCGCCGGCCGCGCCGGCGGGGTGCCGTTCGCGAAGGTGGTCATCGTCGGGCACTCGGTCGGCTCGGGGGTCGTCGCGGTGGAGGCGTCGACCTACCACGACGTCGACGGCGTCGTCCTCACCGGCATCACGCACCTGCCCGCGCTGCCGGTGCTCGCGCTCGGCGCGGCGCTGGGCCTGCAGCCCGCGATGCTCGACAGCCGGCTGTCGACCCTGGGCAGCGACCCGCTGTACTTCACGACGAAGCCGGGCGCACGGGCCGGGTTGTTCTACGCCGCGGGCGACGCCGACCCCGCGGTGATCGCCGCCGACGAGGCGACGAAGGACCAGGTTTCCGTTCCCGGGATGGGCACGGTCGCGTTGTTCGGCATCGTGGTGCCGTCGACGTGGGGAATCACCGTACCGGTTTTCCAGGTGGTGGGGGAAAAGGACGTCCTTTTCTGCGGGGTGCTGGCGTTGCGTGACTGTTCGGACGCCGGGGTGCTGCGGGCGCAGGAGGCGCCGTACTACGCCGATCCGTCGAAGTTGTCGATGTACGTGCTGCCCGGCGCGGGGCATTCCGTGGCGTTGCACGAAAACGCCGGCGAATACCGCGGTGCCACCCGCACGTGGCTGCAGGACCGGCTGGGCGTCGCTCCGCAGGGTTATCACCCGATCGGACGAAACTGAATCCGTGCGTCCCACGCAATTTCAGGCCAAGATAGATCGGTTACCCCGAACCGGTGGATGCACTGAACCCTGGGACAGCCTGAGGTGACTGCTCCTCATCCCCGCGGCGACGGCCCGCGGAAGAAACCGTCGGCCGAACGCGCGGCGCGCCGGCTGGGCACGCTCGCGCGCAAGTGGGGCTACCTGATCAGCACCACGGCGTACCTACCGCACACCCCCGAGGAGATCGAGCGTGAGCTGGCGGTGCTGTCCGGTCGGCTGTTCGAGGCGGTCGTGAGCGATCCACCGGACCTGGCAGGGGCCGCCGCCGCGGGCGGGCGGCTCGTCGAGCTGCGGTGCGTCGGCGCGGACAGCCTGCGGCGCAGCCTGGAGGTGCTGGCCAAGGCGCTGCTGCGCGAACCGGAACTGCACGGGGTCGACGCGCTCGCCGAGCGGGTCGTGCTGGTGCTCGGCGCGTTCAGCTCCGGCTACGGCGAGATGCTGCGCGAGGACATCCAGAAGCGGCAGGAGGGCCTGAGCCGCGCCCTGCTGAAGGTCGAGCAGGAGACGCGGCAGAAGCAGGTGATCACCCGTGCGCAGTTCGAGGAGGTGTTCGCCGGCTCGGCCAGCGGTGTCGCGCTCACCGAGCTGGACGGCCGGGTGCTGCGGGCGAACGCGGCGCTGGCCAAGACGCTCAACCGCACGCCGGCCGAGATCGCCGCGCTGACCCTGTTCGACCTCGTCCACCCCGAGGACGTCGAGCAGCTGCGCGACGGCTACCGCGAACTGGTGGCGGGCCGGCTGCACCGGCTGCGCACCGGGCGCCGCCTGGTCGGCAAGGACGGCGAGCCGATGTGGGCCACGTTCGCCGCTTCGGTGATCCGGGACGCCGTCGGCACGCCCCGGCAGGTGCTCACCATCGTGGACGACGACACCGAGGTGTCGCTGCTGCAGCGGCGGCTGAGCCACCAGGCCCTGCACGACGTGCTCACCGGGCTGCCGAACCGGCAGTTCTTCAGCACCCGCTTGGAAACCCTGCTGCGCGACGCGGACGCGGCCCGCGGTGTCACGCTCTTCCACCTCGACCTCGACGGCTTCTCGCAGATCAACGGCGGCCTCGGCCAGGAGCTCGGCGACCGGGTGCTGCGCGGGGTCGCCGCCAAGCTGAAGACGCTGTTCGAAGGGGAGAAGGCGCTCGTGGCCCGGCTCGGCGGCGACGAGTTCGGCGTCCTGGTGCAGAACACCGCGGACACGCCGGACGTGGTGACGCTCGTCCGCCGGATCACCCGCGAGCTCGCCGAGCCCGAGTACGTCGACGGGCAGCACGGGGTCGCGGTGTCGGCCGCCATCGGCGTCGTCCACCGGCCGCCGCGGGACGTCACGCCGGCGGAGCTGCTCCGGGCGTCGGACCTGACGCTGCGGCGCGTGCAGCGGACCGGGAACCAGTGGGGCCTGTTCGACCGCGAGCTCGACAAGCGCGACCGGCACGACTTCGGCCTGGCCGCGGCGATGGCGGGCGCGTGGGAGAACGGCGAGGTCGGAATCGGCTACCGCGCGCTGGTGCGTCCGGGAGACGGCTCGATCGAGGGTGTCGAGGCCCGGCTGCGCTGGAACCACCCGGGTGAAGGCGTGCTGGCGCACGAAAGGTGCGTCCGGCTGGCCGCGGAAACCGGGCTGGCGCTGCCGCTGGGCACCTGGCTGCTGCGCACCGCGGCCGGAGACCTGGCGGCCTCGGGGCTCGGCGTGCCGCTCGTCGTCGAGCTGACGGCGCCGCAGGCGGCCGATCCCGAGCTGGTCGGCGAGATCCGCGAGGTGCTGGCCGCCACCGGCCTGCCGCCGGATCGGGTGCGCCCCGGCTTCCCGGCCGCGGCGTTGCGCGCCGAGGCCGGCGACACCGCGGACAACCTGCGGGTGCTGGCGGAAATCGGCGTCCCGGTGGAGATCCACGGCTTCGCCGACGTCACCGGCCTCACGGAGTTCCCGGCCCGCGCGGTGCGGATCGCGGCGAACCTCGTGGCGCGCCGGGAAAACCCGCTGGTGACCGGCACGCTTTCGGCGTTGGTCGACGCGGCCCACGCCGCCGGGGCCACGGTGTCGGTCGACGGCGTCGAGACGCCCGGACAGGCGCAGTGGTGGCAGGAGCGCGGCGCGGACCTGGTGTCCGGGCCCGCGTTCCCCGCGCTGCCGGGCGGGTTGCCGTCCTGCTGAGTCAGATCCGGACGAGGACCTCGTCGAGGGGCTTGCGCCGCAGGTCCGGCACGACGCAGTCGTCGGCCGGGTAGCCCACCGGGATCACCGCGAACGCCTTTTCGTTGCGGGGACGGCCGAGCAGCTCGCCGAGGAACCGCATCGGCGACGGCGTGTGCGTCAACGCCGCCAGGCCGGCCACCTGCAGCGCCGTGAGCAGCATGCCGACCGCGATCCCGACCGACTCGTCGACGTAGTAGTGCTTGCGGACACCGCCGTCGTCGTCGACGGCGAACCGTTGCTGGAACACGACGATCAGGTACGGCGCGTCCGTCAGGTGCGGCTTCACCGCGTCCGTGCCGAGCGGCCGGAGCGCGGCGAGCCATTCGTCGCCGAGCCGGCCGTCGTAGGACACCTGTTCCTCGGCTTCGGCGGCTTCGCGGATCCGGCGGCGCACCTCGGGGTCGGTGACGAGGACGAACGTCCACGGCTGCTGGTGCGCCCCGCTGGGCGCGGTGGAGGCCACCGCGATGGCGTCGAGCACCGCGCGCTCGGGAACCGGGTCGGGGGAGAACATCCGGACCGAGCGCCGCGCCTCCATCCGCCGCCGCAGCGTGGCGGCCCGGGCGAGGGCTTCGTCGTCGGGCAGCCGGGCGGGCCGGTAGGGGACCGGGTGGTAGGTCATGTCCGGATTGTGGCGGGGAACACGACGGGCGCAGCAGGGCCGAACGTACGATTCGCGGCGTGAAGCGTCCGGTCTACGGACAGTAAGGTGATCCTTGCTTCGGAAATTGCGCCGGACAGCGCAAGGGAACTGGGCTGTTCGGTCCTGTCGCCCGAAGTGATCTCCTCATTACCCTCCAGTAGCAGACAGTGGTGCCGATCACAGTCGCTCCAGGAGGCCAGATGGCGGCGCGCGTCCGGGGACCCGGCTCCGAAGAGCGGCGCGAACTGCGGCTCAGGCACCTCACCGGCTGCCTCACCTGCACGCTCAAGTGCGTGTACTGCGGGCTGCCGGTGCGGCTCGCCGGGCCGGGCGACCACCCGGGCTACGGCGTGGTCGAAGAACTGACCGGCGACCTCGTGCTGCTGCACCGGTTCTGCCGCAGCGCGCTCGGCCGCTGCCGGACGCGGGGGTGCGTGCTGCGGCGCGCCCACCTCGGCCGCGCGACCGAGCAGTTCGAAACCGGCCGGCGGCCCGGGCGTTACCAGCGCCTCGGCGTCCGGCGGTCGCCCGACCTCGATCTGTACCGGAAACGCTGGCGGGTCGCGAAAATGCGGTACGCGTGCCAGGCGTGCCGGTACTACACCGGCTCGCACTGAGCCGGTCCTTCCATCACGACGCGGAGGACTCGTGCTCGTTCGTCTCATCCTCGG
Source organism: Amycolatopsis sp. CA-128772 (assembly GCF_002904295.1). GTDB lineage: Bacteria > Actinomycetota > Actinomycetes > Mycobacteriales > Pseudonocardiaceae > Amycolatopsis. The sequence continues at coordinate 25,081 of NZ_PPHG01000023.1, forward strand.
CCTGCTCATGACCGTCGCCGGCCTCGCCGTCGCCGGCAAGCGGGTGCACTTCCTGTACCGGCTGATCAACGCCGGCCAGCCGGACACCAAGCGGTCCGACGAGCTGGGCGCCCGGGTCTTCGCGCAGGTGCGCGAGGTGTTCGGCCAGCGCAAGCTGCTCAAGTGGTCGGTGCCCGGCCTGGCCCACTTCTTCACGTTCTGGGGCTTCGTGATCCTCGCATCGGTGTACCTCGAGGCGTACGGCGCGCTCTTCGACGAGCGGTTCGCGATCCCGTGGATCGGCCACTGGGCGGTGCTCGGCTTCCTGCAGGACTTCATCGCCGTCGCGGTGGCCGTCTCGCTCGGCGTGTTCACCGTCATCCGGATCCGCAACGCCCCCGAGCGCAAGGACCGCGCGTCCCGGTTCTACGGCTCGCACACCGGCGGCGCGTGGCTCATCCTGCTGATGATCTTCAACGTCGTCTGGACGATGTTCTTCTTCCGTGGAGCGTCTTCGGCGTCCGGCAACTTCCCGTACGACAACGGCGCGTACGTCTCACTCGGCGTCGGCAAGCTGCTGGCGCCGCTCGGGCATTCGACGACCGAGGTGCTGGAGACCGTCGGCCTGCTGCTGCACATCGGCGTCATGCTGGTGTTCCTGTCGATCGTGCTCTACTCGAAGCACCTGCACATCTTCGTGGCGCCGATCAACGTCTCGGCGAAGCGGCTGCCGGACGCGCTCGGCCCGCTGCTGCCGATGGAGTCCGGCGGCAAGCCGATCGACTTCGAGGACCCGGGCGAGGACGACACCTTCGGCCGCGGCAAGATCGGCGACTTCACCTGGAAGGGCATGCTGGACTTCGCCACGTGCACCGAGTGCGGCCGCTGCCAGTCGCAGTGCCCGGCGTGGAACACCGGGAAGCCGTTGTCGCCCAAGCTCGTGATCATGAACCTGCGTGACAACCTGTTCGAGGAAGCGCCCTACATCCTCGCGGGCACCGAGCACGAGGGCGCGCGCCCGCTGGTCGGCCCGGAGGACGACGGCGGCGTCATCGACCCGGACGTCCTCTGGTCGTGCACGACCTGCGGTGCGTGCGTCGAGCAGTGCCCGGTGGACATCGAGCACGTCGACCACATCGTCGACATGCGGCGTTACCAGGTGATGATCGAATCCGCGTTCCCGACCGAGCTGGGCGGGCTGTTCAAGAACCTGGAGACCAAGGGCAACCCGTGGGGCCAGAACAACTCCGAGCGCCTCGCGTGGACCAAGGACCTCGGCTTCGACGTCCCGGTGTTCGACGGCGAGCTGGCCGAGGACGTCGAGTACGTCTACTGGGTCGGCTGCGCGGGCGCGTTCGACGACCAGGCCCGCAAGACCGTCCGCGCCACGGCAGAGCTGCTGCACATCGCCGGGGTGCGGTACGTGGTGCTGGGCAACGAGGAGTCGTGCACCGGTGACCCGGCCCGCCGCGCGGGCAACGAGTTCCTCTTCCAGATGATGGCCCAGCAGACGGCGGAGACGCTCAACGCGGTGTTCGAGGGCCGCGAGCCGCGCCTGCGCAAGATCGTCACGACCTGCCCGCACTGCCTCAACACGCTGAGCCGTGAATACCCCCAGCTCGACGGGCACTACGAGGTGGTCCACCACACGCAGCTGCTCAACCGCCTGGTCCGCGGCGGTCAGCTGACCCCGGTGAAGCCGGTCGAGGACGGCCCTCGCGTCACCTACCACGACCCCTGCTACCTGGGCCGCCACAACAAGGTCTACACCCCACCGCGCGACCTGGTCGGCGCCACCGGCGCAACGCTGGCCGAAATGCCCCGCCACGCCGACCGCGCCCTGTGCTGCGGCGCAGGCGGCGCACGCATGTGGATGGAGGAGCAGATCGGCAAGCGCATCAACCTGGAGCGCGTCGACGAGGCGATCGCCACGGACGCGGAGACGATCGTGACGGGCTGCCCGTTCTGCCGCGTGATGCTGACGGACGGGCTGGTCCAGCGCCAGAGCGAGCAGAAGGCGGAGAACGTCGACGTCCGCGACGTCGCCCAGCTGCTGCTGGAACGAGTGAAGACGGCGGACACCCCGGTGCCGAAGGTCTGACCGGGGCGGCTGGCAGCCGAAGGGCAGGAAAACGCCCCACAACCGGACGGATGTGCTCGGTCAACGCCTCACTCGAACGGACTATCGCGCCGGGACTCCTCGGGGTCCATCCGGGCCGCGAAGAGTGCGCACGAGGGTGCGTTGCCGGGCGCGGCCATGACTCGGCGATCGCAATGGTCGAACGGGCACTGGTGGGGGACGCGGACCTGTCCGCGCAGCCACGATGGCGTCCTGCTGGCCGAGTCGCCGTCACGGATGACCTGCGTGCCCGCGTTCCGCAGCAACTGGTCGATCTTCCTCGTCAGTGCGTTCCAGCCGTCGAGGGTGTCCAGTCCCGCGCGGGTGTCGGCCAGTAGGCGTTCGTACCGGTCGCGTTCCTGCACCACGGTGGCCTCGTCGTGAATCCGCGGCAAGCGGATGCAGATGTCGGCCCACAGCTTCCGGCGGTCTTCCGGCATTTCGTCTCCGATCACGGGAACGCGGTCGTCCGTTGGGTAAGGTGGCACACCACGCAGGGAGGTGTCGATGTCGTCGGTTCCCGAGATCATTCCCCGGGATTTTCCTTTTCCCGACGGCAGCCGGGGAAGGATCCACGACGCGATCCTGCGGATCACCACCTCGGCGCAGGGCTGGCACGGACCGGTGGAATCGGTCAGGATACGCCGGGTCTTCGATGGCGGGCGTAGCGGTGCCCTGGTGCTGGACGTCGTGTTGCGGGCGGGTTCCGAACGTCGCCAGCGGGTCGTCAAAATCGGGCCATCCGCGGAAATGGCGGCGGAGTTCGCGAATTTCCGCAGATATCTCGGCGACTACCCAGCCGCGGTGTGTGCACCCATTCAGGAAGCCACGGACGGTGCCCGCACGGAGGGAGCCGACCCGGGCGTCGAAACGGAAGCCGTGGTCTACGCGCACGTCGAGGAGTACGTCGGCCGTTGGGAGGTGCCTGCGGTCACCCTCGAGGACGTCGTCGCGGCGGCGTTCGTCGGCGGGGGAACGGAACAGCTCGCCCACGAGTTGATCACCGCGTTGTTCGCGGCGATGGCGACACCGTTCCACAACCGGCGCGAGGTGCGAGCCGAGCGGAGCCTGCGCGACCTCAATCCCGTGCTCGGACCGGACATCGTGATCGAACCCGGTGCGGTGACCGCGAAACTGTCCTATCCCGAGGACATCCTGCAGGCGTCACTCGGAGGCGCGGCGAGCTTCCCGCCAGGCACGCCGATCCGGCTGGCCGATCCGGCGCATTCGGCCGTGCGGGTCGTCCTGTCGCCGCCGTCGGACGGCCCGATCGCCGGGGTGGTCGTGAGTACGAGGTTCGCCGAACGACGGGCTCGCTTCGACGGGGCGTTCGAGACCGTCGAGCGCACCGCGGGCGTCGTCGTCGCGGACGGTGTCCGCACGGCTGATCCGGCCCATGGGCTGCCGTGCGTGCTGACCGATCCGGAGCTGGGCCGGGTCCGCGGCGTCGTGCACGGGGACCTCAACGCCCGGAACGTGATGTGCGTGGACGACCGTCCGGTGCTGATCGACTTCGCGGCCACCACCGATGGCCAACCGGTGTTCGCCGACGCGGCGTGCCTGGAGATCAGCCTGCTCCGGGATGTCTTCGCCGAACTGCCGTACGGCGAACTGGTCCGGATCCAGCGGCTCCTGGCGCTGGCCGGCCGGCTCCCGGTCCCCGGCGCCGCCGACCAGCTGGCGGACCTGCTCGATGGGCGGCCGGCGAAGGTCGCTTTCCGGATCCTGGCGACGATCCGGACGAGCGCGGCTCGTACGTACCCACCAGAGGTCGTCGCGTGGCGCGACTACCTGGCGCAGGTCCATCTCACGGCTTACCGGACCGCGAAGTGGGAGGGCGCGGTCCAGACCGCGGACAAGCTGCGGGCGGTGCACTCCGCCGCCGCGGTGGCGACGGAGTGGCTCGCCGACGACGACCCGTTCGTGCACTGGGCGGACCCGGACGAGGTGCTGAAGTGCATGACGGGTTTCGCCGATCCCGCGGACCCGGACACGGTGGACGTGCTCGCCGGGCTGGTGGCGGCCGTCGACCGGGCGCAGCAGCCGGTGGCCGACCTGGACCTGCGCAAACTCACCGACCGCTACGTGGCCCGCCACTTCTTGGCGGGAGCGCGCGAAATGGTGATCGAGTTGTCCCGGGAGCACGACGATTTCCTCGGCGTTGTCCCGGAAGAGACGCCGAAGCCGCTCGTTGTGGTCGGCGGTGCGGGCAGCGGGAAAACGCGCATCCTCCGCGAGCTCGCTTACCGAGCCGCGATGGACGTCGTCCGTCCCGAAGCCGGCGTGGTCGCGCTCAAGATGCCCCGGCTGGTCGACGCCCGCCGGCTTCTCGACGAGGGCGCGGCGGGGAGCCTTCCCCGGGAAGCGCTGGCCCTCGGTGCGGTCCGGCTGCTGGTCGACGGCGTCGACGAGGTCCCGGCCTCCGAACAGGCCCGGTTGTTCGAGCAGATCGGCGACCTGCACCGGCGATTCCCGCGCACTCCGGTGATCGTGGCCGCCCGGAATCCGGAGCCGGCCGTCCGGACGGGATTCGACGTGGTGCGGATCGAACCTTGGCCCCCTCGCCTCGCGAAGCAGTTCATGGTCGAACACACCCTTCCGGGGATGACCTGGAGTTATTCGCGCTTGCGGCGGGAATTCGACGCTGTCGAGGGAGTCACGCCGGGACTGTTGGTGATGTACCTCGACGTCCTCCGCGATCGTCGCGCGTTCGTCGCCCTTACGGACGTTTATCACGAGTACTTCGTCAGCCGCCTGGACGGGCTGGACCCGTCCCTGCTGACCCGCGTCGCGGAGGTGAGCGTCGACGTCGGCGGCCCGATTCCGGCGCCGGCCGGGACCGACGATCTGGTCGCGCGCGGCATGCTCCGGCGTGAAGACGGGAAAGTCCGGTTCGCGCAGGGTATCGAGCGTGACTTCTTCGCCGCGATGTCCCTCACCGAAGCGTCCGAAGACATCCTTCGGGAGCGCGCCCGAAGCTTCGCCTGGCGACCGATCACCCTGCTGGCAGCTCACTTGCCCGGAGTGCCCGACGATGTGCTGGTGACCGTCGTCCGGGCCGTCGCGGACGGCGATCCCGGATTCGCGGCACGGCTCCTGCGCCGGCGGCCGTCCCTGCCGTGCTGCCACGAATTCGTCCGCGCCCAGGCGGGCGTCCTGGGCGACCCCGCCCGGGGAAGGTTCGCGGCGCTGAGGGCCGTCCAAGCGCTCGGGACCGTCGATACCCCTGATGCGTTGCGGCAGCTCAGGCAACAACTCACGGCCCGGACGGTGTCACCGGAGCTGCTGCGCGCTGCGCTGGAGGCATTGACCGGCGCCTCGCCGCCGGAACCGGCAGACTTCGCGGTGCCGACCGACTGGGTGCGTGACCTGCTCGGTCAGCTCCTTGACGCGGACCAGCCCCAGTGGACGCGCCTCGAAGCTGTCCGCATCGTGAAGGAACGGCGGGTGCGCGGCCTGGATCTGATGCTGGCCGGCCTCGTCACCGGCGCCGACGCCGAGGTCGCCCAAGCGGCAGACGACGCGTTGTCGGTCCTGGACGTCGTCCTGCCCGGCTCGCTCCGTTCCCGACGCCCGGGGCTCGTCGCCGCGCGGCTGGCCGAAATCGAACGCATCCTTCCCACCCTGGCAGTGGACGCCGAGATCCAGGCCATGCGGGCGGATCGGCTCCGGCTGCTGCAACGGCTGGACGATCCCGCGTTCTGGTCGGCGCGCCTCTACTCCTACGGAATCCGGCACGACGTGGCCGACCAGGTCGACGGCCTGTTCGACGGACCGGTCGATCCCGGTGCGGTTCGTCGCCTCGGGTCGCTGGACGTCGGTGCGGCGAACGTCCTGGCCCGCCGCATCCTGGCGGAACATCCCCGGCTGCGTGACGAGCTGGTGTTCGCGGCCGACCGTGGCTCGCCGACGTCGGTGCTGCTGATCGCGGCAGCGGCCGTGCGCTCTCCCGCGACGGTCGAGCACGCCGCGAGTCTCGTGGCCGAACTGGCCGAGGAAGAGACGGGGGAGCGGATCGAAGGTCTCGCGGCGCTGGCGCACGCGGTCGTCAAGGCCGATCCGGCCATCGGGTTCCGGGCCAGCCGCGATGCCGCCCGCAGGCTGCGGGACCGCGCGGTTCCCGCCCGGTTGCACTGGCCGTGGACCACGATGCTCGCCCACACCCGGCCCGGTCCGGAGGAGCTGGACGTCCTGCTGGCCGCCGGCGATTCCCGCGCGATCGCCGACGTGGCGGCCGCGTGCACGACGTTCGACGGTGCTCCCGCCGACGCCGTGGAACTCGGCGAGGCCGCCCGCCGGTTCCTGGTGACCGACCGGAGCGGCGAACCGGTCGTTCGCGCACTGGCTCTCTGTGCAGCGGGGCTGGCCGAGGGGCTGCCGGAGATCGCCGGGTTGCTGGCCGACCGGAGCCTCGGTGCGACCGCGTCGACGGTCTCCTCCGGCCGGTACGGCTTGGTCGAGCTCGCCCCGCTGGCCGAAATCCTGCCGGCCTACGGCCTTTTGGCCCGCCGATCCGGAGGAGCCGACGCGGCGATCCGGGCTCTGGCCGACGTGGACCCCGCTGGACTCCACTCCAGCGTCGCGCACGGGAAGGCGATCGCCCTCGGATACCTCGGCGACTGGGTCCCGGTGGTCGAGGCCGCGCCAGGCGATGCCGGGTGGATGGACAGCGCCACCCGGCACATTCTGCGCCACTGGGTGCCTGGTCCCGCGACGCCCGCCGGTCTCAGCGAGCCCGATGCCATCGCATCGTGGCTCAAGCAGCGGCTGGCGGACACGGCGCTCCGGGCCGGACCGCGGTCTCTCACCGAGCAGCTGTTGTTCGAGGTCGAACGCCGGCGGGGCGCCTTGCTTCCGTAGTAGCGCTACGCCGAACGGGTCAGCGCCCTGGTGGCCGCGTCGTTCCTGCTGCTGGGGTGGTCGAAGGGGAGGTGATGGCGGTGGGCGAGACCCCGGCCGGTCCTGGCCTGTTCACCGCGCTGCCACCGGCCACTGTGCAGGCCCTGCTGGGCGTGGGCGTCGAGCGCCGGTTCCGGCCCGGCGAAGTCCTGCTGCTGGAAGGCGAGCCGACCACGCACGTGATCCTGCTCCTCTCCGGTTGTGTGAAGGTGACCGCCGGCACGACCGACGGCGGCCGGGCGCTGCTGGCGGTCCGGTTGCCCGGCGAGCTCATCGGCGAGCTCGCCGGCTTGGACGGACGGCCGCGCTCGGCGACCGTCACGGCGGTCGGCCTGGTGAACACGCGGGTCATGACCCAGGCGGTGTTCCAGGCGTTCCTGAGAGACCATCCGGACGCGGGTGTCGCCGTGAGCCGATCGGTCGCCGCGAAACTGCGCTGGGCGACCGCCCGGCGGGTCGACTTCAGCGGATACGACGTCCCGGTCCGGGTCGCTCGCGTTCTCGCCACCCTCGTCCGGTCCCACGGAACGCGCACGCAGCGCGGTTGGGAAATCGGCTTCCCGCTCTCGCAGCCGGAGCTCGCCGCCCTGATCGGCGCGGCGGAGCCCACCGTGCACAAGTCCCTCAGCGAGCTGCGCCGGAAGTCGGTGCTCGAGACGGGCTACCGGAGGATGACGATCCTCGACCTGCCCCGGCTGCACCTCCTGGCCGGTCTGCCGGACTGAGCCGGTCAATCCCGTTCTTGCACGGGGTTCGCCGCACCGAGGTACGGCACAGTCCGTCCGGTGAACGCCATGTCCTGGCCACCCGCGTCCCTGCTCGGCCGGCTTCGCGGGCCGGACGCCGACGGCCTGCTCCGTCTGGGTAGGCCGGTCAGGCTCCCGGCGCAGCAGCGCGTCATCCGTCAGGGCGATGCTGCTCAGCACTCGCTGCTGATCCTCCAGGGAGCCGTCAAGGTCGTCGTGGACACCGAGCGCGGCCGCGACGTCGTCATCGCCGTGCGGGGCCGCGGCGATTTGCTGGGCGAGATGGCGACCTTGGAGCACCGGCCGCGATCGGCGCACGTCGTCACGTGCTCTCCCGTGCAGGCCCGGGTCATCCACAGCGCCGACCTCGCGGCCTTCCTCTCCCGCAACGCGGTGGTGTGTCTTGCCGTCGCCCAGATGCTCAGCGAGCGCCTGCGGTTCGCGGACCGCAGGGGAATCGACTTCGTCGTGTGCCCGGCCCCGGTCCGCGTCGTCCGGGTGCTGCTCGACGTCGTCCAGCAGCACGGCTCGTGCACGGCCGCGGGGTGGGAGGTGGGAATTCCGCTGTCACAGGCAGAGATCGCTTCCATGGCCGGTACCGGGCTCAGCACGGTGGAGAAGACCTTCCGGCGGCTCGAGTCGGCGGGCGCGCTCGGCCGCCGCTACCGGCGGGTACTGATCATCGATCTGCCCGGCCTCCGCCGATTCGGGGAACTTCCTGGCGGAATCCCGTAATAGTACGGCGTTGCCTGTCGCGATCTGTCACAGAGTGATCCACGTCAGTCTCGTGCACCACCGTGAACCGTCCGAAAGGGCGCGCATGCCGAATCTCCGCGACGTTCTCCGCCGTAAGTTCCGCTCCGTTTTCAGCGTGCTGGCCGCGGGCGCCACCAGACCGCCCGTCGGTGACCAGTTGTTCGCCCGGGCGCATCCGGAGCGCGTCACGGTGACCGAATGCCACCACTACGAACAGGAGATTTCGCGCAACCCGGCGATCGGCAGCGTCGGCGCGCCGACCGGGCGGATCGAGATCGTCGTGCCGTTCGACGGGGCCGACCACTTCACGCGCCGGGCTTGTGCCGACGTCGCACCCGTGCTCGAGGCCGGGGGGAAGGATCCCCGGAACGCGGTGATCGGCCACCTGGCCTTCGCCGGGCACCAGCACACCGACCTGGGTGCGGTGCTGGGTTTGGACGACAGCTACGGAGCCTTGCCCATCGAGGTTCCGGTCACCGGGCCCGACGCGCCGGGCGGGCGGCACGAGCTGCGCCGGGACCGCCAGGCCGGAGTGATCCGGCACGAGTACCGGCCGCGGCCGAACCAGCTCGAGGTGGTCCCGGTGAACGTCCGGATCGACCTGCTCGACCCGGACACCTACGGGGGAACGGTCACGACGCAGGACTCACCCGACTTCGCTCGTCCTTCGGAGCAACCGAACTTTCGGCCTTACCTGTGGCTCCGGGTGCGGGTCACGCTGATCATCCCCTGGCCGCACGATCGACCCGAGCCGGCCCCGGTCGTCAACCGCATCTCGCTGGACTGGCCCACGATCACCTCCCTGCACGTCCTGACGGTCGAGCAGCGCGGCACGAACGTGACCGAACGGCCCATCACCTACAACCCGGTGGACCGGACCATCGAGTGGCGCGATGTTCCCATGCAGGTGGACGAGCACCACCAGCGGCGCGACGAACTTCGCTTCGTGAGCGACACCATGGTGGTATCGATCCGTCAGCCCGGCGAGCTGTACCGGCAACCGAGCCTCGACGGCACGGTTGAACTCGAGATCCCGGACGTCCTGCTCTCAGGCATGCGGACCCGGCTCTTCGACAGCCTCGGCCGCGTGGCCGAGGAAGGACACCGCGAGTGCACCCGGCTGACTTCGCGCGTGCACCTGATCTTGGGGGAGGCTTTCGCGAGGCGGAAACTCAAACCGCATCAGCACCTCCATTTCGACGAAGTCATCCCGGAGCAGGCCCGCATCGCCGACATCGAGAACGCGTTGTCCGACCGAGGATTCGATGTTGCTTTCACGGAGAAGCCGGAGCAAGGCGGGACGCGCCGGTGGCAGGGGCGAGCCAAACGGGCGGAGGGGCCGGAGACGATGATCTTGTTCATTTTCGTGGAGGGCAGTCATCACGAAACCGAGCGCACGGTCCACAAGCCGGGCGGCCACTCCTACACGAGCAAGCTGCCCAGCGGAGAGCTGAAGGTCTTCATGTACGGCGAACTGCCGCGGGCCAGCCGGGCGGTCACCCGTGAGATGAACGCGCTGCACGCGGCGGTCCGCGACCGGTTCGACCGGATCCGCGCCCTGCGGTGAAACCCGGAACTCGACGAGGAGCGCCGACGAATGTCCTATGAACTCCGCGAACGAGCTCCCCGCGTTCGCTGTCACAGCTGCGGCTCGGCGAAGATCTCCGCTGTCTGCCACCACTGCGGCCGGCCCCTGTGCGCGGACCACGTCCGCAAACCGGTGGTCACGAGCGAATTCGAGGGACTCGGCCTGCGCAAGACCCAGCCCCACCACTGCGCCACGCACGACCACGTCGTCGGTGCGTCGCTCCGGCAGATGTACTACGTCGTGGGCGGTATCGCAGCCGCTGCCCTCGTCGTGCTGTTCCTGCTCCCGCCGGCCGGGGTGATCCTGCTGCTCGGCTGCGCCGGTGCTGCTGTGCTGATCCGGTACGCGGATCGCCGGCGCGCTCGCGCGGCGTTGCTCGACCGGCCGTCGCTGCCGGTGGTCCCCAGCATCGACGCGGTGGAGGTGCGGGAAGTCCTGCACGGTGAACTCGTGCTCGAAGCGGATGGCACCTACCGGACGTCGGTGACGCCGGTCGACGGGCACATCAAGGTCGAGACGACCTTCGGCCGTCCGGATCAGGACCGACTGCGCGAGTACCGCAAGAAGTTCGGGTTGAGCAGCACCGAGAACATTCCGTTCTCGGCGGGCTACCTGGTGCTGCGCGGCCCGGCCGGACTCGAGTTCACCGACCGGGTCGGTGGCGGCTTGGTCGTTCCGCTGGCCGGCCTGGCCGGGATGCAGCCCTTCCTGGCTTCCCCGGACGTCCCCGTGAGCGCGAAGTGGCAGGTGCGCCTGGGGCACCGCGTCACCGGGGTGCCCGGACGGAGCGAAATCCCGCTGTGGCTCACCCCGGCCCTGATGCCGGAATCCGATCAGCGCACCCTCCAGCTGGACCTGCAATGGCTCGGCAACTGGCCGTCGGCGGACTCGAGTCTCGACGCCGACCGCGTCGAGCGTTTGACGCTTTACGTGCCGGCGGCGTGGGGCAACGTCGAATTCGTCGAGGATGCCGCGGTCGAAAGCCGCGCCAACCCGGATACCGGCCGCCGGCGCATCGAATGGAAGCAGATAACCCTCGACCAGGCGAAGCGTCGGCTGGAGCTCGCTGTCCACTTCGAGGAGCAGATCAAGCTCACCGACGTGATCACGGGATCACTGGTCGTTTCGTTCCGCGGGGCGTTGTCCGGGCTGGAGGGAGTGGACCTGTTCGAGCCGCTCGGCGGACGGCGGCGGGGCTTCCGGTACTCCGATGTCAAGACCGAAGTCACCGCGGACATCGAGCTGAGCTTGAACGGTGTCCGCTACCAGGACATTCGGGTGGTCCCGGATCCGCGTAAGGATCATCCCGCCCGGATCCCGGAGATCCATGAATTCCCGGGCGTGATCCCCGACCACGAGACGCTCATCGCGCTCACCGACGCGATGAGCGGGGACGATTACTACGTCAAGCGCGTCATCGAAAACCCGCCGCGCGACCGCGGTCGCGCGGATCTCGTCAACCGGGCCTGGGACGTCGCCGGCCGCCGCTACTTCGGGGTCTACCCGGTCGATTTCCACGTCGTGCTGACCGGCGAGGAGGTCTACGGCAGCGACATCCGCGCCGAGGCCGGCAACACCAAGGTGCGGCTGTACGTGAAAGGCGCTTTCGCCAGCAAGGACATGGAGGACGAGATCGAGTCGGTCTGGTACGGGCTGCAGGGCATTATCTCGGACACTCTGCAGCAGCAGCGCAAGGTGGTCCGATCGCACGACCACCACGGCGTTGGAGCGCGGAATCCCGCGTCGGACCTGCGGATCCAGGAGCTGAAGCGGCGGCGCGAGAAGTTCGAGGACGCGTTGCTGGACCGTCGGATCTCCGAGGACGCCTGCCGAGCCTTCATCGCCCGCATCGACCGTGAGACCGCCGAGCTGGACGAAAGCTACGGCGGCCCGCAGAACTGGGAAGGGCGAAATGACCTGGAAATGCAGTGACTGCGACGCCGAGGAAGACAACGAGCGCAAGGTGCTGGTCGATGCCGTTTGCCACCACTGTGGCAAGCCTCTTTGCCGGTCGCACCAGCAGGCCGTGATCGACGATGCCTTCGCGGCGATCGATTCCGCCCGCCTGATCCCGGTGGACCGGATCGCCGTCCACTGCGAAAGCTGCCGTCGGGCCCACCACCCCCGGGCCACGGTCATGGACGGGAGGCCGCGATGATCCACGCGGAGGTCACCGCCGCTGGGTTGCACGTCGGCGAAGAGGCGAACATCGTCGTTCATCTGCGCAACGACGGTTCGCGCGCCTGTACGAACATTCATTTCGCCCTCCGGTTGCCGGCCCAGATCCCGGCGTTGCGCGGCAACAAGGAGTTCGCGGTCGTCCGGCTCGAGGCAGGCACCGAGTGGACGGCGACGGTGAAGGTCCGGCCGTTGCGGGCGGGCTCCTGGACGGCGACCAGTACGAACTTCTCGTTCCGCGACGAGGTGGGGAACGGACACCGCGTCACCGACTTCCGAGCCGCGCTTGAGGTGTCGGAGCCCGTCGAGCAGCCACCGGCTCCGCCGCCGAAGTTCGAGATCGAACTGTCCACCGTGCGGATCGCCTGCGGCGAGTGGGACGCGATCAAGGGCGAGATCGTCAACACGGGGGCCACCGCCATCACCTCGGGACGGCTCGCCCTGTGGGGGCCGTTCTCGGTCGACCCGAAGGGGGTCGCCGTCTCACTCGGCAACCTGCCGCCAGGGGAGCGCGAGCCGTTCGAGTTCCACGTCCTGGCCCGGGACCCGGGGCAGGTCGTGCCGGTGCACCTCTCGGCCGAGTGCGCGGGCGGAGCCGGCGGCCGGATCGAGCGCCGGGTCCGGCGAACGGTCGCGGTGGGACACCTCGGCCAGCATCGAGCCGGCAGGGTGCAGATTCTCTACCTCGCAGCCAACCCGACGGACACCGAACGGATCAGGTGGGATGCCGAAGTGCGGGATGTGCGGGACACGCTCCGGATGGGCGTCCACCGGGACTTATTCGACCTGCAAGAACGCGGTGCCCTGCGCGTGCGGGACCTGACCCAGGCGCTGCTCGACTTTTCGCCGCGGATCGTCCACCTCTCCGGACACGGCACCGACGACGGGCGGTTCCTCGCCGAGTCCGCCGGTGGCGCGGGCCGGGTGCTCTCCGTGCCGGGTCTCGCTGCGTTGTTCAAAGAGGTGTCGGACAGTGTGGAGTGCGTGATCGTCAACGCGTGTCACAGCGCGCGGTTGGCCGAAGCGCTCTCCGAGCACATCAGCTACGTCATCGGCATGCGCAGCTGGCTCGGTGACCGATCGGCCACGGACTTCAGCGTGGCGTTCTACCAGGCATTGGCCGCGGGCCTGGCGATCGAGCCGGCGTTCGGGCGGGCCCGGGCGGCGATGGCCCTGGGCGATGAGCGGATCCACGGGCAGCACGTCCCGGTGCTGTACCGCGGCCCGTGAGCGGGTCACGACCGCGGTGTGTGGACCCACGCGCGTTCGGCGAAGTCCTTGTCGGGCAGGACTGCGTCGACCGGCTCGAACGCGGCCGGATCGAGCCGGCCGCCGGCGGCGGCGATGACGTCCCCGAAGAGCACGTCCGACACGATCAGCGCAAAGTCGGCGGACCGGTCGCGTTCGAGCCGGTTCCGCAGCGGCGCACAGTCGAGGAGCCGGTGCACAGCCACGGTCACCGCGCCGACCCAGCCGTTCACGCCGGGGGCGACGTGGCCCCGGTGCAGCGCGACCCGCAGCCGCAGCCGTGCCCGGTCGCTCAGATCCGCGTTCACCGTGGCCAGGGCGGTGCGGACCCCTTCCACGAGCCGGGGAATCACGACCGTCTCGTCCAGGCCGGTCGGGAGGATCGCGAACTGGCCGTCACCGGAGGGCTGCAGGTCGACCTCCGGCTCGGGGATTCCGGCGGCCCGCCTTGCTTCAGCCAGGACCGCGACCAGCCGTTCCTGCGTCCGCGCTGCTTCGCTCGTGGTGAAGCGTCGGTAGGACGAGGTGTCCGCGGCCATGCACAGGCGCACGGCCGGCTTCCGGTTGCTGACCGGCCGGGGCAGCGGCAGGGGGCGCCGCGTCCGCTCGTGCGGCAACGCGACGGAGAACGGGATCGGGCCGATACCGGCGTGCAGCCGGCGGCGGTGCCAGGCGGGACGCAGGATCGTGGTGTCGAATCGGTTGACACCGGAGAGCTCGGCTTGGTCTTGCGGTACCCAGAGGGTGGCCTGGACCTCGCCGGTCCGGGGCGCCGCGGTCACCCCGAGCGGATCGCCGGCGAGCCAGCCGCAGCCGTGCGGCAGCTCGGAAACGATCAGCTCGGTGGTGGGCTCGGCTGTCACGCCGGACAACTCCTTGATGCGCACCCGCGGGTCCGAGAAGCCGGTGATCAGGTAGGCGGCGGCGATCCGGGCACGACGTCCGGCGGGCTCCACGCTGTACCGCTGACGGAATTCCACGAGACTCAGCCCTTCCGGCGCTTCGTCGGCCGGCTCGGCCGGGGTCACCGCCGGCAGGTCGAGCCGGACCTCGCCGAGGGGACGTTTCCGCAAGGGGGTGCGCAGCTGCGCGATGCGCCATTCGGGGGTGGTCATCGCAGCGGCGGCAGGTCTGGCGAGAGCCGCGCCGGGCCGAGGAGAAACGCACTCTGCGGGGCGATGAGGGCGCGATCCAGCCGGCCGTGGGCGATGTCGTCGGGTCCGGCCAGCAGTACGCCCGGACATGCGTTGTCCTCGGCCGCGTCGACCAGCTCCCGGTTCAGGCGTCGTGCCGCGGAATTGGTCATCGCCAGCTCGCGAACATCGAATCCACGCAGTTGCCGGTAATTCTTTCCCGGCACGTGATGTGGGCCCTCGCGTACCGTTCGCACGGCGGTGAACCGCAATTCTGAAACGACCCGGTCCAGGCCGTGGACCCCGACCTCAGCGAGCTCTTCGCGCAGTTCGCGGCGCAGGCATTCGTCGGCAGTCTCGCGGTACGACCCGGATGCGAACCAGGTGCGGAACCGGCGCAGCGCGCCGCCTGGGAGGATGCCGCGGAGGTCCGCCTTGAGCTTGCGGTGGGGAGAGCCGGTGCGCTCGGGCTGAAACCCCAGGCTGTCCAGTATTCGCCCGGCCGGGGGAAAGTACTTGACGACGCCGCCGGGTGGTCCGAAGGCGCCCGGACGCTTGGGTGCGTCGAACAACACGAAACGGTCGTCTTCGGCGAGTCGCAAGAGAACGCTGAAGGAGATCCGCACGCGATCCGGGCGTCCCGGTGAGAATGCCGGCGAGGGTTTCACGTCGCCTGCCTCCCGTCGTCCGGAATCGTGACCTCGTGATCTTATCAGCTCTTGACGAAACTTCGGCTGATCAGCGGTTCGGCGGTTGTCGGGCGGGGATGGGAATGGTCATTACGGCGCCCGACCGCCGCTGGACCGGGTTCACCCGTTCGTCCTATATTCCCGCCCGCGTCGCGCGGCTCTTCCTTCGCGAAGACGTCGTGTGGCGGGAGGAGGGCCGATGGCCGGGCGGGTTGAGGCGGAGATCGAGACGGTCGACGGGGCCGTTGCGCGGCTGGCCGTGCGGCGGGGTTCGTGGCTTGTCGGGCGGGGGCCCGATGCGGACCTGCGGCTGTACTCGGACCAGGTGTCGCTGCGGCACGCCTGGGTCCGCCGGGACGGGCGGGGCACCTGGGTGTCCGATGCCGGGTCGCGCAACGGGACGCGGCTCAACGGGCGGCGGCTGGGCGCCGGGCAGGACCACCCGCTGCGGCACGGGGACCGGCTGGACTTCGGGCCGGTCACCGCCGTCTACTCCGACGGTGTGGCCGGCGCCGGGCCCACCAGGACCTGGCAGCGGGGCGTCTCCTTCGGCGATGTGTCGGCCGGGACGATCAACAACGCCGGGCGCGACGTCAACCACAGCTACGACAACCGCCGGCACTACGAATTCAGCACCCCGGAAGGGCAGCTGATTTCGGAGCTGGCCACCGGGCGGGGCGCCGGCCGCGCGGTCATGGTGCTGGGCTTGCTGATGGTCCTGGCCGGGTTCGCGATCTGGGCGTCGGTGATCTTCCGGTTCGCCAAGGCGGTCGCCCACGCCGGTTTCGAGACGCCGCCGTCGCTGCTGGGCCCGGACGTCTTCGACGGCGTGCCGCTGGGTGCGGTGGGCTTCGCCCTGTTCGGGCTGGGCGGGGTGGTCGCGACGATCGGGCTGGTGCTGTCCAAGGCCGCCCGGCACCGGAGGCGCTAGGTGGACGGCATCCACTTCCACGGCGACGTGCGGGCCGGGACGGTCAACAACGCCGTGCACGGCGACATCAACACCGTCCACGGTGGACACCAGGAGATCCGCCGCGGCCCGGACGCGCGGCAGGTCGCGGCGCTGGTGCGGGCGGTCCGCGGCGAACTCGACGCGGCCCGGCTGCCCTCGGCCACCAAGTAAGCCGTGCACGACGCCCTTGACGAGGTCGACCGGGACGTCGTGCACGGCGGGCCGGGAGCCGGCGCGAAGGTCCGGCGGGCCCGGGACCTGCTCCGAGACGCCGGCGGGCTCGCGAGCGCCGGCGCCGGGCTGTGGACCGCGGTGCGGGCGCTCGCCGCCGTGTTCGGCGTGCCGTTCTAGCCGTCCACAGTGGACGCGACCCGGGGTGGCGCGGATGCGGTGCCGCCGAGTTCCGCGGTCGGCACGCGGAAGGTCTCGCGGGCCGTCGCCGCGGCGATCGCCGCCACCGCGCACACCGCCGCGGTGAAGATCGCGACGCCGAGCCAGTCGTGCTTGCCGGACCCGATGGCCGCCACGACGCTGGGGGCGAACCCCGCCACGGCGAAGCCGATCTGGGTGCCGATGGCCATGCCGGACAGGCGGACCCGGGCGCTGAACATCTCGCCGTAGAGCGCCGGCCAGACGCCGTTGACCCCGGAGTACGCCACCCCGAACAGCGCGATGCCGAGCACGAACAGCAGCGCGTACGAGCCGATCGAGATCGACCACAGGTACGGGAAGATGAGCACCCCGCAGGCCAGGCACCCGGCGATGAACACCGGTTTGCGGCCGACGCGGTCGGCGAGCCGGGCCAGCAGCGGGATTGCCGCCAGCGCGACGACGTTGGCCAGCACGCCGACCCACAGCATCGGCGTGCGGGCGAGGCCGATCGTGTTGACCGCGTAGCTCAGGGCGTAGACGGTGAAGATCGTGCTGACGGAGGCGATCGTCGCCGCGACGACCACCCGCAGGACGTCCGCCCAGTGGTGGCGGAACAGGATCGCGACCGGCAGCTTCGCCACCTCGGTGCGTTCGAACACCGGCGTTTCCTCGAGCTTGCGGCGGATCACGAACCCGACGACCACCACGAGCGCGCTGCCCCAGAACGGCACCCGCCAGCCCCAGGTCAGCAGCTGCGCCTGGGGGAGCGCGGCGACCGGCAGGAAGATCGCGGTGGCCAGGATCTGCCCGGCCTGGGTGCCGCTCAGGGTGAAGCTGGTGAAGTAGGCGCGCCGGTGTTCCGGGGCGTGTTCCAGCGACATCGAGTTGGCGCCCGCCTGCTCGCCGGCCGCGGAAAGCCCCTGCAGCAGCCGGAGCACGACCAGCAGCACGGGGGCCAGGACGCCGGCGCTCGCGTACGTCGGCAGGCAGCCGACGCAGAAGGTCGCGAACCCCATGAGCAGCAGGGTGAAGACGAGCACCCGCTTGCGCCCGAACCGGTCTCCGACGTGGCCGAGCACGAAGGCGCCGACCGGCCGGGCGAGGTACCCGACCCCGAAGGTGGCCAGGGCGAGCAGGGTACCGGTGGCGGGGGAGGAGGCGGGGAAGAACACCTTGGAGAACACGAGGGCGGCGGCGGTCCCGTAGATGAAGAAGTCGTAGTACTCGAGCGCGCTGCCGATCCAGGCGGCCAGCGCCGCCTTGCGGGGCATCGATCCGGTCACGGGGAGGTGCTCCTGACGTCCGTGCTTCGTTGCTCAGACTGTGCTGCTGAGGCTGCGGCGGGGAAGCAATGTACGGTCTAGTTAGTTAATAGAGGGTGCGAGACCGGACCCCGGGTGTCAAGAGCGGGATTTCAGGCGTTCAGGCAGTCGATCATGAGGTCGCCGCCGGAAGCGGGCTTCGCAGGCAAGCCGTGGTGGGACGTCCGCGTGCCGCGACCGCGCTACTGCGTGGCTGTTTCTGGCCCGTCGACTGGTGCCTGTACTGGTGTTCCGGGCGGGAGGCCGGGGTCGTCGGCGTAGGGAAGGTCCGTTCGCGGTAATGCCCAGCCGCTCGACGCAGATGGCCGAGCCCAGCCCGTTTCGCCGAACGCCCAGTAGCAGAGGTTCATGCGCTCGGGATACAGAACGATTCCCGCACCGGTGACCCTCGGGCGGCCCGCGTAGGCGGCAGTGGTGGCGGCGACGGCAAGATCGGCCAATTGCAGGTGGGGAACGTGATGACTGTGCGCAGTCACGATCGGCAGGATGATCTTGCCGGGTTGGATATATTCGGTGCCGTGGTCGGTGAGGTCAAGGGAGGCAGCCGGCCACTTGGTCTCTTCAGCAGCGCCGCCTCCGGGCTTGTCCGCGATGACGATGCCGGCATCGCCCACGTCGCCGAGGTGCATGGACACCCGCTCGTAGAGCCATTTGAGGATCTCGGCCCCGGCTTCGGCTTGCGTGCGGCTGCTGTACCGAGCCGAGTGGCCGAGGAGCACGACCATGCTCTTGACGTCTCTCAAGGCAGCGGCCTTCAGCATCCTGCTGCCGGCTGTCATCGGTGAACACCACCCGCAAAGCGAAGCCTCCTGCCCGGCTCTCCTGTCGAGCAAGTCGCCGTGGGCAGGGAAAATGTGACACTTCGTTCGCGTCGGAGCGGGATTTCAGGCCGTCAGGTAGTCGATCACCAGGTCGCCGAGCATGGTGCGGTAGTGCTCGCGGCGGGCCGGGGCCAGCATGTCGCGGCCGAAGATCGCCTGGAACGTGTGGCGGTTGGCCAAGCGGAACACGCAGAACGAACTGATGATCATGTGGACGTCGAGGGCGTCGGCGTCCTCGCGGAAACGGCCGGCGTCGCGGCCTCGCTGCAGGACCACCGTGAGGCTGCCCAGGGCCGGGTCGGCCAGGCCGGCCAGGATTTCCGACTGGGCCAGGTGCTCGGCGTGGTGGATGTTCTCGATGCTGACCAGCCTGATGAAGTCCGGGTTGGCCTCGTGGTGGTCGAACGTCAGGGCCGCCAGCCGGCGCAGTGCGTCCTCCGGGTCCAGGTGCTCGACGTCGACCTGCTGCTCCAGGACGCGGATCGTCGTGTACGCCTTCTCCAGGACCGCGATGTACAGCTGTTCCTTGCCGCCGAAGTAGTAGTAGATCATCCGCTTGGTCGTGCTCGTGCGGGCGGCGATCTCGTCGACGCGGGCGCCGGTGTAGCCCTTGTCCGCGAACTCGCGGGTGGCCACCGCCAGGATGTCGGCGCGCGTGCGGTCCTTGTCGCGCTGGCGCTCGGCCTCCGACGATGGTGCGGCCACCGGGCTCCTTCCGCTGCAGGTCGACGGCCCCACTCTAGCCCAGCCCTACCGTGCGGGCGGCCGCCGCGCTACCGTGAACGTACTAGTTCGTACATTAATGCGGAGGCGACGCTTGGCCAGCTACCTGATCGGACTCGTCGGCTCGGGCATCGGCCCGTCGGCCAGCCCGGCGCTGCACGAACGCGAGGCCGGCGAGCTCGGCCTCCGGTACGTCTACCGGCTGCTGGACCTCGACGTCCTGCGCCGCCCGGTCGCCGACGTGCTCGCCGCCGCCCGGCTCGCCGGGTTCGACGGGCTCAACGTGACCCACCCGGCCAAGCAGCTGGTCCTGAAGCACCTCGACGAGCTTTCGCCCGAGGCCGCCGCTCTCGGCGCGGTCAACACCGTCGTGTTCCGCGACGGCCGTGCGGTCGGCCACAACACCGACGCCACCGGGTTCGCCCGCAGCCTCGGCCGCGGCCTGCCGGACGTCCCGCTCGACGACGTCGTCCTGCTCGGCGCCGGGGGAGCGGGCGCGGCGGTCGCGCACGCCCTCCTCTCGCTGGGCACCGGCCGGCTCACGATCCACGACGTCGACCGCGAACGCAGCGGGAAGCTCGCCGAGGCGCTGCGGCGCAGGTTCGGCGCCGGACGCGCGGAAACCGGCGGCCTGGAAGCGGTCCGCCGCGCCGACGGCCTGGTGCACGCCACCCCGACCGGGATGGCGGCCCACCCCGGCTCGCCGCTGCCGGCCGAGCTGCTGCGCCCGGACCTGTGGGTCGCCGACATCGTCTACCGGCCGCTGGAGACCGCCCTGCTGGCCGCCGCCCGCGCCCGCGGGTGCCGCGTGCTGGACGGCGGCGGCATGGTCGTGCTGCAGGCCGCCGAGTCGTTCCGGCTGTTCACCGGCGTCGACCCGGATCCGGCGCGGATGCTGCGGCACTTCGACACCCTCGAAGGGAAGGCCGCCCGTGCCGCCTGAACCCCGCACCGCGATCGCCACCGTCTGCCTCTCCGGCACGCTCGAGGACAAGCTCGCCGCGGCCGCCGCGGCCGGGTTCGACGGCGTCGAGCTGTTCGAGAACGACCTGGTCGTGGCCCCGTCGAGCCCGGCCGCAATCCGCCGCCGGTGCGCCGACCTCGGCCTGTCGATCGACCTCTACCAGCCGTTCCGCGACTTCGAAGCCGTGCCGCCGTCCGTGCACGCGGCCAACCTGCGGCGCGCGGCGCGCAAGTTCGACGTCATGGCCGAGCTCGGCACGGACACCGTGCTGGTCTGCTCGTCGGTCTCCCCCGACGCGATCGACGACGACGAGCTCGCCGCCGGGCAGCTGCACGCGCTGGCGGAGCTGGCCGCGCAGCGGGGGATGCGGATCGCGTACGAGGCACTGGCCTGGGGCCGGCACGTCAGCGGCTACGAACACGCGTGGCGCATCGTGCGCCGCGCCGCGCACCCCGCGCTCGGCGTCTGCCTCGACAGCTTCCACATCCTCTCCCGGGGCCACGACCCGGCACCGATCCGCGCGATCCCCGGCGACAAAATCTTCTTCCTGCAGCTCGCCGACGCCCCGCGCCTGCCGATGGACGTCCTGCCGTGGAGCCGCCACCACCGGCTCTTCCCCGGCCAGGGCGACTTCGACCTGACGGCGTTCACCGGGCACGTGCTGGCCGCGGGCTACCGTGGACCACTGTCCCTGGAGGTCTTCAACGACGTCTTCCGCCAAGCCGACCCGCGGCCGGCCGCGGTCGACGCCATGCGGTCCCTGCTGGCGCTGGAAGAAGCTCTCGGGGTGCGCGACCTGCCGCCCGCACCGGCGCTGACCGGCCACGCGTTCGCCGAGGTCGTCACCGACCCGGGCGGCGGGCGGGTGCTCGCCTCGCTGGGCTTCGCCCGCACCGGCGTGCACCGGACCAAGCCGGTCGAGCTGTGGGAGCAGGGCGACGCCCGGGTGGTGGTCAACGAGGGCGGCGCGGCGCACGGCGCCGTCGGCGCGGTGGCCCTGGCCAGCGCCGACCCGGCCCGCTCGGCCCGGCGGGCCGAAGCGCTGCTCGCGCCGGTCCTGCCGCGGGTGCACGGCCCGCGCGAGGCCGACCTGGCCTCGGTGGCGGCGCCGGACGGCACCCAGGTGTTCCTCTGCGGCGACGACTGGCGCGACGACTTCGTGCCGACCGGCGAAACGGCGGCCGGCGCGGGGGTCTTCGGAATCGATCACGTGGCGCTCACCCAGCCCTTCGACCACTTCGACGAGGCCGCGCTGTTCTACCGGTCGGTGTTCGGGCTGACGCCGTCGCCGGTGACCGAGTTCGCGGCGCCGTTCGGGCTGGTGCGCAGCCGCGCGGTGGCGGCGGGGGAGGTCCGGCTGACGCTGGACAGCGCCCTGGTCCGCCGCGGCGAATGGGCGCCCGCGGTCCCCGAACCGCAGCACGTGGCCTTCGCCTGCACCGACGCCCTCGCGGCGGCCGCGGCCATGCGGGCCGCGGGCGCGCCGCTGCTGGCCGTGCCGGCCAACTACTACGACGACCTCGAGGCGCGCCTGGACCTGCCGGCCGGGCGCCTGGCCGGGCTGCGGGCGCACTCGGTGCTGTACGACCGCGACACCGGCGGCGAGTTCCTGCACTTCTACACGGCGCTGGCCGGGGCGCGGATGTTCTTCGAGGTGGTGCAGCGGATCGGCGGGTACCGCGGGTACGGGGTGGCGAACGCGCCGGTGCGGATGGCCGCGCACCGCGCCCGGCGACCTGCGGCGCCACCGGTGAAAACACCGGCCTGACCGCCACCGCCGCCCCGGGAACCCTTTCCCGGGGCGGTTTTCGTCGTGCCCCGCGACCGCGGGCGCGCCGGATTCCGGTGCGCAGGCGGTGAAAAACGTCCGGGACACGTTCCTATCCGGACGACTTCTGCCGCGGCGGCCGCATCACCGGTAACCGCCCGGCTACTCCTCGCATGCGTTTACAACGTTCCGGCAACCGCCTTGACAGGGCCTGTGGTACGTACCACTCTAACCCCAACATTGGTCTACACCATTTGGGGCGCCTGGCCACGATGGCCGGGCATCGAAAGGACGGCATCGAGTGAAACGCTGGCTCAAGCTGGCGGCGGGCGCCGCCGCACTCACCCTCGCGACCGCAGGCTGCGCGGGCTCCAGCGGCTCGGACACGGCCGCTTCGTCGAGCGGCGCTCCCGCGCAGCTCAGCGGCACGGTCACGGTCTGGCTGATGACGGGCTCCGCGCCGACCACGCTCACGGACGCGCTGAACAAGGAGTTCGAGGCCGCGCACCCCGGGGTCAAGGTCAAGTACGAAATCCAGCAGTGGGACGGCATCCAGCAGAAGCTGACCACCGCGCTGGCCGGCGGCACCCCGCCGGACGTCATCGAGATCGGCAACACGCAGACCGCGGCGTTCGCCTCGCAGGACGGCGTGCTGACCGACCTGTCCGGTGACAAGGACAGCTTCAACGGCGCCCAGTGGCTCAAGGGCCTCGCGGACTCCGGCACCTACGACGGCAAGACCTACGGCGTGCCGTTCTACGCGGCCAACCGCGAGGTCATCTACCGCAAGGACATGTTCGAGCAGGCCGGCATCACCAAGGCCCCGGCGTCGAACGACGAGTGGGTCGACGCGATCGGCAAGCTGAAGACCAAGTTCGGCTCCGACCCCGAGTTCCAGCCGCTGTACATGCCGGGCCAGAACTGGTACGCCCTGCTGTCGTTCATCTGGGACAACGGCGGTGACATCGCCAAGGCCGACGGCAAGAACTTCAAGGCCACCCTCGACACCCCCGAGGCCAAGGCCGGCCTGGACTTCTACAAGAAGCTCGTCGACGTCTCCGGCACCAAGGCGCCGAAGGACGCGGACGAGGCCAAGCCGCAGCAGGCGACCGTCTACGGCGCCGGCAAGGTGGCCATGATGATCGGTCTCCCGTGGGAGCTGGCGACGGCGGCGAAGACCGACCCGAGCCTGACCGCCAAGACCGGCGCGTTCGCGATCCCGAGCAAGACCGCCGGCCAGAGCGCCCCGGTGTTCCTGGGTGGTTCGAACCTGGCGGTCCCGGCCAACAGCAAGAACGCGGCCGCCGCCAAGGAGTACATCAAGCTGCTCTCCAGCGCGAAGTACCAGAGCCAGCTCGCCGCCGCCGGCGTCGTGCCCGGCACGTCGACCGACCTCACCGGCCTGGACAAGGACCCGCTGGGCAGCGTGATGGCCAAGGCGTCCACCAACGGCAAGGCCGTGCCGGCCAGCCCCAAGTGGGGTGACGTGGAGTCCGGCCAGAACCCGGTCAAGGACATGCTGACCGCGTACCTGACCGGCAAGAAGACGCTCGACCAGGCGACCGCCGACGCCAACGCAGCGCTGAACAAGCTCATCGGCGGATGACAGCGACCGCGAACGTGACGATGCCGGCGGGGGCGACCCCGCCGGCATCGCCGCGCGACCCGCGGGTCAAGCGGCGCAGGCGGGGCCGGTTCGGCGACCGGGTGCTCCCGTACCTGCTCCTGCTCCCCGCGCTCGTCGCGATCCTCGTCCTGCTCGCCTGGCCGCTGGTCCAGGTGCTCGCGATCAGCTTCCGCAAGCTCGACATCGGCCAGCTCGTCTCCGGCAAGACCATCTGGATCGGGTTCGACAACTACACGAACACGCTTTCGGACCCGGAGTTCTGGACGATCACCGTCCGGACCCTGGTCTTCACCGCCGCCATCGTGGCCGCCACCATCCTGGGCGGCCTGCTGCTGGCGATCCTGATGCGCCACCTCGGCCCGGTCGTGCGGATCATGGTCCAGGTGACGCTGGTACTCGCCTGGGCGACCCCGGTGATCGCCACCACCACGGTGTTCCAGTGGATCTTCGACCAGCAGTACGGCATCCTCAACAAGACCCTGGACAAGCTGGGCTTCCCCGGGTTCATCGGGTTCTCGTGGTTCTCCAGCGGCCCCAGCACGCTGACCGTGATCGGGCTGCTCATCGTCTGGCAGGCCGTGCCGTTCGTGACGTTCTCGCTGTACGCGGGCATCATCGGCGTGTCGCGCGAGCAGTACGAGGCCGCCGGCATCGACGGCGCCAGCGCGTGGCAGACGTTCCGCGCGGTCACCTGGCCCGCGATCCGGCCGATCACCACCATGGTGACGTTCCTGTCGGTGCTGTGGGACTTCAACGCGTTCGCGCAGATCTGGGCGATCCGCGAGGGCGGCCCGGACGGCGGGAGCACCACGCTGGCCGTCGTGCTGTACCTCAAGGGCATCGCGGGCAACCACTTCGGCGCGGCGGGCGCGATCGCCACGCTGATGCTGATCGTGCTCGCGCTCATCACCGGGCGGTACATCCAGCTGCTGGTCCGGACCCCGGAAGGTGATCTCAAGTGAGGAAGTCGCTGCCGCAGCGGATCGTGCTCTCGGTCGTGGGCGTGGTCGTGGCGCTGCTGATCCTCTTCCCGACGTACTGGATGTTCGTCACGTCGCTGCGGACGCCGGGGGAGATCCTGTCGCCGAAGTACGACCTGATCCCGACATCGTTCTCCTTCGGCAACTTCGCCACCGCGCTGGGCAAGGACAACTTCCCGACCTACCTGATGAACAGCCTGATCGTCACCGTCGGTTCGGTGCTGTGCGCGCTGATCGCCGGTACGCTGGCGGCGATCCCGCTGTCGCGGCTGCGGTTCACCGGCCGCAAGGGCTTCCTGGTGCTGGTCATGGTGGCGCAGCTGGCGCCGGTGTCGGCCCTGTTCATCCCGCTGTTCCTGCTGATGCGGGACGCCGGGCTGCTCAACACGCTGCCGTCGCTGCTGCTGATCTACTTCGCCACCACGCTGCCGTTCACGGTGTGGATGCTCTACGGGTTCGTCAACGGGATCCCGTACGAGCTGGAAGAGGCGGCGATGATCGACGGCTGCAGCCAGACCGGCGCGTTCCGCCGGGTGACGCTGCCGCTGCTCGGCCCGGGCCTGGTCACCACGTCGGTGTTCAGCTTCATCACCGCCTGGAACGAGTACCTGTTCGCGCTGGTCTTCATCCAGGACAAGCCGAAGGAGACCCTGCCGGTGTGGCTGGCGTCGTTCCGGACGGCGTTCGCCACCGACTGGGGCGGGGTGATGGCCGCGTCGGTCATCTACGCGGTCCCGGCGCTGGTCTTCTTCCTGCTCGTGCAGCGCAAGCTGGTGTCCGGCGCGACCGCCGGCGCCGTGAAGGGGTAGCGCGTTGACTTCGGAAGCCGCAAAGCTCGCCGATGCCGTCCTCCTGCCCGGGTTCGCCGGGACCACCGCGCCGGACTGGCTGCGCCGCCGGATCGCCGGCGGCCTGGGCGGGGTGGTGCTGTTCGGCCGCAACGTCGAGGACGACGAGCAGGTCGCCGCGCTCACCGCGCAGCTGCGGGGCGAGCGGGACGGCGTGGTCGTCGGGATCGACGAGGAGGGCGGCGACGTCACCCGCCTCGACGTGAACACCGGCTCGTTCGTGCCGGGGCCGCTGGCCCTCGGCGCGGCCGACGACCCGGAGCTGACCACGGCCGTCGCGGCCGCGCTCGGCGAACGGCTGGCGGCCTGCGGCGTCACGGTCGACCTGGCGCCGTGCGCCGACCTGACGCTGGCCGCCGAGGACCCGATCATCGGCGTCCGGGCGTTCGGGTCCGACCCGGTGAAGGCGTCGCCGCACGTCGCCGCGTACGTGACCGGGCTGCAGAAGTACGGCGTCGCGGCCTGCGCGAAGCACTTCCCGGGCCACGGCGCCGCGACCGAGGACTCGCACGTGGCGTTGCCGGTGCTGCCGCGGACGGTCGAAGAGCTGCGGGAGATCGAGCTGGTCCCGTTCGCCGCGGCGATCCGGGCCGGGGTGCGCTCGGTGATGTCGGGCCACCTGGTCGTGCGGGCCTGGGGCGAGGAGCCCGCGACGCTCAACCGCGTCGCGCTCACCGACGTCCTGCGCGGCGAGCTCGGCTTCACCGGCGCGGTGATCACCGACGCGCTGGAGATGGGCGCGGTGTCGGGCGCGTACGGCAAGCACGACGGCCTCGGCCGCTCGGCCGTGCGGGCGCTGGCCGCGGGCGCGGACGCCCTGTGCCTCGGCGGCGCGGCCTTCGAGGCCGAGCACCTGGACGCGTGCGTGTCGGCGATCGTGGCCGCCGTCGAAGCGGGGGAGCTGCCCCTGGACCGGCTGGCCGAGGCGGCTTCGCGGACGGCGGCGCTGGGCACCGACCCGGCGCCCGCCTCGGTGGGCCCGGTGGATCGGCGGCTCGGCCTGGAAGCGGCCCGCAAGGCGCTGCGGGTGCAGGGTGCGCCGCGGCTGGCCGGGCCGCCGCTGGTGGTCGACGTCCAGACCGAGCCGACCATCGCCGCCGGGCCGATGCCGTGGGGCCTCGGCGCGCACCTGGCCGAGCTGGTGCCGGGGACGCGGGCGATGACCGCGACGCCGGACGACGCCGAGGCGGTACTCGAAGCGGCGCGGGGCTTCCGCAGCGTCGTCGTGGTCACGCGGGAGGCGCACCGGCACCCGCGGGTGCGGGACCTGCTGGCCGCGTTGTCCACCGTGGAGTTCATCCGGGTGGAAACCGGCGTGCCGGGGCCCGCCGGCGACGGCCCGCGGATCGACACGTTCAGCGGTTCCTGGGTCAGTCTGCGCGCCGCCGCGGAATATCTGGCCTGAAAACGGGCGAAACCCCGCGACCATGGCGGGGTTTCGTCCGCTTTGCCGCATCTCCACAAATCCGGCCACGGTTTGTACGGCCCTTGTACCGGCGGTCCCCATGCTGTCCCCACACCGAAACTGGAGGACGGAAGAATGAACATGGGGATCCTGAAGCGGGTGGCCGGGGTGGCCGGTATCGCCACGGCGATCGCGGTCGTCGGGGCGAGCCCGGCCTTCGCGGCGTCGGGCACGGTGCACACCGACTCGGGCGCCGCGCTGACCGTGCGGGCCACCCCGAGCGCGAGCGGGAGCGCCGTCGGCTCGATCGCCGACGGCACCGCGGTGACCATCAGCTGCCAGACCAACGGCTCGACGGTCGACGGCAAGTACGGCACCTCGGACATCTGGGACAAGGTGGGCAACGGCTACGTCAGCGACGCCTACGTCTACACCGGCTCCGACGGCCGGGTCGCGCCGGACTGCGCCGGTTCGACGCTGACCTGCTCCACCGCGGGCACCGGCGACCCGAACACCTGCGCCGAAGCGGTCACCAAGGCGAAGTCCCGCATCCACACCGGCGACCTCGACTCCTACGAGGGCTGGTGCGACCGGATCAACGCGCAGAACTACGGCTGGTCCGCCTCGGGCTCGGAGACGGCCTACGTCCACTGGACGCAGATCCCGGCGTCGTTCAAGCACCCGGGTGACTACCAGGTCCCGGCCGGCGGGCTCGCGTTCTTCAAGAGCAGCGGCGCCGGGCACACGATGATTTCGATCGGCGGCGGCAAGTTCCTGTCGAACGACATCAACGGCTACGGCAGCTACACCGAGACGACCATCGCGCAGATCAAGAGCAAGTGGGGCCAGACCTACCTCGGCTGGTCGCAGCCGTGGTTCAAGGTGAACCACTGAACCACTGACCCGCTGACCCCGCCGCAGGCGTTTTCCACCGCCTCACCGCGGAACCGGCCCCTGCCCACCATCCCCGGGCAGGGGCCGTTCGCGGCTCAGCCGTGCTTTCCCGCGCGAACGTCGAGGGGCCGGGCCAGCAGCGCCGGGCCGGGCGTGAGGGACCCGACCCGTTCCCAGCCCCAGCGCAGGTACATCGCGTACGCCGGGGCCGCGGGCGCGGCCGCGAGCACCGCGAACGGCTCGGGCCGCCCGGCCAGCAGGTCACGCAGCAACCCGCCGCCGTGCCCGCGCCCGCGCAGGCCCGGCAGGACGGCGAGCTCGTAGACGTAGAACAGCGGACCCGCGGCGAGCCACCCGGGCGCCGGCGTCGCGGCGGCCGGGTGCCACCAGCCGGGTTCGTGTCCGACGCCGTAGGCGAACCCGCCGAGCGCGTCGCCGTCGCGGACCGTCGCCACCGCGAACCCCGGCAGCCGCGCGTGCGCCACCACCGTTTCGCGGAAGCGGGCGGCGTCGGCGGCGTTCTCGCCGTACGGCGGCTCGCGGTAGACCGACAGGTACGCGTCCGCCAGTTCGTCCCACCGGTCACGCACCCGCCGGCTCCTTCGCTTCGGCCACCACCGCCGTCACCGGCTTCAGTCCGGCGAGGACGGTGAACGCGAGCCCGCAGCACCCGGCGAGCACGAGCCACGGTAGCAGCGCGCTCCCGGCCAGCAGCGCGGTGAACGTCACCGGCGCGATGACGCGGGCGGCGCCCCACAGCAGTTCCTCCAGCCCGAAGTAGCGCCCGCGCAGGTGCGGCGGAGCCAGCGCGACGGTGAGCGCGCTGCTCGTCGGCGCCTGCAGCAGTTCCGCGGCGGTGAACACCGCGGTCGCCACCGTGAGCACGGCGATCGCCACGCCGGGCACCGCCGACGGCACCACCGCGAACAGCACGAACGACAGCGCCCACACCGCGGCCGCGACCTGCAGCACCCGGGGCCGGCCGCGGCCCTCCAGGCGGCTCGCCACCACCGTCTGCCCGGCCACCACCAGCACCGTGTTGAGGGCGAACAGCAGGCCCGGCTGCCACGACGGCAGGTCGAGGGTGTCGATCACGTACGCCGACAGCAGCACGGTGAAAGCCAGGTCGCACAGGGCGAACACGAACACGGTCACCAGCACGCGCCGGAAGGCCCGGTCGGCGAGCACGGCCCGGTAGCCCGCCCGCGCCGCCGGCTCGCGGGGCGGGGGTGCGGGGGCGGCGGCCGCTCCGCGCCAGGAGGCGACCAGCCCGGCCGCGACCAGGAACGTCGCCGCGTTCGCCAGCACGATCGCCGTGTAGCCACCGGTGCCGCCCCAGGCGACGAGCACGCCGCCGGCCAGTCCGCCGGCGCCGATGCCGACGTTGCGCAGCGCGCGGTCCATCGCGTACCAGCGGGCGCGCTGGCCGTCGTCGGCCACCTGCGCCACGAGCGCGCTCGAGGCGGGCCAGAACAGTCCTTCGCCCCAGAACGTGAGGGCGGCCAGGGCGACCAGTTGCCACAGCGAGCCCGCGACGACGTAGCCGGCGAACGTCAGCACCCGCAGCAGGTTCGCGATGACGACGACCCGACGGGCGCCGAGCCGGTCGACCAGCGGCCCCGCGAGCGGGCCCGCGGGCAGCGCCAGCAGCGCGGCGGCCGACAACGCCCCGCCGGCCACGGTCAGCGGGAGGCCCTTGGCCGCGTGGAAGTACACGACGGCGAACGGCAGGAACAGCCCCGTGCCGAGCGCGTCGACGGCCTGGGCGGCGACCAGGGGCCGCCGCCCGCGGGTGCGGGGCAGGCCGAGCAGTTCGGTGACCGTCATCGCCGTCCTCACGCGTGGGGGAGCGGGAAGGTGTTCAGCCGCTCCTCGGGCAGCGGCGCGGACCGCCAGCCGAGGTCGACGGCGGCGCGCCGCACCCGGCCGTCACCCCAGTACGGGAGCCCGGCGGGGAAGTTCGACACCAGGCCCGGCACGATCGTGTGCGCGGCGCGGAACCCGGCGGCCGCGACGTCCCGGGTGGTCAGGTCGACGCTGAGCACCTCGAACCCGCGCTCCTCCACGCGTTCCCGGTAGGCCTTCAGCCGTCGCTCGCCCAGCGCGGGCAGGCCTTCCCACGAACGCACCGGCAGGTCGCGCACCCACGGCGCCACCCGCGTCGCGGCCCGCGGGTCGAGGTAGACCTGCTGCTGGCACAGCAGGTCCACGACGTCGCCGAAGTCTTCGCGGTAGGAGTCGAGGTAGCGGCGGTCGGCGCGGTAGGGCTTGAGGTTGCCCAGGTGCGGCAGGTCCGCCTGCATCCCGGCGAGCTCACGCTCGTCGTCGAGGGCGAGGCAGGTGTGGTGCAGCGTGAACCCTTCGGCCAGCGCCTTCTTGGCCGCCTCGAACGCGTCGGGACGCGTGGCGAACCCGATCGAGAGCCAGCGCCGGGCGCGGTCGAACACGGCCGCGGCGACGATCGGGACGGCGAATTCGTTGTCCAGCGGGATCAGCGTGACGTCGTAGGTCCCGGTGGTGTCCGCGATCAGCGCCTGCAGCTCGGCCGGGATCGCCAGCCGGCGCAGCCGCGGGGTGTTGGCCCACCAGATCATGGTCGCGTCGCGTTCGAGCACCTCCTCCAGCCCGGACGTCACGGCGTGCTCTTCGCTGGTCCCGCCGGCCAGCCCGGCGATCAGCGGATCGGTGAAGCGGCCGCTGTCGGCCTCCGGCGAAACGAGGCAGGCGGGCACCCACACGGCTTCTCCCGTGGTGTGGGAAAAGGCCTCGAG
This sequence comes from Amycolatopsis sp. CA-128772, assembly GCF_002904295.1. GTDB lineage: Bacteria > Actinomycetota > Actinomycetes > Mycobacteriales > Pseudonocardiaceae > Amycolatopsis. The sequence goes on from NZ_PPHG01000023.1 coordinate 55,863, forward strand.
CCACGTGCATTCCGTGTCGGGCGTGAGGGGCTCGAAGGGGAAGCCGGGGGTGGCGTACTGCCGTGGCGAGTACAGGTTCAGCCGGCGTGGGTCGAGCGCGGGCACGCCGTCGCGGCGCAACGTCCGGTAGCTCGCGCGCCGGAGTTCGCGTTCCGGGGGCAGCCAGCTGCCGCAGTAGCGCTCGACGGCTTCGCCGATCGCGGAGTCGCGGGCGAGGTCGAAGTCGTGCCAGGAGGTGCCGAACGCCTGGCGGTCGTTGGGCCAGCCGACGACCCGGCGCATGTCCGCGACGTCGACCGCGCACACCTTCAGCCGGGCGGGCATGCCCTGGGCGGGCGGGAGTTCGTGGACCGCCGTCACGATGCCGGTCCGGTCGTCGACGAGCAGGTCGGGTCGCGGACCGCGGGGCTCGACCGGCCGGGGGCGGTCCGGCAGCGGCAGCACGGGCCGGGGCAGCACGGTCAGCCGGGCGGGGTCGAGCTCGAGCTCGCCGGTGGTCGTCTCGGCGGGTTCGCCGGCGAGCCAGCGGTCGAGCTGGACGGCGAGCACGGTCAGCATCCACTGGGCGTCGCCCGGGCGGAACCGGCGGCCGGGTGGCGGGTCCGCGGTGGCGAAGGCGTCGACCACCCGCGGGTCGAGGGCCGCCGCGCGGCGCCGGGCGAGCACGTCGGCGAAGTCGGGCCCGGTGCCGCCGGGGGTGATCGCCGGCCCGGCGAGGCCCTGGCCGCGCTCGCAGCGGAAGGGCAGCAGCCGCAGCCCGCGGTCCGTGCAGTACGCATCGAGGGCGGTGAGTTCGGAATACGCCGGGTGGGTGAAGGCGGCGACGACTACGGTGTCGGCCGGGTCGGCGGGGAAGGGGCGGCCGTCGAAGTCGGAAAGGGTTTCGACCCGCGCGTAGCCCGCCGGTGCGAGGATCCGCGCGAGCGGCACGGTGAACTCGGGTGTGCCGGCGATGAGCACGGTCGTCGAGGCGGGGGTCCGGGCGCCGGCGCGGTCCGCGGTGGGGCGGAGGCTGCCGTCCTCGGCGAGGACGTCGAGCACTTCCGCGTAGGCGGGGTCCACTCCGGACAGCAGCTGCGCGCGGGTGCGGGTGCCGTCGCAGCGCGCGAGCCACGCGCGGAACTCCCCGGTGGGCGCGGTGATCCGGTACTGGCCGCCGTTCGGCGTGATGAGCAGGCACAGCGCCGGTTCGAGGTCGTGCACCTCGATCCCGGTCAGTTCCAGGCGGACGTCGTCGGACGGCATGGCGGACCCCCTTGGTCGGATACGGGCGTGCCGCGGCCCCGGGGCGGGGCCGCGGCACGGGCCGGGCGGAAGAGCGGGCGGGCTACTTCGCCGAAGCGCGGTTGTGGACGACGGCCCGGTTGTGGACCACCGCGCGGTTGTGGACGACGGCGCGGTTGTGGACCACGGCGCGGTTGTGGACGACGGCGGCGGTGGGGCGCTCGAAGGACGAGATCAAGGTTTCCTCCTGCTGGGTCGGGTCTCCGGTGTGGATTCCGGGACGGGGTGACGTGAACAAGTTTGTGGTCCGGGGGTGCACTCTGACGTCTTCAAAAGTGCGATCCGCACACCCGGGCTCCGGAGTTGTGCACGGGCGGGGATGTGCGAAACCCACGGGAGCCCGGGTGACGCACGCACGAACGCCCCGCCACCCACGAGGGGTGACGGGGCGCTCGAAGGGGCGTCCGAAGTGGTCAGGCCCGGCAGGTCCGCCCGCGGTTCACGCAGTTGACCAGCCCGTTCATGATCCGCTGCGACATCACGTTGGCGAAGTCGTCGTGGTCGGAACCCGGGTTGTGCTTCTCCTGCGGGAAAGCGTCCACTTTGTACTGCTTCTTCACCTGGATGTCGTGCGGGATGTCGTAGGTCAGCGAGATCTGCAGCTGCGGCACGGCCTTGAACCCCTTGGCGCACCGGCCGGACTGGTCCGGGAACACGATGTGCGTCCGGTGGTTGGCGCTGTCGGTGTTCTTGCCGTCCCAGCAGCTCGGGAACGTGTGGATGCGCTTGACCTTGCTGCCCTGCGGGCAGATCGGGTACTTGTCGGTGACGCGGTTCTCGAAGCCGGTGCAGGTCCAGCTCGCCTTGGCGTTGGCCGGCCCGTTCGTCGACACCTTCGCGTCGCCGTAGAGCACGCGCAGGAAGCGCGGCATCGCGACGACCTTGCCGACCGGGCTGCCGCGGAAGGTGATCTGCACCCGCTGCGGCCGCAGGATCTGACCGTCGTTGCCGGGCAGCTCGTTGTTCTCGTCCTGGCCCGGCAGCGCGCCGCCGGCGGTGGTGGACGGCGGCGGCGTCGGCGTGCCGGTGTCCTTGCCCGGCTTGGTCGCGCACGGGGCGAGCCCGCCGAGGTCACCGGGCTTCGGCGCGAACCGGCCGATCGCGGTGGCGATCCGGTCGATGATCGCGGCGCGGCGATCCTTGAGCGGGTTCAGGATGGCGTTGCGCACGAAGTCCGGGCCGCCCTGGCCCTGCGTCGCAGCGATGCGCTGGTTGGCTTCGTCGGCCTGGCCGTCGAGCTGGTCGAGGTTGCTGTCGACCTCGGCCATGGCCTGGTCGGGGATGTCGGTCAGCTTGCTGGCCACGTCCGGGCAGGCCACCTGGGCGGTCTTGCTCTCCCGGTCGGCCTGCGCCCGGTCGCCGTCGGGGGCCTTGGCGGGCTCGTTCTTCTCCTCCTCGCCGGTGTCGATGCGCACGACCGGCCAGAAGTAGGCGGACTTGTCGCCGTTGCGGCAGGTGGTGCCCGCCTTGACCAGGCTCTTGTTGTTCGAGTCGGCGTTGGCCGAGAGGTTGCCGACGTAGTCGTGCAGGTGCTGGGCGCCGTTGCGGACGCCCGGCTGGGCGATGAAGTTGTCCGGGTTGAAGTGCTGGTTCTCGTTGCGGCCGCAGTCGACGGTGAACGTGCCGGTCGACGCCCCGGTGACCGGGCGCGGGTCGAACTGGTTCGGCTTCACCTTCAGGATGTCGACGAAGAAGGCGGGGTTCGCTTCGTCGGCGCTCGCTTCACCGGTGTTGCCGGTGGTCGTCGCGACGACGATGCCGCCGACCGCGATCGCGAGGGCGAGACCGCCGGTCGCGATCTTCGTGCGGCGGGACAGCCGATGCCGTCCTTGGGTGCGGGACATGGGAAGATCCTCCGGATGTCGGGCTGGCGGGCGCGCACGGCTGTCGACCGGGTGCGAGCCCCAGGCTCGCCGGCGGTCAGGCGGGGTCCGTGCGCGAAGTTCTGGCAATGGGTTGCGTCGGCAGGAACGACACCCGGCTGGTCCACTGACCCGACATCAGTGGTCGCGCGGCTCACCTGCCCGTGGCCGCGCCGTCAACCGGCTGGTTATCGTTCCGTTATGCAACCTACACGGGCATTTGACACCGGGCAAGAAGTTCTTTTCCGTCGTCACGAACCGTCAGGCCAGGTTCGCGTTTCCGTCACCGAACCGGCCGCTGACCTGGAGATTTACCCTGTTCGGGGTGGTCGCGGAAAAAAGTTTGAACCGAACTGAACCGGCAGCCGTATGCCTGAGTGAGACCCGGCGAATGCCCACGGTCCGGAAGCGCGGGTAAATGGCCGGGGAATGCGTTGATGGCGGTCATTCACGCCCGCGAACCGCCGAAACCGGCTCCGGTTTTCAGGATGTCGCCGGAGTTCCCGCCAGCAGCTGCCGCAGCGTGGTCAAGGCGCGGTGCTGGGCGACGCGGACCGCGCCGGCGCTGGCGAGGCCGACCGCGGCGGCCGTCTCCTCCGCCGTCAGGCCGAGGATGATGCGCAGGACGAGGATTTCGCGCTGGCGCGGCGGGAGCGTGTCGAGCAGCCCGGCCGACCAGTCCAGCGCCGCCGACCGCTCGGCCGCTTCGCCCGTGGGGTCCGCGCCGCCGTCGCGGTCCGCGGGCGGCTCGGCGACCGGGCTGGTGCGGTCGCGCGCCCGGCGGCGGTGGAAGTCGGCGACCTTGTGCGCGGCGATGCCGAAGACGAACGGCAGGAACCCGTCGGCGCCCCTGGCGTACCCGGGCAGCGCCCGGACGATCGCGAGGAGCACGTCCTGCGCGCAGTCCTCGGCGTCGGACGAACCGTCCTGCCACGTGCGGAGCCGGCCCAGGCAGTAGCGGTACACCATCGGCCGCAGCGCGCGGAGCAGCCCGGCGACCGCGGCGCGGTTGCCCTGCACCGCCGACCGGACGAGCAGCGGGTCGAGGGAGAACGTCACCGTGGGCGCGGGACCACCCTCGGTGGAATGCGGCGTCATCCGGCCTCACCCCCTTCTTCCCGCCTCCGGCAACGGACGGTCACGACGCTAAGTGACTCCGCGTGGCCGCCGCACCGGCCGGGTGACCATGGAAAACCGGGTCTTCCGGCCCTGGTGACCGGCACCGGGGTGTGTCTGCCCGCCGCCGGTGCGGGCGGCCGGGCCGAACGGCCCTATCGGGGGACACGGCGTACCGATCACGCTGGTGGCCGGGGATTATTCACAGGAGAAACACAGGGACGCGATGGTGGACGACGTGGGCTTCGGGCTGCTGCTGGACCGGCAGCAGTGCCTCGCCTTGCTCCGGACGGCGAGCCTCGGCCGGGTGATCTTCACCCACCGGGCGATGCCCGCCGTCCGCCCGGTGCGCTTCACGGTGGTCGACGACGCCGTGGTGTTCGCCGTGCCGGCCGGCAGCCCGCTGTACGCGGGCGCGCGCGACGCCGTCGTCGCCTTCGAAGCCGACGAGTTCGCCGACACCGGCGCCGGCTGGTACGTCAGCCTGCTGGGCCGCGCCGCCGAATCCGGCGTCGTCGACTTCGGCGACACCTCCTGCGGGTGCCCGGGGGCCGTCCGGGCCGGTCACCGCTTCCTGCGCGTGCCCGCCGAGACGATCAGCGGGCACCGCATCGCGTGTCACGCGGAGTGATTGCGCGGCATCCGTAACGGGATGGGTCCCGCCATCGACCCACCGGATGGACGAACCCGATGGGGCCGGCACGGGCAGTGACCTGTGGGACCCTTGACGGCCCGGGGCAGGCCCGGGATTCGCGCGGAGCCAGCGGAGTCGACGGGACGTGGCGGACGAAATCAGCATGCCGGCGATCCTCGCGGCGGTGGGCGGCATCGCCCGCGAGCTGGACCTGCCGGCGTTGCTGACCCGCGCGGTCACCGCGACCTGCGAACTGCTCGGCGCCCGGCGCGGCCGGCTGGACCTGGCCGAGAGCGGCGTCGCCGAGTACGGCCGGGGCCCGCTCGGCGCGGGCGCGGTGCAGCTGCCGATCCGGGCCGGGGCGCAGACCTTCGGGACGCTCACCCTCGAACCCGGCGCCGGCCGGGAGTTCGGCCGCCGCGAGCGCGAGGTGCTCGGCGCCGTCACCGCGGCCACCGGGATGGCCGTCGAAAAGGCCCTGCTCGTCGACCAGATGCGCCGCCGCGAACGCTGGCTCGAGGCGTCCTACGACGTCACCCGCGCCCTGCTCGCCGCGCAGGACCTGCGAGCCACGCTGCGGCTGGTCGCCGAACGCGCCCGCGTCGTCGCCGGCGGGACGGCGGGCGCGATCGCGCGGCCCGACGGCCCGGGACGGCTCGTGTTCGACGTCGTCGAGCCGCCGGGGGAGGACGCCGACCGGCTCACCGGGCTGACCGTGCCGACCGAAGGCACCGCCACCGGGATGGCGTTCAGCACCCGGCGCCCGGTCGTGGTCCGCGACTACGGCGAGCACGTGCAGGAGCAGCAGCGCAACCACGCCGGGCCGATGCCGGCGATGATCAAGGACCTGGACTCGGCCATCTCGGTGCCGCTGATGGTCGGCGAGGAGACCCTCGGGGTGCTGGTGGTGGCCAAGTTCCGCGACCGGTCGCCGTTCACCGACTCCGACGTCCAGCTGGCCGAGACGTTCGCCGGGCACGCCGCGCTGGCCGTCGAGTTCTCCCGGGCGCAGGACGCGCGCCAGCAGCTGGCGGTGTTCTCCGACCGCGACCGGATCGCCCGCGACCTGCACGACCTGGTGATCCAGCGGCTGTTCGCGACCGGGCTCGGGCTGGAGGGCGTCAGCAGGCTGATCGCCGACCCGGGGGTCGCCACGCGGGTCGCCGGGTTCGCCCAGGACCTCGACGGCACGATCCGCGAGATCCGCAACAGCATCTTTTCGCTGCAGGCCCCCGCGCAGGCGCAGGGCAGCCTCCGCGCGGAACTGCTGCGGGTGGCCGTCGACGCGCGCGACGCGCTCGGCTTCGAGCCGCGCGTCGGCTTCGACGGGCCGCTGGACGCCGCGGTGCCGGACGCGGTCCGCTCCGACTTGATCGCGACACTGCGGGAAGCGCTGACGAACGTGGCGCGGCACGCCGATGCGAAGTCGTCGTCGGTGGAGGTCACCGTGGACCGGTTCGGCCGCCGGCTCACGCTGGTCGTGCGCGACGACGGCGGCGGGCCGCCGGCCGAGGCGGGCCGGATCAGCGGGCTGGCCAACCTGGCCGCGCGGGCGGCCCGGTGGGGCGGCCACTGCGTGCTGGCGTCCGCCGGGGACGGCGGCTCCCGGCTGGAATGGACGGCGGACCTGCCGGCGATGACCGGCGAGCAGGGAGGTGGACGATGACGATCGCGGTGTTCCTGCTGGACGACCACGAACTGGTCCGGACCGGGCTGAAGACCGTCTTCGAGCCGGAGACCGACATCGAAATCGTGGGGGAGGCCGGGACGGCGGCCGAGGCGCTGGTGCGGATCCCGCAGGCGCGCCCGGACGTGGCCGTCCTCGACGTCCGGCTGCCGGACGGCGAAGGGGTGGCGGTCTGCCGGGAGATCCGGTCCACCGTGGACCCGCCGCCGGCCTGCCTGATGCTGACGTCCTATTCGGACGACGACGCCCTGTTCGGCGCGATCATGGCCGGCGCGGCGGGCTACATGCTGAAACAGGTGTCGGGCCGGTCCCTGGTCGAGGCGGTCCGCACGGTCGCCGGCGGCGGCTCGCTGCTGGACGCCACGCTGACGGCGTCGGTGATGAACAAGCTGCGTGGCGAGAACGTCGCGGCGCCCGACCCGCGCTACGAGCAGCTGAGCCCGCAGGAACGGCGGGTGCTGGACCTCGTCGCGGAGGGCCTGACCAACCGCCAGATCGCCGAGCGGCTGTTCCTGGCGGAGAAGACGGTGAAGAACTACGTCTCGTCCGTCCTGCACAAGCTCGGCGTCGAGCGGCGGACGTCGGCGGCGGTGTACATGTCCCAGCGGAAGGCGGAACCGGGACGATCGGGCTGAATCCGCGCCTGATCGGACGTAACCGGTGGGGCGTTCGACGTATCCAGCCGCCGATGGAGTACACCTGTCGGGTGACGCACCAGTTCGCGTGCGCGGCAGAGGGGACGGCATGTCGGGGTTGTCGGGCGGGGACTATGTCACGCAGCAGATCCGGGCACTCGCGCAAGCGGTGCGCCGGGAAGGGGCCGGCGGGGTCGGGACGCGCAGCTTCCAGCTGGCGGAGCACCTGGCGGCGGAGGGTGGCGTCCACCGCGGCGACATCCTGACGGCCACGGCCACGCTCCTGGCGATGACGGCGTGGTGCGACGGCGAAGCCGAGGCGGCCCGCCGGTTCGCGGAGCTGGCGGGCGAGCACGACGAGGAGTCACGCGAGCTGGTCACGCACCTGCTGCGGCTGGAGTCGGGCGCGGACCAGGGCTGGTTGCCGGAGGAACAGGCGGAGGCGCTGCTGGAGTACGCGCGCCGGGCCCGCCGCGGCGACCTGGCGACCCGGGTCCGGGCGCTCACGGGCGCCCGGCGGGGACGGCACCGCCGGGCGGACTAGCCCGGTCCGGAGTGGACGGTGGCCCGGTCCGGCCCTGCCGATCGATGACGGCGGTACGAGCAGGTCATCCCCGCGGATGACCTGCTCGTACCGCGCCGCTCAGTCCGTCAGGGGGCGAGCCGGGTCGGCGAGCCGGTCCGGGTCCACCGTCCGTCCACTGTGGATCAGCTCGCGCACCGCGTCGAGACCCTCGTCCCAGCGGTTGACGTGCAGGCCGGCCACCACCCGGCCGCCGGCCAGCCAGAACGCGTGGAACGCCTCGGCGTCGCCGCGGGTCACCACACGGTCGTAGCCGCCGGGCGGAAACCAGCCGGTGAACGCCATGCCGGCGTCGTACTGGTCGGAGAAGAAGTACGGCAGCTCGTCGTGGACCACCTCGCGGCCGAGCATCGCCCGGGCCGCCGCCGGGCCGCCGTTCGTCGCCGCGGCCCAGTGCTCCACGCGGACGCGCCGGCCGTAGCGCTCCTGCCACACGCTCGCGACGTCGCCGGCCGCGAAGACGTCCGGGTCCTCGGTGCGCAGGCCCGCGTCGACCAGGACGCCGTCGTCGACCGCCAGGCCCGCGTCGGCGGCCAGCTGCGTCTCCGGCCGGGCGCCGATGCCCACCACGACCACGTCGGCCGGGATCTCGCCGTCGTCGGTCAGCACGGCCGAGACCGAGGAATCACCCTCGAAACCGGTGACCCCGGTGCCCAGCCGCAGCTCGACGCCGTGGCGGCGGTGCAGGCCGGCGAAGAACCCGCCCACCTCCGGCCCGAGCGTGGCGTGCAGCGGGCTCTCGGCCGGCTCGACGATCGTCACCGGACACCCGTGGTGCCGGGCGGCCGCGGCGGTCTCCAGGCCGATCCAGCCCGCGCCGGCGACGACGACCCGGCCACCCGTGGCCAGCGCGTCGCGCAGCCGGTCGGCGTGGGAGAGCCGGCGCAGGTAGTGGACGCCGTCGAGGTCGTTGCCCGGCACCCGCAGCCGCCGCGGCGATGCTCCGGTCGCGAGCAGCAGTTTCGTGTAGCCGATCCGTTCACCGCCGGCGAGTTCGACCTCGTGCGCGGCGCGGTCCAAAGCCGTCACCCGGCGGCCGGTGAGCAGCTCGATGCCCTGGTCGGCGTACCACTTCTCGTCGTGGACGAACACCGACGGCCGGTCGTCCCGGCCGAGCAGGTAGCCCTTCGACAGCGGCGGGCGCTCGTACGGCAGGTCCGGCTCGGCGCCGACGAGCACGATGCGGCCGCCGAACCCTTCGGCGCGCAGGGTTTCCACGGCCTTCGCGCCGGTCAGGCCGGCGCCGGCGACGACGAAGGTGTCCATCAGGCGATCACTCCGGTCAGCGCGAAGAACTCCTGCCGCGTCTTGGGTTCTTCCCGCAGCAGGCCGTGCAGCGACGACGTGACGGTCTGGGCGCCGCTCGCGCGCACCCCGCGCAGCGACATGCACAGGTGCTCGGCCTCGATCACCACGCCGACGCCCTTCGGGGCCAGGTGCTCCTGCAGCCAGTCGGCGACCTGCTTGGTCAGCCGTTCCTGCACCTGCAGGTCGCGCGAGAACATCTCGACGACGCGGGCGAGCTTCGACAGCCCGAGGATCCGTTCGCCGGGCAGGTAGCCGACGTGCGCGACACCGCGGAAGGGCAGCAGGTGGTGCTCGCACAGCGACTGCACCGGGATGCTCTTGGCCAGCACGAGCTCGTCGTAGCCCTCGTCGTTGGGGAACGTCGTCAGCTGGAAGTCGCGCGGCTGCAGCATTTCGGCGTAGGCGTGGGCCACCCGGCGCGGCGTGTCGCCGAGGTGCTCCGACGCCGGGTCCTTGCCGAGGGCCCGGAGCAGGTCGGCGACCGCGCGCTCCGCCGCGCGCAGGTCGACGGAGTCGCGGTTGTGAACGACACCGAGGTGCCGCAGCGGGACCGGGGCGCTGACGGGATCGACGGTCACGGGATGCCTCCTTCTAAAAACAAGGTGAACCGACGCTAGAAGCTCCCGGGGGTTTTCGTCAACAGGTATGTGTTTTAGAATGCGGAGATGTACGAGACCCAGGCGGGCGCGCTGGCCGCGGTGGCGGCGCTCGACGAGCCGACCCGGCGCCGGCTGTACGAGTACGTCGTCCGCTGCCCGGAACCGGTGAGCCGGGACGACGTCGCGGCGGCGCTAGGCGTGCCCCGCGCGACGGTCGCGTTCCACCTCGACCGCCTGGTGGAGGAGCGGCTGCTGGCGGTCGGCCACGAGCGCCGCACGGGCCGCAGCGGGCCGGGGGCGGGCCGCCCGGCCAAGCTGTACCGCCGGTCGGACCGCCAGGTGAGTGTGTCCCTGCCGGAGCGCCACTACGAACTGGCGGGCGGCCTCCTGGCGGCGGCGGTCGAGGAAGCCGACCGGACCGGCGGCTCGGCGCGCGAAATACTGGGCCGCCGCGCCCGCGAGCGCGGGGCGGAGCTGGCCGGCGGCGCGCCGGACATCGTCGGGACGCTGGAGGAAAACGGCTTCGAGCCCCGTGTCGAGGGCGCGGAGGTGCTTCTCGGCAACTGCCCGTTCCACCGGCTGGCCGAGACGCACACGCAGCTGGTGTGCGAGATGAACCTGGGGCTGGTGGAGGGGATGCTCGACGGCGCGGCCGACGGCGGCCTGCGGGCGCGGCTGGATCCGCAGCCCGGTTTCTGCTGCGTGCGCCTCACCCGGGACTGAGCCGGGCCGCCTCGCTGCCGGGGCGGCCCGGGCTCTGCCCTACTTCGGCGGTACTTCGCCGAGGCGGCCGGCGACCGCCGTCGTGATCGCGCTGGCGCCGAGTTCCGTGCCCGGCTTGATCCACGGCTCGTCCGGCTGGGGTCCCGCGATCGTGCGCTCGCCGATGAACGCGCCGGTCACCGGGTCGATGATCAGCTGGCGGACCTCGTGGCTGTCGGCCAGGCCGAGGGCCACGCCGGTGCGGCCGTCGAGGTTCGTCTCCGCCGCCAGGACCGTGATGCCCGGGATCTTCGCCAGCGCCCGGTACCACTGGGCCCGCAGCGGCGCCGGCATCTGGCCCGCGCGCAGGATTTCGATGCCGAAGTGGAACATCACCGACGGCGTCGAACCGCGGCCCTTCGTCAGGTTCTTCAGCTTCGCGTACAGCGCCGCCGGGTCGTGCGGAAGGGCCGCGTAGAACGCCGGGCTGTCGAAGTCCGTCGGGTCGCCGCACTTCTTCGGGGGCTTGGCCTCCGGGAAGAAGTCCCCGCAGCGGCCCTGCCACTGGCCCTGGTCGGTGTCGTCGACCGGCGGCTCGGGGGCCTGCGACTGCGGCACCGAGCCGCCCAGGAACTTCCCCGTGCGCAGGATCCGGCGCGTCTCCTGCCAGACGTCGTGCTCGTCCGCCGGGATCCAGCGGTCCACCTGCTGCTCCCACAGGTAGGTGTACCCCGTGCTGCCGTCGCCGGTCCGGACGCCGCGCTGCACCCAGGTGTGCTCGGCGACGTACCGGAACCGCCCGGGCCCGACGGGCTGGTCGGCCGCGCCGACGGTGAGGTCCGCCGCCCGCAGCAGCACCTGCGCCGCCGACATCAGCCGGATGTCCGGGGCCGCCCCCGTCGGGACCGGCACCGGTGCCGCGGACGGGACCGGCGGGACGGCCGCCGGCGGCGGATCCGCCGGGTGCTGCCGCACGACGACGACGGCGGTCACCGCGACCACGCCGGCGACGGCGGCCGCGGCCGCGACGGGCCGGGCGAACCGGCGCCGCCGCAGGGGGACGACCGTCGCGGCCGGCTCGGCGTCGAGCTCGGCCAGCAGCCGGGCGCGGGCCGCGGCCAGGTCGGCCGGGGCGGTGCGGGCGTCGCGGTGGAGCAGCTCGAGGGTCGCGTCGAGCTCGTTCATCACTGGTTCTCCTCGGTGGGGACGAGCAGGGCCTGGAGGCGGTGGCGCACGCGGTGCAGCCGCGAGCGCACGGTGCTGGCGGGGACGCCGAGCGCCTCGGCGACTTCGGCCGGTTCGAGACCGGCCCAGGACGTGAGCAGCAGGACGTCCCGGTCCTGTTCGGACAGTCCGGCGAGGGCGGCGGCGAGCACGCGCAGGCGCGCCGCCGCGTCGACCCGGCCGGCGACCGCGGCGTCGTGGTTCTCGGCCGGGCGGTCCTCGACGCCGGCCTTGGCGGTCAGCTGGAACCCGCGGACCTCCTGGCGCACGTGGTTGCGCAGGAGGTTGGTGGCGATCCCGTAGAGCCAGCCGCGGATCGGCGCCTTGGCCGGGTCGTAGGCCGCCCGTCTTCGCAGCGCGACGACGAACGTCTCCGCCACGAGGTCGTCGGCGACGTGCACGCCCACCCGGCCCGCGAGGTAACCGCGCAGGGGAGGGGCGTACTCGTCGAAGAGCCGCGCGAAGACCTCTTTCGGGTCCCGTGCGGTGAGGTCGGGCCGGTCCAGCCGTGCGACGATTCTGGTCACGCTACTGGTTGTCGCCGCCGGTCGCCCGCGTCCCCGGTCGCCCGGCCGGATGAGACGCACGCCACACCGCGGGAACGGCACGGCCCGCTTCGGACAACAACGGGTATGGACCGACGAAGTGCGCTGCTGCTCGCCGGGACGTGCCTCGCCGCGGTCGCGGCGATCCTGGCCGTGGCCGCGGCGGTCCGGCCGCCGGGACCGGCGCAGGCGCCGCCCCCGCCACCGGTGCTGACGACGAGCGTGGCCACGACGGCCACCGCCGCGCCCCGGTCCGCCGGCTACGCGGAACCCGTTCCCGGAGACCTGAGCGCGCTCGTCCACGACCGCGCGACCTCGGCCCCGGCCGGCCGGCCGCGATCCACCGCGCCGCGGGCCCGGCCGAGCCGCTGATCGCCGGCGGACGAGGCCGGGGAGCAGCTCCCGGGCCGTGATCGCGCGCTCACGAACCGGCCGGGGGCGAAGCCCGGCGCCCGCACGAGCTTGAAAGCGCTTTCTGGCCTGCTCGGGGTCCCGGACGCGGCGCGGGGCGTCCGGAACTCGCCGGTTCGGCGGTACCGTCTCGGGGGTGAGGCGGTACGACGTGGAGGGGGCCAGGGTGGTGGACCGGGCGAAGCCGGGGGAGCAGACGAGGGTGCCGTTGCCGGGGCCCCGCCAGCCGAGCCTGGCCGACGTCGCCGGCATGGCCGGCGTCTCGCACATGACCGTCTCGCGCGTGGTCAACGAGAGCGGGCCGGTGCGCCCGGAGACCCGTGAACGCGTGCTGGCCGCCGTGCAGAAGCTCGGGTACCGGCCCAACACCGCCGCGCGGGCGCTGGTGACCGGGCGGTCCGGCACCCTCGGCGTGGTCGCGCTCGAGTCCAACCTGTACGGCCCGGCGAGCACCCTCTACGGCATCGAGAACGCGGCTCGCGAGGCCGGGTACGGCGTCGCGATCTGCAGCGTGACCCGGCCGGGCCGGACGTCGATCGGCGACGCGGTGGAGAGCCTGCGGCGCCAGGCCGTGGAGGGGATCGTCGTGATCGCCCCGCACGTGACGGCCGGGCGCGCGCTCGACGCGGCGCCGTCGGACATCCCGCTGGTCGCGGTGGGCGGCGGCGATGCGGCGCCGGTGCCGGTGATCTCGGTCGACCAGTACGACGGCGCCCGCTGCGCCACCGAGCACCTGCTGTCGCTGGGTCACCGGACCGTCTGGCACCTGGCCGGCCCGGAGGACTGGCTGGAGGCCCGCGACCGGGAACGCGGCTGGCGGGAGACCCTGGAAGGCCGCGGCCTGCGGGTGCCCGCGGTCGTCCGCGGCGACTGGAGCCCGCGTTCAGGCTACGAGGCGGGCCGCGCGCTCGTCGGCAAGCGCGGGCTGAAGGCGGTCTTCTCGGCCAACGACCAGATGGCCCTCGGCCTGCTGCGGGCGTTCACCGAGGCGGGCATCCGGGTACCGGAGGACGTCCACGTCGCCGGGTTCGACGACGTGCCCGAGTCCGCGTACTTCACCCCGCCGCTGACGACGGTGCGGCAGGACTTCATCGAGGTCGGCCGCCGCACGTTCGGCCTGCTCGAAGAGCGGATGGCGGGCGGCGATGCCGGGGCCCGCCACCTGGTGCCCGCGGAGCTGGTGGTTCGGGAGAGCACCCGGCGGCGCTGATCCGGTGGACCGCCGGAACGTCTCACTTTCGCGCCGGAAACCCGTTCACCGGCCGAATGTTAGCGCTAACAAAACGTCGGCACTGATCCATTTTGGTGTTGTATCTTGACCGCTTCTGTGCAATCGGCAAAGGTTCGTGTTCGATTGTGGTCCCCGCCGCTCCAGGAGGCCCCCGCATGCGCCGCCGTCGCCGGATGCTGTTCACCGTCCTTCTTTCCGTCCTGTTCGCCCTCGCCGGAATCGCCGTGCCCGCAACGGCTGCGGCCGCTCCCGCGGTGCGGGCCCCCCACGCCGTCACCTACGACGGCTATTCGTTCCTGGTCGACGGGAAGCGGACCTACCTGTGGTCCGGCGAGTTCCACTCCTACCGGCTGCCGAGCCCCGACCTGTGGCTCGACATCTTCCAGAAGATGAAGGCGGCCGGCTTCAACTCGACGTCGCTGTACTTCGACTGGGGCTACCACTCCCCGCGCCAGGGCGTTTACGACTTCACCGGCGTCCGGGACCTCGACAAGCTCCTCGACATGGCGCAGCAGGCCGGGCTCTACGTGATCGCGCGGCCCGGGCCCTACATCAACGCCGAGGTCGACGGCGGCGGGTTCCCGACTTGGCTGTCGACTACGCCCGGCCACACCCGCAGCGCCGACCCGGTCTACCTGAAGTACTCCGACGAGTGGCAGACGCAGATCGACCGCATCATCGCGCGCCACCAGCTCACGAACGGCACCGGCAGCGTGCTGGCCTACCAGGTCGAAAACGAGTACTACAACGGCAACGCCGACGGCCGCGCCTACATGCAGCACCTGGAGGACAAAGCCCGCGCCGACGGCATCACCGTCCCTCTGGTCGGCAACAACAACGGCACCTTCAACGCCGGCGCCGCCGCGCTCGACGTCGACGCCGCCGACTCCTACCCGCAGGGCTTCGACTGCTCGAACCCGACGCGCTGGAACGGCGTGCCGGACATCAGCTACGACCACGTCCCCGGGAAGCCGCTGATCACCGCGGAATTCCAGGGCGGTGCCTTCGACCCGTGGGGCGGCCCCGGCTACGAGAAGTGCGCCCAGCTGATCAACGACCAGTTCGCGAACGTCTTCTACAAGCAGAACATCGCCGTGGGCGCCACCGGCCAGAGCTTCTACATGCTGCACGGCGGCACGTCCTGGGGCTGGAGCGCGATCCCGCAGAACTACACCTCCTACGACTACGGCGCCGCGATCACCGAAGGCCGCCAGTTCGACCCGAAGTACGCCGAGGACAAGCTGATCGGCTACTTCACCCAGTCCGTCGCCCCGCTGACCAAGACCGACGGGCTGGCCGCCGCGCCGCTGACCGACCCGGCGCTCGCCGACACCGCCCGGATCAACCCGGACACCCGCACGCAGTTCCACACCCTGCGCCACAGCGACTCGACGTCGACCGCCACGAACACCACCAGCGTCGCGCTCGACCTCGCCGCGCACGCCGGCTACACCTACGACGACCGCGCGGCCGAGGTCGGCTACGCCGGGACGTGGAGCCACGTCGGCCCCGAGGTCGACTACACCGGCGGCGACCACCAGCACACCGAGTCGTTCTCGAACATCGCCGGGGACAGCGTGAGCGTCCCGTTCACCGGGACGGGCATCCGGTGGGTGACGTCGAAGGACCCGAGCCACGGCATCGCCGACGTCTACCTCGACGGCACGAAGGTGACTTCGGCCGACCTCTACGCGGCGGGCAAGCAGAACCAGATCACCGGCTACGAGGTGCGGGACCTGCCCGCCGGGCCGCACACGCTGAAGATCGTCGTCACCGGGCAGAAGAACGCGCAGGCGAACGGCGCGTTCGTCGTGGTGGACGCCGTCGACCTGCTGGCCGGCAGCACCGACTACTACCCGGTCGTGCCGCAGCAGCCCGGCACCGGCCTCACGCTGAACGGGCGGCAGTCGAAGATCCTCGTCGCCGGCTACGACCTCGGCGCCACCCGGATGCAGTACTCGACGTCGGAGATCCTGACGAACGCCGCCATCGGCGACCGTGACGTCGCGGTGCTCTACGGCGACCACGGCGGACCGGGGGAGACCGTCCTGCGGTTCGCGAAGCAGCCGGCGGTGCAGGTCCTCGGCGGCGCCGCGACGAGCACCTGGGACGCCGCCCGCGGCGACCTGCGGCTGAACTACACCCACGACGGCCTGGCCCGGGTGCTCGTCACCGCGCCCGGCGCGCGCCCGCTGCTCCTGCTGCTCGCCGACAAGGCGACGGCGGCGACGTTCTGGCGCCAGGACACCGCGACCGGCCCGGTGCTGGTCCGCGGCACCCACCTAATCCGGACCGCGGCCGGGCAGTACGGGCTGCTGTCGCTGACCGGCGACACCGGGACCGACGGCGGTTTCGAGGTGTTCAGCACGGCGAAAGCGGTGCTGTGGAACGGGTCCTGGGTGCCGGCGCAGCCGACGTCCAGTGGCGGTCTCGCCGGAACCGCCCCGGTCGCGAAGGCCGTCGCCCTGCCCGCGCTGACCGGCTGGAAGCACCAGCAGGAGTCCCCGGAGAGCCGGCCCGCGTTCGACGACTCGGCGTGGCCGGTGGCGGACAAGGACACCACCAACAGCTCGACCGCGCTCGGCACGAAACCGGTCCTGTTCGCCGACGACTACGGCTTCCACACCGGCAACACCTGGTACCGCGGGCACTTCACCGGCGATGGGAAGCAGACCGGGATCACCCTGTCGAGCCAGAGCGGCGGCCCGGCGGGCGCGTTCTCGGCGTGGCTCAACGGCGTCTTCCTCGGCAGCTCGACCAGCCCGCAGCACACGTTCACCTTCCCGGCGGGGGCGCTGCACCAGGGCGACAACGAGATCTCCGTGCTGACCGTGAACATGGGCCACGAAGAGGACTACGGCGCCAGCAACGGGAACAAGGCCGCCCGCGGGCTCACCGCGGCGCGGCTGACCGGCACCCCGCTGACGTCGGTGACCTGGCGGCTGCAGGGCGTCCGCGGTGGCGAAACCGGCCTGGACCCGGTCCGCGGGCCGCTCAACACCGGCGGGCTGTACGGCGAACGCGCGGGCTGGTCGCTGCCCGGCTTCCCGGACCGCGGCTGGGCTCCGGCGTCGCTCCCGGCGAAGGACGCCACCCCCGGGGTCTCGTGGTACCGCACCACGGCGGATCTGGACCTTCCGCGCGGCCAGGACACCTCGCTCGGCCTGACCATCACCGACGACCCGGCGCGGCAGTACCGCGCGCTGGTGTTCGTCAACGGCTGGCAGCTCGGCCAGTACGTCAACTACCTCGGGCCGCAGCACAGCTTCCCGATCCCGAACGGGATCCTGAACCCGGACGGGCACAACACGATCGCCGTCGCGGTGTGGAACCTCGACGGCAGCACCGGCGGGCTCGGCAAGATCGAGTGGACGAACTACGGCAGCTACCGCTCGCCGCTGACCGTCCGGCAGAACGCTTCGCCCGGCTACGACCCCGTGCGGTACGCGATGCCGCCGGCGCCCACCGCCGCGGTGGCGCTGACCGCGCCGGACACGGCATCGGGCGGACAGGCGTTCACCGCGTCGGCGACCGTGCGGGTCCCGGCGGGCGCGCCGCCGGCGTTCGACGTCAAGCTGGCCCTCACCGCGCCGGCCGGGTGGACGATCGGCGCCGCGTCGCCGCCGTCGGTCCCGCGGATCGACGGCGGGAAGGCGGCGACGTTCTCCTGGACGGTGACGCCTCCGTCTACTGTGGATACAGCCGCGCTGGAGGTCGCGGTGGCCTACCGGCAGGCGGGCCGCGCGGGTTCGGTCACCGGCGAACGGATCGTGGGGGCCGTTCCCCCGGCGCCGCCCGCGGGCCAGGTGGCGGTGAGCTCGCTGCCGTTCCTCACCGCGACGAACGGCTGGGGCCCGGTCGAACGCGACACGAGCAACGGCGAAGCGAACGCGGGCGACGGCAAGCCGATGACCATCGGCGGGGTCGCCTACGCCAAGGGCCTCGGCGCCCACGCGGCGAGCGACGTGCAGCTCTATCTGGCCGGCTCGTGCACCCGGTTCACGGCTTCGGTGGGGGTCGACGGCGAAACCGGCACCGGCGGCAGCGTCAGCTTCAGCGTCGCCGCCGACGGCATCACGAAAGTGACGACGCCGGTGGTCCGCGGCGGGCAGGCGGCGGTGCCGGTCGACGTCGACGTCACCGGGGCCCAGGTGCTCGACCTGCTGGTGTCCGACGGCGGCGACGGCAACGGGCAGGACCACGCCGACTGGGCGGTGCCGACGCTGACCTGCGTCACGCCGCCCGGCCGGTGACCGCGGGCAGCGGCTGGAGCACGAAGGTGGCGCGGATCGCCCGCCGTTCGCGCCACAGGTGGTACAGCGCGAGCCCGAAGATGATCGAGCCGGCGACGTTCGCGGTGAAGTGCCACCAGACGCGGTAGGTGGTCAGCCCCGGGCCGGGGTCCACGAGCCCGAAGAACGTGGACAGCCCGATCGCCCGGGGCGCACCGAACGCGACCGACAGCGTCAGGACCAGGTGCTCCAGCCCGTGCAGGCCCTGCATCCAGACGCCCATCTTCGCCCAGCGGCGGGTGCGGGTGCCCCGGGCGCGGCGGGTGAGCACCATGACGCCCGCCAGGCCGGCCAGGAACAGGAAGTTGCCGGTGAGGTGCAGCAGTTCCATCCCGAACGCCGGCCGGTCCGGGAGGGCCTGCTGCAGCCCGGCCGCCAGCCCGGCGCCCCACGGCGTCATCCACGCCGGGGCGTTCGGGTGGCCGAGCCAGTACCCGGCCTGGGCGACGTGCTCCTGGACGTGCCCGAGCTGCCCGAGGACGCCGACGGCGACCACCCCCAGCGCGCCGCGGTACACCCGGAGCCGCACCGGCCGGCGGTTGGCGTAGGCGAGCACGCCCACTGCCGTCCCCATCGCCAGCGCCCACAGCACCAGCAGCACCGCGCCCGCGGTGTCCCAGCCCGACGTCGGCATCGGCATCGTCATGGCCACCTCCCGCGTTCCCCTCACCTCGACGCTAACCGGGCGCACGGGCGCCGGACGTCTTCCGGTGTGCGCCGGCGAACCGGACAAACCGTTACAGGACAACGCTTTCCGCGTCAGGTGAGGACAAGCCGGACGGCGAGGGCGGTGATCACCGCGCTGGAGGCGAGCGCCGTCACGAGCCGGCCCCGCGGCCCGGTCAGGACCCGGCCGAGCAGGGCCCCGCCGCCGGCCAGGGCGGCCTGCCAGCTCGCCGAGGCGGCGAACGCGGCGAGCACGAACACCGCCTGGTCGGGCACCGGGACCTCCGCGCCGGCGCGGCCGCCGACGACCAGCGCCGTGAAGTACACGACGGTGGCCGGGTTGACGAGCGTGATGCCCAGCAGGCTGACGTAGGCGCGGCCGGGCGCGAGCGGCGTCACGGCCCGTGCGGTGGCCTCTCGGTGGGACCGGATCGCGCGGACGGCGCCGAGGGCCGCCAGCGCGATCAGGACCGCGGCCGAGACCAGCCGCAGCGGCCCGGCCACGGGCGCGACGACGCCCGCGATCGCGGCGCCGCCGAGCACGGCGACCAGGGCGTACACGCCGTCGGCGGTCGCGATGCCGAGGGCGGCGGCCAGGCCGGTCCGGAACGAGGTGCGGGCGGTGAGGGCGACGAGGTAGGTCCCGACGGCGCCGACCGGGATGGCGATGCCGTAGCCGGCGACCAGGCCGGCGAGCAGCGCGGCGCTCACGGCGCCGGGGTGATCGACCCCCGCGGACGGCAGCGCTGCTGCCGGGCCGGCGCGGCGGTCGCGGCCACGGTCGGCAGGAGCGGGGTGCGGTGCGTGGTCATGGCCCGATCGTGGCCGCGACCGGCGGGAGCGGGCAACCGGATTTCCAGCCGGTGGGCTCCGCCGAGCTGTGCTTGAATCGGCCGGGGGAGCCACGGCGGCGAGGAAAGGGCTTTCACGATGCGGGTCGACCTGAGCGGGAAGACGGCACTGGTCACCGGCTCCACCCAGGGCATCGGCGCGGCGATCGCGACCGGCCTGGCGGCGGCGGGCGCGCGGGTGGCGATCAACGGCCGGAGCGAAACCGGCGTCCACAAGGCCATCGCGCGGCTGCGCGAGGACGTGCCGGACGCGGACTTCCTGCCGGCCCCGGGCGACGTCTCGGAGGAGGCCGGCGCGGCCCAGGTGGTCGAGGAGGTGCCGGACGCCGACATCCTGGTCAACAACCTCGGCATCTTCGGCGCCCAGGAGCCCCTGGACATCACGGACGCGGACTGGCGCCGCTACTTCGAGGTCAACGTCCTGGCGGCGGTCCGCCTCACCCGCGCGTACCTGCCGGGCATGACCGAGCGAGGGTGGGGCCGCATCCAGTACATCGCCAGCGATTCGGCGATCGTCATCCCGGCCGAGATGATCCACTATGGAGTGTCGAAGACGGCGTTGCTCGGTGTGTCCCGCGGATTCGCCAAGCACGCGGCCGGAACCGGGGTCACGGTGAACGCGGTGATCGCGGGCCCGACGCACACCGGCGGCGTCGAGGACTTCGTCTACGAGCTGGTGGACAAGGACCTGCCGTGGGACGAGGCGCAGCGGGAGTTCATGAAGCAGCACCGCCCGCAGTCGCTGCTGCAGCGGCTGATCGAGCCGGCCGAGATCGCGAACCTGGTGGTGTACCTCAGTTCCCCGTTCGCCTCGGCGACGACGGGCGCGGCGGTGCGGGTGGACGGCGGGTACGTCGACGCGATCGTGCCGTGAGCCCCGGGGCCGGTTTCCCGGCCCCGGAGCTCCTCACGGCGTGACCGGGACGTTCGTCAGCCCCGATCGGGCGTTCGTCACCGTGTTCGAGGCGTAGACCACGTTCGGCCTCGCCGCGCACTTCGACACCGAGCTGATCTTGATCGCGTATTCGCCCACGCCGCCGAGGTCGGACCGGTTGGCGCGCCAGACGTTGCCGCACCCGTTGTCGAACGACGGGCTCGTGCTCGGGTTGTGGTTCTCGTACCCGTTGGCGAACGTGCCCGGCGGGGCGAACGTGCCCGTGTTGCCCTCGATCGTGTAGCCGATGCCCTTCACGTCGATCCAGGAGTCGGCCGAGTTCTGGCCGCTGATGCCGCGGCCGTCGAACGTGTTGCCGCGGATCAGGCCGTCGAAGGTGCCTTCCTTGACGTCGATCGGCTCGGCCGCGACGAACGGGCCGATGTGGTTGTCCAGCACCTGGATGCGGTCGCCGCGGTCGACGCCGCCGGAGTTGCCGTGGCAGCCCCAGTTCGAGTTGGCCGACCCGAGGTAGACGCCCTCGCCGTAGCCCGGCTGCACCAGCCCGGTGTAGCTGATCGTGGAGTTCTTCAGCACGCTGTCGGCCGACGAACGGCGGAAGTGCACCGCCTCCTCGTCGATGTGGTGGACCGTGACGCCGTCGATCGTCGTGTGCGGCGAGTCGTCCGCGACGATGCCCTTCTTCGACTCCTGCACGGTGAACCCGCTCAACGTCCAGTACGGCGCACCGGAGAGCCACAGGCCGTAGCCGGAATCCCAGCCGGCCGTCGGCCCCGGGCAGCTCGGGGCCTCGCCGGCCGGGCCGTCGTTGATCAGCACCGCGTCCGCCGGGCCGGACAGCCGGATCGGCCGGGCCGCCGTGCCGGCCTTCGTCGTGACGAACGAGCCGCGGTAGGTGCCCGCCGCGAGCCGGATCGCCTGGCCGGGGGTCGCGCCGGCCAGGGCCGCCTGCAGCTGGGCGGCCGTGGAGACGTCGACGACGTCACCCGTGGGCGGGGGAGTGGTGGTGGTCGACGGGGGCGAAGCAGTGGTGGTGGGGGTCGTCGTCGCCTGGCCGCCGCCATCGCACGGGACGCCGTTCACCGTGCACGCGACCGGCCGGCCGGTGCCGGCGACGTTGAACCCGAAGGTCGCGGTGGCGCCCGGGGCGATCGTGCCGTTGAAGCCCGCGTTGGTGAACCGGTAGTGCGGCCCGGCCTGCGTCCGCACCGCGCTCCACGAGCTGCTCACCGCCGAACCGGCGGGCAGGTCGAACTCCACGGTCCAGCCGGTGGCGGCCGCGTCGCCGCGGTTGGTGAGCGTGTAGCCGCCGCCGTAGCCAGTGGTCCAGACCGATGTCTGCGCGAAGGCGGCGGAGAGGTTCACCGCCGCGGCCCGCGCGGTGACCGGGCTGCCGAAGGCGATCACGGCGGCAGCGGCGGAAATGGTGATCACGCCGAGGAAAACGGATTTTCGCAGGGACACCGACGGCCTCCGGAAACGGGAACAGCGGAGGTGTTGCGGCGGACACCCGGACGTTTCCTTTATAGGACACCGCCCCGGAATCAGTCAACAGGATGAACATTGATCATGTACGTGAACGCAGTCCCCCGTGAACACTTTCCGGTGACGCCGCGCTGGGGGCGTGCGGGACGGGGAATTCTGCCCGGTGAACCCCTTGACGGCGGGGGAAAGTTTGCGGAAGGAGAGCACGATGAAGACCCGAATCGCTTCCTGGGCGGCGGCCGCGGCGCTCACGGTTTCCGCGGTGGTCGCCACGGCGGCGCCGGCCTCGGCGGACACGGTGCCCGGCAGCACCACCCAGTTCTACGCCTACTGCTCGGTCGACCTCTTCGGCATGCCCGTCTCCTGCACGCAGAGCGACCAGGCGCACGCGTCACACATCTGCCAGTACGTCGTCACCGCGCTCGGCCTGGGCATCTACTGCGTCCAGCGGTCGACGTGACCGGTTCCGGGACACAACCGGGACATTTCTGATCCAGACCTGTCGAACAACCCCGACGGGCCGGCGATCTTCTCCGGACAGAGTGACCGGTGTGCGCTTCCCCGAGCGCACCCGGCACCCGGAGGAGACCGATGGCCCGTCCCCGCATCCCACCCGTCGCCGGCGGCCTCGCCACCGCCGCGGCCGTGGCGCTCGCCGCCGCCTGCTGGGTCGTGTTCCCGCCCGAGACCGCCGGGCGCGCGATCGCCGCCCGCCCGGTCGTCGACCTGCCGCTGCCGTGGCCCGAGGCGGGCCAGGCGAGCGCCGAGGTGCAGAACCTGGGCTCGCTGGGCCGCCACGGCGAGCAGGAACCGGTGCCGATCGCCAGCGTCACGAAGGTGATGACCGCCCACGTGGTGCTGAAGGACCACCCGCTGCGCCCGGGCGAGGCCGGTCCGGAGATCACCGTCGACGAGCAGGCCGAGGCCGAGGCGGGCTCGGCCGAGGAATCGAGCGCGCCGGTGCGCGCGGGCCGCCGGATCGGCGAGCGGGACCTGCTGGCCCTGATGCTCGTCCCGTCCGGCAACAACGTGGCCCGCCTGCTCGCCCGCTGGGACGCGGGCAGCCAGGAGGCGTTTGTCGCGAAGATGAACCGCGAAGCCGCGGCGCTCGGCATGACCAGCACCACCTACACCGGCGCCAGCGGCGTCGAGGACTCGACCACGAGCACCGCCACCGACCAGCTGCGGCTGGCGCGCGTGGTGATGCAGGACCCGGTGATCCGCGAGATCGTCGCGACCGCGGACCTGCGGGTCGACGGCGTGCCGGGCCCGATCGCCAACACGAACACGCTGCTCGGCCGCGACGGCGTCATCGGGCTGAAGACCGGCTCGTCGACCGCGGCCGGCGGCGCCCTGATGTGGGCGGCGCGGGCACGCGACGGCGCGCTGATCCTCGGCGTCGTCCTCCACCAGAACCCGGGCGGGACGCCGGCGGCCGGGCTGCGGGCCGCGCTGGAAAACAGCGGCAAGCTCATCGCCGCGATCCAGCGGGAACTGCCGGCGGCCACCCGGTGACCGCGACCTCCGAACGGCCGGTGGCCGGGCCCCGCCGCGGCCGGTGGGCCGGGACCTGGCGGCGCGGCCGCGTCATCGCCGCCTTCGCCGTCCTGACCGCGGTGCTGCTGCTCGCGCACCCGCTGGTGCCCAACTGGGTGGGCAACGCCGGCAGCCTGCTGGAGACGTTCCTGCCCTGGACCGGCCTGTTCGTCGTGCCCCTGCTCGTCGCGGCGCTGCTGCGGCGCTCGGCGTTGGCCCTCGTGGCCCTCCTGCTGCCGGCGCTGGTCTGGGGCGGCTCCTTCGGCGGCCGGCTGTCCGACAAGCGGGCGGCCGGCGGGGACTTCACGATCGTGTCGCACAACGTCAACGACGAGAACCCGGACCCGGCGGGCACCGCGCGGGCCCTGGCCGCGGCGGGCGCCCAGGCGATCGCGCTCGAGGAGCTCAAGCGGTCCGAGATCCCGAAGTACGAGGACGCCCTGGCCGCGGCCTACCCGCACCACTCCGTCCAGGGCACGGTCGGGGTCTGGAGCACCTTCCCGCTCCGGGACACGCGACCGGTGGAGATCATGCCGTGGACCCGGGCGCTCCGGACCACTGTGGACACTCCGAAGGGCCCGGTGGCGATCTTCGTGGCCCACCTGCCGTCGGTGCGCGTGCGCCTCGACGCGGGCTTCACCGCGAAGGGCCGTGACGCCGCGATGCGCGTCCTCGCCGCCGCCATCGCCGCGGAATCCGCGCCCCGCACCGTGCTGGCCGGCGATTTCAACGGAACGGCCGACGACCGCGCCCTCGCCCCGATCACCGGCCGCCTGCGAGCCGCGCAGGACGAGGCCGGCGACGGCTTCGGTTTCAGCTGGCCGGCGGGCCTGCCGCTGGCCCGGATCGACCAGATCTTCGTCAGCGGCGTGCGGCCGGTGGCGGCCTGGACGCTGCCCGCGACCGGCAGCGACCACCTGCCCGTCGCCGCCACCGTGGCGTTCTGACCCCGGAACCCGGCGTCCCCGGAAGCGGCGGCGACCGCCGGTTCGCGTACCTGGAGGGCCGGGCCGCCGGGCGCTGTGGTAATCCGGCCTCGGTCGGGGGCGAACATGCCCTTGAACACCGGGCCGCGCTGACGGGCGGTGAATTTCGAACGACGCTCCGCGCAGGTCGGGCCGTCGAATCCGGCGATCGGGGCACTCCGGGGTCACGTGATTAGACCGTTACGCGACCCGGGGTTGACCCCGTGGGTGTTATCGCTAACACTAACTCCTCGTCGTCACCGGAACAGGTGACGCAGACCATGTCGGAGCGGACGGAAGGGGGCGCCGGTGGCCGAACGACCCCGCTCCGGCGGACCCCTGAAGGCGACCGCGGCCGGGACGCGGCAGCCGAGCCTGACCGACGTCGCGGGGGTCGCGGGCGTGTCCCACATGACCGTGTCCCGGGTGATCAACGGGACCGGCCCGGTACGCCCCGAGACCCGCGCCCGGGTGCTCGCGGCGATCGAAGAACTGGGCTACCGGCCCAATTCCGCGGCCCGCGCGCTGGTCACCGGGCGGACCGGCACGCTCGGCGTCGTGGCGCTCGAGTCCAATCTGTACGGTCCGGCCAGCACGCTGTACGGCATCGAGAACGCCGCCCGGGAAGCCGGGTACGCGATCACGATCTCCAGCGTCAGCCGGCCGGGCCGGTCGTCGATCGCCGACGCGGTGGAAAACCTCCGCCGCCAGGCCGTCGAGGGCATCATCGTGATCGCCCCGCACGTGACCGCGGGCCGGGCCCTGGAGGCCGCGCCCGCGGACTTCCCGGTGGTCGCGGTCGGCGGCGGGGAGGCGGCACCGGTGCCGGTCATCTCGGTCGACCAGCGCGACGGGGCCCGCCGGGCCACCGAACACCTCCTGGCGCTGGGTCACCGGACGGTGTGGCACATCGCCGGACCGGAGGACTGGCTGGAGGCCCGTGACCGCGAGCTCGGCTGGCGGGAAACCCTGGAACGCCACGGCGTCGGGGCCCCGCGGGTGATCCGCGGCGACTGGAGCTCGCGCTCCGGGTACGAGGCGGGGCGATCCCTCGTCAAGGAAAAGGATCTGGACGCCGTCTTCGCCGGCAACGACCAGATGGCACTGGGCTTGCTGCGCGCGTTCGCCGAAGCGGGCATCTCGGTGCCGCGGGACGTGCGCGTGGCGGGCTTCGACGACGTCCCCGAGGCGGCGTACTTCACGCCGCCGCTGACGACGGTGCGCCAGGACTTCATCGAAGTCGGACGGCGTACGTTCGGCCTGCTGGCCGGGCGGATGGACGGAGGCGACCGGCACGCGCGCGCCCTGGTCGTCCCCGAGTTGATCGTGCGCGAGAGCACCGGACCGCGGTAGTGCGGCGGCCGGTGCGCCACCGGTGGTTCCGCAGGGATTGTTAGCGCTAACAGGAAATTGTCACAGCTCAGGGCTTTACCACTGATCATCGTCGATCGAGGAGTGAACGTGCTGAAGAAGCGATGGGCCGCCGCGGCGGCCGCGGCGGCCGGACTCGTGCTGCTCACCGCCTGCGGGAGTGGCGGTTCGTCCGGCGGTTCGGGCGGGGCCATCACGCTCGGCTTCGCCCAGGTGGGCGCCGAGAGCGGCTGGCGGACGGCGAACACCAAGTCGATCCAGGAGTCGGCCAAGACCGCCGGGATCGAGCTGAAGTTCTCCGACGCGCAGCAGAAGCAGGAGAACCAGATCTCCGCGATCCGCTCGTACATCCAGCAGAAGGTCAAGGTCATCGCCTTCTCGCCGGTCGTCGAATCCGGCTGGGACACCGTGCTCAAGGAGGCCAAGACGGCCAACATCCCGGTCATCCTCACCGACCGGGCGATCGACTCGCCGGACAAGTCGCTCTACAAGACCTTCCTCGGCTCCGACTTCGTCGCCGAAGGAAAGAAGGCCGGCGAGTGGCTGACCAAGGAGTTCGGGAGCGCGACCGGCCAGGTCAACATCGTCGAGCTGCAGGGCACCACCGGCTCCGCGCCGGCGAACGACCGCAAGAAGGGCTTCGGCGACGTCATCGCCGCGGACCCGAAGTACAAGATCGTCGCCTCGCAGACCGGTGAGTTCACCCGCGCCAAGGGCAAGGAGGTCATGGAGGCCTTCCTGAAGTCCCAGCCGAAGATCGACGTCCTCTACGCCCACAACGACGACATGGCCCTCGGCGCCATCGAGGCCATCGAAGCCGCGGGCAAGGTCCCGGGCAAGGACATCAAGATCGTCTCGGTCGACGGCGTCAAGGACGCGCTGCAGGCCCTGGCCGACGGCAAGATCAACCACGTCGTCGAATGCAACCCGCTCCTCGGCCCGCAGCTGATGGACCTGGTGAAGAAGGTGTCCGCCGGCGAGTCGGTGCCCGCGCGCATCGAGACCCAGGAGACCGAGTTCGACCAGGCGTCGGCCAAGGCCGCGCTGCCGCAGCGCCAGTACTGATCCGAAACCCCCGCGTCCACCCCGGAGCACACCACATGCCTGAACCGCAACCCATGGTGCGGATGAGCGGTATCCGCAAGGAGTTCCCCGGCGTCCTCGCCCTGGACGGGGTCGACTTCCGGATGTTCCCCGGCGAAGTCCACGCCCTGATGGGCGAGAACGGCGCCGGCAAGTCCACCCTCATCAAGGTGCTGACCGGGGTGTACGGGGTGGACGCGGGCACGATCGAGCTGAACGGCGGCCACGTCGCCTTCAGCGGGCCCGGCGAGGCCCAGCAGGCCGGCGTCAGCACGGTCTACCAGGAGGTCAACCTCTGCCCGAACCTGTCCGTGGCGGAGAACGTCTGCCTCGGCCGGGAACCCCGCCGCTTCGGCCGCATCCAGTGGGGCCCGATGCGGCGGCGGGCCGAGGAACTCCTGGCCCGGCTGGACGTCCACGTGGACGTCTCGGCCGAGCTGTCCACCTGCTCCATCGCGGTGCAGCAGCTGGTCGCGATCGCCCGCGCGCTCGACGTCGACGCGCGGGTGCTCGTCCTCGACGAGCCGACGTCCAGTTTGGACGCCGGCGAAGTCGAGCAGCTGCTGGAGGTCGTCCGGTCCCTGCGCGAAAGCGGCCTGGCGATCCTGTTCGTGTCCCACTTCATCGACCAGGTCTTCGCCATCGCCGACCGGATGACCGTGCTGCGCAACGGAAAGCTGATCGGGGAGTACCGCACCGCGGACATCACCCCGGTCGAACTGGTCACCAGGATGATCGGCAAGGAGCTCCAGGTCCTCGAGGACCTGGAGGACTCCGGCCCGAGCCGGGCCGAGGTCGCCGGCGCGCCGGTGCTGCTGGCCGCCGAGGGCCTCGGCCGCAAGGGCGGCGTCGCGCCCTTCGACTTCACCATCCACGCCGGCGAGGTCGTCGGCCTGGCCGGTCTCCTCGGCTCCGGGCGCACCGAGCTCGCCCGGCTGCTCTTCGGGGCCGACCACGCCGACAGCGGCTCGGTGCAGGTCGACGGCGAACCCACCTCGCTGCGCACCCCGCGGGCCGGTCTGGACCACAAGATCGCGTTCCTCTCGGAGAACCGCAAGGCCGAGGGGCTCGTCGAAGAGCTCACCGTCCGCGAGAACATCGTGCTGGCGCTGCAGGCGTCCCGCGGCTGGGCGCGGCCGCTGTCGCGCCGCCGCCAGGACGAAATCGCCGAGAAGTACGTCAAGGCGCTCGACATCCGGCCCGCCGACCCCGAAGCGCTGGTGGGCAACCTGTCCGGCGGCAACCAGCAGAAGGTGCTGCTGGCCCGCTGGCTCATCACCGAACCGCGGCTGCTGATCCTCGACGAGCCCACCCGCGGCATCGACATCGGCGCCAAGACGGAGATCCAGCGGCTGGTCACCCAGCTCTCGGGCGACGGCATGGCCGTGGTGTTCATCTCCGCCGAACTCGAAGAGGTCCTGCGGCTGAGCCACCGGGTCGTGGTGCTGCGGGATCGCAAGGTCGTGGCGGAGCGGGAGAACCAGGCGCTCACCGCGGACGACGTCATGGCCACGATGGCCGAGGGGGTGCAGGCGTGAAAGGCTTGACCGGCTTGACGAAACAGCGGCTCTTCTGGCCCGTGGTGGCGCTGCTGGTGCTGCTGCTGGGCGACCTGATCGCGAGCCCGTCGTTCTTCAAGATCGAGCTGCGCGACGGGCACCTCTACGGGAACCTCGTCGACATCCTCAAGAACGGCGCCCCGCTGATCCTCATCGCGATCGGCATGACGCTGGTCATCGCCACCCGCGGCATCGACCTCTCGGTCGGTTCGGTGGTGGCGATCAGCGGTGCGCTCGCCTGCCTCTGGGTGAGCGACAACCCCGACGGCATCGGGACGACACTGATCGCGTTCGGGCTGGCGCTCGGCCTGTCGCTCGTGCTCGGCGTGTGGAACGGCTGGCTCGTCGCGGCCCTGGGCATCCAGCCGATCATCGCCACGCTGATCCTGATGGTCGCCGGCCGGGGCATCGCGCAGCTGATCACCGACGGTCAGATCATCACCGTCAACTCCCACTCCTTCGAGTGGATCGGCAGCGGGTTCCTGTTCACCCTGCCCAGCGCCATCCTCATCGCGCTGGCGGTGTTCGTGCTGGCGTCGGTGCTCGTCCGGCGGTCCGCGCTCGGCCTGCTGGTCGAGGCGGTCGGCGGCAACCCCGAAGCCAGCCGGCTGGCCGGTCTCCGCTCGGCCCGGCTGACCTGGCTCGTCTACGTGTTCTGCGCGCTGTGCGCGGGCATCGCCGGGCTGATGATCAGCGCGAACGTGCACAGCGCCGACGGCAACCACGCCGGCCTGTTCATCGAACTCGACGCGATCCTCGCCGTGGTCGTCGGCGGCACCCAGCTGACCGGCGGCCGGTTCTCCCTCGGCGGCTCGGTGATCGGCGCGCTGCTCATCCAGACGCTCACCACGACCGTCTACGCCCTCGGCATCCCGCCCGAGGCGATCATGCTCTTCAAGGCCCTGGTCGTGCTGGCCGTGTGCCTGCTGCAGTCGCCGGCCTTCCGCCGGAAGCTCCGCCGCCGCCGGACGCCCGCGGCGGGGCAGCCGGCCACCACGCCCGCTCCGGAGAAGGTGGAGGTCACGGCATGACCACGCTCGCCCGCGTCAAGGGCTACCGGCCGCAGCAGCGGCACCTGCCGATCCTCGCGACGATGGCGCTGCTCATCGGCGCGTACATCTTCGGCGCGTCGAGCTACGACGCGTTCGGCTCCGGCCAGGTCATCCTGGACCTGTTCATCAACAACGCCTTCCTGCTCGTGGTCGCCGTCGGCATGACGTTCGTGATCCTCACCGGCGGCATCGACCTGTCGGTCGGCTCGGTGGTGGCGCTGTCCACGGTGATCTCCGGTGACCTGCTGCAGAAGCACGGCTGGCCGGCGTACGCGGCGATCGCCGTGGTGCTGGTGGTCGGGGCGCTGCTGGGGGCCGGGATGGGCGCGCTGATCCACTTCTTCGAGATCCAGCCGTTCATCGCGACGCTGATCGGGATGTTCTTCGCCCGCGGCCTCTGCTACACGATCACCACCGAGGCGTACTCGATCGACAACACCACGATCGCCACCCTGGCCCAGACGCAGCTCCCGCTCGGCGGCGAGCTGCACATCTCGATCAGCGTGGTGGTCGCCCTGGTGGTCGTCGCCGCCGCGGCCTACGTCCTGGCCTTCACCCGGTTCGGGCGCACGGTCTACTCGATCGGCGGCAGCGCGCAGTCCGCGATGCTGATGGGGCTCAAGACCGGCCGCACCAAGATCGCGGTCTACACGATCAGCGGGCTGTGCTCGGCGCTCGGCGGCCTGCTGCTGGTGCTGTACAAGTCCTCCGGCGACCCGCTCAACGGCGTCGGCCTGGAGCTGACGGCGATCGCCGCGGTCGTCATCGGCGGCACCATCCTCACCGGTGGTTCCGGCTACGTGCTGGGCACCGTGCTCGGGATCATGGTGCTGGGCATCATCCAGACGCTGATCACCTTCGACGGCACCCTCAACTCCTGGTGGACCTCGATCATCACCGGGGCTCTCCTGTTCGTCTTCATCGTCCTGCAGCGTCTCGTCACCCGACGGACCCGCTGAACCCTCGAGGGAGAGTCATGCTCCGCAGACTGCGGCGGCCCATGGCCGTGCTCGCCGCTTTGGCGCTGTGCTCCGCCGTCCCGATCGCGGTGGCACCAGCGGCTTCGGCCGACGCCGACCCGGCCCTGGCGGGGCACTGGACGTTCGACGACGGCAGCGGGTCGACCGCCGCCGACACGGCGGGCAGCCACCCGGCGACGCTGACCGGTGGCGCGGGCTGGGGCCCGGGCCTGCGCGGTGGCGCCTTGACGACCGACGGCGCCTCCGGGTTCGCCGACGCCGGCGCGCCCGTGCTCGATACGGCCAAGAGCTTCTCGGTGAGCAGCTGGGTGAAGCTGGACAAGACGTCCGGCTTCCAGACGTTCGTCAGCGTCGACGGCACCCAGGTGAGCACCTTCTTCCTGCAGTTCCGCGACGACTCCCGCCGGTTCGCCTTCACCCGGCTGGCCGGCGACGCGCCGACCGACGGCGTCGTCGCGGGCGCGAACTTCGACCCGGTCGCCGGCCAGTGGTACCAGCTGACCGGCGTGTACGACGCGAGCGCGTCGACCTTGTCGCTGTACGTCGACGGCACCCGCCAGACCACCGTCGCCGCGCCCACCGCCTGGGCGGGCACCGGCCACCTGGTGATCGGCCGCGGCAAGTACGGCGGCAACCCGGTGGACTTCGTCGACGGCACGATCGACGACGTCCGCGCCTACCCGGGCGCCGTGACCGCCGCCGGCGCCGCCCGCCTGGCCATCGCCGGGCACTGGGGCCTCGACGAGGGCACCGGCACCACCACCGCCGACGACTCCCTCGACCTGCGCACCGGCACCTTGACCGGCGGTGCGGCCTGGGGCGACGGCGTCGTCGGACCGCACGGCGTCGCGCTGAACGGCGCCGACGCCGCGGTCGACGTCCCGGCCCCGGTCGTCGACACCGCCCAGAGCTTCTCGGTCTCGGCGTGGGTCAAGCCCACCGCGGCCACCGGCTTCCGGACCGCCGTGAGCATCGACGGCTCGGCGATCAGCGGCTTCTACCTGCAGCGCGCCGCCGACGGCCGGTTCGCCTTCACCCGCCGCGCGGCCGACGGTGACTCCGCCGCGTCCTCGGCGGTCTCCACATCGCCCGCGCAGGCCGGCCAGTGGCAGCACGTCGTGGGTGTCTACAACCGCGTCGCCGGCACGCTTTCCCTGTACGTCAACGGAACCCTGCAGCAGAGCGTCCCGTTCACCACGCCGTGGACCGCTTCCGGGCACCTGGAGATCGGCCGCGGCAAGTGGGCGGGCAGCCCGGTCGACTGGTTCGACGGCGGCGTCGACGACGTCCGCGCGTACCCGACGCCGCTGACCGCGTCCGCCGTGGCCGCGCTGGCCGCGAGCGGGTCGTGGCACTTCGACGAAGGCACCGGCACGGTGGCTCGCGACTCCTCGGCCAACGCGGCCGACGGCACGCTGCACGGGGCCACGTGGACCGCGGGCGCGGCCGGCCGGGCCGTCCAGCTCGACCGAAAGTCCACTGTGGACATGGGTAGCTCGCCCGCGTTCGACACCGGCACCGGCTCGCTGTCCCTGGCCGCGTGGTTCCGCACCACCGGGTCCGGCACCCTCGTCGACCACGGTGACGGCTACGCGCTCGGCGTGACCGGCGGCAAGCTGACCGCCCGCGTCGGCACGATCCAGGTGACCACCAGCGGCGGCGGCCTCGCCGACGGCAACTGGCACCACGCCGCCCTGGTCCTCGACCGCGCGTCGCAGCGGCTCACCGTGTACGCCGACGGGGACGCGTCCGCGGTCACCAGCACCTGCGGCACACCCACCGGCACCACCCTCGACGTCTCCGCCTGCCCGGCTTCGGGCACCGCGGCCGCGCCGTTCACCGTCGGCGCCGGCTTCACCGGCGCCGTCGACGAGGTCGAGCTGCGCCGCTTCCCGCTTACCGCGGCGCAGATCGGCACCCTCGCCGGCGCGAACCAGCTCGCCGTCGACGCCAACGTCGTCCGCGCCAACACCCGCCCGACCACCTACGGCTCGATCCTCGAAGACATCAGCCACTCGGTCGAGGGCGGGCTCTACGCCGAGCTCGTCCGCAACCGCACGTTCAAGGAGGGCTACCAGCCCGGCAGCGGCGCGGGCAACACGCCGGTGCCGTACTGGTCGTTGCTCACCTCGACGGGCGCGGCCGGGACCTACGCGGTCGACACCGCGAACCCGCTGAACACCGCGCTCGACCGCTCGCTGAAGCTGCACGCCGACACCGTCCCGGCCGCCGGCCGGGTGGCCGCCGCGAACGTCGGCTTCTACGGTGTCGCCGCGAAGCCGTCCACGAAGTACACCGGCAGCTTCTTCGCCAAGGGGACCTGGACCGGCGGCGTCCGGGTCAGCCTGGAGAAGCCGGACGGCACGGTACTGGCGAGCAAGGACCTCCAGCCGGTCGGCCCGGCCTGGGCGCAGCAGAGCTTCAGCTTCACCACGCCTTCGACGATCACCGCGTCCACCGACAACCGGATCGTCGTGTCCCTGGTCAACAAGGGCAAGAAGGCGCTGGGCGGTGACGCCTGGTTCCAGCAGGTGTCGGTGTTCCCGCCGACCTTCAAGAACCGGCCCAACGGCGTCCGCGCCGACCTCGGGCAGAAGCTCGCGGCGATGAAGCTCGGCCTCTTCCGCGTCCCCGGCGGCAACTACCTCGAGGGCAACACCCTCGACACGCGGTTCGCGTGGAAGAACACCACCGGGCCCCTCGAGCAGCGGCCCGGCCACCAGAACACCGCGTGGGGCTACTGGTCCACCGACGGCTTCGGCATCCTCGACTACCTGAAGCTGTCCGAGGACATCGGCGCCCAGCCGCTGCTCGCGCTGTTCGCCGGCTACACCCTCAACGGCCAGCACGTCGACCAGGCCGACTACCCGGCCTACGTCCAGGAAGCCCTCGACGAGATCGAGTACGCCATCGGCGACAGCTCGACGACGTGGGGGGCCAAGCGGATCGCCGACGGGCACCCGGCGCCGTTCGACCTGCACTACGTCGAGGTCGGCAACGAGGACTGGTTCGACGGTTCGGGCAGCTACGC
The DNA here is from genome assembly GCF_002904295.1 of Amycolatopsis sp. CA-128772. GTDB lineage: Bacteria > Actinomycetota > Actinomycetes > Mycobacteriales > Pseudonocardiaceae > Amycolatopsis. Next base: position 89,450 of record NZ_PPHG01000023.1, read on the forward strand.
CTGGCGCTTCACCGACATGAACAACGCCATCAAGGCGAAGTACCCGCAGCTGACCGTCATCGCCACCACCGGCGGCCTGCAGGGCGGCTCGGCGTCGAGCACGTCGACCGGGGTCCGCCCGGACGCCGCGGACGACCACTACTACCAGTCGCCGCAGTGGTTCACCGACAACTCGACCCGGTACGACACCGCCGACCGCAGCGGCCCGGACATCCTCGTCGGCGAGTACGGCGCCCAGGACGGCCGGCCCACCGGCACCCTGGCCGCCGCCATCGGCGAGGCCGCGTTCCTCACCGGGCTCGAACGCAACAGCGACGTCGTCATCGGCTCGATGTACGCGCCGGTCCTGGTGCAGGAGAACCAGGCCAACTGGCCGGTCAACCTGATCGGCTTCGACGCCGGGACCAGCTACGCCTCGCCGTCGTACTGGGTGCAGCAGATGTTCTCCAGCACCCTCGGCAAGCAGATCGTGACCAGCCGCCTCAACCAGGGCAGCCCCCTGCGGCAGGTGGTCAACGTGACCACGAAGAGCGGAAGGAAGACCTTCACGGTCAAACTCGTCAACCCGACTTCGCAGGTGCAGACCGCGCGGCTGTCGCTCACCGGCGTCACCGCCGTCGACGGCACCGGGACGCTCACCACGCTCACCGGCGACCCGGCGGGGCGCAACAGCCTCGCCGCGCCCGCCGCCATCGTGCCGCAGACCAGGGAGATCACCGGGCTGGCCGCGACGTCGAAGCTGACGTTGCCGGCGAACTCCGTGACGACGCTGGTCCTCACCGGCCGCTAGAACCCCGGGACGCGGCGCGTTCACCGCCGCCCGCGCCGCGTCCCGGTCACCAACCAGGAGGGAGGACACCGTGGGAGAACCACTCACCGTCGGCGTCGACTTCGGCACGTTGTCGGGCCGCGCGGTGGTCGTGCGGGTCCGTGACGGAGCGGAACTCGGTTCCGCCGTCTTCGAGTACCCGCACGGGGTGCTCGACGAGACGCTGCCGGCCACGGGCCGCGCGCTGCCGCCGGAATGGGCGCTGCAGGTGCCCGCGGACTACGTCGGAGTGCTCCGCAACGCCGTACCGGCGGCGCTGCGGGACGCCGGCGTGGACGCGGGCGACATCGTCGGCATCGCCACCGACTTCACCGCGTGCACGATGGTGCCGACGACCGCGGACGGGACGCCGCTGTGCGCGCTGCCCGAGTTCGAGGGCAACCCGCACGCGTACGTGAAGCTGTGGAAGCACCACTCGGCCCAGCCGCAGGCCGTGCGGATCAACGACCTGGCCCGCGCCCGCGGCGAGAAGTGGCTGCCGCGCTACGGCGGGCTGATCTCGTCCGAGTGGGAGTTCGCCAAGGCCCTCGAGCTGTTCGAGGAGGCCCCGGACGTCTACGCCGCGATGCGGCACTGGGTCGAGGCCGCCGACTGGATCGTCTGGCAGCTCACCGGCAGCTACGTCCGCAACGCCTGCACGGCCGGCTACAAGGGCATCCTGCAGGACGGCCAGTACCCGAGCCGCGACTTCCTCCGCGAGCTCGCCCCCGGCTTCGAGTCCTTCGTGACCGACAAGCTGGAGCACCCGCTCGGCCAGCTGGGTTCCCGCGCCGGTTCGCTGTCGGCCGAGGCCGCCGGGTGGACCGGGCTGCCCGAAGGCATCGCCGTGGCCGTTGGCAACGTTGACGCCCACGTCACCGCCCCCGCCGCCCAGGCGGTCGAGCCGGGGCAGATGGTGGCGATCATGGGCACCTCGACGTGCCATGTGATGAACGGCGCCGAACTGCACGAGGTGCCGGGCATGTGCGGCGTCGTCGAAGGCGGGATCGTGCCCGGGCTGTGGGGGTACGAGGCCGGCCAGAGCGGCGTCGGCGACATCTTCGGCTGGTTCGTCGAGCACTTCGCCGGCGCCGGCCACGAAGAGCTGACCCGCCTGGCGGCCCAGCAGGAGATCGGCGAACACGGCCTGATCGCCCTGGACTGGCACAGCGGCAACCGGTCGGTGCTGGTCGACCACGAGCTGTCCGGCGTGGTCGTCGGGCAGACGCTGGCCACCCGCGCCGAGGACGTCTACCGCGCCCTGCTGGAGGCGACCGCGTTCGGCACCCGGAAGATCATCGAAACGTTCGACGCGGCCGGCGTCCCGGTGACCGAGCTGATCATCGCGGGCGGCCTGACGAAGAACGCGCTGCTCATGCAGATCTACGCCGACGTCACCAACCTCCCGCTGTCGGTGATCGGATCGGACCAGGGGCCCGCGCTCGGGTCGGCCATCCACGCGGCCGTCGCCGCCGGGGCCCACGCGGACATCCGCGCAGCGGCCGCGGCGATGGGGTCGGTCCGGCGCGCGGTGTACCGGCCGGTGCCCGCGCACGTCGTCGCCTACGACGAGCTGTACGCCGAATACACCGAGCTGCACGACTACTTCGGCCGTGGCGGCAACGATGTCATGCACCGGCTGGCCGCCCGCAAGCGTGCCGTCGCGAAAGGACAGTCCTGATGTCGCTGACCGGTGAAGTGCTCGACACCGTCGCCGAACTGAAGGAGTCGGTGGCCAAGCTGCACGGCGAGCTGACCCGCAACGAGCTGGTCATCTGGACCGCGGGCAACGTCTCGGCCCGGGTCCCCGGCCGGGACCTGCTGGTCATCAAGCCCTCGGGCGTCTCCTACGACACGCTGTCCGCGGACACCATGGTCGTCACCGACCTGCACGGCGAGCTCGTCGAAGGCGACCTCGCGCCGTCGTCCGACACCGCCGCGCACGCCTACGTCTACCGGCACCTGCCGGAGATCGGCGGGGTCGTGCACACCCACTCGACCTACGCCACGGCGTGGGCGGCCCGCGGCGAGCCGATCCCGTGCGTGCTGACGATGATCGCCGACGAGTTCGGCGGGGAGATCCCGGTCGGGCCGTTCGCCCTGATCGGCGACGACTCCATCGGCCGCGGCATCGTCGAAACGCTTCGCTCCAGCCGCTCGCCGGCGGTGCTGATGCGCAACCACGGCCCGTTCACCGTCGGCCGCACCGCGCGCGACGCGGTCAAGGCCGCGGTGATGGTCGAGGACGTGGCCCGCACCGTCCACAAGGCCTTCGAGCTCGGCACGCCCGAACCCCTCCCGCCCGAGGACGTCGACCGGCTCTACGCCCGGTACCAGAACGTCTACGGCCAGCACTGACCTTCCCAAGGAGAACGATGACTCCGGCATCGAAACCCCAGCTCTGGTTCCTCACCGGGAGCCAGGCCCTCTACGGCGAGGAGACCCTCGAGCAGGTCGCCGGCCAGTCGCTGCGGATCCAGCAGCTGCTGACCGCCTCGGGCGCGCTCCCGGCCGAGATCGTCGGCAAGCCCGTGCTGACCGAGGCCGCGTCGATCCGCCGCGTGCTGCAGGAGGCCAACGCCGACGCCGCCTGCGTCGGCGTGATCGCGTGGATGCACACCTTCTCGCCCGCGAAGATGTGGATCACCGGGCTGGACGCGCTGCGCAAGCCCCTGCTGCACCTGCACACGCAGCTCAACGAAGCCCTGCCGTGGTCGACCATCGACATGGACTTCATGAACCTCAACCAGGCCGCGCACGGCGACCGCGAGTTCGGGTTCATCCAGACCCGCCTCGGCGTGCCGCGCAAGACCGTCGCCGGGCACGTGTCCGACCCGGCCGTGGTCGCCCGGATCGACGCGTGGGCGCGCGCCGCGATCGGCGCGGACCACCTGCGCAACCTGCGGCTGGCCCGGTTCGGCGACAACATGCGCGACGTCGCCGTCACCGAAGGCGACAAGGTCGAGGCCGAGCTGCGGTTCGGCGTCTCGGTCAACACCTACGGCGTGAACGACCTGGTCGAACTGGTGGACGCCGTGTCCACTGTGGACGAGCTGGTCGCCGCCTACGCCGCGGACTACGACGTGGTCCCGGACCTGGCGGCCGGGGGAGCGCGGCACGAGTCGCTGCGCTACGCGGCCCGCATCGAAGCCGGGCTGCGGAAGTTCCTCACCGACGGCGGGTTCGGCGCGTTCACCACGAACTTCGAGGACCTCGGCGGCCTGCGGCAGCTGCCGGGCCTCGCGGTGCAGCGCCTGATGGCCGACGGCTACGGCTTCGGCGGCGAGGGCGACTGGAAGACCTCGGCGCTGCTCGCCGCGGTCAAGGCGATGGGCGTCGGCAAGACCGCGGGCACGTCGTTCATGGAGGACTACACCTACCACTTCGGGCCGGGCAAGCCGAAGATCCTCGGCGCGCACATGCTGGAGGTCTGCCCGAGCATCGCCGCCGCCAAGCCGTCCTGCGAGATCCACGCGCTGGGCATCGGCGGCCGCGAGGACCCGGTCCGGCTCGTGTTCGACGCGGCGCCCGGCCCGGGTGTCGTGCTCGGCCTGGTCGACCTCGGCGACCGGTTCCGCCTGGTGGCCAACGAGATCGACGTCGTCACGCCGGACGAGCCGCTGCCGAACCTGCCGGTCGCCCGGGCGGTCTGGGAGCCGGCGCCGTCGCTGTCGACGTCCGCGGAATCCTGGATCACCGCGGGCGGCCCGCACCACACCGTGCTGACCCAGGCGGTGGGCACGGAGACCCTTCGCGACTTCGCGAACCTGCTGGGTGTAGAACTCCTCGTCATCGACAAGGACACGACCCCGCACGACTTCGCCGACCGCATCCGCTGGAACCAGGCCTACCACCGGCTCGCCCAAGGTTTCTGACGCGGCACTTCCACGTGGAAGTGCCGGGTCGTTGAGAAAGGAAGAAGGAACGATGAAGTTCACCAGAGGAATCGCGGCGGTCGCCGCCGCGGGGCTCGTGCTCACGCTGTCGGCGTGCGGCTCGAGCCAGAAGACCGCGGACCAGGCGGCGGCCTCGTCGGGTGCCAGTGCCGCGGGCAGCCTGGTCGGCGTCACCATGCCGACGAAGTCGTCGGAGCGCTGGATCCACGACGGCGACAACATCAAGTCCGCACTGGAGAAGCTCGGCTACAAGGTCGACCTCCAGTACGCCGAGAACGACATCCCCACCCAGGTGAACCAGATCGAGAACCAGATCACCAAGGGCGCCAAGCTCCTGGTCATCGCCTCGATCGACGGCACCGCGATCACCACCCAGCTGCAGGAGGCCGCGGACAAGAAGATCCCGGTCATCGCCTACGACCGGCTGATCCGCAACTCGCCGAACGTCGACTACTACGCCACCTTCGACAACTTCAAGGTCGGCGTCGAGCAGGCGAACTCGCTGGTCAAGGGCCTGGGTGACGGAGCAGGCCCGTTCAACATCGAGCTGTTCGCCGGTTCCCCGGACGACAACAACGCGACCTTCTTCTTCAACGGCGCGATGTCGGTCCTCAAGCCCCTGATGGACAGCGGCAAGCTGGTCGTCAAGAGCGGTCAGACCGACTTCGCCCGCGCGGCCATCCTGCGCTGGGACCCGGCCACCGCGCAGCGTCGCATGGAAGACCTGCTCACCAAGACCTACACCGGTGGCGCGAAGGTCCAGGGCGTGCTCTCGCCGTACGACGGCCTGTCGATCGGCATCCTGTCGGCGCTGAAGAGCAACGGCTACGGCACCGCCGGCCAGCCGTACCCGATCGTCACCGGGCAGGACGCCGAGGTCGCCTCGGTCAAGTCCATCATCGCCGGTGAGCAGTACTCGACGATCTTCAAGGACACCCGCATCCTCGCCGACACCACGGTGAAGATGGCCGACGCGGTGCTCAAGGGCGGCAAGCCCGAGGTCAACAACACGAAGGACTACGACAACGGCAAGAAGGTCGTCCCGTCCTTCCTGCTGCAGCCGGTCACCGTGGACAAGGCCAACTACCAGAAGGAACTCGTCGACTCGGGCTACTACACGGCAGGTCAGCTGAAATGACCGAACTGCTCGGCATGCGCGGGATCACCAAGACCTTCCCCGGGGTCAAGGCGCTGTCGGACGTCACTCTTTCCGTGCGCCGCGGGGAAATCCACGCGATCTGCGGGGAGAACGGCGCCGGGAAGTCCACCCTGATGAAGGTGCTCTCGGGCGTCTACCCCCACGGGACGTACGACGGCGAGATCACCTTCGACGGGCAGCGGTGCGAGTTCGGGTCGGTGCGCGACAGCGAACGGCGCGGGATCGTGATCATCCACCAGGAACTCGCGCTGTGCGGCCAGTTGTCGATCGCGGAGAACATCTTCCTCGGCAACGAGCAGGCCAAGCGCGGCTGGGTCGACTGGAACCGCACCAACCACGAGGCCGGCGCGCTGCTCAAGCGCGTCGGCCTCGCCGAAAACGCCACGCGGGCGGTGCAGGAACTCGGGGTCGGCAAGCAGCAGCTCGTCGAGATCGCGAAGGCACTGTCCAAAGAGGTCAAGCTGCTGATCCTCGACGAGCCCACCGCGGCGCTCAACGACGACGACTCGGCCCACCTGCTCGAGCTGCTGCGCGGGCTGCGGGACGAGGGCGTCACCTGCGTGATCATCTCGCACAAGCTCGGCGAGGTGACGGCGATCGCCGACACCGTCACGATCCTGCGTGACGGCAGGACGATCGAAACGCTCGACGCGGCGGGGCTGACCGAAGAGCGCATCATCACCGGCATGGTCGGGCGCGACCTCGAGCACCGGTTCCCGCCCCGGGAGCCGGAAATCGGCGAAGAGGTGCTGCGGATCGAGGACTGGACGGTGCACAGCCCGACCCAGGCCGGGCGGGTCGTCGTCGACCACGCGTCACTTTCGCTGCGGCGCGGGGAGATCGTCGGCCTCGCCGGGCTGATGGGCGCGGGCCGCACCGAACTCGCGATGAGCGTGTTCGGCCGGTCGTGGGGCAAGGACATCTCCGGCCGGATCCTGAAACACGGCCAGGAGATCGAGGTCCGGTCGGTGCAGGAGGCCGTCCGCCACGGCATCGCCTACGCCACCGAGGACCGGAAGCGCTACGGGCTCAACCTGATCGAGGACATCCAGCGCAACGTGTCCGCGGCCGGGCTGGGCAAGCTGGCCAAGCGCGGCTGGGTCAACGAGCACGCCGAGCACGACACCGCCAACCGATACCGCCGAGACCTGCGGATCAAGGCGCCGAGCGTGCAGAGCGTGACCGGGAAGCTCTCCGGCGGCAACCAGCAGAAGGTCGTGCTGGCGAAGTGGATCTTCACCGACCCGGACGTGCTGATCCTGGACGAGCCGACCCGTGGCATCGACGTGGGCGCGAAGTTCGAGATCTACACGATCATCAACGAGCTGGCCGCCCAGGGGAAGGCCGTCCTGGTCATCTCCTCCGAGCTGCCGGAGCTGCTCGGGCTCTGCGACCGGATCTACGCGCTCTCGGCGGGCCGGATCACCGGCGAGGCCACGCGCGAAGAAGCCACCCAGGAACTGCTGATGCAGTACATGACTAAGGAACGGGAATGACCACGACCGAAGCGCGGCCCGCCGTGCCCCCGGTTGAGCGCTCCAAGCGGAGGATCTCGATCAACCCGCGCCAGAGCGGCATCTACGTCGCGTTCGCGCTGATCGTGGTGCTGTTCGAGGTGCTCACCGGCGGCGCGCTGCTGGAACCGCAGAACATCTCCAACATCATCGTGCAGAACAGCTACGTGCTGATCCTCGCGATCGGGATGATCCTGGTGATCATCTCCGGGCACATCGACCTGTCCGCCGGCTCGGTCGTCGCGATGACCGGCGCGGTGTCGGCGGTGCTGATGGTGAACTCGCACGTGCCGTGGTTCCTGGCCGTGCTGATCACCCTGGTCGTCGGCGCGGCGATCGGGGCGTGGCAGGGCTACTGGGTCGCCTACTTCGGCATCCCGGCGTTCATCGTGACGCTGGCCGGCATGCTGGCGTTCCGGGCCCTGACCCTGACGGTGCTGGGCAACCAGGGCATCGGCCCGTTCCCGGACACGATCCGCACGCTGTCGAACGGCTTCACCGACGGCTACCTGGGCAACATCGGCCTCGGGCCGCTGGGTGGCGCCGACCTGGTGTCGCTGCTGGCCGGCGTGGCCGCGGTGGCCGGGATCGTGTTCACCCAGTGGCGCAAGCGGATGGGCCGGCTGGGCTACGGCCAGGACGTCGACCCGTTCCCGCTGTTCGTGCTGAAGATCGCCGGGATCGCGGTGCTGGTGCTCGCCCTGGTCGTGCAGCTGGCCCGGTTCAAGAACCTGCCGTGGGTGCTGATCCTGCTGGCGGTGCTGGTGCTCGGCTACTCGCTGGTGGCGGGCAAGTCGGTGTTCGGCCGGCACATCTACGCCGTGGGCGGCAACCTGCAGGCGGCGACGCTCTCGGGTGTCAAGGTCAAGCAGGTGACGTTCTGGATCTTCGTCAACATGGGCGTGCTGGCGGCCCTGGCCGGGATCATCTTCGCCGGCCGCCTCAACCAGGCGGGCCCGACGGCGGGCGTGAACTTCGAGCTGGACGCGATCGCGGCGGCCTTCATCGGCGGCGCGGCGGTCCAGGGCGGCGTCGGCAAGGTGGTCGGCGCGATCACGGGCGGCCTGATCATGGCGGTCATCAACAACGGCATGTCCCTGATCGGCGCCCCGAGCGAGCGGGTGATGCTGGTCAAGGGCGTGGTCCTGCTGGCGGCGGTGGCCTACGACATCTGGACCAAGCGCCGCGCGGCTTCCTGAGCCGGGTGGTCGAAGGGGGCTTCCCGCGTCACCGCGGGAGGCCCCCTTTACACGCCGTGTCGCCCTCCAATCACGCGAGATCCGCCGCCGATCACGCGAGATCCGCCGCCGATCACGCGAGTCCCGGGTTCGGTCACGCCGGCCGCGGCTTCGCTCGTGCGCGGAAGGGCATCACGTGTGAGCCAGCGGGCTTCATGCGTGATCGAAGGGGCATCACGCGTGACTGGAAAGACGACACGAAGGGCCGCGCCGGGGATTTCCCGGCGCGGCCACCTCGCCCTCACTGCTGGCAGCGCTTGCCGGTGTTGATGCAGTTGACGACCTGGTTCATCAGGCGCTGGCCCATGACGTTGGCGAAGTCGTCGTGGTCCGAACGCGGGTTGTGCTTCTCCTGCGCGAACGCGTCCACCTTGTACTCGCCCTTGACCTGGATGTCGTGCGGGATGTTGTAGACCAGCTTGATCACCAGCTGCGGGACGTTCTTGAAGCCCTGCGGGCACTTGCCCTGCTGGTCGGCGAACACGATGTGCGTGCGGTGGTTGGTGCTGTCGATGTTCTTGCCGTCCCAGCAGTTCGGGAAGGCGTGGATGCGCTCGACCTTGCTGTTCTGCGGGCAGATCGGGTAGTGGTCGGTGAGCCGGTCCTCGAAGCCGGTGCAGGTCCAGCTGGGGCGGGCGTTCGCCGGGCCGTTGGTGCTCTGCTTGGCGTCGCCGTACAGGATCCTGAGGAACTGCGGCATCGCGACGACCTTGCTCGCGCCGCCGCTGGTGAACGTGATCGTCGCCGACTGGACGCGCTGGATCTCGCCGTCGTTGTCGCCGACCTCGTTCTTGTCGTTGACGCCGGGCAGTTCCGCCGGCTGACCGCCCGAGTTCTGGCCGCCGTTGTCGAGGCCGCCCTGGCCGTTCTGCTTGAGCGCGCACTGCGCGAGCTCGCCGAGGTCGGTCGGCTTGGCGGCCCGGCGGCCGATCGCGATGGCGATCCGGTCGATGGTCGAGGCCCGCTTGTCCTTCAGCGGGCCGACGACGGCGTTCTGGATGTCCTGCGGGGTCTTCAGGTCCCCGTTCGCGATCCGCTTGTTCGCCTCGTCGATCTGCTTGTCCAGCAGGTCGAGGTTGCGGTTGACCTCGTCCATCGCCTGGTCCGGGACGTCGGGCAGCTTGCTCGCGACGTCCGGGCAGTCCACCTGCGCGCTCGCCTTGTCCTTGGCGCTGCCGGCGCGGTCGGGCTGCGTGGCGGGCGGGTTCTTCTCGTCGTCGCCGGTGTCGATCCGGACGACCGGCCAGAAGTAGGCGGACTTGTCGCCGTTCTTGCAGGTGGTGCCGGCCTTCGCCAGGCTCTTGTTGTTGGAGTCGGCGTTGGTGGAGAGGTTGCCGACGTAGTCGTGCAGGTGCTGGGCACCGTTCTTGATCCCCGGCTGCGCGATGAAGTTGTCGGGATTGAAGTGCTGGTTCTCGTTGCGGCCGCAGTCCACTGTGAACGTTCCGCGGGCGCCCTTGCGCTGCAGCGCCTTGTTCACGTTGATCCCGGCGGGCACCTTGGCGATGTCGATGAAGAACGACTTGTCGGCGGGATCGGCGCTGGCCTCGCCGGTGCGCCCGGCGGTGGTCGCGACGACGATGCCGCCGACCGCGATCGCGAGGGCCAGACCGCCGGTGGCGATCTTCGTGCGGCGGCTGATGCGATGCCTGCCCGTGGCGGGGGTGCGGGTGGTATTCCGGGCCATGGTCACCTCGTTCGGTTTTCCGGGCACGCCGAAGAGAGCCTGCGTTCCCGGGCTGGAGACGCGCGGAACCCGGGGAGCGGCACCGGGGCTCGGGTATCGGGGGACCCCGCCCGGTGTCACTGGTTCCGGCATTGGGGGGAACGGCTGCGGACCGGGACCGGTTCAGGCCGCGATTCCGCCGTTATCCGTTTGTTATTTATGGAAGGTGAACAAAGTTCACGTCTGACTCTGTGATCGCTAACATCAACCCATGTCCGTGGACGACGCAGGTCCGCTCGGCGCGCGGGTGCGCGGGCGGGGCACGCTCGGGGTGATCGCGACCGGGGCGGCGGCGTCGGGGCCGGTCCTGCACGGCCTGCGCGCGGCCGCGCGCGAGCAGGAGTACGCGTTGAGCGTGTTCAGCGTGTCCGGCCACAGTGGCCCGGCCGTGCTGGCGGCGGTCGCCGGCCTCCGGCTGCAGGGTGTGGCCGGCATCGTGATGCTCGACGGGCACCTGCTGGCCGAACTCGCGCCGGTGACCGGGATCCCGCTCGTGCCGGCGGCGTCCACCGACCAGTACGCGGGCGCCCGCCGGGCCACCGAGCACCTCCTGGAGCTCGGCCACCCGACCGTCTGGCACCTCGGCGGCCCGGAGGACGGCCCCATGGCCCGCGCCCGCGAACGCGGCTGGCGCGAGACCCTGGAGCGGCACGGGGCCGAGGTCCCGCCGGTGGTCCGCGGCGACTGGTCCGCCCGGTCCGGCTACCGCGCCGGCCAGTCCCTGGCCGTGGAATCCGGGGTGGGCGCGGTGTTTTCGGCCAACGACCACATGGCACTGGGCCTGCTGGCGGCGTTCGCGGAAGCAGGCATGCGGGTCCCGCGTGACGCGCACGTGGTCGGCTTCGACGACGTGCCGGAGGCGGCTTACTTCGCGCCCCCGCTGACGACGGTCCGCCAGGACTTCGTGGCGGCGGGCCGCCAGACCCTGGCGGCACTCGCGGCCCGCATCGACGGCGGGCCGGCGCCGGCCCGCGGTGCGGCCGAGGTCGAGCTCGTGGTCCGGGAGAGCAGCCGCTGCCTCAGGGGCGCCTGGGACACACCGGCTTCCGGTCCGGGATCGCCGGGGCGCCCGTCATGATGGGGCAGTACCCGGCCGCGGTCGACGGACCCTTGCCCTGCTCCAGCGCGAGCCCGGCCTGCCGATCACCGGGTCAGCGGCAGGGCCGCCATCCCGCGCAGCGCCGGGTTGGGGCGCCGCTGCACCTCCCCGCCGATCCGCAGTCCGGGAAACCGCTTTCCCAGCTGTTCGAGCACCACGGTCATCTCGAGCCGGGCCAAGGCCGCGCCGAGGCACAGGTGCAGGCCGTGCCCGAAGAACAACCCGCGGCCGTCGTCGCGGGTGATGTCGAAGCGGTCCGAGTCCGCGAAGCGCGCGGGGTCCCGGTTCGCCGCTCCGGCGAGAACGGTGATCGCGTCGTCCGCCGGGATCTCGTGTCCGTCGAGCACGGCCGGCCGGGCGGCCGCGCGCTGGCTCATCTGGGCGGCTCCGTCCCACCGCAACGCCTCCTCGGCCGCGCCGGCCGCCAGTCCGGGGTCGCCGGAGAGGAGGGCGAACTGGTCCGGGTGGGTCAGCAAGGCGTGGATCCCGTTGCCCAGCGCGCCCGCCGTGGTCTCGTAGCCGCCGCCGAACAGCACGACCAGCGCGTTGAGCACCTCCTCCTCGGACATCGGCTCCGCGCCGCCGGTGGGCCTGGCCAGCAGCGCGGACGTCAGGTCGGCGCCCGGTTCCGCGCGCCGCCGCACGATCAGCTCGGTGAAGTAGGCCCGGAATTCGACGGCGGCCGCGTCGACCTCGGCGCGCAGGTCCGGCGACATCGCCGGGTTCACCTGCTTGCCGATCAGGTCGGTGAGGCGGCGGAGCCGGTCGTGGTCGGCTTCGGGCACGCCGACCAGGTCGCCGATCACGGCCATCCCGAGCGGGTAGAGGACCAGGCCGACGAACTCCGCCGCGGTCCCGTCCGCGGTGGCGTCGGCGAAGCGGTTCAGGACCCGGTCGGTGGCCCGGCGGACGGCGGGTTCCAGCTCCTGGACGCGCCGGACGGTGAAGTCGCGGACGAGCAGGCGGCGCTCGCGCGTGTGGTCCGGCGGGTTCTTCCACGGCAGCAGGTCGGCCAGCAACGCCATCGCGGCGTTGTCGCGCCAGCCCGGCCGGTGCCGGTCGCGCCACCCGGCGTCCAGCACGCGGAACGTATCGCCGTCGGCGAGCACCTGCTGGCAGTCCGCGAACCGGCTGAGGACCCAGCCGCCGAAGACCTCGCTGCGGAAGATCGGCGTCTCTTCGCGGAGTTTCGCGTAGACCGGGTACGGATCGGCGAGCCCGGCCGGGGTGGACAGGGACAGCAAAGCCTGGTCGGCGGCTGCGGACACGAGCGCTCCCTCCGGTGGCGAACCGATGCCCGCAGTCTTCTCCTCGGCACCCGCGCCGGGGCAGGGTCCGGACCCGGTGTCACCCCGATGGCAGAGTGACGGCCAGCGCGAGCAGGGCGAACCCGGCCACCGGGGCGACGCCGAAGGCGGCGGACGCGCCCAGCGTGTCGGCGACGCGTCCGGCGAGGAACCCCGCCAGCGCGGAACCGGCCGCACTGGCGGAGTTGTTCCAGGTCAACGCCCGCGTGAGGACGGCCGGGTCGACGGCCCGCTCGGTGAGGACGTTCAGCAGGACCAGCGTGGGCGGGATCGCGGCCTCGGTGACGACCACCGCGGCGCCGAGCCACAGCGCCGACGGCGCCAGGGGGAGCAACAACGCCGTTCCCGTCAGGTAGGCAGCGGCGACGACGAGCTGGAGACGCGCCGGGGCGGGGTGCCGGCGCAGGCCGTGGAGCCAGCCGGAAACCAGCCCGGCGACACTCCCGGCGGCCACGATCGGCGTCGCCGCCCCGGGCACGCCGTACTCCGTGGCGAACGCGCTCACCGACACACCCATGGTGCCGAAGTACAGCCCCACGGCCAGGTTGAGCAAGGTGAGGCGCAGGAACCGCGGCCGCGAAGAACCGGGGCGCGCGGGCGGGGGCGCGGTCCGGCGCTGGACGGCCAGGGCCGCGCCGCCGCCGACGATCAGGGCCGCGGCGAGCGCACTGGCCAGAGCTGCCTGACCGGCGGCCCCGAGCGCGGTGACCAGTACCGGCCCGAGGAAGAACGCGGTGGCGTTCGCCAGGGACTCCAGGGCGAAGGCGGTGGGCAGGTCCGCGGCCGGCAGCAGGTGCGCCCAGCGGACCGCGGAGAGGGCACCGAGCTGCGGGACGGCCGCGCCCGCGCAGCCGGCGAAGGCGAGGGCCGCCGGGGTGGGCGAGCAGAGCACGCCGGTGATGGCGATCCCGTGCACGGCAACGGAAACCGTCAGGACGCGCGGCTGGCCGAACCGGTCGGCCAGGCGGGCAAGCTGCGGGCCGAGCCCGGCTTCGGCGACGGCGAACCCGCCGGCGGCGAGGCCGGCGGTGCCGTAGGAGCCGGTGCGGGCGTGGAGCAGCCACAGCAGGCCGAGGCCGGTCATGGCGATGCCCACGCGTCCCGCGGCGGCGGTGAAGAAGAAGGGGGCGGCGCCGGGAACGCGCAGCACCGAGCGATAGGTGGATGGCATGGGAAGTCCCCTGTGGAGGGACGCGGCCCGGCCGAGGCGGTCCGGACGACTGGAGCCGACCCTGGCAGACGCCACCCGCATCGGGCAACGGGTTTCAGAGCTTCAAGCGGTCGCCCAGGCCGCGGATGTGGCCGGCGTCGCCGCAGCCCAGGTCGAGCTGGCGGCGGCGTTCCGCGACGAACGCGCGGCCCAGCCCGGTCCGGTCCGAAGTGGACGTCGTCCGGCGCAGTTCGTTCAGCAGCCCGCGTTCTTCGCCGCGTACGTGCGCGTCGACGGCGTTCTCCAGGCGCAGCAACGCCTTCTCGAAGTCGTCGCCCTCCAGGACCGCCAGCAGGTCCTCGGCGAAGGGCGAACCGGGCGCGTCCGGGCGGACGATCCGCTCGGTCGCCGTCGCGTGCGCGACCAGCAGCGCAGCCAGCTCGGCCACCAGGGCCGGGCGGTCGGCTTCGGCGTTGCGCAGGTCGCGCAGGAGCTGCTCGAACCGGCGGTGGTCGGCCAGCAGCACCTCGACCAGGTCCGAGCCGGGGGCGGCCGCGGCCGGGGCCGGGCGCATCCAGCCGAACGTCAGCTCGACGGCCTGGCGCCAGTGCGCGTACTCGGTGTCGCGGCGGGCCGGGTCCATCGCCGGCAGCCACTGCCCGGCCCGGTGCCAGTTGCGCCGCAGGCCCTCCAGGTCCGGCCAGTACCCGACGGACAGCCCCGCCGCGTAGGCCGCGCCCAGCGACACCGTCTCCGCCACCATCGGGCGCACCACCGGCACGTCGAGGACGTCGGCGACGAACTGCATCAGCAGGTTGTCGGCGGTCATGCCGCCGTCGACCTTCAGCGACGTCAGCGCCAGCCCGGAGTCGGCGTTCATCGCGTCGACGACCTCGCGGGTCTGCCAGCCGGTCGCTTCCAGCACCGCCCGCGCCAGGTGGCCCTTCGTGATGTACGACGTCAGCCCGGCGATCACGCCGCGGGCTTCGCTGTGCCAGTGCGGCGCGAAGAGGCCGGAGAACGCGGGCACGATGTAGCAGCCGCCGTTGTCCTCGACCGTCCGGGCGAGGGTCTCGATCTCCGGTGCGCTGCCGATGAGTTCGAGCCCGTCGCGGAACCACTGCACCAGCGACCCGGTGACGGCGATCGAGCCTTCCAGGGCGTACACCGCGGGCTCGTCGCCGATCTTGAAGCCGACCGTGGTGAGCATGCCGTGGGTGGACAGCACCGGCGTCGGGCCGGTGTTGAGCAGCAGGAAGCTGCCGGTGCCGTAGGTGCACTTCGCCTCGCCGGGCGCGAAGCAGGTCTGGCCGAACAGGGCGGCCTGCTGGTCGCCGAGGGCCGCGGCGATCCGGATGCCGGGGACGACCCGCGAGGTGGTGCCGTAGACCTCGGTCGACGAGCGGATTTCCGGCAGCATCGCGCGCGGGACGTCGAAGAAGTCCAGGAGCTCGTCGTCCCAGTTCAGCGTGCGCAGGTTCATCAGCATGGTGCGCGAGGCGTTGGTGACGTCGGTGACGTGCACGCCGCCCTCGGCGCCGCCGGTGAGGTTCCAGATGAGCCAGCTCTCGATGGTGCCGAAGAGGACGTCCCCGCGTTCGGCGCGCTCGCGCAGCCCCGGCGTGCGTTCGAGCAGCCAGCGGATGCGCGGCGCCGAGAAGTAGGTGGCCAGGGGGAGGCCGCACAGCTGCCGCACCCGGTCGGCGCCGGGTTCGCGGGCCAGCTGTTCGAGCATGGCGTCGGTGCGGGTGTCCTGCCAGACGATCGCCCGCCCGGCCGGGTTGCCGGTGCGCCGGTCCCAGAGGACGGTGGTCTCGCGCTGGTTGGCGATCCCGAGCCCGACGACCTGCTCGGCGCTCGCCCCGGCGTCGGCGAGGGCCTGCGGGACGATCCGCGAGAGGTTGCGCCAGATCTCGGTCGCGTCGTGCTCGACCCAGCCGGGGCGGGGGAAGTGCTGCTGGTGCTCCCGCTGCACGACGGAGACGAGCCGGCCGCGGGCGTCGAACAGGATGCACCGGGTGGAGGTGGTGCCCTGGTCGATGGACATCACGTACCGCTGGACCATGGACTCACCTCCCTCGGCCGGGCGTACTGGGCACAGGCTGCGCGGCGTGCCGGGCCGCGCGGTCGGCGGCGCAAGCCGTGGGCGGCAGGCCGGGTCTCGAGGGCCCGCCGCGGCGGGGAGCGTAGCCGAGCCGGGCGCGAGGGGCCGCGGTCGTGGCTCGACACGGCAAGGGCCGCGTGAGGCGGCGCCGCGCCGCGCGGTCGAGCGCGGCCCGGCCGGGCCGCGGGCGGGTCACCCTCGTCGCCTCCTTCACCATCGTGACGCACCCAGGTCCCGCGACACCGCGCGCGCCGCGTCGCGCACGTGGCCCAGCAGCCGCGGGCTCGGGGTGCCGTCCGGCTCGCAGATGCGCTCCACCGCGCCGGACACGCCGATCGCACCGACCACGATGCCGCCGTGGCCGCGGATCGGGGCCGCGATCCCGGCCTCGCCCGAGATCATTTCGCCGTTTTCCGCGGCCCAGCCCGCCTCCCGTACCCTCGCACACGCGCGCTTGATCGCCGTCTGGGTGACCAGCGTGCGGCGCGTGTACGGCTCCGGAGCCGCCTTCAGCGTCGTGTCGTAGGCCAGCAGGACCTTGCCCAGCGCGGTCGCGTGCAGCGGCAGCAGCGTCCCGACGTCGAGGGTCTGCAGGCTGTCGTCCGGCCGGAACACGTGGTGCACGACCAGCACCCGGCCCTCCAGGGGCGCGCCGATCCGGACCGCCTCGCCGCTGCGGGCGGCCAGCGCGTCGGCCCAGTTGATCGCCCGGGAGCGCAGCTCGTTGACGTCCAGGTAGCTCGTGCCCAGGTGCAGCAGCGCCGCGCCGAGCTGGTACTTGCCCGTGTCGCGGTCCTGCTCGACGAACCCGACGCCCTGCAGCGTCCGCAGGATCCCGTGCGCGGTGCCCTTCGCCAGTTCGAGTGACTCGGCGATCTCGCCGACGCCCAGGCGCCCCGAGCCGCGCGCCAGCAACCGCAGGATCGCGGCGGCGCGCTCGATGGACTGGATCGGACCGGGCACCGCGCGACCCTAACGCGACCGGCCGCGATTCGACAATGTCGAACATCCACATCGGCCGTTCGACAATGCCGACCGCCGTCCGTTGACCCTCTCGACCAGCGAACTTAACTTTCATCCACCAATAGGGGGACAAGGTCCTTTGTGGAGGAAAGCAATGGTGCGAAGCCTCAAGGCCCGTGGACTCGCCGGCGAAATGGCCGCCGAGTTCGTGGGGACGATGATCCTCATCCTCTTCGGGTGTGGCGTGGTGGCGCAGGTCGCCGCCGCGGGCATCGGGGACCACGACAGCATCGCCTGGGCCTGGGGCCTGGGCGTCACGCTCGGTGTTTACGTCGCTTCGCGGATCAGCGGCGCGCACCTGAACCCGGCCGTAACGATCGCCCTCGCGGTGTTCAAGGGCTTCGAGTGGCGCAAGGTCGCCCCCTACGCCCTGGCGCAGACCGTCGGCGCGTTCCTGGCCGCGCTGCTGGTGCGCTGGAACTACACCGAGGTGCTCAACGCCAAGGACCCCGGCCTGACGATCAAGACCCAGGGCGTGTTCTCCACCCTGCCGGGTAACGGCACCCTGCCGGTGGGTGACTGGGGTGCCTTCCGCGACCAGATCATCGGCACCGCGATCCTGCTGATCGTCCTGTTCGCCATCACCGACCTCCGCAACACCTCGCCGGGCGCGAACCTGGCCCCGGTCGTCGTCGGCTTCCTCGTCGTCGCCATCGGCATGGCCTGGGGCACGAACGCCGGCTACGCGATCAACCCCGCCCGCGACTTCGGCCCGCGCCTGGCCTCCTGGCTGACCGGCTACGACACGGCGTTCACCGACCAGTACGGCTTCCCCTACTGGTGGATCCCGATCGTGGGCCCGGTCATCGGCGCCCTGGTCGGCGGCGCGATCTACAAGTACCTGATCGAGCGGTTCCTGCCCGCCGGTGACCCGCTGGACGCCATGCCCGCCAAGGACCTCGAGCCCGCCAACTGACCCACCGATCGAACACAGGAGCACGACCATGCCGGACTTCGTCGGTGCCGTGGACCAGGGCACGACCAGCACCCGCTTCATGATCTTCGACCACGGCGGCAACGAAATCGCCCGCCACCAGCTCGAGCACGAGCAGATCCTGCCCAAGCCGGGCTGGGTCGAGCACGACGCCACCGAGATCTGGGAACGCACCCGCTCGGTCATCGCGACCGCGCTCAACAAGGCCGGCCTGACCGTCAACGACCTGGCCGCGCTGGGCATCACCAACCAGCGCGAGACCACCGTCGTCTGGAACCGCCGCACCGGCCGCCCGTACGGCAACGCCATCGTCTGGCAGGACACCCGCACCGACCGGATCGCCTCCGCGCTCGAGCGCGAGGGCAAGGGCGACATCATCCGCCGCAAGGCCGGCCTGCCGCCCGCCACCTACTTCTCCGGCGGCAAGCTGCAGTGGATCCTCGAGAACATCCCGGGCGTGCGCGAGGACGCCGAGAAGGGTGACGCCCTCTTCGGCACCACCGACTCGTGGCTCATCTGGAACCTCACCGGCGGCCCGGACGGCGGCGTGCACGTCACCGACCCGACCAACGCCTCCCGCACCATGCTGATGGACCTCGAGAACCTCGACTGGGACGACGAGCTGCTGTCGTTCTTCACCGTCCCCCGCCAGATGCTCCCGGCGATCCGGCCGTCGTCGAACCCCGGCTTCGGCACCACCCGCACCGGCGGCCCGCTCGGCGGCGAGGTCGCCATCACCGGCGTCCTCGGCGATCAGCAGGCCGCCACCGTCGGCCAGGTCTGCTTCCGGCCCGGCGAAGCCAAGAACACCTACGGCACCGGCAACTTCCTGCTGCTCAACACCGGCCAGGAGCTGGTGCGCTCGCAGCACGGCCTGCTGACGACGCTGTGCTACCAGTTCGGCGACGACAAGCCGGTCTACGCCCTCGAAGGCTCGATCGCCGTCACCGGGTCGGCCGTCCAGTGGCTGCGCGACCAGCTCGGCATCATCAGCGGCGCGTCCCAGAGCGAAAGCCTGGCCCGCCAGGTCGAGGACAACGGCGGCGTCTACTTCGTCCCGGCGTTCTCCGGCCTGTTCGCCCCGTACTGGCGCTCCGACGCCCGCGGCGCGATCGTCGGCCTCACCCGCGCCACGACGAACGCCCACATCGCGCGGGCCACCCTGGAGGCGATCTGCTACCAGACCCGCGACGTCGTCGAGGCGATGCAGAACGACTCCGGCGTGACGCTGGACGTGCTGCGGGTGGACGGCGGCGTCACCGCCAACGAGCTGTGCATGCAGCTGCAGGCGGACATCCTCGGCGTGCCGGTGTCGAAGCCGGTCGTCGCCGAAACCACCGCGCTCGGTGCCGCGTACGCGGCCGGGCTCGCGGTCGGCTTCTGGAAGTCGACCGACGAGCTGGAGCAGAACTGGAACGAGGACAAGCGCTGGACGCCGTCGTGGAGCGACGAGCAGCGCGCCGAGGGCTACGCGGGCTGGCAGAAGGCCGTCGGCCGCACGCTCGACTGGGTCGACGTGCAGTGAGTACGAGGAGGAACACCGTGACCCCGCTTTCCCCGCAGTACCGGGCGGAGACCCTGCGGAAGCTGGTGAGCGAAGAGGTCGACGTGCTCGTCGTCGGCGGGGGCGTGACCGGGGCCGGCGTCGCGCTCGACGCCGCGTCCCGGGGCCTGGAGACCGCGCTGGTCGAGGCCCGCGACTTCGCCGCCGGCACGTCCAGCCGGTCGTCCAAGCTGATCCACGGCGGCCTGCGCTACCTGGAGCAGCTGGACTTCAAGCTGGTGCGCGAAGCCCTCAAGGAACGCGGCCTGCTGCTGCAGAAGCTGGCCCCGCACCTGGTGCGGCCGGTCAAGTTCCTGGTCCCGCTGCAGCACCGGGTGTGGGAGCGCGGCTACATCGGCGCCGGCGTCACGCTGTACGACACCCTCGGCGGCGCCCGCGCGCTGCCGAGGCACCGGCACCTGTCCAAGCGGGGTGCCTTCAAAGCGGCGCCGGCGCTCGCGGACGACGCGCTGATCGGGGCGATCCAGTACTACGACGCCCAGGTCGACGACGCTCGCCACACGATGACGATCGCGCGGACGGCCGCCGAGCAGGGCGCTTCGGTCCTGACGCGGACACGCGTGACGTCGCTGCTTCGCGACGGCGAGCGCGTCGTCGGGGCGAAGGTCGTGGACCGCGAGAGCGGGGTCGAGTTCGAGATCCGCGCTCGCACGGTGGTCGCCGCGACCGGGGTGTGGAGCGACGACATGGCGGAGGCGGCGGGCATTCCCGCGCCGTTCACCGTCCGCGCCTCGAAGGGCATCCACCTGGTGGTGCCGCGGGAGAAGATCGACCTGGACACCGGGCTGATCCTGCGCACGGAGAAGAGCGTGCTGTTCGTCATCCCGTGGGGACGGCACTGGATCGTCGGCACCACCGACACCGAGTGGGACCTCGACCGCGAGCACCCGGCGGCCAGCCGGGCGGACGTCGATTACGTGCTCGGGCACCTCAACGCCGTGCTCCGGACACCCGTGACGCACGATGACATCGAGGGCGTCTACGCCGGCCTCCGCCCGCTGCTGGCGGCGAAGGCGACCGCGACGACGAAGCTGTCGCGGGAGCACGCGGTGGCCCGCCCGGTGCCGGGCCTGGTCATCGTGGCCGGCGGCAAGTACACGACGTACCGGGTGATGGCCGCGGACGCGGTCGACGCCGCGGTCGAGGAGGTCGGCCGCCCGGCTCCGCCGTCGTGGACCGACCGGCTCCCGATCGTCGGCGCCGACGGCTACCACGAGCTGTGGGAGGGCCGGTTCGCCCTGGCCGCGCGGGCCGGGTTGCCGCTGACCCGCGTCGAGCACCTGCTGCAGCGGTACGGCACGCGGATCTGGAACCTCGTTTCGCTGATCGAGGACGATCCTTCGCTCGGGGACCCGATCACGGAGACCTCCGAGTACCTGCGCGTGGAGGCCGTCTACGCGGTCTCCCACGAGGGTGCGCTGCACCTGGAGGACGTCCTCACCCGGCGGACGCGAATCTCGATCGAGGAGCGCGACCGCGGGGTGGCGGCGGCTCCGGTCGTCGCCGGGCTGATGGCGCCGCTGCTGGGCTGGGACGCGCACCGGACGGACCGCGAGGTGGCGAACTACCTGGCCCGCGTCGAGGCGGAGCGCTCGGCCCAGGAGGCCCCGGACGACGCGGCGGCGAACGCCACCCGCCTCGCGGCGCCGGCGCTCCTGCCGAGCTGATCCGGCGTGCTCACGGAGCTGGAGCGCATCCCAGCTCCGTGAGCACGTAGCGCGCGTTGGCCGAGATGACGGGGTTCGTGTGCCGGTAGTACGGCAGCTGGATGACGGCCATCGACAGCGCCCGCCCGCGGCCGCGGGCCCAGCTCGCGTCGTCGGCGCCCACGACGTCGCGGAAAGCGGATCGGGTGGCCGCGGTCAGGAGGTTCCACGCGGGGATCAGGTCGATCGCCGGGTCGCCCACGCCGGCCGTGGCCCAGTCGAGGACGCCGGAGAGGCGGCCGTCGCGCAGCAGGAGGTTGCTCGGCATCAGATCGCCGTGCACCCAGCACGGCGGCCCGGTCCACTGTGGAGCGTCGAGCGCCTCGGCCCAGACGTGCCGGGCCGCCTCGGCGTCGAACGGCTCATCCGTCCGGCTCAGCTCCTCGATCGCCCGGCGGGTGGCCGTGTCCACTGTGGACAGCGGCCGGCCGCGCGAGGCCGGGGGACCGGTCGCGGTGTTCGCCCGCAGCGCGACGACGAACTCCGCCAAGCCTTCGGCCGGGCGGCCTTCGACCGCCGGTTCGCCGTCGAGCCAGCCGTGCACCGCCCACGGCCACGGAAAGCCTTCGGCGGGTTCGCTCACGGCGAGGACAGCAGGGACCGCCACCGGCAGCTCGCCCAGGGCACCGAGCACCCGGCGTTCCTTCGCGATGTCGGAGGCGCCGCCCGCGGTGAGCGGAAGCCGGACGGTCAGCTCGTCCCCGAGGCGGTACACGGCGTTGACCGTGCCGCCCGACGCCAGGGGAGTGGCCCGGAGGTCCGCCCACTGCGGGAACTGCCCGCGCACCAACCGCTCGGCCAGCTCGGTGTCGACGGCGTGCTCGTCGGCGTGCATCCGGACCATGCGATCAGCGAACCATGCAGGTCAACCGGGTTTCCGTGAGCCAGGGCACCCCGGATTGCACGACGATGCATGGGCGTGCATAATCATTCGCATGTCCAAGGTGCTCACTTCCCTGCCCGTCGGCGAGCGTGTCGGTATCGCCTTCTCCGGTGGCCTCGACACTTCCGTAGCGGTCGCGTGGATGCGCGACAAAGGCGCGGTCCCCTGCACCTACACCGCCGACATCGGCCAGTACGACGAGCCCGACATCGAGTCGGTGCCCGGCCGGGCCGGGCAGTACGGCGCCGAGATCGCGCGGCTCGTCGACTGCCGGGAAGCGCTGGTCGAAGAGGGGCTCGCGGCCCTGACCTGCGGGGCGTTCCACATCCGCACCGGCGGCCGCAGCTACTTCAACACCACCCCGCTCGGCCGCGCGGTCACCGGCACCCTGCTGGTGCGCGCCATGCTCGAGGACGACGTCCAGATCTGGGGCGACGGCTCCACCTACAAGGGCAACGACATCGAGCGGTTCTACCGCTACGGCCTGCTGGCCAACCCCTCCCTGCGGATCTACAAGCCGTGGCTCGACGCCGACTTCGTCACCGAGCTCGGCGGCCGCAAGGAGATGTCGGAGTGGCTGGCCGCGCACGACCTGCCCTACCGGGACAGCACCGAGAAGGCCTACTCGACCGACGCCAACATCTGGGGCGCCACGCACGAGGCCAAGTCCCTGGAGCACCTGGACACCGGCATCGAGATCGTCAAGCCGATCATGGGCGTGGCGTTCTGGGACCCCGAGGTCGAGATTCCGGCCGAGGACGTCACCATCGGCTTCGAGCAGGGCCGGCCGGTGACGATCAACGGCAAGGAGTTCGCCACCGCCGTCGACCTGGTCCTGGAGGCCAACGCCATCGGCGGCCGGCACGGCCTGGGCATGTCCGACCAGATCGAGAACCGGATCATCGAAGCGAAGAGCCGCGGCATCTACGAGGCCCCGGGCATGGCGCTGCTGCACGCCGCCTACGAGCGGCTCGTCAACGCCATCCACAACGAGGACACCCTCGCCAGCTACCACAACGAGGGCCGCCGCCTCGGCCGCCTGATGTACGAGGGCCGCTGGCTGGACCCGCAGGCGATGATGCTGCGCGAGTCGCTGCAGCGCTGGGTCGGCACCGCGATCACCGGCGAGGTGACGCTGCGCCTGCGCCGCGGCGAGGACTACTCGATCCTCGACACGTCCGGCCCGGCGTTCAGCTACCACCCGGACAAGCTGTCGATGGAGCGCACCGAGGACTCCGCGTTCGGCCCGGTCGACCGGATCGGCCAGCTCACCATGCGCAACCTCGACATCGCGGACTCGCGGGCGAAGCTGGAGCAGTACGCGCTCCTCGGCATGGTCGGCGGCTCGAACCCGAAGCTGATCGGCGCCGCCCAGGCCGCGTCGACCGGGCTCATCGGCGCGATGCCCGAGGGTGGCGCCGAGGTGATCGCCTCGCGCGGCAAGACCGACGACGTCGAACTGCTCGACAGCGCCGCGATGGAGTTCGGCACGGACTGACCCGCGACGGCCACCACGGTGCTCGTGGTGGCCTTCCGCGCGGTCAGGGCACGAGCACGACCTTGCCGGTGACCGTGCCGGATTCGGCCAGCGCCAGGGCTTTCCCGGCTTCGGTCAGCGGGATCCGCGCGGCCACCTGCGCCGTGAGCTGCCCCTTCGCCGCCAGGGCGAAGACGGCGGTGAGGTCTTCGGTGAGCCGCGCGCGGAACTTCGCGAGGTTCCGCTTGCCGCCCCAGACGTTGTAGAAGTGCGCCCCGCGGCGGTTCGGCAGGACGTTCCACCACAGCAGCCGGGCGACCAGCTTCAGCACGGCGGGCTTCGGGTTGCCGCCGGTGTTCACCGTGGACGCGCTGCCGTAGGCGACCAGCGTGCCGCCCGGGGCGAGCAGGCGGAACGAGTCGACGATGCCGGGACCGCCGACGTGGTCGAAGACGGCGTCGACCCCGCCGGGCGCCAGTTCGCGGACGCGGGCCGGCACGTCGCCGCGGTAGTCGAGGGCGGTGGCGCCGAGCGCGGTCACGACGTCGAGGTTGCGGGCCGACGCGGTGCCGATCACCTCGATCCCGGCCGCCCGGGCGAGCTGCACCAGCGTCGAGCCGACGCCGCCGCTCGCGCCGTGGACCAGGATCGTGCCGCCGGGGCCGACCTTCGCGGTCCGGTGCAGCATCTGGTGGGCCGTGATGCCGTTGACCACGAACGTCTCGGCGTCGGCCGCGTCCAGCGCGTCGGGCACCGGAACCAGGTCGTCGGCGGGGACGGCGAGGTGGCTGCGCCAGCCGCCGATCTTGGTCATGGCGGCGACGCGGCGCCCGACCAAGGTCTCGTCCTCGGCTTCGAGCACGGTGCCGACGACGTCGTAGCCCGGCACGAAGGGGAACGGCGGCTGGTCGTAGTACTTGCCCCGGCGCATCTGCTGCTCGGCGAACGAGACGCCGGTGGCTTCGACGCGGACCAGGGCTTCCCCGCGGGCCAGGGGCGGCAGCTCGCGGTGCTCGACGCGCAGGCCGTCCGGCTCGACGAGGCCGGGGAGGACGATCTCGGTGACGTTCATGGTGCTTCCTTTCAGTGTGAGTGACTGGTCAGTCACTCGACGGGCGCGAAAAAGAACGACCTGGTGAAGGTCAGTTTTTGCCGGGGTGGCGGATGCCGGCGGACAGGACGGCGGCCCAGTCGCCGGTGTGCTCGTCGAGGTCGAGGGTGGCGATCAGGTGGCAGAGCTGGCCGTAGGCGATGAACCGCTGCACCTGGTCGTCCTCGGCGCCGGAGCGGGCCTTGGCCAGCTCGGTCACCTTGGCCAGGCCGCGGCGGACGGCGTCGGCGATCTCCGGGGTGTCCGCGGCCGACTGGGCGTGCACCTGCAGCATCAGCAGGTTCCGATCGGCGATGAGCTGTGCGTAGGCGCCCCCCATCTCGTGGAGGATCTTTCCGGGCTCGGCGTCCTCGGCACGGGCGGCGCCGTGGGAGAGGGCGTGCGCGACGAGTTCGTAGCAGCGGTCGAGGGCGGCGACGAACAGGGAAACCTTGCCGGGGAACAACTTGAAGACGTACGCGGGGGAGATGTCGGCCCGGGCGGCCACGGTGCTGATCGGCGTGCTGTGGTAGCCGCCGCGGGCGAACTCGGCGATGGCCGCGTCGACGACGGCGTCCCGCCGGGCGTCGGAGGTGGAGAGGGTGGCACCGCGTTTCGTCATGTGAGTGACTGTACACTCACTCTCGTCGCGAGGGCAAATCGGGGTGCGGCAATCGAGTGACATCCACCCCCGCGCTGTCTCGGATGTGGGCGATTTGCCCACGGGCCGCGGGGTCGTCCGGTTACAGTCCGGCTACCGGTTCCGCCTGGGGGCGGCCGCCGGGGAACGGGGTGCACATGGGGCCTGAACTGCGGTTTCACCTGCTCGGACCGCTGACCGTGACGGACGGCGGCCGCTCGCTGGCGCTCGGCGGGGCGAAGCAGCGGGTGCTGCTGGCCCACCTGCTGCTCAACGCGAACCGGATGGTCACGCCCGGGCAGCTGACCGAGGCGATCTGGCCGGCCGGGCCGCCGACGTCGGCCACCGCGAACCTGCAGACGTACGTGTGGCGCCTGCGCCGGCTGCTGCCGGACGGCGCCGTCCTGTCCACCCGCGGCCCGGGGTACTCGCTGGCCGTCGACCCGGACGCCGTCGACGCGCACCGGTTCACCCGGCTCGTCGGCGAGGCCGCCCGTGCGGCGAAGGACGGCTCGCCCGAGTCGGCGCTGACGCTGCTGGCCGACGCCGAAGCGCTGTGGCGCGGCGACCCCCTGGAAGACCTGCCCACCGCGCCGGCCTGGGACGCCGAGCTCGGCCGGCTCGTCGAGAACCGGCTCGCCGCCGTCGAAGAGCGGCTGGCGCTGCAGGTGCGGCTGGGCCGGCACGACCCGGCGATCGCCGAGCTCACCGTGCTGCTGGCCGAACACCCCTACCGCGAACGGCTCTGGCAGCAGTACCTGCTCGCGCTGGCCGGCGCGGGCCGTCGCGCCGAGGCGCTGCAGGCGTACACGACCGCGCGGGAGCGGCTGGTCACCGAGCTCGGCGTCGAACCCGGGCCGGAGCTGCGGACCCTGCAGGCCGCGATCCTGGCCGGGGAGCCGTTGCCGGGGCCACCACCCGCGGCCGTCCCGCTCCGGCAGTTACCCGCGGACCTGCCCGACTTCACCGGGCGTGAGCAGTACGTCGAGGAGCTTTCCGCGGCGCTCGGGCCGGCGCCGGTCGTGCTGACCGGCGCGCCCGGCACCGGCAAGACGGCCCTCGCCATGCACGTCGCCCACCGCCTGGCCGGCCGCTACCCGGACGGTCAGCTCTACGTCGACCTCGCCGGCACCGGTGCGCCCTGCGACCCGGCCGAGGTCCTCGCCGACTTCCTGCACGCCCTCGGCGTCACCGGCAACACCGTCCCGGCCGGGCTCGACCAGCGGGCCGCGCTGTTCCGCTCGCGCCTGGCCGGCCGGCGGATGCTGCTGGTGCTCGACGACGCGGCGACCGCCGCCCAGGTCCGGCCGCTGGTGCCGGCCGACGCCGGGTGTGCGGTGCTGGTGACGACCCGCGGGCGGCTGCCCGAGCTGGCCGGCGCGAAGCACGTCGAGCTGCCCGTGTTCGGGGAACGGGAGGCGGCGCAGCTGCTTTCCGAACTGGCGGGCGCGGACCGGGTCGTCGGCGAGCCGGCCGAAGCCGCGGCGATCGTCCGGTGCTGCGGGTACCTGCCCCTGGCCATCCGCATCGCGGGCGCGCGGCTGGCCGGGCGGCAGGCGTGGAGCCTGCGCACGCTGCAGGACCGGCTGGCCGACGAGACCGGCCGGCTGAGCGAGCTGCGCGTCGGCGACCTGGGTGTCCGGCCGAGCTTCGAACTCAGCTTGCGCCAGCTGCCGCCGTCCGCGCGGACGGCGTTCGGCCGGACCGCGGTGCTGGGCGCGCAGGACTTCCCGAGCTGGGTGGTCGACGCGCTGCTGGACCGCGAGGGCACCCACGAGGTCCTCGACGTGCTCGTCGACGCGAACCTGGTTTCGCTGGCCGGGCGCGATTCCGGCGGCCACCCGCGCTACCGGCTGCACGACCTGCTGCGCTGCTACGCGGCGGAGCTCCTGGCGGAGGAACCCCTGGCCGCGCGCCGGTCGTCCCTGTCCCGGGTGTTGTCGGTGCTGCTGTCGCTGGCGAAGACGGCGGCGGCGGGCCTGCCCCCGGCGTTCGGCGCGATGACCGGACGGCCCCTGGCGGGTCCGCCGGCGCCGGCCCGGCTGGTGACGGACCCCCTGGCCTGGTTCACGGCGGAGCGCAAGCTGCTGGCGGCCGCGGTCCAGCTGGCGGCGGACGCGGGCCTGGACGAGCCGGCCTGGCAGCTGACGGCGGCGGCGGTCCCGTTCTACGACCTGCGCGGCGCGTACGACGACTGGCGCCGCAGCCACCTGACGGCTCTGGCGGCCGCGGAGGCGGCGGGCAACCGCGCGGGAGCGGCGGTGCTGAGCCGCGGTCTCGGCCAGGTCCGCCTGTACCACGACGAATACGACGCGGCGGCCGCCGACATGAGGCGTTCGGCGGCGTTGTTCGCGGAACTGGGCGACGTCCGCGGCGAGGCGCTGACGGTGGCGGGCCTGGGCACGGTGGCCCGCGTCCGCGACCGCCCACGCGAGGCCCTGGGGTTTTATCGCCGGGCGTTGGCGGGCCTGGAGCGCGCCTCGGACGGCAGCGGCGTCGCCCAGATGCGCAACTCGATCGGCTCGACGTATGCGTTGCTGGGCGAGTTCGCGGAGGCGCAGAGCTGGTTGCACCGGGCCCGCGAACTGGCCCGCGAGATCGAGGACCCGCACCGCGAGGCGAAGGTGCTGACGGAACTGGGCACGGTGCACCGCGACGCGGGCCGCCTCCCGGAGTCGTTGACGTGCCTGCGGCTGGCGTTGAGCATCCTGGAGCAACTCGACGACGAGAGGTGCAGCGCGTACGCGTTGCTGGGCATCGGCCAGACCCTGCTGGCGGCGGGGGAGCCGGTCCAGGCGAGGGGGGTGTGCGACCGGGCGTTGCGGGTGTTCCGCGAGACGGGCAACCACCAGGGCGAGACGACGGGGCTGGCGTTGCTGGAGCAGGTTCAGCGTCGCCGAGCACCTTCGGCGGCGCGGAGTTGAGGTTCGTGTTCGTCGCTTGTGGAGGGTTCGGGTCGGCGGCCGGTCGCGTGGCCGAGTCCGCCGGCTCTACCCCATCGCTCGCGGTCCGCACGTCCGCGGTCACAAAGGCGTGAGCGAGCGCGGAACTCGCGTGATCTAAGCCGGAACTCGCGTGATCCCGGCCGGAACTCGCGTGACTCGAGCCGGAACTCGCGTGACTCGAGCCGGAACTCGCGTGATTGCGGGGGCATCTCGGCGAGGTGGGCCGCCGGGAGGCGGCCCACCGGTGCCGGTCAGTTGCTGTTGCCCGGCTTCCAGCCCAGGTAGTTCGCGAAGTAGCCCTGCCGGGCGTGGCCGATCGCGCCGTTGACGCTCGTGGCCCACACGCCGCCGCTGCCGTCCGCGATGCCGACGTGGCCGTAGGCCGAGATGTTCCAGAACACGAACGCGCCGCGGGGCGGGGTGCCCGTCGTGTGGCGGGCGCCGTCCGAGGAGTGCCAGTGGTCGATCGCGCTCGCGTGGTGGGTCACGCGGTCCCACGCCAGGCGGACCGCCTTCTCGCAGTAGCCCTGGTAGGCCGTGCTGCCGTTGCGGCCGGAGAACCAGGCGATCGCCTGGTTTGCCGTGCGGGCCGCGGCCAGGTCGGCGGCCGAATCCGTGATCACCGCGCCCGGGTCGGCGATGTCGGCCGCGGTCACGTCCGCATACACCTCCGCGGGCGCGGCGGTGGCGATCGAAGCGCCGCCGAAGAGCAGGGCGGCCGAGAGCGCCGCCGCCTGGCAGATGGTCCTGGTACGCATGGGGTCTCCCTCGGGTGGCCGGGACCTCGTGTCCCGGCGACGGGGACGAACCCTGCCCACGCCCGCTACACCGCCACTACACCGCCGCTCGCGAACACCCGGGACGACGCCCGCCGGAATCCGTCCGGACGCCCCTTCCCGATGCCGGAATCCAGCACCCCGGAACTGCCGGTATCCGCCGGGAACGCTTTCCCCGCGCCGCCATCCTCCGTTAGTAGGTACCGGATTCCCGGCCCCGCGCGGAGTATTCCGTGCCACCACGTCGAATCGTCACCGGCTGGAGGAACACTTCGTGAAAACCACCTCAGGAGTCCTTCGTGGACTCGCGGCGTTTTCGGCCGCCACGGCCGCGCTCGTCGCGTTGCAGGCACCGGCGGCCGCAGCCGCGGCGCGAACGGATCTCGGGATCACCATGCAGGCACAGCAGAAGGACCAGTGGTGCTGGGACGCCAGCGGCAACACCATCGCCGCCTACTGGGGATACTCCCTGACCCAGACCCGGTTCTGCCAGATCGCGCACAACGAATCCGGCGGCGACTGCGCCAACAACCAGGGTTACCTCTCCGACCAGCAGCGCGTGTTCCGCTCCCTCGGCTTCACCAACGTCGGTACCTACTACTCGAACGGCCAGACGCTTTCCTTCACCGGCATCAAGAACCAGATCGACGCCGGGCAGCCGATCGGCACCCGGATCGGCTGGCGTTCCGGCGGCGGTCACATGCACGTCCTCTACGGCTACGACAATTCCACCAGCACCAACCGCGTGGAATACGGCGACCCGTGGCCGAGCAACAGCCGCTACAACTCGATGAACTACAGCACCTACCTGTCGAACACGCAGTTCTCGTGGACCCACACGCTATACGGAATCGAGGGATGAGCATGCTGCGCAAAGCCATGGGCGTCGCCGTGCTGGCCGGCGCCGCGATGCTCACCACGGCCGGCGCCGCGAGCGCGGCGAGCGGCCCGGCGGGCACCCCGACCGCCGCCGACACCGCCGCCATCGGCCAGGTCACCGGCGGCCCGGCCACCCTCGGCCGGCTCGCGGCGACGAAGTTCCCCGGCGCGCACGCGGCCGCCGCGGCCGCGCGGCAGTCGGCCGACCCGCGCACGCAGGTCCCCGTCTACGAGCCGACGGCCGCGTTCGTCGCCGGCCAGTCGGACGTGCCGGCCACGCTCGCCTACGTCGCCGTCCCGGCGCGGACCGGCGACGGCACCGCCGCCACCGTGTGGGCGGAACGCCAAGGCACCGCCTGGACCGTCGTGAACGTCGCCTCCGGCGACTACGAGCGGCAGTACGCCCAGGCCGCGGCCGGCGGCTACCTCCTGCACGAACCGCAGGTCAACGCCTGGTACGCGGTGCACGGCGACGCCGTGACCGTGCTCGACGGCTCGGTCACCGGCCTGGCCGCGGGCACGAAGCTGTCCCTGGTGGACTACCGCGCGGCGCTGCATGGGCGGTACGCGGACAAGCTGCCGGGCTCGGCCTACGACCGCGACGGCGCGGGCGGCGGCTACGGCGGCCGCGAACGGGCCGTCCCGGCCGTGGACCCCGGCGGCGTGCCGCTGCTGCCCTTCGTTCTCGGCGGCGTGCTGGTGCTGGTGGCCGGGGCGGCGGTCGTGCCGCGGCTGCGGCGGCAGTAGGACGGCGAGGGGCCGCCGGGACGCCCGGCGGCCCCTTGGCAGCGGGTCATGATCAGGTCACAATGCGCCATGGCCGTTTCGCCCGGTGCGCCGCCGGAAGCGGCGCGCCCGGGGCTGAGCGCGTCGGACCTCGCGCTGGTGGAGGCGCTCCAGCGGGACCCGCGGGCGCCGTGGACGCGGATCGCCGCTGCCGTCGGCACCGACGCGACGACGGCGGCCCGCCGCTGGGAGCGCCTGCAGGCGGCCGGGCTGGCCTGGCTCACCGCCTACGCCACCGCGCCGACGACCACGGTCGGCTACGTCGACCTGGCCTGCCGCCCGGACGCGCTCGGCAGCCTGACCCGCGAGCTGTGCGGCTGGCCGTCGGTGTTCAGCGTCGAGCGCACGACGAGCCGGTTCGCGCTGTTCCTCAGCCTGGCCGCGCGCGACCTCGACGCCCTGGACGCGCTGGTCACCGGCCGGATCGGCGCACTGGCCGGGGTGCGGGAGGTCCGCTTCGCCGTCGCCACCCGCGTCTACCGGGAGGGCAGCGGCTGGCTGGTGAGCGCGCTCGCCCCGGAACAGCGGGCGGTGCTGGACGACACCGCGGTGCAGGCCCGGCTGGTGGTGCCGCAGCAGTGGAACGACCGGGACCTGCGTGCCCTGGTGGAGTCGCTCGGCGCGGACGGGCGGCGCAGCTACGCCGAGCTGGCCCGCGACTGCCGGATGAGCGAGTCGGCGGTGCGGCGCACGCTGGCGCGGATGCTGCGCAACCACGAACTCGACTTCCGGTGCGACCTCGCGCACGTCCCGGCGGGCTGGCCGGTGATCGCGGGCTACCGGCTCGACGTCCGCGCGGCGGAGCTCGACCGCGCCGGCTCCGCGATCGCGCAGCTGCCCGAGACGCGGCTCTCGGCGGCCGTGGTGGGGGAGGGCAACCTCGTGGTGTCGGCGTGGCTGCGCGAGCCGGGCGACTGCACCGCCTACGAGACGCGGCTCGCGGGTGTCGCCCCCGGTGCGCGCGTCCTCGACCGGGCGATCACGCTCCGGATGCCGAAGCGGATGGGCCGCCTGCTGAGCCCGCACGGCCTCGCCGGCACCCACCAGGCGATCATCCCGGCCCGCTGACCTGGGGTGGGGAACGACTCTGGGGAGGATCATGGACCTGCGCCAGACTCTGCAAAGCCACGTCGACGACGGCACGCTGCCCGGCGCGGTGGCGATCGTGGACCGCGACGGCCGCCGGGAGGTCGTCACCGTCGGTTCGGTCGACGTCGAGGGCAGCCGCCCGATGACCGAAGACACGCTGTTCCGGTTCGCCTCGATCACCAAGCCGATCACTGCGGCCGCGGTGCTGGTGCTGGCCGACGACGGCCGGCTCGCCCTCGACGACCCGATCGGCCGCTGGCTGCCCGAGCTGGCCGGGCCGAAGGTGGTGCGCACCCCGGCGAGCCCGCTCGACGACCTCGTCCCGGCGAAGCGGCCGATCACGGTGTTCGACGTGCTCACCGGCCAGGCGGGCTGGGGCTTCCCGTCGGACTTCTCGCTCCCCGCCGTGCGGGCGCTCTTCCCGGTGCAGGGCGACGGCCGCGAGGTGCAGAGCTACCCCGAGCCCGACGTCTGGCTCGCGCGGCTCGCCGAGGTGCCGCTGGCCTACCAGCCGGGCGAAGCCTGGCTGTACGACACCTGTTCCACGATCCAGGGCCTGCTCGCCGCCCGCGTGTCCGGGCAGTCCTTCCCGGAGTTCCTCGCCGAACGGATCTTCGCCCCGCTGGGCATGACCGACACCGCTTTCGTGGCTGCGCCCGGCCGGTCCACCGCGTTCTACAAGCGGACCCCGGACGGGCTGGTGCTCGCCGACCCGCCGGACGGCCAGTGGCGCACGATGCCCGCGCTCCCGCTCGGCAACGGCGGCCTCGCCGGGACAGCGGGGGACTGGGTGGCCTTCGGCCGGATGCTGCTGGCCGGGGGCGCCGGCGTGCTCACGCCCGAGGCCGTCCGGCTGCTGACCACCGACCACACCACCGCGGCGCACCGCGAGATCGGCGACCTCTTCCTCGAGGGCCAGGGCTGGGGGATGGGCGGCGCGGTGGACATCGCCGCCACCGAACCCTGGCACGTCCCGGGCCGGTACGGGTGGGTCGGCGGCACCGGCACCACCGCGCACGTCGTGCCCGCCACCGGCACGGTCGCCGTGCTGCTGACCCAGGTCGGCGAGGACAACCCCGTGCCGCCGGCGTGGCTGCGGGACTTCTGGCGCGCGGCCGCCGCGTAGGGTCGGAAAGAGGATCCGGTACGGCGGAGGGACATGCGGGTGGGCGAGTCGAACTGGGCCGGGAACCACACCTACGGCGCGGACGCGGTCGCGACCCCGCGGACGGTCGCCGAGGTGCAGGCGGCCGTCGCGGCGGCGACGCGCGTCAAGGCCCTCGGCAGCCGGCACTGCTTCAACGACATCGCGGACTCCCCGGGCGGCCTTCTCCTGGACCTGCGCGCCCTCGACGCCGGCGTCGAAATCGGCGACGGCACGGTGACGGTCGGCGGCTCCGCCCGCTACGGCGACTTCGCGCAGCAGGTGCACGCGGCCGGGTACGCGCTGCCGAACCTCGCGTCGCTGCCGCACATCACGGTGGCCGGCAGTGTCGCGACCGGCACCCACGGCTCCGGCCGCCGTCAGCCGGGGCTCGCCGCCGCCGTGTCCGGCCTCGAGCTGGTCACCGCGGACGGCGAGCTGCGGACGTTCACCCGCGCCGATGCCGAGTTCCCCGGGCTGGTCGTCGGGCTCGGCGCGGCCGGCGTCGTCACCCGGCTCACCCTCGACGTGGTCCCCGCCTTCGACGTCCGGCAGGACGTCTTCGACGGCCTGCCGTGGGACGCCGTGGACCGGCACTTCGACGAGGTCGAGGACGCCGGCTACAGCGTCAGCCTGTTCACGAACTGGGCCAACGACACGATCGACCAGGTGTGGGTCAAGAGCCGCGTCGACGACTTCGCCGAGCGGGCCGGGCTGTTCGGCGCGGTGCCCGCGGACGGCCCGCGCCACCCGGCGCACGCTGCCGGTATCCCCGCGGGCAACTGCACCCCGCAGCTGGGGGTGCCGGGGCCGTGGCACGAGCGGCTCCCGCACTTCGCGCTGGCGTTCACCCCGAGCGTCGGCGACGAGCTGCAGTCGGAGTACTTCGTGCCCTACGGCGCCGCGGCCGCCGCGGTGCGGGCGGTCCGCGAGATCCGCGACCTGGTCGCCCCGCTCCTGCTGGTCTCGGAAATCCGCGCCATCGCGGGCGACGAGCTGTGGCTGAGCCCGTGCCAGGGCGGCGACCGGGTGGCCCTGCACTTCACCTGGCAGCCGCGCCAGCCGGAGGTCGAGGCGGTGCTGCCGGTGCTCGAGGAGCGCCTGGCCCCGTTCGGCGCGCGCCCGCACTGGGGCAAGCTCTTCCACGGCGTCCCGGGGAACTACCCGCGGCTGGCCGAGTTCCGGGCCCTCGCCGAACGCCTGGACCCGCAGGGGAAGTTCCGGAACCCGTTCCTGAACCGCACGGTGTTCGCGGGCTAGGCCGGCGGCGGCGCCGTGGTGGCGCGGACGATCAGGTAGGTGTCCAGGACCTGCGTCGTGTGCTCGTCGGCCTCGCCGTCGAGCAGGCCCAGCAGGATCGTCACCGCCGCGCGGCCCGCCGCCTCCGTCGGCATCGCGATCGTCGTCAGCGGGGGTGCGGAGATCGCCGCGAACACCAGGTCGTCGAAGCCCACGAGGCTGATCTCGTCCGGCACCGGCACGCCGCGGGCGTTCAGCCGCGCCAGCGCGCCGAAGGCGACCAGGTCGTTGTAGGCCACGATCGCCGTCACGTCCGCCGCCAGGGCCAGGTCCGCGCCCTGCAGGCCACCCTCGAACACCGGGGGGAACGGGCCGAACTCGACGACGTCGGTGCCGTGCCGCTGCGCCGCCTCCGCGAGGCCCTGCTTGCGGGCGTGGTTCGCCCACGACGCCCGCGGGCCGCCCAGGTAGGCGCAGCGGCGGTGGCCCAGCGCGGCCAGGTGCTGGACCGCCTGCCGCATGCCGTCCGCGGCGTCCATCACGATCGACGGGATCCCGGGCACCTCCCGGTTGAGCAGCACCAGCGTCGTCTGGCCGGCGAGTGCGCGCAGCTGGTCGTCGGTCATGCTCGGGCTGCACAGCACCACGCCGTCGACCTGCTTGGCCATCCGGCGCACCAGGTTCTGCTCCATCGCCGGGTCCTCGTCGCTGTTGGCGAACAGCACGGCGATGTCGTCCTGCCGGGCCCGGGCCTGGACGCCGTTGAGCACGCCGGTGAAGAACGGGTTGCCCAGGTCCGAGACCACGATCCCGATGTGCCCGGTGCGCGCGGCGGGCACCGGCTGCGGCGCGCCGGCCGCGTGGTAGCCCAGCTCGTGCGCCGCGGCCAGCACCCGGGTGCGGGTCTGCTGCCGCACCAGGTCCGGGGACGTGAACGCCCGCGAGACGGTCGAGATCGACACGTTGGCCCGGCGGGCGACGTCGTGAATGGTCACGGTCACGGCAACTCCTCGGCAGGCTCCGAGCAACATCATGGAAACGGCTGCGAGCGTTGTCAACAAATCCTGCAAACCGGTGACCGACACTTGCAGGGCGAGCCGGACCATTCGAGTAAGCGCTATCTCAAAACCGAGACCGCCATTCGGAGTACCGGATGTTCGACGAATTCGACGAAACGTCCCGAACGTTGACACCCTCGTCGCGAACGCCCTACGGTGGCGACCGGAAGTTTTCTCCCGAACTCCTGACCCATTCGTCAGTTCCGCGCGGCCCGCAGCGGGTCCCGCCGATCGGAGATCCATGTCGGGGAGCCGGAGCCGCACCGTGGCGGACGCGCCGAGGCTGGCCGTCGTCGGCACGTCCGGCTACGCGTTCAGCTACCTGCACCGGGCGCGCATCCTGCACGACGAGGGTCTGGTCCGGTTCGCCGGGATGGCCGACATCCGGCCGCCGTCCGCCGCCGCGATCGCGCTGCTGCCCGAGGGCGGCACCGCGCACGCCGGGGTCGACGACCTGCTCCGCCGCTGCCGCCCCGACATCACCGTGGTCGCGACGCCGCCGCACGCGCACGTCCAGGCCGGCGGCGCGGTGCTGCGCGCGGGCAGCGACCTGCTGCTGGAAACCCCGCCGGTGCTCGACCTCGCCGGCTTCACGACGTTGACGCGGCTGGCCGCGGAGACCGGATCGGCCTGCCAGACGGGGTTCCAGAGCTTCGGCTCCCCGGCCCTGCCCGTGCTGCGGGCGGCGATCGACGGCGGGAAGCTCGGCGACGTCATCGGGGTCGGCGCGGCCGGGGCGTGGATCCGCACCGACGCCTACTACCGCCGCAACCCGTGGGCCGGCCGCCGCTGGCTCGACGGCGAGGCCGTCGTCGACGGCGCCCTGACCAACCCGTTCTCCCACGCCGTGGCCACCGCGCTGCTGGTCGGCGGGGTGGCCGGCCGGGACCCGGCGGAGATCGCGCTGGAGCTCTACGGCACGCGCGACATCGAAGCCGACGACACCGCCTGCCTGCGGATCCGGTTCGGCGACGGGCCCGAGATCGTCGTCGCCGCCTCGCTGTGCGCCGAGCAGGACCACGAGCCCTACGTCGTGGTGCACGGCGTCCGGGGGCGCGCGAAGTTCTGGTACAAGAGCCACCGCCTGGAGATCGACGACGAGCGGGTCCACCTCGGCCCGCCGGCCGACCTGCTGCGCAACCTGATCGCCCACCACCGCGACCCGGCCGGCGTGCCGCTGCTGGCTCCGCTGGCGGAGACCCGGGCGTTCGCCTCGGTGGTCGAAGCGGTGCGGGACGCCCCGTCGCCCTCGCGGATCCCGGCGGGCTGGATCCGCACGGTCGGCGAAGGCGCCGGCCGCCACCCGGTGGTGCGCGGGATCGGCGAAGAGGTCGCCGTCGCCGCCGACCGGCTGGCGTTGTTCTCCGAAATCGGCGTCCCGTGGGCGAGTGCCGCGCGACGGCCGTGGGGCGGCCCGGAGGCGGCCGCCGAACGCACCGGATAACGCGCCGGTGCTCTCTCAGCGCTGACCGGCCCGGCAGACCCCGCGCCGAGTAAGCGCTTTCTCAAGCTGCCCGCTGAATGCTGAAAGCATTGCTGCACAGGAGCTATTGCCGCTGTTTGCCCGTTGACACCGATGTGGCGCACTGCCTACCGTGAGCGCGCTGACAGCGTTTTCAGAAAGTG
Organism: Amycolatopsis sp. CA-128772; assembly: GCF_002904295.1. Taxonomy (GTDB): domain Bacteria; phylum Actinomycetota; class Actinomycetes; order Mycobacteriales; family Pseudonocardiaceae; genus Amycolatopsis. The sequence continues at coordinate 126,310 of NZ_PPHG01000023.1, forward strand.
CTGACACGCTGAGGACGGAGAGTTCGATGGGGCGGACAACTGAGCGTAGGACCAAGGGGCGGGGTGTCGCCGCGCTGGCCGTGGTGGTCCCGTTGCTGCTGACCGGGGTGGCCGCCTGCGGCTCGGACTCCGGTGGCGGCGGGGGCGACGTCACGATCAACTTCGTCTGGTGGGGCAGTGAAGGGCGGGCGAACCTGACGAAGAAGGCCGTCGAGCTGTTCCAGCAGAAGCACCCGAAGATCAAGGTGCAGACGTCGTTCTCGGCGTACGCGGCCTACTGGGAGAAGCTGGCGACGCAGACGGCCGGGGGCAAGCCGCCGGACGTGCTCAACGTGGACAGCCGCTACCTGGCCGAGTACGGCGGCCGCAACGTGCTGGCCGACCTGAACTCCGGCGCGGGCAAGGCGATCTCGCTCGCCGACGTCAACCCGGAACTGGCGGCCACCGGCGTCTACCAGGGCAAGCGGTACGCGGTGCCGTGGGCGCAGAACACCCCGGCGATGATCTACGATGCCGCTGCATACATGGCGGCCGGCGCCGACCCGGCCAAGGGGATGACCTGGGACTCCTACGCCGAGACGGCCCAGAAGGTCGGCACGGCGGGCTCGGCGCGCGGGGTGACCGACTTCGGCATCCTCGACACGACGCTGGAGATCTGGCTGCGCCAGCAGGGCAAGCAGTTCTACACCGCCGACGGCAAGCTCGGCTTCGCCGGCGACGACCTGCGCCGCTACTGGCAGCTGGCGAGCAGGTTCCGCGACACGAAGGCCGCTTCGCCGGCCGACGTCACGGCGTCCTACAACACCTCGCCCGAGCAGTCGCCGCTCGGCAAGAAGCTGACCGCGTCGGAGTTCGCCTACGACAACCTGCTGCCGGCGTACCAGAAGGCGAACGGCAAGCCGCTGAACGTGGCGCCCTACCCGAGCGGCGCCAACGGCGACACCGGGCAGTACCGGCGGCCGTCGATGTTCCTGGCCGTCTCGGCACGCAGCCAGCAGCAGGAGGCGGCGGCGAAGCTCGTCGACTTCCTGGTCAACGACCCCGAGGTCGGCAAGATCGTCGGCACCGACCGCGGCCTGGCCCCGAACCTCAAGGTCCGTGCCCAGCTGGCGGCGCAGGCGAAGGGCAACGACAAGGTCCTCTACGACTACGAAGCCGCGCTCGAGCCGAAGCTCGGGGCCGCGCCGCCGGTGCCGCCGAAGGGCGCCGGGGCGATCCAGAAGCTGCTCCAGCGCACGTACGAAGAGGTCGCGTTCGGCCGGATGAGCATCGACGACGCCGTCAACCGGTTCATGACCGAAGCCCAGAAGGGACTGTCCTAGCCGATGACGACCCTGCGCACGCCGGACCC
>NZ_PPHG01000024.1 GCF_002904295.1 Amycolatopsis sp. CA-128772
GGGGCCGGCCGGCCGGCCGCCGCCGCAAGACCCAGCCGGAGGCGTTCGCCTTCCTGACGCCGTGGCTGCTCGGCGCGGTGGCGCTGACCGTCGGCCCGATGGTGGTTTCGCTGTACCTGTCGTTCACCGACTACGACATGTTCACCTCGCCGAAGTGGGTCGGGTTCGGCAACTTCGCGCACATGTTCACCGGCGACGACCGCTACCTGCAGTCGGTCAAGGTCACGCTGATCTACGTGCTGGTCTCGGTGCCGCTGAAGCTGACGGTGTCGCTGCTGGTGGCGATGCTGCTCAACACCCGCCGCGGGGCCAACGGCTTCTACCGGGCCGCGTTCTACGCGCCTTCGCTGCTCGGCGCGAGTGTCGCGGCGGCGCTGGTGTGGCGGGCGCTGTTCATGGGCGGCGGCCCGGTGAACGAGGTGCTGGCGTTCTTCGGCTGGCACACGCCGAGCTGGGTGGACGACCCGCAGTTCAGCCTGGCCTCGATCGTGCTGCTGGGTGTCTGGCAGTTCGGCGCGCCGATGGTGATCTTCCTGGCCGGGCTCAAGCAGATCCCGGCGGAGCTGCACGAGGCCGCCGCGATCGACGGCGCCGGCGCGTTCCGCCGGTTCCGGCACATCACGCTGCCCATGCTGTCGCCGGTGATCTTCTTCAACCTGGTGATGGAGGCGATCCACGCGTTCCAGGCGTTCACCCCGGCGTTCGTCATCGGCGGCGGCCGCGGCGGCCCGGCCGACGCGGACCTGTTCTACACGCTCTACCTGTTCGAGGTCGGCTTCCAGGACTTCCGGATGGGCTACGCGTCGGCGATGGCGTGGGTGCTGCTGGTGGTCATCGCGATCGTGACGGCGATCGTGTTCCGGACGGCGAAGCTGTGGGTGTTCTACGACGACGCGGAGGATCGGAAGTGACGGTGCTCCCGCGCAGTGCTCGTTCGTTCGGCTGGCACCTGCTGTGCCTCGTGATCGTCGCCGTCGTGCTGTACCCGCTGGTTTGGCTGGCGTTCGCGTCGGTCAAGCCGCCGGACGAGATCCTGTCCCGGCTGGCGCTGCTGCCGACCCGGTTCGTCTTCGACGGCTACCCGAAGGGCTGGGAGGGAGCGGCGGACGTCGGGTTCGGCCGGTTCTTCCTGAACTCCTTCTTGGTAGCCGGGTTGTCGGTGGCGGCGAACGTGCTGTCGTGTTCGCTGGCCGCGTTCGCCTTCGCCCGGCTGAAGTTCCGGTTCCGCGGCGCGCTGTTCGCGTTCATGATCACGACGTTGATGCTGCCCTACCACGTCACGCTGATCCCGCAGTACGTGATCTTCCAGCAGGCGGGCCTCGTCAACACGTTCGTCCCGCTGATCCTGCCGAAACTGCTGGCCACGGAGGCGTTCTTCGTGTTCCTGATCGTCCAGTTCATGCGCGGGATCCCGCGGGAGCTCGACGAGGCGGCGATCATCGACGGCTGTTCGGTCTACCGCACGTTCTGGCACGTGGTGCTGCCGCTGTCGAAACCGGCGCTGGTGACGACGTCGATCTTCACGTTCATCTGGACGTGGAACGACTTCTTCACGCAGATGGTGTACCTCAACGACACGGAGAAGTTCACCGTGCCGCTGGGCCTGCGGCTGTTCGTCGACACGAGCAGCGAGTCGAACTTCGGCGCGATGTTCGCGATGTCCGCGCTTGCGCTCGTCCCGATCGTGCTGTTCTTCCTCGCCTTCCAGCGCCTGCTGGTGGAAGGCGTCAGCACCAGCGGCCTGAAGGGGTGAGGCGATGCGGACGCTGAAGCGGTCAGCGGACTGGCGAACCGGGCTCGGCGACTTTTCGGACTGCCTGCTGGCGGGGCTGCTCGTCGCGCTGGCCTCGGTCCCGGTGGTGACGGCGGCCCCGGCCTTCGCGGCGGGCTGCCGGGTGCTGGACCGCACCCGGCGCGCCGTCGGTGGTCCACTGTGGACGACGTTCTGGACGGATTTCCGCGCGGCGGCCCGCGGCGGGGTGGGTTTCGGACTCGGGTGCCTCGCGGCGGTGGCGCTGTTCGCGGTGGACCTGGCGGTGATGGCCTCGATGCCGGGGGCGGGCGTGCTGCGGGCGGCGTTGTGGGTGCTGG
>NZ_PPHG01000025.1 GCF_002904295.1 Amycolatopsis sp. CA-128772
GGGCCGATGATTCCGCCAGCTCAGCCGCCCGGCAAACCCCGCGGCTCAGCAGGCAACCCGGCGCCTCGAAACCTCACCAGCTCCGCGACCAGGCCCAACACACCCAGCCCACTCCGAGCCCCCGACCCCGCCTACCCCTTCACCCGCTCAGCCGCCAGGTCCAGCGCGCCCGCCAGGTCGTTCACCCACCCCACGTCCCGCCCGGCCAGGCTTTCCCACCCCGGCCCCGCCGGCACCACGTCGAACCCCCGCCGCCGCATGCGGCGGGCCAGTCCGTCGTCCGCCGTGGCTGCCGACATCGACCACAGGAACGTCGCCACAGGCTCGAGCTTTGCCGCGATCGCCGCCGTCGTCTCCGCCGGGACCAGCTGGCCCAGGTACACCGCCGGGATGCCGACCTCCACCATCGCCGCCCGCAGGACCTCCATCGGCAGGCTGTGCCGCTCGTCCGGGCAGCACGCCAGCAGTACCGCTCGACCCGGTGGGATGTTCGCGAACCGGGCGCTGTAGCGCTGGAGCGCCAGCGAAATCTCGCCCGTCAACGCCCACTCGGACTCGAAACACACGTCGCCGCGCAGCCAGCGGCCGCCGAGGTCGTCCAGTACCGGAACCAGGACGTCGGTCCAGGCGCGGGCCGGGCCCAGTGCGTCGAGCAGCTCGTCCAGCAACGCCGCCAAGGCCGCGAAGTCCAGGGCCTCCGCCGCCTGCTCCAGCTCTTCGATTCGGCGGGCGGGCGGGACCTCGGGGACGATGTCGTCCAGGCCCGAGAAGACCGCCGCGGCGGCTTCGCGGGCGCGCAAGCCCCGGCCGATCAGGCGCTGCATGTGCTGGAGGCGGCGGACGTCGGCGTCGGAATAGCGCCGGTGGCGGCCGTCGTCGCGCAGGGAGGGGCCGACGTCGTAGCGGGCCGCCCAGGTGCGCAGCGTCACCGGGGAGACGCCGAGCAGCTCGGCGACCTTGCCGGGCGTCCACGAGCCCCGGCCACCCACCGCGTCGACGTCCATCAACACCAACGTTCCTACACGCAGAGCCCTCGTCCGCTCTTACGGATACGGCATCGGGCGGCCGTCCGGCACCGCTTGTCCTAAACAATCCCGCCTACAGAGGCCGATTGTGACCCAGCTCACGGTTTATCCGGCACACATCCGGCGACGCCCGGTGTGGAGTCCGGGCGCCGCCGGATGCCGGACCCCCGCCGAGGGGTGACGGCGGGTCCGGCGGGGCGGTGCGTGGCATCACCGCCCCGTTCACAGGAAAGCCGCTTCGATGCAACACCGATCGATCCGGGCCGCCGCCACGTCTTCGCTCGTTCAAGTGGACAAGCTACACCCTGTATGAAACGGTTGCGAATCGAATAGCCTGAATGTGGGAGGGCGGCGGATGACCGCGACGACGACGCCGGAGGCGGCGCCGGCCGATCGGCTGGACGCGCTCGGCCGGCGGTTCCTGGCCGAAGCGCACGGTTTCGTCAGGGACCGGGCGGCCGAGCACTTCGCCGGACGCAGCGAAGGCGCGCTCGCGGAAACCGCGGTACCCGAGTTCGTCGCGGGCGGGAAGTGCCTCCGGCCCCTGTTCGCCTACGTCGGCTGGCGGTGCGGGCAGCCGGACTCCGACGCCGCGGTCCGGGCGGCCGCCGCGCTGGAGCTGCTGCACTGCTTCGCCCTGGTCCAAGACGACGTGATGGACGGCTCAGAGCTGCGGCGGGGCCGGCCCGCGCTGCACGTCCGGTTCGCCCGGTGGCACGAGGAGCAGGGCTGGGCCGGCTCGGCCACCCGGTTCGGCGAGTCCGCCGCGACGCTGTTCGGCGACCTGTTCCTGGTGTGGTCGGAGCAGCTGCTGCGCGAGAGCGGGCTGGCGCCGGCGCAGCTGGCCCGGGCCTGGCCGCACTACGACTCGATGCGGGCCGAACTCGCCGTCGGCCAGCTCGCCGACCTGGTGAACGACGCGCGGGCGCTGCCCAGCTGGGACACGCTGCTCGACGTCCTGCGCCGCAAGTCCGGCAACTACACCGTGCGGCGGCCGCTGGAGTTCGGCGCGGCGCTGGCCGGCTGCGGCCCGGAGCTGACCGCCGGGCTCTCGGAGTTCGGCGGCCTGGTGGGCGAGGCGTTCCAGCTCCGCGACGACCTGCTGGGCGTGTTCGGCGATCCGGCCGTCACCGGCAAGCCCGCCGGGCAGGACCTGCGCGACCGCAAGGCCTCCAGCGTCGTCGTGCTAGCCGCGGCGATGGCCGACCGGCGGCGGCAGGCCGACCTCGCCGAGCTGCTCGACCTCCCGGCCGTCGACGACGAAGCCGTCGAGCGCTGGCGGGAGCTGATCGTGGCCACCGGCGCGCGGGAACGCCTGGGCGAGCTGATCCGGGAACGCGCCGACAAGGCGCTCGCGGCGATCGACCCCGCGGTGGTCCCCCGGCCGGCCGCCGACCTGCTCGCCACGCTCGCGGCCCGCTGCACGGACCGCGACCGATGAGGACCGTGCCCGGCCCGGCCGACCGCGTCGTCGTCGTGGGCGCCGGCCTGGCCGGCCTCGCCGCGGCCCTGCACCTGGCCGGCCGCGGCCGGGAGGTCACCGTCCTCGAGCGCGACGCCGGCCCGGGCGGCCGCGCGGGCCGCGTCGAGCGCGACGGCTACCTCCTGGACACCGGCCCGACCGTGCTGACCATGCCCTCGATCCTGCGGGACACCTTCGCCGCGGTCGGCGCCCAGCTGACCGAGGAACTGCCGCTGACCCGGCTCGACCCGGCGTACGTCGCCCGGTTCGCCGACGGCAGCACCCTGCCGGTGCACTCCGACGCGGCCGCCATGACCGAGGCCGTCCGCGAGTTCGCCGGCCCGGCCGAAGCCGCGGGCTACACCCGCCTGCGCGCCTGGCTGACGGAGCTGTACCGCGCCGAGTTCGGCCGGTTCGTCGACGCGAACATCGACTCCCCGCTCGGCATGCTGCGGCCGGAGCTGGCCCGGCTGGTGGCCCTGGGCGGCTTCCGGCGGCTCGACGGCCAGGTCGGCCGGTTCCTCGCCGACGAGCGGCTCAAGCGGGTGTTCACCTTCCAGGCCCTCTACGCGGGCGAGTCCCCGATGCGGGCGCTCGCGCTGTACGCGGTGATCTCGTACATGGACACCGTCGGCGGGGTGTACTTCCCCACCGGCGGGATCGCCGCCCTGCCGCGCGCGCTGGCCCGCGTCGCGGCCGACGCCGGGGTCAAGTTCGAGTACGGCGACGCCGTGCACACCCTCGAGCGGCGCGGAAGCCGGGTCACCGCCGTCCGGACCGCCTCCGGGAGCCGGTACCCGTGCGACGCCGTCGTCCTCACCACCGAACTGCCCGAGAGCTACCGCCTGCTCGGCCGGCCGCCGCGCCGGCCGGTCCCGCTCCGGGCCGCGCCCTCGGCCCTGGTCGTGCACGCCGGCGGCCCCGCCGGGCCGCCGGACGTCGCCCACCACACGATCTCCTTCGGGCACGGCTGGCGCTCGACGTTCGACGAGCTCATCACGCAGGGACGGCGGATGAGCGACCCGTCGCTGCTGATCACCCGGCCGACCGCGTCCGATCCCGGGCTCGCCCCGCCCGGCCGCCAGCTCTACTCCGTGCTCGCCCCGGTACCCAACCTCGACCGCGGCCCCGCGGACTGGGCCACCGGATCGGAGGCCTACGCCGAGGAAATCCTCGACCTCGCCCGGGAGCGGCTGCTGCCGGGCTTCGAACCGGAGTTCACGCACGTGCTCGGCCCGGCCGAGTGGGCGGAGCGCGGCCTGGTCGCCGGGACGCCGTTCAGCTACGCGCACTCCTTCGCCCAGACCGGCCCGTTCCGGCCGCGGAACCTCCCGCGCGGGACGGACAACGCCGTGCTGGCCGGCGGCGCCACCGTGCCCGGTGTGGGCGTGCCGACCGTGCTGATCTCCGGCAGACTGGCCGCCGACCGGATCACCGGAGGGAACCGATGACCCGACGCGAACTCGACGCCGCCGGCATCCGCGCACCCGGGCTGCGCTCGGCCTACACGTGGTGCCGCGAACTCAACGCCCGGCACGGCCGCACGTACTTCCTCGCCACGCGGCTGCTGACCCCGGCCCAGCGGCCGGCGATCCACGCGCTCTACGGCTTCGCGCGGTGGCTCGACGACATCGTCGACGAACCGGCCGTGGACGCGACCCCGGAGTCCCTCGACGAGCGCCTGCTGGAAGTGGAGAACCGCTTCCTCGCCGACCTGAAGGCCGGCGTCAGCGACGATCCGCTGCTCACCGCCGTGATCGACACCGCGGCCCGGTACGCGCTGGCCGACGCGTACTTCCGGGCTTTCTTCACGTCGATGCGGATGGACCTGACCGTCGGCGGCTACGCCACCCGCGCCGAGCTCGACACCTACGTGCACGGCTCGGCCGAGGTGATCGGCCTGCAGGTGCTGCCGGTGCTCGGCACCGTCGCCCCGCGCGAGGAGGCCGAGCCGCGGGCCGCCGCGCTGGGCAAGGCCTTCCAGCTCACCAACTTCCTGCGTGACGTCGCCGAGGACCTGGCCCGCGGGCGGGTCTACCTGCCGGCCGACGAACTGGCCGCGCACGGCGTCGACCGCGACCGGCTGGCGTGGTGCGCCCGGCACGGCCGGGCCGACGACCGCGTCCGGGCCGCGATCCGCGCGCAGATCGCCGTCACCCGCGAGGTGTACGCCGAGGCCCGGCCGGGGATCGCCATGCTGCACCCGGTTTCCCGCCCTTGCGTGGCCACCGCGGCCACCCTGTACGGACGGATCCTCGATCGCCTCGAGGACGCCGGCCACGACGTCTTCGCCGGGCGCGCAGCGGTTTCCCGCGGGCGGCGGCTGCTGGTGGCCTGCGGCGCGGTCGCCCGCACGCAGTGGGCGCGGGCCCGCCACCCCGCGCCGGCCCTCCCGGTGGCGGTGAACTGACGTGGGCCAGCTCGAATACCTCATCGTGCTGGCGGCCTGCGTGCTGGTCACGCTGCCGCTGGAACTCGCGGGTGCGCGCGTGTACCGGCAGCCGCGGCGGCTGGCCCGCACGGTGCTGCCGGTGGCGCTGGTGTTCCTCGTGTGGGACGCGCTGGCGATCGCGGGCCGGGTGTGGGACTACGCGCCGGGCCGCGTGACCGGGATCCGCGCGCCGTTCGCCGTCCCGCTGGAGGAGGTCCTGTTCTTCGTGGTGATCCCGATCTGCGGGCTGCTGACCTACGAGGCCGTCCAGCTCACCGCCGCGGCGCTCCGGCGGCTCACCCGGAAGGAGGCGCGCCGGTGATCCCCTGGGGCTACACCGTGCCCGCGGTCGCCGCGGTGGCCGGCGTCGTGCTGGCCGAACTCCGCCTGCTGCGGACAGGCCTGTTCCGGCGCCCGGCCTACTGGTTCACGATGGCCATCGTCACCGCGTTCCAGATCCCGGTGGACGGCTGGCTGACGAAGCTGTCCGATCCGATCGTCCGCTACGCCCCCGGGCACATCACCGGCTGGCGCTTCCCGTGGGACATCCCGGTCGAGGACTTCCTCTTCGGGTTCGCGCTGGTGACGGCGGTACTGCTGGTGTGGGAACGAACCGGGCCCCGGGAGGAGCGCGCGTGAACGCGATGGCGAAGGACGGCCTGCCCCGCGGCGCGGTGCCGTCCGCGTTCGACACCGAAGCGCGGTGGTACGACCGGCTGGTCGGCGCGAACCCCGGTTACCACCACCACCTGCGGCTCTCCGCGGGCCGGCTGGCGCTGCCCGCCGGCGGGGCGGGCCTGCGGCTGCTGGACGCCGGCTGCGGCACCGGCGCGTCGACGGCCGCGCTGCTGTCGGCCGCGCCCCGCGCGGAGATCACCGCGTTCGACGCCTCCGGGGAGATGCTCGCGCGGGCCCGCGCCAAGGACTGGCCCCCGCACGTCACCTTCGTGCACACCCCGGTCGAGGAGCTCGCCGGGATCTCCGGCCCGTACGACGGGATCCTGGCGGCGTACCTGCTGCGCAACCTCACCGATCCCACCGGGCAGCTGCGGCGGCTGCGCGGGTTGCTGCGGCCCGGCGGCCGCATCGCGATCCACGAGTACTCCGTCCGGGACTCGCGCCGCGCCCGGTGGGTGTGGAACGCGGTCTGCGCGGGCGTGATCATCCCGCTCGGGAAGGCGACCACCGGCGACGCGACCCTCTACCGCCACCTGCGCCGCAGCGTCCTCGAGTTCGACGGGATCGGCGCGCTGGCCCGCCGGCTGACCGACGCCGGGTTCACCGACGTCCGGACCGCGTCGATGCCCGGCTGGCAGCGCGGCATCGTCCACACCGTCCTCGGCACCCACCCGCTGGAGCACCCGTGACGCGTCCCCTCGGCACCGACCGGCGGCTCGAGACCCGGCCGGCCCCGCCCGGCCTGCCCGACGCCGGACGGCTCGGGCGGCGGCCGGCGGCGGCCGTCATCGGGGGCGGCATCGCGGGTCTCACCGCGGCCACCGGGCTGGCCGAGCGCGGCGTCACGGTGACGCTGTTCGAGCGGGAGGAGCACCTCGGCGGCCGGGTCGGCGGCTGGGCCGACCGGCTGCCGGACGGGACGCCGGTGACGATGAGCCGGGGCTTCCACGCGTTCTTCCGCCAGTACTACAACCTGCGGTCGCTGCTGATGCGCACCGATCCCGGGCTGGACCGGCTCACCCCGCTGGCCGACTACCCGCTGCTGGACGCGCAGGGCCGCACGGACACCTTCGCCGGCCTCCCCCGGACGCCGCCGTGGAACGCGCTCGCGTTCGCCTGGCGCAGCCCGACGTTCACCGCCCGGGACCTGCTGCGCCTCAACGGACCCGGCGCCCTGCCGCTGGCGACGGTGTCGGTCCCGGACGTCTACCACCGGCTCGACGGCACCGACGCCGCGAGCTTCCTGGAGGCGATCAACTTCCCGGAAGCGGCCCGGCACCTGGCGTTCGAGGTGTTCTCCCGCAGCTTCTTCGCCGATCCCCGCGAGCTCTCCGCGGCGGAGCTGGCGACCATGTTCCACCTGTACTTCCTGGGCTCCAGCGAAGGGCTGGTGTTCGACGTGCCGGCCGAGCCGTTCCCGCAGGCGCTGTGGGATCCGCTGGCCGGTTACCTGGCCGACCGCCGGGTGACCATCCGGTCCGGCACGCCGGTGGCGTCCCTCGACCGGACGGCCGAGGGGTTCGCGGTCACCACGGCCGGGGACACCACGCCGTTCGACGCCGTCGTCCTCGCCTGTGACGTGCGCGGGCTGCAGGAGATCGTCGCCGCGTCGCCGGGTGTCGGCACGCCGGAATGGCGGGACGCCGTCGCGGGTCTGCGGACCGCACCGCCGTTCCTGGTGCGCCGGTTGTGGCTCGACCGGCCGCTCGACCCGGCCCGGCCGCCGTTCCTCGGCACCGGGAGCGTGCCGCCGCTGGACAACATCAGCCTGCTCGGCCGGTACGAGGGCGAGGCCCGGCGGTGGGCGGCCCGCACCGGCGGTTCGGTGGTCGAGCTGCACGCCTACGCCGCCGCGACCGACGACCGCGAGACGCTGGTCAAGGCGGTCGACGACCGGATGCACGCGCTCTACCCGGAAACCCTCGGCGCGCGGGTGACCGGCGCGATTTCCCTGTGGCGCGAGGACTGCCCGCTGTTCGGGCTCGGCGACTTCGCCCGCCGCCCGGCGGTGACCACCCCGGACCCGGCGCTGGCCCTGGCCGGCGACGGGGTGCGGATCGACCTGCCGGTCGCGCTGATGGAGCGCGCGGCCACCACCGGCTGGGCCGCGGCGAACGCGCTGCTCGCCGGCTGGGGCCTCGCCGGGCACCCGCTGCGCTCGGTGCCGAACCGGGGCCGGATCGGCCTGCTGAACCGGCTCGCGGCGACCAGGTCCTTCGGCGGAGGTGGGCGATGACCGACCACGAAGTCGTGATCGCCGGCGCCGGCCTGGCCGGGCTGGCCGCCGCCATCACCCTGCACCGCGCGGGCGTGCCGTGCGCCGTCCTGGAGGCCGGCGACGACGTCGGCGGGCGGGTGCGGACCGACGTCGTGGACGGGTTCCGGCTCGACCGGGGGTTCCAGATCCTCAACCCGGCCTACCCGGCGATCCGGCGCCTGGCCGACGTCGACGCCCTCGACCTCGGCCGGTTCTGGCGCGCGGTCCGGATCGCCGACGACGACCGCGTCTCCCTGCTCGGGAACCCGGTCGACACGCCCAAGGCACTGCGGGACATCGCGGCCCGGCGGTACCTGTCGGCGAAGGACCTCGCGGCGCTCGGCGCGTTGTCCGCCCGCGTCGCCGCGGGACCGGCGAAGGCGATCATCGACCGCGACGACCGCACCACGCTCGACGAGCTGCGGCGCGCCGGGGTGTCCGCCCGGGCCGTGGAAACCGTCTTCCGGCCGTTCCTCTCCGGGGTGTTCCTGGAATCCGAGCTGGCCACGTCGGCGCGGTTCTTCCAGCTGGTGTGGCGCAGTTTCCTGCGCTCGGCCCCGTCGCTGCCCGCCCTGGGCATGGGCGAGCTCCCGCGGCAGCTCGCCCGGACCCTGCCGACGACGGCCCTCCACCTGGGCACGCCGGTCGCGGAGGTCCGGCCCGGCCGGGTCCGCACCGCCGGCGGCGAGACGTGGACGGCCCGCGCGGTCGTCGTCGCCACCGACGGCTCGACGGCCGCGCGGCTCACCGGCGTCGAAGAGCCCCGGTGGAACAGCGGGACCACGTGGTACTTCGCGCCGCCGCGCTCGCCGTTGCGCGAACCCGTCATCGTGGTCGACGCGCGGGGCGGGCCGGTCACCAGCACCAGCGTGGTCAGCGAGGTGTGTCCCTCCTACGCCCCGCCGGGCGCGGCGCTGGTGAGCGCGTCGGCGCTGAGCACGCTGCCGGAAGCCGAGGTGCGCCGGGTGCTGGGCCGGATGTACCGCACGGACGCGACCCGCTGGCCCTTGGTCGGCCGGTACGAGATCACCCACGGCCTGCCGGCGATGCCGCCGCCGCACGGGATCCGCCGCCCGGTCCGGCTGGGCGACGGCCGGTACGTCTGCGGCGACCACCGGGACACGAGCTCCCTGCAGGGCGCCCTGGCGTCCGGCGCACGGGCGGCGCGGGCCGTGCTCGCCGACCTCGGCCGGACCGGCCGCGCGGACCACTGAGCCGTCCCGCACTACGACATCCGGGCGGAAGTGCGCTCCCGCCCGGCGAAAACCGCCGCGATTGCGCCCGCTTCTTCCGTCTTCCCGAGGCAACCCACAGTAATCCGGCCTCTCGGAGGAAAGTTCATGTCGCGGAAGTCCTTGTTCGTCGCGCTGACCACGGTCAGTGCCCTGCTCGCCCCGGCCGCGGTGGCGGCCGCGGCGCCGCCCGGCGTCGATCCGGCCACCGTCGACCTCACGCTCGCCGCCGGGGAGAGCACCGACGTCACCAAGCACGTCACCACCTCCGCCGTGCCGCCGAACCCCGGCCTCGTGCTGCTCGCGGACCCCGGGCAGCATGGGCAGCGCGATCGACAACGTCCGCACGAACGCCAACGCCATCACCGGGGACGTGCTGTCCGCGCAGCCGACCGCCCAGTTCGGCGTGGCCGAGTACCAAAGACTTCACCGGCTCCGTGCCCTTCGAGGTCAATCAGGCCATCACCGGCAGCACCGCCGCCGTGCAGGCCGGCATCGATCAGTGGTCGGCCGGCGGCGGCGGTGACGGGCCCGAAGCCGACCTCAACGCCCTCTACGAACTGGCCACCGGAGCCGTCAGCTACCGTGCCGACGGCACGCGCATCATCGCCTGGTTCGGCGACGCGCCGTCGCACGACCCCAGCGGCGGGCACACCCCGCCCAGACCATCGACGCGCTGAAGGCGGCGAACATCCGCGTCGTCGCGGTCAACGTCGGTGCGCTGGACGCCTACGGCCAGGCGAGCGCCATCGCCACGGCCACCGGCGGCGTGCTGCTCGACCACGTGCCGTCGAACCAGGTGTCGCAGGCCATCCTGAACGGCATCAAGTCCATCGAGGTCACGGTGGCACCGAAGGTCACCGGCTGCGACCCGCAGCTGACCCTGACCAACGCACCGGCGAGCGTCAAGGTGAACAGCGGTGATGTCGCGACGTTCACCGAGACCGTCGCCGCGGCGGCCGACGCCGCCCCGGGCACGTACCACTGCACGGTCGACTGCCAGGTCGACGGCGTGTCCCGCGGGTTCGTCGAGACGACGACGGTGCGCGTGCCCGGCCTGAGCATCGACGACGTCACGGTGACCGAAGGCTCCGGCGGCGCGCCGGTGCCGGCCACCTTCACCGTCTCGCTGCTCGGGGGCGCCGGCCCGAACCCGGTGTCGGTCCACTACGCCACCGCGAACGGCACGGCGACCGCCCCGGCCGACTACCAGGCGGCGAGCGGGGACGTGACCTTCGCGCCCGGTGAGACGAGCAAGCCGGTGACCGTGCCGGTCGACCCCGACACCGTCGACGAGCCGGACGAGACGTTCACCGTGACGCTCTCGAACCCGATCGGCGCCGGGCTGGTCGATCCCACCGGCGTCGCCACGATCGTCGACGACGACCGGGACGGCGTCTTCTCCTGCACCGGCACCGCCGCGAACGTCATCGGCATCACCGCGGCCGTGGCGAACCCGGCGAACCTGCCCTGCGCCGACGACAGCAAGACCGTCCTCGACACGACGCTGAACGCCGGCCTGATCAAGGTGCAGACGCACGCGCTGACCTCCTCGACCGACCTGTTCCCCGACGACCAGTCGGCGGCTCCGGCGGCCGGTGACCAGGCCAAGGCGTCGGCCAAGGTCGACAAGACGGTGATCAGCACGCTCGGGCTGACCATCGAGCTGGGCGTGATCCAGTCTGAGGCGGCGGCGACCTGCCGGCCGGCTCCGGGCGGGCTCGCCCCGGCCCTGACCGGCAGCTCGAACATCGCCTCGCTGAAGATCAACGGCGTTCCGGTCACGGTGGGCTCGGCGCCGCTGACCCTCGCGCTGGTCATCGGCTCGCTGAAGCTGAACGGCCAGACCATCGCCGACGGCGTCGTGAAACAGCAGGCCGTCGCGCTGGAGACCCCGCTGGCGAAGATCGTGCTGGCGGAGTCCCAGGCCGACGTGCACGGCACCGCCGCGCACCCGGCGGGCCACCCCTGCCGGCGGTGATCCGCTGAACCACCCGGGGCGGGCGGTCCCCGCCCGCCCCGGGCTCACAGCTCGTGCGCCGTGCCGGTTCCGGTGGTGACCAGCAGGGCGCTCCAGGCCGCGGCCGGGCTGATGTTGAGCAGGACCGCGCGGCCGCCGAACTCGCCGGTTTCCCGGGCGCTCGCGAGGTTGAAGAAGACGTCGTTGGGCCCGAGGTGGCCGCAGCGGGCCAGGTTTTCGAAGCACGCCTTCGCGATCGGGACGCCGAGGGCCTCCGACCAGTTGCGGAACGCGGCCGTGGACAGGTTCTGCGTGAGGTAGCAGCCGACGTCGGCCGGGCTCAGGCCGTTGCGGGCGAGGAGCCGGGCGACCAGCGCCCGCAGCCGGTTGCGGGTCTCCACGGCCAGCCGGAACGAATAGGCCGCCGGATCGGTGCACACTTCCCGCCAGCGCGCGAACTCCTCGTCGCGGTACTCGACGCGGAACAGGTCCGCGTAGGCACCGTTCGTCTCCAGCAGGATGTCGCGGATCCGGAGATTTCCCTGACGACGCAGCAGAAGCGCGCCCCCGCTGTCGCCGTTCACCGTGACGGGGTGGCGGTAGCGTCCGGGGGTCGCGGGTTTGCTCCCGTGCAGCACGAGCACGTTCGCCAGGTCCGGGTCGGCGCGCAGCAACCCGCTCGCGGCCAGCAGGGCCGGGGTGAGGGACGCGCAGCCGAGGCCGCCGACCGAAAACGCCATCGCCCGCCCGGCGCCGAGCATCGCCTGCAGCCGGGTGGCTTCCGAGCTGACCAGCGTCTGCGGGGCCCGCGGTTCCACGGTCAGGACGACGTCGACGGCGCCGGCGTCCAGGCCGGCGGCGGCCAGCGCGCGCCGGCCCGCCCGGGCGGCCAGCTCGGCCGCGGTGAGCGAGTCGTCGGCGGGCACCCGGTCGATGCCCAGGGCGGCGCAGGTGGCGCGTTCGGCTTCCGGCAGGGTGGCCAGCTCGGGCAGCTCGGCGACGGCGAGCGACGTCTCGGGCAGGTACCACGCCGACGCGGCGAGGGCGATCACGGCAGCTCGGTGAAAGCGCCCACGATCGCGTCGGCGAGCGCGTCCAGGCGGTCCTCCCCGACGCCGCCGGCCACGGCCAGCCGCAGCGCGCCGTCCCGCACCGCGCTCGTAACGACCAGCGGGAACCAGGAGGCGACCGCGCGTTTCAGGTTCACCGACAGGTCCCAGCGGGTGCGCAGCAGGCGGACGCCGGAGTCGAACGCGGAGGTGTCGCTGGGCCCGTGGAGCACCAGGACGTCCGGTTCGGGCAGGGCCCGCAGCCGCGCGGTGCCGGGCGAGTCCGGCGAGAGGTGCCGCAGCATCCCGTAGCCGACGCCGTCGTTCGGCACCGACCGCGCGCGGTCGGTGATCTCCGGCAGGCAGTCGCGGGCCGTGGTGCCCGGCGCGACCGGCAGCACCAGCGGGTGCAGGGTGGTGAACCAGCCCACCGACGGGCCGCGGCCGGCCAGCCGGAACGGGTTGGGCGTGGCCTCGCCCTCGGTCATCACGAACGCGCTCGGCGCGTCCTGCCACCGGGCCAGGCCGCACGAGACCGCGCACAGCGCCGCTTCCCGGCCCTCGGCGCCGCCGGCCGACAGCAGCGTCGCCACCGCCGGGTCGTCGAGGGTCCGGGTGGTGATGCCGTCGCCGGGCGGGCCGCCGATCGTCCCGGCCGCCGCGCCCGCCCGCAGGGTCGCCGTCCAGTAGGTCAGTTCCGCCGAGAGCTCGTCGGAGGCCGCCATGGCCCGCAGGTGCCCGGCCCACTCCCGCCACCGCGGCGGCCGCGGGGCGAGGGCCGGGGCGCGGCCCGCCGTGAGGTCGCCGAGCAGGACGTCGAGGTCGTCGAGGACGACCACGGTCGACATGTTGTCGAAGACGAAGTGGTTGACCAGCAGCACGAGCAGGCCGCCGCGGGCGCGGCCGCGGTCGTAGTGACGGACGCGGAACAGCGGCCCGCGGGCGGGGTCCATCTCCGCCTTCATCGCCTGGCAGTCGTCCGCGACGATGCCGAGCTCCTCCTCGGCGCCCAGCGGCGGGAGCACCATCGTGTCGAACACGTCCGCCACGGTCACGTCCGCGACCTCCAGGCGGGCGCCGAGCGCGTTGCGCCGCAGCCGGTAGCGCAGCGGTTCGTGCAGGGCGAGCAGGTGCCCGATCGCCGTCCGGATGGCGGCGGGGGCCACCTCGGGTGTGGTTTCCACCGTGTGCACGTCGACGAAGTCGCCGACGTCGTCGGGCATCCGGCGCAGGAAGCTGTGCATGATCGGGGTCGGCGGGATCGCGGCCGCGACCTCCGGCACCGGGGCTCCGGACGGCACTGTTGCCGGTGCCGGGCCGTCGACGACCGCGGCCCGCGCCAGCTCGGCGAGCGTGCGGCACTGCAGCAGCTGCTGCGGGGTGAAGTGGACGCCGTCCTTCGCCGCCCGGGCGGCCACCCGGACGCCGAGGACGGAATCGCCGCCGAGGTCGAAGAAGTTGTCCTTCGGCGAGACCGGGCCGCCGGTGAGCAGGTCCGCGCAGATCGCGGTGAGGACGTGCTCGGCACGGACGACCGGGTCACTGTCCACTGAGGAGGGTGTGGTCACGGCGGGCTCCCGGTGGGTGGTGGCGGGGACCGGCTCGCCGTCGACGGCCGGCAGTGCGTCGAGCGGGCGGCCGGGTTCGCGCAGCACGGCGTCGAGGAGGCCGGGCAGCAGCCGGGCGAGCGCCTCCGCCGTCCCGCGGTCGAACAGGGCCGTGGCGTACTCGAAGTAGCCGTCCATCGGCCCGTCCTGCTGGTCGATCACGCCCACGGTGAGGTCGAACTTGGCGGTGCCCGGCGCGATGCCCGCGATCGTGCCGCTCTCGGAGAACCGCGAGCAGCCGAGACCGCCCAGCTCGGCGGTGTCCTGCGGGACGTTCTGGTAGGTGTAGGCCACGTCGAACAGAGGCTGGCGGCCGGGCTCGCGCGGCCCGCACACCGCCGAGACGATCTTCTCCAGGGGGATTTCCTCGTGGTCGAGGACCTGCGCGACGGTGTCCGCGCAGCGCCGGACCAGGCCGGTGAACGACAGCGATCCCTCGACCCGGGTGCGGAACGGCGGCAGGTTGTTGAAGTAGCCCATCAGGTCGTGCGTCGCCGGGTGCGTGCGGCCGGAGGTGGCCACCGCGACGACGACGTCGGTGAAGCCTGCCCAGCGGTGCAGCAGCGCGTCGACCAGCGCGAGCATCGTGACGAACGTCGTCACGCCGTGTTCGCGGCTGAACCTGCGGGCGGCCTCGGCCGCCGGTTCGGCCACGGTGAACTCGACGAGGTCGCCGTCGAAGGTCTGGGCCGGCGGGCGCGGGCGGTCCAGCGGTAGCTGCGCGGTGGGCGGCTCGGCCAGCCGGGTGCGCCAGAACCGCAGGCCACGCTCGAGGGTCTCCCCCGTCAGCCGCTTCCGCTGCCAGGCCGCGAAGTCGGCGAACTGGAAGGGCAGGTCCGGCAGCTCGGGCGCCCGCCCGGCCAGCCGGGCCTGGTAGAGCTCGGTGAAGTCGCGGAAGAAGACGGTCGGCGACCAGCCGTCGAAGACGATGTGGTGGTAGGTCCAGAGCAGGACGTGGTCGTCGGCGGCCAGGCGCAGCAGGGTGATCCGCACCAGCGGGCCGGTGGCCAGGTCGAACGGGCGGACGGCCTCCCGGTCGGCCAGCTCGTGCGCCGCCGCGTCCCGCTCGGCTCCGGGCAGCGTGCTCAGGTCGTGCACGACGAGGTCCGGCCCGGGTTCGGCGAGCCGCACGAACGGCACGCCGTCGTCGTCCGGGATGCAGGTGCGCAGGATTTCGTGCCGGCCGACGAGGTCCCGCACCGCCCCGGCGAGCGCGGTTTCGTCCAGCGGGCCGGACAGCCGCAGGTCGTGCGGGATGTTGTAGAGCGCGGAGCCCGGGTTGAGCCGGTCCAGGTACCACAGCTGTTCCTGGCCGAACGACAGCGGCAGCGGGCCGACGCGCGGGAGCACCGGCACGGCGGAGCCGGCCCCGGACCGGCCGCCCTCGGCGCACGCCGCCTCGATGCGGGCGGCGAAGGCCCGCACGGTCGGGTGGGCGTAGAGGTCGGCGAACGTCAGCTCGACGCCGAAGTCGCGTTCCATGGTGCGCAACGCCGTGATCGCCGCGATCGACGTCCCGCCGAGGGCGAAGTAGTCCGAGGCCGGGCCGAGGCCGTCCTCGCCGAGGGCGCGGGCCCAGACCTCGGCGACCCGGCGCTCGGTGTCCACATCGGACACCACGGCCGGCGCTTCGGGCACCGGGACCTCGGCGGCCGGGGTACCCGCCGGCCGGCACCAGCAGCGGACGCTCTCCAGCGGGTACGCCGGGGCCTCGATCCGCGGCACGACCGCACCCGCGTAGTGGCGGTCCCAGTCGAGCCGGACGCCGAGCCGGTAGAGCGACGCCAGCTGCCGCAGCACGGCCCGCCGGCCGCCGCCGGCGACCAGCTCGACGCAGCCGAGCCCGGGCGCCAGGCAGCGCATCGTCCGGGACAGCACCCCGCCGGTGCCCAGTTCGACCAGCACCGCACCGTCGCGGACGAACCCGCGGACCGCCTCGGCCAGCCGGGCGGAGTCGAGCCCGGGACCGACGGCCCGGTCCGCCGCGGCCGCCAGCCCGTCCGCGAGGGACAGCTCGCCGCGGGCGATCCGCACCGACAGGTTGCCCGCGCCGGACCCGACGAGGTGCGTGTCCGGGAGGCCGAGCGACCGGGCCAGCCGGTGCAGGGCGTGCTGGACGGCGACCAGCCGCGGTCCCGGCTCGGCGGGCAGCGGGTCGTCGCCGAGGACCGGCCACGCCGCGCACAGCTCCCGCCAGACCTCGGGCTCGGCCCCGCCGTCCCCGGAGAACAGCAGCACCACCGGCGGGTCGTCGGCGACCGGGGTGTCCGGGACGGCGGCCGACCGCAGGGCCGCGGCCAGTGCCTCGGGTTCGCCGGCGACCACCGCGATGCGGAAGGGGTGGTCGTCGCGGCCGCGGTTCATCGCGTGCCCGATGGCGAGCACGCCGTGGCCGCTCTTCTCCGCGAACCCGGCGACCTGCTCGCGGTAGGCGGCGAGCGCGGCCGCCGACTTCGCCGACACCGTCACCAGGTGCTCGGTTCCGGCCGCCTCCTCGGGCACCGGGGCCGGCGGGGCCTGCTCCACGACGGCGTGCACGTTGGTGCCGGTCAGCCCGAAGGAGCTCAGGCCCGCACGGCGCGGGGCGTCTTCGCCCCACGGGCCGAAGGCCGGGTTGACCCGCACCGGGCCGCCGAAGTCGATCAGCGGGTTGGGCGTCTCGAAGTGCGCGGTCGGGTAGCGGACGCCGCGCTGCACGCTGAGCAGCACCTTGACCAGCCCGGCGACGCCGGCGGCGTTGTCCAGGTGCCCGATGTTGCCCTTGATCGAGCCGATCGCGCAGGACGGCGTCGTCACGCCGGCGTCGAGGAAGGCCTGGCGCAGGGCCTCGACCTCGACGACGTCGCCGAGCGGGGTGGCCGAGCCGTGGCACTCGACGTACCCGACGGTGGCCGGGTCGACGCCGGCGTCGTGCCAGGCCGCGGTGATCACCTCGGTCTGCGCCGCCCGGCTGGGCGCGCTCATGCTGGCCATCCGGTAGCCGTTGTGGTTGACCGCGATGCCCTTCAGCACCGCGTGCACGTGGTCGCCGTCGGCGAGCGCGGCCGCCAGCGGCTTGAGCACGACGATCCCGCCGCCTTCGCCGCCGACCGCACCGGTCGCCTTCTCGTCGAACGGGCGGCACCGGCCCTCCGGCGACTCGACGCCGCGGACCGGGACGTGCCCGGCCTCGCGGATCGGCACCGGCCGCACGCTGATGCCGCCCGCCAGGGCCAGGTCCGCGGCGCCGCTGCGGAGCAGGGCGGCGGCGTGGGCGATGGCGACCAGGCTGCCGCTGCACGCGGTGTCGAGGACGAGCGCGGGCCCGGTGAAGTCGTGCCGGTAGCTGATCCGCGCGGCCGGCGCCGCCCCGATGATGCCGAGGATCTGCTGCGGGTCCTCCTCCTCGAAGAGGTCTTCGTAGTCCGACCGCGAGCTCCCGAGCACGACCGCGGTCCGCGATCCCCGCAGCGCCTGGGGCGCGTAACAGGCGTTCTCGAGGGCTTCGTGGGCCAGCTGCAGGATCAGCCGCTGGTGCGGATCCATCCACGCGGCCTCGGCCGGCGGCACGCCGAAGAACCGGTGGTCGAACCGGTCGATCCGGTCGAGGTAGCCCATCGGCAGGTAGCCGGGCCCGGCCGGGAAGCCGTTCTCCCGCAGCCGTTCCGCGGCGGGCTGCCCGACCACGTCCCGGCCGCCGGCGAGCAGGTCGTGCACGGCGTCCAGCCCGTGGGCGCCCGGGAGCAGGGCGGCCACCCCGATGATCGCCACGTCGTCGTTGCGCACCGGCTCCGACCTCCTAGAGCTCGTAGTCCTTCGGCGGGTTGAGGCCGCGGTCCACCGCCCGGCCCAGTGCTTCGACCGTGGGGTGCTCCAGCAGCAGGGCCAGCGCCCCGACGGTGGGGTTGTCGAACAGGGCCCGCGGCGGCAGCGCGGCGCCGAAGTCCGCGCGCAGCCGGGCGGTGACGCGCAGGCACAGCAGCGAATCGCCGCCGAGGGCGAAGAAGTCGTCGTCGACACCCACCTCGTCGACGGCGAGCACCTCGGCCCAGATCCGGCTCAGCGTCCGCTCGGTCGCGGTGCGGGGCGCGAGGTAGGCGGCGTCGGCGGGGCCGGGCACCGGCGCCGGCCGCGGGCGGTCCCGGGGCGGGGCGGCCGGCCGGGCGGGTTCCCGCAGCAGGTCGGTGAGTTCGCCGGCGAGGGCCTCGGCCGTGCTCGCGTCGAACAGCGCGGGGTCGTAGCCGAGCGCCAGGGTCAGGGGTTCGTCGTCGCGTGCGCTGCCGTGGGCGACGAGGGCCAGGGGGTAGTTGGTGATCTCGACGGCGGCCAGGTCCGCGACGTGCAACCCGTGCGCGGCCAAGGCGTCCCGGTCGAAGGGGTAGTTCTCGAACACGACGATGCTGTCGAAGAGGCCGGCCGGGGCGGGCAGCCCGCTCCAGCGGCGCAGGGCGGCGAGCGAGACGTGCCCGAACCGGCGTGCCTCGGCCTGCTCGGCCTGCAGCCGCCGGAACCAGCCGGGCCGGTCCTCCGCCTCCGCGACGGTGACGCGGACCGGCACGGTGTTGACGAACATGCCGGCGATCGCGTCCACCCCGGGCAGTTCGGCCGGCCGGCCGGACACCACGGCCCCGAAGCAGACGTCCGGGTCGCCGCCGTGGCGGGCGAGCAGCCGCGCCCACGAGCCCTGCACGACGGCGTTGACGGTGAGCCGGTGGCGCCGGGCGAAGGCGGCCAGCTTCCGTGACTCCGCAACGGACAGCCGGCGTTCCACTGTGGACGTCGAGCGGGTGCGGTGGGCCCGGCCGGGCGGGCGGTCGTAGGGCAGCCGGGTCGGGGTGAGCCCGGAAAGGACCTTCCGCCAGTGGGTTTCGGCCGCGGCCGCGTCCTGGCGGGCCAGCCACGCCAGGTGGTCGGAGAAGGGGCGGCGGCGCCGGGCGGGCTGCCCGGACAGGTGCGCGAGGACGTCGGTGAGGACTTCGAAGACGCTCCAGCCGTCCAGGATGACGTGGTGGAAGGTCCACAGGGTCCGGATCCGGTCGTCGGCCAGCCGGAGGAGGGTGACGCGCATCAAGGGTGGCACGGCGGGATCCAGCCCGGCGTCGCGGTCCGCGGCGAGCACCTCGGCTTCGTCCCCGGGCCGGGATCGCCAGTCGTGCACGGTCACCGGCAGGGTGACGGCCCGGTGCACGACCTGGACCGGTTCGCGCACGCCGGTCCAGCGCACGGCGGTGCGCAGGACCGGGATTTCCTCGACGGCTTTCCGCCACGCGCGTTCCAGCGCGGCGGGGGCGCCGACGCCGGTGAGGGTGAAGCAGAGCTGCTCGAGGTAGGTGCCCGGTTCCGACAGGCTGTGGAACAGCATGCCGGCCTGCATCGGGGTGAGGGGGTAGACGTCCTCGACGTTGCGGCCGTCGCCGAGCAGCCGGTCGAGCTCCGGCTGGCTGGCGGCGGCGAGCGGGAAGTCCGAGGGGGTCCCGCCGCCGGCGGCCGGGTCGGCGCAGTGGGCGGTGATTTCGCGGAGGGCGGCGAGCACCTCGGCGGCCAGGCGGGTGACGGCCGGTTCGTCGTGGACGCCCGGGGAGTAGGTCCACTCGAACTCGAGCTCGCCCGCGGCGGTGACGGCCGCGGTGACGTCCAGCCGGGCGGTGCCGGTGCGGTGCGGGGCGCGGGTGAGCCCGATCGCGGAGGGCGCCGAGCGGAACAGCTCGCCGTCCTCCGGTGCACCGTCCCCGAGGTCGAACCGGCCCAGGTAGTTGAACGCCACCGCCGGCCGCGGCACCGGGACCGGCTTCTCCCCCAGGTACCGCAGCGCGCCGTACCCCAGGCCGCGGTCGGGCGCCGCGCGCAACGCCTCCTTCACCGCCTTGAGCACCGCGCCCCAGCCGCCGTCCCGCGGCACCTCCACCGCGCACGGGTACAGCGTCGTGAACCAGCCGACCGTCCGGGACAGGTCCACGTCGCCGAAGATCTCCTCGCGGCCGTGGCCCTCCAGCTCGAGCACGACCCGGTCGTCGCCGAGCCACCTCGCGAGCACCCGGGCGAGCGCGCTCACCAGCAGGTCGTCGATCCGGGTGCGGTACGCCGCCGGGGTCTCGCGCAGCAACGCCGCCGTCTCCCCCGCGCTGAGCCGGGCCGTGACCGCGCCCGGCCGGCGCGGGTCGCCGTCCGGGCGCGCGCCGGCGCCCTCGGACGCCCGGTGCCAGTACGGGAGCTGGGCGTCGAACGCGCCCGCGGCGGCGTGCTCGGCCAGCCGTCGCGACCAGTCGCCGAACGACGTCGTCCGGGGCGGCAGCTCCACCGGGCGGCCCGCGTGCGCTGCCCGGTAAGCCGCGCGCAGGTCGGCGAGGAGGATCCGCCACGAGACGCCGTCCACGACCAAGTGGTGGGCGGCCAGGAGCAGGCGCGAGCCGTCCAGGACCGCCGTGAACAACGCTCCGCCGTCCAGCTCGAACAGGTCCATTGTGGACACGGGACCGGCACGGAAGACCGGCACCGGGTCGGTGTATTCCTGCCGCCACTCGCCGCCGACGCGCCGGAAGCGCAGCCGGAGCGCGTCGTGGTGACCGGCCAGCGCCTCGACCGCCGTGCGCAGCGCCGCGCGGTCGACGTCCGGGCCGACCTCGGCCGACACCCACTGGCCGAAGTGCCCGGGCCGCTCGGTGATCGTCTCGAAGAACCAGTGCTGGATCGGCGACAGCGGCACCGGGCCGGACGGCCGGGGTGCCTCGCGCACCGCCGGTCCGGCCCAGACGCCGGCCGCGGCCAGCGCCGCCGGGGTCTGCCGGAGGAAGACGTCCTTCGCACTCAGGCGCAGCCCGAGCTGCCGGGCCCGCGCCACCACCTGGATGCCGAGGATCGAGTCGCCGCCCAGCTCGAAGAAGTTGTCCGCCGCCCCGACGCGCTCCACGCCCAGCACCTCGGCCCACACGCGGGTCACCAGCTCCTCGGCGGCCCCGCGCGGGGCGGTGTGGGCGCGGGCGGTCCGCGGCGCGGGCAGCGCGCGGCGGTCGATCTTGCCCTGCGGCGTCAACGGGAACCGGTCGAGCAGCACCAGCGCGCCGGGGACGAGGTGGCCCGGCAGGCTCTTGCCGAGGAACTCGCGCAGCGCGGCGGTCTCGACCGGGCGCCGGGGCACGACGTACCCGGCCAGCCGCTTGTGCCCGGGGGTGTCCTCCCGGGCCAGCACGACGGCCTCGCCGACGTCCGGGTGCCGCCGCAGCGCCGCCTCGATCTCGCCCACCTCGATCCGGAAGCCGCGGATCTTGACCTGGTCGTCGGACCGGCCGAGGAAGTCGAGCACCCAGCCGGTCCCGGCGCGCCAGCGCACGACGTCGCCGGTGCGGTAGAGCCGGGTGCCGTCCCCGAAGGGGTCGGCGACGAACCGGTCCGCGGTCAGGCCGGGCCGGTCCAGGTAGCCGCGGGCCAGTCCGCTGCCGCCGACGTACAGCTCGCCGGGCACCCCGGCCGGCACCGGGTCGAGGTGGCGGTCCAGGACCAGGCAGGTCGTCCCGGTGATCGGCCGCCCGATCGGGACCGGGCGGCCGGCGTCGCGGTCGCGGACGCGGTGGCAGGCGGTGAACGTGGTGTTCTCGGTGGGCCCGTAGCCGTTGACCAGTTCCAGGTCCGGGCACCGCCGCAGCACTCGCGCGCACTGCTGCGGCGACAGGACGTCACCGCCGGAGACCAGCCGCCGCAGCCCGGCGAACACGCCGGGGTCGGCCGCGGCCACCTCGTGGAACATCCCCGCGGTCAGCCAGAGCGAGGTGACGCCTTCGGTGCGGACGAAGGCGCCGAGGGCGTCGACCGACGGCACGTCGTCGGTGTCGACGGCCAGCCGGGCCCCGGACAGCAGCGCGCCCCAGATCTCCAGCGTCGAGGCGTCGAACGACAGCGGCGCGTACTGCGTGGCGACGTCGTCCGGGCCGAGCCGGGCGTACGGGTCGGCGCACAGCCGGGTCACCGAGCGGTGCTCGATCAGCACACCCTTCGGCCGGCCCGAGGACCCGGAGGTGTAGAGCACGCAGGCCAGGTTCCCCGGCCGGGGCCCGCGCGCCGGGGCACCACCGGGCCGGTCGGCCGCCCACCCGCCGTCCAGGGCCAGCACGGGTGTCCCGGCGGGGACGCGGTCCCGCACCGCCCGGGTGGTGAGCACGGCCGTGGCCCCGGAATCTTCCAGCAGCAACGCCAGCCGCTCGTCCGGGTAGCGCGGGTCCAGGGGGACGTAGGCGGCACCGGCCTTCAGGACGGCCAGCATCCCGACGACCGCGTCGAGGCCCCGCGGCACGCACAGGCCGATCCGGGTGTCGGGCCGGGCGCCGTGCGCGATCAGGCCGTGCGCGAGCCGGTTCGCCCGCGTGTCGAGCTCGCGGTAGGTCAGGGCCGCGCCGGCGCAGGTCACCGCGAGCGCGTCGGGGTGTTCGCGGACGCGCTCGGCGAAGACCTCGGGCACGCTCAGCCTGGGGCCGTCCGCGACCGCGCGGCCCGCGGCCAGCAGCTCGCGGCGTTGCGCCGGGGCCGGCCACGGCAGCCGCGACAGCCGCCGCCCGGGATCGTCCGCGATGCCTTCGAGCAGGGCCAGCAGGTTCTCCGCCAGCCGCCGGATCGTTTCCGCGTCGAACAGCTCGGTGCTGTAGTCGATGACGGTGCGCAGGCCGCCGTCGCGCGGCTCGAACTCCACGGTCAGGTCGAACTGCGCCGACCGCCGGGGCAGGTCGAGCTCCTCGACCGCCAGGCCGCTGAGCTCCGGTGTGGCCGACGGCGCGTTCTGCAGCACCACCATGGTGTTGACCAGCGGTGACCGGCTCGCGTCGCGGTCCGGGGCGAGCAGTTCGACCAGGCGGCCGAACGGGACGTCGTCGTGGGCCATCGCGTCGAGCACGGTCGAACGGACGTCGGTGAGGAAGGCGGCGAAGGACGGGTCGCCGTCGAGCCGGGAGCGGAGCACGACCGTGTTGACGAAGAAGCCGACCAGCCCCGCCAGTTCGTCCCAGGAGCGCCCGGCGGTGACCGTGCCGAGCGCAATGTCGCGCTGGCCGGTGTAGCGCGCGAAGAGCACCTGCGTGGCCGCGATCAGGGTCATGAACAGGGTGGCGCCGCGCTCCCGGCCGAGCTCCGCCAGCCGGGCGGTGACGGCCGGGGGCACGGTGCATCGGTGCGTCGCGCCCGCCGTCCCGCGCACCGCGGGGCGCGGCCGGTCGGTGGGCAGCTCCAGCGCCGGGACGCCGGCCAGCTGCCGCTCCCAGTAGGCGATCCGGTCGTCCAGCTCGGCGCCGGCCAGCCGTTCCCGCTGCCAGGCGGCGAAGTCGGCGTAACGCAACGGCAGCGGTGGCAGCCCGGCCGCCGTGCCGCGCACCGCGGCGGAGTACAGCCGGCCGAGCTCGTCCGCGAGCACCCCCATCGACCAGCCGTCGGTGACGATGTGGTGCAGCACCAGCACGAGCAGGTGGTGGTCCGCCCCGACCTCGAACACCGTCGCGCGGAACACCGGGCCGTGGGCGAGGTCGAAGGGGCGCTGCACCTCGGCGAGCAGCTCGCCCTCGACGTCTTCGGGGACGCGGACGTCCGGCCGGACCTCCGCGGGCGGCCCGACGACCTGGACCCCGCGGCCCCGCACGGTGGGGAACGTGGTGCGCAGGGACTCGTGGCGCTCGGCCAGGGTGGTCAGGGCGCTCGCCAGCGCGTCGGCGGACAGCGGCCCGCGCAGCCGGAACCCGGCGCTGGTGTTGTACTCCGCGCCGCCCGGGGTGAGCTGGTCGAGGAACCAGAGCCGCTGCTGGCCGGACGACAGCGGCAGCGCGGCCGCCGGCGCGGCCCGCCCCGGTGCGTGGCCGCCGTGCGCGGCGGGGATCGCCGCCGCGAGCCCGGCGACCGTGCGGTGTTCGAAAACGGCCCGGGCCGGCAACGCCGTGCCCAGGCGCCGGTTGAGCGTGCCGGCCACCCGCATCGCGAGGATCGAGTCGCCGCCGAGCTCGACGAAGCCGGCCGAGACGCCGACGTGCGGCAGGCCGAGCGCCTCCCGCCAGACGGCGGCGACCAGTTCTTCGGTGGCGTCCCGGGCAGCTTCGCCGGGCCGGTCGTCCGGCGCGGGCAGCGCGGCGCGGTCGACCTTGCCGGCGGCCGTCAACGGCAGCCCGGCCAGCTCGACGAACCGGGCGGGCACGAGGTGCTCCGGCACCCGCCGGTGCAGGAACGCCCGCAGCTCGGCCGGGGGCGGCGCCGGCGCGGTGACGGGTACGACGTAGGCGACCAGATGGTCGGTGTCGCGGCCGCCCCGCCGCGCCACGACGGCCGCGGCGGCCAGTGCGGGGTGCCCGGCCAGGACCGCCTCGGCCTCGGCCGGGTCGACGCGGATCCCGCGGATCTTGACCTGGTGGTCGGTGCGGCCGAGGAAGTCGAGGAGGCCGTCGGCCCGGCGGCGCACCCGGTCACCGGTGCGGTACATCCGCGCGCCGGGCGGCCCGGCGGGATCGGCGACGAAGGCGGCTGCGGTCGCCCCCGGCGCGCCGAGGTAGCCGCGGGCGAGGCCGTCCCCGGCGAGCCAGAGCTCCCCGGTACCGCCGGGCGGCACCGGCCGCAGCCCGGCGTCCAGCACCCGGGCCCGCGTCCCGGCGACGGGCCGCCCGAGCACGGGCGGCCCGTCCGGCACGGCCGGGCACACCAGACTGTCCACAGTGGTCTCGGTGGTGCCGTAGGCGTTGTGGACGGTGACCCCGGCGGCGATGAGCGCGGCCCCGAGCCCGGGGTCGACGGGCTCACCACCGGTGAGGACGACCCGCGGCCGCGCGGGCCCGTCGAGCAGCCCGGCGAGCAGCAGCATCCGGAGGTAGGAGGGAGTCTCGTCGAGCACATCGACCCGCGCGTCGGCCAGCGCGGCGACCGTGGCGCGCGGATCGAGCCGGGTCGGCCGGTCGAGCACGTGCAGTTCGTGGCCGGCCAGCAGCCACAGCAGCGGAACCTAGGAGGCATCGAAGGACAGCGAGGCGGTGTGGGCCACCCGCAGCCGCCGCCCGGCGGCCCGGGCGGCGGGTTCGAAGATCTGCGCCCGGTGGGCGGCGAACAGGCTGAGCAGGCCGTGGTGGGTGCCGAGCACGCCGCGGGGCCGGCCGGTCGAGCCGGAGGTGTGGAGGACGTAGGCGAGGTTGTTGGGCCGGACCCGGGGCCGGGGCGGGATCGAGCCGTCGGTGGGAGGGGTGGTGGTCACCGCACGGCCGGGCGCACGCTCGCCGCTGGTCCCGGGCGCCGCCAGCCACCCCGCGTCGCCCTCCGCAGGCGAGCCGGTCACCGCACGCCCGCCGCCGTCACCCGGCGCCGCCACGAACAGCGCTTCACACTCCGGCGGCACCTCACCCGCCAGCTCCGGCTGGGTCACCACCAGCCCGGCTCCGGCGGCGGCCAGCAGCGCGGCCCGGTGCGGTGCCGGATGCGCCGGATCCACCGGCACGTACGCCGCGCCTGCCTTGAGCACCGCGAACACCGCCACCACCAGGTCCACCCCGCGCTCCACCAGCAGCCCGACCCGGCTCTCGAGGCCCACGCCCCGGTCCGCGAGGCGAGCCGCCAGTTCGTCGCTGCGGGTGGCCAGTTCCGCGTAGCTCAGCCGGGTGCCGCCGCTGACCACCGCGGTCTCGGCGGGTGCGCGGGACACGCGGTCCGCGAGCAGATCGCCCACGCCGCTGACGGTGCCCGTCGTGGCAGTCATTCCCAGAAATCCCCAGTGTCCGATGCGCGAGTGTCCGATGCGCGGGTTCGATGCGCGGTGCCGGAACGGTTTTCCCGCGTTTCCGGCGAGCGATCGTTGGATACTTCCAGCGGCCGACCGGCAGCGGCAAGCCGCCGAACGAGGGATCGGACCGTTCTTGCCGGTGACCACAGGAGAATTGATCGTCCACAATAGACTCATATTTCGACGACCAGTGATTACGCCGTTCGGCGCCGTCGGCCGCGCCGCCGGGCGTGTTAGCTTCGGGTGGGGGAATTCGTCGAGGGAGGGTGCGTGGCCGGCCAGCAGCCCGTGGGCGCGGAACCCACTGCCGAAGCGATCCTGGCGGGACTTTCGGGTTTCTTCGCCACCGCGACGGCCGGGAACACCCCCGGCCCGGATGAAGACTACTTCGCCCTCGGGCTGGTGAACTCGCTGCTGGCCCTGGAACTGGTGGCGCACGTCGAGCGCCGGTACGGGATCGACGTCGACGTGGCGGATCTCGATCTCGACAATTTCCGGACGATGAACCGGGTCGCCGGATTCGTGCTGCGGAAACGATCGGCCGGGATTCGGTGACCACAATGGACTCCGCCGCGTTCGCGGATTCGCTGCGGCCGGACGCGGCGGACTGGGACGCCCGCGGCGCGGTTCCGGACGATGTCGTCAAAGCCTTGGCGCACGCCGGTTTCCTGGCCGCCGACCTGCCCGCCGCCGCCGGGGGCGCCGGCCTTGCACCGGCCGCGCTGGGCGAACTGTGCGCCGATATCGGTGGCGTGTGCAGTTCCCTGCGAGCCCTCGTCACGGTGCAGGGCATGGTCGCCGCGGCCGTCCTGCGCTGGGGCACCGCCGGCCAGCGGTCGCACTGGTTGCCCGCGCTCGCGCGCGGGGACGTGCTGGCCGGGTTCGCCGCCACCGAACCCGGCGCCGGGAGCGACCTGTCCGCGGTGACCACGTCCGCCGTGCGCGAGGCCGGGCGGGTGCGCGTCCGCGGGCGCAAGCTGTGGGTCACCTTCGGGCAGGTCGCGAACGTCTTCCTGGTGCTCGCCGCGGACGCGGGCCGTCCCGTCGCGGTGCTGGTCGAGGCCGATCGGCCCGGGGTGGCCGTCGAGCCGGTGCGGGGGCAGCTGGGGCTGCGCGCGGCCCGGCTCGCCCACGTCCGGTTCGACGACGTGGCCGTCCCGGCGGACAACCTGCTCGCCCCATCGGGGTTCGGGCTGTCCCACGTCGTGGCGACGGCCCTGGACCACGGGCGGTTCACCGTCGCCTGGGGCTGCGTCGGGCTGGCGGAGGCGTGCCTGCGCACCGCCGCGGGGCACGCCGCCGACCGGGTCCAGGGCGGTGTGCGGCTCGCGGACCACCAGGTTGTGCGCGCCCTGCTCGGCCGCAGCCTCGCCGACGTCACGGCCGCGCGTGCGGTGTGCGCCCGCGCGGCCGCGCTGCGCGAGCGGGGCGCCCCGGACGCCGTGGCCGGGACCGTGCTGGCGAAGTACGTGGCGGCCGGAGCCGCCGCCGGGGTCGCCGACCGGGCCGGGCAGGTCCTCGGCGCGGCCGGCTGCGCCGAAGACAGCCTGGTCGGCCGGTTCTTCCGCGACGCCAAGGTGATGCGAATCATCGAGGGTGCCGACGAAGTCGCCGAACAGCAGCTCGGCGGATACGCGTTGCGGTGGCGGCCGTGAAGACGGTCAAGTGCCTGGTCTGGGACCTCGACGACACGCTGTGGGACGGCGTCGTGCTCGAGGGCGACCGGCCGCGGCCCTTCCCCGCCGCGATCGAGGCCCTGCACACGCTGGACCGCCGGGGGATCCTGCACGCCGTGGCGGGCCGGGGCGAGCTCGCGCGCGCGGCCGGGCACCTCGCCGAACACGGCCTGACGAACCTGTTCTGCGCGTGCGAAGTCGGCTGGGGCGAGAAGTCCGCGTCGATCCGCCGGATCGCCGCGGACCTGAACATCGGCCTGGACACCATCGCCTTCGCCGACAACGACCCGGCCGAGCGCGCCGAGGTCGCCGCCGCGCTGCCGATGGTCCGCTGCTACCCCGCCGAGCGGGTCGGCGAGCTGGCGGAGCTGGCCGAGTTCCGGCCGCCGCAGGTGACCGACGAGGCCCGCCACCGCCGCCACCGGTACCTCGCCGAACGGGACCGCGCCGCGGCGGAGCGCGCGTTCCCCGGGCCGCCGTCGGAGTTCCTCGCCTCGCTCGGGTTGACGATGACCGTCCGGGCCGCCGGCGAAGCCGACTTCGCCCGCGCGCACGAGCTCACCCTCCGCACCCACCAGCTCAACACCACGGGCCGCACCCTGGACGCCGGGCAGCTGCGCGACCTGTGTGCGTCCCCGGACCACGAGGTGCTGGTCGCGGACGTGACCGACCGGTTCGGCGCGCACGGCACCGTGGGGCTCGCCGTGCTGCGCGAGGACGGTCCCGACGTCGTGCTGGAGCTGCTGCTGACGTCGTGCCGGGTGCTGAACCGCGGCATCGGCGCGGTGCTGCTCGGCCACCTGGTGCGGGACGTCCTGGCGCGCGGACGGCGGCCGGTCGCCCGGTTCGTCCCGACGGCGGCCAACCGGATCATGCTGGTGACGCTGCGGTTCGCCGGCTTCGAGCCGGGCGCGGGATCGACGCTGGTCTTCGACCCGCACCGGCCGCCGCCGGCCGCGCCCGGGCACCTGCGGATCGTCGACGGGAGAACCGGGTGAGCATCGGAGTGGTGGGCGCGGGCGTGATGGGCACCGGCGTGGCCCAGTGTTTCGCCGCGGCCGGGTACGACGTCGTCGTCGCCGACCGGGACCCTGCGGCGCTGGCCCGCGGCCCGGACCGCGTCCGCACGGGGCTGCGGATGGCGGCGCTGCTCGGCGGCGCCCGCCCGGCGCCCGGGACCGCCGGCCGCATCCGCTGGACCGGCCGGCTCGCCGACCTCGGCGGCAGCGAGTTCGTCGTGGAATGCGCCGCCGAACGCTTGCCGGTGAAGGAAACCCTGTTCGGCGAGCTGGACCGGCTGTGTCCGGCCGGGACGGTCCTGGCGTCCTGCACGTCCGCCGTCCCGATCGGCCGGCTGGCGGCGGTCACCACCCGCGCGGACCGGGTCCTCGGCACCCACTTCATGAACCCGGCCCCGCTGAAGGACACGGTCGAGGTGGTCCGCACGACGGCAACGGCCGAGGAGACCCTCCGCACCACAACGGACCTGCTGACGGCCATCGGCAAACGGGCGATCGTGGTCGCCGACGGCCCGGGTTTCGTGGCCAACCGCGTGCTGATGGCGACGATCAACGAAGCGATCGCGACGGTCGGCGACGGCATCGCCGACGCGGTGACGGTGGACGAGGTCTTCGAGAACTGCTTCGGCCACGCGATGGGCCCGCTGCGCACGGCGGACCTCATCGGGCTGGACGTCATCCTGGACACGTTGGTGGTGCTGCGGGAATGCACGGGGAACCCGATGTACCGCCCGTGCCCGCTGCTGGCGGAGCTGGTGGCCGCGGGCCGGCTCGGCCGCAAGACCGGCCGGGGCCTGCACACCTACCCGGCGGGCTAGGTCGGCATCAGCTCCAGCGTCTCGGCGGCCAAGGCGGCCGCGCCCTCCCGGAGGTCCTCATCCAGCTTGCGGAACAGCGTCTCCGCCTGGATGGCCGGCCAGTCCGCCGGCAGGTGCTCGGCCGGCAGGTGCGGGTCCCGGCGCACCACGTGCAGCCAGTCCGCATGCAGTACCAGCTGGCGTGTCAGGTCGTCCGGGAACGCCGGCTTTCCCGCGTCCCACTTATCCAGGAACTCCTGGTAGCGCGAGGCGATCGTCGCCGTGTCGAAAGCCTTGCGCACCAACGAAGCCGCCTCGGCCGGCTGGGCTTCCGTGAACACCGTGACGTGGCCGTCCAGGCCGAGCTGCTCGACGATCGCCGTGACGTCGGGGGTGCCCGGGGCGACCCACAGCCCGTTCTGCAGCAAGCCGAAACCCGCCCACGTCAGCTGGCGGCGCAGGTCGTGGCGGTCGCCTCGGCGGGTGTCCGGGAGGGAAAACCCGACCAGTGTCCAGCCGCCGTCGGCGGAGCGGTTGACCGCGCCCGTTTCCCAGATCCGCCGGCGGCCGTCCTCGAGGACCGCCGCGAGGCGCTCGCTCAGGCCGAAGTAGACCTTCCGCCCGTGCCGGTGCCGGGTCAGCAAACCCGTGCCCGCCATGCGGGTCAGCGTCGAACGGACCGCCTCTTCGGAGACGCCGACCCGCGCGAACACGTCGATCACGCTGCCCGAATAGATCGCCGCCGGGCGGCCGAGCAGGTGGATGCCCAGAAAGGTGAGCATGACGGACTTCGGGCGGGGTCCGGAGCCGGTCTCGTCGAGGTGCGCCACGAGCGTCAGCGTAACCCGGGGCGGGCCCACTTGATGTTGTGCACAATGTTGACGGCCGTCATGGCCCTGACTAACGTTGGCCCCCGTTCCGCCGTCGTCCGCCCCCGGACGAACCTGATCCCGCCGCAACGCCCCCACCGACGAGGGTGAGCCCCATGAGCACTCAGCTCCGCAGAGCGGTCGCGTCCAGCTTCCTCGGCAGCCTGATCGAGTACTACGACTTCCTCCTCTACGCCACGGCCAGCGCGGTGGTGTTCGGCAAGGTCTTCTTCGCCGACCTCGATCCGGCGCTGGCCACGGTGGCCAGCTTCGGGACGTTCACCACCGGCTACCTCGCCCGCCCGCTCGGCGGCCTGCTCTTCGGCCACTTCGGCGACCGCTTGGGCCGCAAGCGGATGCTCGTGTTGACCATGACCCTGATGGGTATCGCGAGCTTCCTCATCGGCCTGCTCCCCGGCTACGACCAGATCGGCCCGGTCGCCCCGATCGGCTTGGTCCTGCTCCGCGTCGTCCAGGGCATCGCGGTCGGCGGCGAGTGGGGTGGCGCCGTCCTGATGTCCGCCGAGCACGCACGGACGCGCCGCGGGCTGTGGGCCGGGTTCACCAACGCCGGCGCCCCGAGCGGCATGGTCGTCTCGACGCTCGTCATGTCCGCCACCGCCGGGCTCACCTCCGAGGCCGACTTCCTCGCCTGGGGCTGGCGGATCCCCTTCCTGCTCAGCATCGTCCTGCTCGCGATCGGCCTGTTCGTGCGCTCCCGCGTCGAAGAGACGCCCGCGTTCCTGGCCGCCCGCAAGGAAGAACGGCGGCGGATCCCGCTCGTCGCCGTGCTGCGGGACCACCCGCGGGTACTGCTGCTCAGCGTCGGCGTCGGGCTCGCCGCGTTCGTCGTCCAGGCCACGCTGACCACGTTCGTGCTCGCCTACGGCGTCCAGCACGGCCATCCCCGGCAGGAGGTGCTCAACGCGCTCACGCTGTCGTCCGCCTGTGCGGTGGCGGGCATTTTGCTGTGGTCGGCGCTGTCCGACCGGATCGGGCGCCGCCCGGTCGTGCTCGCGGGGGTGGTCGCCATGGCGGCGTTCGGGTTCGCGCTGTTCCCGATGGTCCGCGACGGCAGCGGCCTGCTGCTCGTGCTCGCGCTGGTGATCGGCCAGGGCGTGCTCCACCCGATGATGTACGGCCCGCTGGCCGCGCTGTATTCGGAGCTCTTCGCCACCGAAAACCGGTACACCGGCGCGTCGCTGGGCTACCAGCTCGCCGGGCTCGGCGCCGGGTTCGCCCCGCTGATCTTCGCCGAACTCCAGCGCGCCAACGGCCCGTCGACCACTCCGGTGTCCTGGACCATCGCCGCGTTCTGCCTGCTGTCCGCCGTCTGCGTGCTGGCGCTGCGGGAGACCCACCGGCGTGAGCTCACCCCGGACGCGGCCGTCCCCGCGCCCGCCCGATCGGAAGGAACCCGAGGATGACCAGGTGGCTCCGCCGCACCGGCGCGCTCTTCGCGGCGACGCTGACCGCGTTCGGCCTCACCGCGGGCGGCCCGGCGCACGCCGCCGCGCCCGCCCACTACACCGGGCAGCTGCCGGATGGTGCGAGCTGGGTGGCGGACGTGCCGCCTGACTGGAACGGCACCGTCATCCTCTACAGCCACGGCTTCGGCCCGCTCGAGGCGCGCGACGCCCCGGACGAGCCGACCGCGCAGGCCCTGCTCGCCGCCGGTTACGCCCTGGTCGGCTCGTCCTACAGCGGGCCGTCGCTGTGGGCGGTCGCCACCGCCCCGCACGACCAGTTCGCCTCGCTCGACGCACTGGTGCGGCAGATCGGCGAGCCCCGCCGCACCATCGCGTGGGGCACCTCGATGGGCGGGCTGGTCAGCGCGCTCGAAGCCGAGTCCGGCGCGCGGCGGCTCGACGGAGCCCTGACGACCTGCGGCCTGGTCGCCGGCGCGCTGAACCTGAACGACTACCAGCTCGACGGCGAGTACGCGCTCTCCCGCCTGCTCGCCCCCGCGCAGCCGGTGAAGCTCGTCCGGTACGCAAGCGCCGACGAGGCGACCGCGGCGGGCGCGTCGCTGACGAAGATCGTCGCCGACGCCCAGGGCACCGCGGCCGGCCGGGCCCGGACCGCCCTCGGTGCCGCGCTGATGAACACGCCCACCTGGCTGACCGGTGCCACCCCGCCCGGCCCCGCCGACTACTCGGGCCAGGAGCAGCAACAGCAGCTGGCGCTGACGCAGTTCGTGCTCGGCTTCGTCGTGTCCGGCCGCTACCAGGTCGAGCTCGCCGCCGGCGGCAACAGCGCGGCCAACGCGGGCACCGACTACCGCGCGCTGCTGGCCGGCAGCCCGCTGGCCCGGCAGGTGCGGGCGCTGTACCGGGCGGCGGGCCTCGACCTCGACGCCGACCTCGCCGAGCTGACCCGCCACGCGGACATCACGGCCGACCCCGGCGCCGTCGGCACGCTCGCCCGCACGTCGACGACGACCGGCCGGCTCCGCGTCCCCGAGCTCGCCATCCACACGACCGCGGACCACCTGGTCCCGGTCGAGCAGGAGAACTGGTACGCCCACCGGGTCCGCGCCGCCGGGCGGGAACCGTTGCTGCGCCAGGCTTACGTCGATGCCGCCGGGCACTGCGCGTTCCAGCCGCCGGAGACCATCGCCGCCCTGCACGCCCTCGAATCCCGCATCGAAACCGGCCACTGGCCCGACCTCCGGCCGGAGCGGCTCAACGCGGCGGCGGCCGCGCTCGGCTCGCCCGGGCGCTACCTCCGGTACCACCCGGCGCCGCTGACCGGCGCCCACCGCTGACGCAAGTGGCCGCGGTGCCCGCCACCGGCACCGCGGTCACTTGCGTCCGGGTAAATCATTCCTTGCCGAGAAGGCATTTGAAGTCAATCAGGCCCGCCCCTAGCGTGGCCGGTATGAACCTCACGATCCTCGCGGCGTCCGGCCGGACCGGACTCGCGCTCACCGGGAAAGCACTGGAGCGCGGGCACACCGTGACCGCGATCGCCCGCGATCCCGGGCGCATCGCCGTTCCCGGCACCGCCCGGCTGCACCGGGTGGCGGCCGACGTCGAAGATCCGGCGAGCCTCGCCGCCGTCATCGGGCCGGACTCGGTGGTCCTGTCCGCGCTCGGCACGGACCGGGCCGGCGTGCTGCTGGCCGGCGCGAAGGCCGTCGTCGCGGCCGGGCCGCGGCGGATCATCTGGCTCGGGGCCTACGGGACGGGCCCGTCCGCGAGCGCCGCCTCCGAGGTGCTCGCGAAGCTGCTGGGCGACCGGCTCGGCGACAAGGTCGAAGCCGACGCCACCATCCTCGCCGCCGGCGGCACGGTGTTCCACGCCGGGATGCTCGCCGACGGACCGGAAAGCCCGCGGCGGCGCACGACCGGGCTCGACGCGGCCCCGCCGTTCGACCTCTCCGCGTCGGTCAGCCGTGACACCGTGGCGGCGGCCATGCTCGACGAAGCCGAGACGCCCCGCTTCGCCGGCGCGGTGGCCGTGCCGCTGGCCGGCTAACCGGCGGTCACCTCGTCGAGGGCGGCCCGGACCTGCTCCCGGAGCCAGGCGTGCGCGGGGTCGGAGTCGTAGCGCTGGTGCCAGGTGCAGCAGACCTCCGCCGCCGGGGCCGCGGCCGGCAGCGGCCGGGTGATCAGGCCGAACGCCTCGATCAGCGGGCGCCCCAGGATTTCCGTGCAGCTGACCAATACGTCGCTGGTCGCCGCCAGCTGCAGGGCGGTGGCGACGGTCGCGACGGCCGCCACCACCTTGCGGCGCAGGCCCTCGGCGGCCAGCACGTCGTCGATCGGCGCGGTGAGCCGGCCGCGGCGGGAGACCACCACGTGCGGCGCCGCGGCGTAGGAGCGCAGGTCGAGCCCGGTGGCGCAGGGGTGACCCGGGCGCATGGCCACGACCAGCGCGTCGCGGCCGAGCACGGCCGACCGGAACTCGGGCAGGTGCGGCCGCCCGCCGCCGAGTTCGAGGTCGACCCGGCCGTTGCGCAGGTCGTCGGTGTCGCCGGAGTGCTCCGCCAGCACCCGCAGCCGCGTGCCGGGCGCCTGCGCCCGGAGCCGGGCGAGCAGCGCCGGGACGACCGACGCGGTGAGCGCGTCGTGGCACTGGATGGTGAACGTGCGGTCCAGTTCGCCGAGGTCCAGTTCGCGGGCCGGGCGCAGCACCTCGCGTGCCTGCTGCACCAGCCGGTGCACGTCCTCGCGGACCGAAAGCGCGTAGGGCGTCGGGACCATCGTGTGCCCGGTGCGGACCAGGAGGTCGTCGCCGGTCACCGCGCGCAGCCGGCCCAGGGTGCGGCTGACCGCGGGCGAGGACAGGTGCAGCCGCTCGGCCGCACCCCGAACGCTGCCCTCTTCCAGCAGGGCGTCGAGCACGGTGAGCAAGTTCAAGTCGAGTTGCACGAACGCAAGACAACCACAGGAGGAACCATGAGCCAGGACCTGCTCACCGCCACGACCGCCGCCGTCCGCGACGCCGGCGCCCGGATGCTGGCGCGCTACTCCCCCGGGTCGCGCCGGCCGGGCCTGCCGGAGGTGCTGGAGAGCCTGCACGCCAACGACGCGGCGGTCGCCGAGGTGCTGCGGCCGGCGTTGACCGGCATCCGGCCGCAGGCGCGCTGGCTCGACGACGAGCACGGATCGGGCCCGCTGCCGGCGGGTGAGTGGTGGCTGATCGACCCGGTCGGCGGCAACGTCAACGCCGTGCACGGCATGCCGGACTGGAACATCGGCGTGAGCCTCGTCCGCGACGGCCGTCCGGTGCTCGGAGTGGTCTACTTCCCGGTACCGGACGAGATGTTCACCGCCCGCGAAGGCGGCGGCGCGTTCCTCAACGGCGAACCGCTGCGGGTGTCCGCCAAGACGTCGCTGGCCGGCGCGCTGACCGGCACCGGCCAGGCGCAGCCGGGTCACGA
The DNA here is from genome assembly GCF_002904295.1 of Amycolatopsis sp. CA-128772. Lineage (GTDB taxonomy): Bacteria > Actinomycetota > Actinomycetes > Mycobacteriales > Pseudonocardiaceae > Amycolatopsis. The sequence continues at coordinate 34,652 of NZ_PPHG01000025.1, forward strand.
CGCCGGCCTCCTGGAGCGGATGGGCACGTCGTTCACGGCGATGGCGAAGGCCGCGCTGCACGTGCGGATCTCAGTGCCGGTGACCCAGCAGCTCGCCCAGGTCGCGGCCGGCCGGCTGGACCTGCACTGGCAGCTCGACAACGTCCGCTCGCACGCGGCGGGCGTGCTGCTGGTGCAGGAGGCGGGTGGTGTCGTGACCGGTCTCGGCGGCGAGCCGTGGGACATCGCGGGCCGGAGTTACCTGGCCGCCGCGCCCGGCGTGCACGCGGAGGCGCTGAAGGTCCTCGCCGGGATCTCCGGATCCCGGCCGGACTGAAGCCGGCGGCGAACAGGCCGGTCTCCGGCAATTCCGGCCTGTTCACCGCCGACAGCCCGGCCGATCACCCGGAAAGCATTCCGGGCCACGCGCACGGAATCAGGACAGGCCGAAAAAAGCGATGGCGACCGCGGCCATGCCGGCCGCGGGCAGGCTGTGCCCGGCGCCCTGGATGCTGTAGGCCTCCACCCGGACACTGCCGGAGCCGTCGGCGAAGCGGCGGCGGTTCCACCCGGCCTGCGGGGTGTCCGTGGACGTCGGGGTCTGGCTCAGGCCCGCGACGTTGGTCCACTGCTCGACTTCCTCCTGCAGCAGCGAATACGGCACGAGCGTGTCCGCGGTGCCGTGCCACAGCTGGACGCGCGGGCGCGGGCCGGTGTAGCCCGGGTACGCCTGCCGGACCGCGTCGCCCCACTGCTGCGGCGTCCGGTTCATGCTGCCGCCGGTGCACTTGCTGGACCAGGGCGGGAAGTCGGCCGCGCCGGAGAAGCAGTTGAAGGGCACGCCCATGAACGCCGCGCCCGCCTTGAAAACGTCCGGGTAGAGGGCGAGCAGCTCGTTCGTCATCATGCCGCCGGAGGAAGAGCCGGTGGCGAAGACGCGGTCCGGGTCGCCGCCGTAGTGCTGTTCGGCGTAGGTCACCATCGACGCGATCGACACCGGGTCGCTGCCGCCGCCGCGGTGCTTCGCCGCGTCGGACCAGGTGTCGAAGCAGTTGCCGAACCCGGCCTGCTGCTGGGCGCTGGGGTAGATGACGACGAAGCCGTACCGGCCGGCCAGGGAGGCGAACTCGCTGCCGGAGTAGAAGCCCGGGCCCGATCCCCCGCACCCGTGCATGGCGACGACGATCGCCGGGTGGGCCGGCCGGGTGTCCGGCACGTAGACGTGCATCCGCATCCCGCCCGGGTTGTTGCCGAAGCCGGTCACCTCCACCAGCGACGCGGCCGCCGCCGTCGGCGGGACGGCCACGCCGGTCACCGCGATCAGCACACTGCTCGCGAACGCCACGAACGCCGTTCTGAATCCACTCATCGGTGACCTCCGGTCGGCGATCCCCCTCGGCAGCGAGATTAGGCAGACCGGCGACGACCGTCAATGAAACACCGAATGATTGCGCAATTCAGACCAGCCGGGAAAACGAAAGTTTCGCGCCCGGCTCCGAATACGGCGAAAGACGTTCGACACTATTCTGGCGATCGCCGGCCGGATGACGAACGACTCGCCGCGCGTTAAGTTGAGCTCCGGCGAGGAGGTGGCGCATGGCCGAAGCGGACGGCGGCACGTCCGGCGTGCGGCCGGAAACCCTGCTGCTCACGCTGCTCGGCGACCACGTGCTGGACCGCGGGATCGCGGTCTCCACCGGCGGCGTCATCGCCGCCCTGGACCGGCTCGGCGTCGGTGAACACGCGACGCGGGCGACGCTGGGCCGGATGATCCGCCGCGACCTGCTCCGCACCGTCCGCCGGGGCCGCCAGGCGTTCCTCGGCCTGACCGGGCACGGCGCCGCGGTGCTGCGCGACGGGCAGCGGAAGCTCGAGGGCGACGTCGTCGACCGGCACTGGGACGGCCGGTGGACGCTGCTGACGTTCTCGGTGCCGGAAAGCCGCCGCGCGGACCGCCACGCCCTGCGCACCCGGCTCGACTGGTTCGGGTTCGGGCTGCTGCGCAGCGGCCTGTGGGTCTCGACGTCGGCCGCCGACATCGCGCCCGCCCTGGCCGAGCTCGACCTGCTCGACCACGCCGAAGTGTTCCGCGCCGAGGTGTTCATGTGGACCGACCCCGCGCGGATCGCGCGGGAGGCGTGGGACCTCCCGCAGCTCGCGGCCGGCTACGAGCAGTTCCTCGGCCGCTGGACCGGCGACGCCCACGGCGACCTCGACGAGCTGTCCCGGAGCATCCGGCTGGGCGCGGAGTGGCTCCTGCTCCTCCGCCGCGACCCGGTCCTGCCGCCGGCGCTGCTGCCGCCGGGCTGGCCGGGCACGCGCGCCGCGGCGTTGTTCCGCGGCCTGCGCCGGCGCTGGGCCCGCCCGGCGGGCAAGCTCGCCGCCGAGGTGCTCGAGTCGCTCGTCGATGACTGACGATCGGCGGTTGCCACGTTGCATGCCACGTTGCAAACTAGCCACGGCCCGATCCGTCCCCACCCCGGAGGTCACCGGTGACCGACATCGATCGACGCGACGTGCTGCGAGCCCTCACCGCGCTGGGGGTGACCGGCGTGACCGCGAGCCTGTTCGGCGGCACCGCCGCAGCGTCCGGCACGAGCCCGCTGGACCTGAAGTTCTCGATCACCGAACAGTTCCGGCCGTTCGACCTGATCGCGCCGAACTTCGTCCAGGTCGACACCGCGGCCCGGCCCGGTGCCCTGGTCGAGACCGGCGTGCGGCCGAAAGCCCCGTACGGGACGGTGACCGTCGAGGTGCTCGATGCGAGCGCGCCCGTCATCGCCGGGTTCGCCGGCCACGGGGTCTCGGTGCTCGGCACCTACGACCCGGCCGCCGGGCAGGCGGGCATCGAGATCACCACCCCGGCCGGCACGACGGTGGTCAAGACCGCGCCGGCCGACCTGCGGGCGCCGTTCGGCTTCGCCGTGGTGGTCAACGAAAACGCCGTGACGGTGCTGGCCGACCGCGGCACCGGCTGGCGGCCGCTGCTCACCGAGCGCGACCAGGTCCGCGCGCGGATCGACCTGCGCGACCCCGCGGTGCTCGGGAAGCTGGGTTACGCGTACGGCCGCCGCGGCCCGGCGCGGCTGGGCCGGGTGCGGGCCGGCTACTACGGCCAGGCCGGCGTCCGCGACCCGCACGTCGTGCAGCACGCCGACGGCCGGCCCTACATCCGCCACGGCAAGCTCTACCTGACGATGACCAACGCCGGCCTCGGGTTCTTCCAGCAGGCGCACTGGGCGGTGTGGACCCTCGACCTGGCTGACCCGGCGAAGCTGGAGCAGGTCGCAACGCTGTTCTTCGCGCGGGACGGCGTCGTGCTCGGCGACCACGCCGGCCAGATCGTCGTCGACGACGACCGGTTCATCCTGCTGATGAGCTCGTGGGGCGACTTCGACTTCAAGGGCGTGCACGTCCGGCACACCGTCACCCGCGCCGACGTGCTTTCGGGGGTGCACGTGCTGCCCACCCGGCAGCTGGCGCTGCCCACCACGGTCAGCTCGTGGGACCCGGCGCTGACGAAGATCGACGGCCGCTGGCACATCGCGTTCGTGGAAAGCCCGGCTCAGCAACCGGCCTTCGTGTTCCACCCCGCGCTCGCGGCGGCCCCGCGCGGGGCGGACTACGACCGCGGCCTGACGCTGCTGGGCGCCGACCGGTCGGTCAGCCAGACCGAAGGCACGATCCTGCAGCGCGTGGGCGGCCGGTGGTACCTGTTCGCCAGCGACGGCGACGCCCGCGAGTACCCGGTGTACGACCTGCAGCTGCGCAAGCTCGGCACGCTGAACGCGCCCTACGGCACCAACATCCCGCACCCGATGCTGGTGCGGATCGGCAACCGGTGGTGGCTGCCCACCTTCAACGGGACGCAGTACGCCGAGGACGTCCTGGGGTACGGCGGTCACGGGGACTTCATCCTGATGCAGGCGCCGCTGTGATCCAGGTCACGCCACTCCCGTGACGTCAACCTCTCCCGGTCCCTCCCCGTCCATCCGGGACGACGGAGGAGTGGGTCATGAAGGTTCTCGTCGCGGGAGCGACCGGCGTGGTCGGCGGCCGGGTGGTGCCGTTGCTGGCCGCCGCCGGGCACGACGTGCTGGCGCTGGCCCGCCCGGGCCGTGACCGGGCCCCGCTGGCGGCGGCCGGCGCGGAGGTCCTGGTGGCCGACGCGCTCGACCGCGACGGCGTCCGGGCGACGGTCCGGCGGGCGGCCCCGGACGTCGTGGTCAACCTGCTGACGGCGATCCCCGCCGAGCCCGACCCGAAGCACCTGGCCCGCGACCTGGCGCCGACCGGCCGCCTGCGCACCGAAGGCACCCGCAACCTGCTCGACGCGGCCGGGGAAGCCCGCGTGATCAGCCAGTCCCTGGCCTACGGCTACCAGCCGGACGACGGACCGGCCGCCGAGGACGACCCCCTGTGGCGGGCGGGGCCGCCCCCGCAGTTCGCCCCGGTGCTGGCGGCCCTGATCGAGCTGGAACGCCTGACGACCCGCGCGGGCGGCCTGGTGCTCCGCCTCGGTCACCTGTACGGCCCCGGAACGGCGTTCGCCGGCGACGGAGCGTTCACCCGGCAGGTGCGCGCCGGGCGGGTACCGCTCGCGGGTGGCGGAAGGGCGGTGTTTTCCTTCACCCACGCGGACGACGCGGCAGCAGCGGTCACGGCGGCCGTCGACCGCGACGCGGTGACCGGAGTGCTGAACATCGTCGACGACGAGCCCGCACCCCTGCACGACTGGCTGCCGGCTTGGGCGAGGCTGCTGGACGCCCCGGCACCGAGGAGGATCCCGGCCGCAGTGGCACGGCTGGCGGTGGGCAGCTGGGGGGTGGCGTTCCTGAACCGGTTGCGCGGCGCGGGCAACGCACGGGCCCGCCTGCGCCTGGGCTGGCGACCCCGGTTTCCTTCGGTGGCCGAGGGGTTCGCGGCGGAGTTCGGTTGCGAGCGGGCTCGCTCGCAACCGAGGTGATCAAGGCACCTTCAGCCGCCGGTCTTCCGCGCGCTCCCGCCAGAACGCGTTGCCCGCGAACCGCCGCTCCCACCCGTAGACCTCGCTCCGCACCGCGCGGTACTCCGCCGCCGCCGAGCGGACGAATTCCGCGTAAACCTCCCCGGAATCCGCGACCGCCGGCCGGATTCCAGCGCGAAAGCCGCGCCCCCGGACGAAAGCGGGTCCACCGCGAGCGCCGCGTCGCCGACCGCCATCCAGCCCGGGCCCGATGCCGGCGTCAGGCGGTGGCTCGCCGCGCTCACCACGCGAAGCCCGCCGATCGGTGTCCCGGCCGAAAGGGAGGCACTCCACGCGGCCGACGCCAGCGCCGCCGCCCAGCCGGGCTCGGTCGCCAGCCCGGCCGACGCCACCATCCGCGCGTCGGCGAAGCGGGCCAGCAACCGGCGGCCGCCCGGCAACGGGGACGCGTACCACCAGCCGTCCGGGACCGCTTCGAGGAACGTGTCGCCCGGGGGCGTTCCCGCCGGCAGGGCGAACACCCGCGCGACGCAGACCAGGCGGTCGAGACGCTCGCGGCGGGCGCCCAGGGACCGCGCGATCCGCGGCCGCCGTCCGGTCGCGTCGATGACCAGGGCCGCGCGCACCGGGGTGTCCGCGTCCACCACGAACCCGCCCGGCACCCGCCGCACGCGGCGGACCGCGATCCCGCGGCGGACGTCGGCGCCGGCTTCGACCGCCGCGTCCGCCAGCATGCCGTCGAAACGGGCGCGGTCGGTGTGCCAGCCGTGGCCGTACGGGCTGACCACGAACGACCGCTCGGCCACTTCGGGGCCGCCCCACGCGCTCGCCGTCCGGTACGACGGGACCGGCCCGGACGCCACGAACCGGTCCCACACGCCGAGGGCGCGCAGCAGCGGGTTCACCGCGGGCGGCAGGGTCTCCCCCATCCGCAGCTCGCCGTAGCCCGACCGCTCGAACAACGTCACCCCGGCGCCGGAGCGGGCCAGCTCGAGGGCGGCCACGGCGTCGGCCGGGCCACCCCCGACGACCACGACGTCACCCCTCATCGCCGACCGTCCGCCGCAGCTCGGCCACCAGGCGGCGCACCTCGCCGGAGGCGCCGGAGTCCGGCGCGGCGTCGCGGCAGAGCGCCTTCACGCACTGCAGGAACTCCTTCGGGTCCAGCCCGTACTCGCTCCACCGCCGCATCAGGCGGTCGTTGCCCGCCAGGGTGAGCAGGACGCAGCGCAGCAGCGCACACCACCGGCGGTCGTGCTCGGCCAGCGCCCCGCCGACGTCACCCGGTCCCCCGCGCGGCGGGGTGTCGCCGCCGCGCCAGACGCCGGCCCAGAGGGTGCGTTCGCGGGTGAAGAGGTGGCCGCGGGCGGTGCGGCCGCCCGCCCGGGCGCGGACCTGGTGGTCGCCGATCGTGTGCGCGACGAAGGACCCGGTGAACTCGTCGCCGTCGGGCGTCAGGGCCAGCGTGCTGACCGCGCCGCCCGGCCGGGTGATCTCCGCCCAGACGGTCTTGTCCGCGGTCAGCGGGATGCCCGAGTCGGTCAGCGCTGGCCGCCGCGCCGGTCGTAGGCCAGCACCGCGTTCCACATGCTCTCGTGGGTGGGCCGGCCGGGGTCGGCGAGCAGCCGGTCCGGCGACCGTTCTGCGAGGCGCCTGGGTCAAGGCCCCGTCCTGGGATCGGGTGGCGAGGCTCGTGCAAGCGTGTGCCGGGAGGTTGTCCGCCGGAGCCGTGCCCGGGGATGTCCGGCGGCCGGCGGATGTCCGATGGTGGCGGGAGCAGCACGCCGACCTGGTGCGCAGGCTCGAGCCGGATCCGGTGACGCGAACATCGTCGGCGGGATCTTCCGAGCAGCCCTGGGATTGATCATCGATCACCTGCGGTCCGGACCGTCGAGGGGCCGCCGACTCCGCCCACGGTAGACGCGTCCTCAATAGACAGACGCCGGCCGCCTGCGCCCGGCCGGCTTGGCCGGGCGCAGGCGGCTGCGTGCGTCAGGAAAACGATGCGATGAAATAGATGACGACGCCGATCAGGGCGAGCACCTCGGTCAGCACGAACGTCGAATACCCGATCGTCTGCAGTTTTCCCTGTGCTTCCGGCTGGCGAGCGGTTCCGGTAATGACGGCGGCGAAGATCAGGCCGACGCCGATTCCCGGGCCGATGGCGCCCAGGCCGTAGCCGATGGCCGCCAGGCCCGGGTTGATGTTGGCCGCCTGGGCCAAAACGGTGTCGTTCATGGATGTTCCCCTTCACATCGGTCCACGCGCACGCTCGCGTGGAGCAGCGGCTCGGGTGTTCTCACCGGACAAGGGATCAGGGCTGGCGAAGGCGTCGTAAACGGCGGCTGTCGTCGAAGCGGGCAGATCTCGTCGGGCCAGGGGAAGCGACCGGCCGGGATTTTCGGGAATCGAGGGGTCCGGTCAACCCAAGGATATCACGTCGAATCCCGCGCCGCCGGGAAAAACCGGGCGCGAGACGTCTTCGCGGATCCACGCCTGCGCGCTGGTCTCCTTCACGTGCACGAAGACCCGGGCGTACCGCTCCGGTCCGCTCAACGCGCTGTGGCGGATCACCTCGTCGTAGAACCACGCCGAAGCGATCAGCGCGAGACAGCCCGCCGACCGCGCCAACGCCTGCTTCACCGCCGGGGAATCCAGCAGCCGGAACGCGTGCAGGATCGCCTGGCCCGTCGCGCCGTGGGCGTCGTGGCTGACTTCGCCGGCGTGCAGCGCCAGGCGCAGCCGGATCCGGCGGGCCGCCGGGCTGTGTCCATTGTGGTCGGTCAGGGCCGCCGCGAGCGCCGGGGGCACCCGCTCGGCGAAGATCGCCTTGGGGTAGCCCGCCGGGGCCAGCACGAGGATGCCGTCGCCGAGGTCGGCGTGGTGGCAGTCGCCCCAGCCGACGCCGGAGGCGACCAGGGCGCGCTGGACCGCGTCGTACAGCCCGGCGCGGATCGCGAGCCGGTCCGCGTTGGTCCGGCGCGGGGACGAGAACCCCTCGACGTCGACGGCGAGGATCGTCCGGTGCATCGCCGTTTCGCGGGCGTGGCCGGGCCGCCGCAGCCGCCGCCACCTCCAGCGGCACCCGCCACCGACACAGTTCTGCGCCGCATCCGCTTTCGGCATCTGGCCACCTCCGCTGGGCCGGTCGTCCGAACCGATCGTGCGGCCGGCCGGTTGACACTTCGGTTGCCGGTCACTGGACAGTTCCTTGACAGCGGCGGTCCGGGCGCGGATCCGGCGTTAGGGTGCACGTCATCGCGTCCTGGCCGGCACTGGGTGACGAGGCAGCCCGATGGAGTTCCGCATCCTGGGCCCGGTCGAACTGCGGGCCGGCGACCAGCAGGTCCGCATCGAACGCGCGAAGGAGCGCTTCCTGCTCGGCGTGCTGGCGATGCACCACGGCAAGGTCGTCAGCGTCCGGACGGTGATCGACGCGCTCTGGGACGATCCGCCGAAGCAGGCGAAGAAGGATCTGCACGCCTACCTCAGCCGGCTGCGCGCGACGCTGCGCCGGGCGGGCGCCGAGGCCCGGATCCTCACGCAGGACGGTGGCTACCGGTTCGTCACGGGCGCGGACGAACTCGACTACGCCCGGTTCCAGGACCTCGTCCGGACCGCGCGCGCCGCCCGCGACGCCGGCGAGCACGACGCCGCGGCGCAGGCCCTCCGCGACGCGCTGGGCCTGTGGCGCGGCGAAGTGGTGCAGGGGCTCGCCACGCTGTGGATGGAGAACCGGCGGGAGGACCTCGAAGACCGCGAACGGCTGCCCGGTTACCAGGCCCTGTGCACGATCGAGCTCGCCCGGGGCCGGCACCAAGAGGTCCTCGACCGGCTCGGCGAAGTCGCCGAGGGGCACGAACACGACACGACGTTCGCCGCGCTGCGGCTGGCCGCGCTCGACGGCCTCGGGCGCTACGAGGACTTCGACGCCTGCTGGCGGCAGATCTACGACCGGTGCGCCCAGTCCTTCGGCACCGGGCCGCCCCGGGAGCTGCAGGACCAGCACCGCCGGCTGCTGCAGGCCCGCGACGCGCGCACCCCGGCCGACCACACCCGGACGCAAGCGGCGTTACGCGCCATCCCGCCGGCGCAGCTGCCGCCGACGGTCAGCGAGTTCGTCGGCCGGGCCGGGCCGCTCGCCGAGCTGGACCAGCGCCTGATGCGCGCGCACGTCAACGGCCCGAAGTCGACGCTCGTCGTCGTGCTCACCGGCCCGGTCGGCGTCGGGAAGACCGAGCTCGGGCTCCGCTGGGGGCACGCCACCGGAGACCGGTTCCCGCACGGGCAGCTCTACGCCGACCTGTCCGGCTACGCCGTCTCCCCCGCCCGGGCTCCGGACGGCGTCCTCGCGGAGCTGCTGGAGTCCCTCGGCGTCGCCGGGGCCGCCGTCCCGGCCTCGCCGACGCAGCGGAGCTCGCTGTTCCGCAGCATGCTGGCCGGCCGCCGGGTCCTCCTCTTCCTCGACAACGCCCGCGACTCGGACCAGGTGATCCCGCTGCTGCCGGGCAGCGCGCACGCCGTCGTGATCGTGACCAGCCGGCACCGCCTGACCGACCTCGTCAACCACCACGGCGCCTACCGGCTCGCGCTCGACCGGTTCACCGCCGCCGAGACCGCGGAGCTCCTCACCGCCCTCACGCCGGAGCCGCTGCCGCTCACCGCCGAGGCCGCGGCCCGGCTGACCGGCGGGCTGCCGCGGGCGATCCGGATCCTCGCCGACGCGCTGACCAGCGCGCCCGCGAGCCGGCCGCCCCGACCGGACGACCTGCTGCTCGCCGGCGAAGCCGACACCCGGACGCTGCTGGCGTCGATCCTGTGGTCCTACGACAGCCTCGACGCGGGCGCCGCCCGGACGTTCCGCACCCTGAGCCCGCACAGCGAGCCGGCTCTCGGCCTGGCCGCGGCGACGGCGCTGGACGGCACCGACGGCGACACCACCCGGGCCCACCTCGCCACGTTGTGCGCGGTGCACCTCATGAGCGTCCGCGACGACCGCTACACGATGGACGCGGTGACGCGCGCCGCCGGCGAGCGGCTGGCCGTCAAGGTGGATCCGGCCGACGTCCGGATGCTCGCCCAGGCCCGGCTGCTGAACTGGTTCGCCGAGTTCGCCACGAGCGTCGCCGAAACGCTGGCGCCCACGCGGCCGCGCGCCCCCGGCGAACCGGACGGGTACGCCGAGGCCGAGGAACGGCTCGAGCGCGAGCGGGCCGGCATCTGCGTGGCCGTCCGGCGCGGCGCGGCCACCCACCTCGGCCTCGTGGCCGGCCTGCTGCGCGTCCTGCGGCCGCACCTCACGATCGGCCGGAACCTGCCGGACTGGCTCGCCGCCCACGAAGCGGTCCGCGCCGCCGCGGTCGCCGCCCAGGACCGCGGCTGCGAGGCCGAAGCACACGCCGGGCTCGCGCGCCTCCACCACCTCCTCGGCGACCCCGGCGCGGCCATGGAGTCGGCCCACCTCGCGGTCACGCTGTTCCGCACGACCGCCGACCGGCGCGGAGTCGCCGAACTCCTGCTGTTCCTGGCGGCCCGTTACGGCGAGACCGGGGCGCACGAGACGGCGACCGCCCACGCGCGCGAGGCGCTGGCGATCCACGCGGACATCGACGAGCCCGCCCTGGCCGCGCGCACGCACATTCGGCTGGCGAGCGAACGGGCGCACGCCGGCGAACCGACGCTCGCCGCCGGCCACCTGACCGAGGCGGCCGAGCTGGCCGGCCGCCTGCCGGACCCCCGGCTACGCGCCCGGGCGGTGCTCCGCCTCGGCATCCTCGCCCGCCGCCGGGATCACGCCGACGCGGCGGCCGGGTACCTGCGGGAAGCCGTGGACCTCCACGCTCGCCACCCGGGCGACCACACCGAGACCGTCACGGCCCTCCTCGAACTGGCCGAAGCCGCCACCGACCGCGGCGACCATGCCGAGGCGCTGCTCCGGGCCCGCGAAACGGTCGGCCTGTGCCGCTCCCGCGCCGACCACCCACGATCGGTACGGGCACACGTCGCGATCGTCCGAGCGCTCGCCGCAACCGGACGCCAAGGCGACGCCTGGACCGAATCCCGCCGCACCCTCGACCTCATCGACGAGTTCCCCGACGCCGTCGACGACTACGTCCGCGAGCAGTTCACGAAGCTCGGCCTCTGGCCTTTGCCCGGCTAACCCGAGTTCTTCTTCCCCGCCGCCGCCGTGGCGAATGCCGGAGGGTGCCCGCGGCCATCCGGATGGGAAAGTCGACAATGAAACCTGAATAATCTTCAGACTAATAACAGACGTCTATACCACGCCGCCCATTTTCGCCCGGAACCCCACTCCGGAATGGCGTTTCCGGCGTCGAATGCCCGGCCGGCCCGCGCGCGGGCGCCGGGACTCCCCCAGACCACCGCCGGATGACGCCGGCGGGGGCCGCGGCGGCCGGCCGCGGACCGGCCGTCCGGGAGCGCAACCGGATGATCACCCTGTGCCCACGGTGCAATGACGCCGGAACGAGCCGTGCAAGGCGGACGCCGGCGCCACCCGCTCTACCTGCGTAGATCACCACCCACTGTCGGGATGCTGGCACCACCATCAATGGTGGAGCTAACACCACCATGCCGGGCAATGTCCGAATACATCCATACCCAACCCGTCCACCTGGTGAAACTACTCACGAGTTCGACGTTTCACTGGTCCGAACGGAGGTACCTAAGCCTCCGGCCCTCTGCCACTATCTCCGAAAAATACACCTTCGGGTGATCCGGTGATAAGTATCCGGGTCAGCCGAATCTGGGGGTCGATCGAAGTGCAAATCGAGCTGCTAGGCGCCTTGGAAATAAGATCGAATGGGAGAATTTACGCAATACGCGCAAAGAAAGTGCGAACTTTACTGGCGATGATGGCGCTGTCCCCGGGCCGCCCGGTGTCCTACGAGCAGCTGGCGGACGAGCTGTGGGGCCCGCGCTCGCTCGCCAACTCGCGCAACGCGCTGCAGGCGAACATCGCCCGGCTACGGCGGTTGTTCAAGCCGATCACGGACGCGAGCGGGGAAGAAATCGTCCGGACCACCTACAGCGGCTACCAGCTGGAGGTGCCCGCCGAGTCGATCGACTCGCACCGGTTCCTCGAGCTCGCGCGGCGGGGGACCACGCTGGTGGGCTCCGCGCCGCACGAAGCCGTCGGCATCCTTCGCGAGGCCCTGATGCAGTGGCGCGGGCCGGCCCTGATGGACGTCCAGGAGGGCGTGCGGTGCCGCGCCGCGGCCACGCACCTGAACGAGCGGCGGCTTGCGGTCCAGGAGGATCTGATCGCCGCCCGGCTGGCCGTCGGCGAGCAGCACGACATCGTGCCCGAACTGCGGCTGCTGACCACGGAAAACCCGGGCCGGGAACGGCTCAGCGAGCTGCTGATGCTCGCGCTCTACCGCACCGGGCAGCAAAGCGAAGCGCTGTCGGTCTTCCACCACACCAGCAAGTGGCTCGGCAACGAGCTCGGCCTTTCGCCCGGCCGGCCGCTGAGACAGCTGTACCAGGCCATCCTGGTCCAGGACTGCATGCTCGACTGACCCGCAGGGACGGCGCCTCCACCGGCCGTCCCTGCTGTCTTTCCCCACGGACTCCGCTCCGCACCGGGTCCATCCGCCTCCTTTCCTTGCGTACCTTCGTGATCGCAGGGCGTGATCATGACGCACCCGGATGACCGACCGCTGACGGCTCACCGACGCCGGTCTTCGTCAGCGTTCGGTCAGAGGGCGGTCATCTCCCCTGGCTAGTTTCCGGCGAGGCCGAAGTTCGCCCGAAAACCCAGGAGTCGTCATGACAGCGGCAGTGTCCGAGCGCAGGGAACAGATCCGCGCGATCGTCCAGGAGCACCTCGAACTCGAGGACAACGAGCTCTCCGAGACGAGCAACTTCATCGAGGACCACGAAGCCGACTCGCTCACGCTGATGGACGTGCTCGCGGCGCTGGAGAAGAAGTTCGGCGTGACGATCGACCAGGCGCAGTTCCGCCGGATGACCGATCTGAACAGCGCCTACGACGTCGTCGCGGAATCCGCCGGCTGGTAGGGGAATGGCGATGAGCGCACAGTCCACCGCACCCGGACGCCGGGTGGTGATCACCGGCTGCGGGGTGGTTTCCAGCCTCGGCACGGGTATCGACGAGTTCACCGCGGCGCTGCGCGCCGGGCGCAGCAACGTCCGGCCCATCAGCGTCTTCGACACGACCGGCTTCGAGCACAACAACGGCTGTGAGGTCATCGGCTTCGAGCCGGAACGCTGGATCGAGAACGTCGACATCGACTCGCTCGGCCGCGCCAGCCGGTTCTCCACCGCCGCCGCCCGGCTGGCCGTCGCCGACTCCGGCATCGACCTCGACGTGCTGCGCGAGGCGCGCTGCCTGCTCTCGGTCGGCACGACCGACGGCGAGTCGCACGAGCTCGACAGCATGGTGTCGCTGGAGATCGCGAACGGACCCGAAGCGATGAGCCCGCGGCTGGCCCGGCGAACGTCGGCCGGCCGGCTCGCCACCTCGATCGCCCACGAGCTGCAGCTGTCCAATGTGGAGGTCGGCAGCATCGCGACCGCCTGCTCCGCGGGCAACTACGCGATCGGCCACTCGTTCGACGCGATCCGCCTCGGGGAAGCCGACTTCGCGTTGTGCGGCGGCGCGGACGCCGTCTGCCGCAAGACGTTCACCTCCTTCTACCGGCTGCGCAGCATCGCGCCGGACTACTGCCGCCCGTTCGACAAGAACCGGCTGGGCATCCTGACCGGCGAGGGCGCCGGCATCCTGATGCTGGAGAGCCTGGAGTCGGCGATCGCCCGCGGCGCCCGGATCTACGGTGAAGTGCTCGGCTACGGCCTGTCCTGCGACGCCCACCACCCGGTGGCCCCGCACCAGGGCGGCATCGCCCGCTGCATGGAGCTGGCGCTGGAGAACGCCGGCGTCAAGCCCGCGGAGGTCGACCTGATCTCCGCGCACGGCACCGGCACCCACGCCAACGACAAGACCGAGGCCGCCGCGATCCGCGAGCTCTTCGGCGAGGACACGCCCCGCGTGGTCTCGATGAAGTCGATGCTCGGCCACTCGATGGGCGCGGCGAGCGCGCTGGCGGCCATCGGCTGCTCGGTCGCCATCACCGAGGGGTTCATCCCGCCCACGATCAACCACGTGGAGACCGACCCGGAGTGCGCCGTCGACTGCGTGCCCAACGTGGCGGTCGAGGCGGACCTGCGGATCGTGCAGAACAACGGCTGGGCGTTCGGCGGCAACAACTCGGTCGTGCTGATCGGCCGCTACGACGGCCCGCGAGAGGCAGTGGCATGAGCACCGGCACGCTGAATCCCCCGGTCATCTCCGCGTGGACGGCGATCTCGCCGTTCGGGCACGACCGCTCCTCCTTCGCCGACGGCGTCCGCACGCGGACGTCCCCGGTGTCCGCGGTGGACACCGGGCGCTGGGCGCGGGGCCCCGGCGACACCGCGGCCACCGTCCCCGGCTTCGAGCCGCGGGAGTTCCTCGGTTCGAAGGGCACCCGGGCGATGAACCGCGTCAGCGGGCTCGCCGTCGCGGCGGCGAAGCACCTGCTCGCCGACATCGGCGTCGAGCCGGGAGACGAGCGCGACGACATCGGGTTCGTGCTGGGCACCACGACCGGCAGCGTCCAGAGCATGATGGACCTGACCCGGGCGTCGCTCACCGGCGACAAGCCCGACCACGTCGAACCGGCCGCGGTCCCCGGCTGCGTGATGAACTGCGCCGCCGGGCAGGCCGCGATCTGGCACGGGCTCAAGGGTCCGAACGCGACGATCGCCGCGGGCCGGACCACCGGGCCGCACGCGCTGAACTACGCGCGGCGGCTGCTGCGGACCGGCCGGGCCACCCGGGTGCTCTGCGGCGCCGCCGAGGAGTACTCCCCCGCCCGGGCCTGGGTCGAACACCACCGCCGCGGCGGCGGCGACCCCGTGGTCATCGGCGAGGGCTGCGCGATGTTCCTGCTGGAGCCCGCCGACCTGCGGCCGCCCGGCCGCCGGGTGCTCGGCACCCTGGAGGGCTTCGAATCCCGGGTGTGCCTGGACGGCGACCTCGCCGGGACGGTCGCCGTCGCCGTGCGGGCCCTGCTGTCCTCGGCCGGGATCGCGCCCGGGCAGGTGTGGGCGGCGACCGGCAGCGGTTTCACCGGTTCCGGCGGGGAAGCCGTCGAGACGGTGGCGCTGCGGCAGTTGTTCGGGGACGCGGCCGTCGACCGGGTGCCGTCCGCGGATCTGCTCGGGGACACGGCCTCGGCGAGCGCGATGTTCCAGCTCGCCGCCGTCCTGAGCGTCGCCGAGTCCGCCGAGCGGGCCGGCGCCGACCACACGGTCGTCACCACGTGCGACGACGACGGTGCGGTGGCGTGCACGCTGCTGCGGCTCGGCGAGCCGGTCCGATGAGCGACCCGAAAGTCGCGCTCGTCAGCGGCGGTTCCCGCGGCATCGGCCGGGCGGTCGTGCTGAGCCTCGCCGGGGACGGCCACGACATCGCCTTCTGCTACCGCGCCGACGAGCAGGCCGCCGACCTGCTCACCAAGGAGGTGCACGAGCTCGGCCGCCGCGCGGTCGCGACGAAGGTCGACGTCACCGACCGCGAGGCGGCCGGGGAGTGGGTGGCCCGGACGGCCGCCGATCTCGGCACGCCGGACGCCGTGGTGACGTCGGCGGGCATCACCCGCGACGGCGCGTTCGTGACGATGACCGAGGACCGCTGGACCGACGTGCTGCGGACCAACCTCGACGGTGTCTACAACGTCTGCCAGCCGGCCGTGTTCCTGATGCTCAAGCAGCGCCGCGGCAGCGTGGTCGCGCTGTCCTCGGTGTCCGGGGTGTACGGCAACCCGACGCAGGTGAACTACTCGGCGTCCAAGAGCGGGGTCATCGGCTTCACCAAGGCGCTGGCCAAGGAGGTCGGCCGGTTCGGCATCCGGGTCAACTCGGTCGCGCCGGGCCTGATCGAGACCGACATGACCGCGCAGATGACGGACAAGGCGCGCGAGAAGCTGCGCGCGGCCGTCCCGCTGGGCCGGTTCGGCACCGCCGAGGAGGTCGCCGACCTGGTGGCCTACCTGGTGTCCGACCGCGCCGCCTACATCACCGGAAGCGTATTCGAGATCGACGGCGGCCTGGTCGTCTGAGGGGGAAGATCCACAATGGACACCGACAGCCCGAATTTCATCGCCCGGCTGAAAACGGCCGCGCTCGGCTCGGCCGAGCACCCGTTCGTCTTCCTCGGCAACTTCGAGGTCGAGGAGCTGTGGGCGGCCGACGAGCTCGGCCTGCCGCGGGTGTCCGCCGCGGGCAGCACGGCGGTGGTCAACAGCATGGACGAGTTCGCGCTGCTGCTCGGCGGCAAGGGCGACCACGTCGTGCTCAAGCACGCGCCCGACCCCGACTACCACCGCTACCTGCTCGACCTCGGCTTCGAGCTGCCGGAAGTGCACGTCGTCGCGGCACCGGATCCGGCGCGCAACGTCACCCAGGACGCGCTCGCCGACCCGGCCCTCGTCGCCGCGCTCACCGAGCTCGCCACCGACGGCGCGCACCTGCTCCCCCACGGCGCCTCGGCCGTCGAGGAAGAACTGGCCGCCCGCACCGGCGTGCCGCTGGCCACCCCGCCCGCCGCGCTCTGCAAGGCCGTCAACAGCAAGGTCTACAGCAGGCAGCTGGCCGACGAGCTCGGCCTGCGGCAGCCGCCCGGCTGGGTCTGCGACACCCCGGCCCAGCTGGCCGACGCGGTGCCGGAGGCGGCCAAGGTGCTCGCCGAGGGCGGCACGGTCGTGGTCAAGGAGGCGTTCGGCGTGTCCGGGAAGGGCATCGCCGTCGTCACGAGCGAGCAGCGGCTGCTGCGCCTGCAGCGGATGATCGAGCGCACCGCGCAGAAGGCGGGCCGCGACCGGATCGCGCTGGTCACCGAGACGTGGGTCGACAAGCATGCCGACCTGAACTACCAGTTCACGGTGGGCCGGGACGGCTCGGTGCGGTTCGACTTCGTCAAGGAGGCCATCACCGAGAACGGCGTCCACAAGGGACACCGGATGCCCGCCCGGCTCGACGAGGGCCAGCACCGGGTGATCCGCGACGCGGCGGACGCGCTGGGCGCCCGGCTGGCCCGGGACGGCTACTACGGCGTGGTCGGCGTCGACGCGCTGGTCGAACCGGACGGCGGGATCTTCCCGGTGCTGGAGATCAACGCGCGCAACAACATGTCGACCTACCAGGTGCCGCTGCAGGAGCGGTTCGTGCCCGAAGGTGCCGTCGCGATGGCGCGGCACTACCCGGTGCGCCTGACCGCTCCCCTGCCGTTCGCGCAGCTGCGTGACACGCTCGGCGACCTGCTGTTCGCCGGGTCCGGGAGCGGCCTGCTCGTCAACAACTTCGCGACGGTCAACGCCGGCGCCGGCCTCGCGGCCGCGGGCGAAGCGTTCGCCGGGCGGCTCTACGGCGTGCTCATCGGGCCGTCGGTCGAGACGCTCGACGAGCTCGACCACGAAATCACCGGGCGCCTCGCCACCCTCGCCGCCGCCTGACCCACCTGACCCACCTGACCCACCTGACCCACCTGACCCACCTGACTCGCCGGGGCAGCCCTCACTGTCGCCGGTCCCGAGCGCCCCAATGTGGCGTTCGGTGCGTCCCACGCACCGAACGCCACATTGGGTGCGCATGACGCAACCAACGCCACATTGGGTGCGTCCCACGCAACCAACGCCACATTGGGGCGCTTCGCGCGCCCGATGCCCCAGGAGGGTTTCCGCATGAGTACCAGCACGTCCGTCCCGGAGTTCGCCGTCATCTCCGGAGCGCAGGTCCACGATGTCCTCGGCGGACAGGAAAAGCTCGTCATCGACCTCATCGAGTCCGCCTACCGCCTGCACGGCGCCGGCGACACGGTGAACCCGCCGTCCTACTTCCTGCGCTTCCCCGACCGGCCGTCCTCGCGGATCATCGCGCTGCCCGCGTCGGTCGGCGGGGACATCGCGGTCGACGGGCTCAAGTGGATCTCGAGCTTCCCGGAGAACGTCGCGAGCGGGCTGCCGCGCGCGTCGGCGATCCTCGTCCTCAACGACCCGCGGACCGGCTACCCGCTGGCCTGCCTGGAAAGTTCCATCATCAGCGCCACCCGGACCGCCGCCTCGGCCGCGCTCGCCGCCGACTGGCTGACCCGGGACCGGGCGCGGCCGGCCCGGCTCGGCATCGTCGGCACCGGGCTGATCGCCCGTTACATCCACACCTACCTCGCCGCCGGCGGCTGGGCCTTCGACGACGTCGGCGTGTTCGACCTGAGCCCGGCGCACGCCGAAGGGTTCCGCGGCTACCTGACCGCGGCCGGCGAGCCGTCGGTCACCGTGCACGAGACCGCGGAGGACCTCATCCGCGGCAGCGACCTGGTCGTGTTCGCGACGGTCGCCGGGGAGCCGCACGTGCACGACCCGGCGTGGTTCGACCACAACCCGCTGGTCCTGCACGTCTCGCTGCGCGACCTGGCGCCGGAGGTCATCCTGGGCGGCACCAACGTCGTCGACGACGTCGAGCACTGCCTGAAGGCGAACACCTCGGTGCACCTGGCCGAGCAGCGCACCGGCGGCCGGGACTTCCTGTCCGGGACGCTGCACGACGTGCTGACCGGGCGGGCCGTCCTGCCGAAGGACCGGCCGCTGATCTTCTCGCCGTTCGGGCTCGGGGTGCTCGACCTCGCCGTCGGCAAGCACATCTACGACCAGCTGCACGCTTCCGGCGACCTGCGGACCGTGGACGAGTTCTTCTTCGAACTCGACCGGTACGGCAAGCGCTGAGGAGGAACCCGGCGTGCCGATCATCACCGCTCCGCAGGACTTCAACACCGACGACCTGTTCGTCGACCTCCGCCGGTTCGCCGGCCGCTCGCTCTTCCTCAAGTGCGAGGGCTTCAACTTCGCCGGGTCGATCAAGGTCAAGGCCGCCCGGTCGATGGTCGCCGCCGCCGAGCGCCACGGCGACCTCCGGCCCGGCTCGACGCTCGTGGAGAGCTCGTCCGGCAACCTCGGCGTGGCGCTGAGCCTGGTCGCCGCCAGCTCCGGCTACCGGTTCGTCTGCGTCACCGACTCGCGGTGCACGCTCGGCGCCCGGCAGCTGATGGAGACGATGGGGGCCGAGGTCCGCATCGTCACCGAGCCGCACCCGGAACACGGCCTGCTGGGCGCGAGGATCGAGCTCGTCCGGCGGCTGTGCTCCGAACGCGGGTTCGTCTGGCTCAACCAGTACGAAAACGCCGGGAACTGGCGCGCCCACTACGAAACGACCGGCCCGCAGATCGCCGGAGCCTTCCCGGACGCGTCCGTGGTCTTCATCGGGGCGGGCACCACCGGGACGCTCATGGGCTGCGCCCGGTACCTGCACGAGCACCGGCCCGGCACCCGGGTGGTCGCGATCGACACGGTCGGCTCGGTCACCTTCGGGACGCCGCCGGCCCGCCGGATGATCCCCGGGCTGGGCACCGGGATCCGGCCGCCGATGCTCGACCTCGGCCACGTCGACGACGTCGTGCACGTGGAAGAGGCGGACACCGTGCGCACCTGCCGGGCGCTCACCCGCGAGGGGTTCTGCTTCGGCGGCTCGACCGGCACGGTCGTGAGCGGCGCCCTGACGTGGCTGGCCGGGCACGAGGAAACCGGGACGGCGGTGGCGATCGCGCCGGACCTCGGCGACCGCTACCTCGACACCGTCTACCACGACCAGTGGGTGGCCGACCTCTACGGCGAGGACCTCCTCGAAGACGAGGGCCAGGTCCACGCTCTGTGATCCACCACACACGGCCTAGCACCACCGCGGATCCGGGACTCACACCCCGTGAACGAACGATCACGGTTCACTAGACTCGAACACCTGCGCGGAGAGCAACGGCCGCCTTGCCCATCGGGTCGAACGGGGACGATCGTGAAGCCATCGCTGGCCGTGCGCACCTCCTGCTGGTCCGCCGGCCACGCCAGCGCCGTCATCGCCCTCTGGCTGGTGTTCGTGGCCGTGACCGAGCTGCCGGGGTTCGCCGGCGGGCACCGGCTGGGCGACGGTTCGCTGTCGGACCCCGGCGTGGCCGCGAACTGGTGGCCGGTGGTCGCCGCGCCCATCGCGGTGCTGCTGAGCGTGCCGTTCTCCCGCCTGCTGCTGCTCGTGTCCGCGCTGTTCATCAGCGTGGTCACGACGGCGTCGGCGGCGCTGCTGGACACGGTGTCCGAGTCCGTCACGATGTCGCCGCTCACCGGCGACGCGGCGCTGCTGGTCGTCATCACGGTTTCGGTCCAGCACATGCTGTTCGCCTTCTGCCGGCGACGCGAGGCGCTGGCCGGCGGCAACGACGCGTCCCGAGCGGCCCGGATCGTCGCGAGCACGGCGGGCAACGCCGCCCTCGTCTCCGGCAGCGGCGTGGCCGCGTCACTGGCCGCGGTGGCGCTCACCGGCGCGGCCGAGCTGGTGCCGCTGGCCACCGCGGTGCTCGTGGCCGTGCTGGTGTCCACCGTCGCCGCGCTGAGCCTGCTGCCCGCGTTGAACGACCGCGTGCTCACCTCGCCGAAGGCGCTGCCCCCGCAGCCGCCCGCGCGGCTGAAGGTCGGTCACCTGCCCCGGTTCGTGCGGCCCGCGGCCATCGCGGCCGGCCTGCTCGTCCTCGGGACAGCCGCGGTGTACGGGTCCCTGCGCGTGTTTTCCCCCGGCTGCGCGGGCTGCCGGGCCCTGGCCGCCGACCTGGACGGGTGCGGGGTGGTGACGTTGCTGGTGGTGCTGGGCGTGGCCACGCTCGTCGCCTACCGGCGTCCGGTGGTGGCGCTGGCGACGTTCCTGCTGAACGGCGTCGCCGTGCTCGCCGGGCTGGGGATGCTGGTCCTGCTCGTCGACCCGCTGCCCGGCTGGGCCCCGATGGTCCTGGTGGTGGTCCTGCTCGTGCCGGCGAACCACCTGCAGGTCTACCTGCTGCACCGGCTGCGGAGCGAAACCCTGGCGGGCATGTCCCGCCGCAACACGGTGGCACACGCGTGCCGCCGGGCCTGGTCGGCATCCGGCGGCGCGCTGCTGGTGACGGTGGTGATGTGGCTGGTCTGGGGCCTGACGGAAACCGGCGGCACCCGCGAGTTCGCGTTGGCGACGGCGGCGATCCTGGTGGCCGACACCCTGGTCGTCCGGTTCCTCCTGCTCCCGCGGCTCGCGGTACTCGGAGGCCGGACGAACTGGTGGCGGATCAGGGGCCCGAAAGACGCCCGGTGACGCGAGTTCCGGCCTCGATCACGCGAGTTCCGGGCTCAATCACGCGAATTCCGGGCCCGATCACGCGAGTTCCGGCTTCGAGCTCGTGCGATGCCGCCGCCGGAACACCGGGCAGCGGCACCACTTCCGATCGCGGATCAGGAAGCCGGAGGACGCCCGGTGAGGTCGAGGAACACCTCGTCGAGCGTCGGACGTCGCAACGCGAAGTCCGTGTACTCCACGCCGGCGTCGCGCAGGGCTGCCGCCGCGGCCGCGATGCCGCCCGCCGTGTCCGGCAGCTCGACCGCGATGCTGCGCTTGCGCTCGTCGACCGATACGGCCGAAGCCGAGACGCGGGACAGGGCCGACACCGCGGGCTGGAGCCACTTCGGGTCCGCGACCGCGATCTCGAGCCGCTCCGCGCCGATCTTGCGCTTCAGCTCGTCCGCCGTTCCCTCGGCGATCACGCGGCCGTGGTCGATCACCACGATGTGGTCGGCGAGGTAGTCGGCCTCTTCGAGGTACTGCGTGGTGAGCAGCACCGTCACGCCCTCGTCGACCAGGCCGCGCACGATCCCCCACAGCGTGCTGCGGCTGGCCGGGTCGAGGCCGGTCGTCGGCTCGTCCAGGAAGAGCACCGACGGGCGGCCGATCAGGCAGGTCGCCAGGTCGAGCCGGCGCCGCATGCCGCCCGAGTACGTGCCGACCGCGCGGTCGGCCGCCGCGGTCAGGTCGAACCGCTCGAGCAGTTCGGTGGCCCGCTGCCGGGCGCCGCGCCGGCCGAGGTGCAGCAGCGTGCCGAGCAGCTGGAGGTTCTGCCGGCCGGTGAGCAGCTCGTCGACCGCGGCGTACTGGCCGACCAGGCCGATCCGGCGCTGCACCTCCTTCGCCTGCGTGGCCACGTCGAAACCCGCCACGCGGGCCGTGCCGCCGTCCGGGCGCAGCAGCGTCGCCAGGACCCGGACCGTGGTGGTCTTTCCCGCGCCGTTGGGGCCGAGCAGGCCCAGCACCGACCCCGCGGGCACCCGCAGGTCGATGCCGGCCAGGGCCTGGTGGTCGCCGAATCCCTTGCGCAGCCCGGTGACTTCGATGGCCGCTTCGCGGTCGAGCTCGCCGCTCGCCATCAGCCGGCGTCCCGCAGGCTCTTCGGGCGCAGGTCGGTCCACGTCGCTTCGACGTGGGCGAGCGCGTCCGCACGGGAACTCTCCCCCTGCGCGACCGTCCAGCCCGCCGGCACCGCGGCGAACACCGGCCACAGGCTGCGTTCTTCCTCGGCGTTGACCAGCACGAGGAACCGGCCGTTCTCATCGTCGAATGGACTCGTCACTTCACATCTCCGTGGTGTCTCGGGCGGTTTGCTGTCATGGTGTTCGGCTCGGCTGACGGCCCGCTGACCGCCACCTGACTACGCGATCGTGCGGTACTTGCGGAAGCTCAGGCCCCCGGCCAGTACCAGCGTGACGACCAGGGTGATCGCCACGACCACGCCCGGGTGCTGGGCGGGGAACCCGGTCTCGTCGACCGGGGTGCCCCACAGCCGGCGGACCGCGGTGGTCACCGAGCTGACCGGGTTCCACTCCGCGACCGGCCGCAGCCACACCGGCAGCCGGTCGGTCGACATGAAGGCGTTGGAGAGGAAGGAAAGGCCGAGCGTCGCCACCGCGCCGATGCCGTCGATCGCCTCGGGGTTGCGCAGCGAAAGGCCGAGCAGGATGCCGACCCAGATCATCGCGTAGAGGAACACGACGAGCAGGGCGAGCCCGCCCAGCAGCGGCAGGAACCCGGTGTGCACCCGGCCGCCGACGAGCAGGCCGGAGGCCACGGTGATGGCCAGGGCGATCAGGCCGACCACGAAGTCGCCGAGGGAGTGCCCGATCAGCACGGCGGGCCGGACGATCGGCAGCGAGCGGAACCGGTCGGTCAGGCCGCCGTTGAGGTCGGTGGCCACGGCGATCGCGGTGGGCGCGATGCCGGCCAGGCCGACCTGCATCAGCGCGGCCGGGAACAGGAACTCCGGGTAGCTGCCGCTGCCCGGCACGATCACCGCGTCCTTGAACACGTACCCGATCGCCAGCATGGTGATGAGCGGGTTCAGCGTGACCGCGAGCAGGCGGCCCGGGACGTTGCGCAGGTGGGTGAGGCGGCGCCCGGCGAGCGCCAGCACCTCGACCACGGCGTCGGACAACCGCCGGGAACCCGCCGGGGCAATCACACTCATTCGTCCTCCTCGGAAGAGCCGTCCAGTTCGGCGGCGACGATGCGGCCGATGGCGGCCTGGGCTTGCGGGTGCATCATGAATTCGTGCCCGCAGTCGATGCGGTGCGTCTTGATCTCGCCGTCGACGTACGGCGCCCACTGGCCCGGCCGCCCGGCGAGATCGTCCTCGGTGCGTCCCTCGGCCGCCAGGAACAGCAGCAGGCGCCCCGAGAAGCGGGCGGGCTCGTACCGGAGCGCGAGCTCGCCGTTGTTGGCCATCACGTCGAGCACCCGCGACATCCGGTCCTCGCCGATCCCGGCGAGCCGCGAGCCGCCGTGCCGCAGGACGTCGATGACCCCGGCCGCGGAAAGGCCGGTCCCGGCGAACTCGCCGGCGTCGTGGCCGAGGTGCTCGAGGAAGCTGACGAGCAGCTCGTGCCGGGTGGGCGGGGCCTGACCCGCCGCGTCGACCGGGAAGCTGTCCAGCACGGACAGCGAGCCGACCCGCTCGCCCGCTTCCTGCAGCTGCACGGCGATTTCGTGCGCCAGCAGCCCGCCGAAGGACCAGCCGAGCAGGTGGTACGGGCCCGACGGCTGGATCGCGCGGATCCGGGCGGCGTACTCCTCGGCGACGTCCTCGACGCTGACCGGCAGCTCGCCGCCGGAGCCGATGTTCGGCGACTGCAGCCCGTACATCGGGCGGCCGGGCTCGAGGTGCTGGACGAGCCCGAGGTAGGGCAGGCTCAGCCCGAGTCCCGCGTGGATGCAGAACAGCGGTTCGCGGTCGCCGTCCGGCCGGATCGGCAGCACCGGCGCGAACGGGTCGAGCACCTCGCCGCCGTCACCGTCGTCGCCGGCCCCGGCCAGCGCGGCCAGGTGCTCGACGGTCCCGTGCGTCAGGACGTCCGCCACGGTGAACCGGAGGCCGGCGTTGCGGGCCAGCGCGACCAGCCGCACCGAGAGCAGGCTGTTGCCGCCCAGGGCGAAGAAGTCCGCGTCGACGCCGACCTCGGGCAGGCCGAGCGTCTCGGCGAAGGCCAGCCGCAGGACCTCTTCGGCGCGCGTCTGCCCGTCGGCCTTGGTGCTGGGCGCGGGCAGCTTCGCGTGGTCGAGCTCGCCCGCCGCCGTCAGCGGGACGGCGTCGATGGCGACGACGGCCGAGGGCACCGCGAAGTCCGGCAGCTCCCGCGCCAGGTGCTCGCGCAGGTCCCCGGTTTCGCCGCGGGGCACGACGTAGGCGACGATCCGGTCGTCGCGGACGACGACTTCGGCCGCCGCCACGCCCGGGTGCCGCAGCAGCGCGGTCTCGACCTCGATCGGCCGGACGCCGAACCCGCGGGCCCGCACGGTGCCGGCCACCAGCTCCAGCCGGCCGTCGAGCCGGCGGCGGACCAGGTCGCCGGTGCGGTGCATCCGCGCCCCGGGCACGAACGGGTCCGCGACGAACCGCGCGGCGGTATCGCCGGGCCGGCCGGCGTAGCCGCGGGCGAGGGCCGGGCCGGCGAGCCAGAGCTCGCCGTGGGCGCCCGGCGGGACGGGCCGCAGCGTTTCGTCGAGGACGTAGGCACGGGCCGGCTGCGGCAGGGTGCCGGGTTCGGCCGGTCCGGTGAGGCTGCGGTAGTGCGAGTGGACTTCGGCGCCGGCGCGCTGGAGCCGCTCGGTGAGCGGGGCAGCCAGCGGCGGGCCGGTGACGATCAGCCGCACGCCGGCGAGGGCGTGTTCGTGCCGCGCCGCGAGGGCCCGCACCTGGTGACCGCCGGCGAACAGGACGGCGGCGAGGTCGCCTTCGAGCAGCTGCGCGAGTGCGGTGGCGTCGCCCCCGGTGAAGTGGACGGAGCAGCCGGCCGCCAGCGCGGCGAGCGTGGCGGGGACGGCATCGGGCCGCCCGGCCACGATGACGCGGCTGCCGGTCGGCATGGATTCGCGCAGGGCGGCGACCGACTCGGCGAGGGCGCGCCGGGTGAGGATCGTGCCGTCCGGCAGGTGCGCGGCCGGGTGGCCGGGAGCCGCCGGGGATCCGCCTTCGATCGCCGCCCGGCCGCTCGGCGAGCGACCGTCCCCGGAAGCCGCCGCTGCGGTGCCCGGGCCGGCGACCTCGATCACCACGCCGGGCTCCTCCGCCGGGTCGGCCAGCCGGTACGCCGCCCCCGCTTCCAGCGCCGCGAGGACGTGGACCACGCGTTCCGCCGGTGACTCCGCGGCGATCGTCACCGTCCACTCCGGACCGACCCCGGCCGCCGTCAGCTTCCGGGCCTCCGTCGTCACGCGGCGGCGCAGCTGGGCGTGACTGAGCCGGCCGTCCGCCCCGATCAGGGCCGGGCCGCGGGTGTTCCGCAGCGTGGGCAGCTCCGCCGGCTCCTCGGTGACC
Organism: Amycolatopsis sp. CA-128772; assembly: GCF_002904295.1. Taxonomy (GTDB): domain Bacteria; phylum Actinomycetota; class Actinomycetes; order Mycobacteriales; family Pseudonocardiaceae; genus Amycolatopsis. The sequence continues at coordinate 60,382 of NZ_PPHG01000025.1, forward strand.
GGCGGCGCGAGCGGGCTCTGCCCGGCCGGGGTCTGCAGCTCGATCCGGCTCAGCGGCAGCTCCGGGTCCGCCGCCACCGCCGCCAGCAGCCGGTTGAGGCGGGTGGCGAGCAGCTCCGCCGTCTCCGGGGTGAACAGGTCCGCGCAGTACTCGATGCTGCCTTCCAGGCCGCCCTCGCCCGGGCGCTCGCCGAGCTGGAACGTCAGGTCGAACTTGAACTTCGCGCCCGTCGCCGGCAGGACCTCCGGCCGCACCCGCAGGCCGCCGATCGTGAAGCGCGGGTCCGGGACCTCGTAGTACGACAGCATGACCTGGAACAACGGCTGGCGCGCCAGGGACCGCGCCGGGCGGGCCATCTCGAGCAGCAGCTCGAACGGCAGGTCCTGGTGCGCGTACGCCTCGAGGTCGGTGTCCCGGACGCGGGCGACGAGCTCGGCGAACGTCGGGTTGCGGCCGGTGTCGGTGCGCAGCACCAGCGTGTTCACGAAGAACCCGGCGAGGTCGTTCGTCACCTCCTCCGAGCGGCCCGCGACGAGGCTGCCCAGCGGGATGTCCGTGCCCGCGCCGTGTTTGGTGAGCAGCGCGGCCACCGCCGCCTGCACCACCATGAACACGCTGGCGCCGGACCGGCGGGCCAGCGCGGTCAGGGCCTGGTGGACGGCCGGCGGCACGTCGAAGCCGACCGAGCCGCCGCGGAAGGCGGTGGCGCCCCGGCGCGGGAGGTCCGTGGGCAGCAGCAGCTCCTCGGGCACGCCGTCGAGCGCGTCGCGCCAGTACTGCCACTCCTGGTCCGCCACCTGCCGGTCGTCGAGCAGCTCGCGCTGCCAGACCGCGTAGTCGGCGTACTGCGCGGGCAGCTCCGCCCAGCCGGGTGCGGTTCCCCGCACCCGCGCGTCGTAGGCGGTGGCCAGGTCGCGAGCCAGGACGTCGACGGACCAGCCGTCACCGGCGATGTGGTGCAGGACGAGCAGCAGGACGTGCTCGTCCCCGGTGCGGTACAGGGTGGCCCGTAGCGGCCGGTCGGTGGCGAGGTCGAACGCGCGGCCCGCCTCGGCTTCGAGGGTGGCGGTGAGCTCGTCCCCGGCGACCGGCCCGGCGGCGAGCAGCGTGCCCGGAGCGGGCGGGAGCACCCGCTGGTACGGGACGCCGTCGACGTCGGGGAAGACCGTGCGGAGGATTTCGTGCCGCTCGACGACGTCGTCGAGCGCGGCCGCGAGGGCCGCCGGGTCGAGGTCGCCGCCGAGCCGCACGGCCAGCGGGATGTTGTAGCCGGCGCTTTCGAGCCGGTTGAGGAACCACATCCGGGTCTGCGCGTGGGACAGCGGGATCCGGTCCGGGCGTGCCAGCTTCCGGAAACCGGCGCCCGCCTGGCCCGCGGAGACGAGCCGGCCGGCGAGGCGGCTCACCGTGCGCGCTTCGAACAGGTCCCGGATGGACAGTTCGGCGTCCAAAGCGGACCGCACCCGGCTCACGACGGAGTTCGCCAGCAGGGAATGCCCGCCGATGACGAAGAAGTCGTCGTCGATGCCGACTTCCGGCACGCCGAGGACGCCGGCCCAGATCTCGCACAACGTGGCTTCGACCGGGGTGCGCGGACCGCGGGCCGTGCTGCCGGTGTGCTGTTCCGGGGCGGGCAGGGCCTTGCGGTCGACCTTGCCGTGCGCGGTCAGCGGGAAGCGGTCGAGGACGAGGTACGCGCCCGGGACCATGTACGCCGGCAGCTGCGCGGTCGCGTGCTCGCGCAGTTCCGCGGCGGTGACGGCACCGGAGACGTAGCCGACGAGGCGCCGCTCGTTGCCGGTGCCGTGCACGGTGACGACCGCTTCGCCGACCGCGGGGTGCGCGGCGAGGCAGGCTTCGATTTCGCCGAGTTCGATGCGGTGGCCGCGGATCTTGACCTGGAAGTCGCGCCGCTCGACGAACTCCAGCTGGCCGTCCGCGCGCATCCGGACGCGGTCGCCGGTGCGGTACATCCGCGTCCCCGGCTCGCCGAAGGGATCCGCGACGAACACCGCCGCGGTCTTGGCGGGATCGCCGACGTACCCCCGGCCGACCACCAGGCCGCCGACGAACAGCTCGCCGACCGCACCTCGCGGCACCGGGCGCAGCTCGTCACCGAGCACGTACAGCCGGGAATTCCGCACCGCGTGGCCGATCGGCACCGCCTCGGTGCCGGACCGGATCACCGCGTGCGTCACGTCGTCCGAGCACTCGGTCGGCCCGTAGGCGTTCACCAGGGGCACGTCCGGGAACCGGGCGAACCACCGCGCGCACAGGTCCGGCGGCAGCGCCTCCCCCGTCACCACGAGCCACCGCAACCCCGAGACGTCCGGCGGCCCGGCCAGGTCCCAGGAATCCAGCGCCGCCCGCAACAGCGACGGCACGACCTCCAGCACCGAAACACCCTCGGCCCGGATCAACCCGAACAACGCGTCCGGGTCCGCCGCCACGACCCGCGACACCACCCGGACCCGGCCGCCGACCAGCAGCGGCGCCAGCATCTGCCACACCGAAACGTCGAAGGTCACCGGAGCGTTCTGCACCACCACGTCCGACGCCGCCAGGCCGAGGTCTTCGACCTTCGCCAGGAGGTGGTTCACCATCCCGCGGCGGTGCACCATCGCCCCCTTCGGCCGGCCCGTCGAACCCGACGTGAAGATCACGTACCCCAGGTCCAGACCGGCGTCGCCGCGGGAAACCGGCGCCCACTCCCGGTCTTCGGCGTCGTCCAGGACCACGATCCCGGTGCCGCCGCCGGCGATTTCGGCCGCCAGGTCCTCGAAGCCCGCGCCCACCACGACGGACGTGGCGCCGGAATCCACCAGCAGCCCGGCCAGCCGGGCCACCGGCAGCGTCGGGTCGAGCGGCACGTAGGCCGACCCGGACCACAACACGCCCAGCACGGCCGTCACGAATCCGACTCCGGGGTCGGCCAGGATCCCGACCACGCCGCCGCCCAGCCGGCGGGACAGGGCACTCGCCCGGCCGGCCAGCGACGCGTAGGAAACCCCCGCGCCGCCGTCGGCCACCGCCGGCGCGTCCGGCGAGGCCAGCGCGATGTCGCAGACCCGCGACACCACGTCGGCGCCGACCGGCCCGGTGGCACCGGCACCGCGCTCCAGTTCGCCCTCCGGCACCACGTCGATCGCGCCCAGCGTCACCGAAGGATCGGCGAGCGCGGTGTCGAGCAGGTGCCGGAACATCCGGGTGACCAGGCCGATCCGGCCGGCGTCGAACGCCTCGGGGGCGTGGTCGAAGCGGAAGGCGAGCTCGCGGCCCGGGTTCACGACCAGGCTGAGCGGGTAGTGGCGGGAGTCCTCGGTGACCGCGTCGAGCACGCGCACGTCGTCACCGAGGAGCACCTCGGTGCCCTGGTCGTCGGCGGGCACGTTCTCGAACACGATGGCGGTGTCGAACAGCTCGCCGGTGCCGGCGAGGCCGGGGACGTCGTTCTGCACCTCGGCCAGGCCGACGTGCTGGTAGGCCGACATCGTGGCCTGCTGGTCGCGCAGGGAGACCAGGAGCTCGTCGAGCGTGCCCGCCGGGTCGAGGTCGGCCCGGACCGGCACGGTGTTGATGAACATCCCGACCATCGTCTCCACGCCGGGCAGCTCCGCCGGGCGCCCGGAGGTGACCGAGCCGAACACGACGTCGCGGCGGCCGGTGAGCCGGCCGACCATGATCGCCCAGCAGGCCTGCACGACGGTGTTCAGCGTCAGCTCGTGCCCGCGGGCCCACGCCACCAGCTCGGCGGTCTCGTCGCGGGTCAGCACCAGCTCGGCCGACGCCGGCACCGCCGTCAGGTGGCCGTCGAGCTCCGGCGCGACCTTCGTCGGCTCGGTGAGCCCGTCGAGGACCTCGCGCCAGGCACGCCGGGCTTCCTGCTCGTCCTGGCGGCCGAGCCAGGCGAGGTAGTTCCGGAACGGCGCCACGTCCGGCAGCGCCGCCGCCGGGCCCGCGGTGTAGAGGGTGGCGAGCTCGCGGATCAGGATCGGCACCGACCAGCCGTCGGTGGCGATGTGGTGGGCGGTCCAGAGGAACCGGTGGCGGCCCGCGGTGACCTTGATCAGGGTGAACCGGACCAGCGGCGGGTGCGCGAGGTCGAACCGGCGCTCCCGGTCCTCGGCCGCGAGCCGGCCCAGCCGTTCCTCGCGTTCGGCCTCAGGCAGCGTCGAGAGGTCGAGCTCGGTCCACGGCAGGGCGACGTCGGCGGCGATCAGCTGCACGGCGTCGCCGCCGCGGCGGTGGCGGAAATAGGCGCGCAGGGTGGCGTACCGGCGCAAGAGCGCGGCGCACGCGTCGCGCAGCGCGTCGACGTCGAGCGGGCCGGCGAGGTCCGCGGTCGCCTGCACGGTGTAGACGTCCACACCCTCCGGGTCGAACTCCGAGTGGAACAGCAGACCCTGCTGCAGCGCGGAAAGCGGCCAGGCGTCCTCGATCCGGCCGCCCTCCGGGGCCAGCTCCCGCAGCTCCTCGGCGGTCAGCTCGACCAGCGGCCCGTCGGCGACGGCGACGACCTCCGCACCCGGCTCGCGGACCGAGACCTGCTCGGCGATCGCGGCCGGCGTCCGGCGCTCGAGGATGTCGCGCGGGGTGAGCTCGATGCCCGCCGTGCGCGCCCGGCCCGCCACCTGGATGGCGCTGATGCTGTCGCCGCCGAGGGCGAAGAAGTTGTCGTCGATGTACACGCGCGGCACGGAAAGGACTTCGGCGAGGATGTCGCAGACGACGGTCTCGACGGTGTTGCGGGGACGGCGGCCGACGACCTCGGCCCGGAAGTCCGGGGCGGGCAGTGCTTCGCGGTCGACCTTGCCGTGTTCGGTCAGCGGCAGTTCGTCGAGCACGACCAGCGCCGAGGGCACCATGTAGTCCGGCAGCAGCTGCTGGGCGGTGCTGCGCACGGCACCGGCGTCGATCGGGCCTTCGCCGTCGACCCCGATGAGGTAGCCGGCGAGGCGCTTGCCGCCGTCGGCGTCGGTGAGCACGCGCACGACGGCGTCCAGGACGCCGGGCACGGACCGCAGGACGCTCTCGATCTCGCCGAGCTCGATGCGGTGGCCGCGGATCTTGACCTGGAAGTCGCGCCGCTCGACGAACTCCAGCTGGCCGTCTTCGCGCATCCGGACGCGGTCGCCGGTGCGGTACATCCGCGCGCCGCGGCCGCCGAACGGATCCGCCACGAACACCGACGCCGTCCGCGCGGGATCACCGACGTAACCCCGGCCGACGACCAGGCCGCCGACGAACAGCTCGCCGACCGAACCGGCGGGCACCGGGCGCAGCTCGTCCCCCAGCACGTACAGCCGGGAATTCCGCACCGCGTGGCCGATCGGCACCACGTCGACGGCGCCCCGGATCACCGCGTGCGTCACGTCGTCCGAGCACTCCGTCGGGCCGTAGGCGTTCACCAGCGGCACCTCGGGGAACCGTGCCGACCACCGCGCGCACAGGTCCGGCGGCAGCGCCTCCCCCGTCACGACCAGCCACCGCAGTCCCGAGACATCGACGGACCGCCCGGCCAGGTCCCAGGAGTCCAGCGCAGCCCGCAGCAGCGACGGCACGACTTCCAGCACCGAAACACCCTCGGCCCCGATCAAGCCGAACAACGCGTCCGGGTCGGCCGCGACCGCCCGGGAAACCACCCGGACCCGGCCGCCGACGAGCAGGGGCGCCAGCATCTGCCACACCGAGACGTCGAACGTCACCGGGGCGTTCTGCACCACCACGTCCGACGACCGCAGGCCGAGGTCCGCCACCTTGGCGAGCAGGTGGTTCACCATCCCCCGCCGGTGCACCATGGCCCCCTTGGGACGGCCCGTCGAACCCGACGTGAAGATGACGTAGCCCAGGTCCAGACCGGCGTCGCCGCGGGGAACCGGCGCCCATTCCCGGTCTTCGGCGTCGTCCAGCACGACGACCTCGGCACCGCCGCCGGCCGCCGCGACGACCTCGGCCGCCACCTCCTCGAACCCGGCGCCCACCACCACGGCGTTCGCGCCGGAATCGGCGAGCAGCCCGGCCAGGCGGGCCACCGGCATCCCGGCGTCCAGCGGCACGAAGGCGGCGCCCGACCACAGCACCCCCAGCACGGCCGCGACGAACCCGGCGCCCGGGTCGGCCAGCACCCCGACCACGCCGCGGGACGGGAGCCGGCGCGACAGCGCGCTCGCCCGGCCCACCAGCGACGCGTAGGAAACCCAGGCGCCGCCGTCGGCCACCGCGGGCGTTTCCGGCGAGGCCAGCGCGATGTCGCGCACCCGCGACACCACATCGGCCCCCACCTCCCCGGCGGCACCGACGCCGGAGGCCAGCAGCTCGCCGAGCTCGTCCGCCGACACGACGTCGACCGAGCCCAGCACCGCCGCGGCGTCGGCTTCGGCGAGGCGGCCGACGAAGCCGGCGAGCCGCTCCAGGTGGGCCGTGACGCCCTCGGCGTCGTAGAGGTCCGGGTTGCCGTTCAGGTGGATTTCGATGATGTCTTCGGTGACGTCGAGGACGGTCAGCGAAAGGTCGTTGGTGATCCCGGTGGACAGGTTCATCACGCGCGTGTGGCAGTCGCCGAGCCGCAGGCCGGGCTCCGGCGGCAGCACGTTGACGAACGGGCCGCCGAACGGGCGGCGCTCGTCGCTGCGCACACCGATGTCCCGGCGGATCTGGTTCACGTGGTAGCGCTGGTGCTTGAGGGTCGCGGCGAGCTCGCCCGACGCCTGGGTCAGCAGTTCGGCCACCGTCGTCTGCGGCTCGACGACCATCCGCAGCGGCAGGTAGTTCGCGACCATGCCCGGGGTCGCCCGCGAGCGGACGCCCGCGCGCGCCGCGACCGGGACGGTCAGCAGCAGGTCCTTGATGCCGGACAGCCGTTGCGTGTAGGCCGCCATCGCGGCGATGAAGAACGTCGGCAGGGTCACCTTCGCGCCCGCGGCCGCCTCGCGCACGGCCTTCGCCGTCTCCGCGGGCAGGGTCATCGTGCGGCGCAGGAAGCCGCGGGCCGGCGCCGGTTCCTTGCCGGACAGGCTGACCAGGTCGGGGGTGGTGCCGAAGTGCCGGCTCCAGAACGCCTTGTCGCGCAGCCGGTGCGGGGAATCCTGGTAGGCGAGGTCGGCGTCCAGCAGCAGCCGGAACGGCGGCAGCGCGCTGCGCCCCGGGTCCTCCCCCTTCAGCAGCGCGTTGTAGAGCTCGCCGAGACGGCGGTGGCAGATCGCCGCGCTGAAGCCGTCGCCGATCAGGTGGTGGGTGGTGAGGTACCAGAAGTGCCGCTGCGCGCCGACCTTGATCAGGGCGCCGCGGAACAGCGGGAAGTCTTCGAGGGAGAAGGGGTGGCGCATGTCTTCGTGCATCCACTCGAGCGCGGCGGCCTCCGGGTCCGCGGCCGCGGTCACGTCGGGGTAGCGGATCGGGAGCTCGGTCAGCGGCTCGATGAGCTGCCGCGGTTCGCCCTCGACCTCGACGAACCGGGCGCGGAAGCACTCGGCTTCGTCGGCCAGCGCCCGCAGCGCCGCCCGGAACACGTCGACGTCCAGCGGGCCGGTGATGTCCAGGTAGTCGGCCATCGCGTAGGCGAGGCCGCCACCGGAGAGCTGTTCGTCGTACCAGACGTCGGTCTGTGCGGTGGACAGGGGCAGGAACGCGTCGACCGCGGTCATCAGGGCACCTCGAAGAGTGTTTTGGCGTACGGGGATTCGTGTTCGGCACCGTCGAACAGCGCTTCGGGGCCGTAGTTGTCCTTCACCCACTGGTCCTGGTAGATCGTGTCCAGGTAGCGGTCACCGAGGTCGGGCGAGATCACCACCGCGGTGGCCGCGTCGTTCTCCTCCAGCCAGCCCAGCGCGCCGGCCAGCACCATGCCGGAGCCGCCTCCGAGCAGGAAGCCGCGCTGCGCGAGCCGCCGGCACGCGCGGATCGCGGCCGCCTCGTCGACCCGCACCAGGTCGTCCACCAGGGACATGTCGATGACCGGGAACCGCACGCTGGTGCGGACCGCGGTGCTGCGCCGGGCGGCCCGCGGCCCGGGGCCGACGCACTCGACGGCCACGATCCGCACCTGCGGCCGGACCTGGCGCAGGTAGCGGGCGCACCCGGTGAGGGTGCCGGCCGAACCGACGCCGACGAAGAGCACGTCGAGGTCCGGCACCGTGCGCAGGATGTCCGGGCCGGTGGAGCGGAAGTGGGCCATCCAGTTGCCCGCGTTGGCGTACTGGTCCAGCCAGGTGTAGCCGTCGTTCTCCGCGCACAGCCGGCGCACGAGCCGCAGGCCCGCGGCCGGGTCGGCGGCGACCAGCACCTCGGTGCCGAGGTTCTGCATCAGCTGGCGGGTGAGCAGCGTGCTGCGCGGGTCGGTCACGCAGACGAACCGGTACCCGCGGCTGGCCGCGACCAGGCTCAGCGCCACGCCGAGGTTGCCCGACGACATCTCCACGATGGTCGAGCCCGGCCGCAGCACACCCGCGCGCTCGGCCAGCGTCACCATTTCCAGTGCCGGCTTGAGTTTGCTCGACCGCGCGAAGTTGAAGCCTTCGCACTTCATCAGGACCGGCCGGCCCACGACGTGGCGGAGGTCGACGTACAGGTCCGTGACGTCGAACTCCTCCGGCCTCGTGATCACCTGCACGACGTACCTCCGGACGACGATTCCCCGGTGTGCGCGGCGAAGGGGTCGCCGCGCCCGACCTTTCCCGCGATCAGGCCCTGGAAGAGGATGAGCTTCTGGATGTTTCCGGCGCCTTCCATGAACTCGACCCCGCGCGCGTCCCGGACGAGCTTGTCGAGCACCGCGTGCTCCCAGCGGGCGCGCGGCCCGAAGAAGCCGCAGGCGGCGAGGGTGGCCTCTTCGGCCAGACGGCAGGCTTCGGCCTTGGCCGCCGAGGCGAGGTGGCCGCGCGAGCCGTCGGCGTCGACCTCGACGGCGGACAGGTGCACGAGGTGGCGCACGCTTTCGATGCGGTGGCCCAGCGCGGCGAGCCGGTCGCGCTCGGCGCGGTCGAGCCGGAGCCGGCCGGCGAGCACGTAGTCGTGCGCGGCCGCGGCGATGCCGACCGCGATCGCGGCGACGCCGGGCCGCAGCCGGTTGAAGGTCTGCACGCACGCCCACATCCCGCGCCGCGCGGGCGAACGGTCCCGGCCGAGCACGCGCTCGGCGGGCACCGCCACGCCGTCCAGCGTCACCTCGCAGATCCGGGCGGCGCGCAGCCCCAGGGTTTCGATCGGCTCGGCGTGGTACCCCGGGTCGTTCGTGTCGACCAGGACCGCGGTGACGCCCAGCGGGCCGGTCCCGGTCCGGGCGAACACGACGCCCAGCGCGGCTCGCGCGGCGTTGCCGACGTACTTCTTGCGGCCGTCGAGCCGGTGGCCGCCGCCGTCCGCCGGGGAAAGCGCCGTCTCCAGCGCGGAGGCGTCGGATCCCCGGCCGGGTTCGGTGAGCGCGAAGAACGTCCACGTGGGACGTTCGAGGAGCCGGCCGTAGAACCACTCCTTCTGCTCCCGGTCGGCCAGCACGTCGACGAGCACGCCGGACATCGAGGCGCCGGGGCTGGCGAGCATCAGGCCGGCGTCGCCGCGGGCGAGCTCTTCGAGCACCACCACCCGCTCGATCGCGGTCATGCCGTGGAAGCGGTGGGCACCGAGGTGCAGGCCCGCGCCGCCGTACTCTGCCGGGACGAGCATGGTGGCCAGGCAGCGGACCCCGGCCAGGTCCAGGTGCGCGCCGGCGCCGTCGGGTTCGAGGTCCAGGCCGGCGCCCGCGATGCGGAACTCCGCGCCCCACTCGCGGGCCGCGTCCCGCAGCGTCCGCAGCCGGTCGTCGAGCAGCGTCGCCGTCACGCCGCGACCTCCGGGGTGTAGGCCCCGGCGAGCAGCTCGGAGACGTCGGCGACCTCGCCGGCGCCGCCGCGGGCGAATCCGGCCGCGCCCAGCAGGCGCAACAGCGTCCGGTCCGTCTCCGTGAGCCGGTTGTGCAGATAGGACAGTGCGGCCGGGGCCGCATCCTGCGCGGTCAAGGTCGCCCGCACCTGGAGCTGGCCGGTCAGCGCCTCGGCGACGGCACCCTGGACCAGCTGACGGCGCAGCAGCGTCGTGTCCCCGCTCTGCCGGCCGCCGAGGTAGCCGAGGGCCGTGTCGAGCAGGGCGCCGGACAGGCCCAGCCGCAGCCACACCGACCCGGTCGCCAGGATCGGGTCGGTGGGGCCCGCGGGCCGGGAGGTACGGGCGAGGACCACGGCGCCGCCGGGCAGCTGCGCCGTCCGGACCACGAGCACGTCGCCGTCCACCGGCCCGGCCGGCAGGACCGCGGCACCGCCGGCACCGAACGCGGACCCGCCCGCCGGCCGCGCCGCGTGCAGCGCCGCCAGTGCCGGGGCCATCCCTTCCGCCCGCGCGATGTCGTGGCACCGCAGCCAGGTCGCCGTGATCGGCGGCGAGATCGTGGTCATCGCTCAGGCGGCCATTTCTGCCGAAACGAACCGGGCCAGCGAACCCACCGACTCGAAGTGGCTCATTTCCAGGTTCTCCGCGTCGAATTCGATGCCCAGCGCCTCTTCCAGCTGCATCAGCAGTTCCAGCACGCCGGTGGAGTCCAGGCCGGCGTCCGCCAGCCGGGTCTCCGGGCCGAGGTCGGTCACCTCCGCCTCCAGCACGGATTCGAGTGCGGCGCAGATCCCCGCGACGACGCGGTCGTCCAGGACCTCCGTCGAGTTCGCCACGGTTTCCGTCACAGTGCTCACCATTCCCTTCATCAAGACAGCAGCCATTACCCACGGGCCCGGATCCGGGCCTCGAGTTCTTTTCCGGTGGTCCGTCGGTCAGCCGGCGACGACCCGGTCCAGCAGGGCGAGGCCGCGCGCCTCGCGCCGCCGCAGACCCCGGGACGTCCGCAGCGGGTCCCAGCCCGGTTCGCGTTCCGGGAGCAGCTCGGGATTCCCCAGCGGCCCCTCCGCGAGCACCGGCTTGCCGAGGATCGTCGACGCGCACAGGGCACCCCCGGTGGCGCAGCCGACGATGCCGCCCCCGTGCAAGATGCTCTGGCCGGTCAGGTAGAGACCGTCGACCCCCGAACCGATATCGGGTCGTTGCCCGACGCGGCCCCACGTCTGCAGGCCGTACGCCGATCCGCCGGTCGAAAGCGTGTAGCGCTCCTGGGTCAGCGGCGTCGACGTCTCGACGTGCACCAGGTTCGCGCGGAACGGCCCGATCGCCGCCTCGGCCAGGTCCAGCATCTGCTCGGTCAGCCGGTCCTTGGCGCCGACGTAGGCCGGCTCCCGCCGGTACCGGGCGCCGTGCGCGGGGCCGTCCGTGAGTCCCCAGGGTGCGTACCCGGGCGGGCAGGCGGTCATGATCTGGAAGTTCGTGTGCCCCGGCGGGCACGCCGCGCCCGGCACCGGGTCCTTGAGCGAGGCGAAGGACAGGAAGGCGAACGGCAGTTCGTCGAGCCGGCCCGCCTCCACGTGCGCGTAGGCCGCGTCGACGTCCTCGTTCGGCCAGTACCAGATGTTCGCGCCGGGCAGCGGGAGTTCCTTGTCGAGCGCGACGTAGCAGACGGCCAGCGGCAGGCGCATCGTCGCTGTCTCGGCGCGGCTCACCACGGAGTCGGGCAGGTTTTCCCGGCCTTCGCACAGTTCCAGGACCGTGCGGCAGTAGTCCGCATTGGACACCACGACCGGCGCGCGGTGGACCGAGCCGTCGGTCAGCCGGACACCGGAGACGCGGCCGCGGTCGATCAGGATCCGGTCGACCCGGGTGCGGGTGAGCAGCGTGCCGCCGTGCGACTCCAGCAGCTCGACGAACGACGCGGCGATCACCTGCCCGCCGCCCTCCGGGTAGTAGGCGCCGCGGAGGTAGTCGTCGAGCATCATCGTGTGCGCGATGACGAGCGTGCTCGCCGGGGCCGAACCGTAGTTGCCGGACTGGGCGGCCAGCACCGTCCGCGCCCGGGCCGACAGGCCGCAGTGGTCGAACAGCTGCGCCAGCGTCCGGCGGCTCCAGCGCAGCATCACGGCCGGCACTTTCGCACCCGGGCCCGCCGCGAAGGCGGACTGGCGGCACGCCTGCGCGATCGCCGAGCAGATGCCGATGTACCGGGTGATGCCCTCGGCCTCCGCGGGCAGCGCGGCCCGCAGCCGGTCGGCGTAGCGGTCCCACCCGGCCGGCACGTCCACCGTGACGCTCGGCAGCACGATCCGGTCGAACCCGTCGGGGTCCATCGGGTGGAAGCGCACGCGGTCGCCGAGGCCGAGCCCGGTGAGCACCCGCGGCAGCAGGCCGTCCGGTCCGCAGTCGCCGAGGTAGTGCACCCCGACGTCGAACTGGTAGGCCCGCCGCCGCCGGAACACGTGGCTGTTGCCGCCCGCGACGTCGTGCTGTTCGAGCACGAGCACCCGCATCCCGCTGGCGACCAGGTATCCGGCGCACACGAGGCCGCCGATCCCGGATCCCACCACGATGGCGTCCCAGCGACCGGCGGCCGTCTCTTCTGTGTCCACGCCCCGACGCTATGCCGGAGCGGTGACCTCGGGCTGACCGCGCGCTGACAATCTGGGGGAGAGTCCGTCAGCGCCTCACTGGGGTACCCGGCCCGCCCGAGGTCACCTATTCAGGGGCGAGCGTCGAAGGCGACGGCCTGGTGCGCAACGTGAACCACGTCGGCGCACAGGTGGCCACCACCGTCAGCACGACGGCCAGCCCGAGTATCACAAGATATATCCACAAAGGACCGGACGGGAAGGGGCTGTCCGAGACCGCCGCGCTGAACGGCACCAGCATCGACGCGGCGACCAGGGTGCCGAGGAACACCCCGATGGCGGCCACGATCCCGGCCTCCACGGCCATCATCCGCATCACCTGCCCCCGGGTCGCCCCGATGAGCCGCTGCAGCCCGAACTCCCGCCGCCGGTCCGCCGTCGCCATCACCAGCGTGTTCACCATGGAGATCGCGGCGTAGACGAGCAGGAGCCCGACGATCAGGTAGTTGACCCAGGCGTTGCCCTGGGCCTCCGCCACGAACGCCTTCGTCAGCGCCTCGCGGCCGGCCACCTGCACGCCGTCGACGTCCCCGACCTGGCCGCGCAACGCCGTGAGCAGGTCCGCTTCCCCGGTGCCGGGTTTCGCCATGACGAGGATCCGGTCGGCCGCGCCCGCCGCCGTGTGCGGCGCCAGCGTCTCGGCCGGCACCAGCGCGGACGCGGAGGACGCCGTGGTCCGCAGCGTCGCGACGACGTCCAGGGTGACCCGGGACCCGTCGCCCAGCCGCATCACGATCTTGGCGCCGACCCCGACGCCGAGCCGCTGCGCGAGGTCCGCAGGCAGCGCGATCGTGTTCCCGTGCAGGTCGTCGAGCTTCCCGGCGGCGACGATGCTCCCCCACGCCTGCGCGATGCCGTCCGCGGTGACCCCGGTGAGGTCCACGCCGTCCTCGTCCTGCGTCGAATCCGACGGCTTTTCGTTGTACCCCTTGCTGGTCACGAACGCCGTGGCGCCGCCGACGCCGGGCGCCTGCTGCACCTTGGCGACCAGGTCCGAAGGCAGGTCCCCGGTCGCCGACGTCACCACGGCGTCGGCGAGCAGCGAGTCGGAGTACTGCTTCTCCGCCGCCGCCACCTCCGTGGTCTGGAAGTACAGCATGAAGATCGCCAGCCCGGTGGCGAGCATGATCGGCGTGACCGCGCCGGCCATCGGCATCCAGCGGGCCCGCGCGTTCAGCGAGGCCAGGTAGCCGGGCAGGCCGCCGAGCGCGTGGATCGGCCGGCGCAGCACGCCGACCAGCAGCCGGGTGAGCCCGGGGGCGAACAACGCGACCGCGGTCGCCACCAGCGTCACGGCCGGGCCGGCCGTGCTCGCCGCGAGCGGGCCGTCGACCACGGTGATCGTCAGGTAGGCCAGGGCCACCGCGCCGATCAGGCTCGACACACCCAGCCACAGCCGCGTCGGCGTCAGCCAGCGCGACGGGATCGCCGTTTCCCGCATCGCCTCGACGGGCCGGGTGCGGCCCGCGTACCGGGCGGCGACGAACGCCGCGCCCCACGCCGAGCCCAGGCCGACGACCGCGGCGGCGACGACCGGGTAGAGGCCCTGCTCGAACTTCAGCACCGGCTGGATCACGCCGAACCCGGTCAGCCGGCCGAAGAGCCAGTCGCCGAGCAGCATGCCCGGGACGATCGCCAGCGCCGTGCCCAGCGCGCCGATGATCATCGACTCGCCGGTGATCATCCGGCTCAGCTGGCGCGGGGTCGCGCCGATCGCCCGCAGCATGGCCACCTCACGGCGGCGCTGCTGCACCGAAAGGGTCAGCGTGCTTGCGACGACGAACATCGCGACCTGCGCCGCGAGGCCGCCGAACACGGCCGCGAGGATGATCAGCAGCTCCCCGTCGCCGGCCGCCCTGGCGAACTCGGCGGAGCCGCGGGCGTCGCCGGTCAGCGTCACCGCGTGCTGGTCCCGGACCGCGGCCGCGACCTGGGCGCTCACCGCGTTGACGTCGGCCCCGGGCGCGAGCTGCACCCCGAAGGCGTCGACCTGCCCGGCCGCGGACCGCAGCCCGCCGGCCTCGGCGGGTGAGAAGAACACCGCGTCGCCCGCCATCCGGCGCCCGGCGTCGGCGATCCCGGTGACCAGGTAGGAGTGGACGCCGCCGCGGACGGCGATGTCGACCTTGCCGCCGGCGTGCGCGCCGATCCGGCCGGCGGTGGCGGAGTCGAGCACCACCTCGCCTTCGCGGATCGGGGCCACGCCGTCGGTCAGCCGGTAGGGCGCCAGCTCCGCGGACACCCAGCTGTGGCCGGCCTGCGTGCCGGGCACGGACGAGCCGCCCGTGTCGGCGAGCACGTCGGCGTGGAAGGAGACGTCCGGGACCACGTGGGCGACGCCGGGCACGCCGCTGATCGTGTTCGCCAGGCCATCGTCGAGCCGGACGCGTTCGGACAGCGTCGCGGTTTCGTGGTAGGCGTCCTCGCCGTGGCCCACCGTGGGCAGGTCGTAGGACTGGTTGCCCGCCACGACGATCGGCGCGGCGGCCAGCCGCTGCGGCGGGATCACCGTCCGGATACCGGTTTCCATCAGGCCGCCGCAGGCGAGCATGACGGCGGTGCCGACGAACACCGAGACGAGGGTGGCGATGAAGCCACCGGTGCGGTAGCGCAGGGTGCGCAGGACGAGGGCCAGCATCAGCGCGTCAGCTCACTCAGCCAGGGTCCCTCCGGGGACCGTTGTTCGGTGCGGGCGACCAGGCCGGTCATCCGGCGGGCCACCTCTTCGGGGTTCGGCTGCCGCAGCTCGTCGACGACGCGGCCGTCGGCGAGGAACAGCACGCGGTCGGCGTAGGAGGCGGCGACCGGGTCGTGGGTGACCATCACGATGGTCTGCCGGGACGCGTTCTTCGATTCCCGCAGCAGGGAAAGGACTTCCTGCGCCGACCGGGTGTCCAGCGCGCCGGTCGGCTCGTCGGCGAAGATGACTTCGGGGTGCGTGACGAGTGCCCGCGCGATGGCCACCCGCTGCTGCTGACCGCCGGAGAGTTCCGCGGGCCGGTGGTGGCGCCGCTTGCCCAGCCCGACCTGCTCGATGACCCGGCCCACGAAGGCCGGGTCGGCCCGCCGGCCCGCGAGCCGCAACGGCAGCGTCACATTCTGCTCGACGTCGAGCGCGGGCAGCAGGTTGAACGCCTGGAACACGAACCCGATCCGGTCGCGGCGCAGCTTGGTCAGCTCGACCTCGCGCATCACACTGAGGTCCGTGCCACCCAGGGTGACCGTGCCGGAGGTCGGCTTGTCGAGGCCGGCCGCGCAGTGCAGCAGCGTGCTCTTGCCCGACCCCGACGGCCCCATCACGGCGGTGAACGTGCCGCGGGTGAAGCCGGCCGTCACGTTGTCGAGGGCGAGGACCTGGGCCCGGTCCTTGCCGTAGGCCTTGCGTACGGACAGCAGCCGCACGACTTCCCCCGTGTCGCCTTGCTGGTGCATCTGCGGCTCCTGACGTGGCTTTGCTTTTCTTCGATCTGGTACCGCGACCACGTTACGAAGGCCCGGGCCGATTTCCGAGGGTGCTAGGGAGCGGACTTATGCGGGGGTTAGCACTACCGCGGAGAACGTCTCCGGCTGCGCATAATGGGCGCCATGACTAGCGGAAGCCCGGTCGCCGCCATGACGCGGTCGCTGCTGCGCGACGGCGGCCTGGCGACAGTGCGCGGCGGCGCGCTCGCCGTGGTGGCGGTGACCGAACTGGTGATGTTCGTCGTCGTGGTCACCGCCGGCTCGCTGCTCGGCGTGGGCATCGGCCTCTTCGTGCTGCCCCCGGCCGTGCTGCTGATGCGGCACCTGACCAACGGCGTGCGCGTGTCGGCCGCGGCGTGGTCGGGTGTGCGGATCCCGCCGCCGTACCTGCCGGAGCCGGCGGGCGGCAGCTCGCCGCTGCGCCGCTGCCACCACCTGCTCGGCGACCGCGCGAACTGGCGGGACGTGCTGTGGCTGCTGGTCGACAGCTCCCTCGGCATCCTGCTCACCCTGACGCCGCTGCTGCTGATCCTGCACGGGCTGCGCGGGCTCGCGATGCCGTTCCTGATCGGGTCCGACGCGGCCGACTGGCTGGGCAGCTGGTACGTCGTGATCCCGGTGGACGACCAGCCGACGGCCTGGTTCGCGGCCATCCTCGGCCTGGCGCACTTCCCGCTCGCGCTGTGGAGCGCCCCCCACCTGCTCCGGCTGCACGCGCGGCTGGCGGCCACGTTGCTGTCGCCGACCGAGGTGACCCGGTTGACGAACCGCGTGCAGCACCTGTCGGAAAGCCGCGACGACGCGGTGGGTTCGCAGGCGACCGAGCTGCGCCGCATCGAGCGCGACCTGCACGACGGCGCGCAGACCCACCTCGTCGCCATGGGCATGACGCTCGACGCCGCGATGCGCGTGCTGGATTCCCACCCCGAAGCCGCACGGTCCTTGATGGACGAAGCCAAGAACAGCTCGGCGAAGGCGTTGCAGCAGCTGCGTGATCTGGTCCGCGGCATCCAGCCGCCGGTCCTGGTCGACCGCGGTATCGCCGACGCGATCCGCACCCTGGCCCTGGAAAACCCGCTGCAGATCGCGACGACGATCGACCTGCCGGGCCGGCCGTCCCTGGCGGTCGAGACGGCGGCGTACTTTTCGGTGTCCGAGGTGCTGAACAACGCGGTGAAGCACTCGGGCGCGCAGACCGGCGAAATCCACGTCCACCACGAGTTCGGCCGGCTGGTGATCAACATCAGCGACACCGGTTGCGGCGGCGCGAACACGGAGAACGGGACCGGGTTGCGGGGCATCGAAAAGCGGCTGGCCCCGCTCGACGGGTTCGTCACCATCCTCAGCCCGCTCGGCGGCCCGACGATGGTGACGATCGAGATCCCCTGCGCCCTCGAGCGCTGAGCTACCGGCGCTTCCCCCACCGCTCGTCGTCCGGTTCCCCGCCCCGCCGCACCACCTCGAGGTAGGCCCGGTCGGTGGCGAAACGGGCCGCCACTTCGGGTCCCTTCGCGACGGACCCGTGGCCGGGGATGAGGACGTCCGCCTGCCGGGCCGCCTCCTCCAGCCGGTCCAGCGCCGCCGGATAGGCGACCTCCTGCCCGTCGCGGCGCGGGTCCGGGAGCGGGATCAGGACGTCGGAAAGCATGTCGCCGACGATCAGGACGCCCCGGTCCGCGAGGAGAACGGCCGCGTGGCCGACGGCGTGGGCGTCGTGCTCGATGAGCTCGCCCGGCAGCGGTCCGCCGTCCGCGGGCAGCGGGGTGACGAGCGCGACCAGGTCGACCGGGACGTCCGGCGCGGTTTCCACCGCCATCGCCTGCGCACGCTCCCGGGCTTCGGTGGCCACCGCCGCGCAGGGGGCCGTGGCGTAGCGCGGGACGTCGCCGAAGCGGGGGTGCCAGAGCAGGTGGTCGAAGTGCGGGTGGGTCGAGAACCCGGCGACCACCGGGATCCCGAGCCGGTCGACGTCGTCGGCGAGCCGGTCCAGCTCGGCACCGGTGATGCCGGGATCGACCAGGACCAGCCCGGCCTCCCCGCGGACCACGATGCTGTTGCTCCAGACCCATTCGCTCTGCCGCACCCAAACACCGTCGGCCACCTCGTTCAGCATCGGTACACCGTGTCAGGCACTGCCGCCCCGTGCAATCACCACCGGCCGGCGCGTGTCCACGGCTTGCCCGGGCGGCGCGGGAATGGTTTACCGGTGGCGGACGGCCGCTCGCGGCGGCGAGCTTGCGGCGGCCCGCTCTGGCGATGCCGGCAGGGCCACCGCGATTTCCAGCACCGCTGGATGCGAGATCCGCGGGCCGATCGCGTGCTCGAGAGCGGGGTGGATGCCGGTGAGCAAGGCCCGGATGCGGTTTGCTGATCCGGGTCGCTTCGCCGGCCAGGTCGTCGTCGAACCCGACCAGCGCCTCCAGCTCGGCCAACGCGTCGTCACCGGCATCAACGAGCCGCAGGGACCACGAACAAGACCCCGGGAGCTCAGTGCTTCAGGTAGGCCAGCACCGCAAGCACCCGCCGGTTGGCGTCCTCGGACTGCGGCAGGTTCAGCTTCGCCAGGATGTTGTTGATGTGCTTGGAAACGGCCTTCTCCGACACCACCAGCACGCCCGCGATGTTGCTGTTGGACCGCCCCTCGGCCATCAGCTTCAGCACCTCGCGCTCCCGGGCCGTCAGGCGCTCCAGGCGGTCGTCGCGGGTGTTGTGCGTCAGGAGGCGGGTCACCACGTCCGGGTCCATCACCGTGCCGCCGACCGCGACCTGGCGGACCGCGTCGACGAACTGGTCGCCGTGGAACACGCGGTCCTTCAGCAGGTAGCCGACCGAACCCTCGCCGTCCGCGAGGAGCTCGTCGGCGTACAGGCGTTCCACGTACTGCGAAAGGACCAGCACCGGGAAGCCCTGCATCCGGCGGCGCGCTTCGATCGCCGCGCGCAGGCCCTCGTCGGTGAACGACGGCGGCAGCCGGATGTCCACGATCGCGATGTCCGGCCGCTCGCGCAGCATGGCCTCCAGCAGGTCCGGCCCGTTGTCCACCGCCGCGCAGACCTCGAATTCGTGCGCCTCCAGCAGCCGCACCAGGCCGTCCCGGAGCAGGAACTGGTCCTCGCCGATGACCACGCGCACTTGTCCGTCCCCCGCTGTCGAACCCGTTGACGACCACCATCATAGGGGCCGCTCAGGTGGGCTCGGCCACCACGCAGACACCCAGCGCGCGGTGGTGCGGGTCGTAGTCGGCCAGCACGAGCGGGCCGGCGGTGCCCTCCGCGAGCGGCGCCCACAGGCCCGTGCACGGGTACTCCGCCGGCGCGACGCCCGCGCCCGGCCAAGCCCCGGTCCGCGCGAGCCCGGGCCCGGCGACGGCGGTGCCCGGCGGCCGGAACCCGGCCACGGCGGCGGGCGCCACCCCCGGCACGGCAGCGGACCGGACCTCGCGGTCGCCGCCGGGCTCGAAGAGCAGGGCGGTGGCGGCGTCGCCGATCCGGTCCGGGACGTCGTACGGCGTGACGCCCTGGTCCATGATCAGGATCAGCACCCGCCGGAACCCGTGCCGCTGCACGTAGGAACCGGCGATCCGCAGCGCGCTGAACGGCGCCAGGGCGCCCTGCCCGGACACGGCGAACACGAGCGGCCCGCCCGGGAGCACGGCGGTGAGGTTCACCGGCGCCGACAGCCGTGGGTCGAACTCGGGCGCCGCGTGCGCGACGAGCGCGAGGTCGATCCGCTCGCCGGACAGGTGCCCGGCGAGCACCTCCCGCGCCATCTCGAGGAAGGTGTTGCCCCGCGCGTGCGTCACCCGGCTGGGCCGGAAACCGATCTCGTGCCCGCGGCTGAGGTCGGCGAAGTAGTGGTGCAGCTCGGGGACGTCGATTTCCCGGTCCCCGGGCCCGAACTCGCGCCGGACCACCAGGGCCAGGGGCAGCGGGAACGGCTGCAGCCCCGCCGGTGGCGCGGCGGACAGGGTCGTGGCGGCGGCCCGGTACATCGCCTAACGCTCCACGCCGGCGGCGGCCAGCGGGGCGAACTCGTGCAGGTGCTGGCGGCGCAGCAGGTCCGCCGGCTGGTCGCGTTCGCTGACCAGGTGCGCGCGCCCGCCGTAGACCAGCACCTCGGCCGGGTAGCCGTGGCTGAGGAACAGCACCGGGGACGCCGTCGGCCCGTAGGCACCGGACCGGGTGACGCCGATCAGGTCGCCGCTGCGCACCGGCGGCAGGGCGGCCTTCTTGGCGAGCACGTCGTTGGGCGTGCACAGCGGGCCGGTCACCTGCCAGGTTTCGGTGGCGGGCTCGTCGATCCGGTTGAGCAGCCGGACCGGGAAGTCGCGCTTGACGTAGGAGCCGATGCCGACCGCCGCCATGTGGTGGTTGGTCCCGCCGTCGGCGACGGCGAAGTTCTGCCCCATCGAGGTCTTGGTGTACCGGACGCGCACGACGTAGGTTCCGGACGTGGCGGCCAGGTACCGGCCGAGCTCCATGACCAGCCGCGTCGCCGGGTGCCGCTGCGCGAACTCGTCGATCACCGGGTTCAGCATCGAGGCCAGCACATCCCGGTCGAGGTCCCGTTCGCCGTCGAAGTACGCGACGCCGAGGCCGCCGCCGACGTCGACCATTTCCAGCGGGAACCCGATCTGCCGCGAAACGCGCTCGGCGAGGTCGAAGATGCGCCGCGTGTTCTCGACGATCGGTTCCTCGTCCAGGATCCGCGTTCCCATGTAGACCTGCACGCCCATCAGCCGCAGGTTCGGGTGCCGCTGCGCGAGCCCGGCCGACGCGAGCAGCTGCTCTTCGTCGATGCCGAACTGGCGCGGCTTGCCGCCCATGGTGAGACCCGAACCCTTGACCGCGAAACTCGGGTTCACGCGCAGCGCGACCCGGGCTTCGATCCCCCGCTCGCGCGCGAGGTCGTCGAGGAGCCGGAGTTCCCCGAACGATTCGCAGACGACGGTGTAAACGCCTTCGTCGAGGCAGGCGGCCAGTTCCGCCGCACTCTTGCCGGGGCCGAGGAAGATGATGTCGTTGCCGGCGACACCGGCCCGCCGGGCGGTGATCAGCTCGGCCATCGACGAGACCTCGGCCCGCGCGCCGTGGGCGTGCAGCAGGCCGCAGACCGAGATGTTCGGGTTGGACTTGAGGGAGTAGAAGATCTCCAGCCGGGGGTGCAGCCGTTCGCGCAGCGCGGTCAGCCGGCCGCCCAGCTCGTCGCCGTCGTAGACGAACAGCGGTGTGCCGTAACGCTCCGCGAGTTCGGTGATGCCGATACCCTGGATCTCGAACTCGACACTCATGAAGCGCTCCTCATTTCCGGAAGACCATGGCGGAAAAGGTCGACCCGAGGCCGACCGAGATCATCAAGTAGCAGGCCCCGGGCGCCAGCAGGCCCAGGCCGTTCGCGGTGTGGTAGTTGAGGAACGGGTCGGCGCAGAAGCTGTGCCCGGTCGTCCCCACGTTGTCCAGGAAGATCCGGCTGCGCGGGATGCCCAGCGCCCCGCTCGCACGCACCCACGAGATCTTGTTGACGTTGTGCGGCAACACCATGGCGATGTCGTCGACGGTCAGCCCGGCCGCCGCGACGGCCTCGAGCGCGACCTGCGCGACGGCGCCGGGGTAGATGCGCCGGAACTCCGCGGCCTGGTCGTCGTCGAGGATGACTTCGCCGCCCGGGCCGCCGAGCGTGGTGGTGGCGTAGCCGAGCATGGTGTCCTGCCCGTCGCCCGGTCCGACGAGCACCGCGGCCGTCGCCTCGCCCATGATCGCGACGTCGGGGATGACCTGCGCGGAGTGGGTGAAAGCCTTCTCCCCGGTGAGGATCAGGGCGAGCGCGTCGGGATCGCCGTCGGCGGCCAGCAGCGTGCCGCACAGGTCGACCGCGAGCAGCCCGGAGGCGCAGGCGTGGTCGGTGACGGTGAACATGGCCGCGTGCTCCAGCCCGAGCGCCGCCCGCACCCCGAGCATCGGGTTGACGGGGTACGGGCTGGCGGCCGGCATGGTCTTGGCGCGGACGACGTACCGGACGCGTTCTTCCTGCCCGGCCAGGAAATCCAGCTTACTGACCGCACCGAGCAGCATGTCCGCTTCGGGCTCGTCCGACCGGCAGACGTCAGAGAGGCCGTACATCCGCCGGAACCGCCGCAGCTGCGTGGCCGACAGCCCCAGCTCGTCCTGCAGCGATTCGATCGAGACGGTCGTGGGCACGTAAGCGGACACCGCCACCAGCGAAGTCATCGCGCCGTCAACCTCCATCGCCGGTTCTCCGAACGTGCTTGCCCGGCAAGGATTGCCGCGGACGCTGACGGTGCACTGACGACCTGCTGACCGGGCCCGGACCCCGCGGCACCGGTCTCCCGCGAGACGGCGTTCGAAGGCCGCCGTCAGGCCGGCGGCTCGCCGGACGCCTTCACCAGCAGCGCGTGCAACGTCTCCTGCTCCCCCGCGCTCAGCCGCCCCAGCAGCTCGCCGGTGACCGTGCTCGAAATCTCCTCCACCTTCCCGACTGTTGCGCGCCCCGCCTCGGTCAAGGTCAGCACGTGCCGGCGGCGGTCCTCGGTGTCGCGCTCGCGCAGCACCCAGCCGGCCGCCTCCAGCCGGTCGAGGACCTTCACCAGGTCGCTGCGGTCCAGGCCGAGGCGGTCGGCGACGTTCTGCTGGGACAACGGGCCGTATTCGCCGACGCACACCAGCACGTAGAACTCGCGCAGGGACACCCCGGAACCCGCCAGCGCCGCGTCGATGCGGCTGACGCCGCTGCGGTGCAGGTTCCCCATCAGGTACGTCGGCCAGCGCAGCAGCGCGCGGGGGCGGCCGGACGGCGACGTGGTCATGCCGGTCATCCTAGGGCAAGAACCGCGGGGTGGCACAATCGTAGGAATCCCCTACAGTATTCCTCATGAACGAAATCGCCCTCATCACCGGCGCCGGCCGGGCGCAAGGGCTGGGGTTCGCCGTCGCCCGCGAGTTCGCCACCCGCGGCCACCACGTCGTCCTCGGCGGCCGGGACCTCGGCCGGACCCGTGCGCTCGCCGGGCAGCTCGCCGCCGAAGGACTTTCCGCCGACGCCGTACAGCTCGACGTCACCCGGCAGACGGACATCGACGCCTGCGCCGGATTCCTGCGTACCCGCTTCGGCCGGCTTGACGTCCTGGTGAACAACGCCTCCACCATGCCGGACTTCACCGCGCTGTCCCTGCTCGACGCCGACCTGGCCGAGGCCCGCGCCGCCTACGAGGTCGACGTCCTCGGCGCCCTGGCGCTCGTGCAGGCGTGCCTGCCGCTGCTGCGGGCCGCACCCGGCGCGCGGATCGTCAACGTCTCCAGCGGCGCCGCCGGCCAGCTCACCGCCGGGACCGGCGGCATCCGGGCGCCCGGCCACTCGCTGGCGAAGTACGCCCTCGACGCGCTCACCGCAGCCCTCGCCGCCGAACTGCGCGAAAGCGGCATCGTGGTCACCGGGGTCGATCCGGGCTCGGTCGCCACCCACCCCGAGCGCGGCGACGACGCCGACGACCGCTCCCCCGCGGAAGCGGCCCTCGACGTCGTCGAAGCCGGTGCCGGCGCGCTCAGTGCCGGCGGCCGAGCGCCTCACGCTTGACGAACCCGATCACCCCGGTGGCGACGAACAGCACCGCGCCCACGATGATCAGCCAGAACAGGCTCTTGACGACGATGCCGAGCACGACGAGCGCGGCCCAGATTACGAGCAGGGCAACGAGGATTCCCATGGCGGTTTCCCTTCCGGACGGTCAGCACGGAGATACCCCGCGCGCGGGGCGGCTACTCCCGCCCGCTCCGGTGAGATCGCCGGACGTCACCTCCGCGGCAGCCCCTGCGGGTTGACTTCCGACGCGAGCAGCCCCTCGGACGTGAGGTTCCAGCGCTTGAGGACCTCCCCGTACTGACCGTTCTTGATGACGGTGTCGAGGGCCTGCTGCAGGGCCTTGACCAGCCCGTCGCCCTTCTTCGTCATCGCCGCGATGTCCGCCGGGATCGTGCCGCCGCCGGAGACCGTGCCGACGATCTTCGTCTTGCCGTCCACGGCCACGTGGTAGGCCGAGGTCGGGTTCGGGCCGGCGTAGGTGTCGATGCGGCCGGACTGCAGCGCGAGGTAGTAGTCCGAGGTGGTCTGGTAGTACTGGAACTTCACCGGCGCCAGCCCGGCCGCCTTGTTCGGTAGGTGGCGAAGTCGTACTGTCCTTGCGCTCCTCGGTCACGGTGATGTTCGACAACCCGGCGTCGAACTGCCGGTTTTCCACCGAGAGGACCAGGTTTTCCCACGACGACGCCCGCAGGTCGAGCTTCAGCCCGAGGACGTCGGCGACGAGCTGGGCGAGACCGGTTCGACGCCGATGACCGTTTTGTCGTCGTCGGCGCGGAACGACAGCGGCGGCGTGCCGTTGCCGGTGGTCCCGACCACCAGGGTGCCGCGGGCCCGGATGCCCGCCGGCACGAGCGCGGCGATCGCGTCGGCCTTCTGCGCGCGGACGCGGTTCTGGTTCGCGGTGATGTTCACCCCGCCGGGCCGGTCCGCCGTGGTGGCGGCCTCCGGGCTGCCGCACGCGGCGAGCGCGAAGGCCGAAGCGAGCAACAGCTTACGCAGTCTCATGGTTCTCCTGGAGCACTTTTTCGACGAAGGCGCGGGTGCGCGGATGACGGGGGTGGTCGAGGACTTCGGCGGGCGGGCCCTGCTCGACCACGCGGCCTTCGTCGAGGAAGACGACGGTGCCGGCGGCTTCGCGGGCGAACCCGAGTTCGTGCGTGACGACGACCATGGTGGTGCCCGCCGCCGCCAGTTCGCGCAGGACGTCCCGGACCTCGCCGACCAGTTCGGGGTCGAGCGCGGAGGTGGGTTCGTCGAAGAGCAGGACGTCCGGTTCGAGGGCCAGCGCCCGGGCGATGGCGACGCGCTGCTGCTGGCCACCGGAGAGCCGCCGCGGGTATTCGGCCGCCTTGTCCGCCAGGCCGACGCGGTCCAGCAGCTCGCGGGCCCGCGCTTCGGCCTCGGTCCGCGGCCGCCGTTGCGCGGAAACCGGCGCCTCGACGACGTTCTCCAGCACGGTCCGGTGCCCGAACAGGGTGAAGTTCTGGAAGACGAACCCGATCCGCGTGCGCTGCTTGAGGATCTCCCGTTCCTTGAGCTCCGGACCCGGACGGTCCCAACAGGACGGTCACCTCGCCCCGGCGCACCCGGAGGTCGACGCCGTCGAGCACGGTCAGCGCGCCGAAGCTCTTGTGGACGCCCCGGACGTCCACCATGAATTCCGCGGTCACGCCCGCCGCCGAGCCGCGCGCAGGCGCTGCAGCGGCTTCGGCGGCAGCGAGCGCTGCGTGCCGCGCCCGAAGTGGCGCTCGACGTAGTACTGCGCGACCGACAGGACGGTCGTCAGCGCGAGGTACCAGGCGGTCGCGACCAGCAGCAGCGGGATCACCCGGCCGCTGCGCGTGTAGATCACCTGGACCTGGTGGAAGAGCTCGGGCAGGGCCATCACGTAGACCCGGGAGGTCGCCTTCGGCAGGCCGACGATTTCGTTGGCCGCGGTGGGGACGATGGTGCGCATCGCCTGCGGCAGCACGATCCGGCGGAACTGCCGCCCGGCCGGGATGCCCAGCGCCGCGGCGGCTTCGCGCTGCCCGGCGTCGACCGACAGGAACCCGGCGCGCACGATTTCCGCGGCGTAGGCGCCCTGGTGCAGTACAGGATCGCCAGGTTGTACCAGAGCAGCAGCTGGAGAATGAGCGGCACCGACCGGAAGATCCACGTGCAGGTCCAGCTCACCGCGCGCAGCAGGGGATTCCGGGAAATGCGCATCAACGCCAGCACGGTCCCCAGCAGGAATCCGGCGACGACCCCGAACACCGTCAATTCCAGCGTCAGCGCGACGGCTTCCAGGATCGGTTTCCGGATGACGAACCGGGTGAACGTCGGCCAGTCGAACGCGGTGTTGGTGACGAGCGCGTGGCCGGCCATCGCGACGAGGACGGCCACCCCGGCGGGCAGCGCCTTGGAGAACCACAGCCGGGTCACCGGAACGGCGTCGACGTCGATGTGCGGCGTGTACCCCGTGGCCAGGTAGAGGGCGCGGGCCTCGGGCTGGTTCGGTCCGGTCGTCAGGTGGATCCGGGCGTACCCGCGGCGAGCCGCTTCGGCCTCGAGTTCGTCGACGACGCGGCGGGCGAGCCCGCGGCCGCGGTGGGCGCGGTGGGTCCGGATCCGCTTGAGTTCGGCGGTTTCGCCGTCGAAGCGCTGGAACGCCCCGCCGGCGACGGCGTGGCCGTCCTGCACGAGCAGCAGCAGGCCACCTTCCGGCGGCGCGAACCGTTCCACGGGGTATTCACGGAGTTCGAAGCGGACGTCGTTGAGAACGCGGTGATAACGCGGCGAATATTCGCGCGCGAGGTCGGCGGGCAATGGCCGGACCCGCGGATCAGACGGGGCGACCCAGACGGATTCGGGCATGGGAGTACCTGCTCCGGAAAAAGGGGGACGGGAAAACGCTGACGGTTCCCGACCCTATGAACCCGCGGCGTGCCGGTCAACGAGCGCTCGCCGGGTTCCGGATCCTGGACGCGCCCGCCGTCCCAGTTCTTGGGCACCGTTGCGCCCGGGGCGGCCCGGGGCGTCCACTCGGCGCACCCGCCACCGCCGAAGGGATCACCATGTCGGTCACCGACGAGCTCCTCACCCACAACGCGGACTACGCCGCGCAGTTCACCGGGCCGCTGCCGCTCCCGCCGTCCAAGCACGTCGCCGTGCTCGCCTGCATGGACGCCCGCATCGACGTCTACCGCGTGCTCGGCCTGCAGGAGGGCGAAGCCCACGTGATCCGCAACGCCGGCGGCGTCGTCACCGAGGACGAGATCCGCTCGCTGGCCATCAGCCAGCGGCTGCTCGGCACCGAGGAGATCATCCTCATCCACCACACCGACTGCGGCATGCTCACCTTCACCGACGACGACTTCAAGCGCTCGATCCAGGAGGAGACCGGCATCAAGCCGGCCTGGGCCGCCGAAGCGTTCGCCGATCTCGACGAAGACGTCCGGCAGTCCGTCGCGCGGATCCGCAACAGCCCGTTCGTGCCGAAGACGGATTCGGTGCGGGGCTTCGTCTTCGACGTCGCCACCGGGAAACTCACCGAAGTGCTTTGACGTCCGCGCCTTCGCCGAGGCGGTCGGGCGCTGACCTCAGCGCACCGGCCTCGCCCGGCGGTGGTCGCTTTCGCAGCCGGCGTGCACCGCCTGCGCCGTTCGAGTACCGGTCGTTTGCCGTTCCGCCCCACGGGTATTTTCCCAGGATGCGCCGTGAGGAGGCACGCCTGGATCTCGTGCGGCAGCCGCTGTGGGCGGCGGAGCTCGTCCGCACCGGTGAGCACCTGGTCGTCGTCGTGACCGGTGAGCTCGACATGAGCGCCCACCCCGGATTCGGGGACCGGCTGCTGGAGCTGACCGCCGGGGTCGCCGACCCGGTGGTCGACCTGAGCCGGGTCCGGCTGCTCGCCGCGGCCGGCGTCCGCCAGCTGTACCTCGTGGCCGACACCCTCGCGCGGGCCGGCCGCCGCCTGCGCGTGGTCACCGGCACCGGGCTCGCTCTGCGGGTACTGCGGGCCGCGCAGGCGACGGACGTCATCGAGACCTACGTGACGCTCACCGCGGCCGGTGGTGCCGCGCGGCCGGGTCCGCCGGTGCCCAGCGGCCTGCCGGAGCTCGAACAGCTGCGGCTCGAGGTCGCCGCGCTGCGCTCGAAGCTCGCCACCCGGCCGGCCGTCGCCCGCGCGCTCGGCGTGTTGGAGGAGCGCTACCGGCTGACCGACCTGGACGAGGCGTTCCGGCTGCTGCGGTCGGCTTCGCAGATCCACAACGTCAAGCTGGTGGTGCTCGCGAAAACCCTGGTGACACTGCCCCGCCCGCGCGGCCGCGCCTGGCTCATCGGCGCGCTGCAGCACCCGGCGCCACCGTTGAGCTTCGCCGCCGACCGCCCGGGGAGGACACCCGCCGCGGTCCTGGAGCGGCTGGTCCGGCGCGCCCTGGCGAGCACCGGGGCGACGGCGGGGTACGCGCAGCTGCCGGACGAAGCCGGCCTGCGGCTGGCCGCCCACCACGGGCTGGACAAGCAGTTCGCCGGCGCGTTCGCCCGGATCGACGGCGAGCAGTCGACGTGCACGGCCGCGCTGGCGAAGGGCGTCGCCGTGACGAGCACGGACATCGCCCTGGACCCGCTGTTCTCCCAGCCCGCCACCCGCCGCGCGCTGCTCGGCGCCGGGTTCACGACCGCGCGAAGCGTCCCGCTGACGTCGGCCGCCGCGGAGTGCGTGGGTGTACTGACCGTGTTGTCCCGGAACGCTTTCGCGGACCCGGTTCCGGAGCGGCTGGACAGGCTGTGCCGCGAAGCCGGTGCCTGGCTGCAGTGGTACCGCCACCACCAGGTGCTCACGGCCCTGCAGCACCTGCACGCCCGGGCGACCGCCGCACCACCCGGCTGACCGGACGGGCGCCGCCGGAATGCAAAGCGCCTGCAGCCACGACCCCGCCGGGCCCGGGAACCGCCCGCTCATGAACGCATCGCCGCCCGCCGAACCACCCAGCGGCGGCTGACCCCGCAACCCGCCCGGCTCGCGGGGCCGCAGCGCTCGAACCCCACGGCCCACCGCAACCCGCCCGGCTCGCCCGGCCGGACCTCAAGCGCAGCAGGTTACTCCCGCCACCGAAAACCGCGGTCCTTTGTAGACCCTCCTCAGTGCGTCTCGGTGCTGTAACCGCCGTCGATGGCGAACGTGGCGCCGGTGATGTTGCCCGCCACCCGGTCGCTCGCCAGGAAGGCCACCAGGTTCGCCACCTCCGCCGGCCGGGTGAAGCGGCCGGTCACCGCGTGGGTTGCGGCCTCCTCGGCGACCGCTCCCGGGTCCGCGCCCGTGGCCGCGGCCAGGGTTTCCGCCACGCCGCCGGTGCCGAGCCAGAGGTCCGTCGCCACCGGGCCCGGGCTGATCGCGTTGGCGCGGATGCCGCGGGGGCCGAACTCCTTCGACACCGACTTCGTGAAGCTGACCAGCGCCGCCTTCGCCGCGCTGTAGTCGATGACGCCGGGGTCCGGCAGGTGCGCGTTGACCGAGGCGATCGTGACGATGGTGCCGCGGCCCGCGGTCACCATCGTCGGCAGCACGGCCCGGGTGGCGCGGACCGCGCTCAGCAGGTTCAGCGTCACCGACCGGTTCCACTCGTCGTCGGTGACCAGCAGGAAGCCGTTCGGCCGGGGCGTCACCGCGCCGACGTTGCTGACCAGGATGTCGATCCGCCCGCGCTCGGCGAGGGCCAGCTCGGCGAGCCGGCCCGGGCCGTCCGGGGTGCCGAGGTCCACCGCCAGCGCGTCCGCTCTGCCCGCCCGGACCAGGGCCTCCAGGGCCGGTCCGGGGGTGCGCGCGCCGGCCACGACGTGCGCGCCCTCGGCGATCAGGGCTTCGGTGATGGCCAGGCCGATGCCCCGGCCGGCTCCGGTGACCACGGCGACCGCGCCGTCCAGTCCGAGGTCCACGTCAGCGGATCCCCTGCTCGTGCAGCCAGCCGAGGACGGCGCCGGCGACGTCCCGCCAGCCGCTGTCGATGGTCAGCGAGTGGCCGCGGCCCTCGAACTGCTTCAGCTCGGTCACCGCGGCCGAGTCGCGGTACTGCTTGAACGTCGAGCGGGTGACCACGTCCGGGACGGTGTGGTCCGCGGTCCCGGAGATCAGCAGCAGCGGGCCGCGGTCCGCGCGGCGGGTGTCGACCCGGGCCTGGGAGTGCAGCACGAAGTTGGCCGCCGCGGCCTGGAACAGCGGGCGGGCCGGGGACGGGATCGTCCAGCGCCGGTGCAGCTCCGCCGACTCCTCGTCGGTCAGCGCGTTGCCGAAGCCGAACCGGAACTCCTTCTCGGTCAGCGACACCGACCGGTGCAGGTTCGCCGGGTTGCCCAGCGCGGGCAGGCCGGCGCGCAGCTGGGCCAGCGGCAGCGGCAGGACGCCCTTGATCTGGGCGGGGTCGATGGCGACGCCGGCCAGGCCGATCCCCTGCCCGAGCAGCTTCTCGGTGATCAGGCCGCCGAAGGAGTGGCCGATGATCACCGGCGGCCGCGGGAGGCCGGCGATGATCGACGCGAAGTGGTCCGTCGCGTCGTCGATGCCGGTGTCCGCGACGGCCTCCGGGTTCGCCCGGGCCAGCTCGACGGTCTCGGGCTCGTGCGGCCAGCCGGGTGCGACCGGGTCGTACCCGGCCGCCCGGAAGTGTTCGATCCAGGGGTGCCACGAGGTGGCGTGCAGCCACAGACCATGGACAAACACCACGGGGGTGCCCGGGTCGGCCATCGGATCCTCCAGTTCGCGGGAGCGTTCCCCGGAAGCCAACACCAGGCCCGGCCGCCGCGTCCAAGACCTGTTGCGCGCGCATCGATAGCCGTGGTGGCATCGTCGGTGTCCGGCTCCACCCCTGCGCGCGGAAGGCATGCATGGACCTCGACCTGCGGCTGGTGCGGTACTTCGTCACCGTGGCCGACGAGCTGCACTTCGGACGCGCCGCCGCCAAGCTGTTCATCAGCCAGCCGACGCTGTCCAAGCAGATCCGCAAGCTCGAAGCCGACGTCGGCGGGCCGCTGCTGGTCCGCGACAGCCGTCACGTCGCCCTCACCCCGCGCGGCGACCGGTTCCTGCACCTCGCCCGGCAGCTGCTGGCCACCGCGGACCGGATGCTGCGCGAGCCCGCGCCGCACCACCTGCGGATGGCGCACATCTTCGAGCTGGACACGAGCCGGGTGATCGCCGACGCCTTCCACGCGGCCCACCCCGGCGTCCGGCTCGTGCAGAGCCAGCTGGACAGCGGCCGCCAGCTCACCGCGCTGCTCGAGGACCATCTGGACGTGGCGATCATCCGCGTCACGGGCGCGATGCAGGCGGCGCACCCGGCGGGGTGGCGGCACGAGCTGCTGCGCCTGGAGCCGTTCTGGCTGGTCGGCCGGCCCGGCGACCCGCACCGGACGTCGGTGTCGGTGCACGAGCGTCCGCTGGAGGTCTTCGCGGACGCCCCCGGCACGCCGCTGTACAACGTGCACGGGCGGTACCTGAGCTCGCTGGAACGGCACACCGGCCTGGCCCTGAACTGGCTGGGCAACCCGGGCACGTTCGAAACCTGCCACGCGGCGATCACCCGCGCGGCCGGGCGCGCGTACCTGCTGGAGTTCGACAGCTACGCCCGCCGCTGTTCGGCGCTGGGCCTCCCCGCCCACCGGCCGCAGGAACTGCAACCGGTCTACCCGTGGTCGGTGGCCTGGCGCGAGGGCGAGCAGCCGGAGGCCGTCGAGGCGTTCCTCGAGGTGGCGAAGGCCACCGCAGCCCGGCACCACTGGCTGCACCCCGAACGCGCCGGGACGGCGCCGCTGTGGGCACCGCCCGAGGACTTCGCGGTCGCACCGGAGCACGCTCCTGCCCCCGACGACGGCGGCCCGTAGCCTGGCGCTGGCGGCGTGGGTCCGCGCGAAGAACGAGCAGAGGAGTTCAGATGGAAGGGATCGACCCCTCGGTGCCGCCCAGTGGCACGGGGTGCGCGGACTGTGACGCCGCCGACCCGCAGGGCTGGTGGTTCCACCTCCGGCGCTGCGCCGCGTGCGGGCACATCGGCTGCTGCGACTCCTCCCCCGGCCAGCACGCCAGCGCCCACGCCGCGGCCACCGGCCACCGGGTGGTCCGCAGCTTCGAGCCCGGCGAAGAGTGGTTCTGGGACTACGACGAGCAGGCGATGTTCGCGTCCGGACCGGCCCTCGCCGAGCCGGCTCACCACCCGCTCGACCAGACCGCGCCGGGCCCGGCCGCCCGGGTCCCGGAGGACTGGGACCGGCACCTGCACCGCTGAACCGTCCCTGACCCCGGCGGCCGCGCCGATGCGGTTGAATGACCGGCGTGACGCTCGACGACTGGCTGGCTCACCTCGCTTCGGCGGCCGGCGACCGGGTCACCCTCGACCCCGCGCTCGTCGCCGGGCTCGCCGACGCGCTCGGGGTGGACGAACCCGAGCTGCTGGCGACCCTGCAGTGCCTGCTCGATTTTCACGCCGGAACCGCGACGGCGTACGAAATCCGCAGCGGGACCGGGCACGTGGACCTGGTCCCGGCGGTCGCCCGCGCCGCCGTGTTCGGGGCGATCACCACGACGGTTCTGCGGCACCTCGGGGCCGGCGCGCTGCCGGCCGGCACCCTGAGCGCGGTGGCGAGCCTGCTGTTCGCCGTGGAGCGAGCGGAACTCACCGCGAGCGAGCTCGTGGTGCACGGCGTGCTCGGCACGGCGGGCACGGCCCCGCAGGACCTGGCCACGCTCCACCGCGCCCTGCCGCCGGACGTCCGCGCCGGACTGACCGTGGCCGAGCTGGCCGACGTCGTGGCGCGCCTCGACCGCGCGGGACTGGCGCGGTGGCGCGGCGGCGAGGTCGTGCTGCGGCCGGCCGGCGGCCTGCGGACGATCCGCCTGGTGTGCCGGGAACCGGCGCCAGCGGTGGCGAGGTCCGGGCCGAAGGTGTTCATCTCGTACGCGCACGACGACGACGGGCACGAGGAGACCGTCCGGACCCTGGCGGAACTCCTGGTGCGCAACGGGATCGACGCCGACATGGACCAGTGGGCCGGGGTCGCGCGCCAGGACTGGCAGGCGTGGGCGACGAACCTCATCGCGAACGCCGACTTCGTGCTGGTCGTCGCGTCACCGGCCTACCGGCGCGCCGGCGACGGTTTCCTGCGGACGAACGACAACCGGGGCGTACAGGCCGAGTCGGCGACCATCCGCGACCTGCTGCACCGGAACCGGCACACCTACACCGCGAAGCTGCTGCCGGTGGTGCTGCCGGGCCACTCGATCGACGAGATCCCGCTGTTCCTCCAGCCCTACTGCGCCGACCGGTACCACGTCGACGAGCTCACCGACGCCGGCCTCGAAGACCTGGTGCGCGTGCTGACCGGGCAACCGCGGTACGTACGGCCCGCCCTCGGCTCGGTCCCCCGCCTGCCGCCTCGTTCCCTCCCGCCGGCGCGGCCCTGACCTGCCGGACCGACGCCGGCCCGGGCCGGCCGGACGGACGGGTGGACACGATGACCGAAGACAGGCCGTCGACCGGGCGCCCGGATGAGCGGGACCACGACGGAGCCGGCCGCGCCGCCGCCGCGCCGGGCTCATCCGCCGGCAGCCGGCCGTCCGGCTGGCCCGGGCTCACCCCTCGATGTCGGGGTGCCGGGCCGCCAGGGTCTCCGCGAGGTCCACGAGTTTGACGTTGAGGCGCTGCGACGTCCTTCTCAGCAGGTCGAACGCCTCCTCGGCGGTGATGCCCTGGCGTTGCATCAGGATGCCCTTGGCCTGGCCGATGACGTCGCGGGAGGTCACCGCGCGCCGCAGGTGCAGGCGCTCGAGGGCGGCCAGCTCGGCCGTCCGCGCGTGGGCCATGGCCAGTGAGGCGTGGGTGGCCAGCAGCAGGGCGGTGTGCCGGTCCGCGAGGTCCAGGCCGCGCACTTCGCGCGAGTAGAGGTTCAGGGCCCCGGCCACCACGCCGCCGCCGTCCCCGGGCTGCAAAGCCGTCGAAATGATCGAGCGCAGGCCCTGGCCGGCCGCGGCGGCGGTGAAGGACGGCCAGCGGTCTTCGGTGCCGAGGTCCTCGCTGACCACGTAACCGGGCCCGTCCGGCAGCGCGGCGGACAGGCACGGGCCCTCACCGCTGCGGTACTGGACCTGGTCCAGGTCGCTCGCCACCGGTGTCGTTTCGACCGGGGTGAAGAACGCGCCGTCGGCGGCCTGGAGCGTGATGCTGACCAGGTCCGCACCGGCCACGACCCGCACCGCGGCGTCGACGATGTGCCGCAGCGCGTCCGCCACCGTGGTGTCCCCCAGCAGCGTGCCGGTCAGCTCTTCGAACCCGGCGAGGGACGTTTCGAACCCGCCGGCGGGGCGGCGGCCGGCCACCGCCGCTTCGAGGTCGGCGAACCACTCGAGCCCGGCGAGGTCCAGCACCCGCGCCACCGCGCTCGCGGGCCGGGCCACGAGCCGGACGCGCTCGGCGCTTTCCAGCACGAAGGCGGCCAGCGTCCGGGCGGCTCGCGCGGACAGCAGGTCGACCTCCCGCGCGTCGAGCACGACGACGCCGGCCGACCCGGCGACGGCGGTGTGCAGGGACTGCACGACTCCGGCCGTGGCGGCCGCGTCCAGACTGCCTTCGGGCCGCAGCACGAGTGTCTCCCGCAGCGCTACCGGCTCGACGTCGAGTTCGTCCACCCTGGGCACCTCTCAGCCGTAGTCCCCCTCCGCGTACCCGGACGAGCGCGGTTCCATGCTCCGGCCGGCGAACCGCGTCAGGAGAGCCCGGTGAGCAACTTGGTCACCGTGTCGTCGGCGGCGGCCAGGCGCAGCACCTGACCGAGCCGGCACACTTCGACGGCCCGCCGGACCACCGGCGAAGGCACCAGCAGGAATCCGGTTCCGCGGTCCGCGCACTCCTCGCTGACGAGGAGCAGGGTCCGCAGCCCGGAACTGCCGCAGAACGTCACGTCGCTCAAGTCGGCGATCA
Source organism: Amycolatopsis sp. CA-128772 (assembly GCF_002904295.1). Lineage (GTDB taxonomy): Bacteria > Actinomycetota > Actinomycetes > Mycobacteriales > Pseudonocardiaceae > Amycolatopsis. The sequence goes on from NZ_PPHG01000025.1 coordinate 94,901, forward strand.
CCCGCGTGGTTTCCGGTAGCGCCGCGAGCAGGGCGTCGAACAGCGGATCACTGTTCGAACTGTCGATTTCCCCGCGCACGGCGACCACGGCCACCGAATCCGCGACCCGGCGCACGCTGATGCCGATTCCGGTCGAACCACCGCAGGTCACCCGCCACTGTCGCATCGAACTCACCCCTGATCATGGTTCAGTGCGGTAGGAGGGCCAAGGTAGACCGCGCAGCTCAGGCGAAGCAACCGCACGCTGCCGATTCCCGCTTTCGTGGGACGAAATGCCCGCGCGACGGCATTTGCGGTCCCTCGGGTGTGATTGACCGACCGCGGCGCTCCGGCGGACGGAAATCGGCCGCGGAAACGGCCGGCCGAGCGAAACCACGCAGGTCTTCCCGGTTGTCCGCGCGCGCCCCGGGTATGCGACCCGGATGACCGACAACCGAGATCCGTCGCTCCCGCCGGGCACCACCGTCCGGCAGTTCACCGACGAACTGGTGGGCGCCGCGCTGGCGGGCGCCTGCGACGACGTGGCGGACGCCCTGGGCGTCCTGGCCCGCGCGAACCCGGGCCGCATCCCGGCGGCGGTCGCCGGCGAGCTGGTGACCCGGTGCACCAGCGCGGTCCGCGCCCATCAGCGCACCCACGTGGACGCGCTGTTCACCGTCATGGTGGAGGACGAGCGGGGCGACCCGGCCTCGGTGGAACGCCTGCCGCGCGGACCGAGAGCGGCGCTGCGCGCGGTCCTCGCGGCCCTCAACGACGACGAGCCGAGCCGCGACATCCACGTGGCCCTGGCCACCCGCGGCACCCCGGCGGACCTGGTCGGCGTGCTCAGCCACCTGCTGGTCTGGCTGGTCGAGCTGTCCGCGCCGTCGGCCGCGGAGTTCCCGCTGCTGAGCTGCTTCGCCGACTGACGACCGCCGGTCACCCACCGCCGGGGACCGCTCCCACCGGGCCGAGCGCCGCCAGCAGATCACGAGCGCACGCCCGAGCCGCGTACACCGCCGGCCCGCGATACCCCGGACCCGCGTGCCGAGCCGGGTCGAGCAACCCCTCCGCCCGCCGCGCGGCCGCCGCCGCGTCACCCCTGCTCCCGCCGCCGGCCAGCACCCCGCACGCCCCGGCGAGTTCGGCGACCGCGTCACCCAGCGCGCCCGGCAGCCGTTCCCCCGCCTCGACCGCCGCGCGGGCGACGCGGACCAAGCTCAGGACCGCGTTGGCCTGCAGCGTCAGGTGCCTGCCACGGGCGATGGCCTCGTCGACGCTCGCCCGTGCGCGCCACCGGCGGGGCGCGACGCGGACCACCTGGCGGGCCGTTCCGCGGGCCTGATCCAGGGCCGCCAGGCGGGCGTGGATGCGCTGGCCCACCGCCAGCTCGCGATCCGCGTCCGCTTCGACCTCGCCCTCGAGCCGGAGACCGGACAGCGCGTCACGAAGCTCGGCGAACAGGTCCCGCTCGGCTCCGGCCAGCAGGCGGTGCGGGTCCGCGGGCAGCAGCAGGACCCCGATCACCACCACGACACCGCCGCCGATCAGCGCGTCGACCAGCCGTTCCGTGCCGGATCCGGGCTGGTGCAGGGCCAGGATGAGGATCGCCGACGCCGCCGTCTGGTTGACGAACATCAGCCCCTGGCCGAACGGGCCGCCGCCGAACGCCAGTGCGCCGTACACCGCGCACAGCGCCGCCAGGGCGAACGCCAGGGCACCGGTCCCGGCCACCGCCTCGACCAGCGAGCCGAGCGCGATGCCCAGCGCCACCCCGCTCATCAGCTGCACCGCGCGCTGGCCGCGCAGCACGTCGCTGGCCGACAACGAGACCGCCGCCGCGATCGGCGCGAAAAACGGCTGCGGGTGCCCGAGCAGGTCGTGGGCGACGAACCACGAGACGCTCACCGCGACCGCGGTCTGGGCCACCGCCCACCGTGCCCGCCGGAACCGGCCGGCGGCCGCCCGGGCCGCCGCGCGCAGCGTCACGATCATGCCGCGGGGTTACCCGGAACAGCGCCCGCCAAGCCCCGGGGGGTCAGCCGGGACCGGACGCGGCCAGCCGCTCCTGCACGCGGGCGTGGCGGAACTGGTAGACGCCGCCGGCCTGCCGGAGCACGCCGCGGCGGTGGGCGTCGTCGAGGAAGTGCATGAGGCGCCAGGGAAGGCGGCCGGTCGCGGCGAGCCAGACGTGGTGGACGAAGTAGTTGCCCCACGCGCGCGTCACCAGGACCGCCGGCCCGATGCCGCCGCCGAAGCACACGCCGACCACGAACGGCAGCACCGGGTTCGTCGCCGGCGGGAACACCTGGCCGCCGGCGATCGCGCCGGCGAGGCCGTAGCAGACCGCGGCGACCCCGCGGGCCATGAAGAACCCGAACAGCGCGCCCGCCAGCCCGCCCGCGAGGGCCAGCGCGAGGTCGTAGCGGCCGCCCAGCACCGGCAGGAACCGCGTCTGCGCGGTGAACGCGAACGCCATCCCGTCGAACAACCCCAGCGACACCAGGAAGAAAACGGACAACGCGATCGCGCCGGTCCGTTCGTTGCGCAGGATCGTCGCCGGGCCGGCCACGCGGCTGGCGTCGACCGGTTCCGCCAGCCACACGTGCACCGCGAACACCATGCCGAACACCAGGGCCAGGACCACGACCAGGCCGGTGGCCAGGGACCAGCCCAGGCCGAGCAGGACATCCACGACGGCGCCGATCGCGAACCGGCCGGCGAACTTCCCGGCCGCGCCGGCGAACCGGAGTTCCGTGCGCAGCGGCTCCGGCGCGCGCCCGAAGCGGTGGGTCAGGTAGGCGGCGCCGCCGAAGGACAGGCCGTAGATCGCGGCCAGTCCCGGACCCTCGTCCACCCAGCCGGTGGCGACGAAGAACAGCGCGATCAGCACGCCGATCAGCCCCGACCGGGTGCGGACGGGCACCGCCCGGTACAGCTGCCACCAGGCCAGGTCGCGGCTGCGTGCCTGCTCGAGGTGCCGGGCCAGGAAGCCGAGCCAGTGCGCCGCCTGCTCCGCGGTGTACCGCCCGGACGGGCTGGTCTCCGGGTTGCGGCCCGGCGGCTGCGGCACCTGCGCGTAGGTGTTGGGGACGAACGAATCGAGCAGCCGTCCTTCGAGGGCTCCGGCGTCTCCGGCGTCGAGCAGCTCCGCGGGATCGGCGCCGGGGCGGCCGTAGGCGATCCGCGCGAGGTCGACCATCAGCGGCGTCCGCAGCACCCGGCCCAGTGGCGCGTCCGGCTCCCGGCGCAGCCGCTCGGCCACCGGGAGCCAGTGGTCCCGGTCGGCCCCCTGCCGCGCGGAGAGGTAGGTGAGCGCTTCCCGGCGGTCGACGGGCTCGAGCCGCACCACGGTGGCGCCGCTGAGCACCGGCCCGGATGCGCGCCGGACCTGCTCGTACTCGGCCGACCGGCTGGTCAGCACCAGCGAGCGGCCCACGGCCATGGTCTGGTCCAGCGCGTCGAGCGCGGCGGCACGCAGGCCGGTCGGCATCTCGTCGAGCCCGTCCAGCACCGGGAGGACGTGGCCGCCGAGGACGAGCCGGGTGGGGGCGTCCCGGCCGTACTCCCGGGTGGTGAGCAGCGCGGGGTGGTTGGCGGCGAGCCGGCCCGCCAGCCACCGGTCGAGGTGCTCGCGCCGCGGATCCCAGGAGGCCGGTGACAGCAGGACCGGGACGGGCGCGCCCGGCGCGCGGACGCGCAGCAGCTCCAGCGTCAGCACGAGGGCCAGCACCGACTTGCCGGAACCGGGCTCGCCGAGCACGACGAGCTGCGGCACCGGCAACGCGGCGAAGGCACCGGCGATGTCGTCGAGCTCGCCCCGGCCCGGGCCCGCGGCGGCCGACCAGCGCAGCGCGATCGGCTGCGGCCGGTGCAGCGAACGCAGCTCGGCTTCGGCGCGCCACTGCCACGTGACGGCTTCGGCCAGCTCGGTGACCGCGCGGTCGAAGTGGTGCTCCGGCGGGGTTTGCGGCGCCGGCTCTTGCTCTGGTTCGGCGGCCGGCTCGCTGGGCGCGGCTTCGGTGAGGATCCGGTCGTGGAGCCGGCGCAGGTCGGGGTTCGGGTCGACGCCGAGCTCGTCGGCCAGCCGGCGGCGCAGGCCGTGGAAGAGCGTCGACGCCTCGGCGCAGCGCCCTTCTTCGGCGAGCGCGCGCATCAGGAGGAGGTGGGCCAGTTCGCGGATCGGGTGCTCACCGCAGAACTCGGTCAGCCGGCGGACGACGTCCCCCGTTTCGCCGAGCCGCAGCTGCCATCCGGCGCAGAGTCCCACGGCTTCGGCGCGCTGCTCGTCGAGCCCGGCGGCCCGGCCGGCCAGGGTGGTGGCGCGCAGGCCGTCGAGCGCCGGCCCCCGCCACAAGGCGAGCCCGGCGCGGATTTCCTCGACGGCGTCGACGAGTTTCGCCTGCCCGGCAAGCCCGCGGGCGGCCGCGACGTGCCGGCGGAACCGGAGGGCGTCGAGGTCGTCGGCGTCGGTCTGCAGCCGGTGACCGGGGCCGTCGGTGACGATCGACGCGCCGGCCTCGCCGAGCCGGCTGCGCAGCGCCGAAACGGAGTTCCGCACCTGCTTCACGGCCGTCACGGGCGGCTCGTCCTCCCAGAGCGCGTCGACCATCCGCTCGACCGGCACGACGGAGTTGGCGTTGAGCAGCAGGGCGGCGAGCGCGCGCTGCTGGCGCGGGCTGGCCAGCGCGACCCGGTCCCCGTGGGCGCGCACTTCCAGCGTCCCGAGAATCCGGAACCTCATCGCGTTCCCCCTCGCTCCCAGACGGTCGCCCCTTCCGGAACCCGCAGGTGAACCGACGCGAGGACGAAACGAGGACGGCGTCCGGAACCGCAGGGCCACGGCGAAAGAGGGGGAATGCCGGGGCGACCCGGTGGCGGGCGCGTCGTTGGGGGTCGCGCCCTCCACCGGGACCGCTCGGGGCCCGCGCGACCAGCCCAGGCCCCAGCCGAACTCCGTGCCGCCGCCGTTGGGCACCAGCATCACGATCTGCGACGCGAACAGCAGCCCCTAGAATGCCGTCACCAGCAACGCGCCCGCTTCTTCGCCACGCCGGTGCAGCCGCACGACCAGCCACACCGCGGGCCCGGCGAGCACCGCCGCCACCCCGACCGCCACCGCCACCGCCAGCGACCAGGGCGCCAGCTCCGAAGCCCGGTTGACCAGCCCGGAACATCACTGCCTCGAGCGCCACGAACGTGCGCAGGGCCCGCTGGAACACGGCGGCCGCGCACCCGGCGCCGGTGGCGTGCCGTGTCCCGGCGGGCGGCCGTGAGCGGGACTGGACAGAAGCTGGACAATCCGCCACGCGGGCCGCCGGGCCGCAATTCTTGCTGTTCAATCGGACTGATTCCGCCGGCAGAACGAGGAAACAGCTGGATGAACACCGGAGAACACCCGCGGGTCTTCATCAGTTATGCGCACGACTCGGCCGCCCACCAGGATCTCGTCCGGCAGTTTGCCACTTTCCTGCAGGCACAGCTGGGTGTCGAGGTGTTTTTCGACCAATGGGTCGACGGCCACCGGCTGGACTGGTCGCTGTGGGCCGCCCAGCACCTCACCAAGGCCGACTTCGTGCTGGCCATCGCCTCGCCCGCCTACAAACGCCGTGCCGAGGGCGACGAGGTTCCCGACGTCGGCCGGGGCTCGCAGTTCGAGGCGGCGATGATCAGGGACAACCTGACCAGGGACCTGCCGCGGGAAACCCGGCGAATTCTTCCCGTGGTCCTTCCCGGGCGGAGCGTCGCCGAGATCCCCTCGTTCCTCAACGCCCATTCCACCACCCGGTACGAGATCACGGAATTCACCCTCGAAGGAACCGCGAGCCTGCTGGCCGCGTTCACCGGCGTCCCCCGCTTCGCGCCACCGAGAATCGGCGACTGGGTCGGCGCCCGGACGGCCGGACGGCCGGCCTCGGGGGCACAGCTGCTCACCACGGTGCTCAGCCCGGTCGCCAGCACGTCGGACATCCGGTTCACCGGCGCCGAGATCGACGGGATGCACCGGGGCAGCAGCATCGTCTACCGGCCGCAGCTGTTCGCCAACGACCCCCGCGGCGTCGTCGAGTTCAACCTGAGCCGCCGGTACCGGCGGTTCGAGTCGGTCGCCGGGGTGCTCGACGACGCCGACGAGGCCGACCAGGTGGGCTACTTCCAGGTATTCCTCGACAACGTGCCCCAAGGCCAGTTCGAGGCCCGCCTCGGCAGGCCGGCCTGGATCCAGTGCGACGTCATCAACGTGCTGCGGATGAAGCTCGTCGCCTGGCGGCCCGGGATGACGCTGCACCCGCTGGCCGCCGGGGCGGCGATGGCGGTCGGCCGGTCGAACCGGCTGCCGTCGCTGGGCTGGGGCGACCCCACCCTGGTCGAATAGCGGGCAAGGGGGCCCGGCGCGAATGCGCGCCGGGCCCCCTTGCTGCTGTGCTCAGCTGGTCGTCGTCGGCGTCGGCGCCTCTCCCGGCAGGCCGAGCAGCTTCGCCTCGCCCAGGTCGAAGGCGTCACCTCCGACACCGTTGTTGCAGGTGGGGTTGGCGACCTGCCAGGACAGCCGCAGCCGCAGCACGCCGCTCAGGTCGACGTCGACGGGGGTCGCTTTGCCCAGTTCCAAGGTCACGGACTTCAGCTTGCGGCCGTCCCCGAACACCTCGAACTGCACCTTCAGGCCCGCGTCCCCGGAGTTGTCGTCCATTCCCGCCGTCGAGACGAACCGGCGGTACCCCTTCGACACGTTGTACTCGATCGCGCCTGTGTCGCGGCAGTACGAGACGCCCTTCGAAACCGTGTGCAGGTAGCTCTTCCCCGCGATGTTCCCCGGCTGGCTGTCGTTCGACCAGGAACTGCCGTTGACCGGCCGCAGGTCGGCCAGGTAGACCTCGACGGCGGACTGCGCCACGGTCAGTTTGATGTGCCCGGTCAACGCCGCACCCGCCCTCGGGTCCTGGCCGATCACCGTACCCGGGGCCGCGGTCTGCTCGATGGAGTCGACCGTCTCGATCTGGATGCCGTTGCCCAGCAGGTCCTGCGCCTCCGCCAGCTTCTTGCCGACCAGGTCGGGGGCGACGGTCGGAGCGGCCGAGGTGGTGGTCGTGGCCACTTCCGAGGACGTTGCCGCCACCGGCGGAGCCGGCGCGGCAACGGACGGGGCCGCAGCGGGCGCCGACCCGGAGCCGACGCTCAGTGCCGTGATGGTCCCGGCGACCGCCAGCACCCCGACGATCGCGAGGGGCACCAGCTTCTTCTTCCGCCGCCGGGGCGGCGGCGGGGCGACGTAGGGAGTGTCGAACACCGTGTCTCCGATCCCCGGCGGCGGCGTCGCCCCGGACTTGGTGCCGTGCCGCCCGTAGGTCGGCACCGGTGGGCGCTCCAGCCGTGGCCCGACCGGGCTGTTCGCCAGGTCCGGCACGATCGCTTCGAGCACCGCACCGATCCGGTCGGCGGCCGGGCGCAGCGCCGGGTCCACCGCGAGCAGCAGCCGCACGACCTCCCAGAGCGGATCCGGCATGTCACCCGGGCGGCCGGGCTCCTCGTCGTCGCGCCGGACGTATCCGGCGGGGAAGGGCACCACCCCGCAATAGAGCTCGTAAACCATGACACCGAGGGCGTAGAGATCCGTCGCACCGGTGGGCTCGCCACCGCCCACGATCTCCGGCGCGAGGTACTTCGACGCGCCCCGCATCGATACCTGCGGTTCCCGCGGAAGGACCCGGAACAACCCGGCGCCGACGAGCTTCGGGACCCGGACGGATCCGGAGTCGTCCATCAGGACGTTCTCCGGGCGCACGTCGCCGTGCACCGCCCCCACGCCGTGGATCGCGTGGAGGGCGGCGGCAACGCCGGCGGCGATCCGGGCGATCTCCTTCGGCAGCAGCGTCCCGGACGCGTCGAGGCGATCGCGCAGGGAACCGCCGGGCACCGCGTCCAGCACGAGCGTCACCACGTCGTCCTCGGTCAGGATGTCCTGCACCGTAACGAGGTTGCGGTCGACGAGTCCCAGCAGGACGGACTGCTCGCGCATGAAGGCGGCGCGCTCCCCGGAGAGGCCGGCCGGCAGCCGCCGGCACACGACCTCCCGGCCGGCCGGGTCCACCGCGGCCCGGATCGTCCCCCACGTGTCCCGCGCCAGTTCCGCACCGAGCCGGTACTGCCCGGCGAACTCAGGCTCCATTCTGTCCCACCCTCCATCAGGCACTCACCCATACGCACGACCTCACCCGGCGTCATGGCTCAACAGTCGGACACGACGTCACAGTCGCTACCGGCACCCGGGAATCTCCCGGTAACTGTCATGGTTCTGACCAGTTTTCCGGAGGAAAGCCGCACGGAATCCGGCGCCGGGGTGGAGTGCTGACATCACGTTTCGGGGCGCGGTGAAGCGGCCGCGTAACGACCTGGAGGACCCCGGCGACTGCCGGGATCAAAATGTTCGAACGGACGGCCGTGGAATACCGGAAGGACTTTCCGCCTGTTCATGACCCGAGGAGCAGAACATGACCATCGGACAGCAGCCGGCCGGCACCCGCCCCGCAACTCCCTACAGCCGCGCAACGCTGCGTTACTTCACCGCCATCCCGGGAATGCGAGCCCGGATCGCCTCCAGTTCGGCTTCGTCCGAAATTCCCTGGAAGTCGTAGCGCGGCGTGTACGGCGCCTCCAGTTCGCGGACCTCCGCGTCGCTCAGGACGACGTCCAGTGACGCCACCGCGTCGTCCAGCTGCTGCACCGAGCCCGCGCCGACCAGGGGGGCCGTCACCACCGGCCGGCGGTGCAGCCACGCCAGGGCGATCTGGGCCCGGCTCACGCCGCGCGCCTCCGCGAGCCGGCCGGCCGCCGCCACGATTGCGCGGTTCGAGGCTTCTTCCGCGGGTGAATACAGCATGTCGGCGAAGGCGGCGTCCGTTGTGGACCGGGCCGTCGACTTCGCGTCGTCCCAGGCGCGGGCCAGGCGGCCGCGGGCCAGGGGGCTCCAGATGATCGTGCCGACGCCTTCGTCCAGGCACAGCGGGATCATTTCGCGTTCCTCCTCGCGGGCCAGCAGGTTGTAGTGGTCCTGCATGGTCGCGAACCGCGCCCAGCCGTGCTGCTTCTGCAGGTTCAGCGCCTTCGCGAACTCCCACGCGTGCATGGACGACGCGCCGAGGTAGCGCACCTTGCCCGTCTTGACCAGGTCGCTGAGCGCTTCGAGGGTTTCCTCCAGCGGTGTCGCGTGGTCGTTGCGGTGGACCTGGTACAGGTCGATGTAGTCGGTGCCCAGGCGGCGCAGGGAATGGTCGACCTCGGTCATGATCGCCTTGCGGGACAGGCCGCGGCCGTTGGGGCCGGGCCGCATCGGGTGGCGCAGCTTGGTCGCGATCACCACGTCGTCGCGCACCGCGAAGTCCTTCAGCGCGCGGCCGAGGATCTCCTCGCTCGACCCGTTCGAGTACATGTTGGCCGTGTCGAAGAAGTTGATGCCCGCGGCCAGCGCGTGCTGGATCAGGGGCCGCGCCTGCTCCTCGCCGAGCGACCAGACGGGGTGGCCGCGGTCGGGTTCGCCGTAGCTCATCGCGCCGATCGCGATGGGCGAGACGTCCAGGCCGGTGGTGCCGAGCTTCACGTAACGCATGGAGAGCCTCCTCGGAAACTCGCGGAGGATCCTCCGCGAGTGACCGCCAAACTAGCGGAGGATTCTCCGCATGTCAAAGATGAGGCATGATCGGGCCATGACGGATGGGACGTACGGCACCCAGCGCAAGGCCGCCGCGCGCAACCGGGTCGCGATCATCGAAGCCGCCCACGAGCTGTTCGCGCAGAACCCGCTCGTGCCGCTGAGCGAGGTCGCCAAGCGCGCCGGCGTCGGCGCGGGCACGCTCTACCGCCACTTCCCCACCCGCGAAGACCTGATCCTCGCCGCCTACCAGCACGACATCGAGCGCCTGACCACCACCGCCGACGAAGTGCTGAGGCGCCACGCGTCGGCGAAGGCCGCCTTCGTCGAGTGGTTCGAGACGCTGTCCGCCTACATCCGCATCAAGCACGGCCTCGGTGACGCGCTGCACAGCGCCGCGGCCCAGGACGTGATCGACGCCGCCTGGGCCCCGACGTCGGCGGCGGTGGCGAAGCTCGTCGAGGCGTGCGTGGCCGAGGGCACGATCGCCCCCGGGCACGATCCGGCGGACATCATCATGCTGATGAGCTTCCTGTGGCGCGTCGCGAACGACGACGAAGGCGCCGCACAGGGGCGGCGCCTGATCGCCACGGTGTTTTCGGGCCTGCAGGCGCCTCCTCAGCCGGCCTGAGCCACGCGCCGGCTTCGCGCCCCCAGCCGCAGCGCGGAGACGAGGAAGAAGACGCCGCCCAGGGTCGCGTAACCCGCCAGCGCGGCAAGGGACGCACCGTCCGTTGTGGCCTGGAAGACGAAGGAAGCACCGGCCAGCACGGAAATCCCGCCGCTGAGGATCATCGGCCACTGGCCGCCGAGGCCGCGCCGGGCGACGCCCACGACGAGCTGGACGACGCCGGCGACGACGGCCCAGATCCCCCACACGCGCAGGACGGCGGGGATCCCGGACGAGGCGGCGACGGCCAGGCCGGCCGCGGCGAGCAGGCTGAGCGCGACGTTCACGTAGAGCGTCCCGGCCTTCGACGAACGGGCGTCGATCAGCGCGGCGGCCACGTCGAACAGCGGGTACAGGACCAGCAGGGCGACGCTCACCGGCCCGAGGGTCGACGCCGTGATGACCAGCAGGGCCGCCCAGACCAGGGCGAAGGCGAAGCGGACGAAGTAGAGCCGTCGCAGGGACTGGGCGATTTCGGTGTCCATGACATCTCCGGTAGATAGAACGATCTGTCTCGCTGGTGACTATGGCAGCACGGCGCCGCGGCCGTCAAGACCGACCGTTCTATCTGCTAGGCTGATCCGGGGAAGCGACCGCAAGGAGTGACTGGTGTCCGAAGCCCGAGCCCGGCTGCTCGCGTCGGCGAGCCGGCTGTTCTACACCGAGGGACTGCACTCGGTCGGCATCGACCGGGTCATCGCCGACGCCGGCGTCACCCGCGCCACGCTCTACCGGCACTTCCCCAGCAAGGACGACCTGCTGGTGGCGTACCTGTCCGCAGCCGACGAGCTCATCCGCACCCAGGTCACCGCGGCCCGGACCGAAGGCGGCGAACCGGCGGATGTCGTCCGCGCGGTGGCGGCCACGATCGCCGACGGCATCCGGTCCCCCGGCTTCCGCGGCTGCGCGTTCCTCAACGCGGCGGCCGAGTACCCGGACCCGGCCCACCCGGTGCACCAGGCGGTCCTGGCCCACCGGCAGTGGTTCCTGACCACGGTGACGGAGCTGCTCTCGGCCACCGGCGAGACGGCCCCGGAGCCGGCGGCGCAGCACTTCGTGATGCTCCGCGACGGCGCGATGGCGGCCGGGTGCCTGACCGACCCGGCGCCGATCTGCAGGACGTTCCTGCTCGGCGTGGAAGGGATCCTGCGGTACCGGGACGCCCCGGTCGCACCGAGATAGCCGCGCGGCGTCACCCCGCAGCTCAGGGCGGCGGGAACGTCGTCGGCCCCGGCTGGTAGCCCAGGTGGTCGATCGCCGCCGTGATGTCCAGGGAACGCTCGATCGCGAACTGGCTGATCACGTACCTGTTCAACCTGCCGCCCGGGAACACCCTGGCGAGTGGTGACAGCAGCGCCGCCGGAATATAGGTCGGCCGGGCCCGGATGCCCGCCGAGGCCAGGAGGCCGCGCAGCGCCCAGTCGATCGGGACCGGGTTGCTGTCCGCGATGTTGAACACGCCCGCCGCCGGGGTCGCCGCCGCCAGCAGGCAGGCGCTCGCCAGACTGCCGACCGCCGTCATGCTGACCAGGACCCGGCCGGTGCCGGGCACCAGCAGCCGGCCGCCGCGGACGTTCTCGAGCAGCCTGGGCACCAGGGTCGTGTCGCCGGGGCCGTACACCGCGTGCGGCCGCAGGATGACCGGCCGGTGGCCGACGGCCAGCACGAGGCGTTCGGCCGCCGCCTTCGCCGCCGCGTACGCGTTGAGATAGCGGCTGACCGGGGCTTCGTGCTCCTTCGCGCGCGCCGTAGGCCGGAACGGGTCGTACACGCTGGCGCTGCTCACGTGCACGATCCGGCAGTCCGGGAACGACACCAGGACGTGGTGGGTGCCGAGCAGGTTCGTCCGCCACACCTCGTCCGCGACGCCGGTGTCGGTCGCCGACGCCGCGCAGTGCACCACCGCGTCGACGTCGGGCGGGCCGGCGAGCTTGGCCGCGCCGATGTCCCACGGCCGGTAGGCCGCGCCGCCGAGGTGGCGGGCGTCCGCCACCGCGCGCCGGCCGAACGCCGTCACCTCCCAGCCCGCCGCCGTGGCGGCCCGGCAGACCGCGCCGCCGACGAACCCGGTCGCGCCGGTCACCGCCAGTCTCACGGCCGGCCCGCCGCGACCAGCTCGCGCAGGCGCCCGCGGTCCAGCTTGCGCGAGCGGCCCGAGCGCGGCAGTTCCGGCAGGACGACGATGCGGTCCGGCACGGCTTCGGCGTCGATGAGGTCCGGCAGCTCCCGGCGCAGCCGCCGGACGAGCCGGGCCGGATCGGCGTCGTCGCTGTCGGCCACCACCGCGAGCACCACCGTCTCGTCCTCGGTCACCGGATCGGGGGTCCCGACCATCGCCGCCTCCCGGACGCCGGGCAGCAGCGCGATCAGCGGCTCGTACAACCCCGGGTAGATGTTGTACGAGCCGCGGATGAGCATGTCCTTCTTGCGGCCCGTCAGGACGATCCGGCCGGCGTCGTCCAGCCGGGCCAGGTCGCCGGTGGCCAGCTCGGCCAGCGGCGGCTCCCCCAGGTAGCCGAGGCACGCGTTGGGCGCCGACACGAACAGCTCGCCGTCGCCGGCGATCCGGGCGGTCACCCCGGGCGACGGCGTCCCGAGCAGATCACCCGGGAGCCCCCGCTCGAGGTGCGCCAGCTTGTCCTCCGCGCGGGCGACGGCGAGCGGGATCGCCTCGGTCATCGCGTAGACCGACAGCACCCGCCCGGCGGGGACCGCGGCCACCGCCTGCCGCAGCACGGCCGGGGCCGCGGGCGCCGAGCCCATCACCAGGTGCCGCACGTGGTCCGGCCACCTCGGCAGCACGCCGAACACCTCGGCCAGCTGCACCGGCACCCCGTAGGCGTGGGTGACGCGCCGGGCCGCGAGGTCCCCGGCGAACCGCTTCGGCGACGGCTTCGGCAGCGACAGCCGGGCGCCGCCCAACAACGCGGGCAGGCCGGCCACGATGCCGTCGGCGTGCAGCACGTCCCCGGGCGCGAACGGCAGGTGCTCGCCCAGCATCGTCACCGCCGCGGTGAGCGACCGCAGCGAATGCACGACGCCCTTCGGCCGCGAAGTGGTGCCCGAGGTGAACACCACGAAGGCGGGCGCGTCCGGGTCCGGTTCGGTCCAGGCGCCCGGCACCCGGTCGAAGAGGTCCGTCAAGGCCGAGGAAGAGCGCGGCACCCCCGGCAGCCGGCGTCCGATGTGGACGGACCGGACACCGGCGTCGCCGATCGCCTGCCGCAGGTCCGGCACCGGCCAGCCGCGACGCCGGCAGAAGCTGCGGACCGGGCCGACCACGCTGGTGGTGAAGAACAGCGACTCCGCGACCAGCCAGCTCGGCCGGTACGCCCGCAGCCGCGCCGACACCAGGGCCGGCCCGACGGCCGTGTCCGCCGAGATGACCACCGCGCCGGCCCGCAGCAGCCCGAGGAACAGGCCGATCGCGGTGGCCGAGTTCCGGACCGCGAACAGCACGCCGTCGCCGGTCGCCAGGCCCTCGGCCCGGAGGCCGGTGCTCACTTCGAGGGCCAGGCGGCGCAGCTCCCCGAACGTCGTCGTCCGGCCGTCCGGGTCGATCACGGCCACCTCGTCCGGCCGCTGCCCGGCGGTGTCCAGGAACCGGGTCACCAGGTCGTTCATGCGCGGCTGACCTCCAGTCGGCGGTAGGCGGGGAAGAGCACGCCGGATTCGGCGCGACGGGCGGTGATCCGCAGCGGGGCGTGCTCGAACAGGGTGCCGAGCACGGCGTGGACCTCGGCCATGGCCAGCGGGTAGCCGAGGCAGAAATGCGGCCCCGCGCCGAACCACAGGTGCCGCAGCTCCGGCGGGTGCGCGCGGCCGAGGTCGAACCGGCCGTAGGCCCTGGCGCAGTTGAGGGTCGACACGACGACCCGGTCGCCGGGCCGCACCGCGACCCCGCCGATCCGCCCGGGCCGGACCGCGTTGCGCAGGATGATCGGCGCGGGCGTGATCAGCCGGGCCGTCTCGCTGATCGCCGCCGCCACCGGCCCCGGGTCGCCGGCCCGGTGCGCCGCGGCGACACCGGTCAGCTCGCCGTGGTCGTGCAGCACCGCGACCAGCCGGGGCAGCAGGCCGGCGATCGTCTCGGTGCCGGCGATCAGGAACGCCGACGCGAGCCCGCGCGCTTCGGCTTCGGTGAGCCCGAACTGGCGCATCCGGCCGACGGCGGTGTTCTCGTCGCCTTCGGCCCAGGCGAGCGACGTCGTGGCGCCGATTTCCGCGACGATGGCGCGCGCCTGGGCGATCTGCCGGTCGGTCAGGCGGAGCCGGCCCAGTTTGACCAGGCCGATGATCGCCGTCGCCTGCCCGGCCATCCGCAGGTACGCCGCGTCCCGCTCCGCCGCCGGGCCCGTGACGGTGAAGCCGACCAGCGCGCTGGTCAGCGCCCCCGCGACGATCTTGGTCGTGCGCACGACGTCCACCGGACGGCCCCGGCCCAGCGTCTCGGCCACCCGGGCCAGCGGTTCGGCGCAGACCGACTCGACCAGCCGGCCGGCGTAGGCCGGGGTGAAGAACTCCGCGAGCTTGCGCCGCATCGCCCGGTGGTCCGGGCCGTCCATGTTGACCAGCATCGACGGGCCGAAGACCGGGGTCCACAGGTCCGCCTCGGTGCCGCCGCCGCTGCGGAAGGTGCCGGTGTCGGTCAGCACCTCCCGGGCCACCGCCGCTTCGTTCACCACGACACCCAGCCCGGGGACCCGCACCACGGGGCCGCACCGCGCGAGCAGGCGGACCACCGGGTACGCCAGCGGGTGCGCGGCCAGCTGCACCCGCAGCTCGTGCGCGCCGGCCCTCATCGCACGTCCACCGTCTCGCCGCGGTAGCCGTGGCCGGTGTACCAGGCGAAGGTGTTGCGGATGCCCCACGCCTTCGTGCGCCGCTGCGACCAGTACACGACCATGTCCCGGCGCCTGCCGTAGGCGCGGGTGACGCACCGGACGCGGTTCACCAGCGTGCGGTCCTCGTGGTCCTCCTCGATGGCGGTCCGGGGATAGCCGCCGCACCGCTCGTACAGGCGCGCGGTGATGGCGGTGTTCCCGCCCGCGCACAACAGGTACGGCCCGGCGTACTGCGGCCCCCGGTTGGCGCGCTTGAACCGGGCGGCGTACCCGCCGAAGGCGACCAGGAACGCCAGCACCGCCCGCTCGGACCGGGGCACGGCGAAGTCGTCGGTGCGCGCCTTGAACCGGCCCCCGACCAGTTCCAGCCCGGAGGCGAACCCCCGCATGACGGCTTCCGTCCACTGTGGATCGACGAGGCAGTCGGCGTCGGTCCGGGCCAGGTGGGTGGCGCCGAGGCCGATGGCGTGGCGCATGCCGGTGTCGCAGGCGGCTCCGGTGCCCTTCTGCGGTTCACCGATCACCCGGACGTCCATCTCCGGGTGCGCCGCGGCGAACGTGCGCACCACCTCGGCCGTCGCGTCCGTGCTCGCGTTGTCCACCACCAGCACGGTGAAGTCCGGGTACCGCTGGGCGGCCAGCGAACGCAGCGGCCCTTCGATCCAGTTTTCCTCGTTGTACGCGGGGATGACCACCCACAGCCGTTCGCTCACGACGGCAGCTCCGCGAAGAGCACGCCGATGCTGGTGCCGCCGGCCAGCCCGATGAACGCGACCTTGTCGCCGGGGCCGCAGCGGCCCGACTCCAGCGCCAGGCTCAGCTGCAGCGGCAGGCTGCACGAGGCGACGTTGCCGTGGTCGGCGACGGTCACCACGAGCTTGTCCTCCGGCACCCCGCTGTGCTCGACGAACACCCGCAGGTGCGGCAGGCCGACCTGGTGCACGAAGAAGACCGCGAAGTCCTCCCGGCGCAGCCCGGTGCGGGCCAGCGCGGTGTCCAGCTGCGGCCGGATCCCGCGCACGACCCCGTCCATCAGCGCGCGGCCCTCGCCCCGGATGTACCCGTCGGCGACCGGGTCGCGGGAGTTCGCGCCGCCGTGCCCCGGGATCGAGCTGACGTGCCAGTTCGCCGAGTCCGCCGTGAAGTCCCGGTAGAACACGCCGGGGACGGCCGAGGACTCCAGCAGCATCGCGGCGCCGGCGTCGGACAGCGTGTAGCCGGCCAGGGACGACACGAACTGCTCGCGGTCGGTGACCGACCACCGGACCACCCGGGAGCCGGTCTCGCCCGTGCAGACCAGCACCCGCCGGTACTGCCCGCCGCGGATCAGCGATTCCGCGACCTGCATCCCGTTGAGGAAGCTGTTGCAGGCGTTCTTGACGTCGAACACCGGGCAGGTCGCGCCGAGCTTGGCCGCCACGACGTGCGCCGTGGCCGGCTCGATCAGGTCCTGGGAGGCGGACGCGAAGAGCAGCAAGTCCACTTCGGACGCGGCGAGCCCGGTCCCGGACAGCAGTTTCGCGGCCGCCGTCACGGCGAGGTCGGACGCCTGTTCGCCGTCGGCGGCCCGGTGCCGCGTCCGGATGCCGCTGAGCTTGCCGATCGCGCCCGGCCGGGGCGTGAAACCGGGGCTCTCGCGGCCGATGCGGTCCTCGATCTCCCGGTCGGCCACCAGGGCCGGGGGCAGGTGGGCGGCCACGCCGCCGATCGTCACGTGCAAGACGGAGTCCTTCCCTAGGCGCCGGTGAACGCCAACGTCACGTTGTGCCCGCCGAAGCCGAACGAGTTGCTGATCGCCGCGGTGAGCCGGACCTCGCGGGGACCGCCCGCCACCACGTCGAGACCGATCCGGTCGTCGAGCGTGGCCAGGTTGGCCGTGGGCGGTACCAGGCCGTCCCGGACGGCCAGCACGGTCGCGATCGCCTCGACCGCGCCGGAGCCGCCGAGCAGGTGGCCGAGTGCGCCCTTCGGCGCGGTGACCACCGGGCCGTCGCCGAGGACGCGCCGGATCGTGGCGCTCTCGGTCAGGTCGCCCAGCGGCGTGGACGTCGCGTGCGCGTTCACGTGACCGACGTCGCCGGCCCCGAGCCCGGCGCGGCGCAACGCGGTCGTGATGGCCGTGGCCTGGCCGGCGCCGTCCGGGTCAGGCGCCGTGATGTGGTGGGCGTCGTTGCTCATGCCCACGCCGGCGAGCCGGCCGTACGCCTTCGCGCCGCGCGCCGCGGCGAAGTCCGCGCGCTCCAGCACGACGACACCGGCGCCCTCCCCCAGCACGAACCCGTCGCGGCCGGCGTCGAACGGGCGGGAGGCCGTCTCCGGGCTCGTGTTGCGGGTGCTCATCGACCGCGCCCGCGTGAAACCCGCCATGATGGCCGGGGTGATGCAGGCGTCCGTGCCGCCCGCGGCCACGACGTCGGCCTCGCCCGCCACGATCATCCGCCACGCCCAGGCGATCGCCTCGGCCCCGGACGCGCAGGCCGACATCGGCGCGTGCACCCCGGCCCGCGCCCGGAGCGCGAGGCCGACCAGTGCGGCCGGCCCGTTGGGCATCACCATCGGGATCAGCTGCGGCGACACCGCGCGCAGCCCGCGCTCCCGCAGGGCGTCGTGCTGGGCGACGAGGGTCGTCGCGCCGCCGATCCCGGTGCCGATCACCACGCCGCACCGGTCCGGTTCGACCGTGCCGTCGGTCAGGCCGGCGTCCCGGCACGCCTGCCGGGCCGCGATGACGGCCAGCTGCTCGGCCCGGTCCATGCGCTTGAGTTCGACGTGGTCCAGTTCCCGGTCGGGCTCGACGGCCAGCCGCGCGGCGATCCGCACCGGGAACCCGTGCTCCCGCGCCCACCCGGTGTCGAGCGCCGACGCGCCGGTGCGGCCGGCCAGCAGCCCCCGCCAGGTGGCCGGCACGTCGCCGCCCAGCGGCGTGGTCGCACCCATGCCGGTGACGACGACCTCGATGTCGTTGCCGGGCAACCTGTTCACGCCGCCGCGCGCAGGTAGTCGGCGACGTCGCCGAAGGTCTGCAGCCGGTGCAGGCCGTCTTCCGGGATCGTCAGGCCGTAGCTGGTTTCGATCTCGTCGGTCAGCTCGACCATGGCCAGCGAGTCGATGTCCAGTTCCTCGCGCAGCGACAGGCCGGTCGGCGATCCGCCGTCGGACATGGCCAGCGGGTCGGTGCCGGACACCTTCCGGATCAGCTCGGCCAGGGTGCGCTCGATGTCGTCGGTCACGGGTGCCTCTCACGGGTGGGGTTGCGCGGGCCGGGCGGCCACGCCGTGCACGCTGGCAACGGCCGCTGACCGACGGCTGACGGGAGGGCGCGCACCCGGCCCGTTCCGGGGTCCGCTGTGCACCGCGCACAACCGGTTCGGGGCACCTGCCCTGGACGCCGGGGCTAGGGTCGGCGGATGCCGGGGGAACCGCACGCGTCCGGGCCGGTCATCCGCGAGGTGGCCGCCGCCGTCATCGCCGAGCTGCCGGCCTTCGCCGACCGGCTGGTCGAGCGGGGCGCCGTCGAGGAGAAGGCGTTCTACGCGCGCGGCGACTGGGTGGCGCCCGCGGACATGCGGCAGTCGTTCATGGACAACGCCCGCAGCGCGCTGGTGCTGATGCGCGACGGGCCCGGGACGCGGGCCGACTGGATCGCGGCCCCGCTGGCCACCGGCCGCCGCCGCGCCGAACAGGGCGTGCCGCTGGAGGCGGTGCTGCACCTGTTCCGGCTGGGCACCGAACTGCTGTGGGACATGCTGCTGGCCGCGGCCCGCCGCCGGTCACCGGACGAGCTGACCGAGTTCGTCGACCGCGTGATGGTGCTGTGGCAGGCGACCGACCGCGTCTCGACGGCGATGGTCGAGGGCTACCGGTCCCGTGAGATCCAGCTGCGGACGCGGGAGAACCGGCGCCGGGAGCGGCTGATCGGGGTGCTCGTCGAGGGCCGCGGCGCCGACCCCGCGGTGGCCGCGGACGCCGAGACCGGCCTGGGCCTGCCCGCGCACGGCCGGTACGTCGTGGTCCTGGTGGCCGGCGACCTGGCGGCCGAGGACACGGCCCCGGCCGCCGAACTGGCGGCGCTGGGCGTGCGGGTGGCCGTGGCCCCCTACCGGGACCGGGTCGTCTGGCTGCTGGAGCTGGGCGGCGTCACCACCGGCCGGCTGGCCACCGTGCTGACGCCGCACCTGCACCACCGCGCGGGCATGTCCGGCGAGGTCGACGGCCTGGCCGAAACCGGGATCGCCTACCGGCTGGCCGAGCTCGCCCTGCGGACCCAGCCGCCGGACGTCCCGGGGGTCGCGGTGCTCGACGACCGGCTGCCCGAGGCCCTGGTCGCCGCCAGCCCGCGGCTGGCCCAGCGGCTGGCGGCCCGGACACTGGGCCGGGTCCTGGAGCTGGAGGACGAAGAACGCGACGTCCTGCTGGAGACGTTGCGGGCGTGGTTCCGCGCCGGCCGCTCCCCCACCCGCGCCGGCGAACTGCTGTACTGCCACCGGAACACGGTGCTCAACCGGCTGCGCAAGCTGGAGCAGCTCACCGGCGCGTCCCTGGAGGACGACCGCCACCAGCTCTGCTGCCGCCTGGCCCTGATGGCCCACCGCGAAAAGCCGTGAGGCCACCTCGGGGAATCCGAGGTGGCCGCACGCACTTGCGATGGTCAGGAGGTACTGCAGCTGACGCTGGGCCAGGTCCAGTTCCCGTTGGTCATGATGGTGACACCCCAGTTGTTGCCGCTGCCGTTGGGTGTCGCGACGAGCACCTGGCTGCTCGGCCAGGTGGCGTTGATGTTCCAGGTGGTGCTGATCCGCTCGGGGCTGGGCACGTTCATCGTGACCGTCCACGACGAGGACCCGCTGACCGAGACGTTGAGGTTGTACCGGTCACCCCAGGACTGCCCGGCCGACAGTGTGGCCGTGCAACTGCCCCCGCCCGGGTTCGTGGGGGTGGTCGTCGGGGTCGTGGTGTCCGTGGGAGTGGTCGTGGGACCCGTCGGAGTGGTCGAGGTCGGACCGGGACCGGCGGCGTTGAGGGCGTTCAGCACCGAGGTGTAGGCGGCCTTCTTGTTGCCGTTGCCGTCGAACAGGAGCGGGCTTTCACTGGACCGCCACGAGTCGCTGTCCCGCACGCCCCAGACGGTGATGCCGACGCAGCGGGCGACGTTCATGCACGCCTGCGTCAGTGCCGAGTACTGCGAGGTGTTCGCGTTGGTGACGTCGACCTCGGTCAGCGCCACGTCGACGCCGAGCGCCGCGAAGCTGGAGAGCGTGGTCTGGAAGTTGCCCGGGACGGAACTGCCGCCGGTGAAGTGGGCCTGCAGGCCCACGCAGTCGATCGGCACCCCGCGGGACTTGAAGTCCTGGATCATCCGGTAGACGCCCTGGGTCTTGCCGTAGCTCCAGTTGTCGATGTTGTAGTCGTTGTAGCAGAGCTTGGTCGACGGGTCGGCGGCGCGCGCGGTCCGGAACGCGACCTCGATCCAGTCGTTGCCGGTGCTCTGCAGGTTCGACTGCCGTCGGCTGCCGTCCTCGTTGAACGCCTCGTTCACCACGTCCCAGTAGGCGAGTTTGCCCTGGTAGTGGGCCATCACCTTCTGGATGTGGTTGATCATGGCGTTGCGCAGGTTGCTGCCGCCCATGTTCTGCATCCAGCCGGGTTGCTGCGCGTGCCAGGCGAGCGTGTGCCCGCGCACCCGCGAGCCGTGGCTGACCGCCCAGTTGTAGATCTGGTCGCCCGAGGAGAAGTTGAACTGGTTCTGGTTGGGCTCCGTCGCGTCCGGCTTCATCTCGTTCTCGGGCGTCACCATGTTGAACTCGCGGGCCGCGATGGTGGTGTAGGCCGAGTTGCTGAGCCGGCTGGCGGCGATCGCCGTGCCGAAGTACCGGCCCGACTGCGCGGCCGCGGCGCCGAGCGTGCTCGCGGCGGCGTCCGCACCGGGCGCCGCCACCAGCACGGCCGCGGTCGCGGCGACGGTGGTCATCCCCGCCAGAACTCGGGTGGCCGGCAACCGCCACCACCGCCGTTGGCGGCGCGGGTCCGTCGAACTCTCTGCCATCCGTGGTCTCCTTCCAAGCTGGAAGGCCAGCACAACACGGCATTCCGGCGCAGGCAAAAAGTTTCGATCAACTTTCGAAACCGTGAAACTTACCTGGCGCCGGCCCCCGGGCCCGGGGGCGGGAGGCCGGCCGGGGACTACGTCTCCGGCCGGCCCGCCCTCAGCCGTTGCGCACGATCCGCCACCGGGTGGCGGCGGCGCCGTTGTCGGGGCCCTGCGTGGCGTACGCCCCGGCGGCGGTCGAGCCGTTCTCGATCGTCAGCAGCTTGCCGCTGTTGACGTTGCGCAGTTTCACCGTGCCGTCGCCCTGGTCGGCGACGGTCCACCGGTGGTCGGCGGTGCCGTTGTCCGACCACTGCAGGACCTGCGCGTTGTCCGCGGTCGACATGTCGCGGACCCCGAGCACCTTGCCGCTGTTGGCGTTGCGGAGCCGGACGGCGGTGCCGTCGGTGACGACTTCCCAGTTGTGGTCGGCGGTTCCGCTGTCCGACCACTGCAGCGCGCGGCCGCCGTCGGCGGTGGACATGTTCTCGATGCCCAGCACCAGCCCGCTGCCCACGTTGACCAGCCGGGACGTCGTCCCGCCGGACCCGCCGCCGGTGTTCCAGTAGACCGTGTAGTTGAAGCCCTGGGCGTCGTGGAAGGGCACCAGGTTGACCGTCGAGCCGTTGGCCTTGGCCGTGAAGGCCAGTGCCGTGCTGCTGGTGCGGGTGATCGAGCTCTGGTCGAGGGCGGGCAACGCGCCGAGCGTGCTGCTGCCGTAGTTGCCGGCCAGTACCACCGGGCCGTAGGTGATCGCCGCGACGTTCGCGTTGTCGTTGGCGGGCCGCAGAACCGCCTTCATCGGCAGCCGGACGGTGACCGCGTCGCCGGAGACCCAGGACCGGGTCAGTGTCGCGTAACTGCCGGGGCTGGCGGTCACGTTCTGCGCGACGCCGTTGACGCTGATCGTCGCCCCGGCGGCCCAGCTCGGGATCCGGATGCGCATGCCCCAGCTCCCGCTGACGTTGCCGGTGACGGTCAACGTCGTCGTGTCGCTCGCCGGGTAGGACGTGGTCTGGGTGACGGTGATGCCGCGCTGGGTCCAGTTCAGCACCGACGGCAGGAACATGTTGACGATCAGGGTCGTGTCACTGCGGAAGTAGATCGAGTCCGCCAGCTTCGTCTGGGTTTCCAGCCCGCTGCCCTGGCAGCACCAGAACGAGTTGTAGTCGGTGCTCCACGTCCCGCCGCCCCAGGCGGGGCCGACGCCGCGGCGGCCACCCGGGTTGAGCGAGCTGAAGTAGGTGATGTGCCCGTGGCTGTCGGCCGGGTTCTGCTGGCCGATCATCTGGTTGAGCAACGCCCGTTCGTAGTACTCGGCCAGGTCGGCGCGGTCCGGGTACAGCGCGAACAGTTCCCGGGTCAGCTTGAGCATGTTGTAGGTGTTGCAGCTTTCGCACGTGTCCTGGTTGAGGTACGCGGCGATGGCGTTGGGCGCGCGGAAGTGCTCGGCCTGGCTGTTGCCGCCGATGGCGTAGGTGTGCGCGCCGACGGTGATGTTCCACGCGTTGGTGGCGATGTCGCGGTAGCGGGTGGTGCCGGTGGCCTTGTACTCCCGCGCGGCGCCGATCCACTTGGGGACCTGCGTGTTGGCGTGCAGCCCGTTGAGCTGGTCCCGGTTCGCCGCGAGCGGGTCGAACACCGCGGCGTGGTCGAACCGCTGCGCGACGGTCAGCCACCGCGCGTCGCCGGTGTACTGGTAGAGGTCGGTCAGCACCGCGTTCATGCCGCCGAACTCGGTGTTCAGCACGGACTGCTGCTGGCTGTAGCTCAGTCTCGCGGTGCGCCGGTCGACCCAGCCGGCGAGGTTCAGCAGGACGTCGCGCGCCTGCGTGCTGTCGGCGTACCGCCACACGTCGAGCAGGCCGGCCAGCGTCTTGTGGATGCAGTAGTAGGGCACGTTGCCGTTCGAAAGTTTCCCGGCTTCGAGGGCGTCGAAGTCGGACTCCGGGAAGCCGGACAGGTACCCGGCGCCGAACCCGGCGGACCCGTTGTTGGCCTGGCACTTGGCCAGTTCGGCCACCATGCGCGTGGCCTTGTCCCGGCACGTGGTGTCGCCGGTGACGGCCCACAGCTGCGCCCACGCGGTCAGGAAGTGGCCCTGGACGTGGCTGCGGAACGGGAAGTTCGGCGCGTCCCAGCCGCCGTTGGTGGCCGCGCCGGCGGTGGAAAGCCGGTGGTTGGCGCGGAAGTTGTACAGCAGCCGGTCGACGTCGACGAACCGCAGGTAGTTCTGCGTCCGGTTCTGGTTGTCCAGCCACCGGCTCGCGGTCAGCCGCACCTGGCCGAGGTCGAACGGGAAGGCCGACACCCCGATCTCCGAGCGGACGGGATCGGTGGCCGCCCGGGCGAGTGCGCCGCCCAGGACGGGTCCGGCAGCCGAGGCGAGGGCGGTTGCTCCGACGGCTTGCAGCAATCGCCGCCGGGTGAAGGAGGAGTTCACCGGGGTTCTCCGTTCGTCGCTGAGAGGAGGACGCGGGTGGCACGTTAGCGCTAACATTGGCCGCTGTCACGACCCGGACGTCGGTGGGCCGGCCGTGATGCGGGTCAGGTCGGCGAACGAACCGGTCCCGGGGCCGAGGTTGCGGTCGTGGCCGGCGACGTCGAAAGTGGTGGAATTCCGCGCGCCGAAGGCCGGGACGGACGGCTTCCTGCCGTGGCCGAGCCCGAACAGCCGGACACCGGGGCGGTGGCGGGACACGCAGCGCGAGCACCTGGAGCTGTTTCGGCGGTGCTGTCCGGGGAGGCCGGCCGGCCGGGTGAGGGAGGCCGGGGATGGCACCGCGCTCGGCGCGGGTGTCGCGCCAAACGCCCGACCGGCGAGCCGAGCCGCCCGCTGCGACCAGCCCTCTCCCGGACGTCACCCTCAGCGCAGCCGCCGCCAGGCTTCGCGGCGCCGGCGCTGGGCCTCCGGGTCCGCGACCGGCGCCGCCGACAGCAGCCGCTGCGTGTACGCGTGGGCCGGGGACGTCAGCACCTCCTTCGCCGGGCCCTGCTCCACCACGTGGCCCCGGTGCATCACCGCGACGCGGTCGGCCAGCTGCTCGATCACCGCCAGGTCGTGGCTGATGAACAGGCACGCGAAGCCGAACTCGTGCCGCAGCTCGCGCAGCAGGTCCAAAATGCGGGCCTGGATCGTCACGTCCAGTGCGCTCGTCGGCTCGTCGGCCACCAGCAGGTCCGGGCGCAACGCCAGCGCGCGGGCGATGCACGCTCGCTGCCGCTGGCCGCCCGACAGCTCGTGCGGGTAACGCGCCGCCAAAGACGGCGACAGCTGCACCGCGGAAAGCAGCTCCGCCACCCGGCCGTCCACTTCAGACGAACGCACCGCGCGGTGCAGCCGCAGCGGGGTCGCGACGCTCTCCCCCACCGTCGTGCGCGGGTTCAGCGAAGACAGCGGGTCCTGGAACACCACGCCGATCCGGCGGCGCAGCGCCTTCGCCGCCCGGCCGCGGACGCGCGTGATGTCCGCGTCGCCGATGTGCACCGAGCCCGCCGTGGGCGCGAGCAGGCCGGTGACCGCGCGGGCCACCGTGCTCTTGCCCGAGCCCGACTCCCCGACCAGGCCGAGCACCTCGCCCGGCTCCACGTGCAGGTTCACCCCCGCCGCGGCGTGCACGGCCAGCGCGCGGAACCGGCCGCGGTAGGTGACCGCCAGGTCCGTCACGCGCAGCAGCGGCGCCTCGGCCGGGACGTCCGGCACCGACGCCACCGCCGGGTGCTCCGCCGCCGCGACGTGCGCCGGCCCCGCCGAGATCTCCGCGGTCACCGCGCGTTCGAGCCCGGACGTCGCCGCGCTGCTGAGCGAAACCACCGAGCCGAGCAGTTGCCGCGTGTAGTCCTCGGCCGGGGCGGTGAAAATCCGCCCGGCGTCGCCCTGCTCGACCACGCGGCCGTCGTGCATCACCACGACCCGGTCGGCGAGGTCGGCGACCACGCCCATGTCGTGCGTGATCAGCAGGATCGCCGTCCCGAGCCGCTCGCGCAGGTCCCGCAGCAGCTCGAGGATGTCCGCCTGCACGGTGACGTCCAGCGCGGTGGTCGGCTCGTCGGCGATCAGCAGCTCCGGCTCGTTCGCCACCGCCATCGCGATGACGATCCGCTGCAGCTGCCCGCCCGACAGCTCGTGCGGGTACGAGCGGAACCGCTCGCGCGGATTCGGCAGCCCGACCAGCCCGAGCAGCTCGATCGCCCGGTCCCGGGCGGCGGCGGCCGGCCCGGACCGGTGCGTCCGGATCGCCTCGAGGAGCTGGTCCCCGACGGTGAACACCGGGTTCAGCGCGCTCATCGGCTCCTGGAACACCATGCCGACCCGGCCGCCGCGGACCTCCCGCAGCTCGGCCGGTGTCATCGCGTAGAGGTCCCGCCCGGCCAGCTCCGCGCGGCCCGTGACGCGGGCCGTGGGCGGGAGCAGGCCGAGCAGCGACATCGCGGTGACCGTCTTGCCGGAGCCGGACTCCCCGACCACCGCGACGACCTCGCCCGCGCGGACCTCGTAGCCGACCCCGCGGACGGCCTCGACGTCGCCGAACGAGACCGCCACGTCGTGCAGCCGCAGGAGCCCGGCTGCGGTCACTGGACGAGCCCGAACTTGCGGTAGTCGACGTACGCCGGGAAGCGGCCGATCTGCACACCGCCCACCTGCGAGCCGTGCAGGAACGAGTTGCGGGTGTAGATCAGCGGCACGACCGGCGAGTCGGCGAGGATCTTCTTGTCCAGCGCCGCCCACTTCTTCCCGGCCTCGGCCGGGTCCACAGTGGCCTGTGCCTCGGCGATCAGCCGGTCGACGTCGCGGTTGCTGTACCGCGACTCGTTGTACCCGCCGTTGCCGATCTCGGTGGACTGGAACAGCGGCTGGATGTTCGCGTTGGCCGACGGGATGTCGGGCTGCCACGAGGTGAGCGTCAGGTCGTAGTCCGAGAGGCCCTTGGTGTCCACTTCGGACGTGTAGGTGTCGTCGTCGAGCGGCTTGATGGTGATCTTGATACCCGCGCGCGCCAGCGACGCCTGGATCGCCGCGGCCTTCTCCGGGTAGCCGTTTTCGTTGTGGGTGGCCAGGACCAGGCCCTCGAGCCCGTTCGGGAAGCCCGCTTCGGCCAGCAGCTGCTTGGCCTTCGCCACGTCACCGGACGGCGGCGCCGGGTACAGGTCGTACTGCTCGCGGCCCTGCAGGCCGGGCGTGATCAGCGTGGTGGCGACGTCGCCGGCCAGCTGGGCGCTGCCCGCGCTGGCCACCTGGTAGGCGGCCTTGTCGACGGCGTACTGGAAGGCCTGGCGCACCTTCGGGTTCGTCAGGGTGCCGCGCTGGGTGTTCAGCGACAGGTAGGCCAGCGCCCCGGATTCGGACGTCACCAGCCGGGCCTTCGCCGACGCGTTGCCCTGGATCTGGGCCAGCTGGGCCGGCGAGGCGAACGACATGCCGAAGCCGGCGCGGTCCTTGCCGGTGTCGTCGATCAGCCGCTTGGAGATGACGCTGGTGTCCTGGCCGAGCTCGAAGTCGACGGTGTCCGCGTAGGCCAGCCGCGTCTTGTCCTCGTCGCGGCTCCAGTTCGGGTTGCGCACCAGCTTCGCCGACTTGCCGCGCTGGTAGTTCTCCAGCTGGTAGGGGCCGGACGCGACCGGGTGGTCACCGTAGTTCGCTTCGGCGCCCTTGCCTTTCGGCACCGGGGAAAACGCCGGCGTGCTGGCGACCCAGTTGAAGTCGCCGTAGGCGCGCGCGAGGTGGAAGACGATCGTCTTCGCGTCCGGCGTCCGGACGGTGTCGAGTTCCTTGGCGCCGTCGAACGGGCCCTTGTACGCCAGGCCCGGCGAAAGCAGGTCCTTGTGGTAGGCCAGGCCGCCGGAGAAGGCGGGCGCGAACGAGCGCTCCAGACCCCACTTGACGTCCTCGCTCTTGATCGGCGTGCCGTCGGCGTACTTGAGGTTGTCCTTGAGGGTGAACGTCCACGTCTTGCCACCGTCGCTCGGCTGCCCGGTGTCGGTGGCCAGGTCGGGCACGATCGTGGTGTCCTTGCCCGGCGCGACGTCCCACGACGTCAGCCGCCGGTGGATCAGCCCGAGCGTGGTGACGACCAGGTTCGAGCTCTTCGCCGGGTCCCACGTGATCGAGGGCGCGTCGTTGAGCAGGAGCAGGTTCCCGCCCGGCTTGACGGAGCCGCCCTGCGTGGTGGGTGCGTCGTTCGCGCCGCACGCCGTCAGCAGCATGACGGCGGCCAGCACCCCCGCGGCGAACCGCAGCTGTTTCATCGTGTCCCCTTCAGACGAGGCGCGCACGCGGATCGAGCGCGCCGTAGCAGAGATCGACCAGGAAGTTCAGGACCGTGACCAGCAGGGCCGAGAACAGCGTCACGCCCAGCAGCACGGGCAGGTTGAGCGACGCGATCGCGTCGACGAGCAGCCGCCCGACCCCGGCCATGCCGAAGATCCGCTCGGTGATCACCGTCCCGGCCAGCAGCCCGCCGAGGTCGACGCCGAACACCGTGACCACCGGCAGCAGGACGTTGCGCAGCGCGTGCCGGCCGACGACCTTCCGCTCGGTGAGGCCCTTCGCCCGCGCGGTGCGGATGTAGTCCTCGCCGAGGGTTTCCAGCATCTGGCCGCGGGTCAGCCGCGCGTAGATCGCCGCGTGCAGGAAGGCCAGCACGAACCACGGCAGCACGAGGTGCCACGCCCACTGCGCCGGGTTCTCGGTCAGCGGCACGTACCCGGACTTCGGGACGACGTCGAGGGCGAAGGCGAAGATCGTGATGCCGATCATCCCGGCCAGGTAGGCGGGCATCGACACGCCGGCCATGGCGGCGGCCATCGTGATCCGGTCGGCGGCGGTGCCGCGCCGCAGCGCCGACAGCACGCCGAGGCCGACGCCGGCGACGATCCAGATCGCGGCCGCGCCCAGCGCCACCGAGAAGCTGACCTCGATCCGGCCGCCGATCTCGCCGAGCACGTCGACGTTGTTCTGGAAGTCCCAGCCGAAGCAGGGGGCGGTGCAGTGGATCGCCGCGCTGCCGGTGCCGAACGTGCGGCCCCCGACGATGCCGCCGAGGAAGTCCAGGAACTGCCGGTACCACGGGACGTCGTAGCCCATGAACTCCCGGGCGAGCTGCAGTCCCGCCGGGGAGCACGGGCGGCCGCACGCCATCCGCGCCGGGTCGGCGGGCAGGACGTAGAACACCACGAAAGTCACGAAGGCGACGACGAGCAGGACCAGCAGCATCCCGGCGAAGCGGGTGGCGGCGAAGCGGGCGGTGCGCATCAGGCGGTGCCTCCGGAGCGCGGGTCGAGCGCGTCGCGGATCGCGTCGCCGACGACGTTGAAGGCCAGCGTGACGAGGAACAGCAGCAGCCCGGGGAAGACCAGGTACAGCGGGTCGGTCTCGAAGAAGTCGATGGCCGCGCTGATGGTCCGGCCCCAGCTGGGGGTCGGCGGCAGGACCCCGACGCCGAGGAACGACAGCGCGGCCTCGCTGCCGATCATCGACGGGACGGTCAGGCTGGCCACCACGATGATCGGCGCCCACAGGTTGGGCAGCAGCTCCTTCGTGAACACGTGCCACGGCCCGGCGCCGGCCACCCGGGCCGCGGCGACGAAGTCGCGCTTGGCCAGGCTCAGCGCCTGGGCGCGGACGATCCGGGCCACCCGCGGCCAGCCGAAGAGCCCCAGCACGACGATCAGGGTCACCTGGCGCGGGAAGTCCACCGGCAGCACCGCGCCGAGGGCGATCATGAAGATCAGGTACGGGAACCCGAGGATGACGTCGGCGGTCCACGTCACCACGCGGTCCCACCAGCCGCCGAGGTAGCCCGCGCTGACCCCGAGCAGGACGCCGAGCACGGTGCCCAACACGGTGGCACCCAGGCCGACCAGCAGCGACGTCCGGGCCCCGTGGGCGACCAGCGCGAACAGGTCGACGCCGGTCAGCGGCTCGACGCCGAACCAGTGCGCGCCGCTCACCCCGCCCAGCGGGCCCGCGGGCAGGCCGGTCGGGCCGAGCGTGCCGATGTCCGGGGTCAGGCTCTGCCCCTCGGCCAGGACGAACAGGTCGGCCGCGGCGGCGAGCAGCACGATGACGACGACCAGGAGGGCGCAGACGGACGTCCACCGCCCGGAGCGGACGGCGCGCCACACCGCGGCGGGCAGGGAGCGCGCCGCGAGGGGCGGCAGGGCGGGGAGGGCCACAACACCTTCAAGGTTCAGCCGATCGAGTGACGATCGAGGACTTTAAGGAGTTCGCGCGTGATCGATCCACTGTCTCGCACTGTGGGACGATACTTGCTTGCGCGGTCCGTGTCATGGAGTCCGCGCACCGGCGTGCCCGGTCAGCCGCCGAACGCGCTCCGGTGGGCGGCCGCGCAGGTGTCCGGGAGGTCGTCCGGGACGACGACGCTGCCGGTGACGGTCGTGCGGGGTTCGAGCGGGATGGCGCGCACCCGGGCGGAGCGGATCTCGGCCACCTGGTCGGCGGCCAGCACCGTCCAGCTGCGGGGATCGGAGCCGACCTCGACGATCGTGTCCTGGACCATGCCCGCCCGGACCGGAGCGCCGGGCCCCGGCAGGACGCCGGCCGGCAGGTCGTGGTCGCGGGCCGTGCGCAGCGGCCCGGTGGCCAGTTCGGCCACCGCGATCCCGGCGCGGCCGGCGGCCGGGTGCCGCGCGGACACCACCGCGAACAGGGCCTCCGTCCACGCCGGCAGCACCCGCAGCCCGGGTGCCGCCCGCACGCCCCGCGCCAGCGCCAGGTCGATCTCCCCTGCCGCAGCGCGTTCAGCCGGGCGGGCAGCGGCAGGTCGACGAGCACCACGCCGAACCCCGGGGCCCGCTCGCGCAGCGCGTCGATCCCGCGTTCCAGGCGGGCGGTGAACTGCCCCGGGCCGGTCCCGATGCGCATGACACCGGCCTGCTCGCGAGCCACCACCCGGACCCGGTCGGCGGCCGCGAGGGCCGCCCGCGCCGCGTCGAGGACCTGCTGCCCCGCTGCGGTGAGCCGGACCCGGCGCGGCGACCGGTCGAACAGCCGGACGCCGAGTTCGCGTTCCAGCCGCGCGATCTGCCGGCTGACCGCCGGCTGGGCGATGTGCAGCCGCTCGGCCGCGCGGCCGAAGTGCAGCTCGTCGGCGACCATGACGAAGTACCGCAACGCCCGCAGCTCCACCGGACCTCCCCTGCGACGATGCCGCCAGGTTATCGCTGCGCGTCGATCTTGGCCCTGGTTCGCCACCGGCCGCGGTGCTGGAGTCGGGCCATGACCCTCGAATTCGGCCTGCTCGGCGCCCACCTGCGCGAGCACCAGCTGACCCCGGACAGCGCCGCGCGCCTCGAGCGGGCCGGCTACGGCACGCTCTGGCTGGACGCCTCGCCGCCGGCCGGCCTCGGCCTCGCCGAGCAGCTGCTCGACGCGTCCACCCGGCTGACCGTCGCCACGAGCGTGGTGAACGTGTGGACCGCCGACGCGGACACCGTCGCCGACTCCTACCACCGCATCGAAGCCCGGCACCCCGGCCGGTTCGTGCTCGGCGTCGGGATCGGGCACCGCGAAGCCGACCGCGGATACGCTTCGCCGTACGACACGCTCGTGTCCTATCTGGACCGGTTGGCCCAGGCGGGCGTCCCGGCCGGCCGCACGGTGATCGCCGCGCTGGGGCCGAAGATGCTGCGCCTGGCCCGTGACCGCACGGCCGGCAGCGTGCCCTGCATGGTCCCGGCCGAGCACACCCGGCGGGCGCGCGCGATCCTCGGCGCGGGCAAACTCCTGCTGCCCGGCCACTTCGCCCTCGTGGAACCGGATGCCGCACGGGCTCGCGCGACGGCCCGGTCGCAGCCGCCCGGCACCGCGCTGGGTGTCACCAGCTACGCGAACAACCTCCGGCGCCTCGGCTTCACCGACGAGGACCTCGGCGGGAGCGACCGGCTCATCGACGCGCTCGTCGCGCACGGCGACGCGGCCACCGTCGCGGCCCGGTTGCTGGCCCACCGGGACGCCGGCGCGGATCACGTCGGCGTCCACCCGCTCGGCGACGATCCGATCGGGACACTGCTCGCTGTCGCCGCCGCGGTGCGCGCCGCCGGACAGCCCGGCTGAACCCGGGGGCCGGCCGGGCGTCCAATGGAGGAGGTGTCCCCGGACGGAAGGACGTGCTGCGGGTTGTCCCTCTTGACCAGCCGGCCGCCGGGCACGGCCGAGCCCCCGGCGGTGTCACCGCCGGGGGCGCGTGGGCGCGCCCGGCGGTGGCTGTACGCGCTCGTCGTCGCCGCGCTGCTCGCGGAGATGGCGATCGCGATGCTCACCACGGCGGTCGCGCAGTCCCCGACGATCGACGAGCCGGTCTACGCGGGCACCGCGGTGGTGTACCTGGAGCAGCACAGCCTGCGGTACAACCCGGAACACCCGCCGCTGGGCAAGCTGATCATCGCGACCGGGCCGGCCTTCGCCGGCGTCCACCTCGACCCGGCGTTCACCGGCGACCAGACGCAGCTGGGCCGGCACGTGCTGTACGAATCGGGCCGGGACCCCGGGCACCTGTTGCTGCTGGCCCGGTTGCCGGTGATCGTGCTGACGCTGCTGTTCGGGCTGGTGGTCTTCGCGTTCGCCCGCGACCTGGCCGGCCCGGCCGGCGGCCTGGTGGCGCTGGGGCTGTCCGCCTTCTCCCCCGACCTCATCGCGCACGGGTCGCTGGCCACCCTGGACGTGCCGGTGGCCGGGTTCCTGGTGACGTCGGCGTGGCTGGCGTGGCGCACCCGCCGGCGTCCCACGCTGTACCTGCCCCTGACGGGACTCGCCCTCGGCGCGGCCGTCGCGACCAAGATGAGCGCCCTGGCCGCGGTTCCCGTGGTGCTGCTCCTGGTCGTGCTGCCGGCCTGGCGCGCGCCGGAAGGCCGTGTCCGGCGCCTGGCCGCCGCGGCCACTTCGGTGGCGCTGCTGGCGATCGCGGTGGTGTGGGCGTCCTACTCGGTCGTCGACCCGCAGGTGCGCTGGGTGACACCACCGGGCCTGCCGCCGTTGCGGGGCGTACGTGCGCTCGCCGCCTGGCTGCCGTTGCCGGAGCCGTACCTGGCCGGGATGCGCGTCCAGTTCGGCTTCGAAGACCAGGTGTGGACGACGTTCCTGTTCGGCACGCAGCACGCCGGGTCGCTGTGGTATTACCTGCCGGCGGCACTGCTGGTGAAGACACCGCTGGGCGCGTTGGCGTTGTGGGCGTTCGGCGCGGTGGTATTGACGGCGATCCCCCGGCTGCGCCCGGCGGCCCCTTACGTGCTGGTCCCCGCGGCGGTGCTGCTGGCGTCGGCGATGACGGGCAGCCGCGACCTCGGCGTCCGGTACGCGGTCTTCGTGCCGATGTTCCTGGCCGTCGCGGCGGGCGGCGTGGTGCTGCTGCGCCGGCGCGGGGTGCAGGTGGTGGTGGCGGGGCTGGTGGTGTTTTCGGCGGTGAGTTCCCTGCGGACGTACCCGTATTACGTGCCGTACGCGAACGAAGCATTCGGCGGCCCGGCGGCAACCCATCTGCGCCTGCACGATTCGAACGTCGACTGGGGCCAGGACCTGGGCCGGCTGGGCGAACGCCTGCGCTCGCGGTACCCCGGCGAGCGGGTGTGGCTGGTGTACAAGGGCAGCGGAGTGCCGTCGTACTACGGCATCGAGGCTTCGGACCCGCTGGCGGTGCCGCCGTCGGAGGTACGCGGCCTGCTGGTGGTATCGGATTCGGCGGCCGCCAAGGCGGACGGCCGGCTGGCGGCGCTGATCCGGGAAAGTGCGCAGATCGACGAGGTGGGCCACGCGATCACCCTCTACCGGCGGCCGTGACTGCTTCTTGTCACGGATTTGTCATGAATCGCGGCCACGGCGATTCTTTTCCCGGCTGAGCCGCGCGTCCCGGGCCATTGACCCTCCGCGAACTACCTGCGACCCTTCGTGAACGCGCTCTCGCTCTGTGGCCGGGGAAGGGGAGAGAACCGATGCCAGCCGGCACGCGCATCAGATCACTCGCGCTGGAACTGACCGGGCGTTGCCAGCTGTCCTGTGCCCACTGCTACGCGGAATCTTCGCCGCGGGGCGGGCACGGCACCATGACCGGCGCGGACTGGCGGCGGGTACTGGACGCGGCGGCCGGATCCGGCGTCGAAGCGGTGCAGTTCATCGGCGGTGAGCCGACGCTGCACCCCGAGTGCGCCGGTCTGGTCGACCACGCGCTGGCCCTGGGGATGCGCGTCGAGGTGTTCACCAACCTGGTGCGGGTCAGCCGGACCTGGTGGTCCCGCTACCTGCGCCCGGGGGTGTCCGTGGCCACGTCCTACTACACCGCCGATGCCGCGGCCCACGACGCCCTCACCGGGCTGCGGGGCAGCCACGCCCGGACGCGCGCGAACATCGCCCGGGCCGTTCGGGCGGGGGTGCGGATCCGGGTGGCGGTGGTCGGGTCCGGCGCGGTGGCGGACCGGGCGTGCGCGGATCTCGCCGCCCTCGGGGTCGAGCACGTCACCGTGGGCCGGTTCCGGGAAATCGGCCGCGGCTCCCGCGGCCCCCCGCCCTCCGGCCGCCGAACTGTGCGGTCAATGCGCCCAGGAAATGGCGGCCGTCGACCCGCTCGGCAATGTGTCGCCCTGCGTGATGGCGCGGTGGATCCGGATCGGGAACGTCCACCGGGAGCCGGTGGACGTGATTCTCGCCGGTCCGCGAATGGCGGCGATCTCCGCCCGCTTCGCCGAGCGAGGCGGCGGCAACGACTGCTCGCCGATGCCGGCGTGCTCGCCGCGAGACCAGGCCGCCGGCCCGTAGACCGGTGCTCAGCCGAGCAGCCGGCCGATCCGCGCCGCGTTCTCCCGCGCCTGCGGATCGGCATAGCCTTCGAACAGTTCGTACGCCTCTTGCCGGCAGGCCCGCGCTTCGGCGGCATCCGTCGCCGCCAAGGCCGCGCCGAGGTTGCCGAGCGCGACCGCGAGCGGCCAGCGGTCGTCCAGCTGCCGGAAGATCGTCACCGCCCGGCGGTGGAACGGAACGGCGTCCGCTGCGCGTTCCAGCCCCTGGTAGGCCTCCCCGGTGCCGTCCAGCGCCGCCGCCTCCCTGGCCCGGTCTTCGAGCGCCCGGTGCAGGGTGGTGGCGCGCTGGCAGGACACGAGCGCGTCGTTGAACAGGCCGTTGAGCCGCTGGATCCGGGCGTACTCGAGGAGCACCCAGCCCTCGTTGCGGTCCTCGTTGCGGGCCCGGGCGAGGTCGAGCGCCGTTCCGGCCGATACGAGCGCTTCTTCCCGTCCGTCTTCGGCCGAATCAGCCTGGGCGCGCGCCAGCATGACGAGCGCGACCAGTTCCCGCCGCTCATCGCCGAGTTCCCGGCTCAGCAGCAGGCTGCGAGTCGCGGTTTCGATCGCCTCGGGGTACCGCCGGGAACCGGTGTAGGCCTCGGCGAGGTTGAACAGCGCGGTCGCCTCCCGTTCGGTGTCATCGCGTTCGCGTGAAAGCACCCGGGCCGACTCCAGCTGCTCGATGGCTTCGGTGAACCGGCGCTGCATGAGGAAGAGCACGCCGAGCATGTTGACCGACAGCAATTCCCCTTCGCGGTCATCGATTTCCCGGCGGAGCCGGAGCACCTCCCGGTGCACGCGGACCGCGTCGGCCAGCCGGTGCTGGGCGGAATAGGCGCTGCCGAGCGCAAACAACGCTTCCGCTTCGGCCACGCTGTCGCCATCGCGCCGGGCGGCGCCCAGCGCCGTCTCGATCACCTGCAGCCGGTCGGCGATCGTCGCGTCCCGGGTGAAGTACGGCCGCAGCATCAGCGCCAGTTGCCAGGACACGCGGTCGAGCCCCGACTTTTCCGCGGCCTGGACGGCGGCGAGGAGGTTGGCCCACTCGGCTTCGTACCACCGGGCGCCGTCGAGGTAGGCCGGGAAACCGGGCACCGTCGAAGGGGCCGGCAGGGCGGTCGGCGGGAGGAGCCGGGCCGGTGTCCGCATGGCCGTCCCGGCCGCGTGGGCGACGTGCAGGTACCACGCGAGCACCCGGCTCAGTGCGGCGTACTGCTCTTCCAGGGAGTCCTGGTGGTGGGCGGCGTTCGTGGCGTACGCGCGCAGGAGGTCGTGGAACTCGTAGCGGTCCGGCGCGGTCTGCTCGATCAGGTGAACGCCGCAGATGGAGTCCAGCAGCCGACGTGCGTCCAGCACGGTGACGTCCGCCAGCTCGGCGGCCGCCTGGACGCTGAATTCGGGCCCGGGGTGCAGGCCGAGCAGGCGGAACATCCTGGCCGCGTCGACCGGGAGAGCCCGGTAGGACCAGGCGAACACCGCGCGCACGCCGTCCGCTTCTTCGCCGTCTTCGGCGGTCAGGGCGTCCCAGAGCCCGGATTCGTCCCGCAGGTCCTGGATGAGCTGTCCCAGCGGCATCCACGGCCGGGTCGCCGCCCGTTCGGCGGCGATCCGCAGCGCCAGCGGCAGGCAGGCGCACAGCCGGGCGAGCTCGGCGATGTCGGCGGGATCGTCCTGGGCGCGGTAGTCCGCGGTGATGGCGGTGATCAGCTCGACCGACTCCGATTCCGGGAGGACTTCGACGATGACCCGCTGGGCACCGTCGCGGGCCATGAGCCCGGCGAGCCGGTTCCGGCTGGTGACGATGACCCGGCAGCCGTCGCTGCCCGGGATGAGGGGCCGCACCTGCCCGACGCTCTCGGCGTTGTCCAGGACGACGAGGACGCGGAGGTTGGCCAGCAACGACCGGTAGAGCGTCGCCTTGGCCTCCAGGTCGGCGGGAATGCGGCCCGGGGGTACGTCCAACGCCCGGATGAACCGGTCGAGCGCCTGTTCGGCGGTGATCGGCGTGCCCGGATCGTAGCCGCGGAGGTTCACGTACAACTGGCCGTCGGGGAACTGGTCCTGGGTGCGGTGGGCCCAGCGAAGGGCCAACGCGGTTTTCCCGACTCCGGCGGTTCCGACGATCACCGTGAGGTGAGCGGCGTCCGGGCCCAAGGGGAACAGGACCCGGTCCAGCCGGCCCAGTTCGGCCGACCGATTCACGAATCCCCGGACGTCACCGAGCAATTGCCGGGGCACGTCCCGCCGGGCTGGGCCAGACCGGTGAAAATGTACGCCCCCGCTGACGTCCCGCGCCTGGACTACGTCACTGGCCGTGCCGGACAGCTCCGATCGGGTGCCATCCATCGGAACGGGTACCGCCTTGTCGGCGTTCCTGTCCGTCGGGTTCATCGCTCCTCCGCAGAATCGATGCAACCGAACCTCCACCGTAGCGCAGCACCGGACCCGGCCGGCCCCTCCGAAGCTGCCGAAATCCGGGAACCGGCGTGGCCCCACCAAAATTCCCGTCGCGGTG
The DNA here is from genome assembly GCF_002904295.1 of Amycolatopsis sp. CA-128772. GTDB lineage: Bacteria > Actinomycetota > Actinomycetes > Mycobacteriales > Pseudonocardiaceae > Amycolatopsis. Next base: position 131,426 of record NZ_PPHG01000025.1, read on the forward strand.
CTGCGACACTTTTCGATACGTTCGCCCAGCTCACCCCGCATCTCCGCGGCCGACCCGGCAGTGTCCCCGCGACAACGGTGGCCGAAACCGGCGCCACCGCTCGATTCACCCACCCGTCCGGGCAATTCGGGCACCTGATCGAGCGCAGATGATCCTTCGCGCGTGTGAAAATTTCACCCGGTTCCGTATTTCCGCCGACGGCGACCTCTGCGTTACCACCTGCTCCTTGCCACCGCTTCGAAACTGCTGCTACCGATGACGGACCAGGCCGCAGCTGACGCTGCCATCGACCTTCTGTGACGGAGATCCGATGCCCTTGCTCCTCCCCGGCCGGCGGCGGCTGACTGCCGCCGCGGTCACCGCCGCGATCGCCGCCGGTACCCTCACCGCCGCCGCTTCGGCGGGCGCCCCCGATCTGCTTCCCGTTTACCGGGACACCCACTACAGCTTCGCCGAACGCGCCGCCGATCTCGTCTCGCGCATGACCCTGCCCGAGAAGGTCCTGCAGCTGCGGACCAACAGCGCTCCCGCCATTCCGCGGCTCGGTGTCCAGCAGTACACCTACTGGAGCGAAGGGCAGCACGGCCTCAACACCCTCGGCGCCAACACCGATCACGGCACCGACACCGGCGGGGTGCACGCCACCAGCTTCCCCACCAACCTCGCGAGCACCATGTCCTGGGATCCCGACCTCCTCTACCAGGAGACCACGGCGATCTCCGACGAAGCCCGCGGCATGCTGGACAAGTCGCTGTGGGGCGTCGCGCAGAACAACATCGGGCCCGACAAGGCCGGGTACGGCTCGCTCACCTACTGGGCGCCCACCGTCAACCTCGACCGGGATCCGCGGTGGGGGCGGACCGACGAAGGGTTCGGTGAAGACCCCTTCCTGGTTGCCGAAATGGCCGGGGCGTTCGTCAACGGCTACCAGGGGCAGACCCGGTCCGGCCGGCCGATGACGCCGTACCTGAAGGTGGCCGCCACCGCCAAGCACTACGCGCTCAACGACGTCGAGAACGACCGGCACGCCGACTCCTCCGACACCACCGACGCCAACATCCGCGACTACTACACCGCGCAGTTCCGGCACCTCATCCAGGACGCGCACGTCTCCGGCCTGATGACCTCCTACAACGCCATCAACGGCACGCCCGCGCCGGCGAACACCTACACCGCGAACGCCCTCGCCCAGCGCACCTACGGTTTCGACGGCTACACCACCTCCGACTGCGGTGCCGTCGGGGACGTCTACGCGCCGGGCAGCCACGGCTGGGCGCCGCCCGGCTGGACCTCCACCACCGCCGGCGCGGCGACGCAGTGGACGAACACCGCCACCGGGCAACGGGTTTCCGGGGCCGCCGGTGGGCAGGCCTACGCCCTGCGGGCCGGCACCCAGCTCAACTGCACCGGCTCCGAAGCCACCGTGGCCAACGTCGAGGAGGCCATCAAGGCCGGGGTGCTCTCCGAAGGCGTGCTGGACAACGCCCTGGTGCACGTCTTCACCACGCGGATGCAGACCGGCGAATTCGACCCGCCGGACCGGGTCGCCTACACGCGGATCACCAAGGACCAGATCCAGAGCGCCGCGCACCACGCGCTGGCCGCCAAGGTCGCCGCGAACTCGTTGGTGCTGCTGAAGAACGACGCCGTTTCCGGTGCCGCCGCGCCGCTGCTGCCCGCCGATCCCGCGAAACTCGGCAACGTGGTCGTCGTCGGGGACCTGGCCGGGAAGGTCACCCTCGGCGGCTACTCCGGCGAACCCGCCGTCCAGGTGACCGCCGTGCAGGGCATCACCGCCGCGCTGAAGGCGGCCAACCCGGCCGCCACCGTCACCTTCGACGCGTGCGGCACCTCCACCGGCGCCACCACGGCGGCGAGCTGCTCGGCGGCCACGCAAGCCGCGCTGAAGACCGCCGACCTCGTCGTGGTGTTCGCCGGCACGGACACGAACACCGCCACCGAAGGCCGGGACCGCACCAGCATCGCCCTGCCGGGCAACTACGACTCGCTGATCGACCAGGTCAAGGCGGCCGGCAACCCCCGGACCGTGCTCGCCGTCCAGGCCGGCGGCGCCGTTTCCCTCGACCACGCCAAGGACGGCGTCCCGGCCATCGTGTTCAGCGCCTACAACGGGGAAAGCCAGGGCACCGCGCTCGCCGACGTGCTGTTCGGCAAGCAGAACCCCAGCGGGCACCTCAACTTCACCTGGTACGCCGACGACACCCAATTGCCCGCCATGAAGAACTACGGTCTCAAGCCGTCGGAGACCGGCGGGCTCGGCCGCACCTACCAGTACTTCACCGGCACCCCCGCGTACCCCTTCGGCTACGGCCTTTCCTATACGAACTTCGCCTACTCGCGCGTGCACGCCGACACCCGGAACGTCTCCGCCGACGGGCAGGTCACCGTGCACGTCGACGTGACCAACACCGGCCGCACCCCCGGCGCCACCGTCGCCCAGCTGTACGCGGCCACGGCGTTCGGCGTGCCCGGCGTGGAACTGCCCCGGCAGCGCCTGGCCGGCTTCCGGAAGACGAACGTGCTCTCCCCCGGCCAGACCCAGCACCTGGCCATCCCGGTCCGGATCGGCGACCTGGCGTTGTGGGACGAGGGAAAGCACCGCGAGGTCGTGTACGACGGCCCGTACCGGTTCGGCGTGGGCGCCGACGCCCATCACCTCGCCGGCAGCGCCACGGTGACCGTCACCGGCGCCCGCACGCCGAAGACGCGGTACGTGACCGTGCAGCCCGGCCAGGTCGTCTTCGCGCCCGGCCAGCGCCTCGACCTGACCGGCAGGAACCCGTGGATCGCCGACGACACCGGCCAGGCGGACCGGCACGTGCCGGCCGACCACGTCGTCGAGGCGGTGCGCGACGACCAGTCGTTCACCGACCTCGCGCACGCCCGGATCGGGTACCGCAGCAGCGATCCGCGGGTGGCCCAGGTCAGCCGGACCGGGCAGGTGACCATGGTGGCGCCCGGCGTCACGACCATCAGCGTCACGGTCGACGGCGTCACCGGCACCACGCCGGTGGTGGTCAAGCAGCCGTTCACGCTCGCCGCGCCCACCCAGGTGAAGGCCGGGACCACGTACCCCGTCACCACCACCCTGCCGAACCCGGCGGGCGCGCGGCCGCTGCGGGACGTGACCCTGACGCTCGACGTGCCGGCCGGCTGGACCGCGAAGGCGGCTTCGCCGTCGACCTTCCCCGTGGTTCCCGCCGGGCAGACCGTCAGCACCACCTGGGAGGTCGCCGTGCCGGCGTCGGCCCAGCCCGGCAAATTCGCCGTGTCGGCCCAGGCCACCTTCACCTCGGCCAACGGGCCGGGTGCCTCCGTGGACGCGGCCACCGTGCTGCTGCCGCACCCGCCGTACCCGTCGCTGGCCGCGGCGTACAACAACGTCGGCGTCAGCGACGACGCCAGTCCCGGCTCCGGCAACTTCGACGGCGGCAACGCCAGTTTCTCCGCGCAGGCGCTGGCCGCGGCGACGCCGAGCCTCACCCCGGGGGCCACGTTCACCCACGACGGGCTGACGTTCACCTGGCCGGACGCCCAGCCCGGCAGCCCGGACAACGTCGTGGCCGGCGGAGTCGCCGGTGGGCAGACCATCGCGCTCTCCGGCTCCGGGCAGACGTTGGGCCTGATCGGCGCCGGCGACTACGGCAGCCCGAGCGGCACCGCGACGGTGACCTACACCGACGGCACCACCGAATCCCACTCCGTCAGCTTCGCCGACTGGTGGGCCAACGCGGCGACCGGCGGCGACGTCCTCACCACCCTCCCCTACCTCAACAACAGCGGCGGACGGCTGAACCAGCAGGTGAGCCTGTACTACGCGCCGATCCCGTTGCAGCCCGGCAAAACCGTGCAGTACGTGACGCTGCCGGACGTCAGCGACGGGGCGAACATGGGCACCGCGGCGATGCACGTCTTCGCCGTCGCCATCGGCTGATCCGGGGTCAGCGGGCGCAGGTGAAGCTCGCGGCGCGGTCCGGATCACCCGCCCGGTACCGCGGCCACGCCGGAAATTCGCAGAGGGGCCGGGTGCGCTGGTGGGCCAGGTCGGTGACGACCTGGTCCGCCGGCGCCTGCCAACGGTCCACCCACCGTTCGAGGGCCGTGAGCGAGTCCCAGCCGGCCGCGAACGCCGGCGTCCCGAAGTTGGCGTGGTTGGCCCCGGGCACGACGTAGTAGCGCAGGAAGGCGTTCGTCGTCCGGGGGCCCGCCACGGCCCGCACCCGCTCGTAGTAGTCGCTCGTCGAGTACGGGGAGACCAGTTCGTCCGCGGCGCCGTGGAGCAGGATCAGCTTCCCGCCGGCGCGGGCGAAGGGGCGCAGGTCCGCGTCGTTGCGGTCCTGGACGGCGGACAGGGCGCTGATCCGGTCGAGCCACCGGCCGGGGTGGCGGGGATCGACGTCCAGCGCGTTGTGCGCCGGGTCCCGGGTGAGGAAGTACTTGACCCACTGGGCCCAGTACTGCATCCCGTAGCCGCTCGTGACCGGCATCGGGTCGGCCGGCGCGGTGGTGCCGAAGCCGAGGAACGGCGTCCGCATGTCCGCTCCCGAAAGGAACGGGAAGCCCGGGTAAGCGGTTTCACCGCTGGCGATCCGGTACGGCCACCGGAACGGCGACGACATCGCGGTCACCGCACCGATCTGCGCGTCGGACAGGCAGCCTGCCCCGGCAACCGTCCCGTCCGGACAGCGCAAGGTGCGCGGATCGAAGCGGCAGCGGGGGTTCGAGACGACCTTGTCGACGACGCCGTCCGCGCCGTCACACGCCTTGATGACGCTGTCGTAGAGGACCGTCTGCTCGGCGGGTCCGGGAAAGGCGCCGGGACGGGAGAGAACCTGGGTGAGGTAGCCCAGGTCGAGGACCTCGGCGAGGTTGTTCCACGCCGGGTAGGCCGAGATCACGCCGTCGAAGGCGGCCGGCCACCGCTGGGCGGCGACGAGCGCCTCGCGGCCGCCGGTCGACCCGCCCGCGAAGAACACTTCGGCGGGCTTCGCCGCGTAGGCGTGCCGGATGAGGAACAGGCTCGCGTCGCGGGTCTTCTTGAGCGCGTCGCCGGCGGCGAAGTTGGTCAGGGCTTCGTCGTTCAGGCCGAAGGATCCGTCCAGGGACGGCGGGGACGCCGGGTTCTGCTGGTGGCCCGAGTCGCCGGCGAAGGTCGCGTACCCGCGCGCCAGCGGCCCCGGCCGGTCGGCGGGCCCGAACGGCACGTTCGCCGTCAGGTCCGGGATCGTGCCGTCGTACCCGCCGCCGCCGAACATCAGCGCCTTGCCGTTCCACGTGCGGGGCAGCGCGACGCGCAGCTTGATCGCCGGCGCGGCCGGGTCGACGGGGAAGAGGTCGGCGTCGAGGAGGCAGTAGCGGCCCACCACGGGGTTCGACACCTCCGCCACCGCCGTGACGCGGCCGCCGGTGGTCGGCAGGCTGATCACCGGCGCCGGGATCGCCAGGCCGGCCGGCCCGGCGCACTCCGGCGCCGCCGTGGCCGCCGCGGCGGCCGGTGCGGGTGCGCTCGCGGCGAGCACCACGGCCGCCGACAGCACGAGCTTGCGGGTTCTCCTCATAGTGGCCCCTTCTCAGTGCAGGTGCGCGCCCGGGACGGCGTGCGGGTCGGCGCGGACCTCGGCGGGATTGGTCTCGGGCAGGAACCACGCGCTGGCGAAGGTGATCAGCCCCATCGCCGTGATGTAGACGGCGACCGGCCAGGTGCTCCCGGTCTGCGCGATGAGCGCGGTCATCAGGAACGGCGTGCCGCCGCTGACGACGATCGCCGACAGCTGGTAGGCCAGCGACGCACCCGAGTAGCGGACGCCGGGGGCGAAGAGCTCGCCGAGGAAGCTCGCGATCGGGCCGTAGGTGAGGCACTGGAACACGAAGCCCACCGTCACCGCGACGAAGATCAGCGGCAGGGACGCCGTGCCGACGAGCCCGAAGTACGGGAAGGCCCAGACGGCCACGCCGAGGCCGCCGATCAGGATCAGCGGCCGCCGGCCCACCTTGTCCGAAAGGTGCCCGGACCACGGGATGGTCGCGAGCATGGCCACCGAGCTGAGCAGCACGACCGCGAGGAGCGCGTTGCGCTTGAGCCCCAGCGATCCGGTGCCGTAGCTCAGCAGCCCGGAAATGCTGACGTAGAACAAGCTGTTGGTGGCCGACAGGAGCCCGCAGCCGAGCAGGATGGTGCCCCCCTTGCGCCGGACGACCTCGGCCAGCGGCGCGCGGACCACCGGCGTCGACGCTTCCCGTTGCAGGGCCCGGAATTCGGGGGTGTCCTCGACCTTGGCCTGAATGTAGAGCACGATCGCGAACATGACCACGCTGAGCAGGAACGGGATGCGCCAGCCCCAGCTGAGGAACGCGGCGTCCGGCATCAGCGCGCCGGCGGCCACGAAGACCAGGTTGGACAGGACCACGGCCACCGGAACGCTGGTCTGGCCGAAGGTCCCGGCGAACCCGCGCCGCTTCGGCCCGGCGGACTCGGTGAGCAGCAGCACGATGCCGCCCCACTGCCCGCCGGCCGCGAGCCCCTGGACGAACCGCAGGATGACCAGCAGGGTCGGTGCCAGTGCCCCGGCGGCGGCCGCACTGGGCAGGCAGCCGATGAGGAAGGTCGCCGCCCCCATCACGGCCAGGCAGGCGACGACGACCGGCTTGCGCCCGTACCGGTCCCCGAGGTGCCCGGCGAGCACGCCGCCGATCGGCCGCGCCACGAACCCCGCCCAGAAGGTGCTGAAGGCCAGGAGCGTCCCGGTCAGCGCGGTGGCGTGCGGGAAGAACACCTTGGGGAAGACCAGCGCGGCCGCGGTGCCGTAGAGGAAGAAGTCGTACCACTCGATCGAGCTGCCGACGAGGCCCGCCGCCAGCAGTTTGCGGAAGGCCCGGCGCCGGGTGGCGGACACCGCGGCGGCGGACTGCCCTTCGGGCTGGGTGAGCGGGATGGCCATGGTTGCCGCCTTCGTCGAGGAGCGCCGGCAGGTGATGGCGGTCATGGTAGGGCGCCGTTACGCTGCGACCGGAGGTGTGGACCACCCACTCCTCCGCACCGGACGGTGGGTCTTTCGCCCACCCGATGCCCCCGGAGGATCCCTTCGTGACCACTGGCTCGCCCGGCCGCCGGCAGCGTGAACTGGCGTCGTTGTACGCGACCGTCAAGTCGCTCACCGCCCTCGGCGAGCTCGACGAGGTCCTGCAGTCGATCGTCCACCACGCCCACGACCTGATCGGCACCGACTTCACCTACCTCTCGCTCGTCGGCCCGGACGGCCGGCTGTCGGCCCGCGCGTCGGACGGCACGATCTCCGCCGAGTTCCTCGCCGCGACCATCCCGGCCACGGTCGGGCTCGGCGGCAAGGTGCTGGCGTCCAAGAGCCCGCACTGGGTGCGCGACTACGCCTCCTCGACGCTCATCCAGCACGATCCGAACTTCGACCGCCTGGTCGGCACCGAGGACCTGGTGGCGCTGCTCGGGGTGCCGCTGGTCATCCGCGGCGAAGCGGTGGGCGCGCTGTTCGCCGCGGACCGCTCCGAACGTTCGTTCCAGGCCGAGGAAATCGCGCTGCTGAACGCGTTCGCCGACCACGCCGCCGTTGCTCTCGACAACGCGCGGCTCTACGAAGAAAGCCGGACCGCACTGCGGGAACTGCGGGTCGCGTACCGGAAGATCGAGCGGGCGCAGGCGATCCACGAAGTCCTGACCGGGGTCGTGCTGGGCGGCGGGACACCGGACGACGTCGCCCAGCACCTGGCCGACCAGCTCGGTGGCAGCGTCACGCTCCTCGGCCGGACGGACGTGAGCGACCTGACCGGCGCCGTCGAGGACGCCCGGCGCTCGGGCCGCTGCTCGGTGTCGGTGGCCGCGGACGGGACCACCCGCTGCGTGGCCGCGATCCAGGCCGGCGACAGCTACCTCGGTGCGCTGGTGTGGATCCCGGACGCGGCCGGCCGCCACGACGTGCCGGACGACACGGACCTGCGGACCCTCGAACGGGCCACCCACATCCTCGGCCTGCTCGTGCTCAAGGAGCGCGCCGTGGCCGAGGCCGGCGAGCGCCTCAGCGGCGAGCTGCTGACCGAGCTGATGGTCGGCAGCCCGGGGATCGGCCCGGCCCAGCGCGCCCGCACCCGCGCGCGCAACATCGACGCCGACCGCCTGGACCTGGTGCTGGTCGCGGAGTCCCCGGCGATGCCGGCGGGCGGCCTTTCCCGGCACCTGTACGACATCGCCCGCGACCGCAACGGCCTGGCCGGCGAACACCTGGGCCGGGCCACGATGATCCTGCCCGGCACCGACGCCGTCCGCACGGTGGCCGAAGTCCACACCGGACTGCGGCGCTCGCTGGGCGGTCCCGTGCTCGTCGTCGGGGAACCCGCCGCCGGCCACGACTGGGCCCGGGCCTTCGCACTGGCGGGCCGCTGCAGCGCGGTGCTGCGCGCGCTCGGGCACACCGACCTGGGCGCCACCACGCGCGAATACGCCTTGTACGCCACGGTTTTCGACCCGGAGCGGGCCGGCGAGCTCGACCGGTTCCTGGCCGGCTCGATCGGCGCACTCCTCGACTACGACGAGCGGCGCGGCACCGACCTCGTCGGCACCCTCGGCGCGTACTACGTCCACCGCGCCAACGTCGCGGCGACGGCCCGCGCGCTGCACCTGCACGTCAACACACTGCTCAAGCGGCTGGACCGGGCCGGCACCGTGCTCGGCTTCGACTGGCGCCACGAGAACGACCTCGAACTACAGCTCGGCCTCCGGCTGCACCAGCTCCGCGCGGTCACGCCCTGAGACCGCCACCGAGCCGCGCAGGGCGGCCTTCGAGATCTTGCCGGTGCCGGTCTTCGGCAGGGCGGGCACCAGGACGACTTCGTCGGGCAGCCACCACTTCGCGACCATCGGTGTGAGGTGCGCCAGCAGGTCGTCGCCGGTCGTCACGCTGCCTTCGCGCAGCACGACGTAGGCCACCGGACGTTCCATCCACCGCGGGTCCGGGCGCCCGATCACCGCCGCTTCGACGACGTCGGGGTGGGCCGTGATGGCGCTTTCCAGCTCGACCGAGGAGATCCACTCGCCGCCGGACTTGATCAGGTCCTTCATCCGGTCCACCAGCCGCAGGTAGCCCTCGGCGTCGATGGTGGCCAGGTCGCCGGTGCGCAGCCAGCCGTCGGCGGTGAAGCTGCCGCCGGCGTCCACCCGGTAGTAGCCGCCCGCCACCCAGGGGCCCGCCACCTGCAGCTCGCCCACGGCGTCGCCGTCGCGGGGCAGCTCCCGGCCGGTCTCGACGTCGGCGATCCGCACGTTGACCAGCGGCAGCGGCTGGCCCTGGGCGGCCCGCACGGCCACCTGCTCGGCCTCGCCCGCGTCCCGGTGCTGGGTGCGGGTGCCGCCGATCGCCCCGACCGGGCTGACCTCCGTCATCCCCCAGGAGTGCGTGATGGGCACGCCGATCGCCGCGCGGTAGGTCTCCGACAACGCGGGCGGGACGGCCGAGCCGCCGCCGAGCAGGAACCGCGTGGCGCTCAGGTCGTGCTCCCGCAGGCCCGGCGCCAGGCTCGTCCAGACCGTGGGGACGGCCCCGGCGACGGTGACCCGCTCGGCCGCCATCAACCGCAGCAGGTGGCCCGGGTCCGCGGACGGGCCGGGCAGGACCAGGTCCGCGCCCGCCAGCATGGCGCCGTAGGGCAGGCCCCAGGCGTTGGCGTGGAACATGGGCACGATCGGCAGCACCACGTCGCTCTCGCGTAGGCCGATGAGGCCTGCGGCCAGGGTGCCCAGGCCGTGCAGGACCGTCGACCGGTGGCTGTAGAGCACGCCCTTGGGCGGGCCGGTCGTCCCGGAGGTGTAGCAGAGCCCGGACGCGAGCTGCTCGTCCGCGAGCGTGAACGTGTCCTCGAACGAGCCGGTGAACGGCGCCGCCCCGGCGACCAGCTCGTCGTAGTCCAGGACGCGCGGGTCCGCCGGGACCGGCGTGCCGCTGCCGTCGGGCAGCACCACCCAGTACCGCACGCCCGGCAGCCGGCCGGCGCTCGGCCAGATCCGCGGCAGCAGCGCGCGATCGACGAACACGACGTCGTCCTCGGCGTGGCCGGCGATGTACTCGAGGTGCTCGGCCGGCAGCCGGATGTTGATCGAGTGCAGCACCCGCTTGGTGGCCGGCACCGCCAGGTACAGCTCGAGGTGCCGCCGGTGGTTGCTCGCGAAGGTGGCGACCCGGGCCCCGGGCGGGACGTCGAGGCCGGCCAGCGCGGTGGCGAGGCGCCGGGCCTGGCCGGTCACCTCGGCGTAGGTCAGCCGCCCCTCCCCCGCCGTGACGACTTCCTTGTGCGCGTAGAGCCGCTCGGCTCGCTCCAGGATGTGGGCGATGGTGAGCGGCCGCGGCTGCATCAACCCGTCCATGGCACCCCCTTTCCTTCCGTCGCCAGTGACTGTAGAAGCGGTCCCGCCCGCGGAGAGAGGGCGGAACCGCCCACTCGTCGGGAGCCGGCGGTGGTGATCACCTCCACGGAACCGGTCGACAACGCCGGGGTTGGGCCGAACGGACCCGTATCCCCGCCGCGGACCGGCCCTCCTGAAAAGGGTGGGGATGGACGACCCGGCGGGCGACGGGACCGAAGGGCAGGACCGGCCGGAGTTCCGCGTGCTCGGCCCGTTCGAGGTGCTGGTGCACGGCCGGCCGCTCGAGCTGGGCGGTCCCCGCATCCGCACGCTGCTCGCGCTGCTGATCGCGAACGCCGGCCGGGTGACCGGAGTGGACACCATGGCCGACGCGCTGTGGGACGTCGACGCCACGCCCGGGACGCCCCGGACGGTGCGGACCTACCTGTCGCGCGTGCGCCGCTCGCTGGCGCCGGTCGCCGCCGACCTGATCGAGACCCGCGCGGCCGGCTACGCGCTGCGGCTGGGGCCCGCGCTGCTCGACGCCCGCGAGTTCGAACGGCTGGCGACCGCCGGGCGGGCCGCGCTGGCGGCGGATCCGGTGACGGCGGCGGACCGGCTGTCCCGCGCGCTGGCGTTGTGGCGCGGTGACGCCTACGAGGACTTCGGCGGCACCGTGGCGCTGCTGGCCGAAACCCGGCGGCTGCGGGCGTTGCGGCTCGGCGCCCTCGAAGACCGCATCGACGCCGACCTCGCCACCGGCGCCGGCGAGGCGCTGATCGGCGAGCTGACGGCGTTGACCGACCGCCACCCCGGCCACGAGCGGCTGTGGGGCCAGCTGATGACGGCGCTGTACCGCGCGGGCCGCCAGGCGGACGCGCTGGACGCGTTCACGCGGGCCCGGACGCTGCTCGTCGACCGGTTCGGGCTCGACCCCTCGCCCCGCCTGGCCGGGCTGCACCGCCGGATCCTCGACAACGATCCCCGGCTGTTCCCCCCGCGCCCGGCCCGGCCGGTCGCCACCCGGCCGGCCGGCGCGGTCCGCAACGACCTCCCGGGCGACATCGCCGACTTCGCCGGCCGCGAACCCGAGCTGTCCCGGCTGCTTTCGGCCCGGGACGGCGTCACGCACCGGGCGCCGACGGCCGTGGTGATCGAGGCGATCGACGGGATGGCCGGCATCGGCAAGACGACCCTGGCCATCCACGCCGCGCACCGGCTCGCCCGGCACTACCGCGACGCCCAGCTGTTCATCGACCTGCACGGGCACACCTCCGGCCAGGCCCCGACCAGCCCGGCGGCCGCGCTGGACACGCTGCTGCGCGCCCTCGGCGTGGCCGCGGACCGGATCCCCCACGAACCGGACGCCCGCGCGGCGCTGTGGCGCGCGGAACTGGCCGGCCGCTCGATCCTCGTCGTGCTGGACAACGCCGCGGACGCCGCGCAGGTCCGGCCGCTGCTGCCGGGCAGCGCGGGTGCCCTGCTGCTGATCACCAGCAGGCGGCGGCTGGTCGGCCTGGAGGCGGCGCACACCCTGTCGCTGGACGTGCTGCCGGAGGACGCCGCGGTCGCGTTGTTCGGCGGGATCGTCGCCGACGACCGGCCCGCCGCCGAAGGCGGTGCCGTCCGCGACGTCGTCGCGCTGTGCGGGCACCTGCCGCTGGCCATCCGGATCGCGGCGGCGCGGCTGCGCACCCGGCCCGCGTGGACGGTGGCCCACCTGGCCGACCGGCTGCGCCAGGCGGGCCGGGCCCTGGCCGAGCTGTCCGCGGGCGACCGCAGCGTCGCCGCGGCGTTCGCGTTGTCCTACGGGCACCTCGACGCGGCGCAGCAGCGCATGTTCCGGCTGCTCGGCCTCAACCCGGGCCCGGACGTCGACGTCCCGGCCGCCGCGGCGCTCGCCGCGGTGCCCCCGGCCGAAGCCGAGCGGCTGCTGGAAAGCCTCGTCGACGACCACCTGCTCCAGCAGCCGGTGACCGGGCGGTTCCGCTTCCACGACCTGGTCCGCCTGCACGCGCGGACCACCGCGCTGGCCGACGAGCCGGAACCGGCCCGGACCGCGGCGCTGCGCCGGCTGGTCGCCTTCCACCTGCACACCGGCCACCGCGGCAGCCGCCTGCTCGACCAGCAGCACCCGCCGATCGACGTCGGCGAGCCACCGCCGGGCTGCGTCCCGGCCCCGCTGCCCGACGACACGGCCGCGATGACCTGGTTCGACGGCAACCACCAGTGCGTGCTCGCGGCGCGCCAAGCCGCCGAGGACGCCGGCTGGGACACCTGGGTGTGGCAGCTGGCCTGGACGCTGGACAACTTCCACTACCGCCGCGGGCACCTGCAGGCCAACATCACGTCGTGGCTGGCCGGCCTGGCCGCCGCCGAGCGGCTCGCGGACGTGGCCGTGCAGGCCCGCGCGCACCGCCGCCTCGGGCTCGTCTACGGCCCGTTCGGGCTGCCGGCCGAGGCGTTGCACCACCTGAACCGTTCGCTGGCCTTGGCCGGCGACATCGACGACACGCTGGGCCAGGCGGGCGTCCACTTCGTCCTGGCGCTGCACTGGACGCACGAGAAGGACGACGAGCGGGCGCTGGAGCACGCGACCAGCGCGCAGGAGCTGTACGGAGCACTCGAAGACGGCAAGTGGGAAGCACGCGCGTTCGCGTTGATCGGCGCGTGCCTGAGCCGGCTGGGACGCCACGAAGAGGCGCGCAGCCACGCCGAAGCCGGGCTGGCGCGCTGCCGCGAACGCAACGACGTCTACGGCCAGGCCGACGCCCTGGACAGCCTGGCCGCGATCGCCGCCGAAACCGGCGACCACGGCGAGGCCCTGGACCGGTCCAGGCGGGCTCTGTCCCTGTGGCGCCACCTGGACAACACCTACCGCCAGGCCGCGACGTTCGCCGCCACGGGCGACGCCCACCGGGCTCTGGGCCACCCGGACCAGGCGAACGAAGCGTGGCGGCAGGCCATCGACCTGTACCGGGCAGGCAACCTGCACCCGGCCGCGGACGAGGTCGAGAAGCGGGCGGCGAACTGGAGCCGGACCGGCGATGTCGGCTGAGCGCAGGGACCACTGCCATCGTGGGCTCCCTGGTTCTCCGCCCACCCGCGGCGGATCACGACGTCACCGCGAGGCCCTCCGGTTCGCTCCCGACCGGCACCGTCGCCACCACCGTGTTCGTCGCGGTGTCGATCACCGACATCGAGCCCGAGCCCGAGTTCGTGACGAAGACGTAGCTGGAGTCGGGGGCCGCCGCGACGCCTTCGGGCTGGTCCTGGACCGGGATCGGGGTGTGGCCCAGCAGCGACACCGTGTCGGAGCCGGCGTTCGCCACGTACACCTGGCCGCGCGGGGTGACCGCGACGCCCATCGGGACCTGCCCGACCGGTTGCGTCGTCATCAGCGTCGGGCCGGCCGCGCTGATCGCGTTGACGCTGTTGGCGCCGGTCGCCGCCACGTAGACCCGGTCGCCCGCCGGGCTGAGGGCGATGCCGGCCGGGAAGCGGCCGACCGGCAGCGTGGCCGCGACCTGGTCCGACGCGACGTCGATCACCGACACCGTGGCCGCGCCGTTGTTGGTCACGTACACCCGGCGCCCGTCCGGGCTGGCGGCCGGGCTGTGCGGGAACCGGCCAACCGGGATGCGCCGCACGACCGTGTTCGTCGCGGTGTCGATCACCGACACCGTGTCGGCACCGAAGTTCGTCACGTAGGCGTGTGTGCCCGCGACCGCAACACCGAACGGGTGCAGTCCGACCGGAACCGTGGCCAGCGTCGAGTAGGTCCGGGCGTCGATCACCGACACCGTGTCGGAGAGCTCGTTGGCGACGTAGACCCGGTCCCCGTCGGGCGCCGCACCCACGCCGACCGGCGACCGGCCCACCGGGATGGTCGCGACCACCTCCTGCATCCGGGTGTCGTACACGGTCACGCTGTCCGAACCGCTGTTGGCCACGAACACCTGGACCCGCGAGGGATAGGCGTGCGCCTCCGGGCAGACGGAGGCGGCCGCCAGGACCAGCACCGCCAGCACCCGGATCCGCACGGCACGCCGCCGCGAGCGCGGAATCGCGCCATTGCCGAATGACATTAGCTTCTCCAGTCGGGGCAACCCGTGTCTTGCGCAGGAAATGAAGGATCCCCGGATCTCCCGTGCGGACGCCTTCGGCGAAACCGGTCGGCGAAGCGCTTGTGGCGCGCCGTTTCCCGGGCCGCGACCACGCTAACCGACGCTTCGGCGAACCTGCCACCGGAACAAGATCATGATCGCCTTGACGAGTGACGACGATGACGGCCGGCGCCAATCCCGCGAATAAACCTTTTGAACCCGACCGGGTGGCCCCGGTGCCGGGTGGCGAACGTATGGCGCCACTGTACGGGGGGTCAATGAATTCCCCGGGTTGTTCGTCCCACTCGATAACCGGGGAGTTCAGGGGACGCTGAAAGAACGAATGACGAGGGGAAGATCGGCGCGCCCGTGGGGCGCCGGCACCTACCGAACCACACGTCGGTGATCACTCACCTGTTCGTGGGCCGACCTGACCGCCGGCGGCGGCGTCAGGGAGTGCACCCGCCGCCACCACCGGTACTGCCCGAGGCGCAGTTCGCGGTCCACGCGGTCGCCTCGGCGATCGACGCCCGGATCCGCCGCGCCCCGGCGCCGCGGACCAGGGCGGCCAAGGGGGCTTCGCGCACGTTGCCGAACGACAGCCAGCGCGACATCGGGCACGGTGTCACCGATCCGTCGGGCAGCACCGCGACGACGCCCTTCGCGCACCGGCCGCACAGCTCGCCGGTTTCGGGGCGCCGGCCCGCCGCGCCGCGGCCGAGGTGCCGCAGCCGGTCCACGGCGATCCGGCCGACGCCCATTTCCCGGAGCGTCTCCTGGGCCGCGGCCACCCGCTGACCCGGGCGGACGTCGATGATGCCCACGTTCACCGGGATGTTCCGGGCCAGTGCGGTCCTGATCGTCGCCGTGGTCCTGGCGTGGCTGCCCCGCCGGCCGACGATTTCGTCGTGCTCCGCCGGATCGTCGGAGTAGTAGCTCGTCCCCAGCTCCACCCCGGGCCGGGCCGCCGCCGCCCACATACGGGCGGACAGGCGGACGAGGTTCGACGTGATTTCCACCCGCAGGCCGGAATCCGCCGCGTGCCCGACCAGGTCCGGCAGTTCCGGGCGCAGGGTCGGCTCGCCGCCGATGAACTGGACCTTGCGCACGCCGATCGCGGCGGCCTCGTCGATGACCCGGATCCAGTCGGCGCGGGTCATCGGGCCGTGGCGGCCCGCGGGGGTGCTTTCGGCGTAGCAATGGACGCAGGTCAGCTGACATTTTCCGGTGACTTCCAGCCAAACGAGATCAACGGGGACGCTGCCGTTTCGCATCCGTTCAGTCTCGCAGTACCGGACGGGCGGCGGAAGCGGCCGGATATGCTGGGCAGCCCTGCGCGCCCCAAGGTGAGTGATGGCCCACCCTGACATCCCCGGTGACGAGCCGGTCCCGGACGGGACCCGTTCGACGCTGTCCGGCACCGCGGCCGACGTCGTCCAAGCCCGGGACATCAGCGGCGGGGTGCATTTCCACCGGCCGCCGGCCGCCGATTCCGGTGTCCCCCGGCAATTGCCCCGCGATGTCCGCGATTTCGTCAGCCGGACGGTCGAACTCGACCGGCTGGACCGGGCTCTGCTGGGCGCCGAGCCGGCCGGGCTGACCGTGGTCGTGGGCACGGCCGGCGTCGGCAAGACGGCGCTGGCGCTGCGCTGGGCCCACCGGGCGGTGAGCCGGTTCCCGGACGGGCAGTTGTACGTGAACCTCCGCGGCTACGACCCGGGCGCGCCGGTCACCGCGGAGCAGGCGCTCGACCGGTTCCTGCGCGCGCTGGCCGTGGCGCCGGGCCGGATCCCCGACGACGTCGAGGGCAAGGCCGCGCTCTACCGTTCGCTGCTGGCCGGCCGCCAGGTGCTCGTGGTCCTGGACAACGCCGCGCACATCGGGCAGGTCCGCCCGCTCCTGCCGGGAGGAGCCGCGTGCCGCACGATCGTCACCAGCCGGGACCGGCTCGAAGGGGTGCTGGCCCACGACGGGGCGCACCGCATCACCCTGGAGACCCTCCCCGAGGCCGACGCGACGACGCTGATCCGGGCGCTCACCGCGGACTACCGCAGCGGCGACGAGCCGGCCGACGTCACCGAGCTCGCCCGGTTGTGCGCGCGCCTGCCCTTGGCGTTGCGCATCGCGGCCGAGCGTGCGGCGTCCCGGCCGTGGATGCCGCTCGCCGAACTGATCGGCAACCTGCGGGACGAATCCCGTGTCTGGGACGAGCTCTCGGCCGGCACCGGCGAGGAGCACGACGGCGTCCGCGGGGTGTTCGCGTGGTCCTACCGGTCGTTCACGCCCGCGGCGGCGCGCATGTTCCGCCTGCTCGGGCTGCACCCGGCCGCCGAGTTCGGCACGTGGGTCGCCGCCGAGGCGGCGGGTCTGCCGGTGGCGACCGCCCGGGTGCTGCTCGACGCCCTCGTGGGCGCCCACATGCTGGAGCAGACCGCGGCCGGCCGCTACCAGTTCCACGACCTGCTGCGGGCCTATGCCACCGATTCCGCGCACCGCGACGAACCGTCCGGACACCGGCGGGACGCCGTGGCCCGGATCCTGGCGTGGTACCTGCACACCGCGCACCGGGTCGGCACGGACATGCGTCACTGGGGGCGGATCCTGCCGCCCGATGCCCTCCCCGCACCGGCCACCGTGCCGCAGTTCGCCGACCGTGACGCGGCCGTGGAGTGGTGCCAGCTGGAAGGTCCGAACCTGCTTGCCGCCATCCGGGCGGCGGGAAAGTCCGGACTCGACACCGTGACGTGGCAACTGGGCCTCGCGGCCGAACCGGCCATGCACCTCATGCCGGCCGACGACCGCCGTGCGGCGGTGCACGTCGCCCTCGCCGCCGCCCGTCGCGACGACGCTCGGCAGGGCGAAGGCGCACTCCTGGCGACGCTCGCCGAGATCGAGCGGACGAAGGGGCGGTTCGACGAAGCCGCGGCCCGCGCCGGGCAGGCGCTGGCCATCTTCCGCGAACTCGACGACCGGCACGGCCTGCGCATCACCCTCAACTTCCTCGGGGTCATCCTTCTGCACAGGCGGCAGTTCCGGCGGGCTGTCGACCGGTTCGAGAACCTTCGGGAATTGCAACGGGTCGAGGGGGACATCGAAGGGGAAACGGCAGCCCTGTTCAACCTCGCCGAAGCCTACGACGGAATGCGGCGGCACCGCGACGCCGTCGATGCCGCCCGCGACAGCGTGGAACTGGGCCGGGAACTGGGAAACCGGCACTTCGAGCTCGTCGGCCTGATTCTGCTCGCCCGGGCGAGCGCGAACCTCGGTGCCGTGGGCGAAGCACTCGCCGACGCCGCACGAGGTGTCGCGATCGCGCAGGAGTTGCGCGACACCCGCACCGAAGGTTGGGCGTTGCTGGACTACGGCCGGATCCAGCGCATCGCCGGCCGGTACGAAGACGCCCTCGTGTCCTACCGGCGGGCCCTCGGCATGTTCTCGGACTCGAGCGTGTCCCAGCGGCGGGCCTGGTCACTCGACGGAATCGGTGCCACGCACCGGGAGTCGGGCCGCGCCGGCGAAGCTGTGCCCTTCCACCGGCAGGCGGTGGAGGTGGCGCGGGCGGCCGAGGCCCCCAGGGTCCTGGGCCTGGTCCTCGCCAACCTCGCGGAATCACTGGCCGCGGCCGGCGCGGACGACGAAGCCGTGCCGGTCCGGTGGGAAGCGGCGAGCCTGCTCGCGCAGCTCGACGACCCGGAAGCCGTCGAACGGCTCGAGCAGATCCGGCGTGCCCTGCCCTGATCAGCACGAGGCCCGGATCACGGCCTGCGGGCGTTCACCGACCCCGCCAACCCCCAAGTCCGCAGCCGCTCCCGTGCCGACCGCATTCCCGACTGGATCAGCACGACTTCCGTCGCGCCCGCGTCGAAGTAGCGCTGCAACCCCGCCTCCACCACTCGCTCGTCCCCGACCAGCGCCAGGTCCGCCGCGTGGTCCACGCCCTCCACGTCCAGGATGCGTCGGTACGACGGGATGTCGCCGTAGTACCCGAGGTGCACCGCCGCGATCTGGCGGACCGGCTCCACCTCGTCCGTCACCACCGCCGGGACCGCCGCGATCACGCGCGGCTCCGGGCGTCCCGCGTCGGCCGCCGCCTTGGTCAGGGCCGGGACGATCTGCTCCTCCAGTGCGCGGGGGCCGGCCAGGAACGGGAGGGTTCCGTCCGCCAGCTCGCCCGCCACCCGGAGCGCCTGGGGGCCCATCGCCGCCACGACGATCGGGACGTTGCCGCCGCCCGGGACCGTGGTGGGCAGGGGTGGGCAGGCCGTCAAGGTCTCCCCGTCGAACCGGGGGCGGCGGCCGCCGAAGATGTCGCGCAGCACCGTCAGGGACTCGCGCAGGGACGTGATCGGGGGTGGGTACTCGAAGCCGAACGCCGGTTCCAGGAGGCCGCGGACGCCCAGGCCCACACCCAGGGTGAAGCGGCCGCCGGTGGCCGCCTGGGCCGTCTGGGCCTGGGCGGCCAGGTGCAGCGGGTGGCGCGGGTAGAGCGGCACCACCGCCGTGCCGACCGCGATCCCCGGGACCTCGCGCCCGGCGAGGGCGGCGAGGGTCAGGGCGTCGTGGTCGAACAGCTGGGAAAACCACACCGAACGCAGGCCGGCGCCCGCGGCTTCGCGGGTCTGGGCGAGCAGCTCCTCGACGCTGTTGGCGGCCCCGGCGAGGTCGCCGGCGGGCAGGGCGGCACCGATGGTCATGGGGTTCCTCCCGGGTCAGGCTTCTTCGGGGTAATCGGACTCGCGGCGCCACGAGATCGGGCGCGGACGCGGCAGGCGGCGGTGCCCGGCGCGGCCGGTCGACCGGGCCGCCCCTTCGGGCTGGGCACGGTCGGCCGCCAGGTCGAACTGGTTGCGCCCCAACGTGATCCGCGGCGATGCCGTGCGGTTGCCGATCGACGGCACCCCGGACGGCGGAGCGAGCGGCACCGGGTCCGCGGCGACGGCGCGGGCGCGGCCGACCCCGGCGAGGACCTGGCGGACCAGTTCGTCCCAGCTCAGGCCGCCGGCCTGCTCTCCCGCAGTCAGCGCGCGGGTGATGCGGCCGGCCGCGTCGGCGAACCGGCTTTCGCGGACCGCGAGCTCGCCGAGAGAACGTTCGAGCGCGGCCTCGGCCCGCCGGTCACCCGCCGGGACCACCGCACGCAACGCCGTTTCGCCGCTTTCACGCCAGTCCGCGTACCAGCCGCGTTCGCCGGCCAGGTCGGCCACCGCCAGCGCGAGTTCCGCGCAGTAGCGGGGTTCCCCGGCGTCGGCGGCTTGGCGCACCGCGGCCAGCAGGCCGGTGTGCTCGCGGTCGTACCAGGTGCGCGGGTCGCCGGGGCCGGCCGGCACCGGTGTCCGCGCCACGCCCTCGACGGCGACGCCCCGGGCTTGGTCGGCCAGGTGCAGCCACGCGCCGAACAACCGCCGTGACGCGGCCGCGCGGGCGGGAAGTGGTTGGGCCGCCAGCAGTTCGAGCGCGAGCAGGCGGGTGAGCGACGGCAGCCGGTAGCGGCTGCCGGCGACGTCGACGAGCCGCGCGTCGACGAGGGCCTCCAGCGCGTCGGCGGCTTCGGCCGGCCCGAGGTCCGCCAGCGCCGTCGCGGACCACCCCGGCCAGCTGCCCGCGGGCAGCAGCGCCAGCCGGGCGAACAGGTCCCGCGCCGGGGGCGGCAGCTCGCCGAGGCCGCGCCCGACGGCGTCGCGGACGCCCGCGCCGAGCCGGCCCAGCCGGTCGTCGCCGGCCCGCAGCCGGGCCACCGCCTGGGCCAGGGTGCGGCCGGGCCGTGCGGCGACGTGCGTGGCGGCGCCGGTGACGGCCAGCGGCAGCCCGCCGCACAGCTCGACCAGCTCGACCGCGTCCGACAGCTCGGCCGAGACGCGGTCCTCGCCGACGAGGGCCGAGAGCAGCTCGACACCTTCCGCGCCGTCCAGCACGTCGAGTTCGGCCACGGTTACCCCGGGCCGCGCCGCCACGCGGGCGTGGGTGGTGACGAGCAGCCGGCAGCCTCGGGCGTCCGCGACGAACGGCGTGACGCGCGAGAGGTTCGCCGCGTCCTCCAGCACGGTGAGGACCCGGCGCCCGGCGAGCACGGTGCGGTACAGCGCGGCGCGGCCGTCCAGCTCGTCGGGGATCTCCGTCGCGGGTACGCCGAGGGCGTGCAGGAACCGCGCGAGCACGCCGGCGGCGTCCTCGTCGGCGAGCCGCGCGTAGAGCACCCCGTCGGGGAACGCGGGCGCGGCGCGGTGGGCGGCTTCCGCCGCCACGGCGGACTTGCCAACACCACCGCGTCCACTGAGGACGGTGACCACCGCGGCACCGGGCCCGTCGTCGGTGAGGCCGCGCCGGAGCCCGGCCAGCAGCCGCTCCTGCCCGGTGAAGTAGGGCAGCCGCGCGGGCAGCATCCGCGGCGGCGCCCAGCCGGCCGCGGGTGCCTCGCTCGACCCGGCGAGGATGTCCTGGTGCAGCTCGCGCAGCGCGGCGCCGGGCTCCAGGCCCAGCTCGTCGACGAACCGGCGGCGCACCGCCCGGTAGGCGGCGAGGGCCTCGACCCGGCGGCCGCACCGGTGCAGCGCGGTCATCAGCTGCAGCACGAACCGTTCGCGCAGCGGGTATTCCTCGGTCAGCACGGAGATCTCGCCGACGACCTCGCGGTGCAGGCCCAGCTCGAGCTCGGCGTCGAGGCAGTCTTCGAGCACCTCCACCCGCCGCTGCGCGATGCGGACCTGGTGGGCCCGCACGACGCCGCTGTCGATGCCGGTGAGCGGTTCGCCGCGCCACAGCGCCAGTGCCTCGCGGAACGCGGCGC
Organism: Amycolatopsis sp. CA-128772; assembly: GCF_002904295.1. Lineage (GTDB taxonomy): Bacteria > Actinomycetota > Actinomycetes > Mycobacteriales > Pseudonocardiaceae > Amycolatopsis. The sequence continues at coordinate 152,700 of NZ_PPHG01000025.1, forward strand.
GGGCCTCCTCCGGCCGGCGCGCCGCGCGGCCGCGGGCCACCAAGGCTTCGAACGCGTGCAGGTCCAGTTCCCCGGGCGCGAGGTCGAGGCAGTACCCGCTGCCACGCGCGGAGATCCGCTCCCCCAGCCCGGCCTTCGCCAGCGCGCGGCGCAGGGCCGACACGCAGGTCTGGACCTGGGCGCGGGCCGTCGCGGGCGGCGCGGCGCCCCACAGCGCGTCGAGCAGCACTTCCAACGGCACCACGCGGTTGCCGTTGAGCAGCAGCAGCGCGAGCACGACCTGCTGGCGGCGGGCGGTGACCACGACCGGCTCGCGGCCGTGAACCTGCAGCAGGCCGAGGACGCGGAAGCCGGGCTCACCTTCGTTCCGGGGGTTCCGGGTGATGGAGCCCCCGGCCCGGAGCGGAGCCCCGGTTGTCACAGCGGCGCGGAGCTCGGGCGCTCCGGGTGTCGGCACGGTGGTCTGCACGGTGTTCCCTCCGGGGGTCAGACGAGGACTTCGGGCGGCGCCGGGTGCCCGAGGAAGGCGGTGGGGCTGGCGGTCAGGCCGTACGCGCCGGCCTGGAAGATCGCGATCAGGTCGCCGATCGCCGCGCCGGGCAGGGAAACCCGGTCGCCGAGCAGGTCGAGCGGGGTGCACAGGCAGCCGACCACGGTGACCGTCTCTTCGGGGCCGCCGGGCGCGGACGCCAGTTCCAGCGGGTAGTTGCGCCGGATGGCCTGGCCGAAGTTGCCGGAGGCGGCCAGCTGGTGGTGCAGGCCCCCGTCGACGACGAGGAACGTCGTGCCGCGCGAGACCTTCCGGTCGACCACGCGTGTGAGGTACACCCCGGCCTCGCCGACGAGGTAGCGGCCGAGCTCGATCACCACGCGGGCCTCGGGCAGCGCGGGCCGCAGCGAGACGTCCAGGAGTTTCGCCAGGTTCTCGCCGACCTCGTCGAGGTCCAATGCCGTGTCGCGGGCGGTGTAGGGGATGCCGAAGCCGCCGCCGAGGTTCACCGACCGCACCGGGCCGGGCGCCGACTCGGCGAGCTGCAGGACCAGGTCGACCGTCGCGCGCTGGGCTTCGCAGAGGCTTTCCGCGCGCAGGTTCTGGGAGCCGGCGAAGACGTGGAAGCCCTGGAAGTCGAGGCCCGCGGCGCCGACTTCGGCCAGCACGGCGGGGACGCGCTCGGCGTCGATGCCGAACTGCTGCGGGCCGCCGCCCAGGCGCATGCCGGACCCGCGGACGGCGAAGTCCGGGTTGACCCGCAGCGCCACGCGCGGGGTGAGGCCGAGGCGGTCGCCGGCCTCGCGCACGCGGGCCAGTTCGGTGGTGGACTCCAGTTCGACCGTGACGCCGGCGGCGACCGCGCGGGCCAGCTCGGCGGCGGTCTTGCCCGGTCCGGCGAAGCTGATCCGTCCGGGCGGGACGGTCGTGTCGAGCGCCTGCCGCAGTTCCCCGGCCGAGGCGACGTCGAGGCCGTCGACCAGGCCGCTGAGGTGGTGCAGCAACGCGGGCATCGGGTTGGCCTTGACCGCGTAGCTCAGCTCGACGCCGTCGGGCAGCGCGGCCCGCACCCGCTCGACGCGGGTGGTGACGAGCGAGCGGTCGTAGGCGAAGAAGGGGGTGGTGCCGACCCGCGCCGCGAGCCGGTCCACGGGCACGCCGCCCACGGTGAGCACACCGCCGGCGCGGCGATGCGGCGCCGCCGCGGCTTCCGTCGTGTTCGCCATCGCTTTCCTTTTCTTCGAGCACGGGGAAATAGCAACCGGGAAATGCGCCACCGGCACTTCTCCGGCGGCACGGGACCACTGAAGCAACTACCCACCCACCCGGACATGGGTAGTCCTCACCCAGATTCGGCGCCCGCCTGGGGAAGGGGGCACCCAGGTGTACCTGCCGTGTCCGGACGGTCACTCCGGTGGCATCACCCATACCGGACCGAAAGCACATTTACGCAGGTCAGCGCGATTGACCACGCCGTTCGGCGCAGTCACCCACCCCCGCTGCTCCAGGCGGGTGGCCCGCTGCCGGTGGCAGCTTCCTGCCGTCGCCTGCCTGCCACCGCCGGCCCCGGAAACACCCCTTGACGAACGGGGTGCGCAGCCCGCACGATCGGAATCCACCGGCCGCCGGGCAATTCCGGCGACAACCGTCAGCGCCACCCGCATTCCCCGATTTCCGGATCCCTTCCGACGATGGGTGAACTATGTCTTCCCTGCCTGCTCCCGGTGAGCCGATCGCGGTGGTCGGCATGTCCTGCCGGCTGCCCGGCGCCCCCGCCCCGGCGCGGCTGCGCCGGCTGCTGGCCGAGGGCCGCGAGGCCGTCGGCGAGGTCCCGCCGGGCCGGTGGACGGACGGCGACGGCGCCGGGCGCGGCGGCTTCGTGTCCGATGTGGACGGCTTCGACGCCCCCTTCTTCGGCGTCTCCCCGCGCGAGGCCGCGGCGATGGACCCGCAGCAGCGGCTGGTGCTGGAACTGGCTTGGGAAGCCTGCGAGGACGCCCGGATCGCCCCCGGCACGCTGCGTGGCAGCGGCACCGCCGTGGTGGTCGGCGCGATCGCCGTCGACTACGCGCTGCTGCACGACCGCCTCGGCGCCGGCCCGCACACGCTCACCGGCACCCACCGCAGCCTGATCGCGAACCGCGTCTCCTACCTGCTCGGCCTGCGCGGCCCGAGCCTGACCGTCGATTCGGGACAGTCGTCGTCGCTGGTGGCCGTGCACCTGGCGGCCGAGCAGCTGCGCCGCGGCACCGCGGCCGTCGCGCTCGCCGGCGGGGTCAACCTCAACCTCCTGCGAGCGGGCACCGAAACCGTGGACCGGTTCGGCGCGCTGTCCCCGCAGGGCCGCTGTCACACCTTCGACAGCCGCGCCGACGGGTACGTCCGCGGCGAGGGCGGCGGCCTGGTCGTCCTCAAGCCGCTGAGCGCGGCGCTCGCGGACGGCGACCGCGTCCACGCGGTCCTGCTGGGCGGCGCGGTCAACAACGACGGCGGCGGCGCGGGCCTCACCGTGCCGCGGGCCGAGGCGCAGACCGAGGTGATCCGGCTGGCCTGCGCCGACGCCGGAATCGCCCCGGCCGACGTCCAGTACGTCGAGCTGCACGGCACCGGCACGCCGGTCGGCGACCCGATCGAGGCCGAAGCCCTCGGCGCCGCGTTCGCCGGGGAGCGCCCGGAGCCGCTGCCGGTCGGGTCGGTGAAGACCGTCCTCGGCCACCTCGAAGGCGCCGCCGGCGTCGCCGGGCTGCTGAAAGTCCTGGTGTGCCTGCGGGAACGCCGGCTGACCCCGAGCTTGAACTTCGGCACGCCGAACCCGGCCATCCCGTTCGGGGCGCTCAACCTCGAAGTCGTGCGGGAGGCCCGGCACTGGCCGCGGCCGCAGGACCGGCTCGTCGCCGGAGTCAGCTCGTTCGGCGTCGGCGGCACCAACTGCCACCTCATCCTGGCCGAAGCGCCGCCGGTTCCCCCGCTCGAGGACGTCGCCGCCGACGACGTCCCCCTGGTGCTCTCGGCCCGCTCGGCCGCCGCCCTGCCGGCGCAGGCCCGGGCGCTCGCCGAGCACCTGGCCGAGCACCCGGATCTCGCCCACGGCGACGTCGCCCGGTCGCTGCTGCGCACCCGGGAGCTGTTCGAGCACCGCGCGGTCGTGTTCGGCGACCTCGCGTCGCTGGCCGCCGGCACGCCGTCGGAAAACGTCGTGACCGGGCGGACCGTCGACGGCGCCGACGTGCTCGTGTTCCCCGGCCAGGGTTCGCAGTGGCCGGACATGGCCCGTGCGCTGCTGCGCGACTCGCCCGTGTTCGCCCGCCGGCTGGCGGAGTGCTCGGCCGCGCTCGCGGAGTTCGTGGACTACGACCTCCTGGCGGACCTGCGCGCCGGCACCGCCGACCTCGGCCGCGTCGACGTCGTGCAGCCCGCGCTGTGGGCGGTGATGGTGTCGCTGGCGGACGTCTGGCGCGACGCGGGGCTGACGCCGTCGATCGTGGTCGGGCACTCCCAGGGCGAGATCGCCGCCGCCACCGCGATCGGCGCGCTGTCGCTGGCCGACGGCGCCCGGGTGGTCGCCCTGCGCAGCCGGGTGATCGCCGGGATGCCGCGCGGCGGCGGGATGCTGTCCGTGGGCGCGCCCGAGGACGTCGTCCGGCCGCTGCTGGCCGGCGAGGTGTCGGTGGCCGCGGTCAACGGGACGCGGTCCGTGGTGCTGTCCGGTCCGGCCGGCGCACTGGCGGCGTTGCACGCCACGCTCACCGAAGCCGGGTATCGCGCGAAGATCCTGCCGGTCGACTACGCGTCGCACTCGGCGGCCGTGGACCCGCTGCGGGAGGAGATCCTGCGGCTCCTGGCCCCGGTGCGCCCGGTGTCCGTTCCGGTCACCTTCGTCTCCGCGCTCACCGGCGAGCCCTTCGACACCGCCGGGCTCGACGCCGGGTACTGGTTCGAAAGCCTGCGTCGTCCGGTCCGGTTCGCGCAGGCGACCGCCGGGGCGCTGGCCGCCGGCGGCGCGCGGTTCGTCGAGTGCAGCCCGCACCCGGTGCTGCTCGGCAGCATCGAGGAGACGGCCGAAGCCTGCGACCGCACGGTGGCCGTCGTCGGCACGCTTCGCCGGGACGACGGCGGCCGGCTGCGGCGCAGCTTCGCCGAAGCGTTCGTCGCCGGCGCGGGCGTGCGGTGGGAGGTGCCGGGCGAGCGTCTGGTCGACTTGCCGACGTACGCCTTCCAGCGGACCCGGCACTGGCTCGGCGAAGAGGTGGCGGCCGCCCCGGTCGCCGTCGATCCGACGCAGGTCGCGAACCTCGTGCTCGCCACCGCCGCGGCCGTCCTGGGCCACGCCGACGTCGCCGGCATCGACCCCGCGTGCACGTTCAAGGACCTCGGGTTCGACTCGGTGAGCGTGGTGGAGCTGCGCACCCGGCTGCAGACGGCCACCGGGCGCAAGCTGCCGACCACGCTGTTGTTCGACTTCCCGACGCCGGCCCACCTGATCACGCACCTGCGTGCCCGGCCGGGCGACGCCCCTCGTTCGGAGGACATCGCGCCGCGGCAGGGTGACCCGATCGCGATCGTCGCGATGGGCTGCCGCTTCCCGGGCGGCATCACCTCCCCCGCCGAGCTGTGGGACCTGGTTTCGACCGGCGGCGAGGCCGTCACCGAGCTGCCCGCGAACCGCGGCTGGGACCTCGACACGCTCCTCGGCGAGGCCGGCCCCGGCTCGTGCGCCACCCGCTTCGGCGGCTTCCTGCACGACGCCGACCGGTTCGACCCGGCGTTCTTCGGCCTGAGCCCCCGCGAAGCCCTGGCGATGGACCCGCAGCAACGCGTACTGCTGGAGATCAGCCACGAGGCGATCGAGCGCGCCGGGCTCGGCTCCCTCGCGGGGACCGACACCGGGGTGTTCGTCGGCGCGATGGCCATGGACTACGGCCCCCGCCTGCACGAGCCGACCGGGCTCGTCGACGGCCACCGCCTCACCGGCACGTCCCCGAGCGTGGCGTCCGGCCGGATCGCCTACACCTACGGGCTGCGCGGGCCGGCGCTCACGATCGACACGGCGTGCTCGTCGTCGCTGGTCGCGATCCAGCTGGCCGCCGACGCGCTGCACCGCGGCGACTGCTCACTGGCCCTCGCCGGCGGCGTCACGGTGATGGCCGCGCCGGGCAACCTGGTGGACTTCACGCGTCAGAACGGCCTTTCGGCCGACGGCCGCGCCAAGGCGTTCTCCGCGGACGCCGACGGCACGGCGTTCGCCGAGGGCGCGGGCATGCTGGTGCTGGAGCGCCTGTCGGACGCCCGCCGCCACGGCCACCCGGTATTGGCCCTCCTGCGCGGCGGCGCCACCGGTTCGGACGGCGCCAGCAACGGCCTCACCGCGCCGAACGGCCAGGCGCAGCAACAGGTGATCCGCCGCGCCCTGTCCGCGGCCGGACTGTCCACTCGGGACGTGGACGTGGTCGAGGCCCACGGCACCGGAACGGCACTGGGCGACCCGATCGAGGCGCACGCGCTGCTGGCCACGTACGGCCAGGACCGCGAGACACCGCTGTGGCTGGGGTCGCTGAAGTCCAACATCGGCCACACCCAGGCCGCGGCCGGGGTCGCCGGGGTGATCAAGATGGTCGAGGCCCTGCGGCACGACACGATCCCGCGCACGCTGCACGCCGAGCTGCCGAGCCGGCACGTGGACTGGGCGAGCGGCCGGGTGGAGGTGCTGTCGGCAGCGCAGGCATGGCCGGACCACGGCCGCCCGCGGCGGGCGGCGGTGTCGAGCTTCGGCATCAGCGGGACGAACGCGCACGTGCTGCTGGAGGCGGCGCCGGCCGGGGCAGAGCACGGTCGGGCGGCCGACGGCGAAACCGCCGCGCCGGCCGGAACCCCGGTGCCCGCCCAGCCGCTGGTCTGGCCCCTCCACGCCCACACCGACACAGCCCTCCGCACCCAAGCCGCCCGGCTGCGCACCTACGCCGAAACCGCCACCGATCGCGACCTCGGCGCCACCGGTGCGGTCCTCGCGCGCCGTCGTCCCGGGGCCTGCCGCGCCGTCGTCGTCGCCGAAAACCGGGCCGAGCTGGTCGCCGCCCTGGCCGCTCTCGCCGATGGCGCCCCCCACCCCGCACTCGTCGCCGGTACCGCCGCCGGCGACACCAAGGCCGTGTTCGTCTTCCCCGGCCAGGGCGCCCAATGGCCCGGCATGGCCGCCGAACTGCTGGCCGCCGACAGCACCTTCGCGCGGCTGCTCACCGATGCCGCCGAGGCGCTGCTGCCCCACACCGGGTGGTCGGTGCTCGACGTGCTCACCGGCGCCGAGGGCGCGCCGGGCCTCGAGGGGACCGATGTCGTGCAGCCCGTGCTGTTCGCCGTCATGGTCGCCCTCGCCGGACTGTGGCAGGCCGCCGGGGTCGACCCGGCTGCGGTGGTCGGCCACTCCCAAGGCGAGCTCGCCGCGGCGGTCGTGGCCGGGGCGCTGCCGCTCGCCGACGCCGCCCGGATCATCGCCGTCCGCAGCCGGCTCCTGACCGCCGAGCTGGACGGCACCGGTGGCATCCTCGCCGTCGGCCTGCCGGTGGCGCAGGTGCGGGAGCGGCTCGCGCCGTGGGAAGGACGCCTGTGGCCGGCCGTGGACAACGGCCCCACGGGGACCGTGGTCGGCGGCGACCTGGCCGCCATCGAGGAGTTCGCGGCGGCCTGCACCGACGTCCAGATCCGCCGCACGCCGGTGGCGTACGCGGCGCACACCCCGCACGTCGAGGCGGTCCGCGACGCCCTCGTCGCCGAGATCGGCGAGCTGGCGCCCACCGACACCGCGACCACGATCTGCTCTTCGTGCACCGGCGGCTTCCTGCCGGGCTCGGAGCTGACCGCGGGCTACTGGTACCGCAACCTGGCCGAGCCGGTCCGGTTCGACGCCGCCGTCCGCGCCTTCGCCGGCTACCGGCGGCCGCTGTTCGTCGAGGTCAGCCCGCACCCCATCCTCGCCGGCGCGGTGCAGGAAATCCTGACCGACGCCGGGATCGACGGCACCGCCGTCGGCACCCTGCGCCGCGGGGAAGGCGGCCACCGGCGGTTCCTCCTCGCCCTCGCCGCGGCGCACGTCCGGGGCGCCGGCGTGGACTGGCCGCGGCTGCTCGGCCCGGTCACCCACCACCCGGACGTCCCGACCTCGGCGTTCGACCGGCAGCGCTACTGGCTCACCGACGGCGAAACCGGCCTGCTCGGCACCCCCACCCCGGTCGCCGACGGCGACGGCGTGGTCGCCACCGGCCGGCTCTCGCTCACCTCGCGGCCGTGGCTGGCCGGGCACGCCGTCCGCGGCACGGTCCTGTTCCCCGGCACCGGGTTCGCCGAGCTGGCCCTCGAAGCCGCGGCCGGCGGGAGCGTCGAGGACCTGACGCTGGAAGCCCCGCTGGCGCTGCCCGCCTCGGGCGTGGTCGAGGTCCAGGTCGGTCTCGGCGGCGCGGACGAGGACGGCCGCCGCCCGCTGACCGTCCACTCGCGACTCGGCGACGGCCCGTGGACGCGGCACGCCACCGGCGCGGTGAGCCCGGAGCAGGCACCCGTCACGCCCCAGCCCGTCTGGCCGCCCCTCGGAGCGGAGCCGGTCGACCTCGACGGCGCCTACGCGCGGCTCGCCGACCGCGGGTACGGATACGGGCCGGCGTTCCGGGGCCTGACCGCGCTGTGGCGCGACGGCGACGACCGGTACGTCGAGGTGGACCTGCCCGCCGAGGGCGAGTTCACCGCCCACCCCGCGGTGCTCGACGCCGTGCTGCACGCGCTCGTGCTCGACGGCACCGAGCTGCTGCTGCCGTTCTCCTTCGGCGGCCTGCGCATCACCGCACCCCTTCCGGGTTCGGTGCGGGCCCGGCTCTCCGGCTCGGCGACGACCGGCGTCGAAGTCACCCTCTACGACACCGCGGGCACCCCGCTCGGCGGCGTCGAGTCGCTCCTGCTGCGGCCCGCCGCCAAGACCGAAGCGACCGCGGAGCTTTACCGCGTCGAATGGACGCCGGCCCCGGTGGACGGCGGCGCCGACCGGGAGTGGACGGTGATCGGCACCGAGCTGCCGGAGGCCGTCCCGCCCGTCGTGCTGACCACCGCGCACGAGCTGCCCGCCGTGCTGGACCTCGTGCAGCGCTGGCTGCTCGACCCGCGCTGCGACGGCTCGAAACTGGTGTTCCTGCAGGACCCGGCCTCGCCCGAAGGTGCCCCGGTGTGGGGCCTGCTGCGCTCGGCGACCGCCGAGCACCCCGGCCGCTTCGCCCTCGCCGGTGCCCGCCCCGGCGCCCCGCTCGCCGCGGCGCTCGACGCCGGCGAGCCGCAGTTCGCCGTCCGTGACGGCGCGGTGCTCGTGCCCCGGCTGGCGCGCTACGCCGCCGAACCCTCCACAGTGGACTTCGGCGGCGGCACGGTCCTGGTGACCGGCGGCACCGGCGGGCTCGGCACCCTGGTGGCCGAGCGGCTGGTGACCACCCACGGCGTCCGCGACCTGCTGCTGGTCTCGCGCCGCGGTGGCGAACTCCCGGCCCGGCTGGCCGGGCTGGACGCCCGGGTCCGGGTGGTGGCGGCCGACGTCGCCGACCGCGCCGCCCTTTCCGCGGTGCTGGCCGGCGAAGCGCTCACCGGGGTCGTCCACGCGGCCGGGGTCCTCGACGACTCGACCATCACCGGGCTCACGAAGGCCCAGCTGGAAACCGTACTGCGGCCGAAGCGCGACGCCGCCTGGCTGCTGCACGAGCTCACGGCGGACCAGCCCCTCGCCGCGTTCGTGCTGTTCTCGTCGGTCGCCGGCGTGCTCGGCAACCGCGGCCAGGCGAACTACGCCGCCGCCAACGCGTCCCTCGACGCGCTGGCGGAGTACCGGGCGGCGCGCGGGCTGCCGGGCGTGTCGATCGCGTGGGGCCTGTGGGACACGGCCACCGGCATGACCGCCGCGATGACCGCCACCGACCGCACGCGGCTGACCGGCGTCCGGCCGATCACCGAGGCGCAGGGGCTGGCCGCGTTCGACGCCGCCCTCGGGCTTTCCGGCACGGTGGTGGCGTCCACTTGGGACACCGCGGCGCTGCGGTCGGCCGGCGAAATCCCCGCCGTACTGCGGAGTCTCGTGCCGGTGCGCCGCACGGTCGCCGCCGCCCCGGTCGCGAGCGGGCTGCCCGGCCGGCTCGCCGGGCTGGACCGGGAAACCGCGGCCGCGACGGTGACCGGGTTCGTCCGCACGGAGGTCGCCACCGCGCTCGGGCACCGGTCGCCGGCGTCGGTCGAGGTGGCGAAACCGTTCAGCGAGCTGGGGATCGACTCGCTGACGTCGGTGGAGCTGCGCAACCGCATCGGCGCCGGGACCGGGCTGCGGCTGCCCGCGTCCCTGCTGTTCAACCACCCGACCGTCGAGCTGCTGGCCGCGCACCTGCTCGGCGAGCTGCTCCCGCCGCCGCCGGATCCCGCGCAGCGGCTGCGCGAGACGCTCGGCGAAGTCCTGCCGGGCGCCGGCGCCGAAGACCGCGATCGGCTGGCGGAGGTGCTGCGGGAGGCCCTGGACGGGCTCGGCGCGGACGAACCGGCGCTCGACCTCGCCTCGGACGACGAGCTCTTCGCCTTCATCGACAAGCTGTGATCTTCTGCGAACGGATAGGGGTTCGATCATGACCGGCGAAGACAAGCTTCGCGACTACCTGAAGCGGGCGACGGTCGAGCTCGCGGGCGCGCGCCGCCGGCTGGCCGAGTACGAGGCGCGCGAGAGCGAGCCCATCGCCGTGATCGGCATGTCCTGCCGGTTCCCCGGCGCGCCGGACGTCGGCGCGTACTGGAAGCTCCTTCGCGAGGGCCGGGCCGCCGAGGTCGGCGACGTCCCGGACGGCCGGTTCGGCCACGTGCCCGGCACCACCGGCCGCCGCGGCGCGTTCCTGTCCGGAGTGGACGGCTGGGACGCCGGGTTCTTCGGCTACGCCCCGCAGGAGGCGCTGCGGATGGACCCGCAGCAGCGGCTGCTGATGGAGCTGGCGTGGGAGGCGATGGACGACGCGGGCACCCCGGCGCCGCGGCTGCGCGGCAGCCGCACCGGCGTGCTGCTCGGGTTTTCCGACGCGTTCCAGTACGGCCAGGTGGAGGCGGAACGCGAAGGCACCGGCGTGTACGCGGACCCGTACATGGGCCAGGGCAGCCTCGCCAGCGTCGTCGCCGGACGGCTGGCCTACCACTTCGACCTGCGCGGGCCGGCGTTCTCGCTGGACACGGCGTGTTCGTCGACGCTGGTCGCGGTGCACCTCGCGGCCCGCGCGCTGCGGGCCGGCGAGTGTGACTACGCGCTGGCGGGCGGCGGGTTCCTGGCGTTGCACCCGTTCCTGTACGTCTACAGCAGCCGCAACGCGCTGCTGTCGCCGACCGACCGCTGCCACACGTTCGACACGAGCGCGGACGGCTACATGATGGGCGAGGGCGGCGGGATGGTGGTGCTGGCCCGCCTGTCCGACGCGCTGCGCGACGGCCACCGCATCCGCGCGGTGATCCGCGGCTCGGCGGTCAACCAGGACGGCCGCAGCAACGGCCTGACGGCACCGAACCGCAGCGCCCAGGTCGACGTGATCCGCCGCGCCCTTTCCGACGCCGGCGCCGCCCCGGCCGACGTCGACTTCCTGGAGGCACACGGTTCGGGCACGCCGCTCGGCGACGAGATCGAGCTGGGCGCGCTGAGCGACGTGTTCGGCGAACGCCCGGTCTCCCGGCCGCTCACGGTCGGAGCCGTGAAGACCAACATCGGCCACACCCACACCGCGGCGGGGATCGCCGGGCTGATCAAGACGGTGCTCGTGCTGGAGAACGGCGAAGTGCCGCCGAACCTGCACATGACCGACCCGGCGGAGCAGGTGCTGGCGAACTCGGCCGTGCGGCCGTCGACCGGGCTGGCTCCCCTGCCGGAGTGCGGCCGCCCGGCGGTGGCGGGCGTGAGTTCGTTCGGCTGGTCGGGCACGAACGCCCACCTGGTGCTGGAAGCCGCGCCTTCCGAGGTGCGAGCGGAGCCTGAGGCGGTCGCCGAGCTGATCCCGGTCTCGGCCGCGTCGGCGGCCGCGCTGCGCGCGCAGCTGACGAGGCTCGGCGAGAGCACCGATGTGCCGCTGGCCGACCTCGCCCACACCCTCCGCGAAGGCCGCGCCCACCTCGACCACCGCCGGGCCGTCGTCGCCACCGGTCTCGGCGACGCCGCCCGGCAGCTCACCGCCGCCGCGCAGCGCCCCGGCGTCCACCGCAAGCCCGGGAAGCCGAAGGTCGCCTTCCTGCTCCCCGGCGTCGGGGACCAGTACCGCGGCCTGGCCACCCAGCTCTACCGCGACGAGCCCGTCTTCGCCCAGGCCATCGACGAGTGCTGCACCATCGCCGCCGGCCGGTGCGGGATCGACCTGCGGGCCGCGTTCTTCGCCGAACCGCGAGCCACCGAAGCAGCGTTCTTCGGCAGCAGCCCGGAAGACGAACTCCTCGACCGCGCCGAAGTCGCCCACCCGTTCCTCTTCGCCGTCGAGTACGCCCTCGCCCGGCTCCTCGCCGACCGCGGTGTCCAGCCGGACCTGCTCGTCGGGTACAGCCTCGGCGAGTACGTCGCCGCCTGTCTCGCCGGGGTCTTCACCCTGGCCGACGCGCTGTACGTCGTCACCGGGCGGGCCCGGCTGATCGGGCGCGCGCCCGCCGGGCGGATGCTCGCCGTCGCCGCCTCCGCCGACCAGGTCGCCGAGGCGCTCAAGGACACCAGGACGGACGTCGCCGCGCTCAACGGCCCGCAGATGACCGTCCTCAGTGGATCGCCGGAGGACGTCGAAGCGGCAGCCGGGCACCTGAAAGCCGCCGGGCTGGCCGCCCGGACCCTGCGCTCGGCGCACCCGTTCCACTCCACCCTCCTGGAACCCGCGCGCGCGGAACTGGCCGAGCTGGTCGCCTCCGTGCCCCGGCAGGCGCCGCGGATCCCGCTCGTTTCGAACACCACCGGCACCGTCCTCACCGACGACGAAGCGATCGATCCGCAGTACTGGGCCGGCCACCTCTGCCGGCCGGTGCGGTTCGCCGACGGTGTCCGGCACTGCGCGAGCGAGGACGTCGACGGCTACGTCGAGCTCGGCCCCGGCCAGACTCTGGGCGGCCTCGTCCGCCAGAACCAGCCCGACGCCCGCCCCGCCGTGTTCGGCACCCTCCCCGCGCCCTGGCCCGTCGAAAACCGGCCCGCCGAAGGCCTCGCGCTCCTGGAAACCCTCGCGCGGCTGTGGGAGCTCGGCGTCGACGTCAAGGTGGGGCAGAACGGCGGCCGCACCGTCAGCCTCCCCGGCTACCCCTTCCAGCGCACGAAGTTCTGGCCCCAGGCGACCGCCACCCACGCCGGGCCGGTCGAGGAAGCCGGCCGGCTCTACGTCCCGGTCTGGCGGCTCGACCCCACCCGGCCCACGACCGGCCCGCAGGGCTCGCTGATCACCACGAACGGCGACCTCGCCGCGCTGGCCGCGAAGGCGGGGATGACCGTCGGCACCGACCCGGCGAAGCTGCCGCAGCCGGTGCACGTCGTCCACGACGGCGGCTTCGACGAGCTCCTGCGGACCGTCCAGGCCCTGGACGGCCACGACGTCCGGCTCCTGACCGTCACCACCGGCGCGGCCGAGATCACCGGCGGCGACCTGACCGACCCGGACGCCGCCCGGGTGCACGGCCTCGGCCGCGGCGTCCGCGCCGAGTACCCCGGCCTGCGGTGGCGCGGCGTCGACGTCGAACCCGGCACCCCGGCCCAGCACCTCCTCGACGAACTCGCCCGGCCGTGGACCGGCGACCCCGCCACCGAACCGGTGCTCGCCGGCTGGCGCGGCGGACGCCGCCGGCTCCAGGAATACACCGAGATCACGCTCGACGACGTCACGCCGGACTGGGGCGGCACGCACGTGATCACCGGCGGCACCCGCGGCCTCGGCATGATCGTCGCGAAGCACCTCGCCCGCCACGGAGCCCGCCAGCTCGCCCTCGTCAGCCGCTCCGGCGAGGCGGCCCCAGCCGACCTCGCCGAGCTGCACGGAGCCGAGGTGCTGGTGCTCCGAGCCGACGCGGGCGACCCCGAGCAGCTGGCCAATGCCCTGCAGGAAGCCAAAACGCGGTTCGGCGAGCTCGACTCCGTCGTGCACGCCGCGGGCCTGCCGGGCGGCGGTCTCGCGCAGCGCCGGACCGCCGAAGACATGCACCACACGCTCGCCCCGAAGGTCGACGCGGTCCGCCCGCTCCTCGACGCCCGGCCCCGGCGCCTGGTCCTGTTCTCCTCGATCGTCACGGTCGTCGGCGGCATCGGCGAAGCCGACTACTGCGCGGCCAACAGCGTCCTCGACGCCCACGGCGCCGCACTGTCCACGGCGGACACCCAGGTGGTCACCGTCGCGTGGGGACACTGGCAGCACGACTCCTGGGCCGACGAGGCCACCGGCGAGGCCCGCCTCGCCTACCGCCGCCGCTACGGCTTCACCGCCGAAGCCGGCTGCGCCGTCCTGGACAAGCTCGCCGGTCACGGCGTCCGCGGCACGGTCGTCGCGCTGCGCCAGGACCTGCCCACGGCCCGCCGCGAGCTGGCCGCCCTCAACGACCTCGGCGGGCTGCTCGAAGCCGCGCCGGCGCCGAAATCGCGGTACCCGCGGCCGCCGTTGCGGACCGAGTACGCCGCCCCGCGCGGCGAGCTCGAGACGGACATCGCCGGCGTCTGGGGCGAATTCCTCGGCATCGACGCGGTGGGCGCGCACGACCCGTTCTTCGACCTCGGCGGCAACTCGCTGGTCGGCATGGCCATGGTGGCGGCGCTCGAGAAGCGCCTCGGCCGCCGGATCGCGCCGGCTGTGCTTTTCGGCCACCCCACCGTGGCCGCCTTCGCCGCCGCCCTGACCGACACCGACTCCGCCGCCCCGCGGGCGGCCACCACCGGATCCGCGCGGGGCCAGCGCCGCCGCCTGGCCGGCACCCGGAAATGAGGGACACCGTGACCGACACCAGCATCTCCCCCACGGACATCGCCGTGGTCGGCATGGCCGGCCGCTTCCCCGGCGCCGACGACGTCGGCGCGCTTTGGGAGACCGTGCGCGCCGGCCGCTCCGGCATCACCCGCTTCACCGACGAGGAGCTCCTGGCCGCGGGCGTCCCCGCCGACCGGCTCGGCGACCCGGCCTACGTCAAGGCGGGCGCCGTCGTGCGCGGGGTCGAGGACTTCGACGCGGGCTTCTTCGGGATCAACCCGAAGGAGGCCCAGATCCTCGACCCGCAGCACCGGCTGTTCCTGGAGCACAGCCAGCACGCGCTGGAGGACGCGGCCTGCGACCCGGCGCGGTTCGACGGCGCGATCGGCGTGTTCGCCGGCTGCGCGTGGAGCACCTACCTGACCCACAACCTCACCCCGGCCGACGCCGCGCGCGAGATGGGCGAGATCGCCCTCGCGCTCGGCAACGACAAGGACACCCTGGCCACCCGCGTGTCGCACACGCTCGGCCTGTCCGGGCCCGCGTTCAGCGTGCAGAGCGCGTGCTCGACATCGCTGGTCGCGGTGTGCGTCGCGGCGAGCAGCCTGGCGAACTTCGAATGCGACGTCGCCCTCGCCGGTGGCGTGTCGATCGGCGTCCCGCACCGCGTCGGCTACCTCTACCAGCAGGGCGGCATCGCGCCGCCGGACGGCGAGTGCCGCGCGTTCGACGCCGCGGGTCTCGGTGCCCCGCTCGGCGGCGGCGTCGGCGTGGTCGCGCTGCGCCGGCTGGAGGACGCGCTCGCCGACGGCGACCGGGTGTACGCGGTGCTGCGCGGCTGGGCGGTCAACAACGACGCCGGCCGCAAGGTCGGCTTCACCGCCCCCGGTGTCGAAGGCCAGGCCACGGTGATCGCCGAGGCGCTCGCCGCGGCCGGGCTGGAGCCCGCGGACATCGGGTACGTCGAGGCGCACGGCACGGGCACCGCGCTCGGCGACGCCGCCGAGCTCGCCGCGCTGCAGCAGGTCTTCGCGGGCCAGTCGCTGCGGATCGGCTCGGTGAAGACCAACGTCGGGCACCTCGACCGCGCCGCCGGCGTGACCAACCTGATCAAGGCTGCCCTTTCCCTGCACCACGAGGAGATCCCGCCGACACGCAACCTCGGCACGCCCAACCCGCAGCTCACCGCGGGCGACGCCGAGCTGACCGTGGTCACCGAGCGCACGCCGTGGCCGCGCACGGACACCCCCCGCCGCGCCGGCGTCAGCGCGTTCGGCATCGGCGGCACCAACGCCCACGTCGTGCTGGAGGAGGCGCCCCTTCTGGTGCCCACCGTCGCGGCGGGCCCGGAGCTGCTGGTGTGGTCGGCCCGCTCGGCCGCCGCCGCCGACGCGGCCACCGCCAACCTGGCCGCCCACCTCGAAACCTCCGGCGACGCGCTCGCCGACGTCGCCCACACGCTCCAAAGCGGACGGACGACGTTCGGGCACCGGCGGGTGCTGGTCGCCGGTTCCGCGGCCGAGGCGGCGCAAGCGCTGCGCGAGGGCGCGGTGTCCTCGTCGAGCGACGCCGGCACCGCCCGCCGCGTCGGGTTCCTGATCGCGGGCACCGGCGAGCAGTACCCGGGCCTGGCCGCCGAGCTGTACGAGACGGCGCCGGTGTTCCGGGCCGAGCTGGACCGCTGCCGCGCGCTGCTGGACCCGTCCGTGCTGGACGAGATGCTCGGCGAGCGCGAAGGCTCGGGTGGGCTGGCCGCGCTGCTGGGCCGCGCGGCCGGCACGGACCGCCCGGGCGACCGCACCGAGGTCCTGCACCCGGCGCTGTTCGCCGTCGAGTACGCGCTGGCCCAGCTCGTGCGCTCGTGGGGCGTCGAGCCGAGCGTCCTGGTCGGCTACAGCCTCGGCGAGTACGTGGCCGCGTGCCTGGCCGGGGTGCTCACCCTCGAAGACGCCCTCAAGCTGGTGGCACACCGCGCGAAGCTGATCGCCGCCCTGCCCGGCGGGGCGATGGCGGCCGTGCCGCTGCCCGCCGGCGACGTGCGCGCCCGGATCGCGGGCACGGGCCTGGACATCGCCGCGCTCAACGGCCCGCAGCTGACCGTCGTGTCCGGCACGCCGGAGGCGATCGAGGCCCTCCGCGTGTCGCTCGCCGACATCCCGTGCCGCCCCCTGGCCACCACGCACGCCTTCCACTCCCGGGAGCTCGCCGGCCTGCGCGACGAGCTGACCGCGTGGGTCGCCGCGAACGTCACCCTCTCCGCGCCCGCCATCCCCTACGTCTCGAACGTGACCGGTGAGCTGGTCACCGAGGCACCCGACGCGGCGTACTGGGCCGAGCACATGTGCGCGCCCGTCCGGTTCGACGACGCGCTGGCCACCCTGCTGGCCGACGAGGACACGGTCCTGCTGGAGCTCGGGCCGGGCCGCTCGCTGGGCGCGATGGTCCGCGGGCACCGGGCGTGCCCGCCGAAGCGCTGGGCCTCGGTGATCCCGACCCTGCCCGGCGCCGACGACCCGGTCCCCGCCACCACGGCGCTGGCCGAAGCGGCCGGACGCCTGTGGCTGGCCGGCGTCGACCTCGACTGGACCGGCGTCCGCGGCGGCCGCGACGCCCGGCGGGTGGGCCTGCCGGGGTACCCGTTCCAGCGATCGCGCTACTGGATCGACGCGCCGGGCACGGTCACCCCGGAGGTCCCGCGGCTCGCCGCCGAGCCGGACGAGCACGTCCGGCTGCTGACCCCGTCCTGGCGCCCCGCGTCCGCGCCGCCCGGTGGCACGACGGGCCGGGTGGCGATCCTGCCGGATTCTTCGGGGGTGGCGGCGGCGCTCACCGCGCTGCTCGGTGACGTGGCCGCCCCGGGCGAGGCCGACACGGTGGTCGACCTGTCGGTGCTCGACCTGGATGACGACGTGGCGGCGGTGCACGCGGTGTCCCGCACCCTCGCCACCGCAGCCGGGGACGGCTCGCGGGCGGTCCGGGTCCTGGTCGCCACCCGTGCGGGCCAGGCGGCCGGGGCCGGCCGGGTGCGCCCGGCGCAGGCGGCCGTGGCCGTGCTGCCGGTCGTCGCGAACCAGGAATACCTGAACCTGGACGCCGGCACCGTCGACCTCGACGCCACCCACACCCCCGCCGAAGCCGCTGCCGTGCTGGCCGCCGAGCTGCGCTCCCCCGGCACGCCGCTGGTGGCCTACCGCGGCGACGAGCGGCTCGTCCCCGAATACCGCCCGGCCGGACCCGCGGCCCCGCCCGCGATCCGCAAGGGCGGCAGCTACCTCATCACCGGCGGTCTGAGCGGCGTCGGGCTCACCGTCGCCGAACACCTCGTCACCCGCGGCGCCCGCCGCCTGGTGCTCGCCGGCCGCAGCGGCGGCACCGACGCCGCCGTGGCGCGGCTGCGCGCGCTGGGCGCCGACGTGCACACCCCTCGCGTGGACGTCGGCGACCCGGCCGCGGTGCGGGAGCTGCTCACCGAGCGCTTCGACGGCATCGTGCACGCGGCCGCGGACTCCGATCCGGCCGGCTTCCGCCCGCTGTCCGAAATGGACGAAGTGAGCATCGCACGGCACTTCGCCGCGAAGGTCGGGGGCGCGCGGGTACTGGGCGCGGCCCTGGCCGAGCTGCCCGCTGCGGACCGTCCCGAATGGACACTGCTGTTCTCCTCGACGTCGGCACTGCTCGGCGGAGTCACCTTCGGCAGCTACGCCGCCGCCAACGCGGCGCTGCTGGCCGAGGCCCACGGCCGTCCCGGCTGGATCGCCGCGGCCTGGGACACCTGGCCGGGCACGCTGGAGCGGCTCGACGGGCGGCTGGGTGCGTCGATGGCCCGGCACGCCATGACCCGGACGCAGGCCCTGACGGCGTTCGACCACCTCACCGCGCACGCCGGCCCGGCCGTGGTCGTGGCCGCGGGCGGGCTGGACGAGCGCCTCCCCGGCGCCGCGCCGGTGCCCGTCACCACGACGGCGGACCGGTTCCCGCGGCCCGACCTGCCCCAGCCGTACACCCCGCCGATGACGGCCACCGAACGCGGCCTCGCCGAGGTCTGGTCGGCCGTGCTGGGCGTGGAACCGGTCGGCACCCGGGACAACTTCTTCGACCTCAACGGCAACTCGCTGCTCGCCCTGCAGATGCTCGCCCTGGTCAAGGAACGCTTCGGGGTCGCGATCCCGACCGTCACGCTGTTCGAGCTGCCGACCGTCCAAGCCCTCGCCGCCACCCTCGACGAACAAGCCCCGGCGAAGGCCGTGACCCCGGCCGCGCCGGTCGTCGTCGCCGATCCGGAGGACGACGAGCTGGACCGGCACATCGCCATCGTCGGCATGGCCGGCCGGTTCCCCGGCGCGGGCACGGTCGACGAGTTCTGGCGCAACCTGTGCGACGGCGTCGAGTCGATCACCTTCTTCGGCCCCGACGAGCTGATCGCCGCCGGGGTCGACCCCGCGCAGGTCCGCGACCCGGCGTACGTGCCGGCGCGGCCGGTGCTCGACGACGTCACCGGCTTCGACGCCGCGTTCTTCGGCCTCAGCCCGCGGATGGCCGCGCTGACCGACCCGCAGCAGCGCCTGTTCCTGGAAGTTTGCTGGGAAGCTTTGGAGGGGGCGGGGTACGCGAAGCCCGGCGAACGCGGCCGGGTCGGCGTGTTCGGCGGCTGCAACCTCTCGACGTACCTGCTCGGCATCGCCGGGCAGTTCACCTCCGACGCCGACGCCAGCATCTACGAGCTGGTGATGGGCAACGACAAGGACGCGCTCACCACCACCGTGTCCTACCTGTTCGACCTGCGCGGCCCGAGCATGGCGGTGCAGACGTTCTGCTCGACGTCGCTGGTCGCGGTGCACACCGCGATGCGCAGCCTGCGGGCCGGCGACTGCGAGATGGCGCTGGCCGGCGGCGTCTCGGTCCGCGTGCCCGACCGGATCGGGCACCTGCACTCCCCCGGCGGCCAGGAGTCGCCGGACGGGCACGTGCGCACCTTCGACGCCCAGGCCCACGGCAGCATGTTCGGCGACGGCGCCACCGTCGTCGTGCTCAAGAAGCTCGGCGCGGCCCTGCGCGACGGCGACCACATCTGGTCGGTGATCCGCGGCTCGGCGATGAACAACGACGGTGCCCTCAAGGTCGGCTACACCGCGCCGAGCGTGGGCGGGCAGTCGCGGGTGATCGCCGACGCCATGGCCGACGCCCGGGTTGCGGCCGAAGACGTCGGGTACGTCGAGGCCCACGGCACCGCGACCGAGCTGGGCGACCCGATCGAGGTCGCCGCCCTGACCCGGGCATTCGGGGACACGGCCGAGAAGCAGTACTGCGCGCTGGGTTCGGTGAAGCCGAACGTCGGGCACCTCGACCGCGCCGCGGGCACGGCCGGGCTGATCAAGGCGTCCCTGGTCGTCCGCGAGGGGCTGATCCCGCCGACGCTGCACTACACCGCGCCGAACCCGGAGATCGACTTCGCGCACAGCCCGTTCCGGGTGGCCGCCGAGCTCGCGCCGTGGAACACCGACGGCGGCCGTCCCCGGATCGCCGGGCTCAACTCGCTGGGCATGGGAGGCACCAACGTGCACGTCGTCGTCGAACAGCCGCCCGACCGGCCCGCCCTGCCCCCGGGCGACCCGGACACCGAACGCCGTTACCAGGTGCTGCCGGTCTCGGCCCGCACGGCGGACGCGGCCGACGCCGCGGCCCGGCGGCTCGGCGAGCACCTGGCCGGAAATCCGGACGCACGGCTCGCCGACGTCGCGTTCACTCTGCAGGAGGGCCGCAAGACGTTCGAGCACCGGCGGGTCGTCGTGGCGTCCGATGTGGACAGCGCGGCCGCCACGCTGACCGGCGCGCCCGCCGCCCGGGTGGAGCCGGTGCAGGACCGGCCGGTGGCGTTCCTCTTCGCCGGCGTCGGCGAGCAGTACCCCGGCCTGGTCGGCGAGCTGTACCGGCGCGAGCCGGTGTTCCGCGCCCACCTCGACGAATGCCTGGAGCACCTCGACGGTGACCTCGTCACCGGGGCGCGCGGCGGCGGCCCGAGCCTGGCCGCGCTGCTGGGCCGCGCCGGGGACGAAGACCCGCGCGCCGAGCGGCTGCAGCGCACCGAACTCGCGCAGCCGCTGATGTTCGCCGTCGACTACGCCCTGGCCCGGACCCTCATGGACTGGGGGCTGCGGCCCGCCGCGATGCTCGGCTACAGCCTCGGCGAGTACGTCGCCGCCTGCCTGGCCGGCGTCCTCTCGCTGGAGGACGCCCTGGCGCTGGTCGCCAAGCGCGCGGAGCTGATCGCCGCGCTGCCGGGCGGGTCGATGGCCGCCGTCCCGCTGTCGGCCACCGAACTGAAGGCGCGCTTCGACCTCACGGATCTCGACATCGCCGCGGTGAACGGCCCGGAGCTGGTCGTGGTGGCCGGGGAGAGCACAGCGGTCGAGCGGCTCGCGCAGGACCTCCGGGGCGAAAACGTCCCGTGCCGTCCGCTGCGCACGAGCCACGCGTTCCACTCGCGGCTGCTGGCGCCGGCCGCGGCCGGGCTGACCGCGTGGATCACCGCGAACGTCACGCTCAACGCACCCGAACTGCCCTACCTGTCCAACGTCACCGGATCGCCGGCGACCGCGGACCTGGTCACGGACCCGGCGTACTGGGCCCGGCACATGTGCGAGACCGTGCGGTTCGCCGACGCGGCCACCGAACTCCTGGCCGACGAGCACCTGGCCGTCGTCGAGATCGGCCCCGGCCCGTCGCTCGGCGCGCTGCTGCGCGGGCTGAGCCCGGCGACGCGGTGGCCGATGATCACCGCCACCCTGCCCGCCGCGGACGACCCGCGGCCGGCCGACGAGGTGCTCACCGACGGCCTCGCCCGGCTGTGGCTGCTCGGCGCGACCCTCGACTGGTCGGCCTACCACGGCCGCGGCGCGGCGACACCGGTCTACCGCGGCACCGCCCCGGGCCGCGTGCCGCTGCCGACCTACCCCTTCCAGCGGCAGCGCTACTGGATCGAGGCGAAGCCGGCCACCGGGACCGCCCGGGTCGAGACACCCGCGGACGGGCCCCTGGAGGAGTTCGACCGGATCCCCCTGCTGCCGGAAGAGCAGTGGATCAGCCTGCCCACCTGGCGCCAGACCTCGGCCGCGCCCGCCGCGCCGCGGCCCGCGTCATGGCTCGTGTTCGCCCGTCCCGGCCTGGCCGAGGACGTCCTCGACGGGATCCGCCGCACCGGCGACCCGGTGACCGTGGTCCGGCCGGGCGCGGGGTACCGGCCGGGCCCGGACGCCACCGTCCGCCCCGGCGACGTCGACGACCTGCTCAAGCTCCTGCGCGACCTCAAGCGCGGCGGCACCCGCCTGGACCGGGTCGTCCACCTGTGGAACCTCGACGACGACTCCCTGCTGCTCGGCCTGCACACGCTCGTCGCGCTGGCCCGCGCCGCCGGCGAGCTGGGCCTGGGCGGCTGGACGCTCGACCTCGCCGCCACCGGCACCCAGCGCGTCCTGCACGACGGCGAGCTGCGGCCCGATGCGGCCACTCTCGTCGGCCCCAACCTGGTCATCCCGATGGAGTACCCGGGTGTGCAGACGCGGCTGATCGACGTCGACGCGGCCGCCGGCGCCGCCGCGGTGGTCGCCGAGCTGCACCGCCCGGCCCCCGGCCGCACGGTCGCGCTGCGCGGCTCGCGGCGCTGGCTGCCCGGCTACGAGGTCCTGGCACCGCAGCCGATCGAGCAGGCTCGCGAAGTCCTCCGTGACCATGGCGTCTACCTGATCACCGGCGGCCTCGGCGGGATCGGCCTGGCGATGGCCGAGCGGCTGGCCCGCGACAGCCACGCGAAACTGGTCCTGTTCGGCCGCCGCGGCCTGCCGCCGCGCGAGCGCTGGACCGGGATCGCCGACGGCACCGACGAGGTGCCCGGCACGATCCGCGACCGCGTCGCCCGCGTGCTCGAGATCGAAGCGCTGGGCGGCGAAGTGGCCGTCGTCGAAGGCGATGTCGCCGAAGAGGCGGACGTGCGGCGCGCGGTCGCCGTGGCCGTCGAGCGGTTCGGGGCGCTGCACGGCATCCTGCACACCGCGGGGGTGCCGGGCACCGGGCTGATGCAGTTCAAGGAGCCCGGCGACGCCGACCAGGTCCTCGCGCC
Source organism: Amycolatopsis sp. CA-128772 (assembly GCF_002904295.1). Lineage (GTDB taxonomy): Bacteria > Actinomycetota > Actinomycetes > Mycobacteriales > Pseudonocardiaceae > Amycolatopsis. Next base: position 175,249 of record NZ_PPHG01000025.1, read on the forward strand.
CAAGCTGCCCGGCTCCCGGGCGCTCAGCGCGGCCACCGAAGGGCTCGACCTCGACTTCGTCGCGCTGTTCTCCTCGATCACGTCGGTCACCGGCGGTGGTCCGGGCCAGGTCGACTACTGCGCCGGCAACGCGTGGCTCGACGCCTACGCCGCTTCCCACGGCGGCCGCACGGTGTCGATCTCCTGGGGCGAGTGGACCTGGAACGCCTGGGACGAAGGGCTTTCCGGGTACGAGGAAGACATCCAGACGTACTTCCGCGAACACCGCGCCAAGTTCGGCATCGACTTCGAGCAGGGCTGGCGCACGCTGCTGCGGGCGCTGGGTTCCGGCGAACCGCACGTCGTGGTGTCCACTCAGGACCTTCCGGCGGTGACGGCCGTGGCGGCGCGGTTCAGTGTCGACGCGGTCACCTCGGCCGCGCACGGCGGCTCGACGGCCGACCGGCACCCGCGGCCCGAGCTGGTCACGCCGTTCCAGGAACCCGAAGGCGACGCCGAACGCGCCGTGGCCGAGACGTGGTGCGAACTGCTGCGCCTCGACCGCGTCGGCGCGTCGGACAACTTCTTCGAGCTCGGCGGCACGTCCCTGCTCGGCATCTCGCTGCTGGCGACGCTGCGCACCGCGTTCCCGGACGCGGAGCTGCCGCCGCACATCATCCACGAGGCCCCGACCGTCGCCGCGCTCGCGAAGATCGCCGCCGGCGGCCCGGAGATCCCCGAACCCGCTCCCGACAGCCAGGCGCAGGGACAGCTGCGCCGCTCCGGGATCAAGGCCGCGGCCGCCCGACGGCGCCGGGCCTGAAACGACAACTCCGCACAGCAGAAAGGGACAGACATGGCAGTCACGGGAGTGGTGGGCGCCGGCGTCATGGGCATCGGCGTCGCCCAGGACTTCGCCGCCGCCGGGCACGAGGTCGTGCTGGTCGACAAGGACGAGCGGATCCTCGAGCAGGCGCGGGCCGAGATCACGCGCAACTGCCGGCTCAGCCGGCTGATGGGCGGCCCCTCGCTCGACGCGGACGAGATCCTCGCCCGGATCACCACCGCGGTCGGCCTGGCCGCGCTGGACAAGACCGAGATCCTGGTCGAGAACGTCACCGAGGACTGGGCCGTCAAGGCCGCGGTGCACGCCGAGCTCGACGAGGTGTGCAGCCCGGACACGGTGATCATCGCCAACACCTCGGCCGTGCCGATCACGCGCATCGCGTCGGTCGGCAAGAACCCGGGCCGCGTCATCGGCGTGCACTTCATGAACCCGGTGCCGCAGAAGCCGGTCGTCGAGCTGATCCCCGGCTTCCACACCACGCCGGAAACCATCCTGCGCACCCGCGAGCTCCTGACCAGCATCGGCAAGCGCTGGGTCGACGTGAAGGACGCGTCGGGGTTCGTGTCCAACCGCGTGCTCATGCTGACCGTCAACGAGGCCGCCTACCTGGTGCACGAGGGCGTCGCCACCGCCGAGTCGGTCGACGAGGTGTTCCGCGGCTGCTTCGGCCACCCGATGGGCCCGCTGCAGACCGCCGACCTGATCGGTGTCGACACGATCCTCTACAGCGTCGAGGTCCTCTACGAGCACTACGCCGACTCGAAGTACCGCCCCTGCCCGCTGCTCAAGCAGATGACCGACGCCGGCCTGCACGGCCGCAAGACCGGCCGCGGCTTCTACACCTACAGCTGAACCCCGTCACCCAGAAGGAGAAAGCACCATGTCCGAGACCACCGGCGACATCCTCGCCTTCATCACCGGCCGCTTCCCGCAGGCCGAGATCACCGCGACCGAGGACATCTTCTCGCTCGGCTACATCAACTCCCTGTTCGCCATGGAGCTGGTGATGCACCTGGAGAAGGCGTTCGGCGTCACCATCCCCAACGACGAGCTGCGGATCGACAACTTCCGCACCGCGTCGGCGATGACCGAGCTGGTCGGCCGCCTGCGCCCGGCCGCGACGGTGGGCTGAGCCGTGACGGAGGTACTCACCGCGGTCCGCGCGCCCGGCCGCGTGGCCGCGCGGGCCTTCGTGGACGAGCACATCGTCCCCTTCGCCGACGCGTGGGACAAGGCCGGGCGGATCCCCGAGGACGTCCTGGACAAGATCGCCGAAGCCGGGCTGTGGGCACCGTTCCTGCCGCCCGCGCTCGGCGGCTTCGGCCTCGACATGGTCGCCCTCGGGGAAATCCACGAGGAGGTCGGCCGCGGCTGCTCGTCGGTCCGCAGCCTGCTGACCGTGCACACCATGCTTTCCTGGGCGTTGCTGCGCTTCGGCACCGAGGCGCAGCAGCACCGCTGGGGCCCGGAGCTGGCGAGCGGACGCGTCCTGGGCGCGTTCTGCCTGTCGGAGCCGGGCGCGGGCAGCGACACGGCCGCGATCACCACGACCGCTACCCCGGACGGCGACGGCTGGCGGCTCGACGGCCTCAAGAAGTGGACCACCAACGGGCAGCGTGCCGACCTGTTCCTGGTTTTCGCGAAGGGGCCGGCCAGCACGATCGCGCTGCTCGTGCCGCGCGACACGCCCGGCGTCACGGTCACCCCGATCGACGACATCCTCGGGACGCGCTCGTCGATGCTGGCGTCGGTCGGCTTCGACGGCGTCCGGCTGGGCCCGGACGCGCTGCTCGGGCCGAGCGGGTTCGCCTCCGGCATGGTCCTCACCGGCACCCTCGACCTCGGCCGCTACAGCGTCGCGGCCGGGTCGGTGGGCATCATCCAGGCGTGCGCCGACGCGTGCGCGGACTACACGACCCGGCGCACGGTCGGCGGCACGCCGTTGAAGGACCTGCCGCTGATCCAGGCGAAGCTGTCGGACATGGTCACCGACGTCCGCGCGGCCCGGCTGCTGCTGGCCGAGGCCGGCCGCCTCAAGGACCGCGGCGACTCGGCCACGATCATGGCGACCTGGGTGGCGAAGTACTTCGCGTCGGTCGCGGCCGCCCGCCACGCGTCCGAGGCCGTGCAGGTGCACGGCGCCAACGGCTGCAGCGGGGACTACCCCGTGGCCCGGTTCTACCGGGACTCGAAGGTCATGGAGATCATCGAGGGCAGCACCGAGATCCAGCGGATGACCATCGCCGCCGAGGCCTACCGGAAGCAGGTACCGTGACCAGTCTCCTCTCCCCGCCGGCCGCTGCGCTGAAGCCGGTCCAGGGCAAGATCAAGTGCGTGGTGTGGGACCTCGACAACACCGTCTGGGACGGGGTCCTCCTCGAAGACGGCGACGTCCGGCTGCGGCCGTGGGTGGTCGAGCACGTCAAGCGGCTCGACGCGATGGGCGTGCTGCACTCGGTGGCCAGCAAGAACGACCACGAGGCCGCGATGGCCAAGCTGCGCGAGTTCGGCCTGGACGAGTACTTCCTGTTCCCGCGCATCTCGTGGAACGCGAAGTCGGTGTCCATCGGCCAGATCGCGCAGAAGCTCAACCTGGGCCTCGACGCGTTCGCGTTCGTCGACGACCAGGAGTTCGAGCGGGCCGAAGTCGCCTTCGCGCTACCGGCCGTGACCACAGTGGACATCCTCGACGCCGACGAGGTGCTGCGGCGGCCGGAGTTCGCGCCGCGGTTCGTCACCGACGAGTCGGCCCAGCGGCGCGGGATGTACCTCAGCCAGCTCGCCCGCGACGACATCGAGGCGGAGTTCTCCGGTACCGGCGAGGACTTCCTGGCGAGCTTGGACCTGCGGTTCACCATCGCGCCGGCCCGGCGGGAGGACCTGCAGCGGGCGGAGGAGCTGACGGTCCGCACCAACCAGCTGAACTCGACCGGGCGGACATACTCCTACGACGAGCTCGACGCGTTGCGTTCGTCGCCGGACCACGTGCTGCTCGTCGCGTCGCTGACCGACAAGTTCGGCTCGTACGGCAAGATCGGTTTGGCGCTGCTGGAGAAGGGCGCGCCGGACTGGCGGCTGAACATGATGCTGATGTCGTGCCGCGTGATGTCCCGCGGGGTCGGCACGGTGCTGCTGGGCCACGTGATGGGCCTGGCCCGCGCGGCGGGTGCGGGGCTGCGCGCGGACTTCGTCGAGACCGGCCGCAACCGGATGATGCAGATCACGTACGCGTTCAGCGGGTTCCGCGAGGTCTCGCGGGAGGGTGCGCAGGTGGTGCTCGCCGCGGACCTGTCCGAGATCCAGGAGCCGCCGGGCTACGTGACGCTCGAGGTGGAGTCGTGACGACGGCCGTGGCGAGCCGCTGGCTGCCGTTCCCGGTGACCGCGGGCAACGTGCGGCTGTACTGCCTGCCGCACGCGGGCGGTTCGGCATCGGCGTTCCGCTCGTGGATCGGCCGCCTGCCCGGGGTGACGGTGTGCCCGCTGCAGCCGCCGGGCCGCGAAACCCGCCAGCGCGACATCCCGCACACGGCGATGGCCGCGCTGGTCGCGGACCTGGCGGACTTCGTGCTGTCTTCCGACGGCGCACCGTACGCGGTGTACGGCCACAGCCTGGGGGCGCTGGTCGGGTTCGAGCTGGTGCGGGAGATCACCCGCCGCGGCGCGCCCCTGCCGGTGCACCTGGTGGTGTCGGGCTGCCCGGCCCCGCAGTGGCTCACGCCGGACGACCCGATCGTGGCGGACATGGGCGACGCGGAGATCGTATCGCTGCTGCGCAAGCTGGGTGGGACGCCGGAGGTGTTCCTGAACGACCCGCGCGTGCTGCGCCTGATCCTGCCACCGATCCGGGCGGACCTGACGGTGAAGAACACGTACGGCTACGTGGCCGGCCCACCCCTGGATGTCCCGGTGACGGCCCTGGCCAGCACGGCCGACGTCCGCGCGAGCACGGAGTCGGTCCTGGCGTGGCGCGAGCAGACGGTCCGCCCGTTCCGCGGGCAGGTGCTGGAGGGCGGGCACTTCGCGGTGCTGGAGCAGGAAGACGTCACGCTGGCCCACCTGGCCGCGGCCCTGCGCCCCTGGACGTAGCGGCCCCTCGAACGTGGTGGGCCCGCCGCCAATACCCCTGGCGGCGGACCCATCACCCGTGCGCGGCGGTGTTCCATCCGGGAATTCCCGCGGAACAGCGCAATTTCGCACCGGATCAGCCTCCTAGATTCGGATCAGCCTGCCGAACCACGTTCGGCGCGATCCGTCCAGGGAGGAAAAATGCCGATGCACACCCACGATCGGACCGAAAGGGCCGCCAAGCCCGGGAAGACGCGACGCTGGCTCACCGCCGCCGCGGTCGCCGCCGGGGCCGTGGCCGCGCCACTGGTCCTGCCGGCCGCACCGGCTTCGGCACAGGTCAGCGGCTGCAGCAAGGGATACGTGAACGCCAACATGGCGTGGGGCACGTGCACGTCCGGCAGCGGCAGCTGGAGCCTGACCGTGCAGTGCTACTACTGGGGCGCCAACACGGCCTACGGGAACGGCCCCGGAAGCATCTACGCCACCTGCCCGAGCGCTTCCCACGTCACCAACATCATCCTGAACACGCAGGCATGAGAAGCGGTCCCGCGCGCCGCCACCCGCCGCGCGGGACCGACTCCAATGGCGGCTTCCGCCACCGAGCCGACAAGGGTAGTCAGAAAAGCGTGACACCACCGCGAAGATCCGCCGACGCACTCCGCCTTGCCCAGCGGATCGGCTGGCTGCTGCGCGCCAATCGCATTCACGCGCCGGAACCGGAATTGCGCGGATTACGGCGATTTGCCGAGAGGTGGGCGGATATCTTCCCCGGTGCACCCCCGTCGATCAGCACTTTGTCACGGTGGGAGAACAGCACCTCGCTGGTGCCCCACGCTGCTGTTCGCGGCTACGAAACCGTCCTCGGGCTTCGAGACGAATCCCTGGTCGCGATCACCGACACCGTGGCCCGGTACTACCGCGGAACGGCGGAGGCGGCACCGCGGCTCGCCCGGTGCGAGATCGCCGACGACCGCGCGGCGCGACGACTGGACACGTTGATCGACCTGGCCGTGACGGGCGGGAACGTCAGCGGGCCGGAATGGAACGAACTGACAGCGCTGCTTTGCCGGACTCCGTACGCAATCCTCAGCCCGCAACGCACCTGGGAAACGTTGTCGGAACGGCTACTGATCGAAATGGCGGTTTCCGACGGGGTGAAGTGGATGCACCGCGCCGAGGCCTACCAGCGGCTGATGGCGCACCCGGTCGGTGGCGCCGCGGCCATCGCGGCCGCGGCCTCCGCGTCCGCCGACCGGGGCGCGCAGAGCATGGTCGGCACGGTGTCGGTCTTCGATTCGACCGCGGCCCCCGCGGCCGCCGGCCTCGTGGTCGATCACCTGAATTCGCCGCTGACCGACCGGACGTTCGCCGGCGCGCTGCTGGCCTGCTTCCGCAAGGTCGGCCAGGGCCACTTCCGGAGCGGGCAGCTGGTCGTCATCTCCGATCTCCTCACCGACCTGCTGGGCGGGCCGGTCACCGCCGGCACCGCGGCATTGGCCGGGGCCATCCTGAGACAGCTGCCCCTGGGCTTGCGACAGCGTGTCCCCGCACGGATCTGGGACCTGGTCTCGACCAGGTCCCCGGCGTGGTCGGTGGCCGACGAGATCACGGCCGCGGTGGCGGCGGCGACCACCGAGGCCTGGGACGACGCCGTCCTGCGGGAGCTGGTTCGGGAATCCGTCTTCGCCGACGTCTTCGACCAGCGCCTCTACGCCCAGTTCATGATCTACAGCACGCCCTACCGGGTCCCGGTGGCGCGTGAACTGGGTGCCGCCCTGCGCCGCCGTCGGCACGACAAGGACCGGGCCGTTCCCCTGGTCGAGGCGCTGCGGGTGATCGGCGGTCCGGCCGAGCGTCGTGACATCGAGCTGCTCGTGCTGGACCAGACCCTCCCGGTGGCCATCCGGGACACCGCCGCGTCGGCCCTCGGCCACATCGGCGGGACGAGTCACAACTCCTTCTGGGCCACCGCGTTGTCCGCCACTCGCCTGCGCTACCACGCGACCGCGGGGGAATCGGAGATCTCGGTCCTCGACCGGCTGATCTACGCGATGGGCATGGCCGGCGCCGACAGCGTTCTGAGCCAGGTCCCGGCCACGCCGGACCTCCCGGCGCGGATCCGGGCCTCGGCGAGGTGGTGGCTTTCCCTTTCCCCGTGCTTCAGGCAAAGCGCACGGACGTGAAGCGAGGCGAGCTCAGGCGCCCCCTTCGGCGATCCGGGCGGCGAGCAGGCGGACCGTCGGCAGCTCCACCACCGCCGTCGCCGGGAGGTTCCAGTGGGCGGCGATGCGGACCGCGCCCGCGGAACGGCCGCCCAGTTCGAAGAAGTTGTCGTCCGCGCCGATCTCCGGGTAGCCCAGGGCCGTGGCCCAGCGGGCGGCCACCTCCTGCTCGAGGCCCGGCTCCGGCTCCACGAACGGCGTCCCCAGCGCCGGCCGCGGCCGGACCGAAACCGAAGGCTCGACGGACTCGGCGACCGGCACCGGTCGGACCAGGGGGACCCCGGCGAGCACGACCTCCGTCAGGTGGTCCGCCGCCGCCACCGCGGCCAGCACCGACGGCGAGGGGTCCGCCGCCGAAACCACCGTCGTCCACCGGCCGCGGCCCGCGAGCCGGGCGACTCGGGCCTGGGCGGCGAGTACGCGACCGGCCGCGTCCGGCCGGACGACGAGGATCCCGCGCCGCCCGGCGAGGTCCGGCACCTCGTGGTGCACCTCGGCGTCCGCCTGTCCCGCCGGCGACCACGGCTCGTGGTGCAGCCGCCACGACTGGTCGCCGCGCACCGCCAACGTGGTCTCGGGGTGCAGGATCGCCGCCAGGATCTGGTCCACCGCCGCGTCCGCGCCCACGTCCACGTGCCGCGCGGTCAGCGCCGTCAGCCCCGCGTGCGACGGCGTGGTCAAGTCGGGCCCCAGCACCCCCACCGCGCCGGACGTCAGCGTGACCATCCCGGGCCACAACCCGGCTGCCTCCGAGACGTCCCCGGGCGAGCCGCCCAGCGCGAAGCCGTGCACGACCGTTCGCGGCACCACGACCAGCGCCCGCAACAGCGCGGGCAGGTCGCCGGGCCCGACGACGAAGTCGCCGGTGTCCAGGAACGCGAAGCCGGGCCCCGGCCGCACCGTGGTCACCTCGCCGCCCGCCAGGGTGATGCGGGAGGCCAGCGCCTCGCCGATCGGGTCGGCCGCGAACACCAGCCACGGCCCCGCCGCCCGTACCCGGCGCTCGAGACCGGCCGAAGGCTGCGGGTCGAGCCGCCACGTCGGCACGTGCGCCGCCGGGCTCGGCGCCGGTTCCACCCAGAACCGCCGGCGCTGGAACGGGTACGGCGGCAGCTCCACCCGCCGGCCCTCGCCGCGGTGCAGGGCGGCCCAATCGACAGTGCAGCCCGCCAGCCACAACCGGGCCAAGGCGGAAAGGACCCACGAAGAATCCGAGCCGCTCTCGACGACGAGGGTCTCGGTGGCGCTCTCGTCCAGCCGGATCCCCAGCCGGGTCAGCCCCGCCGTCAACGCCGACAGCGCTCCGGCACGGGTGGGGGCGGGCGCGGGGCTCTCGGCCCCGGCCAGCAGGCGGTGCGCGGCCGAGGCCGTCCCGGCCCACTCCGAGCCGCTGCCCGCGACCAGGCGGAACCGCGGGTCACGGCGGCGGGTCTCGCCGTCGATCCACCGGCCCGGGTCGGCCAGCGCCGCCACGGCGTCGGGCAGATCCCGGACCACGACGGCCCGCCGCAGCGCGAAGTGGCCGCGCGAGACCTGCAGCGTGAAAGCCACGTCACCGAGGTCGAGGGACGGGTGCGAAGCCAGGTGCGCACGCAGCCGCGAGGTCACCTCGTCGAGCGCACCGGTGTCCCCGGCGGACAACGTGAGCAGGTGCGGGCCGTCCGAACCCCGGACTGCCCGGGCCGGCGGCTGCTCGAGGACGACGTGCGCGTTCGTCCCGCCGACGCCGAACGAGCTGACCCCCGCCCGGCGTGGCGTTCCGTCCGCGGGCCAGGGCACGTCGGCGGGCAGCACGGTGAACCGGTCCCCGAGGGCGGGGTTCGGCGTGCGGAACCCGGCGGTCCCCGGCAGGACGCCGTCACGCAGGTTCAGCGCCGCCCGGATGAGCGACGTGACGCCGGAAGCGCGGTCCAGGTGCCCGATGCTGGGCTTGACCGAGCTGAGCACGCACGGCGCCGCGCGGCCGGGCCCGAAGACCCGGTTCAGCGCGGCCAGCTCGATCGAGTCGCCCAGCGGCGTGCCGACGGCGTGGCACTCGACGTACCCCACCGTCTCGGGCTTGACGCCGGCCACGGCGAGCGCGGTGTCGACCACCGCAGCCTGCCCGGCGACGCCGGGAGCGGGGTAGCCGGCGCGGTCGCGGCCGTCGTTGTTGACCGCCGAGCCGAGGATCACCGCGTGCACGACGTCGCCGTCGGCGAGGGCGTCCTCCAGGCGTTTCAGGGCGACGACGGCCGCACCCGAGCCCATCACCGTGCCGTTCGCGGCGGCGTCGAGCGCCCGGACCCGGCCGTCGGGCGACAGGATGCTGCCGTCTTCGAACACGTGGCCGCCGGTCTGCGGCAGCGGCAGGGCGGCGCCGCCCGCGAGGGCCAGGTCGCACTCGTAGGTCAGCAGGCTCTGGCACGCCAGGTGCACCGCGACCAGCGACGTCGAACAGTACGTCTGCACGGTGATCGCCGGGCCGCGCAGGCCCAGCTTGTACGACACGAGCGACGTCAGCGAGTCGCGCTCCACGCCCGCCGAAAGCAGGGGCTTGCCGCCCGGCTCGGCCCCGAGGCCGGCGAGGTGGTGGGTCAGGTAGTCCGGGAACGCGCAGCCGGCGAACAGCCCGACGGGCAGGCCGGGATCGGTCGGCCGGTAGCCGGCCCGTTCCAAGGCCTCCCACGAACATTCGAGCAGCAGCCGGTGGTGCGGCTCCAGGGTCTCCGCTTCACGCGCGCTCAGCCCGAAGGCGGCGGCGTCGAACATCTCGACGCCGCCGGCCACCGGCCCCCCGATGCGGACGTGGCCCGGGGTGGCCGGGTCCACGCCCGCGGCGGCGAGCTCTTCGTCGGTCAGCTCCCGCAGGCCGGGGATCCCGGCCGCGAGGTTGCGGCGCAGCTGCTCGACGTCGGCGGCGCCGGGGAACCGCCCCGCCATCCCGACGAGCGCCACGGCCGATTCGGGTGCCGGTTCGGTCACGGCAGGTCCTTTCTCCGGGAGGTTCAGAGCAGGTGGCTGCGGCCCCAGCCGTGGGCCAGCCGGTAGGTGGCGAACGCGCCGGTGGCCACGCCGATCCCGAGCACGATCAGCCCCGGGCGCAGCATCGCCTCGGCGTTGCCCGCCATGGCCGAGCGGATCAGCGACAGCCCCCAGTAGCCCGGGGAGAACGGCGCGATCGCCTGGGCCCACGACGGCATCAGCGACACCGGCAGCAGCGAGCCGCCGAGCGAGCTGATGGTGATCGCGCCGAGGTCGACGGCGACGATCAGGTCGCCGCGGCTGCGGACCACAGTGGACAGTGCGGCGCCCATGGACAGCAGCATGAAGCCCCACAGGCACATCGCGCCGAACACCAGGCCGGGCGACACCGGGAACGGCATGCCGACGACGAGCCAGCCGTAGATGATCAGCACGCCCTGCTGGATCAGCAGCACCACGAACACCGGGAGTGCCTTGCCGATCAGCAGTTCCGCGCGGGCGGCGCGGCTGGCGCGCAGCCGGTCCCAGGTGCGCCACTCGCGTTCGACGAAGATCGCGTTGCCCACGATCGCCATGGCGAACACCGAGAACATCACCAGCTGCCCGGTGACGGCCTCGACCGCGCCGGTGCCCAGCGCCTTCACGTACAGCGGCTGGAACAGCACCATGAAGATCATCGGCGTGATCAGGTAGCTGATCAGCTGCGACGGGTCGCGCAGGCGCAGGGTCGCGTTGTACCGGACCAGGGCGCCGGCCCGGTAGAGGGAGTCAGTGCGCGTCGACATCGGTCACCGCCAGGGAGTGGTAGAGGTCGTCCAGGCTGGGGTTGCGCAGCTCGACGGACTCGACCGGCCGCTCGACCGTCGGCAGCAGCTCCAGGAGCGTGCCGGTCGGGTCGGTGGTCGAGACGGTCAGCTGCTCGCCGGCGGTGCGCACGCGGACCTCGCCGGGCAGGCCCGACAGCAGCTCGTCCGCGCCGCCGCGCGCGATCACCCGGCCTTCGGCGGCCACCGCGATGGTGGCCTGCAGGTCGGTCAGTTCGGTCAGGTAGTGGGTGGTGTAGACCACTGCGGCTCCCTCGCCTGCTCGTTGCTTGACCACGTCCAGCAGCGCCTGACGGGTCTCGGGGTCGGCACCGGCGGTCGGCTCGTCGAGCAGCAGCAGCGCCGGCCGGTGCACCAGCGCCGTCGCGGCCTGCGCCCGCCGCTGCTGGCCGCCCGAAAGCAGGCCGCAGGTGCGGTTCAGGAAGGTCTCCAGCCGCAGCGCGGCCGTGAGGTCGTCGATGGCCGAACGCAGCGCGGCCCGGCGCAGGCCGGCCAGGCGGCCGTACAGCTCCAGGTGCTCGCGCACGGTCAGCGGGCGGTAGAGCGCGATGTGCTGCGGCGAGATGCCGATGCGGCCGCGGGCGCGCGTCGGCGACTCGCCGTCGACGAGCACGGTTCCGCTGTCCGGGCGCAGCAGCCCGGACACCATCTCGACGAAGGTGGTCTTGCCGGCACCGTTGTGGCCGACCAGCCCGACGATCTCACCCGCGGCGACCTCGAGGCTGAAGCCGTCGAGGGCCTGCACTTCGTCATAGCGTTTCCGGAGGTCGATTGCTTGCAACATAGGGATCGCTCCTTGCGATTCACGGCTCTTGGACTGTCGCATGAGGACTCGGTGTGCGGTGAGCTCCCGCGGTGGCAGGAAACTGCCGTCATTCGGTGCCGGCGGGCACCGCGGTCAGCGCCTCGCGCAGCGCGACGCGGTCGAACTTGCCGTTGACCGACCGGGGCAGCTTCGGCAGCACCTCGACCCGCCGCGGCAGCATGTACGCGGGCAGCTCCTTGGCCAGCGCCCGGGAAACCGTCTCGGCGTCGCACTCCGGCGCGACCGCCAGCACGATCCGCTGCCCCAGCACGGGATCCGGCACGCCGAACGCGGCCGCCTCCCCCACCAGGCCCGTCGCGTAGGCGGCCTCTTCGACCTCGGCGGGGCTGACGCGGTAGCCCGACGTCTTGATCATCTCGTCGGACCGGCCGACGAAGTAGAGGAACCCGTCCTCGTCGCGGTAGACGGTGTCGCCCGACCACACGGCGATCTCCGGGCGCACCAGGCCGTCCGGGCCCGGCACCGGGCGGAAGCGCTCCGCCGTGCGTTCCGGGTCGTTCCAGTAGCCGAGCGCCACGAGCGCGCCGCGGTGCACCAGCTCGCCGTGCTCGCCGGGCAGGCAGGGCGAGCCGTCGGGCCGCAGCACGAGGACCTCGGCGTTCGGGATCGCCTTCCCGATCGAACCGGGACGGCGGTCCGCCTCGGCCGGGTCGAGGTAGGTGGAGCGGAATGCCTCCGTGAGGCCGTACATCAGGAACGGTTGCGCGGCCGGGAAGATCTCGCGCAGCCGCGTCAGCGTCGCGCGGGGCATGCGGCCACCGGTGTTGGCGAAGTAGCGCAGCCGCGCGGTCGCCTCGGCGGGCCAGTCCTGCGTCACCAGCTGCAGCCACAGCGGCGGCACGCACGTCAGCGCCGTGACGCCGTGGCGGGCGCAGAGCCGGACGATCTCCCTGGGCAGCAGGTAGTTCACGAGCACGACGTGCGCGCCGGCGGCAACCGCGGTGGTCAGCTGGCTGAACCCGGCGTCGAAGCTCAGGGGCAGCGCGGCGAGCACGACGTCGTCACGGGTGTGGCCGAGGTACTCCGCGACGCTCGCGGCGCCGGCGAGGAGGTTGCGGTGGGACAATACGACACCCTTGGGGCCGCCGGTGCTGCCCGAGGTGTACATGATGGCGGCCGGGTCCTGGTCGATCACGGCGCCGGGCACCGCTTCCGGTTCGGCCGCGGTCAGCGCGTCCCACTCCGGGCGGCCGAACACCACCACCGCGGTCGTCTCGGGGACCGCCTCGCGGACGGTCGCCAGGCGCTCGGCCGTCGTGAGCACGACCTTCGGGGCGCAGTCGGTGGCGACGTGCGCGATGTGCCGGGCCTTGAACAGCGGGTTCAGCGGCACCAGCACCGCCCCGGCGGCCGCGGCGGCGAACAGCGCGACGACGGTTTCCAGGCGCTTCTCGGCGTACACCGCCACCCGGTCGCCGCGGCGGACGCCGAGCCGGTGCAGGCCCTGGGCCACGCGCGCGACCTGGTCGCCGAGCTCGGCGTAGGTCAGCGTGCGGTCCTTGTACGTCAGCGCCGGGTCGCCGGGCGCGCCGCGGGTGAGGAGCGCATCGAGCCGCACCGGGGCGGCCGCGTCAGACATCGGCGGGCTCCGGGGCGACGAACTCCGCGACGGCGGCCCACAGGCTGCCCGCGGTGGCGAAGGTGTCCTCGGTGAGCAGCTCGTCCGGCAGCTCGAAGGCGAACGTCTCCTCCAGGTCGGTGACGAGCTGCACGACGCCCATCGAGTCGAGCCCGAGCGCGGCGAGGTCGTCGTCCGCGGCGATCCGGTCCCCGAGCGCGTACGGCAGGTGCGCGATCAGGATTTCCAGGAACCCTGGCGGGACGGGGAGTGTGTCAGGCATTGCGTCACCCTGTTTCGCTTTCGGCGGTCAACCGTGTCCTCCCGAGGACACCACCGGCCGGACTCACCGGGCCATCACCGCGCTCTCATCCCGCCACTGCCGGGCGAGAGCGGCGTGAGAGCCGTCCGAGAAGACCGGCTGCGACGGTGGGAAAAGGAGCAGCCCACCCCGCCTTGGAGGCACCATGTCGACGGCCACTCTTCCGCCGCCCGGGGCGTTTTCCGTACCCGAGCCCGACCCCGAAGCCGAGCTGTACCGCTACGCGGCGCGCTGCGGGCGGATCGCGTCCGTGGACACGGCCGCGGCGCACCTCGGCCTGCCCGCGGACACGGTGGCGGCGGCCGCCGCCCGGCTCGTCGAACTCCACCTGCTGCGCCCCGCCGACGGTGGCCTGGTCCCCCGCGAACCGTCGGCGGCCGCCGAACTGGCCGTGACGCCCCTGGAGCGCGCGATGTACGAGCGCCGCGAGCTGGCCGACCGCCTGCGCGAGCGCATCGACGGCATCACGCGTGCCCCGGCCGGCGCCGCGGGCGCGCTCGACCGCCTGGAGGGCGTCGCCGAGATCCGCGGCCTGGTGAAGCTGGCGGCCGAGGTCTGCCGCGACGAGCTGGTGGTGCTGCACCCGGGCGAGGCGGCCGACGACCTGGTCGACGAGCTCCTGGACGCGTGCTACTCGGTCCTGGGCGACGGCGTCGGCGTCCGGGTGGTGTGCCCCCACCGCAGCCGCGCGGGCTACGCGGCCCGGGCCCGCCTGACGCAGCTGGCCGGCCGCGGCGCCCGGATCCGCACGCTGAGCCGCGTCCCGGAGGCGGCGGTGGTCTTCGACCGTTCGCTGGCGGTGACGCTGGACGTCGCCGACCTGTCGGCCCGCCGCGTCCGCGACCAGGGCATGGTGCGCTTCCTGCTGGGCCTGTTCGACCAGCTGTGGGACGGCGCAACCCCGTTCTCGGCGGACGACCAGGGCTACAGCGGCGAAATCGCCCACGACCTGCAGCAGGCCATCGCCCGGCTGATGGCCCAGGGCCTGACGGACGAGGTCGTGGCGCGCCGCCTGGGGATGTCGGTGCGGACCTGCCGACGGCACATCGCGGCGATGCTGCAGAACCTCGACGCGGTGTCGCGGTTCCAGGCCGGGGTGCAGGCCGCTTCGCGGTTCACGCTCGCCTGATCACTCACCCGCTCGCTCCCTTGACCGCTCGCCCGCCGCGCTCGCCTGCACTTGCCTGCCCTTGCCTGCCGCGCAGCTCGCTGGCTCCGCTTGCCCGCCGCCCGCTCGCTCGCTCCGCTTGCCCGCTCGGCCGCCCAGCTCGCCGGCTCCGCCGGCCCCAGGAGCCCCCAAGCGCCCCAATGTGGCGTTGGTTGCATGCAACGCACCCAATGTGGCGTTCGGTGCATCAGATGCCCCCAATGTGGCGTTCGGTGCGTTGAACGCACCGAACGCCACATTGGGGCGCTTGGGGCCGGCCCGGCGGTCGCCGCACAGCCCGCACGAGAAGGGGCCTTCCGCTTGCGGAAGGCCCCTTCTCTCTGCCCGCCCTACCATCCGGCCGCCTCGGCGACCACGCCGTAGGTGCGGTCCAGATCCGTCATCCGGTAGATGCCGGCCTCCGGGATCCGGATGCCGTACCGGCTTTCGATCCGGGCGAGCAGCTCGATCACCACCACCGACGTGACCCCCAGATCACCCGCGAACGACGCCGCGGTGGCCACCTCGGTGGGGGGAACCGAGAACAGGTCGGCGGCCAGGGCCGCCAGTTCGTCGAACCGGGCCGGGACCGGCGCGGCACGCGAAGGCACGGCCGCGCGGCGGAACGGGCGAGGCGGGCGGGCGCAGCCCGCCGCCGCGAACGCGACCACCAGGTCGGCCTGGTGGCTCAGCGTCACCACGATCTCCTCCAGGCCCGCCTCCTCCGCGATCTCCGCCGCTCCCCCGCCCAGGGTCACCAACGGCGCTCCCCAGTCGTCGTTGGTCACCTCGATGTCACGCCAGCGGAGGCCCTGGCCGAAACCACGGCCCAGCATCTTGCACGTGGCCTCCTTGACGGAAAACCGCCCGGCCAGCCGTTCCAGGGACCGTTCGGCACCCATCCGGGCGGCCTGCTCCAGCTCCACCGGGGTGAAGACCAGCGTCCGGTACCGGGGGTGCGCCGCGACCTCCGCGAACCGCGGGATCGACATCAGGTCCACGCCGATTCTCATCCACTCCGCCCCCCGAGCAGGCTCGCCGTGGCCGCGGGGACCAGCCGCAGCGCGGCCACGTCGAGCGCGAGCAGCGAAAGCCAGCCCTCGCGCAACGGCCCGCGCGTGTGCAGCAGGACGCGGTCGCCGTCGGCGACCACCCCTTCGGCCAGCGCCGCGCAGAACGCCAGCCACGCGTCGCACGGGCCGCGGCCGGCGAACCGGTGGTCGCCCGCCAGCGCGGGTTTTCCGTCCCCGCAACCGGAAACGGCCAACGGAGAAGAACCGCGCCGCAGCCGGACGCCGACCGCCGCGAACCGCGGGTGGCCGCACGCCGCGTCGGCGAACAGCGGCTCGTCGCAAATGACCGCCGTCGCCTCGGTCCCGACCGCCCACTCCAGCAGCCCGAAGACCGCCGTGCCGCCGAGTTCGTCCAGGTGCGACAGGCCGACGTCCTCGCCTTCCCAGCCGCTGCGGTGCACCAAACCGGCCAGTGCGGCCACGTTCGGGTCGCGCAGCGGACCCGAACGCACGAAGAACAGCGGCTGCGGCACCGCGGGCGGCCCGAGCGCCGCGAGCACCTGCGCGGCGACGTCGACGTCGTCGTCCTCCGGGATCCGGACCACCAACCGGGACAACGGAATCCCGGCGGCGGCCAGCCGCTCCGGCGGCACCAGGTCGGCGGCGCCGGGCAACGACGACAGCGGCACGTATTCCTCGCGCCGGGCCGCGGCAAAGGCGATCGTGTCGATCCCCAGGTCAGGCATCGGCGTCTCCCGCCTGGTACCCGCGCGCCACGTGGAGGCGGTGGATGTTGCTGGTCCCCTCCATGAATTCGAACGCGTGCACGTCCCGCGTCCACTTCTCCAGCAGCGGATGCTCGATCAGGCCGGCCGGGCCGAGCGCGGCCGACGCCCAGTGCGCCGTCCCCACCGCCAGGCCGACCGCGCCGAGCTTCGCCGCGCTGGACAGGTAGCCGCGCTCGGGGTCGCCGTCGATCCGGGCCGCCGCTTCGTACACCAGCTCGCGGCCCGCTTCGGCGCGGGCGAGGGCGAGCTGGCCGCCGGGGGCGTTCTTGCGGTGCTCCAGCACGTACTCGACCATCGCCAGCGCGGTCCCCACCGCGGACGCGGCGATCCGGACCCGCATGTGGTTGAACGTCGTGATGGCGGCGAAGATCCCGCGCCGCGTCACCGGCAGGTGGTCGCCCAGCATGCGCCCGGCCGGGATGGCGACGTCCGAAAAGGACAGCCGGCTGATGTAGGCGCCGCGGAGGCCGATCATGTCGAGCTTCTCGCCGTGCCAGCCGGGCGCCGGGACCTCCACCAGGGCCGCGCGGATCGACAGCGCGCCGCGGCCGGTGCGGCCGAACACCACGCCGACGCTGCCGCGGGCGGCGTTGCCGACGTAGCACTTGCCGCCGGTGAGCCGCCAGCCTTCGCCGTCGCGGTCGAAGCGGGTCTCCATCGCCGTCGCGTCGTTGCCGCGGCTCTCTTCGGTCATCGCGAAGAACGACCAGCGGCGGCCGCCGTGCATCCGGGTGAAGAACCACTCCTGCTGCTCGGGCGTGCCGAGCAGCTCCACGAACACCCCGGCCAGCCCGGGTGATGGGCAGGCCAGGATGGCGCCGACGTCACCGCGGGCCAGCTCGATCAGCCCGGCGACGTTCTCCAGGCACGAGCCGCGTTCCATCGCGCGCAGCAACGGCGTCGACGGCAGCGACTCGCGGTACTGCGGTGGCGTGTCGGCCTGCCGGACCATCTCGAACACGGGCGAGCCGTAGTGCTCCTCCATCGCGTCCGGGTCGGTGTCGATGGCCAGGGCCCGCGACCGCAGGTCGACGGCCGCCTCGCGGCTCAGGTCGCGGACCGCGCGGACCCGCTCGCTCAGCTCGATCATGCCGGTTCTCCTTCCGGTTCCCGGTCCACCCAGGTGCCGGCCACCAGGGCCGAGACGTAGAGCGACCGCGCGGGTGAGGTGGCCAGGAAGCCCGAGGCGCCGAGGTGCTGGGCCACCCGCCAGCCCAGCTCGTCCAGTTCTCGGTGGACGTCGGCCACGGCGGCCGGGTGCCGCTGCGAGCGCACCTGGGCGCGCAGCCGTTCGACCGCGGCCATCACGTCGCCGATCGCGCCGGCGATCAGCTGCTTGCGGATCAGCGGTTCGTCGCCGGAGGTGCGGTTCGACAGGTGCTCGACGACGTGGTCGAGCACCGAGCGCAGCACCCCCAGCCGCACGGCCGCCAGGTGCCGGCCGAAGTCGGCCAGCTCGAGGGCGTCCCGCTCCTCGCGGGGACGGCCCGGGCAGGCGAGGAAGACGATGTCCTCCCGGTCGGCCAGGCTGTGCGTGCGCACCTCGGCGCCTTCGGGCACGGCGGCGGCGGGCACGGCCGCGTACCGGCCGGGGGCCAGCCGGTCGGCCGGGGTGGCGGGCAGGGCGCGCGCGAGTCCGGCGGCGAGGCCGTCGCTGCGTGCGGTTCGCTCGCATTCGAGCAGGCTGGTGGTCACTTCTCCTCCACGACCTCGACGATCACCGACTGGAAGTAGGCGCCCTGGCCCACGGAGACCAGGGCGCAGCGCTGTCCGGGACGCAGCCGGCCGGCCGCGTCGGCGTGCTGCAGCGCGAGCAGCGAGTCGACCCCGAAGTGGTGCCCGCGCTCGGCGACCAGCTCCAGGGGGATCCGGTCGAACGGGAACCCGGACAGGCCGCTGAAGGTGCGCCAGAACATCCGGTTGGACAGGTCCGGCAGCACCCAGTCCACATCGGACAGCGTGAGCCCGGCGGCCCGGGCCGCGGCACCGACGACCGACACCGCCTGCTCGCAGCAGACCTTGCCGAAGAGCGCGAACTCCTCCTTGGTCATCCGCAGGCTGCGGTGGAACCGTGTGTCGCGGGCGCTCGCGCCGCCGAGGTAGCGGTAGCGGGCGGGCCCCCGTCCGACCACGACCGCGGCGGCGATATCGCCCGCGACGGTCGTGCCCGGGATGTAGCGGCCGCGGTCGCTCGCGCTGCCCTGGTCGCCGCCGAGCACGAGCACCCGGTCGTCCGGCGCCGCACCGGGCCGGGCGAGGTAGCGCCGGGCCAGTTCGACCGAGCGCAGCACCGACGTGCAGTTCACGTGCGACACCCCGAAGAACGGGACGCCGGGCAGGCCGAGCGCGTCGCGCAGCCGGTCCGGGAACTGCCCGCACAGGTCCAGCTCGGCGATGAGCAGGGTGTGGCCGTAGAGCACGAGGCTCGCCGGCCCGCCGCCGAGCGCGGTCCGCCCGGCCTCGGCCAGGTGGTCCGCCATCCGTTCGCCCGGCGCGAGCACCGGGCTGTCGCGCAGGCCGTAGATGCGGCCGAACATCCGCCGCTCGAGCGGCTTGGCGCCCGACCGCACGAGCACGTCGTCGACGGCCTCGACGCGGCCGGGCAGCCGCACGGCGACCCGGGACAGCCCCGTGTCCATCAGTGCTCCCTCCCCGGCGTGAGCAGGCAGCTGCAGAACGTGCCACCCGCCGGCTCGAAGTCGGCCAGCAGCACCGGTTCTCCGAGGGGCCAGAGGCGCGCGAGGCCCGCCCACACCCCCGTGCACCACAGGTCCGGCACCGCCTCGACGCGGCTCGCGTACGGCGTGCCCGCGAGCCGCTGGGCGAGGCCCGCGCCCGCCAGGACCCGGACGCCCGGGTGCCGGTAGAGCACGTCGGCCAGGGCCAGGGTCGCCGTGTGCGGCCCGGTCCCGCCGAGCCGCACCTCCTCCAGCTCCGTCACGGCGACGTCGCCGGTGGCGCCGGCCTGCAGCAGCACCGCCGCGTCGGGGCGGTGGGTGGCCGGGTGGCCGCTGTCCCACAGCACGGCGTTCTGGTCGTACACCAGCAACGCCGCCGAAGACGCCTCGCCCAGCCGGCACATGCCGTCGAGCAGGCGCAGCGCGGTGAACGCCGCGCCCGGCCCCGGTCCGGCGACCGAGCACGGGGCCGGGTTGCCGGGCAGGCGTCCGGCGAGGTAGCAGCCGGCGACCTCGGAGTGGTACAGATCGGGCGAGTGGTAGGCGAGCACCACCGCGTCCAGCGGCGGCAGCGGGGTGCCCACGTCGGCCAGGAGGGCCTCGGTCATCTCGATGAACCCGTTGCCGGTGCGGGCCAGGAAGTCCTCCCGGTCGGCCGCGGCGCCGAAGGTGTCGACCATGAGCCGCGCCAGTTCCGGGCGCATTCCGAACACGGGCTTGGCGCGGTCGGTGAACACCCGGTGCGTGACGCCGGTCAGGTGCACCCCGGCCGGGCGCGGGAGTCCCGCGGCCCGTCCCGGCGGCGCGAGGGTTTGGAGGGACATGGCTCAGACCGCCGCAGCGGCCCTGGCGAAGGCCGACTCGATGTAGTCGGTCAGGCTGCCGACCGTGCGGAAGACCTCCGGGCCGAGCTCGTCCGGGTCGATCTCGAGGCCGATGGTGTCCTCGAGGCTCATCAGCAGCTCGATGACGCTGGTGGAGTCGAGCGCCAGGTCCTCGAACAGGCGCAGCTCCGGGGTGACGCCGCCGATCTCCTTGTTGAGCACGGCGGACAGGGCGATCTCCAGGTGGGCGACGATCTCGGTGCGGTTCATCTCGGCTCGCTTTCCGTGCTGGTGGTGCTGCTGGTGGACGGCTGGTGCAGGTGCTGCTTGCGCAGCAGGTCCTCGGGCTCGTCGCGGTCGCGGACCAGGAAGGCCGCACCCCCGCGCACGAGGACCTCGGCGGGGAACCCGTGGCTGAGGAACAGCCCGGGCGAGGCCGACGGCCCGTAGGCGCCGGAGTTCAGGACGCCGACCAGGTCGCCGGCGCGCAGGTCGGGCAGTTTCACCTGCTTGAGCAGGGTGTCGTTGGGCGTGCACAGCGGGCCGGTGACGGTCCACGGGCCCGGCTCGACGGTGTCGTCGGTGTCCTCGCCGGCGGCACGCGGGGTGAGCAGCACGGCCGGGAAGTTGCGCTTGACGAACGAGCCGATGCCGACCGCGGCCATGTGGTGGTGGGTGCCGCCGTCCGCGATCGCGAACCGCTCCCCCATGGACTCCTTGACGTACCGGACACCGAGCACGTACACCCCGGCGCGCCCGGCCAGGAACCGGCCGGACTCCATGATCAGCCGGGTGGCCGGGTGCGCCCGGTGGAACGCCTCCAGCATCGGGTTGATCTCCGCGGCCACGTCGGCGGCTTCGAGGTCGTCTTCGCCCTCGAAGTAGGCGACGCCGAGGCCGCCGCCGATGTCGACGGCTTCCAGCCGGATCCCGGTCTCCGCGACCACGCGCTCGGCCAGGTCGAGGGCGTAGCGCGTGTTCTTGCCGATGACGTCGGCGTCGAGGATGCGCGTGCCCATGTACACCTGGATGCCGGCGACGTCGGCGTGGCGGTACTCCGCCAGCCGCGGTCCGGCCGCGAGCACCTGCGCCTCGTCGATGCCGAACTGGCGGGGCTTGCCGCCCATGGTCAGCCGGGACCCGCTGATCGCGCAGGTCGGGTTGATCCGCAGCAGCACCCGCTGCTGCTTGCCGAGCTCGGCGCCGAGCCGTTCGATGTCGTCCAGCTCGGCGAAGGACTCGCAGACGATCGCGTAGACGCCCGTTTCCAGACAGGCGCGCAGTTCCTGCTCGCTTTTGCCGGGGCCGAGGAAGATGATGTCGTCCGGCCGCGCCCCGGCCTTGAGCACGGTCTGCAGCTCCACGACGGACGAAACCTCGGCCCGCGCGCCGCCGCCGTGCAGGGCGGCGAAGACGCTGATGTTCGGGTTCGCCTTGAGGGAGTAGAACACCTCGATCGCCGGGTGCAGCACCGCGCGCAGGCCGGTGATCGTGTCGTGCAGGACGTCGCCGTCGTAGACGTAGAGCGGCGTGCCGAAGCGCGCGGCCAGGTCCGGGTAGTCGATGCCGGTCATGCGTTTTCCCCTGTCATGACGCCGAGGCGGCGCTCGGCCTCGGTCCGCACGGCGAGGGCCTCCTCGGGCGAGTCCCCGACGCAGATCGCGTAAAGACGGCCGTGGAAGGAACCCTCGCCGGTGGCCGCGGCGTTGAGCGTCGCGAAGTTGTTGACGAGCACGCCGGTGTCGCCGGCGCCGGTGAAGAACAGGTCGCCGAGGGCGCTCTCGACCTCGGCGAAGGTGTGTTCGCGCTGCAGCTTCAGCGAGAAGGTCGCCGCGATGGCGTGCCGCCCCTCCGGGATGAACTTCTCGGCGATCCGGCTCTGGTAGGTCGACATGTTGAACCGGGCGTTGATCTCCAGGCACGGGTAGAGCGTCCCGTCGGCGGCGAGCATCGCGTCGACGCCGACCATCCCGAAGAACCCTTCGTCGTGCAGCGCCCGCCCGATCTTCTCGACCGCCTCGGCCAGCTCACGCGCCGCGACCGGCGGCAGCTCGACCGGGAAGCGGTGTCCCTGGTGCACGCCGTTCTTGAGCACCGCGGCCTTGACCGTCTCGAACCGGACGCCGCCGGTGCGGGAGACGACGAACTGGTAGTTGAGGTCCTGGGCGTGCTCGATCCAGGACTCGATCACGAGGTTCGCGGGCGCGTCGGCGCCGCGGCGTTCGATCAGGCGCAGCAGGCGGTTCGCGCCGCGCTCGTCCTCGACCACGACCATGCCGCGCCCGGAGACGCCGAGCGACTCCTTGACCACGACCCGGCCGCCCAGGGCCAGCTGCGCGGTGAGGGCCTCGCGCAGCTCGCCGACCGTGTGCACCACCCGGCCGGGCACCTGGCGCAGGCCGAGCGTGTCGACCAGGCCGCGGCTGAACACCTTGCCGTTGACCGCCTTGCAGATCTGCGCGGTCGAGCCGGCCAGCGGCAGCCCGGACTCCTTGGCCAGGGCCTCCTCCGACGCCGAGATGCCCAGCGGCATCAGGTAGGTGTTGCCGTCGGCCAGCTCCCGCAGCCTGTCCAGCAGCTCGGGCGAGTTCAGCGCGTCCTCGGTCACCATCGCGTCCGGGTCGTTGTGCTCGGCGATCAGCGTCGAGCCGTCGGCCGCGCCGATCCGGGCGAGGTAGCCGGCGAACGCGGGGTCCATGGGTGCCTTGAGCACCACCAGGTCGCCCTCGCCGGCGAGCAGCGCGCCCATCTCCTCCATGCGGTTGACCGTGGCCCCCGCGAACGAGATGCCGGCGCCGGGCAGCTTCGGCTCGCCCACCGCCCAGCTGCGTTCCACCTCGAAGTTGTTGACGAAGACGAACCTTGCCCCGGCGTCACCGGTGAGGTCCTTCTTCAGCCGTGCCACGAAATTCATCCCTGGTTCCCTTCTCCGATCTCGACGACGGCCGCCGCGAAGGTCGCCCCGAGGCCGGCCGAAGCCAGCAGCACGAGGTCCCCCGGATCGACCCGCCCGTCCGCGCGCACCGCCGCCAGGTTGATGAACGGGTCGGAGCTGTAGCAGTGGGCGTACTTCCCGACGTTGTCCAGGAACACGCGGTCCCGCGGCACGCCGAGCGCGCCCGAGATGCGTTTCCAGGACAGCTTGTTGACGTTGTGCGGCAGGATGGCGGCGATGTCCGCGGCCTCGACCCGGGCGTCGTCGAGGGCGTCCTGCATGACCTGGGCGAGCGCGTCCGGGTAGACGTGCTTGTACTGCAGCTGCAGGGCCTCGTCGCAGTCGATGCCGCGGTAGAACTCGCCCAGCACGGTGAGCGCGCGCCCGAGGACGCGGTCGCCGCGCGGGTCCGGGCCGAGCAGCACCGCGGCGGCGCCGTCGCCCTGGATCGTGGTGTCGCGGATCAGCCGGGCCTCGTGCATCAGCACCTTGTCGCCGGTCAGCACGAGCACCCGGTCGCCGGGGGCCGCGGTGGCCAGCAGCGACCGCGCGATGTGCAGGGCCTGGATCCCGATGACGCAGTTGAGGTGCGAGAGGCTGAACGCGGTGGCGCGGTGCAGCCGCAGCCGCGTCCGCACGTCCTCGAGGAGGCCGGGCGTGGCGACGGCGACGTGCTGCATGGTGTGCGCGTGGACCAGGAACCGGACCGAGTCGCGGTCGGTCCCGGACAGCACGCGCTCCCCCGCGCCCGCCAGCATGTCGGCGAGGTCGAGGCCCTCGGCGACGGCGACGCGGTCGAGGCCGAGGAAGCGGGTGAAGAAGCGCAGCTGGGTCGCGTCGAGGCCGAGCGGGCCGGCCAGGTCCGCGACCGGCAGGCTCGTCTCCGGCACGAACGACGCCACCCGTTCCAGGCGGGGTGCTTCGAGCAGGGACATGGTTTCCTCCTCTTCGTGCCGGCTCAGCCGCGGGCCGGCACGAGTTCGTGCGCGAGCGCGGACAGGGGGCGGGCGGTGGTGAACGGGACGAGCCCGGCCGACCAGCCGCGCTCGTGCAGGGCTTCGACCACGCGGGGCAGGCGCAGCACGCGCCCGCCCGCGCCGAGGTAGCTGCGCGCCGGGTCGACGTCGCCGAGGCCGTTGACCTCGGCCACGACCTCGGTGAGGACGCGTTCGGCGGGTGCGGTCCCGGTGCGTTCGGGTTCGGCCCGGATCCGCGGTGGTTCCGGCGGGGTGAAGCCGAGGAGCGCGGCGGCCTCGCTGACGCGCAGGTCGGTGCCCGGCTCGCGGTGCGCCTCGACGAGCCGGGCGTAGCCGCGCAGGAACTGCTCGACGGCGCCGGCGTCCATCACCGCGTCCAGGGCCTGCAGGGCCAGCGTGATGCCGTCGGCCCATTCGTAGACGCGCAGGTAGCTGTCCGAGCCGGCGTGCGCCCAGTCGACGGGGGCCGCGTTGACCGCGTACCGGTCGCGTTTGGTCCGGCAGGACCGCGGTGCGTTGTCGAGGAAGTTCAGCTCGGCGACCACGCGCACGCCCTCCTCGGCGATCAGCTCGTACACGCGGTCGTAGGGCACGTGCGCGTGCGTCATCGCCTGGCTGACGCGGGTCGCGGACTCCTTGACCACGGCCGAGAACCGCGGATCGCCGCCGAGGTCGGCGAGCACCGGCGTCGGGTAGGACAGGCACGTGACGGCGCCGCCGAAGCCGCTGGCGTCCCGCTGGCTGGTGTACATCCGGTGCGCGACCACCGGTTGCCCGGTATACGCGGCGAGCGTGACGGCATAGGCGGCCAGGTGCACGGCCGAGGGCCACACGTGCTCGCGCGCGGCGATCGTCCGGGCGGCCGACAACAGGGACGGGACGGTGAAGGAGCCGCTGTGGGCGGCCTCGGAAACCCTGCGGCGCTTCGAGAAGACGTCCGCCGGGAGCTTCTTGACGAGCTCGCGCCAGTGGCCGAGCGCGGGTTCGATGTCGGCGTCGGTGCGGCTCTCCTCGAAGCGGGCGAGGTCCACCGGCTGGTGTTCGACCGGGTCCAGCACCGCGGGCCGGCCCTCGGTGCGCGCGGCCAGGAGCTCGTCGAGCTCGGCGGCCAGGCGGTCGAGGGCGACGTCGTCGAAGGCCAGGTGGTTGAAGACCAGGTGCAGGCGCACCAGCCGGCCGCCGGTGGTGACCACGCAGGCCCGCAGGGGCCACTCGCGGGCCAGGTCGAACGGCGTACGGGTGAGGCGCGCGATGACGTCCACGGCGTCCTCCGTGGTCGCCTCGGTCACCGGCTGCGGGGCCGGCGGCTGCACGAGCTGGCGCGGCCAGGCGCGGCCGTCGGCGGCGGTGCCGGTCAGGTCGTAGACCGTGCGCAGCACTTCGTGCCGGCGC
The DNA here is from genome assembly GCF_002904295.1 of Amycolatopsis sp. CA-128772. Taxonomy (GTDB): domain Bacteria; phylum Actinomycetota; class Actinomycetes; order Mycobacteriales; family Pseudonocardiaceae; genus Amycolatopsis. The sequence continues at coordinate 200,615 of NZ_PPHG01000025.1, forward strand.
ACCAGGTGCGTCAGCGCGGCGCGGACGGCCGCGACCGTGCAGCCCGCGGGCAGCGGGTAGCTGGTGCCGATGTGCGCCTCGTGCCGGGACTGCGCCGGCACCCGCAGGTACCGCAGCAGGTGGTGGTGCTGTCCCCAGCAGAGGTTCGCGCTTTTCCCCTCGGGCATCCGGGGCCTCCAACCGTGAATCGTCGTACGCCGATGGTGGGCGGTGCGCGGCGGAATGGTTAGCCCCTGGCGGTGACACGTTCTCCGTGGCACGAACATGACACCGGGCGGGCCGGAGTTTTCCTTGACCGGCAACGGTTCGTCGGTGAATCTGGGTTGGCCCCGCCGGAACGCAGGAAAGTGCGGACCGGGATCTGCGGGGGAAATCCCACCGAAGGAATGAGGAGCACCCATGTCGAAGGAAGCCTCGAAGGTCGCCAGCAAGGTCGCGTCCAAGGTCGCGTCGAAGGTCGCCGTCAAGGAGGCCGTCAAGGAGGCGTCCAAGGAGGCCTCGAAGGTCGCCGTCAAGGAGGCCTGACCTCGCGGCGGGACGGCGGCGGTCCGCACCGGACCTGTCGCCGTCCCCGCCGGAACCGGCACTTTCACGTGAAAGTGCCGGTCCGGCGGCTCCGCACCCGCCCAACGTTCGAGTCCCCGCCAGACCCACCAGCCCGGGAGGGGCCATGACCTCGATCGCGCCCGCCGCACCGCCTGCCCCCGTTCCGGCGGACCGCGGGCTGCCGCGCTGGTCGGCCCGCGCCTACGCGGACGCCGACCGGGCCGCCGTGCTCGCGCTCTTCGCCGACCCCGGCTTCTTCTTCCGCACCGAACGGCCCGCCACGCGGCCCGAGTGGGAGATCCTCGAGCTCCTCGGCGACGACACCCGCGTGCTCCGCGCCGACGGCGAACCCGTCGGCCTCTACGCCCTCGAGCACGAGGGCAGCGAGCACGGCTGCCACTACCTCCTGCACCTGCGCCTGCGGTCCGGCGCGCAGGCGCACTGGTGGCGCGACGCCTACCGCGAGATCGTGCGGGCCCTGCGGTGGCGGCACGAAGTCGTCCGGCTGTCGGTCCGGTTCCCCGAGTTCGACCCGGTGGGCCTCGCCTTCGCGCGGTCCGCAGGCCTCACCGAAGAGGGCACGCTCGCCGGCGTGACCACGCGCGATGGCCGTCGCCGCGGCACGGTCTTCTTCTCCCAGCTCTGGGCGGAGTCATGAACCTGCGCGGATACCGCGGCACCGACCGCCGGCTGCTGAGCGGGCCGTGGCTCGCCGGCGAGCTGCTCGGGCTGCCGCTCGACGACTGGCCCGCCCTCGCCGAGCCGACCGAAGTCCCGCCGCCCACCGGCGGCGACGAGGAGCTGTGCGTCACCGACGGCGCCTTCGTCCGCTACACCGACATCGACTGGGTGCACCGCCGGGCCCGCGTCGAAATCGGTGTCCACAACAGACTGTCCGACCTGGACGATCTGCTCGAAGCCGCCGTCGGGCACGGCTTCACCGGGCTGAACCTCCGGCGCCTGTACGGCTGGGTCACCACGCCCGGTACGGACGCGCTGGCCGCCGCCGGGTTCCGGCGCGAAGCGGTCGTCCCGGCCGCCACCTGGTTCGACGGCGCACCCGCCGCACGGGAGATCTGGGGGACGACCCGCCATGACTGAGCTCAGACCGCTGTCGCCCGCCGAGGCCGCGCGGGGGCTGCGCCGCGCCGGCGAGGCCGCGCGCGGGTTCCTCGGCACCGACCCGGTGACCCAGAACGACGCCCTGCTCGAGCGTGAGCTCGTCCGCCGCGAAGCCCAGGTGTACGCCGCGGGCGGCGCGCTGGTCGGCTGCGTGCCGAACCGGGCGCAGCCACGCCAGGCGTACGTCTCCAGCACGTCCGCCGGCCCGGAGCCGGTGCGCGCGCTGCTCGGGCACCTGGCCACCTACCACCGGCGGACGTCGTTCGTCGCGCTGGTCCCCGCCGACAGCGCCGCCGCCCCGTTCCTGGGGGCCGGGTTCGCGCGCACCGGCGTGCTGCCCGGCCACCGCTACGCCGGCCACGCCTTCCACGACGTGCTGGTCCTGGTGAAGGAGGAGCCATGCCGATCGTGACCGTCCGGCACTTCACCGAGGAGGACGTCCCGCTGCGCACGGAACTGCTGCGCGAAGCGCGGTTCACGGCCAACCTCACCGACTTCGCCGTCGGCTCGGACGACGACGGCCTGCAGGCGCGCCAGCTCCGCACCATCACCGAGGAGCACCGCACCAAGCGGATCTTCACCGTGTGCGGCCCGCACGACCGCGTGATGGGCTTCGCGTGGATCACCTCGATCGACTGGCGCGCGCAACGCTGCGAACTGTCCTTCGGCGTGCTCCCGCGCGACCGCGGGCTGGGCGCGCTCGCCGTCTACGCGGTGCACAAGCACCTGCGCGACGAGCTCAACATGCGGGTGATCGTCAACCAGGTCCTCACGCACAACACGATGTTCCTGTCCGCCGAGGCCCTCGAAGCCCAGCACCAGGTCCGGTGCGAGCGGGATTCCTACACCGTCGGCGAATGGCGGACGGCGTGCTACTGGACGCTGTCCGACGAGGACGTCCGCAAGCACGAAGCGTCCGCCGGCGACCGCCGCCGCGAGCTGGCCGAGCGGATCCGCGAGCGCATCGAGGCCCGGTCGTGACCGGGCGGACCGGGTACCTGCGGACGCCCGCGATCTCCGGCGACACCCTCTGGTTCGCGTGCGAGGACGACCTGTGGTCGGTACCCGCCGAGGGCGGCCGGGCGCACCGGCTGACCGCGGGCCCCGGCGAGGCCCGGCGGCCGCGGATCTCCCCGGACGGCCGGGAAATCGCCTTCGTGGGCACCGACGACGGGCCGGCCGAGGTGTACGTCATGCCGGCCGAGGGCGGCCGGCCCCGGCGGCTGACCCACCAGGCGGGCCGCTGCCTCACCGTCGGCTGGCACCCGCACACCGGCGACGTGCTCTACGCGACCGACGCCGAGCAGCCGTCCGGCTTCGGCGCGCGGCTGTTCTCGGTGCCGCCGGCCGGCGGTCCCGCGCGGCCGCTGCAGCTCGGGCCGGCCGACACGATCGCCTTCGGTGACGGCGTCGTCGTCGGCCGCAACACCGCGGATCCCGCGCGGTGGAAGCGCTATCGCGGCGGCGGCACCGGCGAGCTGTGGTACGCCGAGCACGAGTCGGGGCCGTTCACACGGCTCGTCGCGCTGCCCGGGAACGTCGCCGACCCGTGCTGGGCCGGCGGCCGCGTGCACTTCATCAGCGACCACGAGGGCATCGGCAACGTCTACTCGTGCCGGCCCGACGGCACCGACCTGCGCCGGCACACCGACCACCACGACCACTACGCGCGCGGCCTCACCACCGACGGCACCCGGCTGGTCTACACCGCGGGCGCCCGGCTGCACCTGCTGGACGAGCTCGGCGCGCGGCCGGTGGAAGTCGACCTGGGCGGCGCGGCCCCGCAGCGCGGCCGCCGGTTCGCCCCGGCGGGTGAGTACCTCGACGGCGCGCGCCTGTCCCCCGACGGCACCCGGCTCGCGGTGACCGCCCGCGGCAAGGCGTTCACCTTCGCGCACTGGTCCGGGCCGGTCCGCGGCCACGGCAGCGCCGACGGCGTCCGCTACCGGCTGCTGCGCTGGCTGGCCGGCGGGCGGCAGCTCGTCGCCGTGGCCGCCGACGAGAGCCCGGACGAGCGGATCGTGCTGATGGACGCCGAGGGCGGCGAAGACGCTCCGGTGCTGGTCGCCGGCGGCGTCGGGCACATCACCGAGCTGACCGCTTCCCCCGCGTCCGGGCTCGTCGCCTTCGCGACCAGCCGCCAGCGCGTGTGGGTCGTGGACACCGCCGACGTGCTCCCCCGGCCCCGGCTGCTCGACGCGAGCCGGCACGAGCGCATCGAGGACCTCGCGTGGTCGCCCGACGGCCGCTGGCTGGCCTACACGTTCCCGGAGTCGCCGCGCACGTCGTCGATCAAGCTCGCCGACACCGCGTCCGGGCGGACCCACCGGGTCACCGAGCCGGTGGTGCGGGACGCGCGCCCGGCGTTCGACCCGTCCGGGCGGTACCTGTACTTCCTCGGCCAGCGCGACCTCACCCCGGAGCTGGACCAGGTGCAGTTCGACGTCGGGTTCCCGTTCGGGTCCCGGCCGTACCTGGTCACGCTGCGGGACGGCGACCCGTCGCCGTTCGAGGCGCGGGTGGCCGTGCCCGGGCAGGCGCTGCCCGCCACCCGCGGCGACGGCCGGGTGGAGATCGACCTCGACGGGATTTCCCGGCGGGTCGCGGCGTTCCCGGTGCCCGAAGGCCGCTACAGCGACATCGCGGCGCTGCCCGGGCGCGTGCTGCTGCTGTCGGTGCCGTTGGCCGCGCCCGATCCGGCGCACCCGGGTTCCGGCGCCGAGGGCACGGTCTCCCTGGTGGAGCTGGCGTCGGGCCGGGTGACCGCGGACTGCCTCGGCGCGGTCGACGAGCTGGACGTGCGGGGTGACGTGGTCCTGCACCGCACCGACAGCCGGCTGCGGGTGCTGCGCGGCGACGCCGCCGGCGACCCGCCCGACGGCGAGGAGCCGGGCCCGGCCACCGGCTGGGTCGACCTCGGGCGCGTCAAGGTCCCGTTCGACCCGTCCGCGGAGTGGCGGCAGATGTTCCGCGAGGCGTGGCGGCTGCAGCGCGAAGGCTATTGGGACGCGCGGATGTCCGGCCTCGACTGGGACGCGGTGTACGACCGGTACGCGCCGCTCGCGGAGCTGGTGTCGTGCCGCGCGGAGCTGTCCGATCTGATCTGGGAGCTGCACGGCGAGCTCGGCACCTCGCACGCGTTCGAGCGCGGCGGCGAGTACCGCGCCGGGCCGGACGAGGCGCAGGGCTTCCTCGGCGTCGACTGGGACACCACCGCCGACGGCTCGCAGTGGCGGATCGCGCGGATCCTGCGCGGCGACCCGTGGAACCCGAAGGCCGGTTCGCCGTGCGCCCGCCTCGGCGCCGACATCCGCGCCGGTGACGCCGTGGTCGCGGTCAACGGGCGGCGGGTCGGCCCGCCGGGGCCCGGCGAGCTCCTGGTCGGGCAGGCCGACCGCGAGGTGGAGCTGACCGTCCGGCGAGGCGACGCCGAACACCGCGTGGTCGTGCGGGCGTGCGCGAGCGAGGCACGGGCGCGGTACCTGGACTGGGCCGAGGGCAACCGCGCGTACGTGCGGGCGGTGTCAGGTGAACGGCTGGGGTACCTGCACGTGCCGGACATGACGCGCAGCGGGTACGCCGACTTCGTCCGCGGGTTCCTCACCGAGCTCGACCGCGACGGCCTGATCGTGGACGTCCGGTTCAACACCGGCGGCCACGTGTCGCCGCTGCTGCTCGACCGGCTGGCCCGCCGCCGCACCGGCACCGAGCACGGCCGCTGGAGCGGGATGGCGCCGTACCCGACGGAGTCCCCGCGCGGCCCGATGGCGACGCTGCTCAACGAGCACACCGGGTCCGACGGCGAAATCTTCGCCCACGTCTTCCGCGCGCTCGGGCTGGGCCCGCTCATCGGACGGCGCAGCTGGGGCGGGGTGATCGCGACCTGGCCGCGGCACCGGCTGGTGGACGGCACGGTCACGACGCAGCCGGAGTTCCGCTACCGCTTCGGCGACGCGGGTGGCTCGCTGGAGAACCACGGCGTCGAGCCGGACCTGGCGGTGGTCCCGGCCCCGGACCGGCTCCTGCCGGGCGAGGACGACCAGCTCGCGGCGGCGGTCGCGCACCTGCTGGCGGAGCTGGGCACCCCGTCGGAGGAGCTGCCCGCACCCCGGGCGGCCCTGCTGCTGCCGCAGGCGCCATGACGGTCGACGTCTGGCTCGTGCCGGTCCGCCCCCGGCCGGAGTGGCTCGGGCTGCTGTCCGCGCCGGAACGCGCCCGCGCGGCCCGCCTGGCGCCTCCGGCCGGGGACGTGTTCGTGGCTTCCCGTGCGCTGCAACGCCTTTGGGGGTCTTGCGTGGCCGGTGTACCCGCCGCGGAGGTGCGGATCGACCGGACGTGCCGGCATTGCGGCGACCCCGCCCACGGCCGCCCGCGGCTGGCCGGCGCACCGTCGTTTTCGGTGTCCCACACGGAGAAGTGGCTCCTGCTGGCGGCGGCGGAGGCGGGATCGATCGGCGCGGACATCGAAGACCCGGCCACGGCGGCCGACCCGGCCGGACTGGCGGGCGTGGTGCTGTCGGCGGCGGAGTACCGCGAGTTTTCGGCGGCGGACCCGGCGGAGAGAGCGGCCAGCCTGCTGACGGCGTGGACGCGCAAGGAGGCGGCGATGAAGCTGGCCGGCCTGGGCCTCGCGGCAGCCCCGGCACGGGTGGACGTACGGGGACCGCTGGCGCGATCGGACGTGCAGGGGTGGCCGGAGGAACCGGTGCACCTGCGGCGGCTGGAGGTGGCGGGAGACCACGTGGCGGCCCTGGCGACGACGGTGCCGGTGCGGGAGGTCAGGTGGCGAGGCTTGGCGGAGCTGGAGACCCCGGCAACGGCGGGGCGGCGATGACCCGGCCCTCACCGGGCGCCGTGGTCACATCGGCGGCGGCCGCTCACCCGGGCGGGCATACCCACTCCTGCCCACCGCACCCCCCGGCAGCCGCCGGCGATGCCGGCCGCCACCCCGGCCGTACCCCCGCCCTGAGCCCGTGACCTGCCCGGATTCCGACCCACCAGGCACCGCGGGAAGGGTTTGAACCCCGGGCAATCCGGGTACTCCACCCGGCTACGCCCGCAATCTGGGTAGCGAGTACCCATGTACGCGCATCTCCCAGGATGCGAGTCTCATCGGCGTGAGCCAGACAGTCGAACGTCCCGAGCAGGCCCCCGGCGAGGCACCGGCGTGGTGGACCGCCGCCCGCCTCCCCGGCGAGACCGCCGGGACCGCCGAGACCGGCGACCGCCCCGGCTGGGCGCTGCTCACCGACGACGTCCTGGCCTCCCTCCCCGCCGAAGGTGACTGGCCCACCCCCGTCGAGGCCGACGGGGCTCACGTCTTCAAGCACGCCGTCCTCCCGTTCCTCGCCGCCACCCGGCAGCTCCTCGTGCACCGCCTCCCGGCCGCCGAACGCCTCTGGCCCGGTGTCGAGTCCTGGCTCGGCGGGCAGCTCACCGCCCTCGCCGCCCGGACCTTCGTGCTCGAACTGCACTCCGCCAAGAAGGCCGGGCTGCTGCGCGGGGCCACCGGGCGGGACCGGTTCGTCGACTTCCTGCGCCTGCTCGGCAGCCGCGGCCACCTCACCGGGGTGCTGACCCGCCACCCGCTGCTCGCCCGGCTGCTCGCCCAGACCTGCCTGCGCACCGCCGACGCCGTCGCCGAGCTGCTCACGCGGTTCGCCGCGGACCGGGACGCCCTGTGCGCCGGCCTGCTCGCCGGCAGCGCCGCCGAGCCGAGCGAACTGACGCTGGGTGCCGGTGACGTGCACTCCGGTGGGCGCGCGGTGGCCGTGCTCGGCTTCGCCGACGGACGGCGGCTCGTCTACAAGCCGCGGCCGCTCGGGCTGCTCGCCCGGTGGGGCGACCTGCTGCGCTGGTTCGCCGAAGAACGGCCCGGGCTGGCGCCGCGCCCGCTGGGCGTGCTGGCCCGCGACGGCTACGGCTGGGTCGAGTACGTCCCCGCGCGCCCGTGCGCCGACCAGGCCGGCGTCGAGCTGTTCTACCGCCGCCAGGGCGCCCTGCTCGCCCTGCTCTACGCCCTCGACGCCACCGACATGCACTGCGAAAACCTCATCGCCTCCGGTGACCAGCCGATGCTGGTCGACGTCGAGACGCTGTTCCACCCGGCGTTCACCGCGCTGACCCGCAACGGGCCCGACCCGGCCGCCGCCGCGCTGCGCCGCTCGGTCGCCCGGACCGCGCTGCTGCCCACGCTGATGCTCGGCGAGCACGGCGCCCTCGACGTCTCGGCCTTCGGCGGCGGCAACGGCGAGCCGAGCCCGGTCGAGGTGCCGCACTGGGCCGGCGCCGGGACCGACGACATGCGCCTGGCCCGCGGGCCGCTCCCCTACGCCGGCGGCTCGAACCGCCCGGTGCTCGCGGGGGCCGAGGTCGACGCCGGGATGTACCGCCAGAGCCTGCTGAGCGGGTTCCGCGCCGCCTACGAGTCCCTGGTGGACCGCCGCGCCGAGCTGCTCGGTGGCGCGCTGGACGCGTTCGCGGACGAGGAGATCCGCCTGGTCATGCGCCCGACGCAGGTCTACGCCACGCTGCTGACCGACTCGACGCACCCGGCGCACCTGACCGCGGGCGCCGCCCGGCCGGCGGCGTTCGCCTCGCTCGCCGACGACACCGGCAAGGCCCACCTGCCCGCGCTCGTGGCCCACGAGATCGCCGAGCTGTGCGCCGGCGACGTGCCGGTGTTCACCGCCGCCGCGGGTTCGGTCGACGTCACCACCGGTACCGGCGCGGTGCTGCCCGGCCTGCTCGCCGCCAGTGGCCTGGACCAGGCCCGCGCGAAGATCGCCCAGCTGTGCGCGGAGGACCTGCGCGAGCAGGAGTGGTTCGTGGAGGCCACCCTCGCCACCCGCCGGCCGGAGGTCCGCCACCGCGCGGGCGCGCCGCTGCCGGGGGCGGTCGCCGCCGTCGTGCCCGACAGCCAGCACCTGCTCGCGCTGGCCTCCGCGATCGGCGACGACCTCGTCGCCCGCGCCGCCCACGAGGACGGCCGGGCCAACTGGGTCGGCCTGGAACTCCTGGACGGCCGGCACTGGCTGGTGCTGCCGATGGGCGCCGGGCTCGCCGAGGGCTACTGCGGCACGGCGCTGTTCCTGGCCCAGCTGGGCCGGCTGACCGGCACCGCCCGGTACTCCGAGCTGGCCGCCAAGGCCGTGCGCACGCTGCCGGCGCTCGTCGAGGTCCTCGCCGAACACCCGGAGCTGGCCCGCGAAGTCGGCTCCGGCGGGTTCTTCGGCCTGGGCGGGATCTGTTACGCCGTCGCCCGCCTGGCCTCGCTCCTCGAGGACAGCACGCTCGCCGCCTGCCTGCCCGCCGCGATCGCCGCGACCGCCGCCGCCGACACGGCCGCACCCGCCGGCGTCGGCGAAGGCACCGCGGGCGCCCTCGCCGCGATGCACGCCGTGCACGCGGAAAGCGGACTGTCCGAAGCGGCCGGACTGGCCGCCATCCTCTCCCGGCGCCTCGCCGGTGCCCCGCGTCCAGCCGCCCCCGGTTTCCTGTGGGGCGCGGCGGGCGTCGACTGGGCACTCGGCCGGGGCGGCCGGACCGCGGCGGAACCGGTGTCCGGCGACCTGGGCTGGTGCTCGGGGGTCGCCGGCCGGGTCCTCGCCGCGGCCGCCGCCCGTGGCCACGCCGGGCCGCCGCCCGGCGCCGCCACGCAGACGGCGGACGCCTTCTCGGCCGCGGTGGCCGCCCGGCCGCCGTCGTCGGACCAGTCGCTCTGCCACGGCGAGCTCGGCACCTTGGAAGCACTCGTGGTGCTGGCCGGGCAGGGGCACGAACCGTCGGTCTCCGCGTTGCGGAGGGCGACCTCGCGCCTCGTGGGCGCCGTCGAAGGACACGGGCTCCAGTGCGGTACGCCGCACGGCGTAGCGAGCCCGGGCCTGCTGACCGGAACCGGGGGTATCGGTTTCGGGTTGTTGCGGGTCGGTTTTCCCGAACAGGTTCCGTCGGTTCTCCTGTTGGAGCCGTCGGGACGTCCCCAGTAATTGCCTCGGAACACCTCATCCTGGGAGTGCAGATGCGCAACGACACCAACGCCGGCGAATTCGACCCGACCGTCGCCGGTTCCGAGGTGGACAGCCCGCTCGGGGACACCGCTCCGGGTGCGGAGCCCGCCCCCAGAACGAAGATCGGTGTCCGCGCGGGGATTCTCGCCGGGCTGACCCTCGGCGTGGCGAGCGCCGCGGTGGTCACGATGGACATCAGCACCGTGGTGAGCAACCACACGCACGCGTGACGTGCTCGCGACGGCACAAAGCGTGACAACAACCCCGATGTTGCCGTCCGAACAGTGGAATCTCCACCGGAAGAACACCGAATCCGTGGCTCCGGTCTCTAAGGTTGGCGCATGCGCACCCGTGCCCCCGCTCTCGTCGGCCGAGGAACGGAGATCGAGGAGATCGAGCGGGTGTTGGACGACGCTCGCCGCTCTTCCGGATCGGCCGTGTTCGTCACGGGGGAACCCGGGATCGGCAAGACCCGGCTCGCCGCCGAAGCGGTGGGCCGCGCCCTCGACGCGGGGTTGGTGGTGCTGCGGGGACGCGGCAGCACCACCGGGCCCGCGGTGCCGTTCCGGGCGCTCACCGAAGCCCTGCTGTCCCTGGCCCGCACGGGCGGTCACGAGCTGGTCGAACAGCTCGGGCCGTACCGGTCGGTGCTGGGCAGGCTGATCCCGGACTGGGCCGCCGGCACCGACACCGCGGGCGACTCCTCGCTGGTCGTGCTCGCCGAGGCGACGCTGCGGCTCACCGGCCTGGCCGGGTCGGGCCGCGGCTGCCTCTTCGTCGTCGACGACCTCCAGGACTCCGACGTCGAAACCCTCGCCGTGGTCGAGTACCTCGCCGCCAACGTCCGCACGCAGCCCGTGGTCGTCCTGGCCACGCTGCGCGCCGAACCCTCGCCCGCGCTGGAGGCCGCCCACGCCGTCGCCCGGCGCGGCGAGGGCTTCCTGATGCCGCTGGACAGCCTCGGGCCCGCCGAGGTGCGGGAGGTGGTGGCCTCGTCCCTCGGCGCCGAGCCCGCCCAGGTGCCCGCCGACGTGGCCGAGCGCCTGTTCACCGACAGCGCGGGCAATCCCCTGGTCGTCGAGGAACTGCTGCACAGCATGGTGGCCGCGGGCGAGCTGGTGAACGGCGCGGCGGGCTGGCGGTTCACCGGGCACAGCCGCGGCGCCGTGCCCTCCACGCTCGTCACCATCATCACCCGCCGCGCGGATCGCCTCGGCGAACGCGGCAAGCAGCTGCTCGCCATCGCCGCGGTGCTCGGCCGCCGGTTCCCGCTCTCGGTGGTGCAGCGGGTGAGCGAACTGGACGACCACAGCCTGTTCGGCCACCTGCAGTCCGCCGTCGCCGCGCAGCTGCTCATCGCCGACGAACGCGGCGAAGACTGGTACGCCTTCCGCCACCCGCTCACCGCCGAAGCGCTGCTCACGCTGTTGAACCCCGCCGAACGCGTGGCGCTGTCGGCGAAGGCGGCCGACGCCGTGGTGGAGCTGCACCCCGAGCTGCCGGGCGAGCTGTGCAGCCTGGCCGCGTCGCTGCGGCTGGGCGCGGGCGACCGCTGGGCGGCCGCCGACCTGTACCGCGAGGCGGCCCGCCGCGCGCTGGCCGAGGGCGCGCCGGGGTCGGCGATCGCCGTGCTGGAACACGCGGTGAACCTGCTCGGCGACGACGCGGACCGCGGCGGCGAACAGTCCGGGCGGTACCGCGACCTGCTGGAGCTGCTGCTGTTCGCGCTGGCGGAGGCGGGGCAGTTCGACCGCGCGGTGAAGGTCGCCGGTTCGCTGCGGCCGGCCGACAGCCGGGACCGGGCGCGCCAGATCCGCGTCCACGTGCGGCTGGCGTGGGCGGCGCAGGTCGCCGGCCGCTGGGCGGAGGGCTTCGAGCAGGTCGCCGCGGCCCGGGCGCTGCTGCCCGATGGGGAGCTGGACGAGGAGGCTGTGGCGGTCGACGCGGTGGACGCGTACCTGTCGATGTCCGGCCCGGCTTCGGACCGGGTGCGCCGCAGCGAGGAGCTGGCCCGCCGCGCGGTCACCGGGGCCGAGCGGATCGGCTCCCCCGCCACGGCGTGCCAGGCGCTGTACGCGGTCGGGTTCGTCGTGCGCGAGCGGGACATGGCCGAGTCGGACGAGTGCTTCCGGCGGATGCTCGACAGCGCCGCCGAACACCGGCTGACGAACTGGCGCAACTACGCACTGGTCGGCCTGGGCGGCAACGCCTGGCTGTCCGAAGCGGACCCGTCCGGTTTGGAGACCGCCCGCGCCGAGGCGCTGCGCACCGGCGGGATCAGCCTCGCCTACAACGCGGAAGCGGTGCTGGGCCTGCATTCCGTGCTGTGCGGGAGGTTCGACGAGGCCGGGCAACGGCTCGACGCGTGCTACGCGGAGGCGTCGCGGATCAAGCTGTTCGCGGTCAGCAGGTACGTCCAGATGGCCCAGGCGGTATTGGCGGGTCACCGCGGCGACCGCCGGACGATGGAGGGCGCCCTCGCCGAGTTCCGGCGCGACGGCGGTGACACCGGCCCGGAGGCACCGCTCGCGCGCGGCCTCGCGCAGGTCTTCTGTTCCCTGCTGGAGGAGGACCGCGAGACGGCCCGCGCCGAGCTGGAGACGCTCGCGGCCGACCAGGCCCGCCAGCAGAGCACGTTCCACCTGGCCGGCACGCACGGCCTGAAGCTCCTGCTGGACGCGATCGCCGGCGACGCGAGCTGGGACGACCACCGGCGCATCGCCGCCGGAGCGGCCGGCGGGATGCGCTGGAACCGCCAGTTCGTCCTGCTGGCCGAAGCGGTGCTGCACGGCCGCGACAACGCGCCCGACGCCGCGGCGGGCGCCATGCGGCGCGCGGCGCAGGCGGCCTCCCCGTTCGGCATCGCCCGCCCGCTGGGCCTGCGCCTGGCCGCGGAACCGGCGGTCGACCACGGCTGGGGCGAACCGGCGGACTGGCTCCGCGAAGCCGAGAGCCAGTTCCACGGCGCGGACGTGATCCCGGCGGCCAGCGCGTGCCGGGCCCTGCTGCGCCGGGCCGGGGCGTCGGTGCAGCAGCGCCGCACCGGAACGGAACGGGTACCGGAGAGCCTGCGCGCGATCGGCGTGACGCTGCGCGAGTACGAGGTGTTCGAGCTGCTGGCGTTCCGGCTCAGCAACAAGGCACTGGCGGCGCGCCTGCACATCTCGCCGCGGACCGTGGAGAAGCACGTGGCGGCGTTGCTGATGAAGACGTCGGTGCGCGACCGGGCCGAGCTGGCCGTCTTCGCCGCTGAGCACTCATCGGCGTCAGAGGTCTGACCGGGGGGCCGGATCCCGCCCCCGCCGCCCCGGTGCGAGTCGGCCGCCGGACGGTGCCGAAGCCGACCACGTCGGCCTGTCCCGCTCCCGCCGCCGGCCGGAGCGGTTCGCACCGTTCCGCGCGCGGAAGGCCCCTTCGCCCCAGCCGGCACCGTGCTGGGTCAATTCGACAGCGCGCAGTCGTGGATCGTGGCGATCAGCTTGCCGTCGCGGGGCACGCGAGCGCCGGCAGCGCACCGGGGCCGTCCGTCCCGGCCGCGCCGATGAGCACCGTGCGGCCGGGCACGCGATGCAGCACCACCGGGCGGGAACCGCGGCAGGTGCGGCGGGCCCTCGGCGACCATGTCGGCCGGTGTGGTTCCCGTGGGTGACACCCGAACCGGTGCGATGATCCGCGGATCCGTTCCGCCGCCCCGGTTGCGGGGCAGTCCCGGCACGACGGAAACCGGATCCAGAACAGGAGAATCGCCATGCGACGCTTCACTGCCACGATCGGTGCCCTGGCGTTGACGACCGGAGTCCTCTTCGGAACGGCGGGCGCCGCTTCGGCTCAGACGGAATCCGTGCCGCTCCTGCGGTGCGTGGGCAGCTCGCTGGAGATGTTCGCCACCACCGGCCTCTGCGTCCTCCCGCGCAACTTCCCCATCCTGGGCGCGCCGGTCGCCTCCTGACGGTCAGCCCAGGGCGGCGTCCATCGAACGGGTGGGGATCGCGTCCAGCGCGGCCACCGTGGCGGCGTCCAGCTCGATCCCGGCCGCGGCGATGTTGGCCTCGAGGTGGGCTTCGCTCGCCGTGCCCGGGATCAGGTGGACGTTCGGGGCGTGCTGCAGCAGCCAGGCCAGGCCCACCTGCTCCGGCGAGTGGCCGAGCGCCTGCGCGGCGGCCAGCACGGCGGGTTCCCCGGTCACCTTCGGCAGGCCGGGGAACGCGCCGCCCAGCGGGAAGTACGGGACCCAGGCGATGTCCTGCGCGACGCACAGCGCGAGCATGTCCTCGTCGTCGCGGCTGACCAGGCTGTAGGCGTTCTGCACGCAAGTGATCCCGGCCGGCAGGGCGCGGCGCAGGGTGTCGGTGGTGACGCTGCTGAGCCCGATCGCGCCGAGCTTGCCCTCGTCGCGCATCGCCGTCAGCACGGCGAGCTGGTCGTCGAGGTCGACGAGCTGGTCCCCCTGGGCGAGCACGCCGGGCCGCCGGTCGGCGCGGCGCAGGTTCACCAGCGGGAGCCGGTCGAGCCCGAGCGCGCGGAGGTTGTCCTCCACGCTCGCGCGCAGCTGCGCCGGCCGCTGTGCGAGGCGGAGCGGGATCGGGGCACCGGGGTCCGGGTCGGCGCCGACCTTGCTGGCGACCAGGAAGTCGTCGCCGGCCCGGAGCGCGTCGCGGAGCACGCTGTTGACGAAGCCGTTGCCGTAGAACTGGGCGGTGTCGACGTGGTCGACGCCGAGCTCGACGGCGCGGCGCAGCAGCGCGACGGCGGCCCCGCGGTCGGCGTGCAGGCGCTCGAGCTGCATCGCCCCGAAGCCGACGCGGAAGACGGTGCGGCCGGCGAGCTCGCCGCGTTCGGTGGAAGGCATGGGTGTCCCCGTCTCGTGCGATGATGGCCAAGCGGAGGACCCTCCGCTCAACCGGACCGTAGCACAACCGGAGGTGCCTCCGCTTTGCCGTCGCCCGAACCCGGCCGGCCCGTGCGCTCCGACGCGCGCCGCAACCGGGACAAGCTCGTCGCGGTCGCGCGGGCCGCGTTCGCCGCCGCCGCCGGGACCGTCGCCCTGGAAGCCGTCGCCCGCGAGGCCGGCGTCGGGATCGGCACGCTCTACCGGCACTTCCCGACCCGGGAGGCGCTGGTCGAAGCCGTCTACGCGGCGGAACTCGACGACGTCACGGCCGGCGCCCCGGCCCTGCTCGAACGTCTCCCGCCGGAGCGGGCCCTGCGCGCGTGGATGGACCGCTACGCGGCGTTCGTGGCGACCAAACGCGGCATGGCGGACGTGTTGCGCGCCAGCGTGGCGTCCGGCCGCATCGCGACGCCGGCGACGCGGCAGCGCATCACCGCGGCGATCGGCGCGATCCTCGACGCGGGGGCGAAGGCGGGCACGCTGCGCGCCGGAACGGACCCGGAGGACGTCACGCTGCTCCTGCTGGGCGTGTTCCTGTCCACCTCGGGCGAGCAGGACCCCGGGCGGACCCGCCGGATGCTCGACCTGATCGCCGACGCGGTGCGTGCGTAGACCGGCCGGTCACCGCGCCCGCACGGGGAAGTCCGGCAGCGTCAGCGCCGTGTGTTCGGGCCGCGGCGCGCGCCGCGGTGCCGAGGAGAGCTGCCGGAGCCCGGCGTTGCGTTCCTCCAGGGCCTCCGCCGTGGCCGGGAAGAGCGTCGCCTGGCCTTCGCCGACCATCGCCTGGTTGCGCTCGACGAAGTCCCGCAACCGGCTCTCGTAAGCGGCGAAGGCTTGTTCGTGGTCCGGGATGGTGGCCAGGGCGTGGCCGAGCACGTACGCGCCCACGAGGGCGAGGCTGGTGCCCTGGCCGGTCAGGAAGGACGGCGCGTAGGCGGCGTCGCCGACGAGCGCGACGCGGCCGGCCGACCAGCGCGGCAGGTGGATCTGGCTGACCACGTCGAAGAACAGGTCGCCGGCCTCGCCCATCGCCCGCACCATGCCCGGGATTTCCCAGCCGGCGCCGGCGAAGGTGCGGGCGACCAGGTCGCGCTGGGCTTCGGGGTTCCGGAACGCCTCGATCGGCGGCTCCGGCCGGGCGAAGACCAGGAAGCCGTGCACCACCTCGCTGTCGAGGACCGCGTACAGCGCCCCGCCCTTGCCGGGCGTGGTCCAGATGACTCCTTCGCGGGACAGCCCGAAGTCGTTGGGCAGGGTGAAGCCGGCGAAGCTGTAGCCGAGGTAGTGGTGGAACTGCGCCTCGTCGCCGAAGGTCAGCCCGCGAGTGTGCGAGTGCAGGCCGTCGGCGCCGATCACCAGGTCGTAGGTCTCCTGACGGCCGCTCCGGAAGATGACGTCGACCCCGTCGTCGTGCTGCGCCAGGGTTTCGACGGTGTCGCCGAACCGGAAGTCGGCGTCGTCGCGCACCAGGTCGTAGAGCTCGTGGATCAGGTCGCCGCGGCGGACTTCGAGGTCTTCGCCGTCGACGCCGCCGATGACCACGTTCGGGTCCACCGACGCGACTTCGCGGCCGTCGGCGTCGAGGAAGGTCAGCCGCCGCGTGGAGATGTGCCGCTCCTGCAGACGCGGCAGGATCCCCATCCGCCGGACCGCGTCCAGCGCCGTGCCGCGGACGTCGATCGGGTAGCCGCCCGCCCGCAGTTCGGGCGCCTTCTCCACGACGGTGACGGCGAACCCGGCCTGCCGCAGCCAGAAGGCCAGCGCCGGGCCGGCGATGCTGGCTCCCGAGATCAGGATCTTCATGACCACTCCTTTAGCTAACTTAGGTATCTAAAATGAGGGTGCGAGAATGCCCCTTGACCACCCCCGACCCGACCGACTATATACCTAAGTTAGCTATCTAAGAGGTGTGATGGGCGACACAGAAGGCGGCGACCTGCGCTCGGTGCTGCCCCGGATCATGCAGCTGGGCAACCTGATGAACCGCAGCGGCCTCGGCGAGCGGGCGATGAAGCGCATCGGCGCCGACCTCGACCGCCCCGGGCTGTCGATCCTGCTGTCCCTGCACATGACGGGCAAGGCCCTGCGCGTCGGCGAGATCGCGGACCGCATGCAGGTGGCCGGCCCCCACGTGACAAGGCACCTGCACGTACTCGAGCGACGCCGGCTGGTCCGCGGCCTGCCCGACCCCGACGACGGCCGCGCCCGCTTGGTCGAGCTGACCCCGGAGGGCGCGGAAATCGCGGACGGCTACGTCACGACGTTGCTCGGCTGGTTCGGCGAGGCACTGGCCGGCTGGTCCCCGCAGGACCGCCGGACGTTCTACGACCTGCTGCTGCGGTTCACGGACGACTTCGCGGCCTTCCTGTCGGCATCCACCGACGAGGACTGACCCCGAAACCCCCGCAACCCCGATCCGAAACCGGCCGTGGTCACGATAAAAAAATCGGGGTGCAAAAACAACCGGAAAACCCGGCAGAAAGCCGAACACGCATCCCCATTGCCCACTAGTGGACACCCCCGGCCCCGCCGCCGAAGTTGTCCACTAGTGGGCAAACCCTTGCTGTGAACCATAAGCGCTGGTGAACATACCTGTCGTACCGGGGCGAACCACCCCCGGGCCGCGATCGGGCAACCTTCCGCAGACATCGCAAGGGGGACACCGTGACCCTGATTCTCAAGACGAAGCCCGGCGACTACTCCGCGGAGCTGCCCGCCGAATTCTCCGCGGGCGAGCTCTCCGATTACCTGAGCGCCTACTGCGCCAACCCGCTTTTCCGCAGCGCGCGATTCGAAGAACTCGAGATCGACGACGACCCCTACCGCCGGCCGGTGCGGCCCGAGGACCTCAGCTTCCTGCGGTTCGACCGCCCCTTCGGGCGCACCGACGCGTCTCGGCTGTCCGCCCTGATCGGGCACCGCATGCTGCTGAACATCCACGACACCGCCAAACCGATGTACGCGGCGGACATGACACCCGAACGCTGGGAGGAACACCGGCTGTTCTACGGCGAACGCAACCGCGTCCTGGGTGAGCTCGTGCGGCCCCTGCTGGAGGAGCACGTGTTCGGCTTCGTCCGGGAAGCCGTCGCCGAGGAGCTGGCCGACCGGCCCGAACCCGGCGTCGCGAGCCTGCGGGGCCTGCTGACCGACCTCGCCGAGCGGCGCGCCCACGCCGCCGAGGAGGTCGTCGGCCTGGTCGCCGGGGCCGGGGCCGCCGCCGAGGCCGCGAAGATGACGGCGGTGCAGCTGCTGGCCGGCACGCTCAACGCGCCGCTGCGGGTCAGCCCGCTGATGATCCCCACCTCCGGCGGCAACGGGACCGCGGCCCTGACCGGCACCCGCCGCGAGACGCACCCCGTCGACGACGTCCTCGGCGTCGTGCTGGACGCGTGTGGGTTCGGCCTCGAGCCGCACCGCTACTACCAGTACTACCTGCCGTCCACCCTGGCCGCGATGAACTACCTCGGCAGCACCGCGCGCGATCCCGGCCGGGTGTTCGAGTTCCTCGGCGCCATGTGCGTGCGCACCCTCGACTCGCTCGCGCTGATCGGCGGCCACGGCGGCCGGCTGGCCGAACTCGCCGGCACGCCCGACTCCCCGCGGGCCGAAGCCGCGCTGGCCCGCACCGCCCGCGAAACGGAGACGGCCGCGACCGTCGAAGCGATCACCCGCACCGTCCTCGAACCGCTGGCCCACCGGTTCGGGCCGCCGGCACTGGCCGCCGTCGACCGCGGCGCCCGCGAATACGCGCTGCTGCTGGACGTCCACCACGACGACCTGACCGTGCAGCTGCGCTGGATCGACAGCGCCGAGGCCTACCGGGCCAAGGCCGAACGGCTGCAGGCCGCCATCGACGAGCACCACATCCCGGTCGCCCTCGACACGTTCGTCGAGTCCTGGGAGGAGTGCTCCACCACCCACGTGCACGACGACGACCGGTTGCTGGTCATCGAAAGCGGCGAGATGGAGTTCTGGAACTGCTTCTCCGGCATGCACAAGTTCCGCGCCGGCGACAAGCTGTTCATCCCCAAGCACCGCCTGCACGGCTCGGTCGTGCTGTCCGGCGAGTGCGTCTACCACCAGCCGGTGATCACCGCGGACCTGGACCAGCGCTATGGCTGAGCCGACCGCCGGCGTGCTGCTGCCGGAGATCCCCGGCAAGCGGCTGTTCCGCGCCGACCGGGCCGAGCTGCCGCAGGACGCCCCGGCCTGGCTGGTCCGGGCCGCGGAGGTGTTCCGCACCGACGTGGGGCACGCCGAGTACCCGTGCCACTTCGGCCGCAACGCGCTGCACCTGGGCGAGCTGTTCGGCACCTGGGTCGGCGAGGACGGCGACCTGGCCGCGATGCGCGACGACCTCGTCGCCTTCCTGGACGCCACCCGGCCGTTCGCCCACCGCCGGATGGCGCTGGCCGCCTTCTTCGCCCCCGAGCCCGGCGCCGGCCACGCCGAGCACGGCCGGCGGTTCTGGACCGTGCTGCGCCGGCTGTGCGACACCGACGACCGGCCGTGGCCCGACGAAATCCCCACGGCACCGGAACACAGCCGCTGGGAGTTCTCGTTCCACGGCGTCCCGATGTTCGTGTTCGCCGCGGCCCCGACGCACGTCGCGCGCCGCAGCCGCAACCTCGGCGCCGGCCTGGTCATGCTGTTCCAGCCGCGCAACGTCTTCGCGGGCATCGAAGGCGGCAGCCCGGCCGGGATGGTCGCACGGCGCCGGATCCGCGAGCGGCTCGCGGCCTGGGACACGATCGAGCCGCACCCCTTCATGGGCAGCTACGGCGACGCGTCGAACTTCGAGTGGAAGCAGTACTACATCAGTGACGCCGACGGCGGGGCGATGTACGAGACCTGCCCGCTGAACGAGGCGGTGCCCGGCGACGCCGACCTGCACGGCTTCGTCCACCACCAGTTCGAGCAGCAGGCGGCGCGGACCCCGGCGGCGGTCGCCGTCATCGCCGGCGAAGACGTCCTCGACTACCGCACGCTCGACCGGCGCGCCAACCACCTGGCCCGCACGCTGCGCGCCGAGGGCGTCCGGCCGGAGCACCGGGTCGGCGTCGTCGCCGACCGGAGCGCCGACACCGTCGTCGCGCTGCTCGGCGTGCTCAAGGCCGGGGCGGCCTACGTCCCCGTCGATCCCGCGCTGCCCGAGGAGCGGACCGCCCTGATGCTGGACGAGTCCGGCGTCGACGTGGTCGTCGCGCCGGGCCGGCTGCTCGGCCAGATCCCGGTGGGCCCGCGCCGCCTGGTCGCGGCCGACGGTGCGGGGCAGGCGGCCGACGCGCCACCGGCCCTGGAGGCCACCCCGGACAACCTCGCCTACGTGCTCTACACGTCCGGCTCGACCGGCACGCCGAAGGGCGTCATGGTCACCCACCGGCAGCTCGCGCTGGCCACCCTCGCCCAGCGCGTGCCCGACCGGCCGTGGCCCGAGGCGTTCCTGCTGCCGATCTCGTTCTCCTTCGACGCCTCCGGCGTCGGCCTGTGGTGGACGCTGACCAGCGGCGGCGCCCTGGTCATCCCGGCCGACGGCGACCACCGCGACCCGGGCCGGCTCCGGGAGCTGATCCAGCTGTACGGGGCCACCCACCTCGACTGCACGCCCGCGCTCTACGACCTGGTCCTCGGCACCGACCCGACGCCGCTTACCAGCCTGCGCTGCGCGATCGTCGGCGGCGAAGTGCTGCCGCCGTCGCTGGCCGCCCGGCACCGCGCCCTGCTGCCGGACTGCCTGCTGGAGAACAACTACGGGCCGACCGAGGTCGCCGTCTGGGCCGTGACGCACCTGGTGCGCGACGACCGGGACCTCCCGGCCGGGCGCGTCCCGATCGGGCACGCCATCGCCGGCGCGCACGCCCACGTCCTGGACGACGAGCTCGTCCCGGTGCCCGACGGCGAGGTCGGCGAGCTTTTCCTCGGCGGCGGCAACGTCGCCCGCGGCTACCAGCTGCGGCCCGGCCTGACCGCCGGCCGCTTCCTGCCCGACCCGGCCGCGCCCGGGGCCCGGATGTACCGCACCGGCGACCTGGTCCGCCGGAGCGGCGACGGCGCCCTGGAGTTCCACGGCCGGGCGGACTCCCAGGTGAAGGTCCGCGGGCACCGCGTGGAGCTGGGCGAGGTCGAGGCCGCGCTGCGGGCCCACCCGGACGTCGCCGAGGCCGCCGCCGCGCTGCGCACCACGGCGGGCGAGCCGGTGCTGGTCGCCTACCTCAGCCTGGTTCCCGGCGGCCGGCTCTCCGACGCCGCCGTCCGCGCCCACCTCGCCCCGCGGCTGCCGGCCTCGTTCCTGCCGTCGCGGATCGTGCGGCTGGCGGCGTTGCCGCGGCACGCCAACGGAAAGCTCGACCGGACCGCCCTCCCGGACGCCGCGGAGGCCGTGCGATGAAGCTCGTGATGCTGCGCCCGGCCTTCCTCCCGGCCGACGCCGGTGCGCTGAGATCGGGGCCGGTCTCCGACGCGGTCGCCGAGCTCGGCCCGCTCGTCGCCACCCGGGCGCTGGCCGACGCCGAGCTGGCGGCCCGGCTGGCGGCCGTGCCGGTGCGGCCGGCCGGGACCAAGCTCGACCGGTCCGCGTTCACCGGCGTCCTGGCCCGCAAGGAACAGCACTTCGCCGTGCACGACGGGTTCTTCGGCGTCTTCCGCGCCTCCGACGCCGCGACCGAACTGCTCGCCCACTGCGCGCTCGTCGGCTACCGGACGATCCTGGGCGACGCCGCCCGCTGCGGCACGACCCTGACCGACGAGGAGTGGGGCCGGCTGCGGCACGGCATCGAAGCCGTCATCGCCTACGCCCTCGGCCTGCCGATCGGCGAACCGCGGCCGGCCCCGGCGCCGGCCGGGACGGCACCGCTGGACCCGCACCGGCGCTGGCGCAGCGGCCACCACGTGTTCTTCCCGCTGATCCAGGCCATCGTGCTGGGCCTGGGCTGCTTCCAGACCGCGCTCAACGCCGGCCGTCCCGGAGAAGCCGGGGAAGCGCTGGCCTTCGCGACCGCCACGATGTCCGCGTCCCGCGACGCCATGCGCTTCGCCTCCGACTTCCCGCCCGGCGACTACCGCGACGCGGTCCGGCCGGCGATGGCCCCGCCGCACCTGCCGGTCGGGCTGTCCGGCGTGATGTCCGAGGACCACGACCTGCTCATCCGCCGCTTCCGCGAACTGCGCGAGGTGTTCCCGACCCTCACCGGGCCGCTGGTCGCGCGGCGCGAGGAGTTCATCACCGCCGTCGAAGCCACCTACGACGCCCACAAGCGGGTCTGCGCCCGGTTCGACGGCGACCACGTCGTCAGCCTGCGGATGAGCGCTTCCAGCGCGGCCAAGGCCGTCGGGGTGCTGGAACAGCTCGAACGGTCCCGCCTCACCACCTTGAGGTCACTGTGACGACTCCGGAAACCCTCGCCGAGCTGCTCGTCCGCCGCGGCGCCGAGCAGCCGGGCCGCGAAGCACTGACGTTCCTGGGGGACGACGGGACCGCGACCGCCGTCACCTACGCCGAACTGGACGCCCGCGCCCGGGCCATCGCCGCGCTGCTCGTCACCACCTGCCGCGCCGGGGAGCGGGCCCTGCTGCTGTACCCGCCGGGGCTCGACTACGTCGCCGGGTTCTTCGGCTGCCTGTACGCCGGGATCATCGCGGTGCCCGCCTATCCCCCGCTCGACTCCCGGCAGGCCGCCCGGCTGACCGGGATCGCCGCGGACGCCGCACCGGCCGCCGTGCTGACCGGGGCGGCGTTCCTGGACCCGGCCCGTGCGCTGCTCGAGCCGGTGCTGCGCGAGGCCGGGGTGACGCCGGCGTGGCTCGCCACCGACACCGCCGCGGCCGTCGGCGAACCACGGCGGGTGCGGCACAACCCGGACCGGATCGCCTTTCTGCAGTACACCTCCGGCTCCACCGGGCAGCCCAAGGGTGTCGTGATCACGCACGCCAACCTGCTGCACAACTCGGCCTTCATCCGCGACCGGTTCGGTCACACTCCCGCGAGCCGCGGGGTGATCTGGCTGCCGCCGTACCACGACATGGGCCTGATCGGCGGGATCCTGCAGCCGGTGTTCGCCGGGTTCCCGGTGACGCTGCTGTCGCCGCTGAGCTTCCTGCGCGAGCCGGCGCGGTGGCTGCGCGCGGTCTCCGACTTCCGGGCGACCACCAGCGGCGGCCCGAACTTCGCCTACGACCTCGCGGTCCGCAAGACGACCCCGGAGCAGCGCGAGGCCCTGGACCTGAGCCGGTGGACGGTGGCCTTCACCGGCGCCGAGCAGGTGCGTCCGGCCACGTTGGCCGCGTTCGCCGACGCGTTCGCCGTCGCGGGGTTCCGCCGGCGCGCGTACTTCCCGTGCTACGGGCTGGCCGAGGCCACGCTCATGGTGACCGGCGTCCACTTCGACGCCGATCCCGACGTCACGGCGTTCTCGGCCGACGCGCTCGCCACCGGCCGCGCGGTACCGCCCGCCGCCGGCGCGCCCGTCCGGCAGCTGGTGTCCTGCGGGACACCACCGGCCGAGGCCGCGGTCGCGATCATCGACCCGGACTCCGGATCACCGGTCGGCGACGGGACGATCGGCGAGATCACCGTGTCGGGGCCGTCGGTCGCCGCCGGGTACTGGGGCGGGCGCGACCCGGGCGTGTTCG
Organism: Amycolatopsis sp. CA-128772; assembly: GCF_002904295.1. Classification (GTDB taxonomy): domain Bacteria; phylum Actinomycetota; class Actinomycetes; order Mycobacteriales; family Pseudonocardiaceae; genus Amycolatopsis. The sequence goes on from NZ_PPHG01000025.1 coordinate 223,814, forward strand.
ACGGCGGCCGGGTCCGCACCGGCGACCTGGGGTTCCGGCACGGCGGCGCGCTGTACGTCACCGGGCGGCACAAGGACCTGATCATCGTCCGCGGCCGCAACGTGGCCCCCGACGACGTCGAGCTCACGGCGGCGGCCGCGCACCCGGCGCTGCGGCCCGGCTGCGGGGCCGCGATCGCCGTCGAGGCGGACGGCGAGGAGCGGCTGGCGGTCGTGCACGAGGTGCAGGGCCCGAAACCGGTACCGCTGACCGGGATCGCGGACGCCGTGCGGGCCGCGGTGCTGGCCGAGCAGGGAGTGGCCGTGAGCCGGATCGTGCTGCTGGGCAAGGGCGGCCTGCCGAAGACGTCGAGCGGGAAGGTCCGGCGCTCGGAGTGCCGGCGGGCGCTGGCGGCCGGCGAGCTGCCGGTGCTGTTCGACGACGGCGCGGCCGTCGCCGGGCGGCTGCGCGAGTCCGCGGCGACGGTGCTGGGGCTGGCCGACCTGGACCCCGACGTGCCGCTGGCGGCCCTCGGCCTGGACTCGGTCAAGGCCGCAGAGCTCGCGGTGCGGGCGGAAGCGGCCGGCGTCCGGCTGCACCTGCCGGACCTGATGGCGGGCGCCGACCTGCGCACCCTGGCCGCCTCGGCGACGGCGGCCGAGGCCACGCCGGTCACCGGCGTCACCGACGCGCTGACCGAGGGCGAGCGCGCGATGTGGTTCCTGCACCGCCTCGCCCCGGAGTCCACGGCGTACCACATCGGCCACGCGGTCGACGTCGCCGGCCCGTTCGACGAAGACCGCTTCGCCGCCGCGCTGGAATCGGCCATCGCACGGCACGCCGCCCTGCGCACCCGGTTCGGCGTCCGCGAGGGCGAGCCGTACCGGATCGTCGGCGAGTCCTCTGTGGACTGGGCCTCGACCGACGCGGCCGGGTGGTCGCCGTCCCGGGTGGACGGTGTCATCCAGGCGATGACCGATGCGCCGTTCGACCTGGAAACCGGCCCCCTGTGGCGGATCCGGCACTGGCGTCTCGGGGCCGGCCGGCACGTGCTGGCCCTCGCCGTCCACCACATCGCCGCGGACCTGTGGTCCCTGACCGCCCTGGTCCGCGAGCTGCTCGAAGGCCGGGTGGACGCGGGCGGCGCCCCGGCCATGGCCGCCGCGGTCCGGGCCGAGCGCGGCTACCTGGCCGGCGCCGAAGCCCGGCGGGCGCTCGAACGCTGGCAGCACCGCCTGGCCGATCCCCCGGCACCGCTCGACCTGCCCACCGACCGGCCCCGGCCCGCGGTCCAGGGGTTCGGCGGCGCCCGGCAGCTGCGGGACCTGCCGGCGGAGACGGCCCGCGCGGTCGACGCGCTCGCCGCGGCGGAGCACGTCTCTCCCTACGCCGTGCTGCTCGCTGCCTACGCCTGGCTCCTGCACGCCTACACCGGCGCGTCCGACCTCGTCATCGGCGCCCCGGCGCCGGGGCGGCTGACCGGGGACACGGCCGGCGTCCTCGGGCTCGCCGTCAACGTGGTGCCGGTGCGCTGCGAGCTCAGCCCGGACGGCACGTTCCTCGACACGGTCCGGCACGTCGCCGCCCGCGTGCGGGAGGCCCTCGCCGGGCAGCGGATCCCGCTGCCGCGCCTGGTCGAGATCGCCCAGCCCGACCGGGACCCCGGCCGCAGCCCGCTGTTCCAGACGCTGTTCGCGCTGCAGCAGGCCCCGGCCGGCGACCCGCTGTCCGCGCTGCTGCTCGACGCCGGCCCGGCCGGCATCGGCGGCCTCCGGTGCACCTCGCGGCCGGTCGCGGTCACCGGCGCGCAGCTCGACGTGTCCCTGGAGGTCGTCCGCACGGCGGAAACGCTGCGCTGCGGTCTCACCTACGACACCGCGCTCTGGGACGCCGACACCGCCGCCCGGTTCACCGGGCACTTCGCCGCGCTGCTCGGCCAGGCCGTCGCGGACCCGGCGACCACCGCCGACGGGATCGACCTGCTGCTGCCCGCCGAGCGCGCCGCCGTGGAGACCGGCTGGAACGCGCCCCGCACGGCCGGATCCGGGGAGCTCGTCCACGAAGCCGTCGGCCGTCAGGACCCGCACGCCATCGCGGTCCGCGACGGCGGCCGGGCCGTCTCCTACGGCCGGCTGGCGCGCTGGAGCGACACCCTCGCCGCCCGCTTGCGCCGGCTCGGCGCGGGTCCCGAGGCCCGGGTCGGGGTCCTGGCCGGCCGCTCCGCCGAGTTCGTCGCCGCGGCCCTCGCGGTCCTCAAGGCCGGCGCGGCCTACGTGCCCCTGGACACCGAGCACCCCACCGCGCGGCTCGTGGCGCTGGCCCGCGACGCCGGTGTCGGCCTGCTCGCCGGGCCGGAACCACAGGCAGCCGACCTGGCGGACGCCATCGGACCCACAGTGTCCACTGTGGACTGGAACGAACCCGACTTCGAGCTCGATGCGCCCCGCAAGAGCGCGCGTCCGGAGAACGCCGCGTACGTCATGTACACGTCGGGTTCCACCGGCGAGCCCAAGGGGGTCTGCGTCACCCACACCGGTGTCGTCAACCTCCTCGACGCGCTGGCGTGCGAGGCGGGCGACGTCTGCGCGTGGTGGACCAGCGGCGGCTTCGACGTCTCCGTGTTCGAGATCTTCGGCGCGTTGCGCGCCGGGGCCACCGTCGACGTCGTGCCGGCCGCGGTCCGGCCGCACGCCGAGCGGTACGTCGACTGGCTCGCCGAACGCGGGATCACGCACGCCTACGTCCCGCCGTTCGCGCTGAACGCGGTGGAAACCCGGATCTCGCGGCTGTCGCTGCGCAAGCTCGTGGTGAGCGTCGAGCCGACACCCGAACCGCTGCTGCGCCGGATCGCCGCTGCGTCGCCGGGCCTGTCGGTCGTCAACGGCTACGGCCCGACCGAGGCCACGATCTTCGCGACCGTGCACGAACTCGACCCGGACGGCGCCGGGACCGGCATGGTGCCGATCGGCCGGGCGGTGCCGAACTGCCCGGTCCGGGTGCTGGACGCCGCGGGCCGCGCGGTCCCGGCCGGCGTGCCGGGCGAGCTGTTCGTCGGGGGCGCCGGCCTGGCCCGCGGCTACCTCGGCCGGCCCGCGGCCACCGCGGAGGCGTTCGTGCCGGATCCCTTCGCCGACCGGCCCGGGGCCCGGATGTACCGCACCGGGGACGTCGTGCGGTACCGGCCGGACGGGTTCCTCCGCTTCCTCGGCCGCCGTGACCAGCAGGTGAAGCTGCGCGGGGTGCGGATCGAGCCCGGCGAGGTGCAGGCCGCACTGGCGGCGCAGCCGGAAGTGGCGTCGGCGCTGGTGGTGGTGCGGCGGATCGGCGGGCAGCCGGTGCTGGTCGGGTACGTCGTCCCGGCCGGTGCCGGCGCCCCGGACCCCGCCGGGCTGCGGGCCCGCCTCCGGACCGTCCTCCCGGCGCCGATGGTGCCTTCGGCCGTGGTCGTCCTCGACGGCTGGCCGGTCACCGTCAACGGGAAGCTCGACCGCCGGGCGCTGCCGCTGCCGGAGGCCGTCCGCGGGCACGGCTTCGCACCGCCGGACGGCAACCGCGAACGCACCGTCGCGCGGATCGTCGGCCGGCTGCTCGGCGGCCGCCGCGTCGGGCGGCACGACGACTTCTTCGACCTCGGCGCGCACTCCCTGCTCGCCGCGCAGGCCGCGTTGCAGATCGGCGGGGCGCTCGGGCTCGACGTGCCCGTCGTCGCGCTGTTCAGCCACCCCACCGTCGCCGGGCTCGTCGAAGCCCTGCCCGCGGTGGCCGCGCCGGCCGCCCCGATCACCGCCCTGCCCCGCGCCCACGACGACCCCGCCGCACTGGCCGCGCGCATCGCCGCGCTGCCCGACGACGTCGTCCGGTTGCTGACCGACGAGGTGAGTGGAGCATGACCGACCTGTCCGTTCCGCGGCGCCGGCTGGCCGAGCGCCTGCACGCCGACGCCGAGCGCGGCGTCACGACGTTCCCGGCGACCGCCGCCCAGCGCCGCATCTGGCTGCTGCACCGCCTGGCGCCGCACAGCTCGCGCTACACGATGGCGGCCGCGCTGCGCCTGCACGGCGAGCTGGACGTGCCCGCGCTGCGGCGGGCGCTCTCCGCGGTCGCCGCCCGCCACGAGGCCCTGCGCACGGTTTTTCCCGCCGTGGACGGGGTTCCGGTGCAGCGCGTCCACGCCGAACCGAACCTCCGGCTGGAGGTCCGGGAACCGAACGGCGTGCCGCCGCAGGCTGCGCTGCGCCTGGCCGTCGAGGAGCCCTTCGACCTGGCCGCCGCCCCACCCGTGCGGGCGATCCTGTGGCCGGTGGCGCCCGGCGAGCACCTGCTGCTGGTCGCCGTGCACCACATCGCCGCCGACGCCTGGTCGCTGCCGATCCTGCTCACCGACCTGGCTGCGGCCTACCGCGCCGGGCCGGACGGCCGCCCGCCGCTGCCGATCCAGTGCGGCGACTACGCGGTCTGGGAAGCCGGTGCCGACGCCCGCGCGCAGGCCGACGCGGCGGCCGGGTACTGGCGCAGCGCCCTCGCCGACCCGCCCGCGCCCCTGGACCTCCCGGCCGACCACCCCCGCCCGCCGGCCGAAGCCGGGCCGGCGGCGACGCACCGCACCGAACTGCCGCCGCCGGTGACCCGGCAGCTCCGCGCCCAGGCCCGCGCCGCCCGGACCACGCTGTTCACCGTGCTGCACGCCGGGCTGGCGGCCGTCCTGCACCGCTTCACCGGGGCGGGCGACCAGATCATCGGCGTGCCGGTCTCCGGGCGCGTCCGCGCCGAGACGGCCGAGCTGGTCGGCTGCTTCGTCAACACGCTGCCGCTGCGCACCCGCTGCGCCGCCGGCACCGGCTTCGCGGCGTTGCTGGAGCAGGTCCGCGACCGCACCCGCGAAGCCCTCGCCCACCAGGCCGCGCCGCTGGAGCGCATCATCGCGGAGGCCGGCGCGAAGCGGCTTCCCGGCCGGGCGCCGCTGTTCGACGTCGGGCTGACCCTGCAACCCCGGCTCGACGTCGCCGGCCTGTTCGCCGGGCTGCGCGCCGAAGCGGTGCCGCTCGACGCCGCCGACGCGAAGTTCGACCTCGGCTGCCTGATCGAGGAGGACGGCGACACCCTGCGCGTCGCGTGGGAGTACCGCGCGGATCTGCTCGACGCCGCCACCGTCGCCTCCCTCGCCGCCTGCTTCACCGCGCTCCTGACCGGGGCGACGGCCGATCCGGCCCGGCCGCTCGGGGTGCTGCCGCTCATTCCGGACGCCGCCGAGCGCACCCCGGCGCCGTCGCCCACCGGGACCGTCGTCGACCTGTTCGCCGCCGCGGTGACCGCGAACCCGGACGCGACGGCGATCGTCGACGGCGACCGCGTCCTCGGCTACCGCGACCTGGACCGCCTGACCAACCGGATCGCCCGCGCACTGCGCGACCGCGGTGTCCGCACGGAGACCCCGGTCGGCGTGTGCCTGCCGCGGTCCGCGGACTTCGCCGTGGCCGCACTGGCCGTGCTGAAGGCCGGCGGCCACTACGTCCCGCTCGACGCCGGGCAGCCGCGCGAGCGCCTGGACCGCATGCTCGCCGACGCCGGGATCGCCCACGCGATCACCGCCTCGCCGGGACCGGAGTTCCTCGCCGCCACCGGCACGCTGCTCATCGACCGGCCCGGGGAATGGGCCGGCCGGCCCGGCACCGCGCTCGACACCCCGGTGCACCCGGACACCCTGGCCGCCCAGCTCTTCACCTCCGGCTCCACCGGCCGGCCCAAACCCGTCGCCCTGACCCACCGCGGCCTCGTCGACCTGGTCCGGCCCGGCGAGTACAGCGGCCTGGGCCCGGACCGGACGCTGCTCTGGCTGTCGTCGGTGTCCTTCGACGCCGCCACCTGGGAGATCTGGGGAACGCTGCTGCACGGCGCCCGCGGCGTGGTGCACCCCGAACGGGCCTTCACCGCCGAGGCGATCGGCACGGCTGTCCGGGCGCACGACGTCACCGCCGCCGTCATGGCCACCGCGCTGTTCCACGCCGTCGTGGACGAGGACCCGGCCGCGCTGCGCGGGCTGCGGACCGTGCTGATCGGCGGCGAAGCGCTGTCGGTGCCCCACGTCCGGCGCGCCCTGGCGGCCGCGCCCGGCCTGACCGTGGTCAACGGGTACGGCCCGGCCGAAGCCACCACCTGCGTCACCGCGTACGCCGTGTCCGAAGTGGACGACGAACTCGGCGGCCGGCCGAGTGTCCCGATCGGACGCGCGGTCAACGGCAGCCGGGTGGTGCTGCGCGACGCCGACGGTCACCCGGTGCCGCCGGGCGCGGTCGGCGAGGTGTGGCTCGGCGGCCCGGGCCTGGCCCGCGGCTACCCCGGGCACGCGGCCCTCACGGCCGAGCGGTTCGTGCCCGGGCCGGACGGCGGCCGCTGGTACCGGACCGGCGACCTGGCCCGCCGGCTCGGCGACGGCACGCTGCTCTTCCGGGGCCGCGTCGACGCGCAGGTGAAGATCCGCGGTCACCGCGTCGAGCCGGGTGAGGTCGAGGCCGTGCTCACGCGGCATCCCGCGGTCGCCGCGGCCGCGGTGGTCGCGCACCGGCTGTCCCCCACGGACAACCGGCTGGCCGCCTACGTCGTCGGCGGCGACGTCACGGACCTGCGTGCCTGGCTGGCCTCGATCCTGCCGTCCTACCTGGTCCCGGCCTCGCTGACGGCCGTGGACTCCCTCCCCCGCACGCGCAACGGCAAGGTCGACCAAGCCCGGCTGCCCGCGCCGCGGTGGGCCGAGCACGCCGGCCCGGGGCGCCCGCGCACCGGGACCGAAACCGCCGTCGCCGGGATTTGGGCGGAACTGCTGGACCTCGACCCCGCCGCGGTCGGGCCCGACGACGACTTCTTCGACCTCGGCGGCCACTCGCTGCTCGCCTCGCGCCTGGTTTCGCGGCTGGCCGCCCGGCTCGGCGCCGACGTCGGCCTGGCCGAGGTGTTCACCCGCACGACGCTCGGCGCGCTGGCGGCCGCCGTGGCGGCCGCCGGACCCGCGCCGGCGGCCGGGGCGATCGAGCCGGGCCCGCGCCCGGCACCGCTGTCCCACGCGCAGGAACGGCTGTGGTTCCTGGCGCGCCTCGAGCCGGACTCCCCCGCATACCACCTGCCGCTGACGGCCCGGATCACCGGGCCGCTGGACGTCGCCCGGCTGACCGCCGCGTGGGACGCGGTCATGGCGCGCCACGAGGCGCTGCGCTCGGTGGTCGAGGAACGCGCCGAAGGGCTGTTCGCCGTGCCCGCGGCGCCCGCCGCGTTGCAGTACGCCGACCACGCCGGCGACCTCCTGCCCGGCTTCACGCGGCGGCCGTTCGACCTGGCGCACGACGTCCCGGTCCGGGCGCTGCTGGTCCGCGTCGGCGAGCAGGAGCACGTGCTCTCCGTCGTCGTGCACCACATCGCGGCCGACGGCTGGTCGGTGGCGATCCTGGCCGACGAGCTCGGCGCGGCGTACGCCGGCCGGCCGCCGCTCGAGGCCGTCGTCCAGTACGGCGATTTCGCGCACTGGCAGCGGAACCGGCTGAGCGGCCCGGCCCTGGCCGCCCTCACCGCCTTCTGGCGCTCCACACTGGACGGTGCGCCGCTCGTCCTGGAGCTGCCGGCCGACCGCCCGCGGCCGCCGCGCCGGTCGTTCGGCGGCGCCACGATCCCGTTCGCGATCGCGCCCGGACCGGCGGCCCGGATCAGGGCGCTGGCCGCTTCGGCCGGGTGCACCGAATTCATGGTGCTGTCGGCGGCGTTCGCGGCCACGCTGTCGGCCTACAGCGGGCAGCCCGATGTCCTGTTCGGGACGCCGGTCGCCGGCCGGCCGCACCCGGACGTCGAGCGCACGGTGGGCAGCTTCGCCAACACCGTGGTGCTGCGGGCCGACCTGTCCGGCGAGCCGACCGCCCGGGAGCTGCTGGCGCGGGTGCGGCAGACGTGCCTGGCGGCGTTCGCCCACCAGGACCTGCCGTTCGAGAAGCTCGTGGAGACCCTGTCCCCGGAGCGGGACCTCTCCCGCAACCCGGTCATCCAGACCATGCTCGCGCTGAACACGGCCACCCCGCCGCACCCGGACCTGCCGGGACTGCGCGTGCAGACCCTGGACGCCGAGCTGCCGGCCGCGCGGTTCGACCTCGCGCTGTGGCTCGCCGACGGCGACGACGGCGGGATCGGCGGGTTCGCCGAGTACGACACGGCACTGTTCGACCGCGAGACCCTGTCCGCGGTGCTCGCGCACCTCACCGGCCTGCTGGCCGCGATGGCCGCCGATCCGGACGTCGTGCTCGAGACGGTCCGGACCGACGCCGCCGTCCCGGCGGCCTGGGGCGACGGATCCGCGCCACGGGACGGCGAACCGGTGCCGGCCGCGGTCGCGCGGACGGCCGCGGCCGATCCGGAACGGCCCGCGATCGCCGCCGAAGACGGCTCCGTATGGACCTACGGGCAGCTGTGGCAGGCCGCCGTGGACGTGGCCGCGCGGCTGCGGTCGGCGGGCGTCGCGCCGGGGGCCGCGGTCGGGATCTGCGCCGGGCGGTCCGCGGCGACGGTCGCCGCCCTGCTCGGGTGCGGCCTGGCCGGTGCCGCGTACGTCCCCCTGGATCCGGCGGCCCCCGAAGCCCGCCTGGCGAGGATGGCGGAGATCGCCGGTATCGCCGTCGTGCTCGCGGACGCGGAATCGGCCGGGCGCAGCACGTTCGCGCCGGTGCTGCCGGTCGACGCCGGCCCGGTTCCCGGTGCCGAACCGCCGCCGGCGCCGTCGTTCGACGGGCCCGCCTACATCCTGTTCACCTCCGGCAGCACCGGCGAGCCCAAGGGCGTCACCGTCCCGCACTCCGCGCTGACCGCGTTCCTGGCCGCGATGACCGGCCACGAGCCCGGCCTGTCCGCGCGCAGCCGGCTGGTCGCCGTCACGCCGTTCACCTTCGACATCGCCGCGCTCGAGCTCTTCGGCCCGCTCACCCGCGGCGCCTGCGTCACCCTCGCCGGGCCGGCCACCACGCACGACGGCGTCGCCCTCGCCCGGCTGCTGGAGGCCGCCGACTGCGACGTGCTCCAGGGCACCCCGGCCACCTGGCGGCTGCTCCTCGACGCCGGGTGGCGGCCCTGGCCGGGCTTCCGCGCGTTGTGCGGCGGCGAGGCCCTGCCCGCCGACCTGGCGGCCGCGCTCCGCGAGCACGGCGCCGAACTGTGGAACCTCTACGGCCCGACCGAGGCCACCGTGTGGTCCACCGTCGCGCGCGTCGGCGACGGCCCCATCGGCATCGGCCGGCCGATCCCCGGCACCACGCTGAAACTGGCGACCGCCACCGGGGCACCGGTCCCGGTCGGCGCGGTCGGCGAGATCTGGCTCTCCGGTGCGGGCGTGGCCCTCGGGTACGCCGGCCGCCCGGCCGCCACCGCCGAGCGGTTCGTCCCCGCCGACGGCGGCGAGCGGTGGTACCGCACCGGCGACCTCGCCCGCTACGACCACAGTGGACGGTTGCGGCACCTCGGGCGCGCGGACGCGCAGCTGAAGATCCGCGGTCACCGCGTCGAGCCGGCCGAGGCCGAGGCCGCCCTGACCGCGCACCCCGGCGTGCCGGCCGCGGCCGTGGTCGCCCGCGAGGGCCGGCTCGTCGGCTACTACCTGCCCGATCCGGGCTCCGGCGAGCACGTCGATCCCGCCGGGCTGAAGACCCATCTGAGCAGCCTGCTGCCCGCCTACCTGAGCCCCGACCTGCTGCTCCCGGTGCCGGAGTTTCCGGTAACCCCGCACGGGAAGCTCGACCGGGCGGCGCTGGCCGCGCGCCCGATCCGGCGCCCGGCCGCCGACGCGGGGCCCGGCCCGCGCGACGGGCTGGAGGCCGTCGTGGCCGACATCTGCTCCGACGTCCTGGGCCGTCCGCTGGCCGCCGGCGACGACTTCTTCTCCGCCGGCGGCCACTCCCTGGACGCCGCCCGCGCCGCGACCCGGCTGTCCGCCGCGCTGGGCGTCGAAATCCCGGTGCCGGCCGTGTTCGAACACCCCAGCCCGGCGGCGCTCGCCGGGTGGGCGCGGGCCCGGACCGCCGGCCCGGCCGAGCCGATCCCGGTGCTGCCCGGCGACGGCCCGTTCCCGCTGTCCTCGGCCCAGGAACGGCTGTGGTTCCTGGCCGAATACGCGCCCGAGTCCCCCGCCTACAACGTCCCGGTCGCGGCCCGCCTCACCGGGCCGCTCGACGTCCCCGCGCTGCGCCGGGCGATCGGCACCCTGGCCGCCCGGCACCCCGCGCTGCGGACGGTGTTCGGGGAGGCCGGCGGCCGCGGCACCCAGCGCCACCTGCCCGCCGCCGACGTCGCGGCGCGGATCGTCGACCTCACCGCCGTCCCGGACGCCGCGGACCGCGCGGCCGCCCTCGCCGACGCGGCCGCCACCCGGCCCTTCCGGCTGGCCGAAGGCGAACCGCCGTTCCGCGCCACGCTCATCCGGGTCTCGGCGCTCGAGCACGTGCTCGTCCTGGTCCTGCACCACATCGTCGCCGACGGCTGGTCGGTGTCGGTGCTGGCCCGCGACCTCGCCGCCGCCTACGCCGGCACCGAGCTGCCGCACCCGGCGTTGCGGCACAGCGACTACGCCGCTTGGCAACGCGGCCGCGCCGCCCGCGCGGCGGGCCAGCTGACCCGCCGCTGCGAGGAGCTCGCCGGCGCCCCGCACACCCTGGAACTGCCCGCCGACCGGCCCCGGCCGCCCGAGCGCCGGCACCGCGGCCACACCCTGCCGCTGGCCGCCGGCCCCGAATTGACCGAGCAGGTCCGCGCGCTGGCCCGCGACACCGGTGTCACCGAATTCATGGTGCTGCTGGCCGCGTTCGCCGCCACGCTGACCCGGTTCAGCGGCCAGGAGGACCTGCTGATCGGCACCCCCGCGGCCCAGCGCACCGCCCCCGGCACCGCGGACGTCGTCGGCCTGTTCGCCGAGACCCTCGTCGTGCGCGCCGGCACCGGCGGCGAGCCGACCGTGCGGGAGCTGCTGGCCCGCGTCCGCCGCGCCTGCCTGGACGCCTACGCCGCTCCCGACGTGGCGTTCGAGACCCTGGTCGACGCGATGGCCCCGCAGCGCGACCCGGCACGCAGCCCGCTGTTCCAGGTGATGATCGCGCTGAACAACGCCGCGGGCGCGCTGCCCGAACTGCCCGGCCTGGCCGTCGAACCGGTGCCGGTGCCGAACCGCACCGCCAAGTTCGACGTCGTCCTCAACCTGCTCGACACGCCCGGCGGCATCGAGGGCGGCCTGGAGTTCGACACCGACGTCTACCAGGAACCGCTGATGGCCCGGTTCGCCGAGCACTACCTGCGGACCCTGCGCGAGTTCGCCGCCGGACCCGGCCGGCCGCTGTCCGCCGTCGGCGGGCTGAGCCCGGCCGAGGAACAGACCTGGCTGCGCGACTTCAACCGCGTCCCCGCCGGCTACGACCCACAGGTCTGCCTGCACACCCTCGTCGAGGCCCAGGCGGCGGCGACTCCCGGCGCGGTGGCGGTCTCCATGGCCGCCGAGCCCGGGCAGCCCCGGCCGTCGCTCACCTACGCCGAGCTCGAAGCCTTCGCCAACCGGCTCGCCCGGCACCTCGTCCGCCGCGGGGTCCGCCCCGACGACGTCGTCGGCGTCGCCCTGCCGCGCAGCCTGGACGCGGTCGTCGCGCAGTACGCGATTCTCAAGGCCGGCGCCGGATTCCTGCCGCTCGACCCGGCGCAGCCCGCCGCGCGGCTGGCGGACATCCTCGCCGACGCCGGCGCCCGCCTGGTCGTCACCGATGCCGGCGGCGACCACGTCCTGCCGCCGGAACCCGCGCGGGTCCACCTCGACCGGGCCGGGTGGCAGACCGAAGACGCCGGGCCGCCGGCGGTGGCCGTCACCCCGGGGCACCTCGCCTACGTCGTCTACACCTCCGGGTCCACGGGCCGGCCCAAGGGCGTCCAGGTCGAACACCGCGCCATCGCCAACAACCTGCTGTGGATGCAGCAGGACTGGCCGCTGGCCGCCGCGGACCGGATGCTGCACAAGACCACCACCACCTTCGACGTCGCCGTGAAGGAGGTGTTCTGGCCCCTGCTGGCCGGCGCCGAACTGGTCCTGGCCAGGCCCGGCAGCCAGCGCGACCCCGACCACCTCGTCGAGCTGATCGCGGCCGCCGGGATCACCATCACCCACTTCGTGCCGTCCATGCTGGAACTCGCGCTGGAGGTGCTCGACGCGGCCGGCACGACGTTCCCGGCTTCGCTGCGGTACGTCATGTGCGGGGCCGAGACGCTGCCGGTCGCCACCCAGGAAGCGTTCTTCGCCCACGGTTCCGCCGACCTGCTGCACATGTACGGCCCGACCGAGACCGCGATCGCCGTCACCGGCTGGACCTGCCAGCGGGCCCAGTCCCGCGCCCGGGTGCCGCTCGGCGTGCCGATGCCGCTGGTGGAGCTGTACGTCCTGGACTCCCGCGGCCGGCCCGTGCCGCCCGGGGTCTGGGGCGAGCTGCACGTCGGCGGCTGCTCCCTCGGCCGCGGCTACCTGGGCCGGGCCGCGGAAACCGCCGCGGCGTTCGTGCCGGATCCGTTCTCGGGCCGCGAAGGCGCCCGGCTCTACCGCACCGGCGACGTCGTCCGGCACGGCCCCGACGGCCTGCTGGAGTTCCGGGGCCGCGCCGACGACCAGATCAAGATCCGCGGTTTCCGGGTCGAACTCGGCGAGATCGAGGCCGCGCTGGCCGCCGAACCGGACGTGCGCCAGGCCGCCGCTGTACTGCGCGGACGCGGCGCCGACGCCCGGCTGATCGGCTACGCCGTGCCCGCGCCGGGAACGGACCTCGACCCCGCGGACCTGCGCCGCCGGCTGCGCGCCCGGCTGCCGGACTACCTGGTCCCGGGCGACGTCGTGGTCCTGACCGCGATGCCGCTGGGCGACAACGCCAAGGTCGACCGCGCGGCCCTGCCCGATCCCACGCCGCGGCGGCGCGGCCCGGCCGCCGCACCGCGCGACGCGTTCGAGGCGGCCGTCGCCGAGGTCTGGGCCGAAATCCTCGGCACCGGCGCGGTCGGCGTCGACGACGACTTCTTCGTCCTCGGCGGCAATTCGCTGCAGGCCGCGCGCATCGCCGCCCGGCTGCGCGAGAGGTTCGGGTGCGAACTGCGGCTGCGCGACGTCTTCGTCGAGCCCACCGTCACCGGGATCGCGCGGCTGCTGCGCGAGGCCGGCCGGACCACGACCATCGCCCGGCAGCACCGCCGGGCCCGCCCTGCCCAGGCCACCCGATCCGCCCAGCCCGGGGGAAGACTGCCATGACCACCTTGCCCAGCACCGCCGCCGAGGACGTGTTCCCGCTGTCCTTCGCCCAGGAACGCATCTGGTTCCTGGACCAGCTCGACCCCGGCAGCGCCGCGTTCACCATCACCGCCGCGCTGCGCGTCCGCGGCCGGCTCGACGCCGCCGCGCTCGACCGCGCGCTGACCGCCCTCACCGACCGGCACGAGGTGCTGCGGACCCGCTTCGACCACGACGGCAAGGCGCCGGTGCAGCTCGTCGCGCCGGCGAAACCGCCGGTGCTGCGGCTGGTCGACCTCGGGGGCCTGCCGGTCGAGCGGGCGCGGGCCGCGGCCGAGGCCGTCGCGGCGCGGCAGGCGCGGTCGTCGTTCGACCTCCGCGAAGGCCCGCTGCTGCGGGCCGGGCTCGTGCGGATCGCCGACGCCGAAGGGCTCTTGCTGCTCGTGCTGCACCACACGGCCTGCGACGGCTGGTCGGCCGACCTGCTGGTCCGCGACCTGGCCGAGCTGTACCGGGCCGAGGTCCGCGGGACGGCACCGGAGCTGCCCGAGCTGCCGATCCAGTACGCCGACTTCGCCGTCTGGCAACGGGAAACCCCGGCCGAGCTGGACGAGCAGCTCGCGTACTGGACGGAGGCCCTGTCCGGCGTCCCGCGGGTGCTGGACCTGCCGGCCGACCACCCGCGGCCGGCGGAGCAGGACTTCGGCGGCGCGATGGTGTCCCGGGAGCTCGGGCCGGACCTGGCCGCGGCCCTGGTGGACGCGGCGCGGGCAGAAGGCGCAACACCGTTCATGCTGCTGCTGGCCGCCTACCAGGCCGTGCTCGCCCGGCGTTCCGGGCAACCGGCGTTCCTGGTCGGGACGCCGGTTTCGGGCCGCACCCGCCCGGAGACCGCCGACCTGCTCGGCTGCTTCATCAACATGCTGGCGCTGCCCGCCGACGTGGCCGGCGACCCGACGGCACGTGAGCTGCTGGCCCGCGTGCGCCGCACCTGCCTGGCCGGGTACGCGCACCAGGACCTGCCGTTCGAGCACCTGGTGACCGAGCTCGACCCGCCCCGCGACCTCGGCCGCGCGCCGCTGGCGCAGGTGCTGCTGGCGGTGCAGGACGGCCTGTCGGGCGAGGTCGACGTCGACGGCGCCACGCTCGTCCCGGCCCCGGTCTCCGGCGGCGTGGCCAGTTACGACCTGACGCTGGACGCCCAGCTCGCGCCGGAGGGGTTCCGGCTGAACCTGGTCTACGCCACGGCGTTGTTCGAGGCGGTGACCGCCGAGGGGATCCTCGAGGACGTCGTCGCGGTGCTCACCGCGATGGGCCGGAACCTCGGCATGCGGCTGTCGGAACTGCCGATCGGCGCGGGCCTCGCAGAGGCCGGGGTGCCGGCCGTCGAGGCCCGCCGGATGGCCGCGGAAGTGCTCGGGATCGCGTCACCCGGGCCGGTCGAGGTCACCGGCGAGCAGGCCGGCCCGGTCGCGATCTGCGTCCGCGACGACGCCCGCCGCGCCGCGGCCCGCCGCGCCGCGTGCGGGCGGGGTGCGCTCTTCCTCGAGCTGGACCCCACCGCACCGCCCGCGTACCTGGCTCGCCGGCTCGGACCGGCGACGGTTCTCGTCACCGACCGCGCGGACCTGGCGGACCTGCCGGTCCGGGTGATCACGCCGCCGGACGACGGGCCTCCCGGACCCGGTCGGCCCGGCGAAAACCGGCCGGGCCGGGACGCGCTCGTCCCGGCTCAGCTGAGCCACGGCCTGGTCTTCCCGCTGCGCGCCCTCACCGGCACGACGCCGGCCGCCGGCATCACCGACTTCACCGGCTGCCCGGCCCTCCCCGGCGCCCGCGGCGAACTCTGGCTCGGCGGCTCCGCCGAACCGCTCCACCACGTCGACGGTCCCGCCCGGACCGCCGAACTCCTCGCCCCGGCTCCCGGCGGCACCCGCCGGCTCCGCACCGGCCGGACCGCACGCCTGGCCGGCGGCCACGTCGAGCTCCTCGGCCCGCCGGACCCGGCCGAGCTCGAGGCCGTCCTGCGCGCCCACCCGGACGTCACCGCCGCGGCGGTCGTCACCACCGCGGCCGGCGAGACCGTCGCCGTGCACGTCCCCGCCGTGGTGTCCGCACTGGACACTTACCTGGCCGCCGAGCTCCCCGCCCGGCTGCGCCCCGACCGCTGCCTCGGCCTGCCCGGGCTGCCGGACACCCCCGAAGCGCTCCTCGCCGTCACCGCCCAGCGCACCAGCGGCTACGAAGGCGCCGCCCGGCCGCGCACCCATCTCGAACGGGCCATCCTCGACTGCTTCGGCACCGCCCTGGACCGCCGCGACATCGGCATCCACGACGATTTCTTCGACGCCGGTGGCACCTCGCTCACTGCGGCCCGCTTGATCGTCGCCCTGCCCGAAGCCGTCGGGATGCCGGTGCCGCTCAAGACGTTGTTCACGAACTCCACCGTCGCCGCGCTCGCCGCCGCCCTCGAAGACCCGGAGGGCCCCGGCGCCCCGGACAGCGCCATGGCCACCGCGCTGCAGGACGAACAGCTGCCCGCCGGCATCGCCCCCACCGGACCTCCGCGGCCCGCACCCCCGGACGGCCGCCTCGGCCGCGTCCTGCTCACCGGCGGCACCGGCTTCCTCGGCGGCCACATGATCGCCGAGCTCCTGCGCCACGGCGCCACGGAGGTCGTGTGCCTGGTCCGCGGCGAAGACCCCGCCGGGCGGCTGGCGGCGAACCTCGCCGGCTACGACCAGGACGACGTCGACCCGGCGAAACTGACCGTCCTGCCCGGCGACCTCACCCTGCCCCGCTTCGGGCTGGACGAAGCCGGCTTCGTGGCGCTGGCCGACCGGCTCGACGTCATCTACCACTGCGCCGCGCACATGAACTTCATCCTCCCCTACCGCGTGCTGCGCGCCCCGAACGTCGTCGGCACCACCGAACTCCTGCGGCTGGCCTGCACCGCGCGCCCGACACCGGTGCACTACGTCTCCACCATCGACATGCGGGTCGGCGACGTCCTGCCCGAGCGTCCCGGGCCGCTGGAGGCCGGCACGTCCGACGGCTACGTGCTCAGCAAGAAGACCGGCGAACACCTCGTCCTGGAAGCCGGCCGGCGCGGCCTGCCGGTCGGGGTGTACCGGCCGTGGCTGATCACCGGCGCCACCGGCACCGGCGCGGTCGGCGTGCGCGACCAGCTGGCGCTGTGCCTGGCCGGCAGCCTGATCGCCGGCCTGATGCCCGAGGACACCCCGATCCCCCTGCACGTGCTGCCGGTCGACCTGGTGTCCGCGGCGATCGTCCGGCTGTCCCGCCTCGCGCCCCGGCCGAACCCGGTGCACCAGTTCTACAACCCGCAGGTGGCGCCCATGGAGTCGATCCACGAACACCTCACCCGGACCGGGTACCGGTTCGACACCGTGCCGTACGCGCAGTGGCGGGTGCAGCTGGCCCGCCGCACGGCCGGGCGCCTGGACGGCCTGGCGGCGCTGCTGTCCATCGACGGCCCGATGACCGGCGACCCGGACGTCGTCGAGATCGGCAACACCCTGTCCGGCCTCGGCGGCGACGCTGGCTTCCCGGACATGGACGTCGACTACGTCGCCAAGACCGTCGCCTTCCTGGTCCGGCAGGGCATGGTGCCGGAGCTGACCGCGAGCGGGGTGCGGTGATGACCACCGGGCCCTGGCTGCGCCGCTCCGCGGAGCCGGCCGGTGGCGGCGACGTCCGCCTGTTCTGCCTCCCCCACGCCGGTTCCGGGCCGGCCCGCTACCTGCGCTGGGCCGGCCGGCTGCCCGGGATCGACCTGATCGGCGTCTGCCTGCCCGGCCACGAGCGCCGCGTCGCCGAGCCGCCGCTGCGCCGCGTCCCGGACATCGTCGACGCGCTCGCCGTCGCCGTCGAGCCCCACCTCGACCGGCCGTTCGCTCTGCTGGGCCACAGTTTCGGCGGCCTGCTCGCCTTCGCCCTCGCCCGCCGCCTGGAAGCCGGCGGCGCGGGACCGCGGCACGTGTTCGTCTCCGGAGCCGCACCCGGACGCTCCGCGGAGCCGCCGGTCGCCGGCCTCGGCGACGAAGCCTTCGTGGCCCACGTGCGCCGCCTCGGCGGCCTGGACCCGGACGTCCTGGCCCACCCCGACCTCGTCGACCTCGTCACCCCGGCCCTGCGGGCCGACTACGAGGCCGCCGAGGCGCACACCCCGGACCCGGCCGCGACGGTGCTCGCCCCGATCACCGCGTTCGGCGGGCTGCACGACCCCGCGGCCCCGCCGGGCGCCCTGATCGCCTGGGGGCGGCACACCACGGGCCGGTTCACCCGCGTCACCCTGCCCGGCGGCCACTTCGCCCTGTTCGACCAGGAGCACAACGTGCTCCGCACCGTCCGGACCACCCTGGCCGCGCACGCGACCAGTGCGCACCTGAAGGAGGCAGCACGGTGAGTCCCTCGAAAAGGAAACTGACGCCGCGGGGCCGGCTCGGCCTGCACTCGGCCTCGCTCGTCGGCGCGCTCGCGCTGGCCGTGGCGGTGCTGCAGGTGTCGATCGCGGGCGCCGGCACACTGCCGCCCCTGGGCGCGGCCGTCAACCCGGGCACCGGGGTGTGGGTCACCGCCAGCCAGGGCACCCCGCCGCACGACCAGAGCCTGTCCCTGCCCGGCCTGTCCGGCAGCGCCACCGTTTCGTTCGAAGCGGACGGTACCGCGCACATCGCCGCCGGCACCGACGCGGACATGTACCGGGCCCTGGGCTACACCCACGCCCGCTTCCGGCTGTTCGAAATGGACCTGGCCCGGCGCCAGGCCGAGGGCCGGCTGGCCGAGACCACCGGCGACCCGGCCGCGCTGGCCTCCGACAAGTACGAACTGGACGTCGGCCTGCAGCGCGCGGCCCAGCGCGACTGGAACGCGATGGCGGCCGGCTCTCCGGCGCGCGCGGTGCTCACCGAGTACGCGCAGGGTGTCAACGCCGCCGTCGCGCAGCTGAAGCAGGACAACGCCCTGCCGCTCTACTACAAGCTGATGGACTTCCCGGTCGAGCCGTGGACCCCGGTCGACAGCCTGGCCGTGCAGCGGCTGGAGACGCAGACGCTGTCCTTCGACCCGCTGCCGACCGCCTTCAGCTACATCGCGGGCGCCTTCGGCGAGCAGAAGTTCGAGCAGCTCTACCACGCCGTCGGGCAGAACCCGCAGTACCCGTACGACCCGGGCCCGTACCGGAAGCTGCCGTTGACACCGATCCCGGCGCGCGACGACGGTGCCCCGGCGCCGTCCGGCGGCACGGTCGGTGGCGGCGGCACGGTGCCGCAGGCGCCGGCCGGGAACGCGGCGCCGCCGGACGGGTTCGCGTTCGGCACGTCACCGCAGGCGATCGAGGCGTCGGCGCAGTTCCAGGAGCGCATCGCGCAGCTGCCGGCCAACGCCGTCCACACCATCGGCAACAGCAACGCGTGGGTGGTCTCCGGCCGGCGCACGGCGTCCGGCAAGCCGATCCTGGCCTCCGACCCGCACCTGAACCTGACCGTCCCGTCGATCTGGTACCAGGTGGAGCTCCGCTCGCCGGGCTACCAGCTGGCCGGCGTGACCGTCCCGGGGATCCCGGCCGTGCTGGGCGGCAAGAACCAGCACATCAGCTGGGGCCTGACCAACTCCCAGCGGCCGGGCACGTTCTACTACCTGGAAAAGACCGACGCGGCGCACCCCGACCAGTACTTCTGGAACGGGCAGTGGCGGCCGATGACGAAGATCGTCAACCAGATCAAGCAGCACGACGGCTCCACGGTCGAGTACCCGACCCGGATGACCGTGCACGGCCCGGTGATGACCGTCCAGGGCGTCACCGCCGCGGTGTGGTTCACCGGGACGCTGCCCAGCGACAACTTCGAAAGCATGCTGGCACTGGAGAAGGCCACCAGTTTCGACCAGTTCCACCAGGCGCTGCGCGGCTGGAACACCCCGGCGCAGAACTTCGCCTACGCCGACGACGCCGGCAACATCGGCATCGTCAACGCCGGGCTGCAGGCGCAGACGCCCGACAGCTGCCGGCCGTGGCTGCCGATGACCGGGACCGGCGAGTGCGACGTGGCGGGGAGCATCCCGTTCGAAGCGCTGCCGAGCACGTACAACCCGCCGTCCGGGTTCGCGCAGACCGCGAACCAGCGCGAAGTCGGCACCGACTACCCGTACTACTACGGCCGCGGCTACGACTTCTTCGACCAGGGCTGGCGGTCCACCGAGATCACCAAGGCGCTCACCGGCGCCACCGGCGTGACCTCGCAGCAGATGCAGGACCTGCAGATGTCCATGGTCGACGACGTGGCCCGCGCGCTGCTGCCGACGGTGCTGAAGGACCTGGAGGCCGGGTCGTGGAACCCGGTGCAGGCCCAGGCCCTGGACGCGCTCAAGAACTGGGACTACACCCTGACCGCCGACTCGGCCGCGGCCACCGTCTGGGGCCGGTTCATGGTGCTCTACGGGTACGCGGTGTGGCACCCGGTCTGGCAGCAGTACAAGATCCCGGCGCCGCCACGCGACGTGTTCACGCCGCGGACCAACGACAGCACCTACGCCGTCGACGGGCTCAACGGCCTGCTGATCAACCTGAGCATCGACGACGTCGCCAACCCGCTCTTCGCGCCGCCGGGTGCGGGCACCCGCACCGCACCGGAGGTGATGCGGAAGGCGTTCGCGGACGCGGTCGCGGACCTGCAGAGCAAGCGCGGATCCGAGGTGCGCACCTGGAAGCTGGGTGACGCCCACAAGGTGATGATCGCTTCGCTGCTGCAGTCGCCGGTGCTGGACCTGGGGCCGTACGCCTCCGGCGGCAGCGGCCGCACGATCAACTCCGTGGTCAGCGCCGCGCCGGTGCGGCACGGCAAGCCGCTCACCGGCGTGGCCGTCGGCGGCGCCAGCTGGCGCATGGTCGTCGACTGGGGCACCGGCCAGTCGGTCGGGATCTACCCCGGCGGGCAGAGCGAAAACCCGGCGTCCCCCTGGTATTCCGACCGGCTCGCCGACTGGTTCGCCGGACGCAACCGACCGATCCTCGAGGGCGAACCCGCCCTGGCCGCGACGAAGGGGCGGACATGGACACTCAATCCCTGACCGGGCAACTGCCCGGCCGGCGCACCGCGACGACGGACGCCGGCACCGCATCGAGGGACCGGGCCTGGGACCGGACCTGGGTCCGCGTCCTGGCCGTCGGCGCCGCCGGCGCCGTCCTGGACTGGGGCGGCAACCAGCTCGGCTGGTGGTGGGTCACCGTGCTCACCGGCGTCGCGGCCGCCCTGCTGCTGCGCGGCCGCGCGCTGGCGGCGTTCACCGTGGCCGTGCCGCTGCTGAGCTGGGGCGCCGAGCTGTTCCGGCTGTGGACGGCGACGGACACCACGCGGATCGCCCGCGTCACCATCGGCCTGGCCGGCGTCAGCGACGACGCCGCGTGGCTGGGTTACGTGTTCACGCTGCTGTACGCCGTACTGCTGTGCGCCGCCGGGGCCTGGGTGGCCGCGGCGGCGCGGCAGCTCGTCCGCGCGGCCCGGCGCGGGCCCACCGGAAACCCCATCGAGCAGGAGGAGACGCCCAGCGATGCCTGAAGACGACGACACCCGCGAGTACACCGTCGTGGTCAACCACGAGGAGCAGTACTCGATCTGGCCCGCCGGCCGCGAACTGCCCAGCGGCTGGACCGAGGCCGGCGTCCGCGGCCCGAAGCGCGACTGCCTGGACCACATCGAACGGGTGTGGACCGACATGCGGCCGCTGAGCCTGCGCACGGCGATGGCCGCCGCCGAAGGCCCGGGGGTGTGACCATGCTGCGCTACAGCCGGGCCTACCCGCCCGAGGCGGTCGGGGCGTTCGGGCCGGCGGCGGACTGGGTGGCCGCGCACCCCGCCCAGGGGCCGCTGTTCCTGTGGGACGACCTCAGCGTCACCGCCGACGCGTTCGCCGACGAGCCGGCCTACCGCGACGAAAGCGCGCAGTGGCACCGGTTCTGCCACGAGCAGCTCGGGTTCGCCGTGCCGGACGACCTGGGCTGAGCCGCGGTGGCGGTGGCGCACGCCCTGGGGGTGTGCGCCACCACCACCGGACCTTTTCCGGCGCCGTCCGAGGAGACCGCCGATGAGTGCTGACCACGAAACCGGCCCCGCGAACGACGTCGAGGCGCGTCCGTCGCCCTTCGCTCCCTTCCGCCGCCGGGACTTCCGGGTCCTGGTAGCCGGGCAGTCGCTGTCGACGCTCGGCGACATGGTGTACCTCGTCGCCCTGCCGTTCGTGATCCTCGGCGCCGGCTACGCGACGTCGGGGCTGAGCCTCACCCTCACCGGGTTCGGCCTGGCCCGCGTCGCCACGGCGCTGCCCGGGGGCGCGCTGGCCGACCGGTTCGGCGCCCGCGCGGTGATGCTGGGCGCCGACCTGGCCCGGTGCGCGGCGCTCACCACGCTGGCCGTCGCGGCGGCCCGCGGGACGCCCGCCCTCGGTCACCTGGTCGTCGTCGGGATCGTGCTCGGAGCCTGCGAAGGCGCCCACATCCCCGCGTACCGCTCCATCACCCCGGCCCTCGTGCCCGACGTCGAGCTGCCGGCCGCGAACTCGCTCGGCATCGCGGCCAACCTGTTCGCCAACGTGGTGGGCCCGCCGATCGGCGGCGCCCTCGTCGCCCTGGTGGCCCCGTGGCCCGCGATCGGCGTCGACGCCGCTTCGTTCGCCGTCTCCGCACTCGCCCTGCTGGCGATCCACCGGACGCCGGGGACGCCGGACCGGGCACCGGCCGGGGCTGCCGGCTCCCTGCTGGGGTTCGTGCGGTCGTCGCCCCTGTACCGGACCGTCCTGCTGATGACCGCGGTCCTCGGGGTGTCGGTCGGCGGGACGCTGGAAGTCGCGCTGCCGGTCCTCACCCGCGCCCGCCCGGACCTGGGCGCCGCGGGCTACGGCTGGCTGATGGCCGCGCTGGGGATCGGCATGCTCGGCGGCGGCGGGTCGGCCGGCGCCCTGACCCACGGCCGTCGCCAGGGCCCGATCGTGATCGCCACCCTGGCCGTCAACGGCGGCCTGCTGGCCGCGGTGCCGCACGTCGGCGGCCTGCTGCCGATGGCGGCCACGACGGCCCTGATCGGCGCGCTCGACGGGGTGCTGGCGGTCCTGGTGATGACCGCGACGCAGCGCATGCCACCGCCCCGGCTGCTGGCCCGCGCGCAGGGCCTGATCAGCATGGTCACGTTCGCCATGTTCCCGTTGTCGGTCGCGGCGGCCGGGCTGGTCCTGCACCACGGGTCCCCGGCGGCGATGTTCCACCTGACCGGCCTCGGGTTCGCGGCGGTGGCTGCGTGCGGCGTCGCGAGCCGCAGCCTGCGCCGCCTGTGACGGCGTCCCGTCAGACGAGGCCGCGCCGGGCGGCCGCCACGCCGGCCTCGAAGCGGCTCGACGCGTGCAGCCGGTCGCAAAGGGCGGTCACCCGGCGCCGGTAGGTGCGGACCGAGATGTCCAATCGGCGCGCGGCCTGTTCGTCCTTGAGGCCGGCCGACAGGCAGCGCAGGATCCGCACCTCCAGCTGGGAAAGCTGCGGCGGCACGGCACCGGACGGCGGCGCCGGCCGGGCCTGCTGGAAGGCCCAGATCGCCACGGCGAGCACGCCCGGCGCGCGCAGGACCGTCCGGTCCTGCCGTTGCGGGAAGACCACGGCGGTCGAGTCGACCACGGCCAGCCAGGTGGTCAGCCCCGGCAGTATCCGCACTTCGACGCCCGGAAGATCGGCGGCCGGCGGTCGTTCGATCTGCAGCAGCTGCCCGGACTGCGGGGATTTCCGCAACCACGACTCTTCGACCTCGAGCAGACGGCCGAGGATTTCCCGGTCGGCCCGTTCGGCACCGGCATCCGGATCGTACCGGCCCAGCACGTCGTCGACGGCGGCGTGCAGCCGCGCGGCGAGATCGGGACAGCCGGCCCGCTTGAGCGCCCACGCGGTTTCCGCCGTGGGCACGTTGGCTTTCCCCAGCATCGATTCACCCCTCCCCCAAGCCGGATCACGCGGCTCGATCCTCCCGGAGATCGCCGCCGGGTTTTCCGGAGCAGCAGAAAGCACGAACGACACAAACTGTTTCCGCGGACGGATCTTGCGGTTCGCGATAACCCCAGCCGATCGACGATCGTAACACCACCTTGGCAGGTCCCGTCGACAATTCGTCGACAGTCGTTCGACACGATCTTTGCCAGCGGGTTAATCGGGCGGCAAAAAGCCGGATGTCCGATTCGGGAAACGCGATCACCGGCCGGCCTGATCATTTCCGCCGGGCGAGTTCCCGCGCCACGTCGAGGGCGATCTCCCGCGTCCGGACCGCCAGGGGTGACTCGGTGCGCCCGGCCGGCCAGTACAGCGCCAGTTCCCGCGTGGGCGAAGGGGTCAGCTCGTGGATGTCGAGCCGGTCGTCGGCCCAGGCGTCGTGTACCTGCAACGCAAGCCACGGCAGCACCGCCCAGCCGATGCCCGCCCGCACCATCGACAGGATGGTTTCGTGGCCCGTGGTGCGGAACACGAACCGCGGCTGCGCCCCGGCGCGGGCCAGCGTCCGCTCCAGCCACCGCTGGTGGTGGGTGGGCGGCCAGGCGACCACCGGGACGTCGTCGAGCAGCTTCACCCGGACCGGGCCGGCCGGCACCGCGCCGGCCGCCGTCACCAGGAGGTACGGCTCGTCCAACAGGTCGGCGCGGTCGACGTCGCCGGCCACCGGGCCGTCGTGGAACAGCAGGTCGAGCTCGCCGATCCGCGGGTCATCCGGCGCCACGTCGGACAGCCGGATGTCGCAGCCGGGGTGCTCGTCGAGCAGCCGGCGGATGACGGCCGGCAGGATCAGGTTCGACACGCTCTGGAAGGTGCCGATGTCGATGCGGCCGTGGCCCGCCCGGAACCGGTCGACGGCGTCGGTCAGCGCGGCCGCCTTCGCCAGCAGCTCGCGGCCGTGGGCCAGCACCACCTCGCCGAGCGGTGTGATCCGGACCGGCTTCGGCCCGCCTGGCCGGTCGAAGACCGGGCCGCCGACGGCCTTCTCGAGCGCGGCGACCTGCTGGCTCACCGACGACTGGGTGTAGCCGAGCCGGGCGGCCGCCTGCCCGAAGGTGCCTTCCTCGGCGATCGCGGCGAGCGTCCTCACGTGACGCAGCTCGAAGTCGGCCATAGCGCTCGACCATAGCCCCAGCCGATCGATTCCATCGGAAATCATCGCTTTTCGTGATGTCCCAGCGGACCTAGCGTCAGAGCCATGACGACTTCGAGCACGATCGCCCGGCCGCACCTCGGGCTGCCCGCTTCGGTCTGGGCCCTGGCGGCCACGCACCTCGTCGGCCGGGCCGGCGGCGTGGTCCGGTCGTTCCTGGTGCTGTACCTGACCCAGGCACAGCACCTCTCGCCGTCGACCGCGGGCGCGGTGGTCGCGGCGGTCGGCGCCGGGGACATCGGCTCCCAGCTGCTCGGCGGCTGGCTGGGCGACCGGATCGGCCGGCGCAACACCATGCTGGCCGGGTTTCTCGGGGCTGCCGCGGCCCTGACCGCGCTCGGCTCGGCGGACACGCTGCCCGGGATCTGGGTGGCCGCCGCCGCGGCCGGCCTGACGATGGAACTGTTCCGCCCGGCCGGGTCGGCCGCGGTGGCCGATCTGCCGCCGGAGCACCGGATCCGCGCGTTCGGCTTGCTGTACTGGGCGGCCAACCTCGGCTTCTCGGTCGCCGCGGTGACGGCCGGCGTCCTGGCCGCGCACGGGTACGGCCTCCTGTTCTGGATCAACGTGGTGGCGTCGCTGGCGGCCGCGCTGATCGTCTGGCGCCGGGTTCCGGAAACCCGTCCGGCGGGACCGGCGCGGACGCGGCGGGCCCTGCTGCCCGTCGTGCTGCGGGACCGGTTGACGCTCGCGCTGCTGGCGCTCCACGTCGGCTACTTCACGCTGTTCCTGCAGACGTTCACGACGTTGCCACTGCTGATGACGGCCGGCGGGTTCGGCACCGCGACGTACGGCGCGGTGCTCGCGCTGAACGGGATCGCCGTCGTGGCCCTCCAGCCGGTGGCCGTGCGGCTGCTCGCCGGCCGGGACGGCAGCACGGTGTCGGCCGTCTCGATGCTGCTGGTCGGGCTCGGCGCGGGACTCGGCGCCGTGAGCCACGGCCCCGCCGGCTTCGCGGGTTCGGTCCTGGTCTGGACGCTGGGCCAGATCGGGATCGCCGTCCGCTTCGGCGACACCTTCACCGGCCTCGCCCCGGCCGAGCTGCGCGGCGGCTACCTGGGGCTGGCTTCGGCGACCTGGAGCGCCGGCGCGGTGCTCGGGCCGCTGGCCGGGACCGCCCTGCTCGATCTCGCCGGCGCGACCGTCCTCGGTTCGGTGTGCGCAGGGGGCGGGACCGCCCTGTTCGCCCTCCAGCGGGCGCTCGGCCCGGCCGTGCGCCGCCGCACCCGATGACCCTCTCCGCAAAGGAAGGCACCGCCCATGAGTACGTACGTGTTGATCCACGGTGCCGGCGACGCCGGCTGGTCCTGGCACCTGGTCGCCGCCGAGCTCC
Organism: Amycolatopsis sp. CA-128772; assembly: GCF_002904295.1. Classification (GTDB taxonomy): domain Bacteria; phylum Actinomycetota; class Actinomycetes; order Mycobacteriales; family Pseudonocardiaceae; genus Amycolatopsis. The sequence continues at coordinate 249,579 of NZ_PPHG01000025.1, forward strand.
GCAGCCGCGGACACGACGTGGTGGCGCCGGACCTGCCCGCCGGCGACGATTCGGCCACCCTCACCGACTACGCCGACGCCGTGGTCGAAGCCGCCGGCCACCGGCCGGACCCGGTCGTCGTCGGCCACTCGTTCGGCGGATTCACCGCACCGCTGGTCGCCGACCGGCTCTCGGCCGGGCTGCTGGTCCTGGTGGCCGCCATGATCCCGGCCCCCGGCGAATCCCCGGACGACTGGGGCCGCCGCACCGGGTGCGGCGACGCCGTGCGGGCGCAGGCGGCGCGCGACGGCGGGCGCACCGGCCACGCCGACCCGTACGTCGGCTTCTACCACGACGTGCCGCGCGCCCTCGCCGAAGAAGCACTGGGCAAGGAGCGCGCCCACCCGTCACCCGCCGCGATGGCCCAGCCGTGGCCGCTCGACGCGTGGCCGGACGTCCCCACCCGGTTCGTGCTGGGCACCGAGGATCGCTGCTTCCCGCCGGAGTTCCTCCGCCGGCTGGCCGCCGAACGGCTCGGGCTCGTCGCGGACGAGATCGCCGCCGGCCACTGCGTCGCGCTCAGCCGCCCCGCGGAGCTGGCCGATCTCCTCGAGCGCTACCGGGCAGGCTAGGTTGCCCGGATGAGTCTCCTCGATGACGTGGCCGAACGCGACGGCTGGCGGTGCTGGGTGTGCGACGAACCGGTCGACCCCGGGATGTCGGTGAACGACCCGCGCGGCCCCAGCGTCGACAGCCGGACGGCGGACCGGAAGGCCAAGGTCGCCGAGCGGCTCGCGCACCGCGGGTGCAACACCCGCAAGGGCGCGGTCAAGGTGGTCATCCCCTGGCCGGACCGGCTGCACGTCGGCGAACCGGCGCCGCTGATCACCGTGGCCGGCCGGCTGGAGCGCAAGGGCGGCCGCGAGATGGTGGCCCGGTGCCCGACCGAGCGGGACGCCCGGGAAGCGGCGGACTGGCTGGTGGACCGGTTCTCCCGGCTGGTGCCCGGGCTGCCCGTCACCGCCGACGTCCAGGCGGGCGGCGGGCAGTTCCTCGTCGTCCTGGCCACCGGGCGCCGCTGAAGGGTTCCGGTGGACCGTGGCCGCCGCCGCGTGGTAGAAGTAGAACGTGTTTCACTTCTGACCACCGGTGCCGGGAGGTGCGCGGATGAGCGTCCCGACGGTGACCGGCCTGCTGCTGGCCCGCGCCGGCGACGAGCGGCCGGGCCTGCGGTTCGAGGACGAGACGTGGTCGTGGGCCGAGCACGTCCGCGCGTCGGCGCGGCAGGCGGCCGGCCTGCGGGAAGTGTTGCGCCGGGACGAACCGCCGCACGTCGGCGTGCTTTCGGACAACGTCCCGGCGTTCTCGATCCTCCTCGGCGCCTGCGCGTTCGCCGGGGCGGTGCTGGTCGGGCTCAACCCGACCCGGCGCGGGGAAGCGCTTGCCCGTGACGTCCGGCTCGCCGACTGCCAGGTCGTGCTGACCGAGCCGAAGTACCGGCCGCTGCTGGCCGGACTGGACCTCGGCGGGATCGAGGTGCGGGACCTGGGTTCGTGGCCGGCGGCAAAGGACCCGATCGACCCCGTCCCGGCGTCGGCGGACGACCTGCTCATGCTCATCTTCACCTCCGGCACCAGCGGTGACCCGAAGGCCGTGCGCTGCACGCACGGCAAGATCGCGTTCCCCGGCGCGATGCTCGCCCAGCGCTTCGGTCTGTCCACATCGGACACGGTGTACGTGACGATGCCGATGTTCCACTCCAACGCCATCATGGCCGGCTGGGCGGTCGGGCTCGCGGCGGGCGCGACCATCGCCCTGCGCCGCCGGTTCTCCGCGTCCGGCTTCCTGCCCGACGTGCGCCGGTTCGGCGCGACCTATGCCGGCTACGTGGGCAAACCACTGTCCTATGTGGTCGCCACCCCGCCGCGTCCGGACGACGCCGACAACCCCTTGCGGCTCGTCTACGGGAACGAAGGCGCGAGCGCGGACCTGAGCGCGTTCGAGAAGCGCTTCGGCTGCAAGGTCATCGACGCGTTCGGCTCGACCGAGGGCGGGGTGGGGTTCGCCCGCACCGACGACACACCGCCGGGCTCCCTCGGCCGGCCGGCCGGGGACGTGGCCATCCTGCACCCGCACACGGGCCGCCCGTGCCCGCCGGCCGAATTCACCCCCGACGGCCGCCTGGCCAACGCCGGGGAGGCCGTCGGCGAGCTGGTCAACACGGCGGGCGCCGGCTGGTTCGCCGGCTACTACCGCGACCCGGAAGCCGACGCAGAGCGCCTCCGCAACGGCCGGTTCCACACCGGCGACCTCGCCTACGCCGACGCGGCCGGTTTCTGCTACTTCGCCGGCCGGCTCGGCGACTGGCTCCGCGTCGACGGCGAGAACCTCGGAACGGCCCCGATCGAGCGCATCCTCCTGCGCCACCCGGCCATCACGGAGGCCGCCGTCTACGCGGTCCCCGACCCGGTGACGGGCGACCAGGTGATGGCCGCCATCGTCACGGCAGGGCCCGTGGACCCCACCGACTTCGGCCGCTTCCTGGCCGGCCAGGCCGATCTGGGGCCCAAGCAGGTACCCCGGTACATCCGCACGGTCGCCGAGCTGCCACGGACGTCGACGTTCAAGGTGGTCAAGCGGCAGCTGTCCGCCGAGGGTCTGGACGGCCCTGGCGTCCTGTGGGAACGCATCGGACGGGACGTCGTCTACAAGGCTGTCAAGCCCCGGCCTTGACAGGCTGCCCGCTCGCCTGCGCATGAGCCCGTCACAGGCCGTGCCGATGCACGGTCATCCGCAAAGCCATCCGAACAGCCCATATCCCTTGGAACACAACAAACCTCGGACATCCGTCACCTGACGGATGTCTACCTCCCGGCGCTCCGAGAAGCATTGCTCTACGGAGTTCGACGCTCCGGCCTCGACGACGAGGAGGAGCGATGTCGCGTGCTACCACCACCGTCTCCACGCTGGTGATCTTCGTTCTCGCCATCAACCTGCGGCCGGCCGTCACCAGCCTGGGTGCCGCCCTGCCCGACATGTCCGTCGCCGGGAGCCTGGTCGGCGCCGTGCTCGTTGCGTTGCCGCTGTGGGCGATCGGGCTCGGCGGGTGGGCGACGCCGTTCCTGTGCCGCTGGGTGGGGCCGCACCGGACCGTCACCGTCGCCCTTCTCGGGCTCGTGTTGTCGCTGGCCGGGCGGGTGCTCGGCGGCCCGGTGGAACTCCTGGTCGGGACCGCGCTCGCGTGCCTGGCCATCGCCGTGCTCGGGACCATGCTGCCGCTGCTGGCGCAGGGTTCCGCCGCCTTCACCTTCGGGCTCGGGTTCGGCAGCACGGCCGGTGCGCTGGTCACGCCCACCGCCGTCATGTCGTCGTCGTGGCGGGTCGCGCTCGGTGTCTGGGCGACCGCCGCGCTGGTGGCCCAGCAGGTGTGGCAGCGCACCCCCGGCGAGTTCGGGTCGCCGCGGGCCGCCTCCGGGGCCGCGCCCGCCGCCGCCTTGACCCTCCACTTCGGACTCATCTCGACCGTGACGTTCCTGGTCATGGGCTGGCTGCCCGGCATCCTGCGTGACGCCGGTGTCCCGCCGACGACCGCGGGCGCGTGCCTCGCGCTGTCGATGGCCATGGGGCTGCCCATGATGTGGCTGGTCCCGGGCTGGACCCGCCGCTGGCGCAACCAGACCCTGCTCGTCGTCACCCTGGCCACGCCCAACGTCATCGGCGTGACCGGCCTGCTCCTCGCCCCCGCGGCCGCGCCCTGGCTGTGGGCCATCGCCACCGGCACCGGCATGGGCGCGCTCGCGTTCGTCCTGACGACCGTTTCGCTGCGCAGCAAGGACAGCTCCCTCTCGCTGTCCGCCGTCGTCCAGGGCGTGGGGTACCTCATCGCCGGCTTCGGCGTGCTCGCCTGCGGCTGGCTGCACACGAGCACCGGCACCTGGCGGACCCCGTTGCTGCTGGTCCTGGCGGTGCTGCTCGGCCAGATGCTCAGCGGGCACCTGGCGGTTTCGCGCCGGGCGACGCCACCACTCTCCCCAGCACTCGTCGTGCGCCGTCAAGGGGACGCGCCGGAGGTCGGGGTGTGAGCCCCGGGCTCAGCCCAACGCCGACTGGTGGCGGGCCGCCTCCCGGGCGATGTCGATGCGCGAGTGCACCTCGAGCTTGGTGAGGATGTGCGACACGTGCGTGCCGACCGTGCGCGGGGACAGGTAGAGGCGGCCCGCGATCTGCGGGTTCGACAGGCCTTCCACGACGAGCGCGGCGATCCGGCTTTCGGTCGGGGTCAGGCTTTCCCAGCCCCGGGTGGCCTTCCGGTGCTTCACCGTCGGGCCACGCCGGATGCCGAACGAGCGGAACAGCGCGCGCAGCCGCGCCACGTCCCACTGCGCGTCCAGCGTCGAGTAGATGTCGATGGCGTGGGTGAAGGCGGCCCGCGCCGAACCGCGGTCTTCGGCCCGGGCTTCGGCGAAGGCGACGGCGGCCGCTTCCAGGGCCTTGGCCCGCGAGAGCGGCCGGCCCGCGTCGCGGTAGCCGTCGGCGGCCCGCAACAGCATCGTGCCGTCCCCTTCGAGCAACCCGCGGCAGTACAGGACCAGCGCGCGGCGGTGCGGCACGGCGGACTCGGCGCCGATCGCCCCCACCCGGGCCTCGATCTTCGCCGCCGCCCGCTCGTCGCCGATCGCCGCGGCCAGCCGGGCGGCGTCGCCCAGCAGGTCCTCCCCCGTGTCTTCGCCGGCCGGCACCGCGGTCAGCACGGCGAGCGCCCGCTCCGGCGCGCCGGCGTGCTCGAACGCGAAGCTGCGGGCCCGGACCAGGGGTTCCACCACCTCGTCGCCGATGTGCTCGGCGTACAGCGCCGCGGCGTCGAGGTGGCGCCGGGCCGCGGCCGTCTCCCCGCGGTGGAAGTGGATGATCGCGGCGACGCCGTGGTCGCAGCACGCCACGGCCGGGTCCTTGCGGTCGTCCGGGACGACGTCCGCCTCGGCCAGCGCGTCGTCCCACCGGCCGGCGGCCAGCAGCAGCTGCCCGAGCGCGCTCTGGGCCTGGGCCAGCCGGGCCACGCTGCCGGTGCGGTCGGCCAGTTCCCGCGCCTGGCCGGCGGCGGCGAGCGCGTCGGGGTACCGGTCGAGCGCGCCGAAGGTGACCGACTGGTTGATGCGCAGCTGCAGCGTCAGGTCGATCAGCGCGGGGTCGCCGCGGACGATGGCCATCGCGCGGTCGAACAGCGGCAGGGCTTCGGTCCACTCCCCGCGTGACATCGCGACCAGGCTCAGCACGTGCAGCGCCCACCCGGTCGCCCAGCGGTCTTCGGCCGGGCCGAGTTCTTCCAGCGCTTCGGTCGCGACCCGGTGGGCGTTGGCCATCTCGCCGACGTAGCGGTGCGTGCGGGCGATCAGCACCAGCAACCGGGCCCGGTGCCGGGCCTGCAGGCTGGGCCGGGTCAAGGCGTGTTCGAGCTCGGCGAGGTATTCGGCGGCCCGGCCGGTCCGCCCGCGGCACTGGACGACCGTCGTGTGCAGGTCCACGCGCACGTCGGCGTCGCGGACGCGATCCAGTGCGCGGCAGGCGATCCGTTCGGCCTGGGCGACGTTGCCCAGCTGGTAGTAGGCGTCGGCCAGCCGGCAGGCCAACGCACCGGTCACGGCGTCGTCGAGCGGGGTGTCCCGCACCGCCCGGCGCAGCAGCGCGACGGCGACGACCGGCGCCTGGCCGATCAGCGGCATCGCCGACTCCAGCAGCCACTGCACGGCCCACGCGGGCACCGGCACCCGGCTGTCCGTTGTGGACACCATGGGCAGCAGGTGCCGGGCCACCCGCTCGACCGGGGCCTTCGCCTCGGCCAGTGCCCAGGCCGCGTCCTGGTGCCAGGCGATCCGGACGCCCGTCGGCATCTCGTCGTACAACGCCTCGCGGATCAGCGGGTGCCGGAACTGCAGGTCGTCGCCCGCCGCCACCAGCACGCCGGCGGCGCGCGCCTCGTCGAGGGCGGGCAGCAGGCCGGCGAGCGGGGAGTTCGTCACCGTCACCAGGTCCGCGACCGAGAAGCCGACGCCCAGCAGCGCCGCGGCCCGCAGCACGCCCAGCGCCGGCTCCGAAAGGAAGCCCAGCCGGTCCGCGATCGCCTCCGGCAGCGAGTCCGGCGTGGCCGCGCCGGTCAGCTCCACGATGCCTGCGGTGTCGACGGCCAGGCGCGAGCTGCGGGCCAGCGCGTCGACCAGTTCGGTGAGGTACAACGGGTTCCCGGCCGCGCCGTCGGCCAGCCGCGCCAGGTCGGCGCCCGGTTTGCCGCCGGCCAGGGCGGCCACCAGCTCGAGCACCGCCGGTTCGGCCAGCCTGCTCAGCCGCAGCCGCTCGCCCGGCCCGACGATCCGGAACAGCGAACGCAGGTCGTCGCGGCGCGGCACCGGCCGCAGCACGCCGACGAGCAGCAGCGGGAGCTGCCGGACCGAGCGGGCGAGCCGGCTCCACACCGCCACCGTCGTGCGGTCGGCCCACTGCAGTTCGTCGACGACCAGCACGGCCGGCCCGTCCTGGCAGAGCTCGTCCACCAGCGCGATCAGCTGTTCGGCGGCCGCGGCGGCGAGGTCGGCGCCCTTGCCCGCGACGGCGCCGCCGCCCAGCAGCTCGGAAATGGCGTCACGGCGGGGATCCCGCGTGACCGGCGTGATTTCCAGCGCGTCCAGCAGCGGCAGCAGCGGCAGCGCCTGCCCGAGTTCGTCGCCGGCGCCCCAGAACACCTGGCAGCCCGCGTCGGTGGCGGCCGCGCAGGCGGCCCGGACCAGCGCCGACTTGCCGATCCCGGGTTCGCCGTCGACCAGCACGGCACGCCCCCGGCCTGCGGCGACGTCACGGATCCAGGCGACCAGCCGGGACAGTTCGCCGTCCCGGCCGACCAGCAGCTCTGTACCGTCCGTAAGCGGTCGCACACGGCGATTTTAGAAGTAAAACCTGTTCCCCAACAAGGGGCCCACCCGGTCAGGGCGGAACTTCAACCGTTAGTCGAGAGTTCCGCCCGCCGAAACATCACATTCGATAAATGCGCCGATTCGTGATCCCCGCGTTATTCGGCCGGCGGGTGCGAATCGATCACCACCGGTCCGGACCGGTCCGGAAAAGCCGGTGGTCAACCGCGCCCGGCCCGCCGAAGTCGGCTGCGGTCCGGGGCATCGGCCTCGCTTCCGGAGCCAGGGCGGCTTCACCGCCGCAGCTACGCCATTCGCCGGAGTCGCGGTCTTCGACGTTTTCGACGGGTCCGGGGCGGCGGCCTCACCGGGCACCGTAACCGAACTTCGCGCGAATACTCCGCGTGACGACCGCCGATTTGATTTTGCCGGAGCTCGCCCGGCGGATTCGTCGTCGTCCCGTTGTTTTCCGCTCCGGGCGGCGGCGACGGGCACGTTTTCCGCACTTCACCCACCGCACTCGCCGGGGCCGGGCACGCCGGGGGCGGGCCGACGCTGGTCCGGATCAGGAGCCCGACGCCGCACCCGGCGCGTCCGGCCGCGGGCCCGAATCCCCGGCACGGGCGCCCCGCCGTCCGGAATCAGTGGTGCGCCGGCATTCCGCCGCACCGATCCGCAGTCCCTGCCGATAACCGCGGAAAAGCGCCAAGATCGTGGATCAAGTATGCGTGCCTCCATTCTGGTGAAACCCGGCCTCCGGCGCACATCACGCATTGTCAAGTGCTGACGGGGTGCCTACAGTGGCCAGCTTGATGTCGGGGGGTGAATCACGCACCTTCCTTCTATTCGGTACCGACTCCCACACCTCCTTCGAGGAGCATGCCTTGTGTTTGGAATCGCCAGGAGCAGTGGCCGTGGTCGCGCTCGCCACGCGGTGCTCGCGCTCGCGGCCCTCACGGCCGCCGCGGGCTGCGGCGCTCTCGGATCGGCCGCCTCGAACCCCGCACCGGCCGGCAGCGGCCTGGAGAAAGCCACGCTGAAGATCTCGATCCTGCCCACCACCGACCTCGGCCCCTTCTGGCTGGCCCAGGACAGCGGCTACTTCCAGGCCGAGGGCCTCACCGTGGAGTCCGTCGTCGCCGCCAGCGGCCAGGCGTCGCTGGCGAAGGCGATCTCGGGTGAGGCCGACATCGCGTTTTCGACCTACCCCCCGTTCTTCACCGCGCACAGCACCGGCGCCGCCGACATGGAACTGGTCGCCGACGCGACCTCGGTCAACCCGAAATCGAATGCGATCGTCACGGTTCCGAATTCACCGGTGAAAACCATCTTCGACCTCGCCGGCCGGAAGATCGCCATCACGGCCAAGAACACCGCTTCCGACCTTCTCACGCGGTCGGTCATGCAGGACCACAACGTGGATTACGGCAAGGTGAAATGGGTGCTGATCCCGTTGCCGAACATCGCCGCGGCGCTGCAGCAGGGCGACGCCGACGCGGCGTACCTGCCGGAGCCGTACATCACGCAGGCCGCCAAGACGGCCGGCGCGATCCCGGTGGTCGACATCAACACCGGCGCGACCCAGGACTTCCCGCTGACCGGCTACGGCGCGACGAAGAAGTGGGTGCGGGAGCACCCGAAGACGCTCGCCGCGTTCCAGCGGGCGATGCAGAAGGCCACCCACGAAGCCCTGATCGACCGCGCCAAGGTCGAGCCGCTGCTGGTGCGGTTCGCCAAGATCGACGAAGACACCGCCAAGCTGCTCACCCTGCCGGGCTACGGCTCGATCCTGGACTCCCGGCGCCTGCAGCGGGTACCCGACCTGCTGCTGCAGCTCGGGGCCATCCCCTCGCCGATCGACGTGAACTCGATGATCGGACCCCAGGCCGGGAGATGACCCGCCGGTGACCCCGGCCACGCCGTGCTTGACCTTGACACTGTGACAAGGTCTTCACTGCGGGGAGGAGGTGGTCACCGTGACGCACACGACCGACACCCAGCTGGTCCGCGCACTGGGCGCCGCGAACCCGTCGACCCGGCTGCAGGCCGCGCTGGCCGTGGGCACCCGGGCCGACCCGGGGCTCGCCGGGGCGCTGGTGGCCCGGTGCGCGACCGAGCCGGACTTCTTCGTCCGCGACATGCTCACCTGGGCGCTGACCCGCCTTCCGGCGGACGTCACCGTGCCCCGGCTGGTCGCGGAACTGGCGTCCGGGTCCGCGCAGGCCCGCAGCCAGGCGCTGCACACGCTGTCCAAGATCGGCGACCGGACGGCGTGGCCGTCGATCGCCCGGGCGCTGCTGCACGACCCCGACGACGAGGTCGCGCGCAGCGCGTGGCGGGCCGCCGTCGTGCTCGCGCCGGCGGGTGAGCACGGCGGGCTGGCCGCGGACCTGGCCGGTCAGCTCGGCCGGGGCGACCGGACCGTGCAGCTGAGCCTCAGCCGGGCCCTGGTCGCGCTCGGCGACGTGGCCGGGCCGGCCCTGCAGCCGGGGCTGGTGAGCCCCGACCCGGCGGTGCGGGCGCACGCCCGTGCCACGCAACGGCTCCTGCACGACCCGGACGCCGGGTTCGACCTGGCCGTCGACGAGGCGAAGCGGATCGTCGCGCTCGGGCCCGAACGGGCCGGGAGCACGGCGTGCTGATCGGCGAGGTGGCCCGCCGGTCCGGGGTGAGCACGCGGATGCTGCGGCACTACGACTCCCTCGGGCTGGTGCGGCCGACCGGCCGGACGGTGGGCGGCTACCGCGAGTACGCCGAGGCGGACATCCGCCGGATCTTCCACGTGGAGGGGCTGCGCTCCCTGGGGATGTCGCTGCGGCAGATCGGCCAGGCGCTGGCGGATCCGGCGTTCACGCCGTCCGCGCTGGTCGACGACCTCATCCGGCGCACGGAGGACCGGCTGCAGCGGGAACAGGAACTCCTCGAGCGCCTCCGGGCGATCGACGCTTCGGAACCGGCCGGCTGGGACACCGTCCTGCACGTCGTCGAGCTCCTGCACGAGCTGGATTCACCGAGCCCGTCCCGCCGGCAGCGGGCGGCCTTGGCCCCGGTCGAGGACGTCCCGCTGCTGGCCAAGGCGGTACTGGCCGAAGCTCATCCGAACGTCGCCGGCGCCCTGCGCTGGGCCTTGGCCCGCGCGGGCGCCGACGCCGTGGCGGGCGTGGCCGCGGGCATGCACTCGGCCGACACCGAAGTCCGGCGGCGCGCGGTGCGGGCGATCGCCGAACTCCCCGGCGAGGAGGCGACGGCGATCCTCAAGGACGCCCTCGAAGACCCGGACCCGGACGTCCGGCGGAACGCGGCGCTGGCCGCGGGCCGCCGCGGCACGACCACCGCGGTACCGGCCCTGGTCGCCATGGTGGCCGAGGGCACGAACGACGTCGAGGCGGCGGAGGTCCTGGGCACGCTGGCCCAGGATCCTGTTCAGGGACAACGGATCCTGGACGCGTTGGCCGGGGAACTCGCCGCGGACGCGGCGGTGCGGCTGCGGGTGACCCAGGCCCTCGCGGAACTCCCCGGGGATCTGGCGCACGCGCTCCTGCGGCAGCTGCGCGACGACGAGGACCGGACGGTGGCGCTCCTCGCGGAGGCGCTGGACGGGCGGTCCACGCCGTGAAGGTCCTGCCGACGCGGCTCGACGCCGTGCTCGCGCTCGCCGGCGTCGGAGTTCGAGGATGGTGTCGTCGCCTCCCGCCTACTGCGGTTTGAGGATTTCCGTCGGCAGCCCGAGGTGGGCGACGATCCGCTCCACGGCGTCGCCGAGCCGCAGGAAGTCGTCGCCGAGGGGGTCGAGCACCAGGCGGCGGACCGTCGCCACGTGCGCGGGCGCCGAGGCCGCCAGGTGCGCGCGGCCGGCGTCGGTCAACGTTGCGGTCGTGAACCGCCGGCCCTGCCCGGTGCAGACCGTGCGCGTGACCCAGCCCCGGTCCTCCAGGCGCGCCACCGCGTGGGAAATCCGCGGCAGCGAGCCGTTGGCCATCTCCGCGATCTCGCTCATCCGCAGGGTTTCCCCCGGCACCGCCGACAGCCGCGCCAGGATCATGTAGCCCAGCAACGTCAGGTCGGCGTCCCGCAGCAGCTGGCTCTCCAGCGCGCCCGGCAGCGTGAGCAACACCTTCGCCAGGTTGATCCACACCCGCAGCTCGTCGTCGCCGAGCCAGCGCACGGGCTCCTCTACGCTCACGAGCTTGACTTTAACACGCAACTCAACCTACCGTTTGAGTTGAACACGCAACCCGAGGAGAAGCGATGACCACCACCGCCCAACCGGCGTCGACCACGGCCCTCCGCCTCGGCTTCGCCCTGCTGGCCGCCGCCGCGGTGAACACCGTCATCGCCCTCGGGGCGCTGGCCCTCGACGACGGCGGGATCGGCATGGGCCTGTCCCCCGCGGCCTACCTGCCGGCCACGGCCGCCGGGCTGCTGCTGGGCACCGCCGGCTGGTTCGCGCTGGCCCGCCGCGCCCGGCAGGCGCTGCGTGTGGTCGTCCCGGCGGTCCTGGTCCTGACCTGGGTCCCGGACCTGCTGCTGTTCACCGCGGGCGCCACGGCCGCCAACGTCTTCGGGTTGATGCTGATGCATCTCGTGGTGACGACGGCGCTGGTCACAGCCCTCCGCCCGACGCTGACCCCGCCAAGCCGCAGCGTGCAGGCGGTCCCGACCACCGACTAGGCCGACGACGGCGCTGGTCACAGCCCTCCGCCCGACGCTGACCCCGCCAAGCCGCAGCGTGCAGGCGGTCCCGACCACCGACTAGACCACCGAAAGCACCGTCCGCGAGCCCAGCCGGCCCTTCCCCGGCTCCCGCGTCACCTGACCGGCCGCCACCGCAGCCGTCACCGCGCCGAGAGCGTCCTCGGCGCGGTAGATCGTCTCCAGCAGCGTGAACCGCTGCAGATCCGCGACCGTGCCCGCGCCCCGCCGGTCCAATTCCGCCAGCAGGGCGCGGCGCAACGGCAGCAGCTGCGGCGTCAGCGATATGTCGACCAGCGTGCCCTCGGTGTCACGCGGGTCGCGGTAGCGGATGCCCGCGAACTCGTCCACCGCCCACAGCTCGGTCTTGAACGTCGCCAGGTGCCGGCTGTCGGCCGTGGCGAACACCAGGGCCCGCGCTGTTCCGTCCTCGGCCACCAGGTCCACCGCCGCCACGCAGCCGAGGCCCGCCGCCCGCAGCCGGTCCCGGTGGTCCGGGCCCGGCTCGGCCGTCAGCAGGACCTCGTGCGCCTTGCCGCACACCAATGACGGCGGCCAGGCGCCGGACAGGTGCGCCAGCATCGGCCCGGGCACCTCGACCTCCCGCAGCTCGCCGGCCGTCCGGACCACGAGGCCCGCCGGCGCGTCGTCCGGCGCGGGCCGGCCCACGACCACCGCCTCCAGGTGGTGGCCGCCCAGCCGGTCGGCGAACTCGCCGAAGACCCGGAAGGCGTCGGCGGCGAAGGCGCCGCACTCGACGTACGTCCCGCCGCGCTGCGACCGCAGCACGGTCGACGTCCACGCGTCGAGGTACCGCACCAGCACGTCGCGCTCGACGGAAACGTGCGGGTCAGGACGCCGGACGCGCTCGGCCACCCTTCCGGTTCTACCGCACCCGCCCCCGAACCACCAGAACCCGGCCGGGGCACACTTGCGCTCGTCGGGTGCTTTGTTCTATAACTACTACAACAGAGCAACAGGGGGTCCCGTGATCATCAGCCTCGACCTCTCCAGCGACGTGCCGATCTACCAGCAGCTGCGGGATCGCGTCGTGGAGGGCATCGCGGCGGGCACGCTGCGGGAGGGCGAGTCGCTGCCGTCCACGCGCCAGCTCGCCGCGGACTTCGGCATCAACTTCCACACGGTCAACAAGGCGTACGACCTGTTGCGGCAGCAGGGTTTCGTGCGGCTGAACCGCAAGACCGGGGCCGTCATCGGCCCCACCGCCGCCGACGCGGCGTTCGCGGCCGGCTGGTCGGCGCGGGCGCGCACACTGCTCGCGGAGGCGGTCGCCAAGGGTATGCCCGCGGACGAGGTGCTGGCGACCTGCCGCGCCCTGCTCGCGGGCTTCGAGGAACAACGAGGGGATGAAGCGTCGTGACGACGACCGGTCTGGTGGCACACCTGGTGCTGATGGTGCTGCTGGGTTACCTGGCCTGGCTGACGCCGGTGCTGTCCGCCCGCAGCGTGCGGTTCGGCGTGCGGGTTCCGGACGACCGCGTCGAAGACCCGGTGGTACGCAGGGAAACGGCCCGGTTCCGCACCGGCGTGCTGGTCGTGGCGGCGGTCGGCACACTGGCCGGCGCCGGGCTGGTCCTGACGGCCGGCATCGCCGTGCTGCCGGTCGCCGTGCTGGCGGTGCTGGTCGCCTGGTACCTGCTCTACCTCCGGGCCAACCGGGTGATCACGGCCGCGAAGCGCGAGCAGGACTGGTACGCCGGCGTCCGCCAGGGCGTCACCGTCGACACTTCCCTGCGCGACGATCCGCCCCGGTTCCCGTGGGCCTGGCTACTGCTTCCGGTGCTCGTGGTGGCCGCGACGGTCGTCGTCGGCGTGGTCCGCTACCCGGGCCTGCCGGACGTGCTGCCGGTGCACTTCTCCGGCGGCAGCGCGGACCGGTTCGCGCCGAAGTCGGTCGGCAGTGCCTTCGTGATCGTGTTCGTCCAGGCCGCGCTGACGGTGATCCTCTGCGTCGCCGGCGTGCTGGTGTTCCGCGGGCCGGCCGACGTCGACCCGGCGCGGCCGGCGGCGTCCGCGCGGGCGCACCGGAAGTTCGTGACCCGGCTGGGCACCGCCCTGATCGCGCTGGCCACGCTGGCCGACCTCGGCCTGTTCGCCGCCGCCTGGGCGATCTGGGCCGCCTCGCCGGACGCCGGTTTCCTGCTTCCGCTGACGATCGCGCCGTTCGCGGCCGGCGTGGCGATCCTCGTGGTCGTCGTGGCCCGGCGCGACCGGGACCCGGAGCCCGACGAGCACACCGGCCTGAGCCACCGCGACGACGACGGCCACTGGATCGGCGGCCTGCTCTACCGCAACGCCGACGACCCGTCGTGGTTCGTGGCCCGCCGGTTCGGCGTCGGCTGGACCGTCAACATCGGCAACCGCGTCGCGCTCGTCACCTGCCTCGGGCTGACCGCCGCGGTCGTCCTGTTCGGCATCTTCCTGCCCTACATCCTGCGCTGAACGGAGAGTTCCCATGCACAGCCTGCTCGCCGCGGCCCTGCTCGCCGCGACCGTCGTCCCCGCCGGCGACCTTCCCGCCACGGACCGGGAAATCACGTTCCAGTCCGATGGCATTGCCGCCCACGGCACGGTGCACGTGCCTGCGCACCGCCCCGGCACCCGCCTCGCCGCCGCGTTGCTCCTGCCCGGCAGCGGACCCACCGACCGCAACGGCAACCAGCCGCCCGCGCTCCGGCCGGACACCCTCGCGCTGCTGGCGGACGCCTTGGGCCGCGACGGCATCATGACGTTCCGGTTCGACAAGTACGGCAGCGGGCCGGCGCCCACCCCGCCGCCCGCCGGCAGCGATTACCACGTCTTCGTCCGCCAAGCCGATGCCGCGTACGCGACGCTGCGCGCGCAGCCGGAGACCGATCCGGCCGCCATGCTGGTGGCCGGGCACAGCGAAGGCGGGCTGAACGCGATGCTCGTCGCCACGTCGGTGTGGCCGCGCCCGGCCGGGCTGGCGCTCATCGCGCCGCAGGACGACCGGATCCTCGACATGATCGCCGCCCAGGTCGGCGCCCAGCTCGACGCCGCCCTGCCGCCGGAGCAGGCCCGCGCCCAGAAAGACCTGATCACGGCCTGGATCGCCGCCTTCCGCGCCGGCGGGCCGGCCGGCACCGACGGCATGCTGCCGTCGATCGCCGAGCTGTTCCGCACCCTCGACGCCCAGAGCGCGTTCCTGCGCAGCGACGACGCGATCTACCCGCCGGACGTGGCCCGCCGGGTCCGGCCCGGCACGCGCGTGCTGGTGACCTGCGGGACCGCCGACCCCAACGTCCCCTGCGGCACCCTGCCGCCGTTGCTGAAGGCCCTGCACGGGCCGCGCCTGGCCACCCTGCCGGGCATCGACCACCTCCTGCACCCGGCCGGCAGCCCCACCGACGGGCAGCCACTGGCCCCGCCGTTCCTCGCGGCGCTGCACCAGTGGGCGAAGCACTGGGCCGCCGGCCCCCGGTGATCGCGAGGCGGTCCGCCAACCCGGCCGGCGCCGCGGCGTCAGCGCAGTTCGCCGACGTGCAGCAGGGCGCGGACGTCCAGCTGACGCCGGACCTGGTTGCTGCGCAAAGCATCGACCACGGTCGCGGCGCCGAGCCAGGTGGCCCCGGCGTCCCGGGTGAGGTGGTGGGCGGCGTGCGCCTGACCGCCGGTTTCGATCCAGTCGTCGACGAACAGCACGCGATCGCCGCCGCCGATCAGGTTCTTGCGGAAGCCGAGGCTGAGGTGGCGGTCCTGGTAGTCGGGTGGCGTGGTCCGCCGCAGCCAGGCGTCGCTGTCACACGACGGCGCACGGTCCTTGCGGACTTCGACGAACCCGACCCGCAGGTGCAGGGCGACCAACGGCCCCAGCAGGCACCCGCGGGACTCCGGCCCGAGCACGACGGTGGGCGCCCGGTCGGCGAACAGCCCGGCCAGCGCGGGCCCCAGCTTTTCGAGCAGCTCCGGCCGCCGCCACCACCCCGTCACATCGGCGTAGTAGTGCCGGTCCGTGCGGTCTCCGCGCCAGACGAAGGCACGGCGAAGCCCGGCCTTCACCTCTTGCCGCCACGCATCTCCGGACACCGGCCCATGATCGGGCCCACGGGGTCCACGGGCAATCGGTTTAGCCCGGCCTCCGGTCTTCACTCACCGCGGCCCGAGTACTCCACTGTGGACACATCCGGCGCCGGCAGGCCCAGCAGAGCGGCAATCACCGCCAGCGTGTCCCCGCCCGCGCCCACACCGGCTCCTCCACCGGCTCGGTCCGCAGCCGAGCCGCCGATGCCTCGAGCTCGCCGTGGATCTCGATGCGGTCGCAGAATCCCGGCCACCCGTACGTGCCCACGATGATCGTCAGCTCGCCGCGGCCGTCGGCGATGTGCTGGAAGCGGAACCCGCGGGCGACCAGCGCGCGCAGGCCCTCCTCGACGGTCATCACCCGCGGTCCCGCTCGTCCGCCGCCCGCCGGGGCTTGCCGGCTGCCGGTGGGGCCGCCGCCCGGGCCGGCGCGGCTTCGGCCGGCCGGACCGGGTCCGGTGGGGTGCGGCCGGCGCGGGCGTTTTCGACCCAGCGCACGGTCATGCGCCGGCGGTGTCGCGACGACGGGACACAGGTCCTCCTCGGCTCTCTGCGGCGGACCAGCGTTCCGGGCCGGCCCGGCGGCGCGGAATCCCGCCGGACCGGAGTTTTCGGCGGATTTTCCGGTGCTGCCGCGGAAAGCCGTGATGCGCTACGGTGGCGCGTCGGTGGTGGCGTGGATCACTCGGAGCGGCGTCATGGGAACCAGCGGGGCGAAACCCGGGAGCAAACCGGAGCGGGAACGGCTCCGGCACCAGCTGCTCGCCGGCGGCAGCAGCCCGGAGCGGATCGCCGCCGAGATGGCCGGGCGCTGGCTGTTCAACCCGCGGCAGGCCTGGCGGTACACCCACGGCCTGTCCCAGACGGCGGTCGCCGCGCGGTGCAACGACCTGCTCGGCGACCCGCGTGCCCCGATGACCGGGAAACGGATCAGCGAGTACGAGGCGTGGCCGCAGCGCGGCATCCGGCCCACGATCCACGTCCTCGCCCTGCTCGCCCGGGTCTACGGCACCGTCCCCCGCGCCCTGCTGGGCGAAGACGAACTGCCGCTGCTGCCCGAGCCCGAGCGGCTCGTGCTCGACCAGCTCCCGCTCGGCGAAGCCCCGGCACCCGGCCCCGGCCCCCTCGACGCCGCCGCGGTCCGCGCCGCCGCGCACGCGTCCGGGGCGCACGCCGAACTCGCCGAGGTCACCGAGGTCGGCGCGATCACGCTCGAACAGCTGGACCACGACGTCGTCCAGCTCGCCCGCACCGCCATCCTCACCCAGCCCGCCGAGATCTTCGGCGAGCTCGTCCGCGTGCGCGATCGCGTGTTCCAGCTGCTGCGGCGGCGCGCCCACCCGGCCCAGCAGTCGCACCTCTACCTGCTCGCCGGCCAGACGTGCGGCCTGCTGGCGAGCGCCAGCATGGAGCTGGGCTGCTACGGCGCCGCCGCGGAACAGTCGCGCGCCGCCTGGGTCTACGCCGAGATCATCGGCCACAACGGGCTCAAGGCGTGGTTGCGCGGCACCCAGGCGCTCATCGCGTTCTGGTCGGGCGACCCGCACGAGGCGGCGCACCTGGCCAAGGCCGGCCGCGAACACCTGCGGCACGGCACCGGCTTCGTCCGCCTGTGCAACATCGAAAGCCGCGCCTGGGCCTACCTCGGCGACGTCCGCGAGACCCAGGCGGTGATCACGATGGGCCACCGCGCCCGGGAGCAGCCCACCGAGCCGGACGACCTGCACGACCTCGTCGGCGGCGAGTTCGGCTTCGACGAGGCCCGGCAGGCGTTCTGCAACGCGGGCGCGTGGGTCCAGGTGGGCCGGCCGGTCCTGGCGATCGAAGCGGCCGAGCGCGCCCTCCGCACCTACGCAACGGACGCCGAGCGCAACCGCCGCTACGGCGGCGAACCCTCAACCCGCCTGGAGATGACCGACGGCTACCTGGCCATCCGCGAACTCGACGCGGCGGACGACGCGCTGGAGCCGGTGATCAGCACCCCGGCCACCGCCGGCGTCGCCCACCTGTCGACCCGCCTGTCCGACATCTGCGCGACGCTGGACACGGCGCCGTACCGGAATTCGCGGGAAGCGCGGGAGCTCGCGGAGCGGATCCGCGCACACCCGGTGCTGACGAGCCGGTGACGCCGGCCGGTCACGGCCGCCGGAGCCGCCGGAGCGCGCCGGACAACCGGGCCGGGCCGGCTGCGCTCAGCCCCTGGGACGGCACTCCGGCGCCGCGAACCGGCGTTTCGAAAACCGCGATGTCGTAGCCGAAGCCGACGACCAGTGTGCCCGTGCGGCTCAGCGCCATCGCACTGATCCGGTCGGGCAAGGTCAGCGTGTCGAAGCACTCGCCGCTCTCCGGGTCCCAGACCCGGATGGTCCGGTCGTGGCTGCCGGAAACGACGACCGGACGACCGTCGAGCAGCGCCGCCGTGAGCACCGGAACCGGGCCGGTGTGCGCGGTGAACGGCCGGCCGAGCGGGCGTCCGGTGCCGATGTCCCGGACGTGCACCACGGAGTCCGCCGCCATGACAGCCAGCGGCCGCCCGGCAAGCTCGGTCACCGCGAGCGCGGTCACGGATCCGTCGTGCAGGTGGCTGACCGGGCGCTGCCCGGTCAGGTGCCAGGCCCGGACCGCATGCGCGGTGGCGGTGACGACGACGGGATGGCCGTCGAGCGCGGCCGCCGCGACCGCGGTCACCGGTTCGCCGGTGCGGCGACGGCCGACCGGGAACCCGCCGAAGACGTCCCAGGCCCACACGCCGCCCGAGCCACCGGCGAACGCGATCGGCCGGCCACGGAGGTCGGCCACGGCCAGGGTGGTCACCGGCTGGTCGTCGGCGACCGGCAGCGAGCCGATCGGCCGGTGCGTGGTGAAGTCCCAGACCTGGACGAAGGGGCCGGCCGCGGTGACGGCGACGGGCCGGTCACCGGCTTCGGCCACCGCGATGGCCGTGACCGCCGACCCGTGCCCGGTGAGCAGACGGCGGTGGTGGGCCCGTCCCGGCACGTCCCACAGGCGGAGCGAGCACGCCCCGGCCGTCATCGCGAACACCTTGTCGCCCACGCCGGCCACGCCGACGGCCGTCACCGGGCGGACGTGCCCGGTGACCGGGGCGCCGATCCGGCGCTGCCCGGCCAGGTCCCACACTTCCACGTTCCGCTCGGCGCCCACGATCACGACGCGACGGCCGTCGAGTTCGAGGGTCGTGACCGCCGAAAGCGGGGCGTGGCCGGCGTCGGTGCCGGGCTGCTGCGCCCCGACCTGGGCCCGCTCGGGCAGGTTCCACACCTCGACCGCCGGCCGGTGGTAGGAGGCGGCGGCGATCAGGTCCTCCCCGGACGCCGTCACGCTGAGCACGGGCCGCTCCGGCGTCCGCCGCCACACCGTCAGCTTCCAGAACAGCACGGCCTGGTCGACAAGGCCCGCCCGGACGGCGGACACGGACGCCGGGATGCCTTGATCGGTGCCCGCGTGGAAGAACCGGGGACCCTTCACCAGCTCCGGCACGCGCACCTGCCCGAGCCCGCGGCGCTCGGCGAGGTCCCAGACGTGGACCACCTGGTCGTCTCCCGCGGTCATCGCGACGGCACGGCCTTCGACGTC
Source organism: Amycolatopsis sp. CA-128772 (assembly GCF_002904295.1). GTDB lineage: Bacteria > Actinomycetota > Actinomycetes > Mycobacteriales > Pseudonocardiaceae > Amycolatopsis. The sequence continues at coordinate 268,805 of NZ_PPHG01000025.1, forward strand.
CCCGGCCGCGACGGCGAAGACCGCGCCGGTGTGGCCGGCCAGCGGCACGCCGAGCCGGCGTTGTTCGGCGAGGTCCCACAACCGCACCACCCGGTCCTCCCCGGCCGTGACCGCGACGGGACGCCCGTCGACGTCGGTGGCCGCGACGGCGAAGACCGCGCCGGTGTGGCCGACCAGCGGCACGCCGAACGGCCGGTGTCCGGCGAGGTCCCACAACCGCACCACCCGGTCCTCCCCCGCCGTGACCGCGACGGGACGCCCGTCGACGTCGGTGGCCGCGACGGCCAGGACCGCGGCGGTGTGCCCGGCCAGGGGTTCGCCGATCCGGTACTGCTGGGCCAGGTCCCACAACCGCACGTCCCGGTCGGTTCCCCCGGTGATGGCAACGGGCCGCCCGTCGACCTCCGCCGCGGCGATGGCACGGACCACCCCGGTGTGGCCGGTGAGCACCGCGATGGTGTGGGAGGGCAGGTTGTGCCCGGTGGCGTAGGCGGCTCGCCAGCCCGAGCCGTCCGCCAGCGCGTCCTGCTCCGCGGTGAGCCGATCCCGGAGGTCCCCGACACCGAGCCGGACCGCGTCGAGGGCGAGGACGCGGCAGCGGGTGACCGGACCGGCCTGCCGGTGCCGGTGGACGGAGAGTCGGTAGACCGTGGCGATCAGCTCTCCGCGATCGGTGGTGGTGCGCCCGAGGGTCGCCAGCAGCGGCCCGGGATCGGCGTTGAGGAGGTAGCCGGAATCCTCCAGCAGCCGGTCGAGGTCGTGAGCGAGTGCGGCGTGCCCGGCGAGGTGGGCGCGGGTGTAGGGGGCGGCGGCCGCCCACTGGCGGCGGCCGTCGCGCTCGGGCACGGCTTGCGTCAGCGCGGCGACGATCGCGCGTTGGGGCTCCTTGACCGCGAGGCCGGTGCGCAGGTGTTCGTCAAGAGCGTCGTGGTAGAGCCGGTAGGTGGAGTGGATCTGGTGGTCGTTGACGCGCTCCACGAGGTAATTGGCGGCGCTGTGGAACACCGTCTCCAGCTCGGCCGGGGTGTGCGCGTGGTTCGGGTGCAGCGCGTCGGCGATCGTCAGCCAGGTCCGGTCGCGCTCGCGCGGCAGGCCGCTGCCGCGGGCGAAGGCCAGGGCGGTCAGCAGCCGGCGGACCAGGGCGGCGTCGGCGCCGCAGGTGTCGAGGTAGGCGTCCATCGCCTGGCCGATGGTCTCCGGCAGGCCCTGCGTCCACGCCGGATCGCCGAGGTCCAGTGGCGCCGTGGTGGGGTGGGTCAGCCAGCGGGTGACCAGCTGGGCGATCAGGAAGTTGTAGCCGGCCTTGCGAGCCACCGCCCGCCCGATCGTGCGCAGGTCCGCTTCCGGGCGGTGCCGGTACCGGACCGGGCCGGTCTCCTCGCCGACCAGGCGGTGCTGCACGTATTCGGCGACGTCGTGGTTGCGCAGGAATTCCCGGGACTCGAGGTCGATCAGCCGGCGCCCGGCCGTCCCGAACGCGGCGAGGATCCGGGCCCGGTCACTCCCGGCCGGTGCGGTGCGCACGCCGGCCAGTACCCGGACGGCCCCGGTACCGGCCAGGCTCCGCAGCAGAGCGGCGATCTGGACGGCCTCGTCGGTGTTCGCCGCCTCTTCGACGGCGTCGGCCAGCACGGTCAGCGGCCGGTGCCCGCTTTGGTGCCGCTCCCGCGCGGCGGCCAGCAGCTCCCGCGGTGTCGCGGCCTCCACCTCGATGGTGGCCGCCAGCCGCTGCATGACGTCGTCGCGGGTCAGCCCGGCGACGTGGATGCCGATGTCGAACGCCCCGCGGCGCGGCTGCGGCGCCGTAGCGGGAACGGCGGAACCGAGCAGCGGATCCGAGGCGACGAGCAGGTGGGCCAGCAGCGCCGACTTCCCGGTCCCCGGCCCGCCCGCCACCACCAGCACCGGCGTCCCGGGTTCGTCCAGCCACTCGCCGATCGCCTGCCGGGCCGCGCTGCGCCCGGTGAAGTACCACCGGCCGGCGTCGTTCTCGACCTCCGAACCGCGCGCGCGGGGCAGCCAGTGCGTCTTCACGCTCGGATCGAGGTCCAACCGCCACCGGACCAGCCCGGCCAGCGACGGCCACCACCGGCAGAGGTACGGCACGGGCAGCAGATCCCACCGGCGGTCTTCGCGCGGAGCGACGATGCCGATCACGGCGTCCGCGTCGCGGTCGAAGACCGGTGTTCCGGTCACGCTCGCCCCTTCGTCCACCGGCCCCGGGTCGAGTTCGAACCAGCGCCCGTGCGGACCGCTCACGCCGGCCACGTGCCCGGTTAACCGGCGCACGGCGTGGCTGTCGTCCGGAAATCCGTGCATCCAGCACTCGTGACCGTCGGGAGCGGCGGGTGTGGCGAGCGGCGCGGGCGTGAGGCGCACCGAATCCGTCAGCCGCACCACAGTCACGTCCCCGGCCAGGCCGTCCGCGCCCGTCTCCGACGCGAGCACCCGGGCCCGGCGCACCAGCGGCGGGTCGGCGCAGGGGAACTCGACTTCGACCTCACCGGATGGCCCGCCCGGGAGCACGCGCGCGCAGGTGACGACGTGCCGGTCGTCCACCAGCACAGCGGCTCCCGCCGTCCCGCCGCCGGGGTGGCGCAGCCGGGCCAGCCACGGCGGGCGCTGGGCGAGGCGCGCCGCCGGGCTCGTCCGGGGGCGGGGTGCCGCCGGGGTGAGGTGCAGCCCGCCGGTGATCTGCCCGGCCTGGATGACCGTTCCCGACACCTCGCCGAAGACGGTGTTCGAAGGCGGGTCACTCCCACGCATTCCCGGCATCACCACTGTCGCGTGCTCTCGTAGGTCAGCGAGCGATGATAGAGGAAACCGCTACCGGTCCCCGGCCGCCCGCGCGGCGGGCCGCCGCGGGGAGCGGGCTTCGCTCACGGACGCCGAGCCGGCCGAGCGATCGTGCCGGCCTCGGGACCGTTCCATCCTTCTGCACCAAGACATCACATGAGTAAGCGCGAAAACCGCGAATCCCCGGGCAAAGACCGCCTCCTCACCGGCCATACATCATATGACTGCTAGGGTGAACACCCAGGCGAAGCTGTCCGAGGAGGGCCATGGCGAGGTCGTTGACCGACGAAGCGATCGACCGGATCCGGGAGTTCGTCCGGTCCGGCCGGTTCCCGGCCGGCTCCAAGCTGCCCGCGGAACACGAGCTGGCCACCGAGCTGGGCATCTCCCGCAGCCCCACCCGGGAAGCCGTGAAGGCGCTCGCGCTGGCCCGGGTGCTCGAGGTCCGCCGCGGCGACGGTACGTACGTCACCAGCCTCGCCCCGAGCCTGCTCTTGGAAGGGCTCGGCAACGCGGTGGCGCTCATGCAGGGCGGCAGCGTCCTCGAGCTGACCGAGGTGCGCCGGCTCCTGGAGCCCGCGGCGACCGGCCTGGCCGCCACCCGGATCACCGACGCCCAGCTCCGGACCGTCGGCGAGCTGCTCGACGCGATGCACGAGGCGATCGAGGACGTCGAACGCCTCACCGTGCTCGACGCCGCCTTCCACCGCGCGGTCGTCACGGCCACCGGCAACGAGACCCTCACCGCGCTCCTGGACGGCATCTCCTCGCGCACCCTGCGCGCGCGGGTCTGGCGCGGCACCGTCGAACGCGGCGCGACGCACGTGACGCTGTCGCAGCACAAGGCGATCTACGACGCCCTCGCCGACCGCGACCCCGCGGTGGCCACCGCCGCCGCGCTGATGCACGTCGACACGTCCGAACGCTGGCTGCGCGCGCACCTGGCCGACGTGCGGGAGCTCGACGGCTAACCGGAAACCAACCGGGACAGCAGATCCGCCGGCACCTCACGGCCGAAGGCATCCGCGTTCGCCCGCACTTGGGCGGCGCTCGTGGCCCCGACCAGCACCGACGTGACGGCGGGGTGCGCGGCAGCGAAAGCGAGCGCGCACGCGGCCAGGTCGTACCCCGCCGACGCGGCGACCTCCTGCATGCGCTGCGCGCGGGCCAGCAGGTCCGCCGGCGCCGGGGCGTAGTCGAACCAGGCGCCCGGCCGGGGGTCGATCAGCAGGCCGGAGTTGAACACCCCGCCCAGCACCACGTCCACCCCGCGCTCGCCGCAGAGGTCGAGCAGCCGCTCGCCACTGCGGTCGAGCAGCGTGTACCGGCCGGCCAGCAGCACCACGTCGACGTCGAGCCGCTCGACGAACCGGGCGGGCATCTCCCACTGGTTCATCCCGACGCCGATCGCGGAGACCACGCCTTCGTCGCGCAGCCGGCGCAGCTCCGGCCACGCCCGGGTCGCCGCCTCCTCCTCGTGGTCGTCGGGATCATGCAGGTAGACGACGTCGACGCGGTCGAGGCCCAGGCGCTCGAGGCTGCCCTCGATCCCCCGGCGGACGGCGTCCGCGGAGAAGTCGAAGACGCAGCCGCCGCCGGTGAGCGTCCGGCCCACCTTCGTCGACACCACGGACGAACCGAGGGGCCGCGCGCGACCGAGCCGGCGCTCGGCCAGCCCGAAGCCGTAGTAAGGCGCGGTGTCGAAGTACCGCACCCCGGCTCCGGCCGCCGCGGCGACGACCTCCGCGGCGGCCTCGTCGTCGACGTCGCCGAAGACGTTGCCCAGGCCCGCGGTGCCCAGGCCGAGCTCCGCCATCAGGTCTGCCGCTTGCCGCTGGTGATGCGGGACATCACCAGGGCGATGAGGATGATGGCGCCGTTGAGCGCGCCGATCCACTGGGCGGGCACGCCGGCCAGGGTCAGCACGTTCTGGATCATGTACAGCAGCAGGATGCCGGTGAACGCGCCGAAGAGCGTGCCGCGGCCGCCGTTCAGGCTCACGCCGCCGATGACGGCGGCGGCGAACACCGTGAAGATGTAGCCGTTGCCCTGCGCCGCGGCCACCGAGGCGAGCCGCCCGGACAGCAGCAGCCCGCCGAGCGCGGCCAGCACGCTCGCCCCGATCAGCACGAGCCACACGATCCGGTCGGTCCGGATGCCCGCGGCCTTCGCCGCGTCCTCGTTGCCGCCGATCGCGTACAGGCTGCGGCCGAACCGGGTGTAGCCGAGCAGCACGATCCCGCCGGCGAACAGCAGCACGCAGATCCAGATCGACGCCGGGATCCCGGCCCACAACGTCGTGCCGAGGTAGAGCACCGAATCGGGCAGGCCGAAGAAGGTCTGGCCGCCGGAGATCCCGGTCAGCAGGCCGCGCAGCACGATCAGCATGCCGAGGGTGACGACGAACCCGCTCAGCCCGAACCGGACGATCAGCAGGGCGTTCAGCGCCCCCACCACCACGCCGACCACCAGCACCACGGGCACGGCGGTCCACGACGGCAGCAGCCCGAGCGAATGGCCGCCACCGATCGTCAGCCAGGCCGCCACGCCCGGTGCGAGGCCGAAGGTCGATTCCAGGGAGAGGTCCATCTTGCCGACGACCAGGACCATCGTCTGGGCGAGCACCAGCAGGGCGATCTCCGACATCGTCTGCAGGATGTTGATCACGTTGTCGTACTGGAGGAACACCGGGTTCACCAGCTGGCCGACGACGGCGATCGCGATGATCCCGGGCACCAGCGCGAAGTCGCGCAGGCGGGCCAGCGCGATGCGCCGGGGCGCGGGGCCGGATCCGGTCCGTGGCGGGGCGCCCACCGCGGCGGGGCTTTCAGGCATCGAGGTCGACTCCTTCCATGGCGGCCACGACCTCGCGGTCCGGCCAGCCTGCGGGGATTTCGGTGGTGAGCCGGCCGTGCACCACGACCAGCAGCCGGTCGCACAGGCGCAGGTCGTCCAGTTCGTCCGAGGCGATCAGCACCGCGGTGCCCGCCTCGGCGGCCTCCGCGACCTTGCCGAGGAGGAACTCCTTCGACCGCACGTCGACCCCGGCGGTGGGGGTGATCAGCACGAGCAGCCGCGGGTCGCCCGCGAGCGCACGGGCCATCACGACCTTCTGCTGGTTGCCGCCGGACAGCGCGGACACCGGCAGCTCGGGGCCGGGGGTCTTCACCGCCAGCCGCGTGATCAGCGTCCCGGCGAGCCGGTCGCGCCGGCCGGACCGGACGAAGATGCCCGGACCGAGCCGGTCCATCACGCTCATCGTGGAGTTGTCCGCAATGGACATCTCCGGCACGAAACCCTGGTGGTGGCGGTCTTCCGGAACGAACCCGACGCCCGCGGCCAGCGCCGACGGGACGTCGCCGGGCCGGGGCCGGGAGCCGGAGACGAAGACCGTGCCGGAGGTGGGCTTGCGCAGCCCGGCCAGCGCCTCGGCGAGCTCGGTCTTGCCGCTGCTGCCGGATCCGGCCAGCCCGACGATCTCCCCCGGCGCGACCTCGAAGGACACGCCTTCGAAGTGCGGGGCGAGGGTCAGCTCGTCCACGCGGAACACGGGTTCCTCGCCGTGCCGGGCTGACGACGTCCGCTCCTGCACGGTGACGGCGTTCTCCCCGGTCATCGCGGCCACGAGGTCGGCCTTCGGCAGCTGCGAGACCGGCGAGGTGAGGACGTGCCGGGCGTCCCGGTACACCGTCACCGTGTCGCAGATTTCGTAGACCTCCTGCAGGTGGTGGCTGATGAACAGGAACGTGACCCCCTGGCGCTGGAGCTCGGCGATGTGCCCGAACAGCCGGGTGATCGCGGCCCCGTCGAGCTGCGCGGTCGGCTCGTCGAGGATGACGAACCGGGCGCCGAACGACAGGGCCCGCGCGATCTCGACGAACTGGCGCTGCTCCACGCTCAGCTCCCGGGCCGGCCGGTGCACGTCGACGGCCACCGACCAGCGTTCCAGGAGTTCGGCGGCCGAGCGGCGCAGGGCGGCCCAGCGGACGAACCCGCCGCGGGTCTCCTGCCGGTTGAGGAACAGGTTCTCCGCCACCGACAGCTCGGGGATGATCGTCGAGCGCTGGTACACGCACGCCACCCGGGCGCGCCAGGCGTCCCGGTCGGCCAGGGCCGGCGCCGGTTCCCCGGTCAGCCGCACGGTTCCGGCGTCCGGCTCGGTCAGTCCGGTGAGGACGGACACCAAAGTCGACTTGCCGGCTCCGTTGCGGCCGACCAGGGCGTGCGTCTGCCCGGGCAGGACGGTCAGGTCGGCGTGGTCCAGCGCGACCGTGGCGCCGTAGCGCTTGACCACCCCGTGCGCCTCGACGACCGGCACGGTGCTCATGTTGGCTCCTTCTCCGCAGCCCGTCAGCTCTTGCTGTTGCCCCACAGGGACTGGTCGTCGACCTTGACGCTGGGTACCGGCCCGAACGTGGCACCGTCCGAGGTGACCAGCGGGGCGGCCAGCTGGTCCTCCATCAGGCCGTCGCGGACCTGGATGATGGTGCTGTCGTGGTCGGTCTTGCCCGGGGCGGGCGTCTTGCCGGCGATGGCGTCCTTGACGTACTGCAGGGCGTACTTGGCGAACAGGTCCGCGGGCTGGGACACGGTCGCGTCCATCTCACCGGCCCGGATCTTGGCCAGTTCCTCGGGGATGCCGTCGTTGGACACGATGAACACGTGCTTCGGGTCGCTCGCCGGGACCGCCAGGCCACGCTGCTTGAGCAGCTGCAGCGTGCCGGACAGGGCGAAGCTGGACTGCATGTAGACGCCCTTGATGTCCGGGTTCGCCGTCAGCCGGGTCTGCAGCTTCTGGGCGGCGGTGTTGGCGTCCCAGTTGGTGGCCTCGCCGAACACCGTGATGCCCGGGAAGTTCTTCTTCATGCAGTCGTTGAAGGCCTCGGTGCGGTCGCGGCCGTTGATCGAGGCGAGGTCGCCCTGCAGCATGACGACCTTGCCCTTGCCGGCGAGCTTGGTGCCGAGGAACTGGCAGGCCTTCTCGCCGTAGGCGCGGTTGTCGGCCCGCACGACCATGTAGACGTTGCCCTGGTCGGGCCGGGTGTCGACGGACACGACCGGGATCTTCTTGCCCGCCAGCTGCTGCAGTGTCGGGATGATCGCCGCGGTGTCCTGCGGCGCCATCACCACGCCCTTGACGCCCTGGCTGATCATCGTCTGCACGTTGGCCGTCAGGTTGGCGACGTCGTTCTGCGAGTTGGTGGTCTTGAGGTCGAGCCCGAACTGCCCGGCGAACTGGGGCACGTACTTGATGTAGGCGTTCCAGAAGTCGGTGTCCGAGCGCGGGTAATCGACGCCCACGACGGTTTTGCCGCCCGAAGCGGCGGTCGAGCCGCCGCCGCTGCAGCCGGCCAGTGCGGCCGCGGTCAGGACGCCGGCGGTGACGACGGTCGCGGCGCGCAGGTGCTGGAACTTCATGACCTCTCCTCGTTGACAGGTTTCGGGCGGAGACGGAGGCCGGACATCCCGCCGTCCACGGCGAGATCGGTGCCGGTGGTGGCGCCGGAGTCCGGGCCGGCCAGGTAGCAGATCGCCGCGGCGACCTCGTCGGCGGTGACGAGCCGGCCGGTGGGCTGACGCGCGGCGAGCGCGGCCAGCTCGGCCTCGGGATCGTCGGCCTGCGAGAGCAGCCGGTCGATCCACGGGGTGTGCGCGGTGCCGGGGTTCACGCAGCACACGCGGATCCCCTCGGCCAGGTGGTCGGCGGCCATCGCGCGGGTGAGCGCGAGGACCGCCCCTTTCGTGGCGCTGTAGAGCGCTCGCTGCGGCAGGCCGGCGGTGGCCGCGATCGAGCAGGTGTTCACGATCGCCGCCGCGGGCGACTCCCTCAGGTGCGGCAGGGCCGCGCGGGTCACCCGCACCATGCCCACGACGTTGACGTCGAACACGCGGTGCCACTCGGCGTCGTCGTTGTCTTCGACGGTTCCCTGCGCGCCGATCCCGGCGTTGTTGACCAGGACGTCCAGACCGCCGAGGTGGTCCACCGCGGCGGCGACCGCGGCTCGCACCGAGTCGTCGTCCGAGACGTCGGCCCGCACGCCGGTCAACGGCTCTTCGACCTTGTCGTTCAGGTCGAGGCAGACCACGCTCGCGCCGCGCGCGGACAGCCTGAGCGCGGTCGCTAGCCCGATGCCGGACGCGCCGCCGGTCACGATCGCGCGGACGCCGTCGAACTCCCCACCGGTCACGCGACCACCACCGCGTCCCGCTGCCAGACCGGGCCGTCCGGGAACCGGTACTGCGCCACGGATTCCGCGTGCAGCCGCGCCCCCAGCCCCGGCTCCCGCGGCGCGAGGTAGCGGCCGCGCTCGATCCGCACCGGGTCGACGAAGTGCTCGTGCAGGTGGTCGACGTACTCGATGACGCGGTCGGTCTGGGTGCCGCTCACCGCGACGAAGTCGAACATCGACAGGTGCTGGACCATTTCGCACAGCCCGACCCCGCCGGCGTGCGGGCACACCGGGACGCCGAACTTCGCGGCCAGCAACAGGATCGCGATGTTCTCGGTGACCCCGGCGACCCGGCTGGCGTCGAGCTGCAGAACGTCGATCGCCTCCGCCTGCAGCAGCTGCTTGAACATCACGGCGTTGTGCGTGTGCTCGCCGGTGGCCACCTTGATCGGCGCGACCGCCCGGCGGATCGCCGCGTGGCCGAGCACGTCGTCGGGCGAGGTCGGCTCCTCGATCCAGTACGGGTCGAACTCGGCCAGCGGGCGCAGCCATTCGATGGCCTGCCCGACGCCCCACGCCTGGTTGGCGTCGATGGCGATCCGGACGTCCGGCCCGACGACGTCCCGGGCGAGCCGCAGCCGGCGGATGTCCTCTTCGATGTCGGCGCCGACCTTGAGCTTGATCTGGGTGAAGCCGTCGGCGACCGCCTCCGCCGAGAGCGCCGCCAACTTCTCCGGCGAGTACCCGAGCCAGCCGGGAGTCGTGGTGTAGGCGGGAAAACCGGACTCCAGGAGTTCGGCCTGGCGGGCCGCGCGGCCCGGTTCGGCGCGGCGGAGGATGTCGAGGGCTTCGTCGCGGGTCAGGGCGTCCTGCAGGTACCGGAAGTCGACCAGGTCGACCAGCTCCTCGGGCGGCAGTTCGGCCAGCAGCCGCCAGACCGGCTTGCCTTCGCGACGGGCCCGCAGGTCCCACGCCGCGTTGACGATCGCGGCGGCGGCCATGTGGATGGCGCCCTTGTCCGGGCCCAGCCACCGGAGCTGGCTGTCCCCGGTCAGCCGGCGGGAGAAGGCGCCGAGGTCGGCGAGCGCGTCGGCCACCGGCATCCCGGCGACCAGGGGCACGAGCGCGCGGACGGCGGCGACCTCGATGTCGTTGCCGCGGCCGACGGTGAAGGCGAGCCCGTAGCCCTCGTCGCCGTCGCTCGTGCGGATGGTCACGTACGCGGCCGAGTAGTCGGGTTCCGGGTTCATCGCGTCGGACCCGTCCAGGCTCAGCGAAGTCGGGAAGCGCACGTCCACGGCGTCGATCGCGCTGATCACTTCGGCCAACGGGGCCACCTCTCATTCGGCGCAGACAACATATGTATGGCTACGCGGTGCCCCCTGGATTGTCCAGAGTTGATCCGTAACACGGCAATAACTTGGACACTGCGTCACTGATGACTACTCAAAGCGCATTTATATATGATGTCTGCATCGAGCTTTGAACAAGACATCATATGTCTGCTACGGTCCCCGCCATGCGCTTCCAACGCCTCGGCGACGTCGGCCACGAGATCCCCGTCGTCCTCGACGAAACCGGTGCGGCGCGGGACCTGCGTGCGCTGACCGCGGACGTCGACGGCGCCTTCTTCGCCGCCGACGGCATCGCGCGGGTCCGGGCGGCGCTGCGCGAGGGCACCCTCCCGGTCTTGGACGCCCCGGGCCTGCGCGTCGGCGCCCCGGTGGCCCGGCCCGGGCTGCTGGCCTGCATCGGCCTCAACTATTCCGACCACGCGGCGGAAACCGGCGCCGAGCCACCCGCCGAGCCGGTGGTGTTCCTGAAGGCCACCACCACGATCGTCGGCCCGCACGACACCGTGCTCATCCCGCGCACCAGCACCAAGACCGACTACGAGGTCGAGCTGGCCGTGGTGCTCGGCGGCCGGGCGCGGTACCTCGCGACGCCGGAGGACGCCGACGCGGTCATCGCCGGGTACGCCGTCTCGAACGACGTCAGCGAGCGCGCCTTCCAGCACGAACGCGGCGGCCAGTGGACCAAGGGCAAGTCCTGCGAGACGTTCAACCCGCTCGGCCCGTGGCTGGTCACCCCGGACGAGCTCGGCGACCCGCACGAGCTCGGCCTGCGGCTGGCGGTCAACGGGCAGTGGAGGCAGGACGGCACCACGAAGAACATGCTGTTCGACGTCCGGCACATCGTCTGGTACCTCAGCCAGTTCATGGTGCTGGAGCCGGGTGATGTCGTGAACACCGGCACACCCGCGGGGGTGGCCTTCGGCGCCAACGACTTCCCCTATCTGTCCGAAGGGGACGAAGTGACCGTGGAGATCGACGGTCTCGGTCGTCAGCAGCACCGGATCGGCCGGGCGTGACCGGCCGGCGCGTCGACGCGCACCACCACCTGTGGCGGACCTCCGTCCGCCGCCACGCCTGGCTGGACGGCGACGGCACCGCGGCCATCCGGCGCGACTTCACCCCGGACGACCTGCGGGCGGCCGCCCTGGGTGTCGACGCGACGGTGCTCGTCCAGGTCCTGCCGGACTTCGCGGAGTCGGTCGAGTTCCTCGCGACGGCGGCCGCGGAGCCGCTCATCGCCGGCGTGGTCGGCTGGATCGACCTCACCGGCTCACCGTCGGAGGACCTCGACCGGCTGCGCTCGGCGCCGGGGGGCGAACTCCTGGCCGGCGTCCGGCACCTCGTCCAGGCCGAGCCCGATCCCCGCTGGCTGGAACGGGAAGACGTGCTGGCCGGGCTCGCGGCGGTGCGCGACGCCGGGCTGGTGTACGACCTGCTCGTGCTGCCCCACCAGCTCCCGGCGGCCACCGCGGCGGTCCGGGCGTTGCCGGACCTCACCTTCGTGCTCGACCATCTCGCCAAACCGCCGGTCGCCTCCGGCCAGCTCGAGCCCTGGGCGAGCGGGCTGGCCACGCTGGCCCGGGAACCGAACGTCGTCGCCAAGCTGTCCGGCCTGGTGACGGAAGCCGGCCGGTCCTGGCGGGTCGAGGATCTGCGGCCGTACGCGGAAACCGCGCTGACCGCGTTCGGCCCGGATCGGCTGATGCTCGGCTCCGACTGGCCGGTGTGCCTGCTCGCCGGGACGTACGCGGAAGTCATGGACGCCGCCGACAGCCTCCTGGCCGGCCTGACGCCGGCCGAACGCGACGCCGTCCGCGGCGGGACCGCGAGCCGCGTCTACGGGCTGGCGCCGTGACGGCCACCGTCCGGCTCGCGTACGGCGAGACCGGTCTCGACCTCACCATCGACCCGGCGGTCACCACCGTGGTGACGCCGGTGCACCACCCGGTCACCGAACCCGCGGACGTGCTGCTGCGCCGGGCGTTGCGGGGACCGGTCGCCGGGCCGCCGTTGCGCGAGCGGGTGCGGCCCGGGCAGACGGTCGCGATCTCGGCGTGCGACGGAACCCGGCCGCAGCCGCGTGAGCTGATGATCCCGGCGATCCTGGCCGAGCTCGACGGCATCGTCCGCCTCGAAGACGTCGTCATCCTGGTCGCCACCGGCACCCACCGCGGCAACACCGGCGCCGAGCTGCGCGCGATGTTCGGCGACGAAGTCGTCGACACCGTCCGGATCGTCAACCACGACGCCCGCGACCGCGCGAGCCTGACCTGGCTGGGGCGCCACGGCGACGACGTCCCGGTGTGGCTGAACAGCGAATGGGCGGCCGCCGACGTCCGGATCACCACCGGGTTCGTCGAACCGCACTTCTTCGCGGGCTTTTCCGGCGGCCCCAAGCTCGTCGCCCCCGGGCTGGCGGCGCTGGAGACCGTGCTGGTGCTGCACGACGCCCGCCGGATCGGGCACCCGAACGCGACCTGGGGGATCACCGAGGGCAACCCGGTGCACGACGACGTCCGCGCGATCGCCGCGGCCACCGGCGTCACCTTCGCCCTCGACGTCATCCTCAACCGCGACAAGGCGGTGATCGGGGCCTTCGGCGGCGACCTGCTCACCATGCACGCGGCGGCCGCTCGCGCCGCCCGTGACGTCGCCATGCGGCCGGTGCCGGCGCCCTTCGACGTCGTGGTGACGACCAACTCCGGCCATCCCCTGGACCAGAACCTCTACCAGGCCGTGAAAGGGATGTCGGCGGCGCACCGGATCAGCAGGCCGGGCGGGACGATCGTCTGCGCCGCGGAGTGCCGCGACGGGTTCCCCGACCACGGCTCCTACCGGGAGGTCCTCGCGTCGGCGAGTTCGCCGGCGGCGCTGCTCGCGGAGATCGCGGCGCGCGCGGTGACCGTGCCGGACCAGTGGCAGGTCCAGATCCAGGCGAAGATCCAGGACGACTGCCGGGTCGTCGTGTACACGGATTTCCTGAGCGAGGCCGAACTGGCGACGGCGCACCTGACCCGGACCGCCGACATCGCGGCCACCGTGGCCGAGGCCCTCGGCCGGGCCGGGCCGGGCGCGCGGGCGTGTGTGCTCCCGGACGGCCCGCTGACGATCCCGTACGTGCCGGCATGAGCACCGCCGATCTCGGGTTCGCACGCGTCGACCTGGACCGCGAAGACCGCCAAGGGCTCCCGGAAGTCGTTTACGGGCCGGGAAAATCTCCGGCGCAGATCGCGGCCATCGTGCGGACGCTGCTCGCGCACAACACCGGTCCGGTGCTGGTCACCCGGGTCGAGGCCGAGCCTGCCCGTGCGGTGCTGGCCGAGGTGCCCGGCGGCCGCCACTCCCCCGGCGCGCGGCTGCTGGTCTGGCGCCCGGCCGTCGCGACCGCCTTCACGGTCGCCGTGGCCGCGGCCGGGACGTCCGACGGCCCGGTCGCCGAGGAGGCCGCGGAAGTCGCCGCGGCCATCGGCCTTGCGGTGCGGTCGGTCACCGACGTGGGGGTCGCCGGGATCCACCGCCTGCTGGCCGAGCGCGACCGGCTGCGCGCGGCGGACGCGGTCATCGTGGTCGCGGGCATGGAGGGCGCGCTGGCTTCGGCTGTCGGCGGGCTGGTCGCGTGCCCGGTGATCGCCGTCCCGACGTCGACCGGCTACGGCGCGGGCCTCGAAGGCATCACGGCGCTGCTGGGGATGCACGCCTCCTGCGCGGCGGGCATCACGGTGGTCAACATCGACTCCGGGTTCGGCGCGGCGATGGCCGCCTTCCGGCTCGCCCAGGTCCTGCGGAGGCGGCGATGACGATCTGCGTGATCTCGCCGTTCACCGGCCTGGCCGGGGACATGCTGCTCGCCGCCCTCGTCGACGCCGGCGCGCCGCTGGACCGCGTCCGGTCCGCCGTCGCCGGCAGCGGGCTGACCGGGTGGGACCTGCGGGTGGAGGCCCTGCTCACCCACGGCCTGACGGCGGCCCGCGCCCTGGTCGACGTCACCGACGACGCCACCAGCCGTCCCGCGGCCGAGCTGATCGCGATGGCCGGGCGGGTCGAGCCCGCGCCGGTCGCGGACCGGGCCGTTGCCGCGCTCCGCGCGATCGCCGAAGCGGAAGGCCGGCTGCACGGGGACGCACCCGAACGCGTCCACCTGCACGAACTCGGCGGGCACGACACGCTCGTCGACGTCATCGGCGTCTGCGCCGCGCTGGCCGCCCTCGAAGTGTCCACTGTGTACTGTGGCGCACTGCCCCTCGGCACGGGCTCGGTCCGCACCGCGCACGGCCTGCTCCCCTGCCCCGCCCCCGCGACCGCGGCGCTGCTGCGCGGCGCGCGGACGGTCGGGAGCGACCTCACCGGCGAGACCGTCACCCCGACCGCGGCCGCGCTGCTGAAGGCCACCGGCGCCCGGTACGAGCCGCCGCCGGAGTTCCGGCTGCTGGCCACCGGCTACGGCGCCGGCACCCGGTCGCTGCCGGACCGGCCGAACGTCGCGGTCGTGCACCTCGGCGAGCCGGTGGACGCCGGGCACCGCACGCTCGTGGTGCTCGAAACGAATCTCGACGACGTCACCGGCGAAGTGCTCGGGCACGTCGTCGGCGAGCTCCTGGCGGCCGGCGCGCTCGACGCGTGGATCAGCCCGGTGACGATGAAGAAGGGCCGCCCGGCCCACGTCCTGCACGTGCTCGCCGCCCCGGAGCACGCCGCCCGGCTCGGCGAGCGGGTCCTCGCCGAAACCGGCAGCCTGGGGCTGCGCGAGTATCCGGTCCGCCGCACCGCGCTGGAGCGGGAGACCGAAACGGTCGACGTCCTCGGGCGGCCGGTGCGGCGCAAGCGCGGGCCGCACGGCGCGAAACCCGAGCACGACGACGTCGTGGCCGCCGCGCGCGAACTCGGCCTGCCGGCGCGGGTCGTCGCGACGATCGCCGCGGGGCGCTGATGGACGGAACCCGGCTCGTCACCCACCTCGCCGGTCTCGGCCGCCTCGCCGTGGCGTTCTCCGGCGGCGCCGACTCGGCCCTGGTGCTCGCGGCCGCCGTCCGCGCCCTCGGCCCGGCGGACGTCCTCGCGGTGACGGCGAACTCGGCCAGCCTGGCCGCGGCGGAACTGGCCGAGGCGAAGGGGATCGCGTCGGATCTGGGCGTCCGGCACCTCACCCCGCCGACCGCCGAACTGGCCGAGCCCGGCTATGCGGCCAACGGCCGCCGGCGCTGTTATTTCTGCAAGACGACCGTGCTCACGACCATCGCCGCGGTGGCCACCGCCCACGGCTTCCCGGCGCTGGCCACCGGCACGAACGCCGACGACGCCGCCGACCCGTTCCGCCCCGGCATCCACGCGGGCGACGAACTCGGCGTGCACACCCCGCTGCGGACGCTCGGTCTGTCCAAAGAGGACGTCCGCGCCCTCGCCCGGCAGTGGGGTTTCCCCTGGGCGGGCAAACCGGCCGCGCCCTGCCTGGCGAGCCGCGTCCGCTACGGCATCCCGATCACCCCGGCCACCCTGGCCCGGGTGGAACGGGCCGAATCGGCGGTGCGCACGATCCTGGCCGCCCGTGGCCGGCCCTCGCGCGACCTCCGGGTCCGCGACCTCGGCGGCACGGCCCGCATCGAGCTCGACACCGCCGTGGCCGCAGCCCTCCACGACGACCCGCGCCTGCTCGACGCCGTGCGCGCGCTCGGTTTCGCGGAGGTCACCGTCACGACATTCCGGTCGGGCGCCCTGAACGACTGACCCTCGCCGACGCCGGCTGACGCGCACGGGACCAGCGTCTCGCCCGGGCGCCACCACCTGGCCGGGTGTGATCGGCCGGGTGGCGCAATCCGTCGGTTTCCGCCCGGTTCGGTGCCCGGCGGTGTTAACTTCCGTCCGTCATCCGCGGCCCGAGCGAGGTGTGCCATCACCGTGACACCGCACATGGACAAGTTCGCCGCCTACCTGCGCATGCTGAAGGACCGCAGCGGGCAGGGCTACGAACGGCTCGGCAGGCAGGCCGGGGCCAGCGGCTCCAGCCTGCACCGGTACTGCTCCGGCAAGAGCGTGCCCGCCGACTACCGCGTGGTCCACTCCTTCGCCAAGGTCTGCGGCGCGTCCGCCGACGAGCTGCGCGAGCTGCACCAGCTGTGGGCGCTGGCCGACGCCGGCCGGGCCGAAGAGGAGGCGCCGCCGGCGGCGGAGGTCGCGCCGCCGCGGCGGCGCCGGCGCTGGTCCGTGCCGGTGGCCATCGCGTTCGTCGTCCTGCTGGCCGGTGGCCTGTTCTGGGTCACCGCCGACGGGTCCGGGGCGCCGCCCGGCCGGTACGCCGACCGGGTGCTGTTCTCCACCGCCTGCCGGCCGCCGGTGAGCATGGGCCAGCACGACGAGTGCGTCACCGAGGTGCAGAACCTGCTGGTCGCGGCGCACGGGCGGCTCGCGGTCGACGGCTCGTTCGGCCCGGAGACGCTGCGCCGGGTCACCGCGTTCCAGGTGCTGGCCGGCCTGCCCGCCCGCGGGGTCGTCGACGAGGCCACCAAAACCGCCCTGTACGACCACCGGACCAGCATGGCCGGCTGGTCGGCGGCCGTGGTCGAGCAGCGGATCCGGGCCGTGTTCACCGAGACGCCGGACACCGCGGTCGCGATCGCCCGCTGCGCGTCGTTCCTCGATCCGCTGTGGGTGCTGCCGAACACGAACGGCAGCCGCAACTGGGGCGTCTTCCAGATCTCCGACGGCCGCCTGCTGGAACTGGGCGGCACCCCGCGGCAGGCGTTCGACCCGGTCTGGAACATCGACGCGGCGCACCGCCTGTGGCGCGCGCACCGCGACTTCCACGACTGGCCGGCCTGCTCGGCGGCCCTGGCGGACCCGCAGTCGCACTGAACGCGGCCGGGCGCCGGGAACCCCCAGGTTTCCCGGCGCCCGGCCGGTGGCTCACACCGTGCCGTTCTCCCACCACCACGAGCGGCCGAGGTCGGCCCGGCTGTCCACGTGCTGGTGGTCGGTGTTGTAGGTCTCCAGGCCGGAGAACCCGCAGGTCTCGGCCTTCTGGTAGACGGTCTTGTTGGCCACGCCCGGCACGTTCAGATCGGCCGCCGTGCCGTAGAGGTGCATGCTGTCGCTGGCCCCGCCGATCTCGGCGTTGTGGGCGATGCTGCGGAACCCGGAGTTCACCGTGATCGGCTTGTTCCCGAGTTTCTTGCGCAACGCCTCCAGCTTGTACATGCAGCGGCGGGCGTTCTCCTTGGCCGCGGCCGCGCTGACCTTGCCGCCGCTGAACGTGCCGCTGTCGCGGTCGGTGAACTCGCTGAAGTCGAAGTGCACGGTGGACCCGTCGCTCTGCTCCAGCGCGTTGAGCGCGGCCTGGGTGGCCGGGCCGGCCTGGCCGTCGGCGCCGAGGCCGTAGGCCGCCTGGAACCGGCGGACCGCGGCCGCCGTGCCGGGGCCGAACTCGCCGTCGATCGAGACCCGGCTGTGGCTCGGCGAGTCGGCCGCCCAGCCCGCGACCCGGATCTGGAGTTCGGTGACGTCAGCGCCCGTGCTGCCCTGCGTCAGGGTGCGGGACCACGGGTACGCCTGAGCGGTCCCGGTCAGCAGCAGCGGGCTGACCGCGGCGGCCGCACCGAGCACCACCGCGCCGCGCAGCACCGTGCGGCGGCTCATGGGGAGAGTCATTCTCGTCCTTTCCTAACGGGGATTTCAGCGGTTGGCGAGCTGGTCGAGGTCGGCCTGGGTGCCGTTGAAGACGTCACCGGTGGCCGGCGCGGGGATGCCGTCGGGGATGGCCGCGTCGGTGTACTGCCACATCAGCCAGGTCTTCGACCCGGCCGGCAGCGCCGGCTGCGTGACGGACTGCCGGTAGTCGGCGAGCTGCATCGGATAGCCGGACAGCGCCGTGGTGCCGCCGAGGCAGGCGTCCAGGAACGACTTCTGGGTGTAGATGACCGGAGTCCGGCCGAACGCGGCCTGGACCTTGTCGAGCCACGCCTTCGCGTCGGCGACGGTGACGTACGGCGGACAGCCGCCGGAGCCGTCGTCCTTCCACTCGAGGTCGAATACGGGCGGCAGGTCACCGGCGCGCTTACCGGTGTACCCGGTGGCCTTGACGGCGGCGATGAACCGGTCGGCCTGCGCCCCGCCGGTGCCGGCCGCCGTGCCGGTGTAGAAGTGGTACGGACCCACGGCCAGCCCCGCGTTGCGGGCGGCGGGCAGGTCGGTGGCGAGGTACTCGTCGGTGGTGTTCAGGCCACGGGTGGCCTTGACGGTCGCGAACTCGACCCCGGACGCCTTCACCGCGCCCCAGTTGATCGGCGCGCCCCCGGGGTGCTGGTACTTCGCCGTGTCGACGCCGTCGATCGGGTGCCCGGCGGGCTTCGGCGGCGTGCAGTAGGCGTTCCGGCTCGACCAGTCGGCGACCTTGGCCCAGGTGGTGGGCCCGGCGACCCCGTCGGCACTGGCGTTGACGCAGTGCTGGAACTGGATCACCCGGGTGCGCGTGCCGTCCCCGAACTGCCCGTCGATCGTCAGCGGCGGGTAGTGCCCGGGCTCCATGGCGAGGTTCAGCCGGCACTGGAGTTCCTTGACGTCCGCGCCGGTGGAGCCGCTCTGCAGGGTCGGCCGGGCCGTGGAGTGACCGCACACCACGGCCGGCGCGGAGCCGGCCGTGCCCGGCGTGGCGCACTTGCGCGGCCGCGCGGCCCACGAGTTGAGCGCGGCCCAGGTGTTCGGCCCGACCTGGCCGTCCACGCTCAGCGCGGCGCACCGCTGGAACACGCGCACCCGGGCGTCGGTCGCGGCGCCGAAGGAACCGTCGGCACCGATCGGCGAGTACCGGCTCGCCTTGGTCGCCAGGTTCAGTTCGCACTGCGCCTCGACGACCGCGGCGCCGGTGGCCCCCTGCTTCAGGGTGGGCTGGGCGGTGGTGTGCCCGCAGACGGCCACGGGTTCGGCCGCGACCGCGGCTGCGGCGGGGAACACCAGCAGCACCGCGACGGCCAGAGCGAGTCTTTGCATGGCGTGAAGGCTGGCAGCGGCCGCGGTCCGGGTCGCCGCTCAGCGCCGGATTCGGGACGCCGGGACGATCCCACCGGCCGGACCAGCGGGAACGCCACCCCCGTGGGACGCCGGTGGGACGGCCGGCCTACGCCTTCGCGGCCATCCCGGTGTCCGGCACCCCGGCGTAGTCCGGCAACTCGACGCCGTTGAGGGCCCGCTCGATCAGGTCGGGCAGCCACTCGCCGTCGAGCTCGCCACCCTCCAGGCTGCGCGCGTGCAGCCGGCCGATCTCCTGGTTGGCCTCGACGAACGGGCGCATCAGCGCCTCGTACCGCGCGAACCCGGCCACCGGGTCCCACCCGGCCGCGGCCAGCTCGCCCGCCAGCAGGTAGGCACCGACCAGCGCCAGGCCGGTGCCCTGGCCGGACAACGGCGACGAGCTGAACGCCGCGTCGCCGAGCAGCGCCACCCGGCCGCTGGACCACCGGTCCATCACCACCTGCGCGACCTGGTCGAGGTAGAAGTCCGGGGTGTCGTCCAGGTGCGCGAGCAGCTGCGGGGTCAGCCAGCCGAGGTCGGCCACCCGTTCGCGCAGGAGGCGCTTCTGGGCCTCGACGTCGCGGTAGTCGATGTCGAAGCCGTCCGCGGTGAAGGAGAACATCGCCATGGCGCGGGTGGCGTCCTGGATGGGCCGCAGCAGGGCCGAGCGCCCGGGCTCGTGGTAGTCGAGCAGCCAGCGGTCCAGCCCGAACTCGTTGGGCACGCTGTAGAAGGCCATCACGTGCCCGAGGTGCCGGACGAACCGCTCACGCGGCCCGAAGACCGTCGCCCGCAGCGCCGAGTGCAGCCCGTCCGCCCCGACGACGAGGTCGAAGCGCCGCCGGTCGCCGCCCGCGAAGGTGACGTCGACACCGTCCGCGTCCTGGGTCAGCTCGGCGATCCGGTCGCCGAAGACGTACTCGACGCCGTCGCGCGTGTCGTCGTGGAGCACCCGGGACAGGTCCCCGCGCAGGATCTCGATCTCCGAGATGTAGCCGTCCCCGCCGTCATCGTCCGCGCGGAAGGTCTCCAGGATCGTCCCGTCGGCGGCCACGGTGTGTGCCCCGGCGGTCTCGGTCCGGGCCGCGCGCACCGCGGTTTCGAGCCCCATCCGCCGGATGACCTCCCTGGTCACCCCGCGCGCATCGACGGCCTGCCCACCGGGCCGCAGCCCGGCCGCCCGTTCGACCACGGTCACCTCGGCCCCCCGCCGGCGCAACCAGTGGGCCAGGGCCGGCCCCGCAATGCTCGCTCCCTGCACCAGAACCCGGATACTGTTCATCGGCTCCCCCTGCTCACCGGCCCGATCAGTGCCCGGAGCGTACCGGGCGGCGCGGGCACGGCTCAGACGGCTGGATCGGGCGCGGAAGCCTTCCCGGGGTCGCCCGAGGGGCTCGGATGGCTGCGCACCGATCTGAACGGTCTCCCGCTCGGCCTAAAGCCCCGGACCCGCGCCGGCCAGGGCGGTGTCGCGCAGCTGGCGGCGTGAGCTGATGCCCAGCTTCGTGAAGATCTTCCGCAGGTGCCATTCGACCGTGCGGGGGCTCAGGAACAGCCGGGTGCCGATCTCGGGGTTCGAGTAGCCGTCCGCGGCGAGGCGGGCGATCTGGAACTCCTGGGAGGTGAGCTCGCCGGTCGGCTCCGCGGTGCGTTTCCGCGCCGTCTCCCCGGTGGCCTGCAGCTCGCGCCGGGCCCGGTCGGCGAACGCCGCCAGCCCCATCGCCGACAGCTGCTCGTGGGCGGTGTGCAGGTGGGTGCGGGCGTCCACGCGGCGGCCCTCGCGGCGCAGCCATTCGCCGTACAGCAGGTGGGTGCGGGCGAGGTCCACCCGCAGCGTCGTCCGTTCGAGGCACTCGATCGACTCGCGATAGCTGCGGTCGGCGCCGGTGCCGGCCAGCGCGCGCACGCGGGCGTCCAGTCCCCTGGCTTCCGCGGTGCCGGCCGCCTTCGCGCGCTCGGACGACCGGGTGGCCGCGGCCAGGAGCAGGTCCTCGTCGCCGGTTCGCGACGCCGCCTCGGCCAGCTCGGCGGTGGCCAGGCCCTGGAACCCCACCACGTCGTGGTCGAACACGCGGCGGGCGGCCGCCAGCGCGGCGTCGTGGCGGCCGAGGCCGTTGTAGAGCACCGCCCGGCCGTAGTCGGCGAGGCTCACCAGCCGGAGCTGGCCGCGCGCCGACGCCTGGCGCGCGGTGTCCTCGAACAGCTCCGCCGCCTGCGCCTCCCGGCCGCGGAACGCCTCCAGCAGCATCGCGGCGTAGCCGACCGGCGCGTTGCCGGTCAGGTCGGCGATCACGCGGTCTTCCTCGGCCGAAGCCGCCGCCGCGGTGAGCTCCCCCGCGAGCAGCTCGTTGACGGCGAGGAAGTTGAGCGCGAACTGCAGCTGCACGAGCGCACCGGCGTCGCGGGCGAGCTGGACCTGACGCGCGGCGAACGCCCGCGCCGCCGCGAAGTCCGCCGCTTCGGTGGCGATCATGCCGCCCGCCCGGTTGCCCAGCAGCCAGAGCGCCCGGCCGGTGTCCTCGGCCCCGACGTCCAGGTCGCGGACCGCCGCCAACGCCTTGGCCAGCAGCGGCGCCGCGGCCTGGTGGCCGCCGGTGAACCGGGTGACCAGGGCGTCCAGCACGAGGTCGACCGCACGAGGCGGCACGGGCGCCGGGGGCGCGGCCCGGGTGGCCTCGGCCGCCGCGACGAGGCCGGCGGCGTCCCCGCCGGCCCACAGCGCCGCCGCCAGCGCCTCCAAGTACGTTTCCCGCGCCCGGTTCGCGTCGAGCGGAGTCAGCCGCTCGGCCGCGCCCAGCAGGAGGCGGGCCGCGTCGCCGCCGCGCCGCCGGTCGAACGCGATCTGCCCGCGCAGCCGCTCGGCGTCGGCGGCGCGCCCGGCGTCCGGCGGTCCGGCGGCCACGGAGTCGAGCAGGCCGAGTGCCTCGTCGAGCGCGCCGGCGTCGCGTTTGAGCGCGGCCGCCGCGAGTTCGCGGTCCACGCGCCGGGCCGGTCCGGGGGTCAGGAGTGCCGCCTGCTCGAAGAACGCGGCCGCCGCGACCAGGCCGCCGCGGGCCCGGGCCCGGTCCGCCGAGCGTTCCAGGTCGGCGGCGACGTCCTCGTCCGGGGAGACGGTCGCCTGCGCGCGGTGCCAGGCCCGGCGGTCGGGGTCGCGCTCCGGGTCGGTCACCGCCGCCAGCGCCCGGTGCACGTCCTGCCGGTCCCGGGGCGACGCCGACCGGTAGACCGCCGACCGCACCAGCGGGTGGCGGAACCGGATCCGGCGGCCGAACTCGATCAGCCCGGTCGCCTCGGCCGCGGTGGCGGGGTCGGCGCCGAGCCCGAGCTCGCCGGCCGCGCCCCAGAGCAGGGTGGCGTCGCCGAGGGGCTCGGCGGCGGCGATGAGCAGGAGCCGCCGGGTGTCGGCGGGCAGCGGTTCCAGCTGCTTGACGAAGCACTGTTCGATGCGCCCGGCCAGCGGCACGGTCCCCGACGGCCCGAAGCCGTCGGCCGCCGTCCACGCGCGGGGCAGTTCCAGCAGGGCCAGCGGGTTGCCGTGGGTTTCGGCGAGGAGCCGGTCGCGGACGCGGCCGTCCAGCGGCCCCTTGACCACCGAGGCCAGCAGCGCGTCCGCCTCGGCCTCGCCCAGGCCGCCGACCGGGAGCTCCGGCAGCCCGGCCAGGCCGGGTTCGTGGCCGCCGTCGCGCAGCGCGAAGACGACCGCGATCCGCTCGGCGAGGAGCCGGCGGGCGACGAAGGTGAGGACCACCTCGGACATCCGGTCGAGCCACTGCACGTCGTCGACCAGGCAGAGCAGCGGCTGCTCCTCGGCCACGTCGGCGAGGAGGGTCAGCACCGCCAGCCCGACCAGGAACCGGGTCGGCCGGGGCCCGGAACTCAGACCGAACGCCGTGCCGAGCGCGTCGCGCTGCGGTTCGGGGAGGCGGTCGAGCCGGTCGAGGAACGGCGCGCACAGCTGGTGCAGCCCGGCGTAGGCCATCACCTGCTCGGATTCGACGCCGGCGGCGCGCGCGACGCGGAAGTCCCGCGCCTGCGCGTCCACGTACTCCAGGAGTGCGCTCTTGCCGATCCCGGCCTCGCCGCGCAGGACGAGCACCTGCCCCCGCTCCGACCGGGCGCCGGCCAGGAGGCGATCCAGGGTGGCGCGTTCGCTGTGCCGGCCGATCAGCGCCGGCTCACGCCCCGGCATGCGCACCTCCCACGGCCGGCCGGCGACGGCGGGACGACCGTGCCGGGCGAGGCGAACGATAGCGCAGCGCCGGCCCGGCTCCGGTGGTCACGCGTCGTCGCGGGCCTCCGCGTGGCGCGCCTCGATGGCCCGGCTCCGGTAGTCACGCGCCGTCGCCGGCCCCCGCATCGCGCGCCTCGATGGCCGGCTCCGGTGGTCACGCGCCGTCGCGGGCCCCCGCGTTGCGCGCCTCGATGGCACGGGCGGTCTTCGCCAGTTCCGCGCCGAGGACCCGCCGGCCCAGCAGCCCGAGCAGGCCCCCGAGCAGCCGGCCCTTGAGGTTCTTGCCTTCCCGGACCACCACGGCGTCGACCTGGGTCGTCCCGTCCGCCAGCGGGGTGAAGGTGTAGGTGTGGCCGGAAGCGCCACCCCAGGTGTTCGAGTCGGTGGTCGTCATGACGACCCGGGCCGGATCGGACCAGTCGTAGCGCAGGCGTTCCCAGACGCCGCCGGACCCTTCGGTGACGTCGGCGTGCCCGGGTCCCTGCTCGTGCACACGCAGGTACTCGTTCGCGCTGCGCCCGAAGAGCTTCGCGCGCTCCGGGCCGAAGGCGGTCAGCCCGGCAAGGAACTGCCCCGGCGAGGCGGTGGTCAGCTGGCGCAGGTGGATCGTGGACATCTTTGCTCTTTTCCTGGTGCTGCGGGGTGGTTCAGGCGTCCTGGTGCTCGGTCATGTACCGGGCGTACCAGGCCGGCCATCCTTCGTCGTACTGCCCGGTTTCCTTCTCGTGCTCGCCGTGCGCGGCCGCGGCCCGCTTCAGGGCCTGCTCCAGCTCGTCGGCGGAGCCGTAGCCCACACCGGAGACGCGGCCGGGGAACCGGGTGGTGATTTCCTGCAACAGCCAGGTGTTGCCGTCGGGGTCGCTGAAGGAGGCGAACGACCCGTAGGTGCCGTGGTCGGGGTGCACGCCGGGGGCGAAGGCCCCGGTCTCGTCCCGGTGGAACACTTCGCTGACGGCGACGCCGTGCCCGGCCAGTTCGGCCCGGGCGGCCTCGATGTCGGCCACCACCAGGTAGCTTCCGCGCACCGATCCGGGGGCGGCATCGGTGATCCCGGTGCCGAAGTGGACCGACGCCGGCGACCCCGGCGGGGTCAGCTGGACCACGCGGGAACTGCCGAAGACGATGTCGGCGTCTTCGCGCCAGCCGAGTGTCTTGTAGAAGTGCTTGGTGCGGTCGACGTCGGTGACGGGCAGGACCACGACTTCGAGTTTCATGTCCATGATCGGCAACTCCTCGGTGTCCGGCGGCGGGGTTCGCCGCCCGACACCCAGAGTGGGCCCCCGGGGGTTCCGTTCGCCCCAGGGAGACACCCTGGTCGCTCCCGGGCCCGTGCCCTGGCGCCCGGTCAGCCGCCCCGCGCCATCGCCCCCGTGATCAGCAGGGCCAGCCCGTGTTCCAGGGCCGGCGCCAGGTCCAGGTGGAGCGCGGCCAGCGCCGGGTCCGCCTCGTACGCCGCGCGGGCGCTGGGTGACGGGCGGCAGTGGGTCCACAGCCCACCGGTCAGGATCATGGCCAGCAGGCACACGGACTTCGCTTCGCCGCCGGCTTCGGGCACGGACCGGCGGAGCAGCTCGGCCATCGTGTCCAGGCCGCCGAGGGCCGACCGCTTGAACCGCACGACGACGTCGGTGGAGACGTTGCGCTCCAGGACGGCCGCCTGCGCGCCGATCAGGTCGCACAGCACCGTGCGGCGGGCCAGCGACCGGGCCACCACGGCCGCGAACGCCTCGGCCCGCTCCCGCGCCGTGCCGCCGGGGCCGACGCCCGCGGCCAGTTCGTCGCCCACTTCGGCGAGCCAGTCCCGCAGCGCGCGGTCCAGCAGTTCGAGCAGCACGGCTTCGCGGGATTCGAAGTAGCGCAGGACATTCGACTTGGCCAGGCCGACGCGGCGGCTGAGCTCGTTGAGGCTGACCTCGGCCACCGGCATCTCGTCGAGCATCTTCAGCGCCGTGTCGAGGATCGTGCGGCGCCGCTCCTCCCGCTGCTCCGCGCTGCGCGCCCGCTGGAACGTCATGAGACCAGCGTAACGCCCGTCCGCCGAAATTGAAGACCGGCAGTCTCTTGACAACAGACCGACGGTTCCTTAGCGTCGAGGTCATAACAGACCGGCGGTCCGAAAGGGCCGTGGACCCAGGAGGACAGCCATGAGCGACAACTGGACCGAGCGCGACGTCCCGAGCCAGCACGGCCGCGTGGCCGTGATCACCGGCGCCAACACCGGCCTCGGGTTCGACACGGCGAAGGTGCTGGCCGAGCGCGGCGCGACGGTGGTGCTCGCCGTCCGCGACGTCGCCAAGGGCAAGCAGGCCGCCGCCCGGCTCGGCGCGAACGCCGACGTCACGGTGCAGGAGCTGGACCTGTCGTCGCTGGAGTCCGTCCGGTCCGCCGCGGCGGACCTGCACGCGACGCTGCCGAAGATCGATCTGCTGATCAACAACGCGGGCGTGATGTACCCGCCGCGCCAGAGCACCCGCGACGGCTTCGAGCTGCAGTTCGGCACGAACCACCTCGGGCACTTCGCGTTCACCGGCCTGCTGCTGGACCTGCTGCTGCCGGTCGAGGGCTCCCGGGTGGTGACGGTCGCCAGCATCGCCCACCGCATCCGCGCGGCCATCCACTTCGACGACCTGCAGTGGGAGAACTCCTACGACCGCGTCGCGGCGTACGGGCAGGCCAAGCTGGCCAACCTGATGTTCGCCTACGAGCTGCAGCGCCGGCTCGCCCCGCACGGCACGACGACGTCGATCGCGGCCCACCCCGGCGTGGCCCGCACGGAACTGATGCGCAACTCGCCGGCGGTGCTGCGCGCGCTCTTCCCGGTGGTGGCCCCGCTGTTCACCCAGAGCTCGGAGCGCGGCGCCCTCCCGACCCTGCGCGCGGCCACGGATCCCGCCGCGCTCGGCGGCCAGTACGACGGCCCGGCGGGCCCGGGCGGCTACCGCGGCCGCCCGCGGGTCGTCACGTCCACGCCGCAGTCCTACGACGTCTCGATCCAGCGGCGGCTCTGGGCGGTCTCGGAGGAGCTTACGGCCGTGAAGTACCCGGTCGGCTGAGCGCGCCCCCGCCTGTTCACCTCGGGTTCACCTTCCGGCCGTCTCCCGGGGCATGTTGTCCGTACCACGGCCGACCGGAAGGTGAGCGATGAGCACGCTGGACACGATGACCTCCCTCGACACCCACCTCGCCCAGCTCGAAGACCGCCTGGGCCAGGACTACACGAACCTCACCCGCACCCGCATCCACGCGATGGTCGACCGCGAACGCGCCCGGTTCGCCGGCGCCCGCATCCACGCGTTCGTCCCGATCCTGGTCGAGCGGGCGATCCGGGCGGCGCTGTCCCCCCGCTGACCTCACCCGGTTCCCATGGGCCGGCCGAGGGCCGTGCTGGTGAACAGCCGCCCGCCGAGGTGGGCCGAGACGGTGGTGTCGGGCGGGACCTCCGCCGCGAACCGCTCGGCGTCGTCGGCCGGGTGGTACCCCAGCTCACGGCCCTCCCGCAGGGAGCAGTGACCACGGCGGTTGGCCGACACGCCCCAGACGATCCGGAACCCGGGGTTCGCGGCGCTCAGGCACGCCGCGAACAGCCGGCCGGCGTCGCCCGGGGACAGCCACACGCTCAGGGCGTGCCGGTCGACCGGCCGGGCGAAGCACGAGCCGATCCGCACGCAGATGACGTCGAGCCCGAACCGGGAGTGGTAGAGGCTGCCGAGGGCCTCGACCGCCGCTTTGCTGACCCCGTAGAAGGTGTCCGGGCACGGCGGGCAGTCCGCGGGCACGGGCTGCCCGGCCGGCCGGAACCCGACGACGTGCACGGTCGAGGCCAGCACGACCCGCGCCACCCCGGCGGCGAGGGCGGCTTCCAGGACGGTGCGCGTGCCGCCGACGTTGACCGCCATGAGCCGGTCCCAGCTGTCCTCGACGGGGATGGCCGCCAGGTGGATCACCGCATCGGCACCCCGGCACGCACCGGCCATCGCGCCGGCGTCGGTCACCGAGCCGGTCACCCATTCGCCGGGGAGGTCGCGGGCCGGCGCGAGGTCCAGCAGCCGCAGGTCCCACCCGGGCCGCAGCCGGGGAACCACGATGCGCCCCACCCGGCCGGCCGCGCCGGTGATCAGCACCCGTTTCACCGGAACCTCCCCGGATCCCGCCGGCATCGCCGGTCACGGCAGCAGCTCGGGGCAGATCTCCTTCGTCCGGGCCAGCAGCTCGTCCCCGCACCGTACGGTCCAAGGTCGCCGTTGGCCGCCGATCGCGCAAGAGCTGGAGCTGGTTCAGGAAGAGAACGCGGAACATCCGCCGCGTATCGCTGTCATAGGGCGCAAAGCCGTGCTCGAGGCACCGGAACATGTCCTCGTGCTTCGCCACCGCCTTGGCCGTGGTTTCGCCGAGCACCGTCTCGACCCGCCGCCTGCCGCGCTCGTCCAAGCGGTCCCACACGGCCGGCCCGGTGATGAACGCCAGCACCTCGCCGGCGATGTGGTCGTAGTGGCCCGCGAGCGCCTCGATCGACTGCTCGTAGGGCCGGTGCGGCTCCATCAGGGGCGCGGGGGTGTGCAGCCCGGATGGCAGTTCGGCGGTCAGCCGGAAGAACCCGGACTTCGCGTCGAAGAGGCTCAACGCCAGCCCGGACCCGGTGGCGGTCAGGGCGAGCAGGACACCACCGGTCAGCTGGTCGAGCGCGGTCACCACCTTGTTCGATGCGCCGCCGGCCAGCACCCGCACGGCGTCCGCGTGGCTCAAGGCCTTCGCCATCGCCGCACCGCCACCAGGTCGTCGGACGGAGCCGGAGCGGCGTTGCGCACCACGGCCCGGATCCGGCCGCCGGGCTCACTCCCGGGCGGTGGCGTTCGCGCGGTCGATCGCCGGCATGTTCTCCTCCGCCCAGCTGCGCAGGGCCGCGAGCGGGACCTCCAGCGAGTGGCCCAGGGCCGTGAGGCGGTAGTGCACCCTCGGGGGAACCGTCGGTTCCACGCGGCGCTCGACCAGGCCGTCGCGGGTCAGGCTCCGGAGGGTCACCGACAACATTTTCTGCGAGACGCCCGGCATGCGGCGCTGCAGCTCGGCGAACCGGACCTCGTCCGGGGCGGCCTCGGCCAGGACCTTGACCGCCATCGACGTCCACTTCGTGCCGATGCGGTCCAGCAGGCTGCGGGTCGGGCAGGCCGGGTCGAAGAGGTCGCCGCGCGTGCCCTTGCGGGAGGGGGTCACCTGGAGCTCACCACCTGTCCGGGAAGTGCCGTCTTGGCCGGGCCGGGCCGGTTACCTAGCCTCATCCGGTAACCAATGGTAACCACCGAGGAGACGGCGTGCGCGAACAGCGGGTCAGGGCGAACGGCATCGACATCAACGTGGCCGTCACCGGAGACGGGCCCCCATTCCTGCTGCTGCACGGCTTCCCGCACACGTGGCGGCTGTGGACCGCGGTGATCCCGCACCTGGCCCGGCACCACCGGGTCATCGCGCCGGACCTGCGTGGCCTCGGCGCCTCCACCCGCGCGGCCGGCGGGTACGACGCCGGGACCCTCGCCGCCGACGCCGAAGCCCTCCTCGACGCCTTGGACGAACCCACGGCGACCGTCGCCGGCATCGACGCGGGCGCCCCGCCCGCGTTCCTGCTCGCCATGCGGCGGCCCACGCGCGTCCGGCGGCTCGTCCTCATGGAGTCGCTGCTCGGCGGGCTTCCGGGGGCCGAGGACTTCCGGCCGCCGTGGTGGTTCGGCTTCCACGCCGTCCCCGGCCTCGCCGAGACGGTCCTCGCCGGCCACGAGCCGGACTACATCGGCTGGTTCCTCGAGGCCGGCACCCGGGGCCGCGGCGTCCCGCCCGCGATCCGCGACCACTTCATAGCGGCCTACACCGGACGCGAAGCGCTGCGAGGCGCCTTCGAGCACTACCGGGCGATGCCGGAAAGCGCTGCCCAGCTCGCGGAAGCCACCACGACCGGCCGGCTCACCGTGCCCACGGTCGCGATCGGCGCCCACCCGGTCGGCGACGCCCTCGCACGCCAGCTGCGCCCGGTGACCGACCGGCTCACCTCCCACCTCATCGACGACTGCGGCCACATCATTCCGCTGGACCGCCCGGACGCCCTCCTGCCGTTGCTGGCCGAGGACGTCAGCCGAGCCCCTGCGACGACAGCCGGTCCTTCAGGTCGCTGATGCTCGTGAGCCCCTTCGGCTGCGCGAGGTCGGCTTTCACGATGTCGGCCAGATGAACGCGGTGCCGTGCAGGGAGTTCACCGCGCTCCTTCGGGGGCACCAGCCGCGTCGGCGGTGGTGCGCCCGTGGACCGCGGGGCGGCCGCCGTACGGGTCGGCGTCCGTCCACAGTGTCGTGGACGCGGCCGCGCGGACGACGGGCACGACCTCCGAGGCGAAGCGTTCCAGCATGGCCAGCTGCTGTTCGTGCGGGATCATCGTGGGCAGGCTGTTGCCCGGCTGGTTGAAGGAGGCGACGAGCTTTTCGTACGTCGGGCCGAACGCCTCCCGCGCCTCCTGCGTGGTTCCGGCCAGGTACAGGAATCCCGCGCCCGCACCGACGAAGGCGAACCGCGGGTCGTGGCCGTGTCCGGCGTAGTGCTTGCGGTAGTGCTCGATCAGGACGGTGTAGTTGTCCCGCGGCTGGATCGCGTTGGCGGAGAACAGCGGGTAACCCCGCTTCGCGGCCAGTTCCGCCGACGTCACCGTGGTCGCCGGACCGTGCCAGACCCGCGGCGCGCCGGCGAACGGCCGCGGCAGGCTCGTCACCGCGTCGAGCGGACCGCGGAAGCGGCCGTCCCAGGTGACGTCCTCCTCGCGCCGGAGCCGCCGCAGCAGCTCGTACTTCTCGGCGAGGGCGTCCCGCTGATCGCCGTTCCCGATGCCGAACATCGGCAGCTGGCGCAGCTCGTTGCCCTTGCCGATCACCAGCTCCAGCCGCCCGCGCGAGAGCTGGTCGACGGTGGCGTAGTCCTCCGCCACCCGCAGCGGGTCGTGGATGGACAGGACGGACGCCCCGGTCTGGATCCGCACCCGGCCGGTCGTCGCGGCGATCGCGCCGAGCAACACGGTGACCCCGCTGCTCAGGAAGGGCCCGGCGTGCCGTTCGCCGAGCGCGACGGCGTCGAACCCGAACTCCTCGGCGTGGCGCGCCGACGTGAGCGCCTGGGCGAACCGCTCATCGGTCCGGACCCGGCGGCCGGTCACCGGGTTCGTCAGGCAGGGCAGGATGTCCAGGACCCCGCCCTGCCGTTCGATCGTCCTGGCCGAAGCCGTGTTGTCCGCTGCGCAGACCAGCACCACGTGGTCCATGCCGCGCCGGGCCGCCTCCGTCAGCATCTGCCGCAGCGCCCACGTGGCCAAGCCGCGTCCCCGCGCCGACGGCCGGATGCGGTAGCCGATGTGGCCGGCGTGCCGGACGACCTCACCCGCTCCGTGCCGCAAGGCGATCCCGCCGAGCACCAGGCCGTTCTCGACGATCCACCGGTACGTGCAGCCCGCGTCCGCGGCGAGGCGGGCCACCCACGCCGAGAATTCCGCCGGGGCCGCCACCTCGTCAGTGGCCAGCAAGCCGAACCCGTCTTCGTGCGGGCCCGGACCCCACTCCGCGTGCGCGTCGAGCCAGGCCGGGTGCAGGCGTTCGTCGGGCGCGACCAAGCGGGCCACGGCGTCAGCCCGAGACGATCCGCCGGAAGGTTTCCCGTTCCTGCGGCGAAAGCGGCACCCGCGGCACGTCGGCCCCCGGCCGCGGCACCGGCACCGCCATCGCCGGCTCGAACGGCGGGACCGGCAGCACCAGGGCCCGGCCGAAACCGGTCAACGAGCGGGTGAGCACGCGAACCAGCCCCCTCATCCGACGCCGACCGTGACCGGGTGCCGGACGACCGCGCCGAACAGGTAGCCCTGGGTGTTGTACGGCGTGACGTCCGGCTGCCGCACACCCGTGATGCCGGTCGCGCGTGCTCGCAGCGTGTACGCACCCGCCGCGCGCGGGCGCCACGGGAAGTCCCACTGCAGCCGGCCGCGGTCGAGGGCGCGGCCGATCGGCTTCGCCGGCTGCCACGTCGTGCCGTCCGTGCTCACCTCCACCCGGCGGATGCGGCCGTGGCCCGACCAGGACCGGCCGCGCAGCACGTGGCGGTGGCCGGGCGCCAGGGTGGCATCCCACGGGAGCTCGAACGCGCTCTTCACCACCTGATCGGTGACCACCGCGCCCTCGGGCGGGTAGTCCGGGCCCAGCAGGCGGTAGAACTGCGTGCTCCACGGCGACACCAGCGGTGTGGCCGGCACCTCGATCCGGCCCAGCCACTTGATCGACGAAATCCCGGCCCACGACGGCACCACGAGCCGCACCGGGAAGCCGTGGTCGGGTGGCAGCGGCTGCCCGTTCATCTCGTACGCCGGCAGGACGTCCTGCAGCGCCTTGCCCACCGGCAACGGCCGGCGCACCCGGCCGAGGTTCACCCCCGCCGTCACGTAGTCCGCGTCGAGCCCCTCCGGGAGCACGTCCACCGCGTCGGCCGTTGCCCGCGCACTCGATGAACGCGGTGATCGTCTCGGACGGCAGTGCGCGCAGGTCCCGGTAGGTGAACTCGACCGGCCCGCCGCGCAGGCCGGAGCCGAACAGCCGCAACCGCCAGGTGGCCGCGTCCAGCACCGGCGTGGACGTGTGGTCGCGGACGAAGAACCGGTCGACCGGCGTCAGGTATCCCTGTCCCCGCATGGCTTCCCAGCGCGTCTCGGCGTTGCTGCCGTGGACGTCGAACAGCTCCGGCGGCAGCGGTTTCACGATCGGGCCCGCGGCCGCCGCCGCCGCGGGAGCCGCCGTCCCGGCCGCGGCCAGCGCGAGCCCCCCGGTGGCCGTCAGCCGCAGCAGGCCGCGGCGGCTCAGCCCCGGCATGCGCGCCTCCCCCGCTCGCCACTGCGCGATGCGCACCCGGTCGTAGGCGGATTCTTCGGTCAACCCCGTCATGCCGGGCATTCCCGGGATCGCGTTCCGCCGCGGCCGGCGCGTCCACCCTGCGGAACGGGACCCGGCACCGGCGTTTATTCCCGTGACCGGCGGCCGTCCCAGCAGTTGGCCACGCCCGCCCGGGACGCGGAATCCGGCGCACACTACGGACGACGCCGAGCAGGAAGGAACCGCCGGGATGCCCTCAGGAACCGGACCGCGGATCGCCGTCGCGCTGGACGGAGCGGGGTGGCACCCCGCCGCCTGGCGCGAACCCGGCGCCCGGCCCCGCGAGCTGCTCACCGCCGGCTACTGGACCGACGTGGTCCGCGAAGCCGAGGCCGGCAAGCTGGACTTCGTCACCCTCGAAGACTCGCTGGCCCTGCAGACCGTGAGCTACCTCGACCGGCCCGGCGAGCGGACCGACATCGTCCAGGGCCGCCTCGACGCCGTGCTCATCGCCGCCCGCGTCGCCCCGCTGACCTCGCACATCGGGCTCGTGCCGACCGCGGTGGTCACCCACACCGAGCCGTTCCACCTGTCGAAGGCCATCGCCACCCTCGACTACGTCAGCACCGGCCGCGCCGGCGTGCGCGTGCAGGTCGCCGGGCGCGCCGACGACAACCGGCACTTCGGGCGCCGCGAATTCGGCGAGTTCCGCCTGGAGGACTCCGCCGAGCCGGGCAAACCCAGCCCGCTGGCCGACCTCTTCGACGAGGCCGCCGACTACGTCGAGGTGCTGCGCCGGCTCTGGGACAGCTGGGAGGACGACGCCGAAATCCGCGACGTCGCCACCGGCCGGTTCGTCGACCGGGACAAGCTGCACTACATCGACTTCGAGGGCCGCTGGTTCTCGGTCAAGGGCCCGTCGATCACCCCGCGGCCGCCGCAGGGCCAGCCGCCGGTCACCGCGCTGGCCCACGCCGCCATCCCGTACCGGCTCGCCGCCCGCTCCGCCGACGTCGTCTACGTGACGCCCTTCGACCGCGCGCAGGCCGGCGCGATCGTCGCCGCCGTCCGCGACGAACAGGACCGGGCCGGGCGCGGCGCCGAAACCCTGCACGTCTTCGGTGACGTCGTCGTGTTCCTCGGCGACACCGAGCGCGCCGCGGCGGACCGCAAGGCCCGGCTCGACGACCTCGCGGGCGCGGAGTACGCGTCCGACGCGCACGTCTTCACCGGCACCCCGGCCGGGCTCGCCGACCTGCTGCTCGACTGGCACACCGCCGGGCTGTCCGGCTTCCGGCTGCGGCCGGGCGCGGTCCCGCACGACCTGACCGCCGTCACCCGCGGCCTGGTCCCCGAACTGCGCTCGCGCGGCGCCTTCCGCACCGAGTACGAGGCGGACACCCTGCGCGGCCTGCTCGGCCTCGCCCGCCCCGCCAACCGCTACGCCGGCGTCTGAGGAGGCCCGCAATGTCCCGGAAGCAGATCCACCTCGCGGCGCACTTCCCCGGCGTCAACAACACGACCGTGTGGAGCGACCCCGAAGCCGGCAGCCACATCGAGTTCAGCTCGTTCGTCAAGCTCGCGCAGACCGCCGAGCGCGCGAAGTTCGACTTCTTCTTCCTCGCCGAGGGCCTGCGCCTGCGCGAGCAGAACGGGCAGATCTACGACCTCGACGTCGTCGGCCGGCCGGACACCTTCACGGTGCTGTCCGCCCTGGCCGCGGTCACCGACCGGCTCGGCCTCGCGGGCACGATCAATTCGACGTTCAACGAGCCCTTCGAGGTGGCCCGGCAGTTCGCTTCGCTGGACCACCTCTCCGCCGGGCGCGCCGCGTGGAACGTCGTCACGTCGTGGGACGCCTTCACCGGCGAGAACTTCCGCCGGGGCGGGTTCCTCCCCCAGGACCAGCGCTACGAGCGCGCGGAGACGTTCCTGCGCACCGCCTGGGAGCTGTTCGACTCCTGGCGCGGCGACGAAATCGCCGCGGACGCCGGCCGCGGGGTGTTCCTGCGCGACCCGGAGGCGGGCGCGTTCGCCCACCACGACTCGCACTTCGACATCGAAGGCCGGTTCCCGGTGCCGCGCAGCCCCCAGGGCCGTCCGGTGATCATCCAGGCCGGCGACTCCGACGAGGGCCGCGAGTTCGCCGCGGCGACGGCCGACGCGATCTTCAGCCGCTACGGCACCCTCGAAGCCGGGCAGGCGTTCTACGCCGACGTGAAGGGCCGGCTGGCGAAGTACGGCCGCACGCCGGAGCAGCTGGTGATCCTGCCCGCGGCGACGTTCGTGCTCGGCGACACCGACGCCGACGCCCACGAGCGCGCCCACGTGGTCCGCCGTCAGCAGGTCAGCGCGCAGACCGCGATCAGGTTCCTCGAGCAGGTGTGGAACACCGACCTGTCCGGCCACGACCCCGACGGCCCGCTCCCGTCGACGGACCCGGTGGTCGGCGAGTCGACGATCGCCCCCGGCCGCGCCAGCGTCCGCATGTACCGCGACCCGGTCGCCACGGCCCGCGAGTGGCGGCAGCTGGCGGAGGCGAAGAGCCTGTCCACCCGCGACTTGATCATCGAGGTCACCGGCCGCCAGACGTTCATCGGCGCCCCGGCCACCGTGGCGGCGGCGATCGACGACCTGGTCCAGGCCGACGCGAGCGACGGGTTCATCCTCGTCCCGCACGTGACGCCCGGCGGGCTCGACGAGTTCGCCGACAAGGTGGTGCCCCTGCTGCAGGAGCGCGGCTCGTTCCGCACCGAGTACACCGGGGCGACGCTGCGCGAGCACCTGGGGATCGAGCCGCCCGGGGCGTGACGGACCGATCCGTCGCGGAGGGACAAGCACGGCGCGCGCAAAGGCAAGCCCGGTGGCGCGGGGGCTCTCATACTTCCGGTCCAGGCCGACCCAGGCGGTCCTGCGAACCAAGGAGCAGCGATGAGCCGACCGAGTCCCGCGCAGGACAGCACCGCACTCGCCGGGAACGTGCTCGGGGTGCCCGGCATCGTCTTCCTGGTGCTGGCCGCGGTCGCGCCGCTGACCGGCATGGTCGTGATCGCGGCCATCGGGATCGCCGTCGGCAACGGTGGCGGGATGGTCGCCGCCTTCATCCTGGCGACCGTCGTGCTGCTGCTGTTCGCGGTCGGCTACGCGCAGATGTCCAAGGTGCTGACCAGCGCCGGCGGCTTCTACGCCTTCGTCGTCAAGGGGCTCGGCAAGACCATGGGCCTGGTCGCCGGGTTCGTCGCCATGCTCGGCTACAACTGCTTCGTCGCCGGTGCCATCGGCACGAGCGGGTTCTTCACCGGCACCGTGCTCAAGGACGTCTTCGGGCCGGACGTCGACTGGGTCGTCTGGAGCGCAATCTCCGTCGTGCTGGTCTTCCTGCTCAGCCGGCGCGGCATCGACGTCAGCGCGAAGGTGCTCGGCGTCTCCCTGGTCCTCGAGGTGTCCATCCTGCTGATCATGGACTTCAGCGTGCTGTTCCGGCACGGCTTCTCGTTCGACGTCTTCCACCCGTCCGTGATGCTCCAGGGCGCGGGTGGGCTCGCGTTGCTGTTCGCGGCCAACGCCTTCATCGGGTTCGAAGCGACCGCCCTGTTCGGCGAGGAAGCGAAGAACCCGAAGCGGACGATCCCGCGGGCGACCTACATCGCCATCGGTTTCATCGGGGTGTTCGCCGCCTTCACCACCTGGGCCGTGGTGACGGCGATCGGGGTCGCGCAGGCCCAGGACGTCGCCACCGCCCACCTGTCCACCGGCGACCTGGTGTTCTCGGTGTCGCAGGACTACCTCGGCGGCGCGTTGACCAAGGTGATGATGCTGCTGCTCGTGGTCAGCCTGTTCGCGGCCCTGCTGGCCCTGCACAACTCGGCCACCCGCTACCTCTACGCCCTCGGCCGGGTCGGCGTCCTGCCGCGCCGGCTGGGCCGCACCCGCCCCCGCAACGGCGCACCCCAGTACGCCGCCATGGTGCAGCTGACTTTCGGTTCGGTGGTGGTACTGGTGTTCCGGCTGGCCGGCCTCGACCCGGTCGCCGACCTCACGGCCAGCATGACCGGCTTCGGCACCCTCGGCATCCTCGCCCTCCAGCTGCTCGCGGCGGTGGCGATCCTGGTCCACTTCCGACGCACCCGCGACGCCCGCCTGGTGCGGACCCTGATCGCCCCCGGCCTGGGCGCGGCGGGCCTCGGGGTGATCGTGACGCTGGCGATCGCCAACTTCCCGACGTTGGCGGGTTCCAGCAACGGCGTCGTGCCGCAGCTGCCGTGGCTGCTGCTGGCGGTCGCGGTGGCGGGGTTGCTCGTCGCCACCTGGCTGCGCACCCGCCGCCCGGCGGTGTTCCACGCACTGGACACCGACCTCGAGCGGGAACCGGCGGTGGAGGGAACCGCATAACCGGCCGGTTCCCCCGTCGACGGGATGTCGGCGCCGATCGGGTTCCGTTGGGTACCATGTCGCTCACCACGAGCAGCCGGCACCCTAGGCGAATAGACAACCGCCCCGGCAAGCTGTCCCCGTCGAGCGGAAGCCCTGCAGTCCTTTGCTCGCGGGTCAGGTGCTCGCCGCACGGCAGCCGCCCTACACGCTGAACCGGGCGACGTTGCCAGTGGATGCGCTCTACATCGAACACACCCTCGAACCGGTTGTTCATGATGATCTCGCCGATGCCCTCGATGTGGATCCGGACGCCACAGCTTTCCGGAACCAGTCGGCCGGGGAATCGGATGTGGGCGAGTACGTTCTGCGCCTCGCCCGGCTCGCCTGCCCGCTGGCCCTCGCCGCGATCAGCACCGGCGCCGGCGGCCTCCGAGGCGCGCTGGCCGTGCTCGGCGTCGCCGCCGCGACGATCGCTGCGGTGAACACACTTCTCTTCGCGAAAGCGCGTTCACGGGTTACGCTCGGGATCTTCGACAGTTACGTCAGCGCAGACCCGAGGGAGCTCACCGACGTGGTGGAGACGCACGATATCGTCCGCCCGCCTGCCGAACTGAGTGCGGCCCTCGCGGCCATCGGCAGCGCGACCGCCAGCGGCGAGCTCAGCCGCATGGGCATCCGCAGCGCGTTCATCCGCGGCCCGGTTTCGGTGACCCCCGGCGTGCGCGTGGCCGGTCCGGCGTTGACGCTGCAGTTCCTGCCCAAACGAGAGGACCTCTACCCCGTCGAGGAGTACGAGGAACCGGAGAAGCAGCTGCACCGGCACGTCATGTACCACGCGCAGCCCGGCGACATGATCGTCGTCGACGCGCGGGGTGACATGAGCAGCGGCGTGTTCGGCGAGATGATGCTGACCTACTTCAAGGGCCGCGGCGGCGCCGGCGTGGTGATCGACGGGTGCCTGCGCGACACCGGCGAGGCCAAGCGGCTCGGCCTGGGTATCTGGATCCGGGGCGCCACGCCGAACTTCCACGCCCAGACCGGCATCGTCCCCGCGGCGGTCAACGTGCCGGTGGCCTGCGGCGGCACGCTGGTCGAGCCGGGCGACATCGTCGTGGCCGACGACGACGGGGCGGTCGTGGTACCGGTCAAGCTCGCCCCCGCCCTGGTGGCGTCGGCCCAGGAACACGCGGAGTGGGAGGAGTTCTCCCGCATCCGCCTCGCCGAGGGCGGCGACCTGCGACGCTACTACCCCCTGTCGGACGAGGCCCGGCCGGAGTACGAGCGGTGGCGCGCCGAACAGGGCCGCGCCTAGCTCCACAGCCGGTCGTGGCTGGACTCCTTGTCCCAGTGGGTTGTTTCGGCGAAGAACACCGGGTCGCGCGGGTCGAGGTGGCGGCGCAGCTGCTCTTCGTCGAGGTCGCCGAAGCCCAGGCCCGGGGTGTCCGGCACCGTGATCTGGCCGTTGCGGATCAGGGGGCGGGGCAGGCCGGTGACCAGGTCGCTCCAGAACTCCACGTCGGCCGCGTGGTGTTCGAGGGCGAGGAAGTTCTCCGTGGCCGCGGCCAGGTGGACGCACGCCATCGTCGCGATCGGTGACGCCGCCAGGTGCAGCGCCATCGCGATGCCGCGCTCCTGCGCGTAGTCGCCGAGCCGCTTGGTCTCCGCGATGCCGCCCGCGGTCGCCGGGTCCGGGTGCACGATGCGGATGGCGCCGGCGTCCAGCAGCGGCCGGAAGCCCTCGAGGAGGTAGATGTCCTCGCCCGTGCACGTCGGGACGGCGACGGCCGCGGTGAGCCGGCGCCACTGGCCGGTCAGCTGCCACGGGATCAGGTCCTCGATCCAGGCCAGGGTGAACGGCTCCAGCGCACGGCCGATCCGGATGCCCGAATCGAGGGCGATGTGGCCGAAGTGGTCGGCGGCGAGCGCCACGTCGTAGCCGACGACCGACCGGACTATGTCCACATAGGACACCAGGTGGTCGATGCCCCGCGCGGTGACCTGGATGCCGGTGAACGGGTGCATGGTCGTGACGTCCGCGCGGGCCCCCGGTGGCGCGATCAGCGCGCCCGGCACGTCCCACAGCAGGTCGATGCCGACGTCCATCTTCAGCATCGTGAACCCGCGCTGCCGGCGCTCCAGCAGCCGCGCGCCCATCTCGTGCGGGTCCGGCAGGGACGGGGTGTCCGCGTAGCAGCGGATCTCGTCCCGGAACCGGCCGCCGATCAGCGCGTACGCGGGTACGCCGTACGCCTTGCCGGCCAGGTCCATCAGCGCCATCTCGACGCCGGACACCCCGCCGCCCTGCCGGCCGTGGTGCCCGAACTGCTTGATCTTGCGGAAGATCTTGTCGACGTTGCACGGGTTTTCGCCGACGAGCCTGCTCTTGAGCATCAGCGCGTAGGTGGCGCTGGCCTGGTCGCGCACCTCCCCGTACCCGGCCAGTCCCTGATTGGTGTCGATCCGGATGATCGACGAACGGAACGGCACGCCCGTCACGTTCGCCACCCGCAGGTCGGTGATGCGCAGGTCGCTCGGCCGGGACGCCGTCGCGACGTGCTCCTCGGTGATCCCGCTCATCCCTTCACGGCTCCGGCGGTGAGCCCCTCGGTCAGGAACCGCTGCCCGAACCCGTACATGAGCACGACCGGGATGCTGACCAGCAGCGAGGCCGCGGCCAGCTGCCCCTGCGGCACGACGTCGCCGAAGATCATCGACTGCATGCCGACCGGCAGGGTCTTGTTCTCGTTCTTGGTGATGAACACGAAGGCGAACAGGAACTCGTTCCACGCGTTGGTGAGGGTGAACAGCGCGACCGCGAGCAGGCCCGGCTTGGCCAGCGGCAGCACGATCCGGCGAAACGCCCCGAACCGCGTACAGCCGTCGACCAGCGCGGCTTCTTCGAGGTCGGCCGGGATCGACTTGAAGTAGCCGACGAGCAGCCACGTCGCGAACGGCAGGGTGAACGTCGGGTAGGCGAGCACCAGCGACCACAGCGAGTCGTTGAGCCCGATCCCGCTCATCAGCTGGTACAGCGGGATGAACAGCAGCGCGCCCGGCATCACGTAGGTGAGCAGGATCGTCACCGTGAAGCTCTCCGAACCCCGGAACTTCAGCCGGGCCAGCGCATAGCCCGCCAGCGCCGCGCAGACCAGGGCGATCACGGTCGACGCGACCGAAACCAGGATCGTGTTGACGTACCAGGTGCCGAACGCCCCGGTGAACAGGTTGGTGAACTGCTCGGTGGTCCACGGGGCCGGCCAGAGGTCGTCGGTGCGCGCGACGATCTGGTCGTCGGACTTGAAGGCCGTCACCGTCATCCAGTACAGCGGGGCGAGCACGAAGCTCAGCAAGCCCACGAGCGCGATCCCGCCGCCGGTACCGGTGACCACGCGGGCCGCCAGCCGGTTGCCGCGCGCGGCGAACGCGGAGACCACCCGGCCGACGACGGCCGCGAGCACCACGAACACGCCCAGTACGAGCGCGGCCTTCCACACGATGTGCGGCGACGCCCAGACCAGCACGAGCACCGAGGCCGCGACGATCACCCACGGCAGCGCCCGGCGCTGAGCGGGCGTCAGCCGCCGACGCCCCAGGTCGGCCGCGCCCGGCCGGTCGCCCCGGCGCATCATCCGCACGAGGATCACCACGAGGATGGCGATGACCGGCAGCATCACCAACGTGACCGCGGCGCCCGCGCCCAGCTGCAGCTGCTGGATGGCCTTGGAGTAGGCCACCATCACGTACGGGGCGGTGGCGTCCCCCGGGCCGCCCTGCGTCAGCAGCCAGATCAGGTCGAAGTTGTTGAACGTCCAGATCGACGACAGCAGCACCGTCACGATCATCACGGGCCGCAGCCCTGGCAGCGTGATGTGCACGAAGCGCTGCCACGGCGAGGCGCCGTCCACCATCGCCGCCTCGTGGAGATTGCTGTCGATGGCCTTGAGCCCGGCGAGGAACGTCACCGTGAAGAACGGGATGCCCTTCCAGACGTTGACCAGGATGACCGCGGGCATCGCGAGCGCGGGATCGGACAGCCATTCCGCCGGCCACTTGTCGACGAGCCCGATCGCGGCGAGGCCGGGCCCGATCCCGGACTCGGTGAGCAGGACGTTGACGCTGCCGAAGATCGGGTCGAGCAGCGACCGCCAGGTGAAGCCCGTGACGACCGTCGGGATCACCCACGGCAACAGGATGACCCCGGCGATGAGCGCTCGGCCGCGGCGCATGTGGTGCAGGATCAACGCCGCGATGAGGCCGAAGGTCACCTTGAAGATTTCGGCGTACGCGGTGAAGACGAACGAGTTGAGCACGCCCTGGTGGAACATGGCGTCGTCGACGAGTGCGGTGTAGTTGTCCAGCCCCACGAAGACCGTATCGGCGCCGTGGCGTTCCGTTGCGCTGGTGAAGATCGAGCCGACGATGGGGACCAGGATCAGGCCGGCGACCAGCACCAGCGTCGGTCCGATGAACACCGCGGCGAGACGCCAGTCGCGCCCGAGCCGCCGCTGCACCGGCGTGAGCGAGGACGACACGGCCGGCGCCGGGCCGGCCGGCGCCGGTAGTGTCCTCTTCGGACGCAGGATGGTCACTGCCGGTAGCCCTGCTGCTCGAAGATCTGCACGATCCGGGCGTGGGTCGCGGCCACGGCGTCGGCCGGCTTGGTGCCCTGGACGACCGACTGCATCATGTCGGTCAGCAGGTAGGCGGCGAGGGCGGCCTGCTCGCCGGGGCTCGGGGCCTGCGGGAACGCGTAGCCGGTCCTGGTCTTCACCGGCAGCTGCGCGCGGGTCTGCTCGCGCAGCGCGGGAAAGGCCGGGTCACCGCTCGTGTAGTACGGGTCGGCGTCCCACACCTTGCTCCACGACGGGTTGACCAGGCACGGTGCCTCTTTCGCGACCCCGAGCAGCGCGCTGCCGCCGGCCATGAACTTCGCCACCAGCTTGGCCAGGCCGGGGTTCTTCGCCCCCTTGAACACGACGAACGAGTTGGACTCACCGAAGGCGAGCGGCTGGTCGATCGCCGGGCCGGTGGCGCCGTTGAACACGTGGGTGTTGGCGTACACCGGGTTCTTCTTGGTCTTCGAGTCGGCGTAGACGCTGAACTGGTTGAGCGTCAGCCCCAGGATCTGGGCCAGCCAGTTCTCGTTGTTGCTCGAGTCGGTCCAGCTCCCGATCCCGGGTGGCAGCATCGGCGCGTACTTCGGGTTCGTGTAGATGTCGCCGATGAACGTGACGGCGGCGACGGTTTCCGGCGAGTTGAACACCACCTTCGTGCCGGTGTTGTCCGCGATCGCCCCGCCGTAGGTGTTGATGACGTTCTGGATGAAGCCGTTGGCGTCGCCGGAGCGGTTCACCGTGAGCCCCCAGCCGAAGCGCCGCTTCGCCGGGTCGGAGACCGCCAATGCGTTGTCGCGCAGCTCTTCCCACGTGTAGTGAGGCTTGAGCGGGAGCCCCTTTTCCTGGTACCAGTCCTTGCGCAGGTACATCCCGGACGCGATGAAGTGGTACGGGATCGCGAACCAGCGCCCGTCGAACACGCAGTAGTCGTTCGCCTCGGTCGCGGGATCCCCGTAGAGCGCCCGCATTTCCGTGACCACGTCGGTGACGTCGGTGAGGGCGCCGAGGTTGTGGAGCTGGCCGACGAACCGCCGGTCGCTCAGGAAGGCCAGGTCGCGGTTGGTGCCCGCCTTCACCTCGGCGTCCATCTTCGCGACCATGTCACCGGCGTCGCCGGAGACCAGGTCGTTGCGGATCGTGGTGCCGGTGGCCTGGGCGAAGACCTGCAGGGACTTGTCGAGCGCCTTGTTGGCCGCCTCCGAGTACAGCTTCTGCGACAGCATCCCCACCGACCCGCCGCGCAGCGCGGCGGCCTGGTCGAGCAGCGGCTGGGGCACCTGGACGTCGACCTGGGGCGCGGGGGCGGGGCCGCTGGCGCACCCGGCGAGGCCGAGCACGCCCAGCGCGCTCACCCCGAGGAAGGTGCGTCTCGACAGATCGGATTTCTGTTCCATGACAACTCCTCTCGCGTCCGATCGGGCGGACGCGTACCGACGGGGCGACGGTGCAACCGGCGGGACAGCGAAGCAAGCGCCGCGCTGCGGGTCGTTCATGCGCTGAGTGGTGCGGAACTGCTGGTGCGTGGGTCGAGCGCCGTCCGGGCGGGCTAACGCCGCCGGCCGGCCCGCTTGCTTCGCTGTTCCTTCTCCGAGAGGAGCGTGGAGAAGTTGTTGTTCAGGTGCCGGCGCATGGCCGCGCGGGCCGCTTCCGGATCGCGCGCCACGAGCGCCTCGTAGATCTCGGTGTGCTCGGCGGTGGCGCGGTGCAGCCCGGCCGGCGCCTCGTTGGTGACGCGCCGGCTGGCCGTGCCGAGCCAGCGCGCGGAGTACATGATCCGGTCCAGGATGCGGTTGTTCGCCGCCCGGCAGATCTCCATGTGGAATTCGTGGTCGACTTCGAGGTAGGCGTCGGGATCCGCCTCGAGCGCCGCCATCCGGTCGATCTCGTCCTTGAGCCGGCCGAGCGTTTCCCCGGTCGCGCCGGCCGCGGCCATCGCGGCCAGTTCGGGTTCGAGCAGCACCCGCGTCCGGTGCAGCTCCTGCAGGAGCTCGTCGACGATCTCCGTGGGCAGCCACTCGATCAGCAACGGGCTCAGGTAGTCCCATTCCGCGCGGGGGCGCACGACGACGCGGCGGCCCTGCGCGACGTCGACGATGTCGAGCGAGGCGAGGATCTTGAGCGTTTCCCGCGCCACGACGCGGGAGACGCCGAACTCCTGCGTGATCTCGAGTTCCGACGGCGCCCGGCCCTCGTCGATTTCGCCGCTGACGATCCGCCGGGTCAGGTGGGCGGCCACCTGCACCGGGAGGGTCCGGACCTTGACAGCGTCCGGAGACTCTTGTCTCCTTGGCATGTCATCAGCTTATCGGACAAGTTGGACGTCGCATTAGTCCGTTCATACGCACCACCCGGCGAACGGGAGAGCAATGCGGATCGTGAACGTCACGACGGCGGTGGTCGCCTACCACGGTCAGGCCACGCTGGTGCGGATCGACACCGACGAGGGCCTCAGCGGGTTCGGCGAGGCCAACCCCGACGCGGGCGCGGGCGCCGTCGTCGGGATGATCGGCGCCCTGACCCCCCTCCTGATCGGCGAGGACCCGCGCAACGTCGAGCGGTGCTGGGAGAAACTGCGGCGCAGCAACGTGTTCGCGGGCTCGCAGGGCGGGGTGTTCGTGATCGCCCTGTCCGGGATCGAACTCGCGCTGTGGGACCTCGCGGGCAAGGCCGCGGGCCAGCCGGTCCACCGCCTGCTCGGCGGCAAGTTCCGCGACCGCATCCGCCTCTACGCCGACTGCGGCGACGGCGACGATCCGGCGGGCTCGGTCGCCGGCTGCGTCGACCGGGCGCAGCGGATGGTCGCCGAGGGGTTCACCGCCTTGAAGTTCGACATCGACGACCTAGGCCACCCGGCCAAGTTCGACGCGTTCAACCACACGGTCAACACGGCCGAGCTGCGGTCGATGGTGGCGCGCGTGGCCGCCGTGCGGGAGGCGATCGGACCGGACCTCGACCTGGCCATCGACCTGCACGCCCGCTACGACGTGCCGAGCGCGTGCCGGATCTCGTGGGAGCTCGAGCCGTTCCGGCTGATGTGGCTGGAGGAGCCGCTGCCGGCGGAGAACGTCGACGCGCTGGTACGGGTGCGCGCGCAGACCCGGACCCCGATCTGCGCGGGGGAAAACCTGTACCTGCGCTGGGGATTCCGCGAGCTGCTCGAACGCGGGGCGGTGGACGTCATCGAGCCGGACGTGCCGAAGTGCGGCGGGCTGGCCGAGGCCAAGAAGATCGCCAACCTCGCGGAGCTGCACT
The DNA here is from genome assembly GCF_002904295.1 of Amycolatopsis sp. CA-128772. Taxonomy (GTDB): domain Bacteria; phylum Actinomycetota; class Actinomycetes; order Mycobacteriales; family Pseudonocardiaceae; genus Amycolatopsis. The sequence goes on from NZ_PPHG01000025.1 coordinate 313,475, forward strand.
ACATCCCGTTCGCCCCGCACCTGGTGTCGACCCCGCTGGGCACGATGGCGACGTCACACCAGTGCGCGGCGATCCCCAACTTCTTCGTCCAGGAGTGGCACGCCTTGGAGGAACGAGCGGTGTGGGACAGCTACGTCCACGCCCCCGACGGAAGCGGCTCGATCGTGAAGGACGGCTACATCACGCTGCCGGACACACCCGGCATCGGGGTGGAGCTCGACATGGACGGCGTCCGGGCGCACGCGGTGGCGGGCTACGGGGTGTTCGAGTAGGGCGGCCCCGGTCGTCCGAACCGGAGCCGCCCCACGCCGGTCACCAGCCGACGGCGACCACCAGCCACTGCGGGTCTCCGTGGGAGACGAACGAGGACTGGCCGGCCACGTCGTCGTACGGGAAGCCGTACGCGAGGTGGTTGATGCCGTGGTCGTGCCAGAACTTCGCGTAGTAGTTCGCCGGGGCCGCCTGGTAGTAGCGCGCGGGATCCTGCCACTGGGACTGCGGCAGGTGGGCCGTGTGCCGGTTCAGGGCCGCGCACATGTCGGGGTTGCCGGCCAGTGAGCCCGCGCAGCCGGTGATGTTCGACGTGGGCTCGTTGACCCCCACCGACTGGGCGTAGGAGGTGAAGTAGTTCGCGTACTTGCCGCCGGCGCGGAAGTCCGGGGCGCTGCCCGGGGCCGGGATCCGGTACGGCGCGTTCACCGTCGCCAGGCCCTTGAACTCGGCCGGCACCTCGGCCTGGAACTTGGCGAACGTGGCCGAGCGGTCCTCCTGGAACGTCGGGTAGTCGTCGCCGACCTGCACGTCGTAGCCGTCGTGCGCGTGCAGCCGCATGGCCAGCTTCAGCGCGAACGCGTCGACCCGGGTGGTGTTGCCGTTGAACACGTCCGGGCCGACGGTGAACTCGATGAAGTCGGCGTACTGGCCGTTCGGCGTGCCGAGGTAGAAGTACATCCGCCCGGCCGAGTTCGCCGGCATGTCGATGTAGGGCTGCTCGGCGATCGAGTGGGTCTGGCCGCCGAAGTTCCAGTACACCTGGCTGTCCGGGTACTTGCCGTTGGTCCGGTTGAGCACCTTCACCGTGAGCACGTTCCGCGCGGCCGGGATGGTGCTCGTGTCACCCCAGAACGAGTCGGGCGGCGTGCCCGCGCCGGGCGGTGTCGTTCCGCCGCCGGTGCCGTAGACCTGGAACTCCCAGAGCGAGACGCCGTAGGGGGTGGCCCGCGCGGTCGTGGCCAACCGCACGTACCGGCCGGAACCGGTCACGTTCAGCGTCTGCGTGCCGCCGGTTCCCGTCGTCGTCTGGTACACAGTGGACCAGCTGGAACCGTTGGCGGACAACTGGATCTGGTAGGCCGTGGCGTAGGCGGCTTCCCAGCGCAGCACGACCTGGCTGACGGTGGCCGCGCCGCCCAGGTCGACCTGGAGCCACTGCGGGTCGCTGAACTGCGACGACCAGCGGGTGCCGGTGTTCCCGTCCACCGCGGCGGCCGCGGGGGTGCCGGCGTTCTCCACCGACGACGCGGTGGCGGCTTTCCCCTGGGAGATCAGCGTGTCGGCGGCGTTCGCCGACGGGACGGCGAAGCCGAGCGCGGCGACCGCGAGGGCCGTCGCCAAGGTCGTCAAGCGGGCGGCGGGTCCGCGGCGACGGCGCCGCGGCGGGGCGTTCGTGAACATGGTTCCTCCTGGCTGGGGACACGGGCGGACCCGCCGCCGGTCAGGCGACGACGGGGCCGGCTCGTCCCTGAGTGCCGGGCGGATGCCCTTGCGGGCCGGCGGGAACGATCGGTGAAAAGGTTCATACCACCGTGCCCGACCTGTCAACCCTTGACAGATCCGACCCTCCCGGCGGATCCTCGGAACCGGTTCCAGCTCGCACCTCTGCGTGGCGCCGCCACCCGCTCAGGGGCCGACTCACCAGGAGTCAGCCATGCCAACCCAGCTCGGCGGCCGCCGGGTGCCGCGCCGGCTCATTCCGAGCGCAACGTGTCCAACCGGGTCACCTGCCTCAGCAACGGCATCGTCAGCACGGTCACCAGCAGGACCGCCACCACCGTGGTCCCCGCCAGTGCGAGCAGCACCGGGACGTCGATGATCATCGGCCGGTCCGCCAGCCGCAGCATCGGCGCGGTCAGCCCGAGCCCCGCCGCGACCGCCAGCACCACGCCGACCACCACCGGGATCGCCGTCTGCCACAGCGCCCCGCGAGCCAGCACCCCGATCGGCACGCCGGCCGCGGACAGCGCGGCGAGAGGTCGCCGCCGTTCGCTGGTCTGCTCGATCGACAGCATCAGCAGGCTCATCGCGGCCACCGCCAGCACGAACAGCGACGCGGTGATCAGCACCGAGCGGAAGCTCCGCACCATCCGGTCGTCCTCGGCGCGGAAGTCGTCGAGGTAGTCGCTCTCGACGATGGTGGCGTTCCAGGCGAACGGCCGGAGGGCCCGCGCGACGTTGTCGGTCAGGGCCTGCGGATCGCCGGTGCCCGACACGTAGACCGCGACCGACGAGCCCGGGAGCGGGAGCCCGCCGAGCGCGCCCGGCGTGGCGAGCAGCCGTCCCTCGGACGTGGCCACCGGGCTGTCCTCCCGCACCACCTTGATGCCGGCGGGCAGCGTCCACTCCGGACCGTCCACCGCCCGGCCGTGGGAGAAGCTCTGCAGGTGCACCTGTCCCGCCGGCGCCGCCACCCCCGGCGACGACACGACGTAGAAGACGTCACCGTCGGCGCAGTCGCCGATGTTCGCCTCCACCCCGAGCGCCACGCAGTCGCCGACCACGCCGTAGCTCTCACCTGTCCCGGACCGGAACCCGATGGTCCGGGACAGGTGCGTCCCGGTCGCCCCGGGCACCGCCCCCGCCAGCCGGGTCACCTCCGCCTCGTGCGCGGTGTTCGTCATCACCCGCACCGGCGCCACGGCCACGCCGTCCGGGAGTGTCCAGTGCCGGCTGCCGGCGGAGAGCGAGGTGACCACCCCCTGGGTCAGGATCATGCCGGCCAGCACGACGACCAGGCCGGACACCACGCGGCTGGCCGTACCGCTGTCCAGCTGCAGCCGCCGGACCGCCAGCTGCCACGACGGCGACCCGCCGTTCAGCCGTGCCACCAGCCACTCGACCAGCCACGGCAGCAGCGTCGTGACACCCACCAGCAGGAACACGCTGCCCGCCGTGAGCACCAGCCCCGCGGTGGCGTCGCCGTCGCCCCGCTCGAAGGCCAGGGTCACGGCCAGCAGCAGCACCCCGATCGCGGTGATCGCCCAGCGCCACCACGTCCGCCGCCGCACCGGCTTGCCCTGACGGACCACGCCGAGCGGTTCCACGATCGTCCGGCGCAGCCCGAACAGCGCCGAGCCGACCGCGAGCCCGGGTACCAGCAGCACGATCACCACGACCAGCGGCCACGGCGGCACGAAGTCCTCCGGGAAGATCCGCAGGCCGAACGGCAGGATGTCCGCGACGAACGTGCGCAGCACGGCGAAGAACCCGATGCCCGCCGCGAGCCCGATACCCGCCCCGACCAGCGACTCCGCCGCCGCGACCCGCTTGACCTGCCGGGCGTCGAGCCCGATCAGCCGCAACGCGGCGAGCCGGCGTTCCCGCTGCGCCGCCCCCATCCGCGACGCGGTGGTCACGAAGATCAGCAGCGGCAGCAGCAGCACCGCCGCGATCGGCAGGACGAAGACCAGCACCGCCACCGGCTGCCCGGCTCCGGCGCCGGACCTGCCGAACGCGTAGACCACGTTGCCCTCGGTGCCTTCGGCCTGGATCTGCGCGGCGGTCACCCCGTAGTACGCGGTCAGATCGCCGGCGCCGGCAACGCCGTCCCGCGAGATCCGGCCGGCCACGTGTCCCGGCAGCTGGGCCTGCAGCGAACCGCCGCCGGCCGACGCCAGCCTCGCGGCCAGCTCCGGGGACACGAGCAGCTCGCCCGGCGCGGGCAGCCGGTCGACGCCCGGCGGCACCGGCGAGCCCGGGCCGGTCGCCGCGACCGCGGTGACCTTGACGAGGTCCTCGCCGATCGTCGGGAACCAGTTGTAGGTCAGCAGCGGCGCGACGCCCGCGCGCGGCTCGGTGACCGGCTTGATCGCCGCCGCCCGCTCCGCCTGCGCGCCGACCAGGTGCTGCACCGCCGCGGCGGGCAGCAGCACGGCGACCGCGAGCGCGATCCCGAACGCGGTCATCGCCAGGCGCAGCAGCGCCGCACCGGACATCCGGCCGCCCCCGACGGCCAGCCGGAGGCCCAGCGCCAGGTCCCGCATCATGCGGCCGGCTCCCGGTCCAGGGTGCGCCCGTCGAGCACCGTGACTTCGCGATCCGAGTAGGCGGCCACCCGCGGCTCGTGGGTCACCAGCACCACCGCGGCGTGCGACTCCCGCGCCGCCTGGGTGAGCAGCTGCATGACCTTCTCGCCGTTGAGCGAGTCGAGCGCACCGGTCGGTTCGTCGGCGAAGACCACTTTCGGTCCCGTCACCAGCGCCCGCGCCACCGCCACCCGCTGCGCCTGCCCGCCGGACACATCGCCGGGCCGGCGTTTCGCCAGCTCGCCGACCTCCAGCCGGGCGAGCCAGTCGGCCGCCCTGGCCTCGGCCTGCTTCCGCCGGGACCCGGTCAGCCGCAGCGGAAGGGCGACGTTTTCCAGGCACGACAGCTCGGGGACGAGCTGGCCGAACTGGAACACGAAGCCGAAGTCGGTGCGCCGCAGCGCACTGCGCCCCTTGTCGTCCATCCCGGCGAGGTCGGCACCGCGGTAGCTGATCGTGCCGGCGTCCGGCCGGATGATGCCGGCGAGGCAGTGCAGCAGCGTCGACTTCCCCGATCCGGACGAGCCCATGATCGCGAGCACCTCCCCCGCCGAGACGGACAGCCCCGCCCCGTCGAGCGCCCGCGTCGGGCCGAACGACTTGTGCAGTCCCCGGCCGACGAGCAACGGCGTTCCGGTCATCAGCGCACCGCCTTTCCGAGCTCGCCGAGGCGCGCGGCGGTGAGCTCCAGCCACCGCAGGTCCGCCTCGAGGTGGAAGAGCGCGTGATCGCAGATCAGCTGATCGGCGAGGTCGCCCCCGGTTTTGCGCCGGGTGAGGGCCCGCATCGCGTTCAGGTGCTCGCCGCGCTGGACCTCGAGCACGTCGGCGGCGCTGCGCCCGGACAGCAGAGCCAGCACCACCTTCGTGTAGAGCGTGTTCTGCAGGTACGGCTGCGGGCTTTCCGGCGTGCGCAGCCACGTCTCGACATCGGTGACCCCGGCGTCGGTGATCGTGTAGCGCTTGCGCTCCGGCCCTTCCCCGCTCTCGACGCCGGCGACCTCGACCATGCCGTGGCGGAGCAGCCGCGACAGCGTCGAATAGACCTGGCCGTAAGCCAGCGGGCGGTCCTGCCCGAACTGCTCGTCGTAGGCCCGTTTCAGGTCGTAACCGTGCCGCGGCCCGGCCTCGAGCAACCCGAGCAAGGTATGCGAAATCGACATCCCCTGATCCCTCCTCGACCCCGGCATCCCGGGGCTGAGGATCACTATACCAAAGGTGTATACGCAGGGTGTATACCACCGCGATATAGCAGGTTCGCGCAGGTCGGAGGGGTCCTACTTCGCGAGCAGGGTGAGCAGCCGGGCCACCTCGTCCCGGACCGCGTCCCGGCCGGGAGCCAGGTAGCGGCGAGGGTCCGTGACGGTCCCGTGCTCTCCGAGGGCCGAGCGCACCGAGGCCGTGAGCACCTGGTTCAGCCGCGTGCCGATGTTGACCTTGACGATGCCGCTCGCCACCGCCCCGCGCAGGCCCTCGTCCGGGACGCCGGAGGAGCCGTGCAGCACCAGCGGCACCGGGACGCTCCCGGCGAGCGCGGCGATCAGCGATTCGTCGAGCACCGCGCTGCGGTCGGCCATGGCGTGCGAGGAGCCGACGGCCACCGCGAGCGAGTCCACGCCCGTCGCCGCGACGAACTCGCGGGCCTCCGCCGGGTCCGTGCGGACACCGGGGGCGTGGGCGCCGTCCTTGCCGCCGATCTCGCCGAGCTCCGCCTCGACGCGGCACCCCGCCGCGTGGCAGCGTTCGACGACCGCCTTCGTCCGGGTCACGTTCTCGGCGTAGGGCAACGCCGCGGCGTCGAACATGACCGACGTGATGCCCAGGTCCAGGCCCTCCCGGATCAGCTCCTCGTCCTCGATGTGGTCGAGGTGGACCAGGACGGGCACGGTCGCGGTCTCGGCCAGCCGCAGGCAGGCGAGCGCGAACGGCGCGAGCGAACCGTGGTAGCGGACGGCGTTCTGCGAGATCTGCAGGACCACCGGGAGCCCGCAGAGCTCCGCGCCGGCCACGACGGCCTCGGCGTGCTCGATCAGGATCGCGTTGAACGCCCCGATCGCGCGCCGCTGCGCGCGCAGGTCGTCCAGCAAGGCAGCCCAGTTCATCGGATCCTTTCCACCTTCACGTCACGAATCCACCGGTCCCTGGCCGCGACGTCGATCTCGCCGGCGACCGGCCGCAGCACCGCGGCAGCCGACGTGGCGACGACGTCCGCGAGCGCGGCCGGCCAGTCCACTTCGGGCGCCGTCAGGTGCATGGCCAGCGCCGCGGCACCCGCGTCTCCGGCCCCGGCCGAATTGCCGGTGACGACTTCGGCGGGCCGGGCGCGCCAGCTGCCCTGGGCGGTGACGGCGATCGCACCCTCGGCGCCCAAGGTGGCCACCACCGCGGGTGCTCCCGCGGCCACGAGGTCCGGACCGGCGTCGGACCCGGCCAGCTCCGCCAGCTCGTCCTCGTTCGGCATCAGCACCGCGCCGCTCGCGGCGGCCTCGCGGAGGGCGGCGCCGGAGACGTCGGCGATGACCGGCACGCCCTGCCGGACGCACAGCCGGGCCAGCTTCGCCGGGACGTCGGCCTCCAGCCCCTCGGGCACGCTGCCGGAGATCACGACGGCACCGGCCGGCAGCTCGGCGCGAAGAGCGGCGAAGATATCGTCTTCCGCCGTCTCGCCGGCCGGAAAACCGTTCTCCTGCAGCATCGTCGTCCCGTCGGCCGGAGTCACCACCGCCACGGTGCGCCGCACCGCGGGCAGGGCCGGGACGAGCCGGTGCGCGAGGCCCAGCTCCGCCAGCCCGGTCCGGAACTCGTCGGGTGCCCGGGTCGTCGTCAGCGCCAGCACGAGGCTCTCGCCACCCAGTGCGCGAACCACCGCGGCGACGTTGACGCCCTTGCCGCCGGCGCGGGACCGGACGTCCGGGACCCGGGTGGTCCCGCCCGGGCGCAGCGCGTCCACCCGGTAGGTCACGTCGACGGCGGGGTTGAGGGTGACCGTGATGATCCGGCGGTTCACGGCGCCGCGCTGTCCAGGACCGGTTCGGCGGTCCGTTCCGCGCGGTACACCATCAGGGTCGAGCCGGCCAGCGCCAGCACGATGCCCGCGAGCTGGAAGCCGGTGGGTGCGGCGCCGAAGAACAACAGCGACAGGACGATGGTCAACACGGGCGCGAGCGCGTTGGTCACCGGCGCCACGATCGACGCCTTGCCGCGGCTCATCGCCATCACGAGGAACAGCGCGCCGACCGCGTTGAGCAGCTGGGTGCCCGCGGTGAGCGCGGGCGCCTGCCACGGGAAGCCCAGCGGCAGCCCGCCCGTCATCAGCACGGCGACCGGGATCAGCAGCAGCCCGCTGACGGTCATCCAGCCGAACGTCGAAGCGTCGTCCACCCCGGCGAGCGCGGCCTTGCGCATGAAGAACGCCTGGACGCCCCACGCCACACAGACGAGAACGGCCAGCGCGAGGTAGAGCCAGCCGCTGGTCCCACTGTCCCCTGTGGACACCGAGAACAGGACGACGGCGACGAGCGCGAGCAGCACGCCGGCCCACGACCACCCGCCGAGCCGTTCCCGCAACGCGACGAACGCCAGCAGCACCGTGACCGCGGGCGAAAGCGCGACGATCGGGAAGATCACGTAGGCCGGGCCGATCGTGAGGGCCTTGAACAGCAGCAGCTGCCCACCGGCACCGGTGAGCCCGATCGCCAGCCCGTACCCGGCGGCGACCCGGCCGCGGTCGAACTTCCTGCCGCGCAGGGAGAACCACGCGGGCACGAGCATGGTGAGCGCCCAGACGACGTACACCATTGGGTCGGGGTAGGCGTACAGTTTCGTGGGCAGGCTGGAAATGGCGCCCCACACACCCCAGAACACCACCAGCAGCCCCGCGTACGGGATCCACCCGCGGGTGGGCACACCTGATCCGGTCATCTCGGGCTCCTCAGTGCGGCAGGGACGCGGTCGAGTGGACTTGCTCGGCCCGCAACGGGTGTCCGTGCAGGCGCGCCGCGTAGAGCGCGGCACCGATGTGCGGTTCCAGCAGCGGTTCGCGCAGGTCGTACGCCAGGGCGAGCGCGTCGCGGAACGACGCCAGCACGTGCGCCGACCCGAACACGCCGCCGGAGTACGACAGCGGAACCCGTTGTGCGGTCTCGAACCCGAGCGCGGACCGGCCGACGTCCACGAGCAGCGCGAGCTCCCGCCCGGCTTCCCGCAGCACCCCGGTCGCGACCGCGTCGCCGGCCTCGGCGGCCCGGGTCACGACCTTGCTCAGGCCCGCGATCCGGCCGCGGTCGCCGTGCCACCGGTTCACGACGACGTCGATCGCGTCGAAGTCGACGGTGAGGCCGAGCGCCGCACGCAGCTCTTCGACGAGCGGCCCGGCGGGCAGCCGCCCGTCCACCATGCGGCTGAAGGCGTTCAGGCCCTGGATCGCAACCCAGTAGCCGGAGCCTTCGTCGCCGAAGAGCTCGCTCCAGCCTCCCCCGCGCCACTGCCTGCCGTCGTGTTCGCCGTACGCGATCGAGCCGGTGCCGGCGACGACGTTGATGCCGTCGATCGCCCCCAGCGATCCGGCCCAGCCGCAGATCATGTCGTTGCCGCAGCGGTAGTTCCGCGTCCCGAGGACCCGGGCGGGGACCGCGTCCAGCACCGGCACGTCGGCACTGATCTCCCCGTAGGCAGGCAGGCCGAAGAAGGCGTAGGTGATGTCCGAAACCGGAATGCCCGCCGCCTCGCACACTTCGCCGATCCCCTGACGCAGCAGGGGTTCCACGATCTGCATGCCTTCCATCAGGTAGTACACGCTCGCGGTCCGGGCCTCCGCGACGACCCGGCCGCCGGGATCGATCAGGCAGAACGCCGTCTTCGTCCCGCCGCCGTCGACACCGAGGAACATTTCAGCTCACCTCCGGCGCGGCGAAGCCGTGGATGACCACGCCCTGCACGACGCGGTTCACCTCCCCGTCGGGGAACGGGTTGTCCGGGGCCACGCCCAGCGCGAGCGAGCAGGCGAGCGCCGTGGTCTGCGCCGCGATGACGGCCAGTAACGCGTACCCGGCGAGGGGAAGGCCGGGGGGCGAGGGCACCGGCCACGTTCGTGCGCCGCCGAACTCGCCGGGATCGTCCCCGCCCACCACGACCACCCGCTCCGCGCCGAGGGACTGCACCAGCTCGCGCGCGATGTCGCCGTCGTAGCGCCGCGCGTGCGGATCGGTGGACCGGAAGACCACGGCGATGGTGCGTTCGTCGAGCACCGACTTCGGCCCGTGCCGGAAGCCCAGCGCGGAATCGGCGAGGCCGACCACCTCGCCCCGGGTCAGTTCGAGGCACTTGAGCGCGGCCTCCCGCGCGAGCCCGCGAAGCGGCCCGGAACCGAGGAACACCAGCCGGGCCGGCTTGGCGCCGGAAATCGCCGTCGCGTGTTCCGCGGCGCCGCCGAGCACAGTGGACCCCGCGTGCGCCAGCGCCTCGACGTCGACCTCCACGCCGAAGGCGAGCAGGGCCGCCAGTGCCATCCCGGTGAACGACGACGTCATCGCGAACCCGCGGTCGTTGACCTCGTCCGGCAGGGCCAGCACGACCGCGTTCCCGGCGCCGGACCACCGCCGCGCGAGCTGTCCTTCCGGGTCGCACGTGATCACCAGGTGCCGCAGCCCGGGCGTCAGCTCGTTCAGCAGGTCCGCCGCCGCGACGGACTCGGGGCTGTTTCCACTGCGCGCGAACGACACCAGGAGGGTCGGCCGGTCGTCCACGACCACGGCGAGCGGGTCGGCCACGATCTCCGTGGTCGCGATGGCCTCGACCGGCCGGCCGAGGTGGCGCGCGAGATCGCGGGCCACGACCTCGCCGATGAACGCCGAAGTCCCCGCACCGGTGAGCACGATCCGCCGGCCGGGCCGCCCGACCAGCTTTTCGATGTCCGGCCGGGCCCGCCGCACCGCCTCCGCCACCCGGGTCCAGGTGGCGGGCTGCTGCTCGATCTCCCGCGCGGTCCGGCTGTCGCCGGACCACCGCCCGCTGCTGTGCATAGGTGCTGCCTCCGAATTTCCGGGACGTACTCCCGGAGGTTCACCCGCTGCCGCACGAGCGGGCAAGGCCCGGTGGCCAAGTGCGCATCCGGAGTGAGCGTTTCGCCGGCTGTCGTAAGCTCGGCCCATGTCCACGCGGAAGCGGCGCACCACCCGGGCCGAACGGCTCTCGGAGCTGCTGCGCGTGCTCGCGGACACCGGCGAGCTGCACGTGGGCGAGCTCAGCGCCCGGCTCGGCGTCTCCCCCGCCACGCTCCGGCGCGATCTGGCCAAACTGGAGGAACAGCGCCTGCTGACCCGCACCCACGGCGGCGCGCGGCCCCGCGGGCGCACCAACGAAGTGCCGCCGCCCTACCGGGAAGGCCGGTCCCGGGACGCCAAACGCGCCATCGTGCGCGCGGCGATCCGCACGCTGCCGGCCGGGCCGCACGTGATCGCGCTGACCGGCGGCTCCACCACGAGCGAGCTCGCCAAGGAACTGCCCGGCCGCGCGGACCTGACGGTGGTCACGAACGCGTTGAACATCGCCATGGACCTGGCCCTGCACCCGCGGCTGAAGCTGGTCGTCGTCGGCGGTGTCGCCCGGCCCCAGTCCTACGAGCTGGTCGGCCCCTGGGCCGAGCACGTGCTGGCCTCGATCAGCGTCGGCACCGCGTTCGTCGGCGTGGACGGCATCGACGCGACGGCGGGCATCACCACCCACGACGAGAACGAGGCCCGGACCAACCGCGCCATGCTCGGCCGCGCCCAGCGGGTGGTCGTGCTGGCCGACGGCAGCAAGCTCGGCCGGACCACCCTCGCCCGCATGGGTGAAATCGAAGACGTCCACGAGGTCATCACCGACTCCTCGGCCGCGCCCGGCGCGGTCGCGGCGATCCGCCGGGCCGGAGTCCGGGTCACCGTCGTCGAGGTCGCCGCCGCCGTCGAGCGGTGAAACGCGCATCGCGAATGCGCGTTTCGTTGACCGCGGTGGCCGTCCTGCCTACCTTTCGCCGACAACAGCCCCGACGATGATGGAGCCCGGATGAAGCGTTCTCTCCCCATCCACGGCAAGCGGTTGGCTTCTTTCACGGCGGCGGGCGCGCTGGCCGTCGGCACCCTGGCCGCGGTCGCCGCGCCGGCCTCGGCGGCGGTCACCCTGCCCCCGCAGGCCGCCGGGTTCGACTACCAGATCGGCGGCGCCTATACCCCGCCGTCGGGCGTGCAGATCGTCAGCCGCGACGTCTCCGCGGCCCCGGCGAGCGGCAAGTACAACATCTGCTACCTCAACGCTTTCCAGGCCCAGAAGGGCGCGGACGGCGAGTGGCCGAGCGACCTGCTGCTCCGCGACGCGAACGGCACCAAGGTCGTCGACCCGGACTGGCAGGAAACCCTGCTCGACCTGCGGACCGCCGACAAGCGCGCCCGGGTCGCCGCCCAGGTCGGGAGCTGGATCGACACCTGCGCGTCGAAGGGGTACCAGGCGATCGAGCCGGACAACTACGACAGCTACAGCCGGTCCAGGAACCTGCTCACCACCACACACGCGCAGGAGTACATCAAGCTCCTGTCCGCCCGCGCCCACGGCAAGAACCTGGCCATCGCGCAGAAGAACACGCCCGAGCTGGCCGGCAACCGGGTCGCCAACGGCCTCGACTTCGCCGTCACCGAAGAATGCGGCGAGTACGAGGAGTGCGCCGACTACGCCGGCCCCTTCGACAACCGGGTCGTCGACGTCGAGTACACCGCTTCGGGGATGAGCAAGGGCTGCCCGGAGTGGAAGACCAAGATCAGCATGGTCCGCCGTGACCTGTACGTGGTGCCCCAGGGCACGAGCGGGTACGTCCGCAAGACCTGTTGACACAGCCGAACGCGCTCGCTTTACTGCTGTCCACGTCGGGCTCACCGACGTCAGAGGTACGCCCAGCCGGTATGTCGGTTCCACCGCGAGCCCGGACCGAGTCGCCAGGACCCCGTGGTCCGAGGCGGGGTCGTGCCCACCATCATCCGGAGTCGTGATGATGACTTTTCCGTTACCCGGCAAGACAAGCTGATGGACCGCCGCGGATTCCTGCGCGGCGCCGGCGGTCTGGCCCTCGGCGCCGCCCTCGCCGGCTGCGGCCCGGCGCGGGCCACCGGGGGCCCGGTCACGGTCGAGGTCTGGCACGGCCAGACCGACACCGGCAAGAAGGTCCTGGACGAACTCGTCGCGGACTTCCACCGCACGCACCCCGGGATCCGGATCGACCTCGGCGGCGGCGTCCTCGCCGACGCGATGCTCCAGAAGATCACCGCGGCGCTGGCGTCGGGGTCGTTCCCGGACATCGCCTACGTCTTCGGTTCGGACCTCGCCAGCGTGGCCCGCAGCCCCAGCGTCGTCGACGTCACCGGCCTCGTCGACGCCGGCCCCGGATTCCGGGCGCCGGCCCGGGAAGCGGTCACCGTCAACGGCCGCGTCCGCGCGGTCCCGGCGCTGCTCGACTCCCTGGCCGTGGTGTGCAACAAGGAACTGTTCGCCGGCGCCGGGCTCCCGCTGCCCGCGGCGGGCTGGACGTGGGCCGACTTCGTCGGCACCGCGAAGAAGCTCACCGACGCGGGCAACGGCACCTTCGGCACCGCCTGGCCCGCCACCGGCGACGAGGACACGGTGTGGCGGCTGTGGCCGATGGTGTGGGATCTCGGCGGCGACGTCATCGGCGCGGGCGGGCGCGGCATCGGGTTCGCCGGCCAGGGTGTCCGCGCCCTGGAGGCGGTTCGCGACCTCGCCGCGGCGCACGCGGTCTACCTCGACCCGAAGACCGGCAGCGAGCAGATGTACCAGGCGTTCGAGGCCGGGCACATCGGCATGGTCCCGACCGGGCCGTGGCAGCTGCCCGACATCGCCGACGCCGGGATCGACTACGCGGTCGTGCCACTGCCGAGCTTCAGCGGCCGCCCGGTCACCATCTCCGGCCCGGACACCTGGACCCTGTTCGACAACGGCGAAGACCGCGTGGCGGCGGCCCGTACTTTCCTGTCCTGGCTGGCGGATCCGGCCCAGGACGTCCGCTGGGACGACGGCGCGGGCAGCCTCCCGCTGAGCCACCGGACGCAGCAACTGCCCGCGTGGCAGGAGAAAACCGCCGCGACCCCGGGCCTGCCGGTCTTCGTCGACGCGCTGGAGAACGCCCGCGTCCGCCCGGTGCACCCGGCCTACCCCCAGGTGTCGGCGGCGCTCGGCACCGCGATCGTCTCCGTGCTGCTCGGCCGGGCAACGCCGGCCGACGCCATGCGCGACTGCGCCGCGGCCGCGAACGCCGCCCTGATCATTCCGCGATAGGGAGCCGCCATGCCCGGACTGCCCCGGCCCATCACCGTGCCAAGCCGAGGTTCCACCTCGGGCCGGGGGCTCCGCCACCCGGAACCCCCGAAAAGCTCAGTCACCCCCGCCCACCGCAGGCGACGCAGCGAAACCACGGCCGCGTGGGCCTACGTCTCCCCCGCCGTGCTCATCATCCTCGGCCTCGGCGTGGTGCCCGTGGCCTGGTCGCTCGTGCTGTCCTTCCAGGCCGACGACCTGGTGACCCCGAGCCGCTGGGTGGGCCCGGACAACTACGCCGCCCTCGCCCAGGACCCGCACTTCGCCCAGGCGGTCGGCAACACCGTGCTGTACACGGCGTTATACGTTCCGCTCAGCATTCTGTTCGGGTTCCTGGTGGCGCAGGCGCTGAACCGGCGCATCCGGCTGGCCGGCGTCTACCGGACGCTCGTGTTCGTCCCGTTCGTGCTGTCGGCGACGGCCCAGGGCGTGCTGTTCTCGTTCATCCTCGACCCGCAGTTCGGCGCGGCCAACTCGCTGCTGCACCACCTCGGCGTGTCGCCGCAGGGTTTCCTGACCGACCCGGCGCAGGCGCTGCTGGTGCTGGTCGGCATCACGTTGTGGAGCGGCACCGGGTTCTGCGTGGTGGTGTACCTGGCCGCGCTGCAGGACGTCCCGCCGTCGCTGGTCGAGGCCGCGCGGCTGGACGGCGCCGGGACGTGGCGCGTGCTCCGGCACGTGACGCTGCCCGCGGTCACCCCCGTGACGGCGTTTCTCGTGGTGTGGCAGCTGATCACGTCGCTGCAGGTGTTCGACCTGGTGTACGTGACGACCAAGGGCGGCCCGCTCGGCTCGACCACGGTCATCGTCTACTTCGTGTGGGAGCAGGCGTTCAAGAACTTCACCGCCGGCTACGGCGCGGCTTCAGCCTACGTGCTCGCGCTGGCCCTGCTGGTCGTCGTGATCGCCGTCCGCCTGCTGCGGCGGCCCGGGAAGGCGCTGCGATGACGGCCCGGCTGGAGGCGCCCGCGACCCGCGCCGCGCTGCCCGTGCTGCGCCGCCCGCGGTTGCCGTTCAATCCCTGGCACCTGCTGCTCGTGCCGCTCGCCCTGGTGTTCGCGGCGCCGCTGGTGTGGCTGCTGCTCAGCTCGGTGATGAGCAACGCCGAGATCAACCGGTTCCCGCCCGCCCTGTGGCCGTCCCATGTGGACTTTTCGGGGTACCGCTATGTCCTCGACAACGCGCTTTTCCTGCGCTGGTTCACCAATTCGCTGATCGTCTCGGCGGTGACCGTCGTGTCGAACCTGCTGTTCGGCACGCTCGCCGGGTACGCGTTCGCGCGGATGCGGTTCACCGGCTCGCGGGCGCTGCTCGCGCTGATGGTCGCGACGATGGCGATCCCGTTCCAGCTCACCATGATCCCGACGTTCCTGGTGATGAAGCGGCTCGGCCTGATCGACACCCTCGGCGCGCTGATCGTGCCGTCGCTGGTGACGCCGTTCGCGGTGTTCCTGCTGCGCCAGTTCTTCCTGTCCCTGCCCCGGGAACTCGAGGAGGCGGCGTGGATCGACGGCTGCTCGCGGTTGCGCGTGCTGTTCACCATCGTGCTCCCGCTGTCGCGGCCCGCGCTGAGCACGGTGGCCGTGCTGACGTTCCTCAGCACGTGGAACGACCTCACCTGGCCGCTGATCGCGGTCAACCACGACACGACCTACACGTTGCCGCTGGGGCTCACGACGTTCCAGGGCCAGCACCACACGAACTGGGCCGCGGTGATGGCGGGCAACGTCATCACCGTGCTGCCGGTGCTGCTGGCCTTCCTCGGCGCGCAGAAGACGTTCATCCAGTCGGTCACCTCCAGCGGGCTCAAGGGCTGACCCGCTTACCCCGGATCGGATTTCCATGACTGTCAAGATCACCTTCGTCGGCGCGGGCAGCGTCGTGTTCACCCAGGGCCTCCTGGCGGACCTGTTCGCCTACCCGGAGCTGGACGGCGTCCACGTCGCGCTGCACGACATCGACCCGGACCGGCTCGTGACCGCACTGGCCGCGGCCCACCGCATCGCGGACGTCCGGGGCGTCAAACCGGTGCTCACCGCCCACGCGGACCGCCGGGAGGCGTTGTCGGGCGCGGACTTCGTCGTGAACATGGTCCAGATCGGCATGGGGACGGCGACCCGCACCGACTTCGAGGTCCCGGAACGCCACGGCCTGCACCAGACCATCGGCGACACCCTCGGCATCGGCGGCATCTTCCGCGCCCTGCGCACCTTCCCCTTCCTGAAGGAACTCGGCCACGACATCGCCGACGTGTGCCCGGAGGCGTGGCTGCTCAACTACACGAACCCGATGGCGATGAACGTCCAGTACCTGACCGAGGCCACCGGCCTGACCAGGGTGGTCGGGCTGTGCCACTCGGTGTACTGGACGGTGCACGGGCTGGCGGCGCTGGTGGGCGTTCCGTTCGAGGAGGTCACCTACCTCGCGGCCGGCGTCAACCACCAGGCGTGGATCCTGCGGTTCGAGCACGCGGGCACGGACCTGTACCCCCGCCTGCACGAGCTGGCCGGGGCCGACCCCGAGCTTCGGCGCCGCGTCCGGTTCGACATGCTGCGCAGGCTCGGCTACTACCCGACGGAGACGAGCGAGCACTCGGCCGAGTACGTGCCGTGGTACCTGAAGCACGACACGGAAATCGACCGCCTGCGCCTCCCGATCGGCGCGTACCTCGGCATAGTCGCGGAGAACGAAGCCGAGTACGAGCAGACCCGCCGGGCCATCGCGGCCGGCGAGCCCCTGCCGGTCGAAGGCACGGGCGAGTACGCCCCGCAGATAGTCCACAGCCTGGTCACGGGCGCCCCCCGCACGGTGTACGGCAACGTGGTCAACCGCGGCCTGATCGAAAACCTCCCGTCCGGCGGCGTGGTGGAGGTCCCCTGCCTCGCGGACGCCACGGGCATCCGCCCCACCCGCATCGGCGCACTACCACCCCAGCTGGCGGCCCTGAACCGGACGTACCTGAGCGTGAACGACCTGGTCGTGCGCGCAGCCACCGAGAACAACCCCCACCACATCCGCCACGCGGCCATGACCGACCCCGCGACGGCGGCAACGTTGCCGGTGGAGCAGATCTTCGAGCTGTGCGACGACCTGGTCCAGGCCCACGGCGATCGGCTGCAGCCGGGCCTGCGAGGGGTGCTCGGCTGCTGACCTGCGCAGGTACGGAAGTCTGCCCTCGACGCTGTCCGTACGGCCCTTCCGCGGATGTGGCCGGTTGCCGATGATGCACCTCGAGCGGGTGGAGGTGGCGCGGTCGTGGAACGCATACGCGAAGGGCAGGAGCCGCCCCGCCCGCGACCGGCGATCCGGCAGCCGGTTCGTTCGCCGGAGGGCCTCCTCGGGCTTCAGCAGACGGCCGGCAACGCAGCGGTGGCGAACGTCGTTTCCCAGCTCGGCTCGGAGCAGGCGGACGTTCCCGCCGCACCCGAGCGGGCCGCCCCGCTCGCGGCCGCGGCGACTGCCGAGCCGGAGCTCCCCGAGGTGCCCGTCGTGGAGGGCGAACCGGAGCCAATCCTGCTCGCCGAACCGGTCGCCAGGTCCAGGCGGTCGACCAGGCGTCCGCCGACGCGATCGCCGGGCTCGAAGCCACCGCCGGCGAGCGCCTGGACGCCGTGTCCCGCCACTTCGCGGTCCAGCAGGCACAGCTCGACGCCGGCCGGACCACCCACGCCGTCCAGGTCGCCGCCGCAACCGCCGAGCACCGCGCGCGGGTGGCCGGCACCTCGATGGCCGGGCGGCAGCGGATCGGCGCGGTGGCTGCCCAAGCGTCGGCGGAAGCCGGCGGCCGGGTGTCGGAGATGGCGGCCGAGGTCGATCACCACGCGGCCGGGCAGGCGGCCCGGACCGTGGCCGACGCCCCGGGCCACGCCGCGGCGGCTCGACCGGCGATCGCCACCTCCGACCCGGAAGTCGCGGGTCAGCAACGGAAAGTGGCCGACGCTGTTTCCGGCAAAGCTCGGACGGAGGTCGCCGCGGCCGCCGACCGTACGGCGGCGAAGGTCCGCGAACACGGCGCGCGGATGCGCACCGAGGTGTTCGGCCCGACCGCGGACCAGGCCCGGCAGCAGATCGGAGAGCTGGCCCGCGAGTCGGACCGGGCGGTGGGCGACGGCGCGTCGGTGGCATCCGGGGAGATCGCCGGTCTCGGCGCCCAGGCGACGCGTGCCGCGGCCGACGCCTACCGGAGAGCCACCGCCGCGCTCACCGCCGGACGGGAGACCGCACGCGGCGACCTGACCACGTGGGCGACGCGAGCGAAAGACCGCGTCACGACCATCGCGGGCCGGTTGCGCACCTCCGTCGAAAACCAGGGACGAGCCCTGGCCGCGACCCGGCGCCGCCCCCACCCGGCGACCCTCGACGCCCTCCGCACGGCCGGCGGCCAGGTCGCCGACGCGATCGGGGAGACCGGACGGACCTTGCGGGACGGGCTGGAGCAGCTCGCGGACTCGCACGGTGCGGCCGGCGCCGACGTCGGCGACCGGGTCCGTCAGGGCTTCACCGCCGCCGCGACCGCCGCCACGACGGCCGCGGGCCGCGCGGAGCAGGCGTTCGACCGGCACGCCGGGCAGATCGGCGCGGAAGCCGCCGCGGATCTCACCGCCGCCCCGGACCGCACCGCCGCCGCCCTCTCCCCCCACCGGCAGAAGGGCCTCGCCGACCTGTCGGGCGCGGTCGACGAAGCCGGGACGGAGCAGCGGTCGTGGGCTTCGGACGCGCGCGGCCGCGGCGAGGACGGCGCCGACCGGATCGCCTCGGAAGCGCGGAACCTGGCCACGACCGCACCGGCCCAGCGAATCTTCGACGAGGCCATCGCCTCCATGCGGTCGTGGCTGCGCGACAAGCTCGGCGACATCGCGGGCGGCATCGCCTCGGGCCTGGTCCTGTCCCTCCCGACGTTGCTCGTCGCGGGCGCGCTCCTGCTGGCGGGCCCGGTCGGCTGGGGCGTACTGGCGGCGCTGATCGTGGTCGGTGCCGGGCTGGGCATCTACTCGCGGTTCTCCGAATACGCCGCCGACCACGGCGGGCAGGGGCCGGGCTGGGGTGAGGGCACGCTGCTGGTCCTTCTCGGCGTCGCCGACATCACCGGTATCCCCTACCTGGTGGAGGCGGGTGTCGGACGGCGGGCGTTCGCACCCCGCCCGATGACGGAGTTCGAGCGCTGGGAGCGCGGTACCCAGGGCGTGGTCAACCTTGCGCTGGTGGTGGTCGGCGGCGGCAAGAAGGTGTTCGGGGCGGGTGAGCGGATCTCGGTACCGGCCGATCCGCACCCGCCCGCGACGGGTGGTGGCGGTGCCCACCCGGTCGTCGACCCGCACGGCCCCGCGCCCGACCCGCACGGACCCACGCCCGACCCGAACGCCGGACCGGCCCGGCCCCGCGACTGCTTCGTACCGGGCACGCCGGTCGCGACGCCGTCCGGCCCGGTGACGATCGAACGGCTCGCGGTGGACGACCTCGTGCTGACGCTCGACCCCGCCACCGGACGGCCCGGGGCCCATCCGGTGGCCGCGACGCTGCGCCGGACCGTCCCGGCGGTGCTGGAGGTATCGCTGGGAACGGCGTCGGTGTCGGTCAGCCCGGAGCACCCGTTCCGCGTCGCGGACGGCAGCTGGCGGCGCGCCGGCGACCTGGAACCCGGCACCCGGCTGGTCGGTCTGACCGGCGAAGTGGTGGTCGGGGAAGTCCGGCAACGTCCCGGCGACGCCCACGAAGTCGTGAACCTGACCGTCGCGGGCGCGCACACCTACCTGGTCTCCGACGCCCAAGTGCTGGTGCACAACAAAGGTGCGGCGTTCGACCCGGTCGCGGACCTGCGCACCCAGGTCGAGTCGCTGGTCAGCCGGGTCCGCCAGGCGCGGAAAGCGGCCGAAGCCCAGCCCGCGGACACCCCGGGCCGCACCGACCGGCTCAACCGGCTGCGGCAGCTCGAGAAGGCGACCGACCAGTTGCAGAAAGAATCCAACGGGCCGGATCCCGACGTGGCCGACCTCGGCGCCTGGGCCGACCAGCTCGACAACGACCTGCACCCGATCGAGCAGGACCTGCCCCCGGCTCCGGAGCCCGGGGAGCACCTCGCCTCGCAGCCGCTCACCGACGCGGGCGCGTTCGAGGCATTGCAGCAGCGGAGGCTGTGGACGCAGATCACCGAAGCCGACCCGGGCCGCCGCTGGTCGGCCCGGCTCGCCGAAAACATGACGTCGGACGTGGCGGGTCAGACCAAGCACAAGCTCCTCGTCACCGGACGCAAAGCCGGCGCCCCGCCGGTGGAGATCGAGGTGTCGGTCATCTACGACCGCACGACCGGCCGGTTCGAGGACATGCACCTGTCCAGCGGAGCGTCCAGCCGTCAGTGATCCGGTGCGCGCCGCGCGCCGGCCGGCGCCCGCCCGGAGGTAGCCGATCGGCTACCTCCGGCGCGCGGTCCTTCCGGCGTTCCGGCGGGTCTTCCCGGGTCTCGCCGGGCGCTCCTAGGGTGGCCCCGGAGCACCGCGGAATCGCTCCGCCACCAGGTCGCCGATTCATTCGCAGGAAGGGTTCCGGGCACATGACGGAAAGCACCGTGGCCAGTTACGCCCTGACCGACGCCGAACTCACGCAATTCAACCGGGATGGCTACTTCGGCCCGTTCGACGTATACGCGCCCGATGAAATGGAATCGTCGCTGCAGGCGATCCGGCCGAAGCTCGTCGATGCCCGGCAGGGGGTCTACCACCAGGGCGAAGCGTTGTCCGGCACCACCAACCTGGCCAGCTACGACCGGCACCTCGACGTGGACTTCCTCGCCCGGCACATCGTCCGCCCCCAGCTGGTCGACCGGGTCACGAGCGTGCTCGGCGCGGACGTCCTGTGCTGGCGCAGCGAGTTCTTCCCGAAGTACCCCGGGGACGAAGGCACCGACTGGCACCAGGCCGACAACTTCGCGAACGTCGGCAAGCACCCGCAGATCGTCTGGCCGGAGGACGCCGGTTTCGGTGGGGCGCTGACGGTGTGGACGGCGTTCACCGAAGCGACCGTCGAGAACGGCTGCCTGCAGATCATCCCGGGTTCGCACAAGACGATGAACTACGACGAGAACAAAATCATCGAATACGACTCGGAGATCATCAACCGGCAGGACAAGAACGGCGTCCGGCGCGGGTTCTACGGCTACGACTACAGCCAGCTGCAGAAGGACCCGAACTGGACGCCGGACGAGTCGAAGGCGAAGTCGCTGGTCATGCGGCAAGGGCAGGCCGTGATGTTCTGGTCCACCCTGATGCACGCCTCGCACCCGCACGAGGGCAAGACCGACAAGATGCGGCTCGGCTTCACCGCGCGCTACGTGCCCACGTCGGTGCGGGTGTACCCCTACCAGAACACTCTCGCCGAGTACGGCGTCGAGGTCAGCCTGGAGAAGTTCGGCTGCGTCCTGGTGTCGGGGAAGGACGAGTTCGGGCACAACCGGTTCGTCGACCGCACGGTCAACGGCATGCCGTTCGCGCCGGTCCGATGAGCCCGCCGGATGCCGCCGTGCGGGCGGTGACCTGCTCGGCCGCGGCGCTGGCCGCGCACCGGCTGATCAACGACACCGCACGCCCGTATCCGCGCGACGCCAGCGTGCCCGAGCGGTTCGAGTTCTGGGCGGCCCGCCGGCCGGACGCGCCCGCGATCGTCCAGGGCGGCCGGGAAACCAGCTACCGCGAACTGGACCGCCGGGCCAACGGCCTCGCACACCGCCTGCGGGACGCCGGGGTCGGGGCCGGCGTCACGGTCGCGGTCTGCCTCCCGCGCTCGCCCGAGCTGCTGATCGCGCTGCTCGGGATCCTCAAGGCCGGGGGAACCTACGTCCCGCTGGACCCCGGGTGGCCGGACGAGCGGCTGCGCACGGTCGTCGCCGACGGCGGCTGCCTGCTGGTGCTCGGAGCCGGCGACGCGGACCTGCCGGCCCGGTTCCCGGGCACCCGGGTGCTGGCCGTCGGACCGGGCACGGAGGCGCGGGACACCGGCCCCGGGTACGCGGTGGAAGCGGGCGACATCGCCTGCGTCAACTTCACGTCCGGGTCCACCGGCCGTCCCAAGGGTGTGCCGATCCGCCACCGGGGCATCGTCCGGCTGGTGCACGCCGCCAGTTACGGCACGCTGGACGAGCACAGCAAGGTGCTGCAGGTGACGCCGGTGACGTTCGACATCGCCACCTGGGAGATCTGGGGCGCGCTGCTCAACGGCGGGACGTCGGTGCTGTACCCGGCCGGATTCGTGCGGCTGTCGAAGGTCGGCGAGGTGATCAAGCGCGGCGGGGTGAACATCCTGCTGCTGACCACCGCGCTGTTCAATTCGATCGTCGACGAGGCACCGGAGGCGCTGGAGACCGTCGCCACGATCACCACCGGCGGCGAGGCGCACTCCCCGCGGCACATGGCCAAGGCCGTCCGCACCTACGGCCCCGGCCGGGTGGTCAACCTGTACGGACCGACCGAATGCACCTGCATCGCCACGTCCTATCCGGTGGACGAACCGCCGGCGGCCGGCGTGCCGCTGCCGATCGGCAGGCCCATCCAGAACACCCGCGTCTACGTGCTGGACGGCGACGCGGACCGGCTCTGCGCGCCCGGCGAGACCGGGGAGCTCTGCCTGGCGGGCGACGGCCTCGCGGCCGGCTACCTCGGGATGCCGGAACTGACCGCGAAGACGTTCGTGCACCGCGACATCGACGGCGTGCCCGAACGGCTCTACCGGTCCGGTGACCGCGGCCGGCTCCTGCCCGGCGGTGACCTCGTGTTCGAGGGCCGGTGGGACGACCAGGTCAAGGTGAACGGCTTCCGGATCGAGCTCGGCGAGATCACCCACCACCTCGACACCCACCCGCAGGTCAAGCGCAGCTACGTGACCGTGCGGGACAACCGCGGCGACAAGGCCCTGGTGGCGTTCGTCGTGCCCGCGGTGCCCGGCGCCGGGTCCGGGCGGCTGCGGGAGCACCTGGCCGCGAAGCTGCCGCACTACATGGTCCCGGCGCAGATCCACCTGTGCGACACGTTCCCCCTCACCCCGAACGGCAAGATCGACGGCCGGGCCCTCCTGGCCGCGTACGCGCCGTCGGCGACTTCAGGAGTGTTCTCATGACGGAAGCCAAAACCGGCACCGAAGCCGAACTCGCGGCGATGTGGCGGGACCTGCTCGGCGTGCCCGCCGTCGGCCCGGGCGACGACTTCTTCGAGGCGGGCGGCACCTCGTTGACGGCGATCAAGCTGCTGCAGCGCGTGGAGAAGCGGTTCGGCCCCGACGCGTTGTCCCCGGACACGCTCTACGACGACCCGCGGCTGGGCAGCGTCGCCGCGGCGATCGACGAATCGGCGCGGCACGGGTGACCTCGCCGATCCGGCCCGTGCCCCTCTGCTGGGACCTGGCCGGTGACCCCGAAGCCGCGGTGGAAGCCGTCGTGCGCGCGCTGGCCCGTGCCCACCCGGCGGTGCGGCACGAGCCGGTTCCGTGGCGGCGGACGCTCCTGCGCGGCACCCCGGCCGAGCGCGAGGCCCGGCTGACCCGGCTGGCGTGGCGGCTCGTCCGTTCGCCGGGGGACGCGCCGGTCCGGATCGTGCTGGCCGGGCACGGCGACGGCCGGTGGACGCTGCTCGCCGCCGACCGCCCGGACGTGGCGGCGAGCGGCTGGGCCGAGCGGCTGCTCGGCCTGCCCCGGCCCCCGGCCGTGACCTCCTCCGGCGCGCCCGCACCGCGGCCGGCGTGGCAGCGCGATCACCCGCTGCCGCCCTCGGGCCCGGTCGCGCTCGCCGTCCCGGTCGACCCCGGGCTGCTCGACCGATTCCCGGGCAGCCGCGCGGAGGTGGTGGCGGCTTTGGCAGCGGCGCTGGTCGCGCGGTACGGGCGGTGCCGCGACGTCGTCGTGGGCGTCGCCCGCGGCGCCGGCTTCGGCGGCGCCGCGGCCCGGCCGGTGCCGGCGGCGGTCCGGCTCACCGTGGCGGCCGACCAGCCGGTGACGGAGCTGCTCTCCCGGTTCACCCGCGCGCGGCCCGACGCCGGCGTGCCCGCGCTCACCGTGGCCGTGCCGGAACCGCGGCCGCGTGCGTCCGGGCCGTTCACCCCGCGGCCGGTGCCGCGGCTCGACGGCGGCTGCGGTCTCTGGCTGACCGTCACCGACGGCGTCACCTGCTGGTTCGACGCCGGGCCGGCCGATCCCGAGCGGGTCGCGGTGTTCGGCCGGCACCTCGCCGCTCTGCTGCGGGCCGCCGAAGAACGGCGGCACCTGCCCCTGGCCCGCCTGCGGGTGCTCGGCCGCGACGAACGCGTCCGGCTGCTTCCGGGCGCCGTCCCGGCCACACCGGCCGCGCCGGTGGCCGGGCGGATCCGGCACTGGGCGCGCACCCGGCCGGACGCGGCGGCCGTGGTGTCGCCCCGGGAAACCGTGTCCTACCGGGAGCTGGCCCGCCGGGCCACCGCGCTGGCCGCCCGGTTGCACGCCGCCGGTGTCGGCCCCGACGTGCCGGTCGGACTGTGGCTGCCGCGCTCGGCCGACCTCGTCACCGCCGCCGTGGGAGTCCTGCTCGCCGGCGGCGCGCACGTGGCCCTGGACGCCGCCGAGCCGGCCGGCCGGGTCCGGGCGTTGCTCGCGCGCGCCGGTGCCGGCGTGGTGATCACCCCGGAGCTGCGGGTCGCCGTGGTGGACCCCGACGCGGTCCCCCGGCGGATCCTCCGCGGCGCACCGGGCCTGTGCTGCGTCGCGTTCACCGCGTCGGCCGACGGGGTGCCCGTCTCGCACGAGGCCGTGGCCAACGTGGCCGGGTGGTGCGAAACGGCGCTCGGCTTCGGTCCCGGCGACCGGGTCGCGCAGCTGGCGCGGACCGGCAGCGGCGCGTGGGAGCTGGAGACGTGGTCCGCCCTCGCCGCCGGCGCCACCCTCGCGATCGCCCCCGAAGGAGCCGGTTCGGCCTGGCTGGCGCGCAGTGGCACCACCGTCGCCTTCACCCCGCACCGGGTGTTGCACACCGCGTGGCCCGCGGCGGCCGCGATGCGCCTCGCCGTCGTTCACGGACGGGCGGATTCCGCCGTCCCGCAGGGGCTTCCGTTCCGCGTGTGGCAAGGGTACGGCTCACCCGAGACCGGGCTGCTGGCCACCTGCGGCGAGCTGCCGCCGGGTGCGGCCGGCGTACCGATCGGCGCGCCGCTGCCGGACGTCCGCGCCTACGTGCTCGACGAAGGCGGGGAGCCGGTCCCGCCGGGCGCGGTCGGCGAGCTCCACGTGGGCGGCGCCGGCGTGGCCCGCGGACACCTCGGGCGGCCGGGACGGCGGCGGTCGCCGTTCAGCGACGACCTCGTCGCGGGCGGGCGCCGGTACGCCACCGGCGACCTCGTGCGCCGCCTCGGCGACGGCACGCTGGAGCTGCTCGGTCACGTCGACGAGGAGATCACGTTGCGCGGCTTCCGGATCGTGCCGGGCGAGGTCGAGGCGGCGCTGCGCCGCAACGGCGTGGTCGGCGACGCGGCGGTGGTGGCCCGCGGCGACCGGCTCGTCGCCTACGTCACGCCCTCCGACGCCGACCCCGAGCAGCTGCGCCGCGACCTCGTCGGCGTCCTGCCCGCGTTCATGGTGCCCGACGCGGTCGTCCCGCTCGCCACGCTGCCGCGGACCACCCACGGCCTGCTCGACCACCGGGCGCTGGCCGTGGCCGCCGGCACCGGGCCGCTCGCCTGCTGAGGGGGACCTGTTGGCTGCACACCCGTGGTACGCGACCTTCGCTCCCCGGCCGGCCGCTCCGGTGCGGCTGTACTGCCTGCCCTGCGCGGGCGGTTCCGCCGAGATGTTCCGCCCCTGGACCGCTTTCCTGCCGCCGGAGCTCGAGCTGCGGGCGATCCGGCTGCCCGGCCGCCACGCCCGGCACCCGCGCAGCGCGTTCGCCGACTTCGACACCGCGGGCGACGGGATCGCCGAGGCGCTGGCGGCCGAGCTGCGTCCCCCGTATGTCCTCTTCGGACACAGCATGGGCGGCCTCATCGCCTACCGCATGCTGCGCGCGATCGAACGCCGCGGCCTGCCCGAGCCGGCGCTGTTCGTGGCCGCGTCCTGCCTCGTGCAGGGCATCGCGGTGGACCGGCTGCCGGACCCGGCCGGGCCGGACGAGCGGTTCCTGGACGTGCTGCGCCGCTTCGGCGGGATGCCGCCCGAGGTGCTGGCCGACGAGGAAGTCCTCGCGTTCCAGCTTCCCGTGCTGCGCGCGGACTTCCGGCTTTGCCGCTCCTACGTCTACCGCGGCGGCGAACCGCCGGTGCGGGTGCCGCTGCGGGTCATGGGTGGCACGACCGACCTCATCACCCCGCACCGGCACCTGGCCGCGTGGCGCCACCACACCCGGCGTTACCTCGGGCTGCGGGCCTTCCCCGGCGGCCACTTCTTCGTCCGCGACCAGGTCCGCGACGTCGTCGGCGCACTCGCCGTCGACGTGGCGGAGCTGGTCAGCGGATGATGTGGATGCCGATCCGGCACGGCACCGAGCGCGACTGCGCGCCGGGCAGGGCGGGGGCCGGCGGCGCGCCGTCACCGAGCACCTCCCGGATCGCGGCGGCGTGCTCGGGGTTGAGGAGGAATTCGATCCGCGCCGGATGCGGGCCCGGCCCGAGCACGATGTGAAACGAGACCTCCTGCCCGCTGCGCGGGCACACGGTCAGGAACCCGTCCACGACACCGGGGATCGCGGCGGGGCGGGCGTCGGGCAGCTCGGTCATCGGATCGGCTCCGGGAGTGTCGAACGGGTCAGGGCGGTGGTGAGCCGGGGCACGACCTCGCGCCAGTCCCCGACGATCCCGACGTCGGCGGCGTCGAACAGCGGCGCCGCCGGGTCGGTGTTGATCCCGAGCACGAAGCCCGCGCCCCGGGTGCCGCAGAGGTGGTTGAACTTGCCACTGGTGCCGATGGCGACGTAGAGCCGCGGCGCCACGCTCCGGCCGGTCACGCCGACCTGCCGCGCGCGGGGCAGCCAGCCGCGGTCGGTCACCTTGCGGGTTGCGGCCAGGTCCGCGCCCAGCACCTCCAGCAGCGGGCCGAGCAACGGGTAGTCCGCGGGCGGTACGCCGGCCCCGACGCCGACCACGGCCGAGGCCACGGCGAGCACGTCGACGTCGTCGTCGCGCTCGCGCGCCACCACCCGCACCCGCCGGCCCGGCGGCACGGGCAGGTGCGGGCCCTGGGCGGCGACGGCGACCCGCGGGTGCAGCAGCGGCAACGCACCGCCGCGCAGGGTGACCACCCGGGTCGGCGGGGCGCACGTCACCGCGGCCAGCGTGCTGCCGCTGAACGCCGGTTTCCAGCACACGAGCTCCCCGCCCGGGCCGGTTTCGACGTCGACCGCGTCCCCGGCCAGGCCGAGCCCGAGCCGGGCCGCCACCCGCGCGGCGACCTCGCGGCCCCACAGCGTCGACGGGGCCAGCAGCGCCCAGGGCCGGTGTTCGGCGCACCAGGCCGCGATGCCGGCGGCGACGTCTTCCGCCACGGTTGCGCCGTTGACCGCGACCACGGTGTCCGCGCCCCACGACCCGGCGATCGCGGGGGACAACGCGCCGGTGGCCAGAGCGGTGACCGGGCGGCTTGCGGCGGCGGCGATCCGAGCGGCCGCGCCGAGCATCGCGCGGGCGTGCCGCCCGCGGCCCGGTTCGGTGAGCACGGCGACCGCGCCCGCGGTGGTGGCCGCGACGCGGTCGGGCACCGGCGGCGCGGACGTCCCGGCCGCGCGGTCGAACGCCCCGAGCCCGGTCAGCGTCGCCACGGCCCGCTCGACCTGGGTGCCGAGGTCGCCGGGGAAGCGCAGCCGCAGCCGGGTACCCGCCATCGTGCGGGTCCGCCCGACGACGGTCCGGCTGCCGTCCTGACCCCAGGGCCCCGGGCCCAGTCCGGCGGCGCCGACGCGGGCGATCCGCTCCGCCGGGACCGCGGCCCGGGCGTCCCGGCTCGCCTTGGCCGGCGCGATGAGCCGCTCGGCGCAGCTGACCAGCGCGGGCAACGGCAGCTCGAGCTCCACCCAGCCGTCGTCGTTCTCGCAGCGGGCGCGCACCCGGCCGGCCTCGACGGCGAGCCGCCGGACGCTCGCCGCCACCGGCAGCCCGAGCAGCTCCGCGACCTGCGCCGGGGTCTGCCCGGTCTCGGCGTCCACCGAGTTGCGCCCGCAGAGCACCAGGTCGAACGGGCCGAGCCGGCGCAGCGCGGCGGTCAGCGCGCGGGCGGTGGCCAGGGTGTCGCTGCCCGCGAACGCCGGATCGGTGACCAGGACGCCGCGACCGGCACCGCAGGCGATCGCCTCGCGGAGGCAGTCTTCGGCCGCGGGCGGCCCGAGCGTGACGACCGTGCAGATGCCGCCGGAGTCCCGGGCGAGCTGGACGGCCTTGGCCACCGCGCGGCGGCAGTAGGGGTTGAGCTCCAGCTCGACGCCGGTGCGCGCGAGCCGCCCATTCCGGCCGAGGACCAGTTCTTCGGCCCGGGGCACCTGCTTGACGAGCGCGACGGTGTGCAGCGGGCGGGTCATGCGGCTCCTCCGGCGAGGCGGTACGCGCGGTTGACCGCGCTCGCGATGGCTTGCAGGGATGCGCTGAGCGTGTTGCCGTCGATCCCGGCGCCCCAGAGCGTCCGGTCGCCGACGCGGCATTCGACGTAGGCCGCGGCCTCGGCGTCGCTGCCGGTGGCGATCGCGTGCTCGACGTACCCGAGCACCTGGACCCCGATCCCGGCGACGCCGAGCGCGGCCGTGAACGCCGCGATCGGGCCGTTGCCGACGCCCTGCAGGTCCCGGGGTTCGCCGCCGACGAGGACTTCGGCGGCCATGACGCTCTTGTCCTCCTCGGTGGTCAGGGCGTGCCCGCGCAGCCGCAGCCGGTCGCCCGGCGCCGGCAGGTACTCGGCGGCGAAGATTTCCCACAGCCGCTTCGGCGAGATTTCCCCGCCCGCGTCGGTGTGCCGTTGCACGACGCGGGAAAATTCGATCTGCAGCCGCCGCGGCAGGTCGAGCCGGTGCTCGGTCTTCATGACGAACGCGACGCCGCCCTTGCCGGACTGGGAGTTCACCCGGACCACGGCCTCGTAGGTCCGCCCGACGTCCCGGGGGTCGATCGGCAGGTAGGGCATCGACCACGGCACCGGGCCGGCCGCTTCGGCCGCCGCGCGCTCGAGGCGGCCGAAGCCCTTCTTGATCGCGTCCTGGTGGGACCCGGAGAAGGACGTGTAGACCAGGTCGCCCGCGTACGGGTGCCGCTCCGGCACGGCGAGGCCGGTGCAGTGTTCGGCGACCCGGCGGACGGCGTCGATGTCGGAGAAGTCGATACCGGGGTCGATCCCCTGGCCGAAGAGGTTCAGCCCGAGCGTGACCAGGCAGACGTTGCCGGTGCGCTCGCCGTTGCCGAACAGGCAGCCCTCGACCCGGTCCGCGCCCGCCAGCAGGGCCAGCTCGGCGGCCGCGACCGCGGTACCCCGGTCGTTGTGCGGGTGCACCGACAGGCAGAGGTGCTCCCGGCGGCCGAGGTTCCGGCTCATCCACTCGATCTGGTCGGCGTAGACGTTCGGGGTGGCGCGTTCCACCGTGGCCGGCAGGTTGAGAATGATCTCGCGGCCCGGGCCCGGCTGCCAGACGTCCATCACCGCTTCGCACACCTGCGCCGCGAACTCCAGTTCGGTGTCGACGAAGACCTCCGGCGAGTACTCGTAGCCGACGTCGCAGCCGCGAAGAAACCTTTCGCTGCACCGGATCACGTGCTCGGTGCCCCGCGTGGCGAGCGCCTGGCAGCCCGCGCGGTCGAGGCCGAACACGACGTCCCGGAACAGCGGCGCGGTCGCGTTGTAGAGGTGCACGGTGGCCGCGCGTGCCCCGCGCAGGGCGCGCACGGTGCGTTCGATGAGGTCTTCGCGCGCCTGGGTGAGCACGGAAATCCGGACGTCAGCGGGAATCCGGTCCGATTCGACCAGCATGCGGACGAAGTCGAAGTCGGCCTGGCTGGCCGCGGGGAACCCGACCTCGATCTCCCGGTAGCCCATGTGCACGAGCAGGTCGAACATCCGCAGCTTGCGGTCGGGGCCCATCGGGTCGATCAGGGCCTGGTTGCCGTCGCGCAGATCGGTCGACAGCCAGCGCGGGGCGCGGTCGAGCACGCGCCCGGGCCAGCCGCGGTCCGGCAGGGGAACCGGCGGGAACGGCGAGTAGCGCCGGAAGTTGTCCATGTGTCCTCCAGTGCGGCCGGGACCCGGGGCATCGTGTGCGCCGGGTCCCGGCCTGCGCGCCCGGCTCCTCGTGGGGCCGGCGGTCAGGCGGTGATGAGCTCCTCGGCCGGCCGGCCGGAGGCGAGCAGGGCCGCGTCGAGCACGTCCCACAGCGCGGCCAGCGAGTCGAGGAAGACGTCGACGCCTTCGACGATCAGCGCTTCCGTTTCGGTGTTCAGCACCGAACCGACGGCGGCGATCGCGTTCTTCTCGTGCTGCTGCTCGGCACCGATCTCGCCCCAGTGCTCGAGCAGGTAGTGCATTTCGGCGTCCGCCAGGTCGGCGCCGTAGGTGCCCGCGTCGACCAGCGCGACCTTCTCGCCCGGGATGAGCTGGCGGTTGGAGATCATCTCCAGGGCCAGCGCGGTGCCCAGATTGCGGATCGTCGACTCGCGGTCGACCTGCTGCCGGCCGTCGAAGGCGGCTCGTGCCCGGCGGGTCTGGGCCAGCAGCCCGGTCCGCGGGTCGTAGCCCGGCAGGGCGGCCAGCAGCTCGTCGGAGAACTTCTTCAGCCCGGCTTCGACCTCTTCCTGGTCGTAGAGGTCTTCGAACACCTCGCGCCCCGCCGCGCGGTTCACGATGTGCCCGGCCATCGTGGCCAGTTCCGGCGCGTGGTTTTCTTCGCTTTCCACGATCTCCTGCAGCAGCGCGCTTTCCGCCGACAATTTGTGCATCGCCAGCGCTTCCGGGAACTTTCCGCCGGGGCGGGTCGCGTCGCAGAAGTTGCGAATCTGGTGGAACAGCGCGCCGACCGCCGCCGGCTTCGGCGGCTGCGCGGCCCAGTGGTCGAAGATCGGGTGGCGGTAGCACCGGTGGGAGCGGATGCGGGCCACGAGGTCGTCAATGGTGGTGGACATGGCTGTACTGCACCTCCGTCGTGAGAAAGGAGCGCCGAATCGGACAGCGCCGGAAATGTGCTGACGGGTCCCCCAGCGGCCGTCCCCGAGTGTTCCCGGTGTTGTCGAGAATACCCGAGAAGACCGCGCGGAGAACGCGACAGCCTTGCGAATCCGGCGCGGCGCACGGCAGAATGTTGCGTCATGGACCGGATCGATCTGGCGATCCTCGCCGAGTTGCAGGGCAATGCGCGTCTGTCCAATGCGGAGCTGGCCGAAAAGGTCGGGCTCACCCAGTCACCCTGCCTGCGGCGGGTGCGCCAGCTCGAACGCAACGGGACCATCCGCGGTTACCACGCCCGGCTTGACCACGACGCGCTCGGGTGCAGCTTCGAGGTGTTCGTGGACGTCCTGATGCGCCGGCAGGATCACGCCACGATCGCGGACTTCGAGCGCGAGCTCGCCGCCCGGCCGGAAGTGCTGGAGGCGCACCGGCTCTTCGGCGAACCCGACTACCTGCTGCGGGTCGCGGTGGCCGACATCGCCGCGTACGAACGGTTCTTCACCGAAGTGCTCTCGGCGCTGCCGGGGATCGCGAACCTGACCTCGCACCTGACGATGAAGAAGGTGAAGATCGACGCCGGGATTTCCCTGCCCGCCTCAGCGAACCCGGGCGTCCGCTGAGGACGGTGGGCCCCACGGCTGGGCCGCGCGGTAGGCGCGCAGGGCGGCGAGCGGGATCTCCGCCACCGGTGTCTGCGGTGTCCCGTCCGCCAGCAGCACGGTGTGGTCACGGGATGTGCCGCGCTCGTCGAACGCGATACCGTCGCAGACGATCGAGCGGCCGTGGCCCGGGTAGTTGGCCACGGCCACGGCCAGTTTGTTTTCGAACGCCCGGGTTCTCACCTGCCACAGCCGGTTTTCGCACAGCGGACCGGCGTTGGGCACCAGAACCAGCTCGGCGCCGGCCAGGGCGAGGGTGCCGGCCGCGTCCGGGAAGACGCGGTCGTAGCACACCAGCAGGCCGACGCGGACCGTGCGCCCGCCGGGCAGCGCGAGGTCGGCGACCGGAAACCCGTCCCCCGCCGAGAGAACCGACTCGCCCGCGAACGCGGCGAGGTGGACCTTCGCGTACCGCAGGACGACCTCGCCGGAGGAGCCGACGAGCGCGGCGGCGTTGCGCAGGCCGTCCGCGGCGACCTCCAGGTAGGTCGCCACGATCGCGAGCCCGGTTTCCGCGGCGGTGCGCGCGGTGTCCGCCAGGTACCGGTCCTGCGCCGCCGCGGCCCAGTCGCGGAACGCCGGGGAAGCGGCCTCACGGGCGTCCGGGAGCCGGTAGCCGAGGTTCCACATCTCCGGGAACACGACGATCTCGGCACCGCGCTCGGCCGCCTGCCGGGCGTACCGCCGGGCGAGCACGATGTTGTCCGGAACCATCCGCCCGCGGGCGGCTCGCTGCACCAGGGCCACCTTCACGACAGCACCCCGGCCATCCGCCGCGGGTCGGCGGCCCGGCGGAGAACCACCGCGTTCGCGACCGACTCCGCGAGCAACCCGGCGACCAGCGCGAGACAGGCGTTGGCGACCCCGGGCAGGGGCCCACCGGCGAGCACCGCGGCCACCCCGGCGAGCGCCACGGCGTGCGCGGCGACGCCGGAGAGCAGCCCGGCGGACCGTCCCTGCGCGATGATGAAGCCCCGTGATCCGGTGCGCAGCACCCACAGCACCGGGACCGCGATCGCCAGCGGCGCCCAGTGCAGGCCCAGCGTGGTCGCGTCCGCCGGGGTGCCGAGCAGGCCGCCGAGGTAGGCCCGGCCGAGCGGGCTGAGCACCACCACGGCGTACAGTGCCGCGAAACCGAGGGCCAGCACCAGGGTCAGCCGGTTCGCGTCGCGCGGGCGCCCGCCGCGGCGCAAGTGGCCGGCGACCACCGATTCCAGATCACTGGTCGGCGCGGTGAACAACGCGAGCAGGCCGTAGAGCCCCGGCCAGACGATCAACGACGGCTCGGCCAGCGCCGAGCGCGCCACCGCCATCGTCGTGATCAGCTGCGGGGCCATGTTGAGCGCGCGCGTGCTCGTCAGCGCCGCGTGCCGGCGCACCAGCGTGCCGACGCCGGCCACCGGCGCGACCGCCGGCTGCCGCAGCCGGGCGACGGCGACGCCGAGGATCGCCGTTTCGGTGGCGGCACCCAGGGTCAGCGCGATGCCGCCGACGGCCGCGCCGGCGCCCGGCAGCACCAGGACGAGCGCCCAGGAGGCGCAGCCGGACAGCACCAGGCGGCCCGAGGTGCCGACCGAGATCCCCGCCGTGCGCCGGGCCGCGATCAGCCGGCCGTGGAGGTACCGCCGCACGGCCACCGCGACCGACGCGGGCGCGAGGGCGAGCAGGCAGCCGCGCACCTGCGCGCCGATCTCGGCCGGCAGGTTCGTCGCCGCCCGCACCAGCGCGAACAGCGCGGGCACGGCGGCCAGCAGCGCCAGGACCAACGCGGTGAGGAAGCCGACGGCGAGCACGTAGCCGAAGGTGCGGCGGTTCGGCTGGTTCCCGGCGTCGCTCACGACCAGCGGGGTGAGGGCCAGCGCGGGTGAGTTGACCACGACCAGCACGGCCAGTGAGACACCGAACGCGGCCAGTCCCGCCGCGCCTCCGTCTCCACGGGCGACGGCGGCCGCAGCGACCGGGATCTCCAGGACCAGCATGGACGAGCCGAGCGCCGTCGGCAGCCAGATCCGGGCCGGCCCGCGCCGGCCGAAGTCCTCAGCGGCCATAGGTGGCGCACGCGCAACCGGGCCTGCTGGTGTAGTCGTCGAAGGTGAACGTCAGCCGTCCTGTGTCGACGTAGAGACTGCGTCCGGCCGTGGCCGCCGCCTTCGCGCCGGAGATTTCGCCGATCACCTCGTTGACCGCGATGCCCGCGAGCATGGCCACCGTCGCACCGGTCAGGCAGGCGGTCTCTTCGGCCCGCAGGATGTCCAGGCCGTGGATCCCGACGCAATCCCAGCACGGGGTGCGCCCCGGGATCATCGTGGGCCCCACGCGGGCACCGCGGTCGGTGGCGCCGATCGACGTCAGCGGAACGCCGGTGGCCATGCTGGCCTCGCTGGACCAGCGGGCGGCGTGCTCGCGCGGGCGGTCGAAGGCGTGGATGAAGAAGTCCGCGCCGTCGACCAGCTCGGCGAGGTCGTCCGCCGAGGCGACCGTGCGCTGGTGCGGGGTGAACTCGAGCCGGGAGTTCTGCCGCGCGAGGCGGCGGCGCAGCACCTCGACCTTGCGCACGCCGACGTCCTCTTCGTCGAGCGTGGCGTGCGTCGGGAGGTTGTCGAGGGCGAAGGTGTCGAAATCGACGGATTCGAGCTTGCCGATCCCGGCCGCGGCGAGCAGCCGCACCAGCGTCGTCCCGCCCGCCCCGGCACCGACCACCACGACCCGGGCGTCGGCCAGCCGCTGCTGGCCCTCGAAGCCGGTCCAGTCTTCGCGGTCGAAGAGCCGGAGGTAGTTGATCTGCCGGCTCCACCGTTCGGCGATCTCCGGCGCCAGGCCGGGTTCCGCCGCCGCGTCCTCCAGCGCGCCCGCCGCGTCCAGCGCGGCCAGCCACTTGTCCGATTCGGGGTAGCGGGCCGCCAGCTGCGCGCTGGTGGCGCTGCCGTCGAGACCCACCACGAACTCGACGATTTCGTCGGTGGGGTCCGTAACGCGAATCTTGTCCGGGCCGAGGCCGAGGAACAGGTGCGGCTCCCCCTCTCGACGGTAGACCCGGAGGAAGGGTTTGACTCGCGGGTTTCGCACGCTGATTCCTTTCGACGTCCCCGTTCCTGGATACGCTTTCCGGCCCCGCCGACCCGGTGCACGACGCGAACCGCGCACCGGGCCGGGTCTTGGCGGATCAGATCTGGTTGGCGTGCCACTCCTTGACGAGGCCCTCTTCCTCGATGCGCTCGACGGTCATGTCAGTCCACCCCCCTCCATGCCTGTTTCCCGTTTCCTGAAACGGAATCCGCCCGCAGCACCCCACGCTGGGCGGGCGGCGGCACGCCGGCTCCCGTCCGCGGTCCGGCAAAAGATCGCTGTGCCAAAGCGTTCTGCGACGACGCAAACGCTCGCTGCCCGGCTGCGACCTATGGTTTCATGGGGAAGCAGGAGAGTCCATGCGCGCCAACCAACTCACGTCATTCGTTCGGCGGGAGCCGTCCCGGCGAGCCGATCGCGAAACGTCCGGTGTGCGCGTGGCCGCTGGGGACGGGGCAACGGGTGGTGCCGGCGTCGAAGCTGTACAGGGGGGATCGGAAAGTGTACGACCAACTGGATCTCGCGTTGCTGCGGGAACTACAGCGCAACGCCCGGCAGACCAACCGCGAACTGGCGAAGGCGACGCACGTCGTGCCGTCGACCTCCCTGCAGCGCGTGCGCGCGCTGCTCGACCGCGGCGTGCTCACCGGCTTCCACGCCGCGGTGGACCTGCGGACCATCGGCCGCGGCGTCCAGGCGCTCGTGTTCGTCAAGATCCGCCCGCCTTCGCGCCGCGTGATCGACCAGTTCCGGGCGTGGATCATGGAACTGCCCGAGGTGCTGGGGGTGTTCGTCACCTCCGGCGACCACGACTTCGTCATCCACATCGCGGTCGGCGACACCGGCGACCTCTACGGCTTCGTCCTCGATCACCTGACCCAGCGCCCGGAGATCGCCGACGTCTACACGAGTGTCGTCTTCGAGCACGCGCGGGCCACCGTGGTCGAGCCGGCGTGCGAGCGGGGGCCGGTGACCGGGAAACCGCGGCCGGCTTCGACTGCCGGGAACGGGCACGCTCGCGCGAGCGAGCCGCGCTGGGGCAGCCGGCCGTGAAACTTCACCGGCCGGAACGGCGGACCGGGAGCGCGTGGGGAGAGGACAAGTGGGGGTTGTCACGGATCGTGGGCCGGCGCCGCCGTTGCCCACCGGGACCAGGGTGCTCATCGTCGAAGAGCAGGAGGTGATCCGGCGCGGCCTGCTCGCCATCACCGACGCGATCCCGGGCGTCCGCGCCGTGGCCGTGGCCGAGGTCGGCGCGGGCGACGTCGAAACCGACGTCACGCTGATCTCCACCGCGACCCTGATGAACGCGGAACAGGCCGGGGTGTCGCTGGACCGGCTGCGGCCGGTGATCGTCATCGCCTCGGCGGCGCAACCGGGCTCGCTCGAAGTCGCGACCAGCAGGCGCGCCAACGGGTACCTGCTCCAGCGCGACCTCACGGCCGGGTCGGTGCGGGACGCGCTGGCGCAGGTGCTGCACGGGCGGCTGGTGATCCCCGAGCCGATCGCGGCGTACCTGCTCGACCGCGCGCGCGGCCACGGCGTCGTCCCGCCGCCGCGCCTGGAGCACCTCAGCGCACGGGAAACCGAAGTCCTCAACATGCTTGTGACGGGCGCCAGCAACAAGGAGATCGCCCACCGGCTCGGAATATCGATCCACGGCGTGAAACGCCACGTTTCGACGCTGTTGAATCAGTTCCACTCCCCCAACCGGGTCCATCTGGTCTCGCATATCCTGCGATCCGGTGTGATATCTTCGCCTGACCCGGGGGCACGATGAGACTCGCTTCCGTGAATCGCCGAGGGGGCTGGGGGAAATGGGCGCTGCCGTCGCCGAACGGCGCAAGATCGGCATGCGCGAAGCCACCGCGATCGGGGTCGGAGGTGTCGTCGGCGCCGGCATCTTCGTCCTGAGCGGCACGGCGAGCGCGCTCGCCGGCCCCGCCGTGATCGTGGCGTTCGTGCTGGCTTTCCTGTCGTCACTCAGCCTCGCGATGTGCTTCGCGGAGCTCAGTTCCCTGCACGGAGAGTCCGGCGGCCAGTACGCCTACGCGAAACGGCACCTGCCGGGCTGGGTGGCGACGGTCGTCGGCTGGGCCAACGTCGGCGCGTGGACGTCCGGCGCCGCGTTCGTCGGCACCGGCTTCGGCGAGCACCTGCACCTGCTCGTCCCGGCGATCCCGGCGACCGCGGGTGCCGTCGTGCTGACCGCGGTGATCGTGGTGCTGAACCTCTTCGGGCTGAAGCTGTCCGGCCGCGTGCAGTTCCTGATCATGCTGGTGGAGGTGCTCTTCCTCAGCGTGTTCATCGTCATCGGCGGCAGCAACGTGCAGGCGCGCCACTTCACGCCGTTCGTCACGCACGGCTGGTACGGCATCCTCGCCGCGGCCGTCGTCGGGTTCATCGCCCTGCTGGGGTGGGACGCCGTGGTCGTGGCGGCCGAGGAGATCGACCGGCCGCAGCGCACCATCCCGCGGGCCATCTTCGCCAGCCTGGCCATCGTCTTCGTGCTGTATCTGGGCCTGCTGGTGGTGATCAACGGCGTCCTGCCGTCCGAGCAGCTCCGCGGTACGGCGACCCCGGTGGCCGACGCCGCGGCGGTGCTCCTGGGCCCCGCCGGCATCACCGCGGTCAACGTCATCATCGTGGTGGCCCTGACGGCGACGGTGAACGCGTTCGTGATCGTCATCTCGCGGGCGGCGTTCGTCCTGGCCAGGGACGACCGCATGCCCCGGGTGGTGGCGCGCCGCAACGCGCGCGGAGTCCCCTGGGTGGCCATCCTGCTCGCCGGAGCCAGCCAGATCTGCCTCACGGTGTTCGCCGACCTGGAGTTCGCGGTGGCGGCCACGGGCTTCCTGTACATGATCACCTCGGTCGGCGCGGTACTGGCGTTGTTCGCCGCCCGCCGC
Organism: Amycolatopsis sp. CA-128772; assembly: GCF_002904295.1. Taxonomy (GTDB): domain Bacteria; phylum Actinomycetota; class Actinomycetes; order Mycobacteriales; family Pseudonocardiaceae; genus Amycolatopsis. Next base: position 350,891 of record NZ_PPHG01000025.1, read on the forward strand.
CGCGGCGCCGAAGCGGCGTTCCGGACCCCGCTGTACCCGGTGACACCGGCGGTCGCCCTGGTGTTGTGCTCGCTGTTCGTGATCGGCACCGGGGTGACCGGCGTCGTCGCCGGCACGGCGTGGCTGGTGGTGGGCTTGTTGAGCACCGCCCTCCTCGGACGCCGGTACCGCCGGACCGACACCCCGGCGCCGTTGGACGCCCCGCCCCGCACCTGACCGCGGCTCGGCCCCGACGACGATCGGCCCTCCGAACTCCGTGAGGTCGCTGAGGTTCACCACGACCGAACGGTCGAGCCGGTGGAGGGCAGCTCGCCGGAGCGCCTTGGCTTGCCGGCGCAATGGCGAGCGACGACGCGGCCTTGTCGGCTCGTATCCGACGGCGGAAACGACGCGCCGGCTCACCCGGAATGGCCGATGAAGCCGCGTTCCCGGTCCCGTTCGGCGGTCGTCACCGTGGTCCGCCGCATGGCCACCCGCAGCGTTGCCGGCGCCACCACGGACGTCACCACGGCCAGCAGCACCACGATGGTGTATGTCGCGTTGGTCAGCACCCCGAGCTGCAAGCCCACGCTCGCGACGACGATCTCCACGACCCCGCGCGCGTTGAGGCCCGCGCCGATGGCCAGGGATTCGGTGCGGCCGAACCGGCACAGGCGGGCGCCCGCGTAGCCGCCGGCGAACTTGGCGAGCGTCCCGACCAGGATCGTCGTGACGGCCGCGATCAGCACCGGCAGGTGAGCCAGCGCCGCGAGGTCGACCCGCATCCCCGCCGTGACGAAGTACAACGGCGCCAGCACCGAGACGACGAACGGCCGCAGCGAATCCAGCACCCGGCGCGCGGCGGTACCGGCGGAGCTGATGAGCAGCCCGCACAGGAACGCGCCGAGGATCGGCTCCATGCCCAGCGCATGAGTACCGGCCGCGGCCAGGGCGACCAGCGCGACGACGACGGTCACGCCGAGGCGGGACTCGGCCTTTTCCACCCGCCGTCCGAGGGCGAGCATCGCCAGCAGGGTCGCGGTGACCACGGCGAGCAGGACGCCGACGGACAGCAGGAGCGAGCCGGCGTCGAGGCCGGCGTGGACCACCGCCGCCGACACCACCGACAGCAGGAGCCACCCGACGACGTCGCTGACCGCCGCCGCGCCGATGATCATCTGGCCGACGTCGCGGTGCAGCAACCGCATGTCCAGCAACGTCTTGGCGATCACCGGCAGCGCGCTGACCGCGATCGCGACCCCGACGAAGAGGGCGAACACGGGCCGTCCGACGCCGGGCGCCATGAGCGCGTCCGGCAGCAGGAACCCCATCGACAGGCCGAGCCCGAGCGGCAGCACGATGCTGCCGAGGCTGACCAGTCCGACGGCCCGGCGACGCCGCCGGACGAGCTCGAGGTCGATGTGCGCGCCCGTGATCGCCACGAGCAGCAGCACCCCCACCTGCGCCACCGCGCCGGTCAGCTCCGCCTGCCCCGGATCGGGGGGCAGCAGCCAGGCCGAAACCGCCGGCAGCAGGCTGCCGAACACCGACGGCCCCAGCAGTACGCCGGCGGTGAGCTCGCCGACGAGGGCGGGCAGCCCGAACCACGCGGCGATCCGGCCGAGCAGTACCGCGCAGCCGAGCAGCACGCCGATCTGGAGCAGGAACACCAGCAATTGGTGGGCATTGATCGAAGGAGCCGTCGCCGCGGCCATGGACATGCGGAAACCCCCACTCGGACGGTGCCGTCTTCCGACGTCAACGCCCAGCCACGGTGGCACAGGAGCTCGGCGAGCGTCAATTGACCCGCGCGCGGAAGTGCCTGAAATTGCCGGTGACGGCGATATCGCAATTCATCGGAGCGGCATCGGGTCCGGTCGTCAGCCGGCATTCCCCGAAAACAAGGCCGGTGGCGAACGGGCGGCTCCCGACCCCGCTACGCCGGCCGGCCGGGTGTCCTCAGTGGAGCCAGCGGTGCGCCGGGAAGGCCGGCACCCGGCGGCCGCGGTGGCCGGTCGTCTCCACCCCCGCGACGAGGGCGTTGAGCACCGCCTCTTCCACGACCTGGGTGACCGCCTCCAGGAACGGGTCGATCCGGCCCCACGGCACGAACCGCAGCGACTCGTACTCCGCCGCGTCGCCCGGGCGGGGGAACGCGCTCGTCAGCGCGCCCGGGTTGGCGGTGCTGAAGGCCAGGAACAGGTCGCCCGAGAAGTGTGAGCCGCTGGTTCCGGTGCGGGACAGGCCGAGGGGGACGCGCCGGGCGAGGGCCGCGCACTGGCCCGGCAGGAGGGGCGCGTCGGTGCCGATCAGCACGATCACCGAGCCCGCGCCGGCGGGGGCGAGCCAGTCCGTTTCGTCCATCGGGTTGTCGGCGGCCAGCAGTGTGCCCTGGGGCCGGCCGGCGACGGTCAGCTCGGCGCGCGCTCCGAAGTTGGCCTGGACGAGCGCGCCGACGGTGTAGTCGTCGGCGCCGTAGCCGACGACCCGGGACGCGGTGCCCGTGCCGCCTTTGAAGCCGTAGCAGGTCATCCCCGTGCCGCCGCCGACGCCACCCTCGGCGACCGGGCCACCGCGGGCCGCGTCGATCGCCGCCACCGCGTGTCCGGTGTGGACGGTCGGGGCGTTGATGTCGTTGAGGTACCCGTCCCACGTCTCGGCGACCACCGGCAGCAGCCACTCGGCGGCCACGTCCGGCCGTTCGCGCACCACCCAGTCGATCACCCCGCGGTGGCACGGCCCGACCGCGTGGGTGTTGGTGATCAGCACGGGCAGTGTCAGCGCGCCGGTCTCGGCGAGCCACGCGCTGCCGGTCATCTCGCCGTTGCCGTTGAGGGAAAAGGTCCCGGCCGCGCACGGCGTCGCGAATCCCGCCCGGCCCCGCGGCAGCACCGCGGTGACGCCGGTGCGCACCGACTCCCCCTCGACCAGCGTCGTGTAGCCGACTTCGACCCCGGGGACGTCGGTGATCGCGTCGAGCGGCCCGGGCCGGCCGGGCGGCGCGATGCCCAGGTCGCGCGCCCGCGTCACGACTGCTCCGCCAACGCCGATCCGGTGGCCGTGCGCGCGAACGCCAGCATCAGCTCTTCGGCGGCCGTGCGGGTCAACGTCGGAACGGCGTGCGTGATGTGCAGGCCGTAGCCGTCTTCCAGGGCGACGAGGTTGCGCGCGATGGTCGTCGCGTCGTCGGTGAGGGTGAACTCGCCGGTCGCGGCGCCGGCTTCGAGGATGGCCGCGTAGCTGCCCACCTGCCGCTCGAACAACGCGATGTGCCGCGCCGCGTAGGCGGGATCGCGGCGCGCGATGGTCCCCAGCTCGTAGAGCAGCACGCACAGCTCGTCGCCGGGACCGGCCGGGAGGCCGCTGCGGATCATCGCGACCAGGCGCCGGCCCGGTGCCGTGCCGCCGGCGGCCGCGCGCTCGCGGGCGGTGCAGAACCGCTCCACCGCGTCGCGCTGCACCTCCTGCAGCAGCTCGGCGAGGCTCGGGAAGTAGTAGAGCACCGAGCCCGGCGTGACCCCGGCGCCGTCGGCGACGTCCCGGATCCGCAGGTTGAGCAACCCGCGTTCGACCACGGTGCGTCGTGCCACGGCGAGGAGCTCGGCCTTGCGCTCGACGGCTTTGCTGGGGCGTCCCATGCGCCCCATCTTTGAAGCGATCATCAAAGAACGCAACCGGCGAGACCCAACCGTGACGGACGCATCGCTTGACTTGCCCGGTAAAAGCGCCTTTGATCGCTGCTCATCAGTTTATTGACGAACTATCAAAGAACTAGCGCCGGGAGGTTTCCCGATGGCCGCTCCAGCTCTGCGTCGTGGACTACGCACGGTAGGCACGCTGCTCATCACGCTCTCCGCGATCAGCCCCGCCTCGAGCGTGTTCATCATCGGGCCGGGGGTGCTCGCGGGCGCCGGGACCGGCGCGTTCCTCAGCTTCCTCGGGGCCGCCGTGGTCGGCGTCTTCATGGCGTTCGTCTACGCCGAGCTCGCGTCGGCGTTCCCGCTCTCCGGCGGCGACTACGCGATCACCGCGCGCACTCTGGGCCGGCTCCCCGGGTTCGTCGTCCTCGTCCTGATGCTCGTCACGCAGACGCTGATCGTCGCGGTGATCGCCCTCGGCGTCGGCACCTACCTCGGCGTGGTGTTCCCCGGCCTGAACGGCACGGTCGCCGCGGCGGTGACCTGCGTGCTCGCCGGGGTGGTGGGGATCTTCGACATCAAGCTGAACGCCTGGGTGACGGGCGTGTTCCTCGGCGTCGAGATCCTCGCACTGGCCGTGGTCGCCGCGCTCGGCCTGTCCCGGCCCGCCCGGCCCTTCACCGACCTGCTGACCCACCCGGTCGCGGCCGGCGGCGGCCCGGCGACGGCGGGCGCCATCGCGGTCGCGACGTCGGTGGCGATCTTCGCGTACAACGGCTACGGCTCGGCGGTGTACTTCGGCGAGGAGACGAAGGACGCCGCACGCGGCATCGCCCGCGTGGTGCTGATGTCGCTCGGCATCACGGTGCTGGCGGAGCTGCTCCCGATCACGGCCGTCCTGCTCGGCGCGCCCGACCTGAACGCGCTGTTCGGCTCGGAGAACATGCTGTCGTACTTCATCGAGGCCCGCGGCGGGGGCACCTTGGACAAGGTCCTCAGCGTCGCGGTGGCCGTGGCGGTGGTGAACGCGGTGCTGGCGATCGTCCTGATCAGCGCACGCATGGCGTTCAGCACCGGCCGCGACGCCGCCTGGCCGCGCGCGGTCAACCAGGCTTTGGTGGCGGTGCACCCGAGGTTCGGCACGCCCTGGATCCCCACGATCGGCACCGGCGTCGTGGCGGCCGCGCTCTGTTTCGCGAACCCCAAGCTCCTGCTGGTGGTGACGAGCACGTCGATCGTCGTGGTGTACGCGGCGCTGTGCCTGGGCGCCATCACCGGCCGCCGGACGGGCACGACGGCGCACGCGCGCTACCGGATGCCGTGGTTCCCGGTCGCCCCGATGCTGGCCCTGATCGCCCTGGTGTACGTGGTGTACCAGAACATGCTGGACCCGGAGATCGGCCGGCCGAGCCTGCTGGTGACGGCGGCGATGATCCTCCTGGCGGTGGCGTACTACGTCCTGGTCCTGCGCCGTCGCGGCGGGTGGACCCTCGCCGAAGTGGACCCGGAACCGGCGGCGCATGCCGAATCCTGATGACCGGACGGAATGCTCTCCGGCAGGGCGGTCACGGAAGGCTGAGACCGTACGCCTGCAACGTCCCCGGCGCCGGTGAGCTCCTGGCCGGTGGTTACCGCGCTGGGCCCCTCGGCTCCCGGGTCGTAGGCGGCGTAGGAGTAGTCCGTGCCCGGGAAGCCGGCCCGCTGGGTGCTCGCGATGTGCTGGTCCTCACCGGAATCGGCCCACCAGTCGTTCGTCGCGACCCCGCAGTGCCCGGCGGTGAGCCCGGACCTGCCCCTCCCGGGGGTCGATCCGCCAGACCGTGCCGGGAATGCGGTCGGACCGGTACAGCCGATCGGTCACCGCAGCCGGCTCGGACCGGCGGAAGGGCCGCGGCTCGGCATCGGTGCTCGTCACGACCAGGTGTGCGTGGTCGTAGCAGGCGCCCGCGGTGTGGTCACCGAGGCCGTGCGTGAGCCGTTCGCCGAGCGCGGCCTGGACGTCCATGGGTTGCGCGGCGATCGCCGCGGAGTCGGGACGAGGGCGATCCCGGCGGCGAAGCCGAAGGGGCAAGTGGACATGGTCCCGGGAAAGCGGAGAATCGCCGTTCTGGCGCGTCGGCGGAATGGCCGGTCCGCGACGGACAAGCCGAGCCGGGCGGCACCGGAGCCAGTCTGTGCGAACCGGACTGCCGACGCTGCCTGTGGATCGGCTTAAGAAACCCGGGACACCCTCGCCGCCGGTGTGGTCCGGGCTGGACCATCGACCTCATGGTGGTGCTCTCCGAACGGGCCGCCGTGCGGCGGCTGCACGACCGGCTCGGCTTCGGGCCGCGGGCCGGTGAGCTGGACCGCGGGTTCGCCGAGACCCGGGACCGGCTGCTGGGTGGCGGGCCGGATGCCGGGGCGGCCGCGACGCCGATGCCCGATCCCGGGCCGCCGCCGGACGCGCCCGGCCGGGATCCGGCCGCGAAGCAGCGGGCTCGCCGGACGACGCAGGCGCAGGTGACGCAGGCCGTCGGGTGGTGGCTGGACCGGATGGTGGCCGCCGACCTCGCGTCCGTGGAACGGCTGACCTGGTTCTGGCACGGCCACTTCGCCACCGGCGAGCAGAAGGTGCGCAGCCCGCGGCTGATGCTCGCGCAGAACCGGACCCAGCGCGAGCACGCCCTCGGCAGCTTCACCGACCTGGCCCGCGCGATGGTCGTCGACCCCGCGATGCTGCTGTGGCTCGACGGCAACAGCAACAAAGCCGGCAAGCCGAACGAAAACCTCTCGCGCGAATTCATGGAGTTGTTCACCCTCGGCATCGGGCACTACACCGAGGACGACGTCCGCGAGGCCGCCCGCGCGCTCACCGGCTGGACCGCCAAGCGCGACGCCACCGGCGCGCAGCTGGTCGCCAAGCGGCACGACAACGGCGTGAAGCGGATTCTGGGCGCCAGCGCCGACTTCGACGCCGGGTCCTTTGTGGACCTCGTGCTCGGCCGCCCCGATTCGGCCGCGTTCGTCACCGGGCGGCTCTGGTCCCGGCTGGTGTCCACGACCCCGCCGCCGCCGGACACGCTCAACCGGCTCGTGGCCGCCTACGGCAGCCGCCGCGACATCGGCGCCCTGGTGCGCGCGATCACCGGCGAAGCCGCGTTCCACGACAGCGAGACGTCCCTGGTGAAGCAGCCGGTCGAATGGCTGGCCGGGCTGCTGCGCGCGCTCGGTGTCCGGCCGGGGAAGCTCGACGAGAAGGCCCGGGACCAGCTGCCGGCGGCGTTGCGCGGGATGGGCCAGGTGCCGTTCCAGCCGCCGAGCGTCGGGGGCTGGGCCGCGGGCGGGGCGTGGCTGACGACGTCGGCCGGGGTGGCGCGGCTGCACGCCGCCCAGCTGGTCGCCGCGCACGCGGATCTCGGCGTGGTGGCGAAGGCGCGGGACAAGGTCGCCGCGATCGGCGACCTGCTCGGCGTCGACGCCTGGTCGGACCGCACCCGCAACGCGCTGGCCGGGCTGGCCGGGAACGCCCGTGAACTGTCCACAGTGGCCGCTTGTGCCCCCGAATACGTAGTGAGCGGGTGACGATCGTGCAGCAGGTGAACCGTCGCAGGTTCCTCACCGCGACCGGCGTGACGGCCGCCGCGGCGCTGGCCGCGGGCGCCACGCAGGTCGACTGGGGCCGGCTGATGTCGGCCGCGCAGGAGCGCCCCCTCGATCCGGACGCCGGCGTGCTGGTCGTCGTCACCCTCTACGGCGGCAACGACGGGCTCAACACCGTCGTCCCGGCGGGCGATGCCGGCTACCGGAACGCGCGCCCGGAACTCGCGTACCGGCCCGACGAGGTCCTGGACCTGGGCGAGGGGCTGGGGCTGAACCCCGGCCTGAAGGGGTTCAAAAGCCTCTGGGACGGCGGCCGGCTCGCCGTGCTGCGCGGGGTCGGCTACCCGAAGCCGGACCACAGCCACTTCCGGTCGATGGCGATCTGGCAGACGGCGTCACCGGAGACGTCGGTGCCGACGGGCTGGCTCGGCCGCTGGCTCGACGCCACCGGCGACGACCCGCTGCGCGCGGTCTCGGTCGACCCGGTCCTGCCGCCGCTGCTCGCCGGCGAACGCACCGCCGCCGCGTCCCTGCCGGTCGGCGGCCTGAAACTGCCGGGCGGAGCGCTCGGGAAGGCGTTCGCCGGCCTCGGCTCGGCGCAGCCCGGCGAAGGGTTCTGGCAGGCCCGTGCCGCTCGTTCGGTGACCGACCTGCACCGGGCCGTGCAGACGCTCGGGAAGCCCGCGAAGGACGGGCAGAAGGCCCAGGGCGAGCTGGCCGCGCAGCTCGACGTCGTCGCCGGGCTGATCGAGGCGGGCGTGCCGACGCGGGTGTATTCGGTGTCGCTGGGCGGGTTCGACACCCACGCCGACGAGCGCGGCACCCAGCAGCGGCTGCTGACCGAACTGGACGGTGCCCTGTCGCCGTTCACGCAGCGCTTGGCGAAGACCGACCGCGGCAAGCAGGCGACGGTGCTGGTGTACTCGGAGTTCGGCCGGCGCGTGACGGCGAACGCCAGCCAGGGCACCGACCACGGCACGGCGGGACCGGTCTTCGTCCTCGGCGCCCGGGTCAAGGGCGGCTTCCACGGCGCCGAGCCCAGCCTGACCGACCTCGACAACGGCGACCTGAAGCTGACCACGGACTTCCGCGACGTCTACGCCTCGCTCGTGGAGAACGTGCTCGGCACGGACGCGGGCCGGGTCCTGCCGGGACACCGCGGGCGGCTCGACGGGTTGTTCGCCTGAGCGTCACGGCACGGACGGCAGCCCGGCCAGGCGGAACCGCGCTCCCCCGCCCGGCGCGGCTTCGCACCACAGGTCACCGCCGTGGGCCCGGGCGAACCCGCGGGCGATCGGGAGGCCCAGGCCCGACCCGGATCGGGTGCGGGCGGCGTCGAGGCGGACGAGCCGGTCGAAGATCCGTTCGCGGTCCGCGGCCGGGACGCCCGGGCCGGTATCGGTCACCGTCACGCCGTCGCCGGTGACTTCCAGGGTGAGGGTGCCCCGGCCGTCCATCGCGCGGACGGCGTTGCCGCTCAGGTTGGCGAGGATCTGGGTCAGCCGGGCCCGGTCGCCGAGCACGGTCGTGTCCGGCCCGCGCACCTCGACCGTGACCTCCGGCGCGGTCAGCCCGACCTGCTCGGCCTGCGCCGCGGCCAGCTCCCGCAGCGGCACCGGGGCCCGGTCGAGCTCGGCGCCCGCGTCGAGCCGGGCCAGGTCCAGCAGGTCGGCGACGAGCTTGCCGGCCCGCTGCGACTCGCGGACCACCAGCAGCTGCAGCCGTTCGCGCTGCTCGTGAGGTGTGTCCGGGGGCTGCTGCAGCAACGCCTCGGCCGCCGCCTGCACGCCCGCCAACGGCGTCCGCAGCTCGTGGGCCGCGTCGGCGACGAACCGCCGCGTCCGCTCTTCGGAGGCCCGGGCCGTGCCCTCCGCGCCTTCGAGCGCGTCGAGGGCGGAGTCGAACGCGGCCGCCGCGCGCCCGAGATCGGTGCCGGTCCGTTCGGGCGCGAGCCGGCCGCCACGCTCCCCGGACACGATCGAACGCGCCAGCGCGGTCATGGCGTCCAGCGGCGCGAGGGCGAACCGCACGGCCAGCAGCAGCGCGGCGGCGGCGACGGCCAGCGCGGCGACGCCGGTGGCCAGCAGCACCCACCGCAGGCTCCGCTCGGCCGCCGCGATCAGGGACTCGTCGGCGGTGAGGACCAGCTTGGCGCCGTTGATCCGCGGCGGCCCGGACAGCGTCGCGCGCACCTGCCGGATCCGGGCGTCCGCCGGCAGCGGCGCGGTGCCGAAGAACGCGCCGCCGGGCAGGGTCAACGAGCCCGTCACGCCCCGCGTTTCGACGCGCCGCACCAGGGTCTGCGGGGCCGCGTTCTGCTTGGCCAGCTGCTGCGCGAGCTGGACGCGGGTGGTGAGCACCGAGTTGACGTCCCGCTCGGCCTGCGCGCGGAACACCGCGTCCACCACCAGGCCGACGGCGACCAGCACGACCGCCAGCACCACCAGCGCGGTGACGGTGACCCGCCGGCGCAGCGACGCCGTCCGCAGGCTCACGGCTCGCCGCGCAGGACGTACCCCTGGCCGCGCACGGTGTGCAGCACGCGCGGTCCGTGCGCTTCGAGCTTGCGGCGCAGGGTGCTGACGTTGACCTCGACGAGGTTCGGCGCGGAGTCGCCGTAGCCCCACACCGCGGTGAGGACCTGGGTCTTGGACACCACCCGGTCCCGGTGCTGGGCGAAGTACACCAGCACCTTCCACTCGGTCGAGGTCAGTTCGACGTCGGTGTCGCCGTAGCGGGCGCGGCCGCCTTCGACGTCGATCACGAGGTCCCCGACCTCGACGGCCGGCCGGGTGCGTCCGGTCCGGCGCAGCACCGCGGTCACCCGCGCGACCAGTTCGGCGAGCACGAACGGCTTCACCAGGTAGTCGTCGGCCCCTTCGCCGAGCCCGCGCAGCCGGTCCTCGACGCCGTCACGCGCCGTCAGCATCACCACGCCGGCGGCCGAGGTCCGCCGGATCACCCGCAGCAGCTCGAACCCGTCCCGCCCGGGCAGCAGCACGTCGAGCACCACCAGGTCCGGCCGGGTGCGGACCAGCTCCGCCTCCAGCTCGGCGCCGTCGGGCCGCGAGCGCACCGCAAAACCCGCGTCGGCCAGCGCGGACTCGACCGGCACCCGGATCGCTTCGGCGTCCTCGATCACCAACACGCGCGGCGGCGTCGGCTCGTCCACCCCGCCAGCCTAGAGGCCGCGCGGCGGCGGGGAACACATGCGAAACGGGCACGATGCAAAGCTCGATTGGGACCCCCACAAACTCGGGTTACTTCGAGAAGTATCGATTCATACCCGATGCAAACCGGCCTGCCCGGTTGCCGCATCGATCTCCCGGTGTCACGGTCGAAAGCGGGACGACCGGGAGGAGCGGGGTGCCGATGAGTTCACTCACCACGCCGACCAAGGGCTCGAGCGCTCCTGCGCGGCGCCTGGGCGAGGCCGCGAACAACGCCGACCAGCGGTACCAGCTGGCCAAGGGTCTGCGGCACCAGATGAACAAGGTGTTCCCGACCCACTGGTCGTTCCTGCTGGGCGAGATCGCGCTCTACAGCTTCATCATCCTGCTGCTGACGGGGGTGTACCTGACGCTGTTCTTCGACCCCTCCATGCAGGAGGTCGTCTACCACGGCAGCTTCAAGAACCTGCAGGGCATGGAGATGTCGCAGGCGTTCCGCACGACGCTGGACCTCTCCTTCGACGTCCGTGGCGGGCTGTTCATGCGGCAGCTGCACCACTGGGCGGCGCTGATCTTCGTGGCGTCGATGGCCGTGCACATGCTGCGGATCTTCTTCACCGGCGCGTTCCGGCGTCCGCGTGAGGCGAACTGGGTGATCGGCGGGCTGCTGCTGATCCTGGGCTGCTTCGAAGGCTTCTTCGGTTATTCGCTGCCGGATGACCTGCTTTCGGGTACCGGGATCCGGGCGACGCTGTCGGGGATCGTGTTGTCGGTGCCGGTGGCGGGGACGTGGATCCACTGGGCGTTGTTCGGTGGGGAGTTCCCGGGGGATCAGATCATCCCGCGGTTGTACACGCTGCACATCCTGTTGCTGCCGGGCATCATGCTGGCGCTGGTGGGGGTGCACCTGGCGTTGGTGTGGTATCAGAAGCACACGCAGTTCCCGGGGGTGCGGCGCAAGGAGTCCAACGTGGTCGGGGTGCGGATCATGCCGTACTTCGCGCTCAAGGGCGGCGCGTTCTTCACCCTGGTGGTGGGGGTGCTGGCGTTGATGTCGGGGCTGTTCCAGATCAACCCGGTGTGGAACTTCGGCCCGTACAACCCGGCACAGGTCTCGGCCGGGTCCCAGCCCGACTGGTACATGG